>CAYLPP010000033.1:0-2648 GCA_964385615.1 uncultured bacterium | reverse complement strand
TATGCGTTTGATTCGGGATGTTTCGGGTAACGCGCAATCGCCAAATCTGCAGCGCACACTACTCAATGAATTCCGCGTCAAATTACGCAGTATTTATATTCCGATGCAGAGTGATCTGCAGGTGTCAGGAGCCATGGTCGCGCTGCTGAGTGAATTGGAGTTTTTGACAGAGTCGATTCATTTCGAGGCGATGGTTAAAGATTACCGCTCTCATAGTGAAGCGGTTCAAAAGATGAAAGATGATTTGGCGATATTGAGCGGACAGGTTGCTAAAGATCTGTTGGGAATTAATCAGTATGAGTCTGACTATAAAATAATAGAGAAAAAACATTCTGTTATGGCGGAAGGACTTCTTGCAGCGGAGATCGCTCTTTCAGAGAAGATGAGCCAAACGGCGCGTATTCGCAAGGCATTTGGCCAGAAAATGATTATGCCGCTTGAGCCCGCGTCGGGTGATGGCGCGATTTCTATGAGCGTCTTTGATGCTGAGTTTGTTTCCGATCCGTCGCTAATTCCAGGGGCTTATTTGCCGCAGCTTTCAGACGCGTTTAGGGATCGTCAAGCAATTCAATCTTATAAGAAGGGCGGCGCCCATATGAATGCCGCTCAAACGCAGGGTTTGGCGGTGCGCAAAGCTGAAGAAGCGAGAGCTGCTCGGATTAAAGCGCTGCAGGAACGTAAAAAAGCTCTTGCCCAATATGTTAAAGATCAATCAACGCCGCAGATTGCTTCTACCCAAGGGCCGATTATTTCACAGGAAATCGCCGCGGGTTCATATGGCCCCGAGCATGTATTTACTGTGACAGGCGAGGAAGCAGATCTAATTGCCAAACGAGAGGCGGAACTTGCCGAGAAATTGCGTCTTCAAGCAGAAGCGGATGCGGAAAAAGAGCGATTGGATCAGGAAGAAGCCGTGCGCCGTGAAATCGCGGAAGCCCGCGACAAAGCGGAACGTGAACGCGTTAGTGAGTTAGAGGCGCGTATCGCGGCGCAAACCCCTGCGGAAGAGCCCGCGCAGCCTTCTATAGAAGAACCTCAGGCCGAGGTAGTGCCGGCTGCAGAAGAAGCCGGAACCGTGCCTGAGGCTTCACCCGCGCCGTTCTCATTTACTCCGTCGGCGCCTGCCTCGGGACAAGCAGTTTTCTCTGGGCCCTCAGTGAATACCAGTTCTCGCCGTCCGCCTCCTCGGAGAAAGGCAAAGAATCCTGTTACTGAAATGGGGCAAATTGTGTTAGGCGGTCTTATAGCACTCTCAGCGGGCTATTATCTGATTCCTTTACTTCAGAATTTTATGTCGCAATATGGATTCAAATATGATCAAACGCTGTTCCAGCAAATACCGCCCAGTTATCCATTTTACGCGTTAATTGGTTCGATTATTGCGCTGCTTATTTTCAATATTGCTCCGAAGATGCTGGAGAATTGGATGCGTCCCGCATCTGCACCGAGCAGACCAAACCGCGCGGGTTCGCCGGCATTTATTCCGGAAGCAGAAGAAGCGGCGGAAGAAAGCGCGCCTGAAGCGGTTCAGCCTCAGGCTGAAACTGCGGCCACGCCTATTTTTGAATATCAGACGGGCGAAGTAAAAACAACCGCGTATACACAAAAAGAACGTGTGAATGAAGATATGATCGAATCGGATAGTGATTTAGGGTCAGTTTTAGCAGCGGACGGAGCGGGCGGTCATCAAGGCGGAGAAATGGCCAGCAAGCTCGCAAGAATTCACATGCAAAGAGTTATTTCTGAAGGTATTGCAAATGTTGAAACGGAGGCTGAACTTGAATCTCTGATGAAAAAAGCTCTTTCCGCAGCGCATGACGAGATTACCGCTGTGCAGAAAAAGGTCAATAAATATGGCGATATGCGCACGACGATTTCATTTGGTATCGTCTGGCGCGGAAAATTTTATGGACTTAATGTCGGAGACAGCCGTCTTTATCTTCGCCGGGCTTCGGGTGAAATGATTCAGGTGACGCAGGATGATTCGATTATTAATGTCATGCTTAGAATCTCACCGGAAGCCGCTCAGCGATTGAGCCCCGAGAACCGCGAACTGTATGATGAAGTCAAAGCGCTTCAAGCGCGATATGACAACGCGAAAAGCGACGCGGCAAAACGCGAAGCGCTCGAAGCGATGGAAACTTACAAACGCCGCAATATGGTTACGGCATTATTAGGGGCTGATAACTTTAATGTCGCGAATCACCCGGTTACCGCGGTAGATGTCGCGGCGGGGGATATGATTATCGCGATGACGGATGGCGTGATTGATAATTTGGGCAGTGAAACAATTAATGATATTGCCGCGCGGGAACATAAAACGCCGCAGGATTTAGTCGCTGCTTTGACGTCGGAAGCCAAGCGTATTGCCACGGCGCCCGCGACAGAAAAAGAAAGGAAATACAGCAAAAAAGATGATATCTCGGCGGTGGCTTTGGCTGTGATGCCCGCGTCGTCACAAGAAGCGGTCGGGGCGCGTTCTGAAGTCCGGCGCGCGGCGGCCGCGGAAAATCAAAGCCAGTTTAATGAATCGATGCGTGACCGCATGGCCGGCCTTGATGAAGCGAAGCGGGCAGCGCTCACAAAACTACGCGCCAATCTTGACGCTGAAATTAAATCCCGCGGGCCCTTCATGTCAGAGGATCGAT
>CAYLPP010000032.1:0-3004 GCA_964385615.1 uncultured bacterium | reverse complement strand
GATTGCTCACGGAAGCCTTTACACCACCGACATGGCCGTTACCGCTTTTATGTTTCTCACTTTTTACCGCGCGAAAAAATTTTTTGATGATCCCAGCGCTAAGAATATTTTATTCCTCGGCCTCGCCTTCGGACTCGCCCTGCTCGCGAAAGTCAGCTCCATTCTTATTCTGCCTCTGCTGCTTTTCTTTTTTAGCTGGGAAGCACTGGTCTCGGAACGGACACAAGCTTACCAGGAACTTATTCTCAAGAACCAACTGCGGATTTTTATCCTCGCGCTGTGTGTCTTTGCTTTAGGCGCCACACACAAGGTCATGATGGCTTTTCTGGGACCCGTTTCACTGATGTCTGTCACCTGGCTCAGTCTTGATTGGGCCGAAAAGAGACACTCCTGGTTTAAAAAAATGGTTCTTATGCTTTCCGCGGCAGGATGGGCTGCCTGTTTCAGCATGATCGTGATCAGCAAAAAATACGGAATTTCGCTGCAAATGGGCGCGGCCGCCTGGATCAGTTTTTTTTGCGCGCTCACTTTCGCCCGGATTTTCTTAAAAAAAATCAGCTGGAGCGCCTTTTTAATATTTTCTTGGATTTTCTTTTTGGCCGCTATTGTCCTAGTACTGGGTTATACCGATTTTCCCCGAACTCTGCTTCGAGGCCGCCCCTACGCGAATTATCTGAGAAGCTTTTTTATCGCCTTTACCCATACCGCGCGTTATCACATTCAATGCATCGGCGGATCCTTCGTGGAATGCGACTGGCGCTATTTCAGCACGATTATTTTCGCGAAAACATCCCTCGTTTCTCTTTCACTCGCGGGCCTGGGCACCCTCGGCTTAGTGATTTCTCCGCACAAACTCCGTGACAAAGCCTTGGTCCTGCTCCCTGCCTTCGCTTTTTGGTTTGTCGCGAGTTTCATCAACAAAATCCATATCGGGCTCCGGCACGTTCTGCCGGTTTACCCTTTTATGTACTTAGCCGCCGGCGCTTGCGTTCCTTTCGCGCTCAATTTCAAAAATAAAATTCTCCGAACAGGCATGCTCTTCGGAATTTGTTCATCCGTTATTTTTATGAGTTCCCGAGCGGTCCGTACCGCGCCGCATTATCTTTCTTATTTTAACGAAGCCATCGGCGGCGCGCAGGAAGGCGCAAAAATCACACTCGACTCGAATATTGAATGGGGACAGGACAATCGGCCGCTTTTTAAAATTTTAAAAGCCCTTGGAAATCCGCCCGTCAAAATCGCGGTCTGGTCTTTTAATTCGGCGGAGTATGATTATTATAAAATTCCTTGGACAGGAATGACCGACGCTGACTTTACGAATCCCGCTCCGGGTTATTACGCCATGGATATTCAAACCTACACGGGAGAACAATCGAAAAAAAATTCCTGGTTCCGCGGCCGGGCACCTTTTCGCAAAGCCGGGAGCACTCTTTACCTCTTCCTGGCATAGCATCGGTTCAGACTGACTATCTTTTATAGACGTTTAATGTCCTAACCTAATATATATTAATGGTTTAGAGCAGCCTTCCTCCTGCCCCGCATTTGATTTTCTAAAACCCGCCCTGTAGTCTTTAAATGGCGTGCGGTAAGGAGGACTATGGAAGGCTTAAACAGCATTTTAAGAACTACGGTATCGGCCGTGGTCATTTTTCAAATGCTCTTCTTTTCTCCGCTTCGCGCTTTTGCCGACGGCGAAACTCCCGCTCCTCAAATATCTGTTCCGGCGCAAACTGACAAACCCGTAAAAAAAATAGATGCGCCTTCGGTTGCAATTCCCGCATCCGAAAAACCTCTTCCGGGAAACATGTCTGACACAACTAAGTTTTTACAAAACAATACTTTAGCGCCGGCCGCCGTCTCGGCGGCTCTTAAATCTTCGCCCAGTCCAGCGCCGGTTAACTCCGTCATTGATGCCTTTAAATATCTCATCGGAGAAAAGAAATACACACCCAAAACACAGGACCGCGGAGAATTAGGGCTTAATGTTGGATTGGTCAAAACGGTCGGAACATTGAGCGAAGATAAAAAAACAATGACTCTTGATTTCTATACGCTGATCGATCCGGATGATGTAAACAGCGAAGAAATTTTTTCCACTCGAATCATCATTGACGGCGATTCAAAAACCGCGGTGATCTACGACATTTGCTCAGCCGATTATCAAGGCGTGGAACGAAAAACATATCCCATCGCGGCTTTAACCGGCATCCAGCCCTCCATACCGCGCGGCTTCGAAGCTGTGCTTGTCACACAAGGCTATGGAAGCAGCTCCGGAGAATACTCCAAAAAAATAACCGGGGATAATTTCTATGAGCTCATGGTCAACACTTCGATGAGAGAGATGAACAATTATTTCAGCCTTGATTACTTCATGCCCGTCATCGCAGAGCAGTTTGGTTTGGATTTGCCAGCGGCCAAGTGGAGCGGCATGACCCCTCTTTATGACCGTGAAGGAACAATTCTTGCGGTAAAGGCCTCAATTGAAGGGGCGGCTATTTTCTTTAAAATCACATCAGATGAAGAAGGCAATCTCACGATTGACGCGATTACCGATCACAATAAAAATGGGCGGATGGATCCATCGGACATCAAACAAACTCAAGACTATTTGAATTCGATCGCGCCCTTTCTTCCGGCAATTTCCGAAAAATCGCCCGGGGAAGTCCAAAAAAGAATGATCGTTTTGCAAATTGGGGCTTTATATTTTGAAGGGGCTAAAATCGGTTTAGTGGTCCGGGGTATCATTGCTTATTTGATGATCGATAACCGGGCCTATCTGCTGATCAATAACAAAGGAAAACCTACCAAATATGCTCTGCCCGGCTATATTTGGCCGTGGCTCTTCCCAAAATCTCTGCTCACCCTATGATCTGCTAGCTGATTCATCCGTAGCAGCCGCTCTAAAAATCGTCTATACTTATAGCAGCTATCCGACGCTCTTTCATTATTCAAAAAACAGTCTAGGGAAGGAATTGTTTGAAGAAATTGCTCATCGATTTGCCGA
>CAYLPP010000031.1:0-3845 GCA_964385615.1 uncultured bacterium | reverse complement strand
CGTGCGCCTGCACTTCGACAGGAACGCAGGTGACATATGTCCGGCCCGACCTGAACCTGGTCCCGCGGACCCCTCAGTAAGGGTGATTGTTTTTTCATAGTGCAAGGGTCTGGAATCGTGGGGATTCCGGCCCTTGTCAAAATAGACTGAAGAATGTACAACGCAGCGACCATAAAGACGGAACTCATCGGGTTGGTTGGATGGAGGCAGAACGCCGACCCTTCCGGGTGGCAGATTGCCGCACCCCTGACGACGGCCCCCACGTCGGGCTTGTACTTCAACGACGTTCACGCCCTGCTTTCCTTCGACAACCTGGTAAGCGTTGCGCCCAGGTTTCAGGACGTGGACCCGGTGCAGGCCACCATTAATACCGCCTTCACGGCATGGCTCAAGGCCAAGACAGAAGCCGGGATCATTGCGGCGGTGGATGACTGGCTTGCCTCGAAATCGGAAATGCTGACCGCTTCGGCCCTGCTTTCGAACGATGATCTTTTCAAGGCCACCGGCAATATTTCCAACCTCCAATCCAAGGCCGGGAATATCGTGGGTCTTGAGATCATCCCGGCCAGGTCCAAGAACGTAATTCTGAAGATCGACCGCATCGGAATCCAGTTCGACACCAACCAGACCGTACGGGTCTACCTGTTCAAGTCGGGCCGGGTGACTGAGGTCAACCATCTTGACATCGTGTACACCGGCGCGGGCGCGGTTCAGTGGGCGGATGCCGGATGGGAGCTTTCCGGGGAGGGGTCGTATTTCATCGCCTACAACGAAGATGCGATCACCGGCCAGGCGGTCAATGGGGTGAATGATCATACCTACCTTGGGAGCGGGGTCAGGAACTTCCTATCGTCCCGGTATTTCAGGGCAACCGCTTTCACTGTGGATCACGATGACGCGGCGGCGCTGTGGGACCTGACGCAGAATCAATACAGCTTGGATACGAATTACGGGCTGAACCTCACCACGTCGGCCAGGTGCAGCTATACGGAATTCATCGTCCGGCAAAAGAACTTGTTCAAGACAGTGATCGCTCACCGGGTGGGCATGGATCTGCTCCGGGAAATGGCATTCAACCCGCAAAGCCGCATCAACCGCAATGCGGAGAACATCACCAAGGGGCAAGTATTGTACGAGATCGAGGGCGACACCAGAGGCAACAGAGAGTTCAGCCTTTCGGGGCAATACAAGAAGGCCATGGCCGCTATTCAATTCGACACCAACGCCATTGACCCGATTTGCCTGAGTTGCCGCCGGCGCGGGATCAGGATCGGAGCAATCGGGCCTGCTTAAATTCGTAGCAATGGATGCAATTCAGGAAATGATTCAAGCCGTGGCAAACTTCGAAAGCCGGAAGGATGCGCTCCTTCTTGACTTGGTTCGCGACAACGAAGCAGCAGTCATTTCCATGAACGTGGACGACCAGCTTTACCAGGGTATCGACGCCGACGGCAAGGAGGTGGCGCCGCCATACCGCGCCTTCACCATCGCCATGAAGCGGATCAAGGGGCAACCTTATGACCGCGTGACGCTTCGCGATGAAGGTGATTTTCACACCTCCTTTTTTATTCGCTACGGGGCGGACCAGTTCACCCTGGATGCGGCGGACTGGAAGCGGCAAAAGCTGGATAGGAAATACGGGTCGGAAATCTTCGGGCTGACACCTGAAAACATCGACCGCTTGGCCGCTATAATACGCAAACGATTCGTAGAAGAAGCACGAAAAATAATCCTTGGATGATCTCGACGCCAACCATACCGACGCTGACCGCCCCCAAACTCATTGACGTAGTATTGGGCGAATTTCAGACGGACCTTGCCGCCGGGCTGGCTTGGCTAGATCACGCCTTCGGGAAGGCGCAGATCATGAAGGAGGTGCGCGACGGGCGGGAGGTGGTTTTCCCCGGGGTGTATGTTGGGCAACGGGATTACCTCAAGGTATTCCCGGATGAACACATTGGCAACTTCTCCTTTTTCGTCGTCGAGGATGGGGAAACCATTAATTATTTCCGAAAGTCTAGCGACATCCAAACAAGGTTTGGCCTTGTGATCTGGTTCGACTTTCGCGCGGTGTACCCTTCTGACTGGCAGACCCGCACAATCGACAACGTGAAGGAAGACTTCTTACGGGCCTTCGCCGCATCATCCTTCCGGCCCGGGGTGCAAATTAGCGTGGATAAGATATTCGAGCGCCCGGGTAATGTGTACCGGGAATTCACAGACAAGGAAATTGAAGCTCAGTACTGCATGCGTCCCTGGGGAATGATTCGGGCGGATGGGGTGATTCGATTCAACCAAAAAGCAATCTGCCCATGAAAACGATCACCTTCAACGGGCACAAACTGGAAATGTTCGATTCGGTACAAGACACCGCAATCAAGCGCTTCCAGTTGTACAACCTCAATACGATGCTCGATGCCGGGATCGGGTCGGATCTGAACGCCTTCAATGCCCGGATCAATTCAATCCGGCAGTTGATGGGCAAGCAGCCGGACCTCGCTCAGGTCGAATTGAATAACTTGCAGCAGTCAGTGTACTTCATCATGCGCAATACCTCGCCGGCTATGCGTTCGTTCGTGGCGATGATCCACCGCATTGACGGGCGGGAGATTACCGATCAGGACTTGACGGATGAGGGTATTGACGCGATCTTGGAAGAGTTGAACCGCAAGCGTCTGACGGCAAGGACCGTATTCGAATTCCTGGGCGCCGTAAAAAAAAAATGGACCGGGAATTGGAGACGTTTTTTCCGGCGATTTTCAACACTTCGGCGATCAAGGAGTATTATTCCAGGCTGAAACGCCGGACCCTGGTGATCCTTCAGGCGATCCAGGCGGGGACAGACCCGGCGGATCAGGTGGCGGCGATTGATGAATACTTCCTTCTTCAATTCAAGCCCAGGAGTTTTCACGGGCCGCAAGGGGCGGAGGTGCAGACCATCAAGGCGTTCGAAGAAATGTGCATCATCCTCAGCCAAAACGGTATGACCACAGATGCCAAGAACATGACCACCCTTGCATTTTTTCAGGCGCTTGAATTGATCAAGGCCCAGGCAAAGCAAAAAGAAAAAGCGGCAACCCCGCGCAGACGATAAGAAACTATGGCCAACCCGATCAAGACTTCAGACATCTATCAGGACGACGGCGGACTCAAGAAGCTGGCCGCGGACCTGGAAGCCGTTCGGGTGCAGTATGAGGCATTGAAAAAACAGGCCGTTTCGGATGCGGCCGCACTGGAAAAATCAACCCGCTCCCTGAACGAAACGCGGGCCGATGAGCGGGACCAGATCACCGAAAATGCGAAAGCCACCGACGAGCTACACAAGCGCCTGGGCAAATATGCCGAAGCACTGGAAGATAATGCCGTCAAGCTGGCCGCCGTCAAGAACGCGCAAAACCAGCTCAACAATATCAACAAGAACGAGGCAAAGCTCATCGCCTCCAAAGAAGGGAGCTACAACCGCTTGTCGGCTCAATACTCCTTGAATAAAATCCGCCTAAACCAAATGTCCGCCGAAGAGCGGTCCGCCACGGAAGAAGGCAAGAAGCTCGAAAAAGAAACCTTCGAGATATACCAAGAGATGAAGCGCTTGCAGGAGGTGACCGGCAAGCATGTTCTTTCGGTGGGCGACTATACCAAGGCTACCCGGGAGGCAGGGAAAGGACAAAAGCGCCTGGTGGCTGAATTGGAGCAAGTCACCGAAGCGTTCGAAGATGCCAGCGCGTCGGGCCTTGTGTCGGTGGAAACGCTCAAGCAGTATGAGGCCCAAATCAAAGACCTGACCAAACAGATCGACAACCTGGGATCAGTTACCGGGAAGACTTCCAAGGACTTCAAGACCGGGT
>CAYLPP010000030.1:0-4702 GCA_964385615.1 uncultured bacterium | reverse complement strand
CCTCGGCAAGGCCATCGAGTCGCGCATGCTCCCCGAGCCCGTCCTGCGCGAGCTCCTACCTTATATAAAGAAGACTCTCGTCTGGAAGCTTTATTCGGGGAAATAATGGCGAACACGCAGCTTTTAAAAACAATTATTGAGCCTGCTCTGGGTAAATTGTTTTTACAAAAATACGAAGCAACGCTTGTTCCCATAAAATCCTTATTAGAAATGGATTTCGATCTAATTGCATATTCGCATAAATACAAAATGTTAATGGTGTGTGAGATAACAACCTCCGGTTTTTATGGAAATCGCGGGAACTTTCATATAGGTGCTAATCGAAAACTTGCGGACTGCTTCGCACGGTTTATCATTGTTCATGACAATACTGAACAAATTATATTGGACGTCAATAAAAGTAACCCAAATTTGAATGTAGAGAAAGTTGAATGCCATTTTATTATTCCTAAGGGAGCCCAATTTATAAGTGCATTGGGATGGAGGAAAAAGCTATTAAGCCGAGGAACTATGCATCTTGATGAGCTGGAAATAAGCGCTACCGAGCTTGAGGTTTTAAAGAACGTTTTAGCTTCCGCAAAAAATGAAATGATCAGGGGAAAATGAGAAATATTAAGACTAACTCAAAAATCAGGCCGTATCTATTAATATTTGGATTCGTATTGCTATCCGCCTGTGCCAATAAGGCCAAGTATGTGGGCGATGATTTCAGAGCGGAGGATGCATACTTTCCGAACGTCGCCATCACCCGATTGGATATATTCGATGAGCGAACAACGATTCAGATAACCACCGAGCTCACTGACACACAGAAAAGTTTGATCCGCGAACAGATTTACAAGCACGTCGGCGGCCTCGGGCAAGTGTATAGTTGCGCAGTTTACGTCACGAAAGCTGCAAAAGTCCGCACCGGGTCATTCAAGAAATCCGTCCGGTTCGCTGTCCGGATGGAGTTTGTCCGCGATGATAAAAAATATACTGCCCGTCCCCATGCGGAATCCTCCTACGAACTCTCCTATCCCGACGCCTCCCCCGAATTCCTGGAGCATATGTATCAGAAGGTCATTCGGGAAGCGATTCACAATTGCTTTGTTTCTGCCAAAGAGGAAAAGGCGCTTTGAATATTGACATAGCTCAGTGAGCTATGCTAAATTACTTCCGTTGAAACGCACCTCAGTCGGGTCGTTTTCAATAAAATAATTGGCGATCAGTGTAGTATCTGATGCCCAAACCAAAGGAGTGTCAAATGACAACTAATGGAATTGTTGTTTCCAGCAGTGCGCCGCTTCAAAAGTCCAACCAGGCTTACCAAGAAATTGAACTCGAAGTACCCCCCAAAAATATTAAACGCTTAGATGATCCGTTTAATCGTAAACGATATTTGTATGAGGCGTTGGTTCCCATTACAGAAGCTGTAAAAATCCCACTAGGAACTGCAAACCCAAGGTTCCAAAATCTAAATTCAGATGTATCGCGAGAAATCCGAGAGTCGCTGGCGGAGACACCGGAAACCTTCCATCAAAGAAATCGTGGGTTATGGATTGCTGCTCGCCAAGCCGAATATGACAATCAGCGTGGCCGACTGTTCTTGTCATTTCCTACAGAAGAAGGCGGGCTCTACGGAATTCTTGATGGTGGGCATACTCTGCGGAACATAGAAATGTTTTTGGGAGAAAGGGAAGATAGCGATGAGAAGCCTATACCGTACGTGATGCTACATATTCGTATTGGCGTTGAGGATGAACTCCCTGAGCTGTCGGCTAGTCTCAATCGCTCCTATAGATTAAAAGACTACTCAATAATGAACGCTGAGGGAGAGTTCGATGACCTAAGAAAGTTGTTGAGGAAGAAACTACCGTTCGAAGGGAAAATTGATTTTAAGGAAAATGGCGCCGGGATTTATGACATCGTTGATGTACTACAACGCATGTCGCTTTTTTGCAAGGGGATATTCGATGGTGACGAGGATAAACACCCCATCGAGGCCTATCGATCTAAAGCTCGGTGTCTTGAATATTTCAGAAAAAATGAAAAGGAATTCCTGGCTTTGGAGCCGATCTTATTGGATTGCTTTCGGCTGCCTGATCAGATCGAACGATTATTGCCAGAGGTTTCGGGGTCTGGGCGTTTTGGTGGGTATCAATTTGTTGAGCCATTAAAAAAAGCAGCAGTTCGAACCTCACTTGATGGGCTGGAGCCGTATCCTGATATTGATACATGGGCACGAAAGTACAACGTTTCTGCGGGAATTACTTTTCCTATTGCAGCGAGTCTCAGAGTTCTTGTTCGGAGGCGGTCTGATGGGACAGTGTCTGGCTGGCGTGAAAACCCCGTTACTTTCTTTCTTAAGAACGGCAATAAACTGTTCCAGCCCATTAACCAGGCAGAGGACAGGAGCCCTAGTGTTCTTGGTAAAGACCCGACATTATGGGGCAAACTATACCATCGTGCATATAGATGCCTCTACCCGGAAGATTAGCCCAAAATCTGGAAGATGCCCCTCTTGCTATCGTAGTGGGAGGGGTATCTTCTCCCTGCAGAACGATTAATGTTTTTAAAATGGAGATGTGATATGAATAACTATGTTGCCCCGAGTGTCGGACTATCTGCTTTTAATTGCCCGCTCTGTAAGGCATATGCTAAGCAAGTGTGGGCTCAGTCTGCCGGAAAGGCTTATGACGGTAGGTATTTTATAGTGAAAGGAACTTTTTTATTTTCAACTTGCGAGCATTGCGGTGACTCGTCGTTTTGGAAAGCGCCGCAATTGGTTTATCCTACAGACAGCACGGCATCATTCCCTAATGCAGATATGCCTAAAAATGTGATGGATGATTACGAAGAAGCAAGGCAAATAGTTTCGGCTTCTCCCAGAGGTGCGGCGGCACTGCTGCGACTGGGTCTTCAGAAATTATGCGTCCACTTAGGCGGGAAGGGGCAGAATTTAAATGAAGATATCGGTGATTTGGTTAAAAAAGGCCTTCCCGAAAAGATTCAAAAAGCCCTAGACGCTGTGCGTGTCATTGGGAATAATGCCGTTCATCCTGGTACTATTGACCTAAATGATGATGCTGGTACCGCTCTAAAGTTATTCGGATTCATAAACGTCATTTGTGAAGTAATGATTACTCAGCCTAAGCAAATAGATGATTTTTATTCTTTGAAAATTCCTACAGCACAAAAGGAACAGATCCTAAAAAGAGACAGGTGAATACCCGAATCGAAATCCCATGAATTGTCTCTAATATGTCATGAACCGCAAGATTGAGCAGATATTTAAGGGGGCGCCGTTCCACATGGTGGGGGACGGGTTCCGCGTGAGCAACTATTTCCCGTCGGCGACGGATTTCGAGAAGCGGATGAGCCCGTTTTTCCTGCTGGATTATCACCCTCCTTTCAAATATGAGGCCACGACCAACGAGCGCAGGGGCGTGGGGCCGCACCCGCACCGCGGCTTCGAGACCGTGACCATCGCCTATGAAGGCGCCGTGGCGCACCACGACAGCGCGGGGAACAGCGGCATCATCTATCCCGGCGACGTGCAGTGGATGACCGCGGGTTCGGGCATCCTCCACAACGAATATCACGAGAAGGAATACGCCCGGAAGGGCGGCACGATGCACATGATGCAGATCTGGGTGAACCTGCCCAAGAAGTTTAAAATGACCGCGCCGAAATACCAGGGGATTGAGACCAAACAGATTCCTGACATTGCCCTGCCCAAGAACGCCGGGCGGGTTCGGGTGATTGCGGGCGGTTTTGGCGATGCCAAGGGCCCGGGCTCCACGTTTACTCCCGTGAACATGTTCGACCTGCGGCTGGTGGCGGGCGGCGAGGTCCGGATTCCTCTTCCTAAAACTCACAATGCCGCGATCCTGGTGCAGGAAGGCCGCGTTAAAGTGAATGGCGAGGCCAATGCCGGCGTGATGGATTCTGTCCTCTTCAAAAATGATGGCGGCGATGAGATTGTTCTGTCCACTTTGGCGGATGCCACGGTGCTCGTGCTTTCGGGTGAGCCCATCGATGAGCCCCTCTACCACTACGGCCCCTTCCTAATGAACACCAAAGACGAGATCAACCAGGCCATTTACGACTTCCAGGCCGGCAAGTTCGGCTATCTCGCCGAATAGGTAAGCGCGGCCCTCTTGGAAATCGCCCGATTCAGATACTGTGTCCTCTGCGCGGTGTCGGGCGGCCTGTGGAGCATCGCGGCGTTCTTTTTCGCCTACCGCGCCCTGGGCGCCGGCATTTGGGGCGGGATGCTCGTTTCACCGCTGATCGGCTTATTGATTGGCGTCATCACCTGGCCCGTGAGGCAGGTTCCTCCCAAGTGGCTCGCCGCTGTTTCCTTTGCCACCGTTTATCTCTCCGGTCTCTTGTTCGGCTTTGCCGTGGGGATCTGCAATATCCTGATGGGCCCCGCCGGCAGAAACCTCTGGCAAGTTTTGTTCGAACCCGTCGTCACCATCTTGTGGGGCCTGACCCTCGGCTGCCTGATCATCCTCTTCCTTCCCGCCGCCTACTTCAACTTCTGGCTTATTAATCGGGCCGTCGACAAATAATTTTTTAATTTCCTGAAACAAATCCCGCCCCGCCCTGTCTAAAGTTCAAACAGGCGCAAGACACATTGCGGACCGAAGGAGACATCCCATGAAAAAGAATAATGATTTGAGAGTGAAGATTCTGGCGTTTACAGTGGTCGGAT
>CAYLPP010000029.1:3151-5291 GCA_964385615.1 uncultured bacterium | reverse complement strand
TGGTGGATGTGATTGGGAGGATGAAGGCAGGGACGGTGCTTGATGAAACATCGGTTACGCTTGGAGCCGTCGATAATCGGAATTCGGTACTTGGACACACGGATCAGGTCGTGAATACCATTCAGCTCAGAGACGGCAATGTGCTGACATTGGGCGGGGATAATACCGTTCGAATCTGGGATCCTGCGACTCAGCGGTTGATCCGTACGCTTGGAGCCGTTGGTAATCAAAATTCGGCACTTGGGCATACGAGTGTGGTCTTGAATGCCATTCAACTTCAAGACGGCAATGTACTGACGGTGAGTTATGACAACACCGCGCGAATCTGGGATCCTGCGACTGGACAGTTGATTCGCACGCTTGGAGCTGTTAATAACAGTAATCCCGGCATTGGCCATACACTAGTGGTCCGGAATGCCGTCCAACTTCAAAATGGCAATGTGCTGACGATAAGTGAGGACCGGACCGCACGAATTTGGGATCCTTCGACTGGGCAGTTGGTCCATACGCTTGGAGCTGACGGTAACGAGAATTCAGTCATTGGGCATACAAATTGGGTCGTGAATGCCATTCAACTTCAAGACGGTAATGTACTGACGGTGAGTTATGACTACACCGCACGAATCTGGAATCCCGCGACTGGACAGTTAGTCCGTACGCTTGGAGCCGACAATAACGCAAATCCGGCTATTGGGCATACAAATTGGGTCGAGAGCGCCATCCAACTTCAAGACGGCAATGTATTGACGGGAAGTTTGGATCATACCGCGCGAATCTGGAATCCCGTGACTGGGCAGTTGGTCCGTACGCTTGGAGCTGACAATAACGAGGATCCTGCCATTGGGCATACAAATGGGGTCTTCAATGCCATCCAACTTCAAGACGGCAATATTCTGACAGTGGGCGCGGATAGTACCGCGCGAATCTGGGATCCCGCGACTGGGCAGTTGGTCCGTACGCTTGGAGCTGACAATAACGAGGATCCTGCTATTGGGCATACAAATGGGGTCTTCAATGCCATCCAACTTCAAAATGGCAATGTGCTGACGGTGAGTTATAGTCGTACCGCGCGAATCTGGGATCCTGAGACCGGGGAATTGCTCCATGTGCTTACAGGACATGCAAGAAGTATCTCGAATTCGATCCAGCTTAGGGATGAAAATGTGGTGACGGTGAGTGCGGACCGCACTGCGCGCGTCTGGAGATTGACGCAGAGAGCGCGCTCGGAAGCGCGGGCTGTGAGTGATGCAGACCGAACTGAGCTCGAAAACAGACTTAGCAGGTTGCAG
This sequence comes from uncultured bacterium, assembly GCA_964385615.1. GTDB lineage: Bacteria > Omnitrophota > Omnitrophia > Omnitrophales > Aquincolibacteriaceae > CAYLPP01. The sequence continues at coordinate 4,002 of CAYLPP010000029.1, read as the reverse complement.
TCTGCGGGATCGGAATATCTTTCGGCACTGCAGGCTGGAATTTCGGGTGTGATTCGAATGGGTGAGAGCGGGAGTTTGGAATGGGAGCCAATTGAGAGTAAAGCGTACCGTAACTTGTTTGGTGAAACAGGTTCTCGAAAAACTTCTGGAGAATTTGGGGATGTTGAAAATGCACGATTGGCTACTGGGATCGTGGGATTTATTTTGCAGTCGGGATTGAGGACGAGAAGTTTAGCGGATCAGCAGGCATTACTTGAGATTTTGCTGGGGTATGGAAAAACGCAGGAAAGTATTGCTGAAACATTACCTTCTGCCGAATCGCAAGTGATCGACACATTTCCGGCGTGGAACGCACAAATGACTGCGAGATTTCCAACTTTCGGGGTTACGGCCCAGGAAATAGAAGTGCCTGAAGCCCCGGTTGTCGCGGGCAAGAGGGCGGAAGGATTTGTGAGAGGTCTTCCTGAAGCTAGGGAGTTGGTGCGTGATTATGGAGCGCTTGCTGCGGCTAAAGATTGGCTTGAAGAAGCCGGGCAGATGGAGGGCGGGAGATTGCTTGGGCAATGGGTGCAGGCATTTGGTCTTGCGCGTGAGGTTTTATGGATGATCAGCTACCGTGCTGACGGTGAGCAGGCGGCGCTATTGAGCTTGCTCAATGAAGCTATTGAAGAGGCAGTGGATTTGAGCACCGGAGCGCTGGCTTTCAGAGAATCGGGGCTGCAGAAGCTGGAGCACTTGAGGCAGGCCCTCCTTCGTAATTTTACCTGGGAATTGAAACCTTTCGCCTTAGGTAGTCCGGGCGGCGAATCTTATACGGATTATGAGATGCATACCAATTCTGCAATAAGTGC
>CAYLPP010000029.1:347-3141 GCA_964385615.1 uncultured bacterium | reverse complement strand
GTTTCTTGGCGCATTAATGGGGAGGGACAACTCGTGTCGGCCTCAGAATTAGCGCAAGAGAGCCTCAATGTTCCCCCAGATCTTATCCGCGGCAACATGGGTTATGGAAGCGGGATGACGCCTGATGGAAAATTTTTTATTACGGGAGACCAGCGCCGCGATTTGAGGGTGTGGGAGGTTGATGAAAGCGGCGGCGTGCGAATGGTTTGGAAAACATCCGATGAAGTCCGCGATTCGGCTCATTCTGACTTGATTAGTTCTATCGCGTTGACTCCTGATGCAAGGCACGTCATTACGGTAGGAGATGATAATGACCGCCGTGTGATTGTTTGGAGTTTGGCCAAAAATGGAGAACTAAAGCAGATTTTTAGAAGTGAATCAGGAAACGAGTTGCAAGGGCAGACTAGCGGAATATCGAGAGTCCTTATTACTCCTGACGGTAAATTTGTTTTAACCACGGGTAATGATGGAAGTATTGTCGTTTGGAGTTTGGGAGAGAACGGAGAGCTGAAGCAGGCTTTCAGGGTTTTGCCGGGTAATCAAGGGCATGCCGCGGGGATCAATGCGGCAACAATCACTCCGGATGGTCAGTATGTTTTGACGGCGGGAAGGGAAGGGCGTGAGATTGTGTGGCGCTTAAGGGAGAGTGGAGAATTAGAGGAGGTTTTCAGGAGTGCTGCGGGACATGATCTTTTGTTAGTGCAAGATATTACCGTTGTAGCGGACGGGCGATATGCGGTGACGGTTGGAGCTGATGGTGTTTTGACTCTCTTTAGTTTAAGCGCTGATGGGAAGCTAAGAGAGGTCGCAAGGGGTACCCTGGAGATTTCTCCGGAGCTAGGTTTTCCTCCTGGACTTAAGACGATAAATGCTATGCCGGACGGTAAATACGTAATCGCCGCACGAGATGACTACACTTTGTTTGGATGGGATCTTTTCCCCGCGCGTTCGGAAGCGAGAGCGGTGAGCGAAGAGGAAAAGCAGGCGCTTGTGGGACTGGCGGACCAGCTCAAAGCCCTGAATTCCGGAGTCGGCTACCAGAAATTGGTTGCGGGTCTTGGTGCGATTTTTTCGGGAGAGGATCGCGAGATCAATGATGGAGAGTATAAGAAGTTATTCGGAGAGCCCGGGAACCGCAGAAAGCCGAGTCAGTTTGAAGATCAGGAGGACGCGCTGGCGCGCCGAATTGTGGCGATGATTGAGCGGCCGGCGAGGGGCACGAAGCCGAGAAGCCCTGAGGATAAAGCGGAGTTGATTGATTTGCTAAGCGATAAAAAGGCGGAAGAAGAAACGGTAAAAAAACAGCCGGTGAAAAAGGAATTAGGCAATTTTAAAAGAGATTTGAAGGCTTTGAGTAATGAAGCTAAGCGGTTAGGTTTCGAGTCTGGAGATGAGCGTGATTCGCTTAGGGTTGAAAAAGAGAGAGCCCTCAGTGCGGTGGAGATGAGAAGGTTCGCGGGGGATGAGCAAATTCCGCGGCCGATTCAGGGGTTACTCGCGGTTCAGGCTGACGCGAAAGATTATGAGGACGCGAATTACGTGGGTGATGCGGTAATCAATCTGGGGCTAAGCATCGCCTGGAGCTGGCGCTGGCTGGCGGGTGAGGGGATTGCGCTTCCCGCGGAGTACCGTAATCTCGCGCTTATGATTCGTGAAATAGTGGAACAGCATGTCGAGAGTTTGAAACTGGAGGATTGGGAGTTTTTAGTGGATGTGGTGGAACGGATGAAGGCCGAGACGGTTGTTACGAATACATCCGTCACGCTTGGAGCCATCGATAACGAGAATCCGGCCCTTGGGCATACAGATTCTGTTAATGACGGTCTTCAGTTAAGAAACGGAAATATAGTGACGGTGAGTGATGACCATACGGCTCGAATTTGGAATCCCGCGACTGGGAAATTGGTGTATACGCTGGATGAGCATACCTGGCCTATTACCAGTGCTGTTCAGCTGCGGGATGGTAATGTTTTGACCGCGAGTTGGGATAATCTCGTCCGGATCTGGAATCCCGCGAATGGGCAATTGGTTCGTACCTTTGAAAATGTTGGAGGGGTTAAAGCTCTTTATCTGACCAACGGAAATGTGCTGCTGACAGGGCCAACCCGCACGGCTCAAATCCTGAATCCTGAAACTGGGCAGCTTAAGCCGCTTAACGGGCACTTTGACGTCATCGGCAATTCCATACAACTCAGAAACGGCAACGTGATGACGATGAGCAATGACCGCACGGCTCGAATTTGGAATCCTGAAACGGGGGAATTAATTTTCACGTTTACAGGGCACACGAATACTGTGCTGAATGCCATTGAACTTCAGAATGGAAACATCATGACTGTGGGGATGGATTGGACTGCGCGCGTTTGGGATCCTAAGACGGGTGAAGTGTTTCAAGTCTATCGGCAGCATGAAGGACCTATTCGTGATGCCGTCCAGCTTCGAGACGGAAATGTGGTAACGGTGAGTGACGATAGTACGGCGAGAATTTGGAATCCGCAGACAGGCAAAACCGTTCACACGCTTCAAGGTCAGTTTAAGGTCATTCAGCTTAAAAATGGAAATGTAATGACTATAAGCAGTGACAGGATGGCGCGCATCTGGGACCCTCAGACCGGGCGATTGGTCAGCGTCCTTTCGGGGCACGGAGGAACGATTAATAGCGCCGCCGAACTCACAAATGGAGATGTGGTGACATACAGTTATGACACTACCGCCAGAGTCTGGAGATTGACGCAGAGAGCGCGTTCGGAAGCGAGAGCGGTGAGCGAAGAGGAAAAGCAGGCGCTTGTGGGAC
>CAYLPP010000029.1:0-247 GCA_964385615.1 uncultured bacterium | reverse complement strand
TGGCGGACCAGCTCAAAGCCCTGAACGGAGCCGGCGACCAGAAATTGGTTGCGGGTCTTGGCGCTATTTTTTCTGGAAAGGATCGTGAGATCAATGATGCGGAATATAAGAAATTATTCGGAGATCCCACGAACCGCAGAAAGCCGAGTCAGTTTGGAGATAAAGAAGATCCGCTTGCTCGCCGGATTGTGGCGATGATTGAGCGGCCGGTAAGGGGCACGAAGCCGAGGAGCGCGGAGGATAAAGC
>CAYLPP010000028.1:0-7396 GCA_964385615.1 uncultured bacterium | reverse complement strand
TGAATTTTGAAATGCCCGCGGCTTCTTCAATTAAGAAACGGCGTTCTTCGGCATCGGCATTCAGGACGTAGTCGATTCTGCCCTGCTCAATCATGGAATAAGAATTGGAGCCAATGCCGGTATCCAGGATGAGATCCTGAATATCCTTGAGACGGCAGACGGTTTTATTAATGAGGTATTCGCTCTCGCCTGAGCGGTAAAGCCTGCGGGTCAGCGTGACTTCATTGTAATCAATCGGAAGACCGCGGTCTGAATTATCGATGGTGAGAGAAACTTCAGCGAGTGCCAAAGGTTTACGGAAATCCGTCCCGTTAAAGATGACGTCTTCCATCTTACTGCCGCGGAGCATTTTCGCGCTGCGCTCGCCGAGAACCCAGCGGATGGAATCAGAAATATTGCTCTTGCCGCAGCCATTCGGCCCGACGATGCAGGTAACACCCTGATCAAAGATGACTTCGGTCTTGTCCGCGAAGGATTTAAAGCCGAACAGTTCTAGCTTTTTGAGCCGCATGGGCGCATTCTACGTGGATTTGATTCGGGATTCAACGAAAATGTGGGGAAAAATAGAGGAAATTTTGAACGAACACTTCGTCGGCGAACAGCTTGCGGTGTTTGTTAGTCGAAAAATCTTTTGAAGACGATACAGGCGTTGTGCCCGCCGAAACCCAGAGAGTTGGAAAAAGCCACATTGACCTTGTGGGCCTGAGCTTCGTTCGGGGTGTAATCAAGATCGCAATCCGGGTCAGGGGTTTTATAATTAATCGTCGGAGGAATCATGTTGTCACGGATCGCCAGGATGCAGGCAATCGCTTCCACCCCGCCCGCGGCACCCAGAAGGTGTCCGGTCATGGACTTGGTGGAGCTGATCTTAACTTTTCTAGCGACTGTTTCACCGAGAGCTTTTTTGATCGCCAATGATTCAACTTTATCGTTCAGCGGCGTCGATGTTCCGTGCGCGTTAATGTAATTAACCTCTTCAGGCTTGACCACGGCGTCTTTAAGAGCGTTGATCATACAGCGCGCGGCGCCTTCACCCGTCGGGTCAGGAGCCGTGATATGGCTGGCGTCTGAAGTCATGCCGTAACCGACCATTTCAGCGTAGACCTTGGCATTACGTTTTTTAGCATGCTCATAGGATTCAAGCACGACAACACCGCAGCCTTCCCCCATCACAAAACCACTGCGGGTCTTATCAAAAGGACGGGAAGCCGTTTCCGGAGCCTCATTATGAGTACTTAAAGCTTTCATGGCGTCAAATCCGCCGAATCCCAGCGGGGTGATGCAAGATTCCGTACCGCCGGCGAACATGACATCGGCTTCGCCGCGCTGAATCAATTTGAAGGCGTCGCCAATCGCGTTCGCGCCGGTAGCGCAAGCCGTGGCTACGCAGTTGCTGGGGCCTTTAAGGCCGAGTGAAATCGCGATTTGCCCAGGGGCCATATTGACGATCAGCATTGGGATTAGAAATGGAGAAACACGATCCGCCCCTTTTTCGAGCAGGACCTTATGCTGTTCTTCAATAATACGCAGACCGCCGATTCCGGATCCAACCAGAACACCCACGCGATGCGGGTCTTCCTGTTTGATATCCAGACTCGCGTCTTTCATTGCCATCGTTGAAGCGGCAACGGCAAACTGAACGAAACGGTCGGATTTTTTGATTTCTTTGGGAGTGAAGAAAGTGCTGGGGTCAAAATTTTTGACTTCAGCGGAAACTTTGGAGTTGAACGGAGTCGGGTCAATCTGCGAGAGACGACCCGTCCCGCTCTGGCCCTTGAGAAAGGCCTTCCAAGTATCTTCGGCGGTGTTGGCGACAGGAGTAATCATGCCGACACCGGTAACGACTACGCGATGGGATTTCACAATAGATTAGAAGATGTCAGAATTCGTAGAAACGAACCGGGAATTATTTTGAACCCGATTTTTCTTCGATATAGCGGATCGCATCCCCGACGGTCTGAATCTTTTCAGCGTCTTCATCCGGGATTTCAATGCCGAACTCTTCTTCAAGAGCCATGACCAATTCAACGGTATCGAGGGAATCGGCGCCGAGATCATCCACAAAAGAAGCTTCCGGAACGACTTCTTCGGGCTTAACCCCTAACTGTTCTACGATGATTTCGGAAATTTTATCTTGAACCGCCATTGAATCCTCCTGTTTAAAACCACGTTAACTATTAAATAACTAAACCGCCGTCTACGACCAGCGTTTGCCCCGTCATGTAGCGAGAGGCGTCTGATGCAAGAAAAACGGCGACATCAGCAATATCTTTAGGCTCACCCATCCGCCCCAGCGGAACATGCTGCAAAATACCTGCCTGCTGTTCCTCTGAAAGCTTGCCGGTCATCCGGGTTTTAATAAACCCAGGCGCAATCGCATTGGCTCGAATATTACGTTTAGCAAGTTCCTTAGCGGTGGACTTCGTAAACGCTATCACTCCCGCTTTGGATGCCGCGTAATTAGCCTGGCCCGCGTTTCCGGTAATCCCAATCACCGAAGTAATATTCAGGATTACGCCCGACTTTTGCTTCACCATGGGCCGAGCGACTGCTTTAGTAAATAAAAAAACGCTTTTCAAATTTGTCGAAAGAACGTCATCCCAATCTTTTTCGGGCATGAGCGCGAGCAAATTATCTTTTGTCGTGCCCGCATTGTTGACAAGTATATCTACCCTTCCATGAGTGTCAAGGGCTTTTTTTACAACTTCAGTCACCTCATCTCCAATGCTGACACTGGCTTGCGTCAAAATTGGCGCTTCCTTTTTTTCAGCAGCGATTAGGTCCGCGGTTTCCTTCAAATTTTCAATCGTAGTGGCGGAAAGTATGAGTTTTGCGCCGGCTTTGGCGAATTCCAGGGCGATGGCCTGCCCGATTCCTCGGCTGGCTCCGGTAATAATAGCGACTTTTCCTTCAAGACTGTGCGTCATAACTGTCCTTTCAGGCTGTTTTGGTCAGAAGGTTCTGAAGTTTTTCAAAATCGTCGAAAGTTCCTACAGGTTCGACGGTCAGGCTTGGCTGACATTTCTTAGCGAGTCCTTTGAGAACTTTTCCAGGGCCTAACTCAAGAAAAAGAGTTAGACCGGATTCCTGTGCGCGAGCCATAGTGTCAACCCATCTAACGGAACTCATGAGCTGACGGGCAAGCAACCCGCGGATTTCCTCAGGGTTTGAAACTGGGGTTCCAAGAACGTTGGGAATAAAGGAGCATTGAGGTTTTTCGATCCGGGTCGCGGACAGAGCTTTTTCCAAATCTTCTTTCGCGGCTTTCATCAGCGAGGAGTGGAAGGCCCCGCCCACTTTTAAGCGGATGGCTTTTTTCGCGCCTTTGCTTTCAGCGAGAACGCATCCCTTTTCAACGGTTTCAAAAGTTCCGGAAAGAACCATTTGTTCAGGGGTGTTCAAGTTGGCCAGTTCACATCCGGCTTCCTTGGCAATCGCGAGGCAATCCGCTTCCCCCATTCCTAAAATAGAGGCCATGGTCCCCGGTGTTTTTTCCGCGGCGCGCTCCATTGCTTCAGCGCGCTTTTGCACGAGTTTTAATCCTTCATCCGGGCTGACGGATCCGGCCGCGACAAGCGCGGTAAATTCACCGAGCGATAAACCGGCCGTAAAGCCGGGAGTGAGATCTGGAAATTTTTCTTTTAGAACCGTCCACGCGGCAAGGCTGGTCACAAAAATAGCCGGCTGAGCGTAAAATGTGCGGGTGAGTTTATCTTCGGGGCCCGAGAAGCAAATATCTGTCAACGAATAACCTAAGGTTTGATTCGCCGTCTCAAACACTTTTTGGGCGGAAGGAAATTTTTCGTAAAGGTCTTTTCCCATACCGACGAATTGGGAACCTTGACCGGGAAACAAAAAGCCGACTTTATGAGTCATGATATCCTCCATTACCACTTGATTAAAGTCGAAGCCCAGGTTAAACCGCCGCCAAAAGCGACCAACACGACATAATCCCCTTTTTGGATTTTGCCTGCTTTTTCCGCTTCGTAAAGAGCCACAACAGTCGACGCGCTGGACATATTGCCGTATTTCTCGACATTAATAAAAACACGATCCATGGAAAGTTCAAGACGTTCGGCAACGGCCTGTAAGATTCTCATGTTCGCCTGGTGCGGAATCAGAATCTTAATATCACTCAGATTCAAACCTTCTTGTGTTACCAAATCACGGACGGCTTGATCCATCGTGCGGACAGCTACTTTAAAAATTTCCGAGCCTTGCATTTGCAGATAGTGAAGTTTATTTTTGAGAGTATCTTCACTTGGAGGGTTTGCCGATCCCCCGCCCGGAATTTTAAGAAGATCACCCATAGCGCCGTCCGCGCCAAGGATGCAGTTGATGACCCCATGGCCTTCCTTCTCAGAACGGGACACAATCGCCGCGCCGGCGCCGTCGCCGAAAAGAACGCAGGTTGAGCGGTCGGTCCAGTCAATAAATCCGGATAGGACTTCGGTGCCCACGACTAAAATATTTTTATAGATGCCGGACTTGATGAACGCGTTGGCCACGCCCAGCGCGTAAGGAAAACCGGAACAGGCCGCCGCCATATCAAAAGCTCCGCACTTGGAAGCGCCGAGTTTATGCTGGATTCCGCAAGCGGTAGACGGGAAAAACATATCGGGAGTGATTGTTGCGACAATAATAAGGTCGAGATCAGCAGGAGTTAACCCCGCGTTCTGGAGAGCTTCTCGGCACGCGGGAAGGGCGATATCACTCGCGCTTTGACCTTTCGCGGCAATCCTGCGCGTTTGAATGCCGGTACGTGTGCGTATCCATTCATCGGAAGTATCGACCATTTTTTCCAGGTCGAAATTCGTTAGGATTTTCTCAGGAACCGATGCTCCCAACCCGCGGATGCAGGCCATTTGCCGGGTCACGGCTTTTTACCTTCTCCCCGTGCCGTGGAAAGGGCGGCGCCGTTAGCGGCGACGCTTTCAATGATAAGCTCATTGACCCCAGTGCTGACGATTTCCGCCGCGACGCGGATCGCGTTACGAATCGCTTTTGGGGAAGAAATTCCGTGGCTGATAATAACCGTGCCGTTTACGCCCAGAAGCGGCGCTCCACCGGCTTCTTCATAGTTGGTGTCACGGCGTATTGCGGTCATGGCCGGTTTACAAAGAAGAGCGCCGAGCATGCTAAGCGGGTTCTTTTTGATTTCGCGGCTGATGATTTTAACGGCAGTTTCCAGAACACTTTCGATCATTTTCAGAACGACATTGCCAACGAAGCCGTCGCAAATAATACAATCAACCTTTCCGGTGAAAAAATCCCGGCCTTCAATGTTGCCGACAAAGTTCAACGGCGACTCCCGGAGAAGCTTATAAGCTTCTTTAAGAGCTTCGGTGCCTTTGGATTCTTCTTCTCCGATATTAAGGAGAGCGACGGATGGGCGTTTCTTTTTAAAAATACAGCGGGCGTAAACTTCGGCCATGAGGGCGTACTGGAAAAGTTCTTCAGCGGAAGGATTGATATTGGCGCCGACGTCCATAACCATGGAAATACCGTGGAGTGTCGGCGTGCCGATCGCAATCCCCGGGCGCTTGATTCCCGGGAGAAGGCCCAGGTGAAGCGCGCTGGCGGCTACAGCCGCGCCGGTGTTGCCGGCAGTCATAACGGCGTCAACCTTCTTGGTTTTAAGGAGGTTGATGCAGACGGCAATAGAAGAGTCTTTTTTCTTACGCAGCGCCGCGACGGGAGAATCTCCCATATCGACAACTTCCGTGGCGGGTTCAATCACGATTTTCCCGCCAACGACGTGGTGCTTGTTCAGTTCATGCTTCAGCGCGTCGGGCTGACCGACCAAAACGATTTCCAGGTGGCCGAAGTCATTAGCGGCAGCGACGGCACCTTCAACAACAACTCCGGGTCCGTAATCACTCCCCATTCCATCAACAGCAACACGAATCATAAGATCCCCGCTCTTTGAAAAGGTTGGTTATTTGGAAGTTTTCTTCGTCTTGACTTTCACAGTCACGACCTGACGTCCGCGATAGTATCCGCAGGACGAACAGACGCGGTGCGGGCGCGCGGGCGCTTTGCACTGCGGACATTCCGACACCGGCTTAGGCGTCAGAAAGTCATGGGCCCGGCGCAGACGCGTGCGGGTATTAGAATGACGGCGTTTTGGATTCGGCATGATAGGCTCCTTTATGATCAGACGGAAATTTTAAATTTCCGCTGAGATATACTTGTTCCTAGGAACAAGTGTTATTTCGATTTTTTCTTGAGAAGCTTTTTAAGCTCCGCGAAGACATTGTTCTTAACATCCGACTCACAGCTGCAATCTTTTTCGTTCCGGTTGCCGCCGCAATGCGGGCACAGGCCTTTACAGGAATCCGTACACAAAAAAGAAATCGAGTGATCGAGAATCAGGGTTTCCCTCAGATCGTCAATCGTGTCGATTACTTCCTTGCCCGTGGTTTCGTAATAAAAAGCGAAATCTTTTTCCACGTCGGACGGAATCGCTCGCAGACAGCGGGCGCACATTTTTTCAATCCGGCTTTTAAGTGTCCCTTGGAAGTTGACGGTGTCATTGCTTTTCTCAACGATGCCGTTCATATCCAAAGGTTTCAAATACTTTAAATCGACAAATTCAAGATCCAATTTTTTTGGATCGTAAGTTTCCCGGACCGAAACAGGAATCCCCTCTTTATAGTCCGCCAGTATGATTTTCATTTCCGAACGTTCCATCCTTATTTACTGCGCGGCCAGTTTTTCGCGGATCTGCCGGGCGACAAATTCCGGTACAAACGCGGAAATGTCTCCGTTGAGCGTGGCGATTTCTTTGATGAGCCTGGAGGAGACGTAAAAATGGGATTCCGAGGGCATCAGGAAGATGGTATCGACTTGCTTGGAGAGTTTACGGTTTGTGACAGCCATTTGAAATTCATAGTCAAAATCCGAAGTTGCCCGAAGACCCCGGATAATCGTGCGTGCCTTGCGGGCAACAGCATATTCCACAGTCAGGCCTTCATAACTTTCAATTTTTACGCCTCTCACACCCTTCAGCGCGCGTTTCATAAACTCCACCCGCTCTTCAAGCGAAAAAAGGGTGTGCTTCTGGGTATTTCGGGCGACCACGACGATCACCTGGTCAAAGATCGAAAGGGCACGCTTGATAATGTCCAGATGACCTACTGTGACAGGATCAAAGCTCCCCGGATATATAGCTCTTCGTTTCTCCATGGTCAGCGTCGAGTCTGAACAAAAAAGAAAGGCAAGCTTGCCCCATTTTCTTTGTGCGGGCCAGCTTCAGGGTCCGCAGGTTATCGGGCAATTCTTCTTGCCTTGTGTGTCCAACTATAACTTGTCCAAACGGCACGACTATACCAGATTGATCCAGCTTGATCAACGTCTTTTTCACAAGTCCTTGTGCGAACGGAGGATCCACAAA
>CAYLPP010000027.1:0-11192 GCA_964385615.1 uncultured bacterium | reverse complement strand
ACCCGCAACACCCAGATCGACAATCTGGTACTCTAACCAATTGAGCTACCCGGGCTCCAAAAGAAGAACGGTATTGTACTGACTTCCCCCCACTGACTCAAGAGGAAATTAGCGCAATAAGAACAAATGGTGGGCGTTTCAGGACTCGAACCTGAGACCCTCTCCTTGTAAGGGAGATGCTCTAACCAACTGAGCTAAACGCCCGTAAAGCACGGGAGCTTATCAAGCTCCCGGCTTTACGCACTTGAGTCATCAACTCAAGTGCTGTGAATAGCGACAATTAACTTCCCGACGACTCGCACTTGAATCATCAATTCAAGTGCGAGCAATTCAAAGATGTAAAAGCGCTGTCCTTCCACGCGTAAATCCACAAATCTTAAGTGACGTGCGTGACAGCGTATTCATCAAACGCCGACAAGCACGTAGCCAACCTCAAGGTTGGCTATTCTTCGTTAACCCTTCCGATCAACTGAATCATCTTAGCGAAATGCCGGCGGTTGAAATGCAGCGAAATTCGAGGCAGGTCAAACGTGTGCAATTCATTCGCTTCTTCAGGGAAACCTTTCTCATGCTGTTCTATCGTACCTTTTGCAAGAATACTCTTGAACTCTTTGTTCAATTCTTTAACTTTGGCCTTACTCAAAGCCTGCTTCATACGGATCACAAGCATATCGCCGATATAACGGCTGGAATGATAATTCCGGTAAAAATGCGTGATCACCCTGACGGCGTCATAAGGATCATGCGTGAAGTGAATCATACCAAGATCGTCGGGGTCGACCATCCGGTTTCCCGCGAGTTCCTTTTTCAGGAAATGGCGCCACTCGCTCCAGTATTCACTTTTCTTGGAATCCAGACAGATAATCGGCCGGGGTGAAGCTTTTCCGGTCTGAACCAGAGTCAAAGTTTCAAAACCCTCGTCATGGGTTCCAAACCCGCCCGGGCAAAGAACCGTCGCGTCCGATTCACGGATAAAAATCAGTTTACGCGTAAAGAAATATTTAAAATTGATAAGCTTGGGATCGTCTAAAATGAAAGGGTTGGCTTCCTGCTCAAAAGGAAGACGGATATTCACGCCGAAACTGTGAGCGCGTCCGGCGCCTTCATTTCCCGCCTGCATAATCCCGGAAGCGGCCCCGGTAACAACCATCCAACCCGCGTCCACGATAGCCCTAGAAAATTCCTGGGCCAATTTGTATTCAGGATCCGTTTTCGGGGTGCGCGCCGAACCGAAAATCGCGACCTTGCGGATATGATGATAAGGCTGAAAAACTTTGAGAGCATAGCGCAGTTCTTTCAAAGCGACGGTCAGCATCTTAATATCCCCGCGTTCCATCCCGTCTTCGTGAACCTTCGCGGCCGTCACAATAATATCCTGCAGCAAATCCGCATTTTCTCCTGCGTCGAGGCTTTTGACTAATGAAGAAATTTTCTTGTCGAGACCCGTATTGCCGGTCTGATAACGGCGCGCTGTGCTCTTGGAGATTTTTTTCATTGAATACTCACTTGAAGGATTAAATCTCCTTCGTGATGGCACGAGGGGCACATTTTGCCCTGGCGGGTCAGCCGGAGCTTTTGCCCGGATTTAATGTGAGCGGGGATCTTGACTGAAAACGTTTTACCTTCGGGCGTCTTGATCGTCACTTGTCCCCCTTTTTCGGCTTTCTCTTTTGAAATTTTAATATTAGCTGTAATGTCCGCGTTCACTTCTTGTTCCGGTTCATTTTCATAAGTATACCCGGAATGACGTCCGGAATGGGTTCCTTGGCTTCCCACCCAGGGATTGGCCTGACGGGTTCCTCCCCCGCGGAACAAATCTTCAAAAATATCCCCAAACGCGGAATACTGACCTCCGCGCGCTCTACCGCCGCGCCCCGAACCAAACTGACGCAGAAGTTCTTCAAAATCAAAGCCTTGAGCGCCCGCGAAATTTGAATAGCCCGCCCCGCCAGCACCCGCGCCGCCGCCGAAACGCTTCATCTGATCGTACTGAGCCCGGCGTTTTTCATCGCTGAGCACGTAATACGCTTCCGAAATTTCTTTAAAGCGCGCTTCCGCTTCTTTTTCCTTACCAAGGTTCTTGTCAGGGTGATATTTAACGGCAAGCTTCCGGTAAGTTTTTTTAATATCGTCCGAGGAAGCGTTTTCTGAAACCCCAAGAACCTGATAGTAATCTTTATTTTTAGCCATATAAAAAAACCCGGAGTTTTACTCCGGGTTATTATTGTTTTACGTTGATGCTCCGGATTCTTTAAAAACCCGGAGGTAACTCTGGAGGTGGAGGGAATTGCACCCTCGTCCAAGAGACCTACCCTAAAAGGCGGCTACATGCTTAGTCTGCGAATTATTTAATCCTGAAGACTCCCGCAGCCGGGATTCATCAGGACGATCCTTCACTTCTTAATCCCGCACTCGAAGGCTAGAGTACGAGAAGCAGCCTGATAATGTCGTCAGCCGATCCTAGTCAGGCGTGGGTCCGGTGACGTCGCTGTCAATTAAGCAGCGATGGGAAGAACCCCAAAGCTAAGCGGAACCGAAACCGGTCCAGCCGCTCTGTTGTTCCAGCTGTTTTTATCAGCATTTGTGTTTTGTCAGGTGTTTTAAGAGGCCTCCCGACCACCTCTGCATGCTCCCTTCAAGATAACTTCCCCTGTCGAAACTAGTCACCCCCGTAAATTTTTCTTCGAAAAATTCACGCTCAGATCGATACGCTTTTAATCGATCTGAGCTTCCCATAGAAAGCGAAAAGGTGTTGGAGAAAGCCTGTGAAAGAACTGCCCTAATTATACGTTAAAAAGAAGCCCGGCTCAAGCCGGGAGAAAGAGGGGCAAACCGATGGCGCCCTCACACACTGAGGGAGCCAGAGTCCTGATTAATGAGATCCATCGCTTTGGCGTTATCGCTGGTCGAAAAAACTCCCACGATTTTGAACCCGTCCCCGCTGGTGCCAAAAACCTGGTTGATAGAAATATTGTTCTGTCCAAGAAGTTTAGCAACCGGAGCCAAAGTACCCACTTTATTTTCAAATTCGACAATCACAACATCTCGTTCCGAAATTTTAGGAATAAAATAGCCGATGGCTTTTTTAGCCTTCTGATTGTCTTTGGTAATGAGATGCAAAATCCCCTTACCGTCGATCGAATCCGCGGAAAGGTGGACAATATAAACGCCTTCCAGCGCCATAGCGGAAGTAATCCGCCCCAGCAGGCCGGCTTCATCTTTCACTTCACAATAGAGTTCTTGAGTCAGGGTCGCGCGCGCCATAATTTACCGTTTGTACTTATCGGCCTTGCGGGTGCCGCTCTGAATAGCCGCTTTGCTTTCCTTGTCATGAATTTTACGCTTGATTGATTCCCTCTTGTCAAATTCCTTCTTACCTTTAGCCACCGCGATCAGCACTTTAACCCGCCCGTTTTTGAAATACATTTTGAGCGGAACAATCGCGAACCCCTTCTGCGAAGTCAATCCGCTGAGCTTATCGATTTCATCGCGGTTCAGCAGAAGTTTACGCTGGCGAGTGGGGTCAATTTCTAAATGCCCCTGAAGGTGGGAGTACGGCGTGATGTGGCAATTAAAAAGATAGGCTTCCTTGTTTACCACACGGACAAAGGCATCTTTAAGGTTCACCCGGCTTTCACGGATAGATTTGACTTCAGAACCTAACAAGGCAATGCCTGCCTCGAATTTGTCGAAGAGGAAATAATCGAAACCGGCTTTTCTATTTTCAATGGTGGGATTCATAAAAGGCGCTTGTGATTAGGTGCAAATGCGGAGAGGGGGAGTTGAACCCCCACAGCCTTTCGGCCACAGGCTTCTGAGACCTGCGCGTCTGCCAATTCCGCCATCCCCGCTTAAAAAACTTAAACAACTGGTGGGCAATAATGGACTCGAACCATTGACCCCACGCATGTGAAGCGTGTGCTCTAACCAACTGAGCTAATTGCCCCCGAACTCATGTTCGGGGACCTGAAAGGAGGCGTTCAAAGAAAACACCGTCCTTTCAGGCCCGAAAAACCTTACGCACTTGATCCATTAGATCAAGTGTTTGAACTGTCTACACACTTGCGCCTATGCGCAAGTGTGTAACGTCTCGCGACAAGGAACCCGCTTGCGTTACACCCGCCCGGTATACTCCCCGGTTTCAGTATTAATCCGGATTTCATCCCCCTCTTTAATAAAAAGAGGAACCTGAACTTTGAGTCCAGTTTCACAAACCGCGGCTTTCAAGGTGTTTGAAACGGAATCGCCGCGGATACCGGGAGGCGCTTCCGTCACCTTCAAAGTCACAGCTTTTGGAAATTCAGGAAGAACCGGTTCACCATTAAAAAACTGAATTTTGATTTCGGCCTGCTCTTTAAGGAAGTACTTGTTATCGCCGAGCCGTTCTTCGGTCAACGAGAAACTGTTATAAGTTTCCATGTCCATAAAATGGTAGCCATCCCCGTCCTTGTAGAGATACTGGCACGCGCGCGGTTCCAGAGCGGCGCGTTCAAACTCTTCATCTGAAGCAAACTTGTTCTGAAAAGACTTGCCGTTGGTCAGGCCCTTAAAAGAAGCCTGCACAAACGCGCGTTTATTCCCCGGGGAACCCCGGTGGAAATCCAGGCAAACATAAAGTTCGCCTTGGTAGAGAACAACGGTGCCTTTGCGCAAATCATTTGCTTCCATTTGCAAACTCCTATAAATTTGGACACCAAAACTTTATAGTTTCGGTACACTCACGGGAACTTGATGTTCCCGTCTCGTAGAAGTCGGGTATTATAGCATAATTTAAAAATTCGGGAAGAGTCTACCTTTGAAACGAAATGACCGATAAAATCCGCTCGGTTTTCGCGCCTTTCCGCGCGGAAAAAAATTCTGAGGCCTTGCAGGAAGTGCAGGGACCGGCATTCTGAATTTTACGCGGATTCAGCCCTGCCTGAGTCAGTTGAAACCTGGCGACTTCAATCAGATCGACATAGCCCTTCCCCCCGTCTTTGGGTTTAAAAAATCCCGGGAAATAATCTTTAAACTCAGGTCCGACTTCGTAACAGCAGGCACCGATCGCAGGACCAAAAGCCGTTTCAATATCCTGAGGACGGGAACCGAATTTCTCAGCCATAAAGCGGACCATTTTAGGAAGGATCTCGAGCTTTACGCCTTTCCATCCCGCGTGAGCAAGACCGGAGGCACGACGAACCGGATCCCAAAAAAAAGCGGGAATGCAGTCGGCGGTTTTGATTCCAATAACCAGACCGGGTTCAACCGTCGCAAGACCATCCGCTTCCGTTTCAAACGGGAAGAAGGCATCACGGCGGACTTCCAGAATCACATCGCCGTGAACTTGCTTGGCTTTCCTAAAATTCTGAGGGTCGAGGCTGAGGGCTTTTAAAAATTCATCGCGGGAAGGTTCGTCAAAACCCCGGCCGGAAAAACCGGCAGTCACTTCCGGGCTAAAAACTTCCAGCCGGTAGACGTGATTTAAACCGGCCTGCATGGCTTAGGAAGCTGAAGAAGCGGGTGTTTCTTCGAAGAAATTCTCGTCGGTAAGAAGATGCTCCGCTTTTTTCATGACGGGGTCATTATGAAAATGCCTGCGGATGGCGCCGTTGTTCAAGTAATTATTAATAGCCACGAACAACATTCCCTGATCGAGAGAAAAATATTTACGCGCGACCAAGCCCACTTGAGATTTCGGATTCTTGGGATCGGCTTCAACCGTAACCGCGTCATAAAATCCGTATTCTCCGTAGATATCGTAAAGCTCAATCAGTTTACGCAGATTAGCGACGACTTCTTTCGGTTCATGCTCGAGACACAGCACACTGGCGTGAGGCGTCACGACTCCGGGCTTATACCCTTTTGAGCCGAAAGGCTTGGCACCGTATTCAGAATAACCGCCTTCCGGCACTGAAGAAGGGCTCATGCCCCAAACCGGGTATTTCATTTCTTCCAGGGCGAAGCGCCTTTGACCTTCGGCCTGCGCTTTATCATTCGCGCCAAGGCCCTTAGGCGCCAATTCCTTTTCTTTTAAAATCATGGTCGGCATCAACGCTTCAAAAGCCGAACCGCCCCAGCTGGGGACATACTTGATTCCCTTCCATTCATAGTAACCGCCGTAATATTCATAAGGACCGGTTTTGCGCTTCACGCGATTAATGGGATCCTGACTTTGCCAGGTAAATTCGGGCGGGAAAGTGCGGATCAATCCCATGTACCAGTGCTCTACCGGCACCTGTCCCTGCGCAATGGCAATGTAACTCGACGCGCGAGGTTCGGTGTAGAAAACGCCGTAATGGTAATCCGAATAAACTTTCAGATGCTCGAAATAACCGTGATACATCTGACGCTCGACATCATCATAAAAGAAATTAAAATTCCCGCGGTGAATCAGGCGTTCAGCCTGTTCAGCCAGTTCAGGGAAAGCATTCTTCACCACGTAAAATCCAGCCACCAGCCAACCGCTGTCAACCAATGAAACAAAATAGCTGGTGCGCTCAGCTGTCGTGGTGTCGTAATAATTGTATGGAAATCCGCTTTCGTGGTACTCGAGCTTTTCAATCGTCGAAAGGGTTAAACGGATACGCTCAACGGCGTCCGCTTTGGAAATAAATCCAAAATCATAGGCTGAGACAAGACACATCAGGTAAACGCCAATGTTCGTAACGTTGGTGTAGTCCCCAATAGCCGTCGCTTCATCCACCGGCTGATCTTTTCCAATCAAAACGTTATCAAGCGGAAGACCGTGCTCTTTATCCACGATATGATCAAAGAAATTCCAGGTATCCCGGGCGACTTCCATGAGAAACTCACGGTCATCATCCGGAAATTTCTTTTTCAGAAGAACCTGAGTAGGAAAACCCCGCAAACGGCCGACCAGAAATTTAGTAAATTCCAGCCCCTCAATACGCACGGGTGTCTTTTCTTTTTTACGCGGAGGAAAATCCACGGCCGTGGGACCTGCATTCCCCGTACGCAGAAACTTGATATTATCAATGTAAATCGTGCCTTTTTTCTTCGAAACCATACGGTCTTGAAAAACAAAGACAAGCTCATCCAAATTTCTACGGCCGATCGCGGGATTGGCCCAGGCTTCAGGGTCGCCGAAATCCATTAGGCCGGTCAGTAAATTAAGAGGGATGCTGACTGTCTGCCATTGATCCGTCACGTTTTTAACAATGAACGATCCTTTAATCTTTTCTACCCGTTCAGAATTTTTGTACTTTTTGATCTCAATCTTGAACTTATCCGTGAACCCCTTGGAAGCATCACCCTTCACGTCAAAAACCAGATGATCGTAGTGGGAGGCGTCAAAATCGCGAAGCTTGGTCCAAAAACCATTCTGCGAAGGCACTTCAGATTCAACGCTGTAAGAAAGTCTGAGGGCCTGATTTTTAGCGTTTCCGGCCAAATCCGGAACTTCCGCGATATCCGCGTCCGTATAGGAATTATTCTCATCCATCGGGTCGAGATTCCAGGAACCGCTCTCCCCGTCCAGGGCATTCACCAAATCCGCTCCTTCGAAATCAAAAACAAGCTTTTCAGCGGGAGGTTCGGGTTCTACCGGTTTTTCTTCGGCTCGAAGCGGCGGAATGACGGAAAAGAAGAAAGAAATGACAACAATAGCGGACACGAGTTTTTCAGTGATTTTTTTCATAGAGGGTAAGACGAGCCTAACGGCGATTTATTCAGCGTGCTGCCGCGTAAGAACTCAGTTTGGACCAGGTCTCGGGGCCTACATTTCCGGTTATCCTGATATGGTTGTCTTTTTGGAACTTTTTGATGGCTGACCTTGTCTTCGAACCGTGCTGACCGTCCACCGCGCCTTTATAATACCCGGCATTCTTTAAAGCGGTTTGAATTGTTTTCTTTCCCGGACGAGCCCAGTTTTTCGTCTTATTTTTTACGGGTTTCAGCGACAGTCCGAAACGGGAATCGACAATCATCCGTAAATCACGCCACAAAGCATGACTGCCCAGCATCGCGACCAACAGACTGCGGTTCTGGTAAGGAAACTCCCCCACAAAACAATGGCGGGCCACCCGAGTCCACCCGGTTTTCCCAATGACCGGATATTGCGACCGCCATAAAAGCCGGTTATGGTTGCGCAGATAAATTTTTCGGCCCTTGAAACTCTTAATAATCAGCGTCCTCGTCTGAAGCGTCTGGACTAAAAAAGGCTGATTATTCACCGCATCCATAATTTTAGCCATATCCGAAGCTGTGGAATATTGCCCTTTGGCGGGTAGTCCTGAAGGGTTCACGAAGTTAGATTTTGATCCGCCAAGCGCTCTAACTTTTTCATTCATCCAGCCGGCAAAACGGCTGCGGGAACCTTTACCCGCGCTGTAAGCGAGAGCCTCAGCCGCGTCATTGGCAGAATTCATAAGAAGCGCGCGGAGCAATTCACGCACCCGGTACTTCTCCCCGCCTTTCAGGTGTATTTTAGAAGGCGGGATTTTCTCCACATAAGAAGGAATGGTTACGACATCATTCAGCCCCATATGATCAAGAACCACCAAAGCCGTTAAAAGCTTCGTCGTGCTGGCCGGCGCCCTGCGAAGATTCGGGGTCTTGGAGTAAACAACCTGATGGGTTTTCGCGTCAACCAGAATGGCTGAGGCCGCCGTAATGGGCAAAGAAAAAGCCGCGGATGCGGGAACCGGGTCCGCGGCTTGGATAAGGAGCAGTAAAAAAGTAAAAAGGCTGAGTAATTTTAGCTTCATGGGTTCCGTTTAAATATCGTGCGCGACGGGGCGAATCTTAACAAAAAAAAGCACGCACCGCAACATTTAACGGGCGTAAACCCGGTAGTCCAGATTCGGGAAGATATTATCTTTGGATTCAATGCCCGAAAGCCAGGCCGTATCCACGATTCCGCGTTTGAGCATATCGTAAATCTTCAGGAATCTCAGCAAGTGTTCGCGCGTACGCTGTACCGCGTAAGGCACCATCGTGCCGGTCTTCATAATAAAAGCCCAATCGCTTGACTCAGCCAGCAAAAGCTCGCGGGCCGCCTGATTCAGCGCCCGCCTTTCGTCCGCGTCCGGACTTTCAAACTCCACCGCCAGCTCATGCATTTTCTCAGAAGCCGCGTGCAAGTGCCGGTAAATCCAGTCATTGGAACCCTCCAGCCAGACTTCAGCGTACCCTTTATAGCCCCAACTTGAATAAGAGGGTTCTGAGGGCTGAATGTTCGGCTCGCGCTGTAAATACTCCGGTGCCGTGATCAACTCAAGAATCGGTGAATCACAAACCACCTTGCGGATCAAAAAATCCAGAAACTGAGGGCCTTCATACCACCAATGTCCGTAGAGTTCAGCATCATAAGGGGCTACGACAACCGGTTTACGGTCAATAATATTGGAAAGATGCTCAACCTGCTTTTCACGGTTAAACATGAAATTGCCCGCGTGCTCCGCCGCTTTTTCTCTCGCCCGCCAAGGGTTGTAAATATCCTTGCCGTTCCCCTTCCCTGTAATTTTGTGGTACTTGATTCCTGTATTAATTCTGAACCCATCCGGGTGAATGTAGGGGCGGATATATTCATAAGGAAGGTCGTAGCCGATGTCGCGGTAATATTCGCGGTATTCCGCGTCGCCCGGATACCCTTCCTCCGCGCTCCAGACCTGCTTGGAAGATTCCATGTCGCGCCCGAACGCGTAAGCGCCATGATTTGTTCTAAGCGGGGCAAAAACACCGTATTTGGGCCGGACTTCCGCGTTTAAAATTCCATGCGTATCCACAAAGAAATATTCGATACCGTTGTCTTTTAAAATTTTATCGTGACCTGGCATATAACCGCACTCAGCCAGCCAAATCCCCCGGGGCCGGCGGCCAAACACCCGCTCATAGTCATCCGCCGCGACTGTAATTTGCGCGCGCACCGAAGACGGCGCAACCGGCATCAACGGTAGAAAACCATGCGTTGCTCCGCAAGTAATAATTTCAAGGCAACCCGCGTCCTGAAATTTTTTAAAGGCACGGGTCAGATCACAGCCGTAACGGTCCCGAAAAACATAGCGGGCCCGTAAAAACTGATCCCGGTACATTTCGGCGATCGGCCGGCAGACCGGATCGTGCTTGCCCGTGCGGTCCACTTCCTTTTCCGCGAGCTCAATCAGCTTGGCCAAATGCTTCAGGTAACGTTCCTGCAAAAGCGCGTCACGAAGCATGGCCGCCAAAGGAGGCGTGACCGACATGGTAATGCGGAACGGAATCCGGTCTTCAAGCAAGCGGTCATAAACTTCAATCAGAGGGATATAAGTTTCGGTGATGGCCTCGTAGAGCCAGCGTTCCTCGAGAAAATCAGGATGCTCAGGATGCCGGACGAAAGGAAGGTGGGCGTGAAGGACCAGGAGTAAGGAGCCCTTCTTCATCGCGCCCCGTTCAAGTGTGCTTCTTGGTGACGTAAGAAAAAAAGGCGGAGGTACCGCCCGCTTGCCCTCCGCCGGAAAGGCGGTAAAGCTCGTCAAAATTAGCGGGGTCCCAGTTCGGATCTATTTTTTCAGACGGTTGGCTGCGCGGTGTGCGCATACGGTTAGATTTAACAATGGAATGAAAACGGCCTTTTGAATCCATCAGTCCGAGCTCTGTTTCAAACTCCCGGTTATCCAGGCCAAAACAGAGATACCAGCTTTGAGCTTCCAGCTGAACATCCACATCCATAAAAGTGCGGTCGGTCAGATTATGCACCCGGAGCTTCACTTGAGTCCCTGGGTCTTTACGGAAAAAATCCTGAATCCAGTTCCAGGTTTTTTCTGAAAAATCCCAATAGACGTAACCCCAGTAAGGATCGCGGACCAGGAGAGCAAGGCGTGTCTTATTGTATGAAAAAGGAAGGTCCCGCAGATCTTGAGGCGAAGAAGAAACTTTTTTAAGTTTTTTCCCCGCTAGCGCTTTGACTGTCTTACGGGACGATATTTTTTTCTTTAAGGAAGAATTTTTTTTACGCGCGGAAGCGGGTTTTGACAAAGGCTTCCTGACCGCTTTTTTTGAGCGTGAGACAGGCTTTTGACTTGAAGTTTTTGCGCTTTTCTTTTTCATAATTTCTGTTAGTATAACGACTTACTCAAAGAAAAAGCTGCAGTTAGTATAGGCGTTTTCTGCTTTCCAGACAATCCTTTATTAAAGTTTTTTTCGAAAATCCCCATGGTGGGCGTAGCTCAGTTGGTTAGAGCACAAGATTGTGGATCTTGGGGTCGCGGGTTCAA
>CAYLPP010000026.1:0-11586 GCA_964385615.1 uncultured bacterium | reverse complement strand
GGAGACCTGTTGGAGGCCTGTAGCTCCAACTGGCTAGAGCGGCGGTCTCCAAAACCGCTTGTTGCAGGTTCGAATCCTGCCAGGCCTGAGATTACGAGAACCGGAAGCTGAGTTAACCCGGAGTGGAAATGGGATTAGTTAATTTCGTTCGCGAGACCAAGCAGGAACTGAATAAGGTTACATGGCCTAGCCGTAATGAATTGTGGCAGGCTACGGTGGTTGTGATTTTTACAACATTTCTGCTCGCTCTTTTTATCGCGGTTTGTGATTTCTTTCTTTCAATCGCGATGCGGATTTTACTGGGATAAAAAATGGTTATGACATCATCTAAATGGTATGTGCTGCACACGCAGACGGGCGTTGAGCCTAAGGTAAAAGCGAGCCTTGAAAGCCGCGCGGATACCGCAGGTCTGCGTCATTTGATCCACCAGATTTTAATTCCGACTGAGAAAGTCAGCGAAGTGAAAGAGGGAAAGAAGCGCATTATGGAGCGCAAGTTTTTCCCCGGTTACATTCTGGTTCAGATGGATTTAACGGATGACAGCTGGTATTTGGTCAAGAATACCCCGGGCATTTCCGGGTTTGTCGGTTCAGGGAAAACCCCGATTCCGCTTTCGGAAGATGAAGTGAATCAGATCCTCCGCCAGCAGGATGAAAAAACCTCGAAGCCGAAGCCGAAGGTTGAGTTTTCCAACGGTGAAAGCGTGCGTGTTAAGGAAGGCGCGTTTGCGAACTTTAACGGTACGATCGAGGAAATCAATCCCAACCGCGGAAAGTTGAAAGTTATGGTCACTATTTTTGGACGTCAAACGCCTGTTGAACTTGAATACTGGCAAGTGGAGAAGATCTAATGCCTCCTAAAGAACTCGTTACCAAAATTAAATTACAAGTTACCGGCGGGCAGGCGAACCCTGCGCCTCCGATTGGCCCCGCGCTCGGTCAGCATGGTCTTAACATCATGCAGTTCTGCAAAGAATTCAATGAGCGCACCAAAGATCGCCCGGGCACTGTTCTTCCGGCCGTGATTTCTGTTTATAAAGATAAGTCGTTTACGTTTATTTTGAAAAATCCGCCGGTCGCAAGTGCTCTTAAAAAAGCGGCTGGTCTTGCGAAGGCTTCTCCGGAACCCGGCCGTAACCTGATTGGTAAAGTTACGAAAGCCGAAGTGCAGGAAATTGCCAAACAGAAAATGGCGGATTTAAATACGACCAAACTCGACAGTGCTATCCGTATTGTGGAAGGTACTGCTCGCAGCATGGGTCTGGAAGTCGTGGAGAAAAAATAAAATGCCTGCCGTCGCTAAAAGAAGCAAACGATTTAAAAAACGTGAAGCTCTTGTTGACCGTGAAAAGCGTTATGCGCTGAATGACGCGGTTAAGATTTTGAAGAAAATTGATAACACGAAGTTTGATGAAACGGTGGTTCTTAATTTTCAGCTTGGAATTAAAACGGATTCCGGCACAGAAAACGTTCGCGGCGCGGTCAGTCTTCCTCACGGAAGCGGTAAAAAGGTCCGCGTTATCGCGTTTGCTAAAGGTGATGGAGCTCGCGAAGCCAAGGAAAACGGCGCGGATGAAGTCGGCGCTGAAGAGCTGGTGGCTAAAATCCAGGGTGGTTGGATGGATTTTGACGCTGTCGTGGCTCACCCGGATATGATGCGTGAGGTTTCGAAGCTTGGCCGTGTGTTGGGTCCTAAAGGTTTGATGCCGACTCCGAAAACCGGAACGGTGACTCCGCAGGTTGGTAAAGCGGTTAAGGAGCTTAAGGCCGGCCGTATCGAATTTAAAAGCGACAAGACCGGCGGCCTTCACGCGGTTTGCGGAAAACTTTCTTTTAATGAAACCGCGCTTATTGAAAACGCGCGTATTGTTGTGAAAGCCGTTCAGGATGCAAAACCCCAGACCAGCAAAGGGGATTATTTAAAATCAGCGACTTTAACCACAACGCAGGGCCCGGGCATCCGGCTTGCGGTGGGAAGTCTGTGAGGATATCGATATGCCGTCAGTAGCTAAAGAAATTTTGATGAAGGAAGTGGAGAAGCAGTTCGAAGCTCCCTATGCTTTTTTTGCCAGTTTCGATAACCTTCCGGTTGCCGATCTTTCTGATTTCCGCCGTGCTGTCGAGAAAGTTGCTAAGCGGTCTTTGGTTGTAAAGCACACCCTTGCGAAAAAAGCTCTGGAAAAGCGTTCTCTTTCCGGGTTTGACAGCTTGTTGAAGGGTCAGATTGTCGTCACCTTTGGTGATGCCGAACCTCAGAATATCTCCAAAACGATTGTTGATTTTGCGAAAACACATGACAAGCTTATTCCTGCCGGTGTTGTTTTCGAAGATAAAGTTTACGGTCAGGATTTTGTGAAGCAGCTTGCGAAGATGCCCTCACGTCACGAGCTTTTGACGCAGGTTGTTGTTCGCGTGAAGTCCCCGATTTCGGGTTTTGTCATGACTCTGGGCGCGCTGACCCGCGGCTTGGTTGTGGCATTGAATGAAATTAAGAAACAAAAAGAAGCGGCTCCGGCGGCTTAAAAAATTTTCAATTTCTAAGGGAGGAAGTAAAAATGTCAACTGAAGCTGTGGTAGAAAAAGAAGAAGTTAAGAAAGAGGGTAAGAACGTGTCTGAAAAACTGCAAACCATTATGAAGACCATCGAGGGCCTTACGGTTCTCGAACTTGCGGATCTTGTGAAGGCGCTTGAAGAGAAGTTTGGCGTTAGCGCTGCGGCTGCGGTCGCGGTTGCGGCTCCTGCCGGCGGTGGTGCTGCGGGCGGCGCGGCTGCTGCTGAAGAGAAGACCAGCTTTAACGTTGTGCTGGCTAACTCTGGCGAAAAGAAGATTCAGGTCATCAAAGAAATCCGTGCTCTGACCAACCTCGGCTTGAAAGAAGCTAAGGACCTTGTGGAAGGCGCTCCGAAAGTTGTTAAGGAAGGCGCGACCAAGGAAGAAGCCGAAAAGATTAAGAAGATTCTCGAAGAGCAGGGCGCTAAGGTCGAGATTAAGTAATTTCCCGCTGGTCATCCGCTTTCAACAAAAAAGCGGGTGGCCTGTGTGTGTCTCGATTCTGTTTCGATCCGAATCCAATCTAAGCCTACTTTGGAGGCAATACGCATATGACTCTTTTAAAGGAAAGAAAAAACTTCACCAAGATTCACGACACGATGGATCTCCCGAATCTTGTCGAAATCCAGGTGAAGTCGTACATGGATTTTCTGCAAAGCGAAAGTTCCAAGCGTTCCCGCAAGCGCCAGGGGCTCGAAGCGGCTTTCCATGACTGCTTTCCGATCGATAGTTTTGACGGGACTTGTAAGCTCGAATATGTCGGCTACAACCTCGGTAAACCGAAGTACTCGATTCCTGAGTGTCATAAGCGCGGCATGACCTACGCCGCTCCTCTGAAGGTTAAACTTCGTCTTGTCCGCAAGGGTATTTCCAAGGAACAGGAAGTCTACATTGGTGAACTTCCGCTCATGACTGAAACCGGCACCTTTATCATTAATGGTGCGGAACGTGTCGTGGTTTCTCAGCTGCATCGTTCTCCCGGTGTTTCTCTTGAAGAAACGCTTCACCCTAGCGGTAAGAAGATTTTCAGTGTCCGTATTATTCCGTATCGCGGCGCCTGGATTGAATTCGAATCGGATATTAACGATGTCCTGTACGCTTATATTGACCGCCGTCGCAAAATTCTCGCGACGACCCTTCTGCGCGCTTTGGGATATTCTTCCACTCTTGATATTCTAAAAGAGCTTTACCAGATTGAAAAAGTGAAGGATCTCGATAAGGGCTCCGCTAAAAAACTGGAAGGCCGCGCGTTGGCGGATGATGTTCTTCATCCTCAGACTAAGGAACCGATCGCTCTTGCCGGTACGAAACTCACCAAAGAAGTGATCAGCGTTATCCTTTCCAACAATGTTTCTTCGGTTCAGCTTCTTGTTATCGGGCCGGATGATGTCGCGATTCTTAACACGCTTGAACGTGATCCTTACCGCAACGCGCAGGACGCTCAGGTCGCTATTTACCGCCGCATTCGCCCGGGCGATCCCCCGACGGAAGCCAGCGCTAAAGATCTGATCAATAAGCTTTTCTTTGATGCTCAGCGTTACGATCTTGGCGATGTCGGCCGATTTATGATCAACCGCAAGCTTGGTCTTGAAACCAGCTTGAAGCAGACCACGCTCACCAAAGAAGACGTGATTAAAGTTGTGGGTACTCTCCTGAAACTTCGCTCTAGCGAACTTCATGTGGATGATATCGATCACCTGGGTAACCGCCGTGTGCGTTCCGTTGGTGAACTTCTGCAGAACCAGTTCCGTGTGGGTCTTGCCCGTATGAAGCGGTCCTGCCTTGAGCGTATGTCCATTTATGATCTGGACGCCGCCATGCCTCATAATTTGATCAACCCGAAATTGATTTCGGCCGCGATTAAAGATTTCTTCGGGCGCAGCCAGTTGTCCCAGTTCATGGACCAGACCAATCCGCTTGCCGAGTTGACGCATAAACGCCGTCTTTCAGCTTTGGGTCCCGGCGGTTTGTCCCGTGAACGTGCCGGTTTTGAAGTCCGCGACGTTCACCCGTCCCACTATGGACGTATTTGCCCTGTTGAAACTCCGGAAGGTCCGAACATTGGTTTGATCGCGTCTCTTTCCACTTTTGCGCGCGTGAATCCGATCGGCTTTTTGGAAAGCCCGTACCGCAAAGTTGAAAAAGGCCGTGTGACCGAAAAGATTGAGTACCTGACGGCTGATATTGAAGATAAATATGTCATTGCTCAGGCCAATGCCCGCATTGACAAAAAAGGAAATTTCCTCGACGAAACCGTGTCTTGCCGTTCTAAGGGCGATTTCCCCAAGAAACTTCCGAATGAAATTGATTACATGGACGTTTCTCCGCGTCAGCTTGTGTCAGTGGCCGCGGCTTTGATTCCGTTCCTGGAGCATGACGACGCGAACCGCGCTCTCATGGGTTCAAACATGCAGCGGCAGGCCGTTCCGCTTCTGATTACGGAAGCGCCTGTGGTTGGTACCGGCATGGAAAGTCATGTTGCTAAGGATTCCGGTGCGACGATTGTTTCCAAATCACGCGGAACCGTGAAAGCTGTCAGCGCTAACGAAATTGTGATTGATGATTTTGTGTACCGCTTGAAAAAGTTCGAGCGTTCTAACGCCGGCACCTGCGTCAATCAGCGCCCGCT
Source organism: uncultured bacterium (assembly GCA_964385615.1). Taxonomy (GTDB): domain Bacteria; phylum Omnitrophota; class Omnitrophia; order Omnitrophales; family Aquincolibacteriaceae; genus CAYLPP01. The sequence goes on along the minus strand of CAYLPP010000026.1, from coordinate 6,405 downwards.
TGTGAGTGTGGGTGATAAAGTGAAGCGCGGCGATATTATTGCCGACGGCGCCGCGACCGATAAGGGCGATCTTGCCCTGGGCCGTAACGTGATGGTGGCTTTTATGCCTTGGCGCGGATACAACTTCGAAGACGCGATCATCATCAGTGAGCGTCTTTGTAAAGAAGATGTGTACACCTCTCTTCATATTGAAGAGTTTGAAATCGAAGCCCGTGACACGAAGTTGGGTAACGAAGAAATTACCCGCGACATTCCGAACGTCAGTGAAGAGGCGTTGAAGGATCTGGACCAGGAAGGCGTAATTCGTATCGGCGCTGAAGTGAAGCCTGGCGATATTCTGGTCGGTAAGATTACTCCGAAGTCTGAAACGGAATTGTCTCCTGAAGAAAAACTGCTCCGTGCGATTTTCGGTGAAAAAGCCGGTGACGTGCGTGACGCGTCTCTGACCGTTCCTCCCGGCGTTGAAGGTATTATTGTTGACGTCAAGGTTTTCGAGCGCAAGGAATCCCGCGCTAAGAGCCGTGAAGAACGCAAACAGGAAAACAAAGATATTGAAGAGATCAAGGGCCGTTATCAGGAAAGAATTGATACCTTGAAAAAGGAGCGGCTCAACAAGGTTTCCGACATGATTCTTGGAAAGCGTCTTTCCGAAGATATCGTGGACGACATCCTCGGCGAAGTGCTGATCAAGTCCGGCCGTGTCATTGATAAGAATGATCTCAAGAAGCTTGAGAGCTGTGACTGGGAATCCATCCGTTTGGATGATGATCCCGAAGTCGAAGAAAGCATCAAGAAAATCGCCCGTGTCTGGGGTGACGAAATTGATGAATTGATCGGCGAACGGACCCGCGAAATTGACCGCGTTAAGAAAGGTGATGAGCTTCCTCCTGGCGTGATCAAGAAGGTTGTTGTTTATGTCTGCTCAAAGCGCAAAATTTCAGTCGGCGATAAAATGGCCGGCCGTCACGGGAACAAGGGTGTGATCGCAAAAATCCTTCCCGAAGAAGATATGCCTTATCTTCCGGATGGAACCCCGGTTCAGATTATTCTGAATCCGCTGGGCGTGCCTTCCCGTATGAACGTGGGTCAGATTCTTGAAACCCATTTAGGCTGGGCTGCCAGAACTTTGGGTCTTGATGTGATGACTCCGGTTTTCAGCGGCGCGACTGAATCAGAAATTAAAGATATGCTCCGTGAAGCCAACCTTCCGCTTGATGGTAAGACCGATCTTTATGACGGCCGCACCGGTGAGAAGTTTGATGAGCGTGTCACGGTCGGTATCATCTATATGCTGAAGCTGGCCCATTTGGCGGACGACAAGATTCACGCCCGCTCGATTGGTCCCTACTCACTTGTCACTCAGCAGCCGCTGGGCGGTAAGGCGCAGTTTGGCGGCCAGCGTTTCGGGGAAATGGAAGTCTGGGCCCTTGAAGCGTATGGCGCGGCGTTCATTCTGCAGGAACTTCTCACGGTTAAATCTGACGACGTGGTCGGAAGAACTCGTGTGTATGAAGCGATTGTGAAAGGCGAACCTGCTCTCCATGCCGGAACTCCGGAATCATTTAACGTGCTGGTCAAGGAGCTTCAATCTCTGGCCATCGACATTATTCCGGAAAAAAACCAGTCAGCCAAAGACGCCGCGAATTTGATTGCAGCGGCTCAGGAAATCAAGGCTGAAGAAGAAGACCGCAAAGCGCGGGCCAAGGAGAAATTAAAGGTATGAACTACGACATCAACACGTTCGACTCTATCTCGATTCGCGTTGCTTCTCCGGAAGTCATTCGCAAGTGGTCTCATGGTGAAGTCCGCAAACCTGAAACCATCAACTACCGCACGCTGAAACCCGAAAAAGACGGTCTTTTCTGCGAGCGTATTTTTGGTCCGACCCGCGACTGGGAATGCTCTTGCGGAAAGTACAAGCGCATCAAGCATAAAGGCATTGTTTGCGACCGTTGCGGCGTTGAAGTCACGCAGTCCAAGGTCCGCCGTGAACGCATGGGGCATATCGAGTTGGTGACCCCGGTTTCTCACATCTGGTTTTTCAAGACCATGCCTTCCCGTATCGGAAATCTTCTTGATCTCTCAGTTCGTGCTCTCGAGAAGGTACTTTATTACGAGGAATACATTGTTTTGGATCCAAAAGAAACCCCGCTGAAGAAGAAACAACTTCTTACGGAAGAAGAATATATCAAGGCTCAGGAACAGTACGGAACCGGTTTTGTCGCCAAGATGGGTGCTGAAGCAGTCCGTGATTTATTGAAAGAGCTTGAGCTTGAAAAGCTGGTGCAGAAATATCAGCGCGCTGTTAAGGGCTCCAAGTCCAAACAGGCCCGAGCCCGCGCCATCAAAGTTTTGAAAATCGTGGATGCTTTCCGCAAGTCCGGCAACAATGCCGAATGGATGATCCTGGAAGTTATTCCGGTCATTCCGCCTGACCTTCGTCCGCTTGTCGCGCTCGATGGCGGCCGTTTTGCGACCAGCGATTTGAACGATCTTTACCGCCGCGTCATCAACCGTAACAACCGGTTGAAGAAACTCCTTGAGCTGAAAGCCCCGGATGTGATCATCCGCAATGAAAAGCGTATGCTTCAGGAGGCGGTGGACGCCCTTTTTGATAACGGCCGTCACGGCCGTCCGGTTCTGGGCGCCGGCAACCGTCCGCTGAAATCTTTGAGTGATATGCTTAAAGGTAAGCAGGGGCGTTTCCGTCAGAACCTTCTTGGAAAACGCGTGGATTACTCCGGCCGTTCCGTTATCGTCATCGGTCCTGAGCTGAAACTCCATCAGTGCGGTCTTCCCAAGAAAATGGCGCTCGAACTTTTTGAGCCCTTCATTATCCGCAAGCTGAAAGAGCGCGGTCATGTGCACACGATTCGTTCCGCCAAGAAAATGGTGGAGCGTGTGAAACCTGAAGTCTGGGACATTCTTGAAGAAGTTATTCACGAACACCCGGTGCTTCTCAACCGCGCCCCGACGCTTCACCGTCTGGGTATCCAGGCTTTCGAACCTGTGCTGATTGAAGGTAAGGCCATCCGGATTCATCCGCTGGTCTGTACCGCTTTCAACGCCGACTTCGACGGTGACCAGATGGCCGTTCACATTCCGCTTTCCATGGAAGCTCAAATGGAAGCCCGTGTGATCATGCTTTCTGCCAACAATATTTTCTCGCCCGCCAGCGGTCAGCCGATCGCGACTCCTTCTCAGGATATCGTTCTTGGTATTTATTATCTGACTAAGGCTCGCGAAACCGCCAAAGGTGAAGGTCTTGTGTTCTCCGGTATCCAGGAAGCGCTTCTTGCTTATCAGGATGGAGAAGTTCACAAACACGCCAAGGTTAAGGTTCGTTTTGAAAGCGGAGAAATTGTTGAAACGACTCTCGGCCGTGTGCTTCTGAATGAAGTGCTGCCCAAGGGCTTCCGTTTCGTTAATGAAGTTATTGATAAGAAAAAACTCTCCAAGATTATCGCGGACTGCTACCGCAAGTTTGGTCACTCTGAAGTCGTCAGTCTCCTGGATCGTTTGAAGACTCTCGGTTTTGAAGAAGCGACCCGCTCCGGTGTTTCTATCGGTATCGATGATATTCAGATTCCGAAGAACAAAGAAGATCTTCTCAATGAAGCGCGTAAAGAAGTGGACGCGATTGAAGATCAGTACACCAACGGTTTAATTACCGATGGTGAACGTTACAACAAGATTATTGATATTTGGACTCACATCACGGACCGTGTCGCGGATGCCATGTTCGAAAAACTGCTTCCGTTTAACTCTGTGTTCATGATGGCTGATTCCGGCGCCCGCGGTTCTAAACAGCAGATCCGTCAGTTGGCGGGTATGCGCGGTCTGATGGCTAAGCCTTCCGGCGAAATTATCGAAAACCCCATTACCGCGAATTTCCGTGAAGGTTTGACCGTGCTTGAGTATTTCATTTCCACTCACGGCGCGCGTAAGGGTCTCGCGGATACCGCTCTTAAAACTGCTGACTCCGGTTATTTGACCCGCCGTCTTGTGGACGTTGCTCAGGACGTGATCATTACCGAAATCGATTGCGGTACCTTGGCTGGCATTTTTATTGAGCCGGTTTACGAAGGGGAAGAAGTTATAGTTTCTCTTAAGGACCGTATTCTCGGCCGTACTGCGCTTGATAACGTCATGGATGTTGTCACGGATCAGCAGATTGTGAAGTCCGGTGATCTAATTGACGAAGTGATTGCGGATAAGCTTGAAGAATTTGGCGTTGAAAAAATCCGTATCCGTTCCGTTCTGACTTGCGAATCCAAACAGGGTGTTTGCGCTAAGTGTTACGGCCGCGATCTTGCGACCGGGCGTTTGGTTGAAATGGGAACTGCGGCCGGTATTATTGCCGCGCAGTCCATTGGTGAACCCGGAACGCAGTTGACGATGCGTACGTTCCATATCGGTGGTACGGCTTCCCGTATCGTTGAGCAGTCTTATTTCCGCGCCCGCAATAACGGCGTGCTTCGCTATCACGCGCTTAAAACGGTTATCACGAAGAACAACGACATTATCGTGCTGAACCGGAACGGTCAGCTCACCATTCACGACGAAACCGGCCGTGAGATGGAAAGCTACACCATCCCTTCAGGCGCCATCATTGGTTATAAAGACGGCGAAAAGGTTAAGAAAGACGAGATTTTCGTGAAATGGGATCCTTACACGGTTCCGATTCTCACTGAAGTTTCAGGTAAAGTCCGCTATGAAGATATTAAAGCGGGCGTGACTATGAATGAAGAAATGGACGCGACCACTGGTCTTACTGAGCGCGTAATTATTGAACATAAAGAAGATCTTCACCCGCAGCTTTTGATTGTGGGTGCCAACGATGAAATTGTCGCGTTTTATCCGATTCCGACGGGCGCGCATATCGTGGTTAAAGAAGGTCAGGAAATCACCAGCGGTACCTTGCTTGCGAAAACCCCGAGAAAAATCGCGAAAACCCGCGATATCACGGGCGGTCTTCCGCGTGTTGCCGAGCTTTTCGAAGCTCGTAAACCGAAGAATCCCGCGATTATTTCCGAAATCGACGGTATCGTTGAAATCGGCGAAATCGTGAAAGGTCAGCGGAAAATCATCGTTAAGAGCCCGACTGGCATGAGCAAGGAATATTTGATTCCTCACGGTAAGCACTTGAACGTCTACAAGGGCGATAAAGTGACTGCCGGTATGCAGTTGGTTGACGGGCCTGTTGTTCCGCAGGATATCCTTCGGGTTTCCGGTGAAAGAACCCTTCAGGAATATCTTGTTAACGAAGTCCAGGAAGTTTACCGGCTTCAGGGTGTGCGCGTGAACGATAAGCACGTGGAAACGATTGTCCGCCAGATGCTTCGTAAGATCCGCATCGATGAGCCGGGCGATACTGATTTCCTCGTCGGTTCTCACGTGGATAAAATTAAGTTCGCTGAAGAAAACGAAAAAATGATCAAGAAAGACAAGCAGCCCGCGAAAGGTACCGCAATTCTTCTGGGTATCACCAAGGCTTCCTTGTCGACTGAGAGTTTCATTTCAGCCGCAAGCTTCCAGGAAACGACTCGTGTTCTTACGGAGGCCGCTTCCGCTGGAAAGCGCGATGATCTTCGCGGTTTGAAAGAAAACGTCATCATGGGGCACCTGATTCCCGCGGGAACAGGGTTTCATACCCATCAGGCGATTGAGCTTGTGAAAGAGGTCTCGGACATTCTTCCGGACCCGACTAAAAATAAAGAAAAAGAGGCGGAAGCTGCCGCTTCGGAGAAGGAATAATGGCACCGACGATTAATCAATTGATCCGCATGGGAAGAAGAAAGTTCAAGTCGAAGACGAAGTCTCCGGCTTTGCAGGGCGCGCCTTTTCGCAGAGGTGTCTGTCTGCTGGTCCGTACTCAAACCCCTAAAAAGCCGAACTCAGCGCTTCGTAAAATCGCGCGTGTCCGTCTTTCAAATGGGCAAGAAGTCACGGCTTATATTCCCGGTGTGGGTCACAATCTCCAAGAACACTCGATTGTTCTTGTTCGCGGAGGCCGTGTGAAAGATCTTCCCGGTGTTCGTTATCATATTGTCCGCGGCAAACTGGATACCACCGGTGTCGCGGATCGCAAAAAATCTCGCTCCAAATATGGCGCCAAGGCGCCTAAAGCGGGCGGCAGTGCAGCTGGCGCAAAAGCAGCCCCGGCTAAAAAATAATAAGGCAGGAGACCCATGAGACGCAGAAGAGCTAAAAAGAGAGAAATTTTACCGGATCCCAGGTACAGTGACCTGATGGTATCTAAGATGATCAATATTGTTATGGAAAGAGGGAAAAAGAGTCTCGCCGAGCGTATTCTTTATAGCGCCCTCGATGTTCTTAAAGAAAAAACAGGAAAAGAACCTCTTGAAGTTTTCAAGAAATCGATAGATAATGTACGCCCTTTGC
>CAYLPP010000025.1:0-12144 GCA_964385615.1 uncultured bacterium | reverse complement strand
ACAAGAATTTCACGGGAAAAACCCACATGCCCACGCCGACCAAGACCATGTGGTTTTCCAACGGCAACTCCATATTGGGAAATCTTAAGTGGCACCACGACGTGGTCATGAACACCTTGCCCAAGATAGAAATGATCATCGCCACGGACTGGTGGTGGACCGCGTCCTGCGAATATTCCGACATCGCCTTCGGTGTAGATTCTTGGGGCGAGTTCAAGTTCCCGGATATGACCGCAGCTGTGACCAACCCCTTCTTTCAGATGTTTCCCAAAACACCCTTGAAACGCCTTCACGATACGCGCGGCGACATTGAAGTCCTGGCCGGTGTGGGAAAAGCGCTGGCCGAGGTGACGGGCGACAACCGTTTCATCGATTACTGGAAGTTCGTACACGAGGACAACGTGGAAGTTTACATGCAGAGGATTGCGGACAATTCCACCGCTCTTAAGGGCTATAACATCAAGGAGGTCCATGAGAACGCGAAAAAAGGGGTCCCCGCGCTCCTTATGACGCGCACCTATCCCAAATATATGGGCCACGAACAGTCGGTTGAGAAAGAGGCCCACTATACCAAGTCCGGACGCATGGAATTTTATCGCGATGAGGATGAGTTCATTGAGTATGGAGAAAATATCCCCGTGCACCGCGAGCCGGTGGACGGCACGCATTATGAACCTAACGTCATCGTTTGCGGAACGAAAGATTTGATCCGGCCCAAACAGCTCAAGGACTACGGGATCATGAAAGACGATCTCGGTACGGAAACGCGGCAGGTGCGAAACGTCATATACAGTCCGACCGAAGTCATCAAGACGGCGCATCCTCTGAAAGCCCAGGGGTTCACGCACATATATATCACCCCAAAGTTCCGCCACGGCGCTCACACCACGCCGGTGGACGTGGATTTGATTTCCGTGTGGTTTGGGCCCTTCGGTGATTTTTACAGGCGCGACAAACGCATGCCCTGGGTTGGCGAAGGGTATGTGGATTTGAATCCTGATGACGCGAGAGCGTTGGGTCTTGAAGATGGGGATTACGTCCATGTCGACGCCGATCCGTCGGACAGGCCATTCCGCGGCTGGCAAAAAAAGCCTGAGGATTACAAAATTCACCGTTCCCTGATGAGAGTCCGTCATTACCAGGGGCTGCCTCACGGCGTCGCGAGAAGCTGGTTCCACATGTACGTGGCCACCTACGGCTCGGTCGAAGGGCACGAAAAGAATGCCGACAAACTCGCCCGCAACCCGCGCACGGGCTATCAGGCCATGTTCCGCTATGGCTCGCATCAATCCGCGACAAGGGCCTGGCTGAAACCCACTCTGCAGACGGACAGCCTGGCGCGCAAAGACATGTTCGGGCAAACCATCGGCAAAGGATTTGCCGCCGACATTCATTGTACCACGGGCGCTCCCAAAGAATCTTATGTGCGTATTGAGAAGGCCGAACCAGGCGGAGTGGAGAACGCTCTCTGGAGGCCGGCTCTTCTCGGATACAGGCCCGGATATGAGAACGAAATGATGAAAAAATATTTAAAGGGAGGCTTCTATGCCTAAGGTGAAAAACTGGCAGATCGGCCGCGAGCAGTTCTACAAATACGAAAGTAAGCTCCCCAAGAAACAGATCGCCTATGTCTTTGACACCAACAAGTGCATCGCCTGTCAAACCTGCACGATCGCCTGCAAAACGACGTGGACCTCGGGCAAAGGGGAAGAGTATATGTTCTGGAACAACGTGGAAACCAAACCCCATGGTTTTTATCCTCTCGGCTGGGACGTTCAGGGTTTGGGAAAAGTCGGACCCGGGAACTGGACGAACGGAGTTTATCTTGGCAAGACGGTGTTTGAGGCCGCCAAGGAAGGCGAAGAGGTCGCTGGTTATCTTCCCAACGAGGAAGATTGGTCTCACCCCAACATGGGAGAAGATGAGCTTTCCAGTAAAATCGAGGACCGCGCAAGCTATGAACTGCCTCATTCTTCCTGGATGTTTTATCTGGCCCGCATCTGCAATCACTGTACGAACCCGGCTTGTCTCGCCGCCTGTCCGCGCAAAGCCATTTACAAAAGGCCGGAAGACGGCATTGTTCTCATCGATCAGGACCGCTGCAACGGCTACCAGAAATGCGTGGCCGCCTGCCCCTACAAAAAACCCATGTTTAATCCGCAGACGGGAAAATCGGAAAAATGCATCGCCTGCTATCCCCTGATCGAAAAAGGCATCGCGCCCCGCTGCGTGCAGACCTGTATCGGAAAAATCCGCATGACCGGGTTCATCAACCAGCCTGAAAATGCCGATGAGAACAACCCTATCGACTATTTGGTCCATGTGGCTAAAGTTGCGCTGCCTCTCTACCCGCAGTTCGGAACGGGGCCCAACGTTTACTACATTCCGCCTATTCATGTAACCCATGAGTATCTGCACCAGATATTCGGACCCGGTACGGAGCATGCCGTCGAAACCTATAAAAAACGCTCTGAGAAACTGGTTGGACTCCTGACGCTGTTCGGCTCCACCGACCATTGGGTGGACAAATTCAAAGTGGAGAAAGGCCAGGCTACAGGCTATCAGAACGGCCAGGAGCTGGTGACTGTGCCGGTAAAAGAGCCTCTTGTTTTTCGAGCGATGAGGGATAAAGAGCGGAATGTTACCCGGCAGAGCGTAACGTAAGAGAGGTTAAATATGAATAATCCCGCATTGTCTCTGAAACAATCCTTCGTCCTGCATTTTCTCGCGGAAGCCTTCCAAAATCCGGATGACGTTTGGGAGAAACGGTTTGTCTCCCTCGCCGGAGACGCCCTTAAAGACGGCATTGAACTGCCGTCCTTCGATGTTGAGAATTTAAGGGAGGAACACTTCCGCCTGTTTGGTTCAGCGCCGGCCTGTCCCATGGAGTTGACTCTGCACTTGGCGGAAAATCCTTTTGAGCAGGCCCGCATGATGGCGCATATGGCCGGTTTTTACCGGGCTTTCGGTTTGGAACACGGGGAGGGCGAGCGGTCCGATAATTTAAGCGTGGCCCTGTCCTTTCTGTCCTTTCTCGCTCTGAAGGAGAAAAACGCCGTCGATCGCCGCATGGATGAGGCAAAAGAAATCACCTCCAAAGCGATCACGGATTTTGCGCGGGAGTTTGTCTCCCCCGGAGTCGCAGCTTTTACCGGAAAACTTGTCAACCTAACCACAAATTCTTTTTATCTGACCCTGGCGGAACTTCTCCGACGGGAAATTTTCGCCATTCAGGAGCCTCCGGCTGAGATCGTTTCCAACTGGGAGCCCAGGTCCGGGGAACTGGACGAAGGAGAGATGACATGCGGAAACTTAAATACGCCCTTGCAGTCGTAATCTTTTTCATCGCCGTGGCGAACGGCGCGGAAATTTTGGTTCGGTCCAATGAAGTCAAGAAAATTTCCATGGACCCCTTCGACAAGGCCTGGAAGAAAGCAGCCGCATCAGCAGTGCCTCTGATTCCCCAGACTTTTACCGTGCCCCACGGCGGCGGTTCCGTAAAGTTCGTGGAAGTTAAAAGTTTTTTTACCCAGACGGATCTTTATGTCCGTTTAACTTGGGATGATAGTACCCGGAACGCCGCGCATGATTTTGGAGGGCGTTTTTCCGACGGATGCGCCCTGCAGTTTCCGGCGGAAGAGGGGGAAATTCCCTCTCCCTTCATGGGGGAGAAAGGCCATCCGGTCAATATCTGGCATTGGCGCGTCGCCAACAATGGGGAAAACCGTTACGAAAAAGCTTATGCCGATTACCACCGGCCCGGAGCCATAGAGGAAAATGTGTTTTTTTCAACCAGACCGGCCCGCAGTCTTTTTGCGGAAGGGTTTGGGACGTTGACTTCTGGACAGCTTCAGGACGTGCAGGCCGCTGGCACTTGGAAAGAGGGGCGTTGGACCGTTGTTTTTAAACGGTCCCTGATCTCCGCGGAAGGAACGGCGTTCAAAGAAAATTCTGCAGTCTCCGTGGCTTTCGCTGTTTGGGATGGCGAGGATCAGGAGCGCGACGGCTCTAAATCACTGTCCCTTTGGCAAACCCTTATTTTAGGCGATGCAAAGCTTCCGGAACTCAAGACGCCCGAGGAGAGGGGACAGAGGATTTTCAGCCGCTATGGTTGCGTGACTTGTCACGGGCAGGGCGGCAAAGGCGGCATAAAGAACATCAACGCTCAAGGAGGAGAGGTTCCTCCGATCTATAAAGTGAGGGAAGGTTTCACGGAAGCGGAAGTGGAACAGGTGATCCGTTTGGGCCGCCGCTCCGTTCCGGAAGATGCGAACGCTCCCATGCCGTCGCTGCGCATGAATAATTGGGGTCAGGTTATGAACGAGGAAGAACTTCATGATCTGGTCAAATACCTTTGGACCCTTGCTCCCAAAGGCGAGGAGTGGTGAGGTGAGAATTTTTGTAGTGAGGAGGTGTTGTCATGTTGCCTAACATAGGGTTTGGCGAGCTGGTTGTCATCCTGGGGATCGCGCTCCTGCTTTTTGGCGCCAAAAGGTTGCCGGAAATCGCACAGGGAATGGGACGGTCTGTGCAGGCATTTAAAAAAGGACTACGGGATACCATGAGCGAAGTGGAGGAAACAAAAACCGCGGCTCTGCCGAACGACACGAAACAAGTTTAAAAATATTTTATTTCTCCGAGCTTGAAAGCCTAAGGCCAAAAGGTCAGGGCTCTCAAGCCGCAAGGGCTGGGCCCGAAAGAGCCCCGCCTCCCGACCTCCCGGATGTTGATCCGGAAGGTCCTCTGGAAAGGAGAAGCAGGTTCGTTTTGAACCGGGCGCTTTCCATTCCAGTGAAAGGTCCGGTTTTTTATTGTTCTGGAAAATAAAAGGAGGTGATGCGCATGTTTCCTAACTTGGGATGGGGTGAACTGCTGGTCATATTCGCGATCGTGCTTCTTCTGTTTGGAGCGAAGAGGATCCCGGATCTGGCTCAGGGGCTCGGCAAATCCATAAAGATATTCAAACAGAGTTTGACGGGGGATTCTTCCAGTGAAGATAAAGACAAAAAGGCCTGATCTGAAGCTGCGTTCCTTCTCCCATCTCGATCGCGACGGAAAGGCGCAGATGGTGGATGTAAGCGATAAGCTTCCAACGCAAAGGACGGCTGAGGCGATGGGTCAAGTTCAAATGCAACCCAAAGTGGCCGGGCTCATCCGTTCCGGCAAAGTGCCCAAGGGAGATGTTCTGTCCGTCGCAAGGGTCGCGGGGATATTGGCGGCAAAAAAAACGCATGAACTCATCCCTCTCTGTCATCCTTTAAAGCTGGAGGATGTCAGGATTTCATTCGCTTTAGTGAGGGAAGGCGTTTGGATCCGTTCGCAAGTTAAATGCGAAGGCAAGACGGGGGTGGAGATGGAAGCCCTCACCGCGGTGAGCGTGGCGGCGCTCACTATTTACGATATGTGCAAAGCCGCGGACAAGGGAATGGTCATGGGGCCGATTTGTCTAACACGAAAATCCGGAGGCAGATCCGGACTTTACGCGAGGAAAGAACCATTGTCTCGGGAAACAGGGAGCTTTGAGTGGCGATAAAACTGCTTTTCTTCGCTCAATGCGCGGACTGGATGAAAGAGACCCAATTTGCAGTGGCTTGCTCCGAGCCCAAGCTTTTGGTTGATGTGTTGAAAGAAAATTCCCGTTTTCAGCCGATTCTGGAACACAGGGCATTATTGAAAGTGGCCATCAATCAAAGGTTTACCGGATTCGAAACGGAGGTCAAAGATGGAGACGAAATCGCTTTCCTTCCCCCTTTCAGCGGCGGATGATCGCGTCCGCCTGACGGACGGGAAACTTGATCTGCAAACTCTAATCGAGAAAGTTCAGGGGCCTGGGCACGGCGCGATGGTCACTTTTTCCGGATGCGTTCGGGATGCGGAGAAAGGCCTAGCGATCCTGTCCATCACTTATGAGGCGTACCTTGAGATGGCGATTCAGGAAATGAAAAAAATTGCTGTTGAGGCCGAAACCCGGTGGCCGGTTCGGGTGGCTTTGGAGCATCGCACGGGAGAAGTTCCGGTTGGCGAGTCCAGCGTCGTGATTGCCTGCGGCGGGGCGCACCGACAGGAAGCTTTTGACGCTTGCCGATATGTCATCGATGAACTTAAAACCAGGGTTCCGGTCTGGAAAGTGAGATTTTCGTGACCCGTTCCGCCATGACCGTCGGTGTTTTGACCGTAAGCGACCGGTCTTTCCGGGGAGAACGCGAAGACCAGGGCGGCCCCGCGCTCAAAAGCGTGATGGACGGGATGGGATGGCGGATCGCGGCGGAGGCCGTCGTTCCTGATGAGATCGAAAGGATCCGGAAAACAATTTTGAATTGGACGGACGATAAAGAAATGGATCTCGTGCTGACGACCGGAGGGACCGGAATCAGTCCGCGCGACGTCACGCCGGAGGCGACTCGCGGCCTGCTTGAAAAGGAATTGCCGGGACTGATGGAATTTGTTCGTTTTCAAAGCGCGCGGAAAACGCCTTTGGCCGTTCTTTCCCGCGCCGTCGCCGGGGTCAGAAAAAAAAGTCTTATCATTAATCTGCCCGGGAACCCCGAAGGCGCAAAAGAGTGTCTGGAACTTATTTTGGATGTCATCCCGCACGCTTTGGCGATCATTCAGGGGCAGGATCATTCGCATGAGAATGACAAGGAACGCTCGCATGCTGACGCCTGAAGAAGCACTTCGGCAGATCTTAACCCACGCTCCTGTTCTGCCGCCTGAAACCGTTCCTCTGGAGCAGGCGGAAGGCCGGGTTTTGGCTGAAGAATTATTCGCCCAGTCCGAACTGCCTCCCTTTGACAATTCCGCCATGGATGGTTTTGCGGTGAGGGCAGAGGATATTGCAGAGGCAAGTCAAGACCGTCCCGGCAGACTTAAAATGATGGATGTGATCCGTGCGGGCAGTTTGCCGCGTTTGGCGCTTCAACCCGGGCAGGCGATCAAGATCATGACCGGCGCTCCCATTCCGGAGGGCGCGGACGCTGTGGTGATGAAAGAGTTCACGGGTTCAAGGGAAGACGATTGGGTTGACATCTTTCGCGCGCCCCTAAAAAACGAGAACATCCGCCCGAAAGGAGAAGATATTCGCGTCGGGCAATCTCTGGCCCGAGCGGGATTGCGCGTCCGGCCGTATGACGTAGCGCTTCTGGCGGCGCAAGGTTTCAGAACCCTGTCCGTGGTGCAAAAGCCCAAGGTTGCCATTTTGGCAACGGGTGACGAACTCGTGTCCTTGGCAGAACCTCTCGCTCCCGGGAAAATCCGCAATTCGAATGGACCGGCCATCGCGGCCTTTCTTTCCCGATGGAACGTTCCCTTCCGGGATCTGGGGATCGTGGGAGACGACCCGGTAAAGCTGCAGGAAATACTGCGGGAGGCTTTCGTGTTTGCCGACGTTCTGCTTGTTTCCGGCGGCGTTTCCGTCGGTGATTTTGATCACACGAAAGCCATCCTCGAAAAATCCGGTGTGAAGGAAATTTTCTGGAAGGCGGCGATCAAGCCGGGAAAGCCGATTTTTTACGGCCTAAAGACGGATGAGGGCGGCGGTCAAGGCCACTGGCCCTCACCGTACCCGGAGCCCCGCGCAGGGTGCGGGAAGAAAATTGTCTTTGGATTGCCGGGAAACCCCATTTCCGCGCTCGTGTGCCTGGAGGAATTCGTGCGTCCTGCTCTGGAGAAACTTCAGGGGTTTGCGCCCAAACATCCGAGCTATCATCTTCAAGGCAAGGCGGTGAACGCTTATCCCAAACCCAAAGACCGCCAGCAGTACCTGTTCTGCAACGCGCGCGGGAACGAAAACGCCTGGGAGCTGGAGATCCTCCGCCCGCAGGGGTCGGCAATGCTGGGGATGGCGTGTCAGGCCAATGCCCTGGCCGTGGCCCGCATCGGAATTGACCGGGTCCGCCCAGGGGACAGTCTTCCCTTCAGGTGGATCAAATGATCCTGGAAGCGACCGGGGTGGTCCTTGCCGGGGGAAGGAGCCTGAGGTTTGGTTCCCCGAAAGCCCTGGCCCCCTGGAACGACAGACGCTTAGTGGAAGCGGTGCTTGAAATCTTAAATCCTCTTTTTCCTTCAATTTTAACGCTCGTCAAAAATCCGGAAGATTATGCCTTCCTGGAATCTCCTCGTGTTAAGGTCCTGACTGATCTGTTTGAAGAGGTCCATCCTCTGGGCGGTATTTACTCCGCCCTCGAGCGCGCCGGGAGCGAATGGATTTTTGTCTGCGCTTGCGACATGCCTTTCGTCAGGCCGGAACTTATCCAAGCGCTTTGGCGGGCCCGTTCAGGGCGCCAGGCCGTGGTTCCGGTTTGGGAGGGCAAACGCCAGCCGCTCTGCGCGTTCTATTCCCAGGCCGCGAAAAAAGAGATCGGCCTCGCTCTCGAACGGAAGGAGTTCGCGGTCCGGGCGGCGCTCGACTCCCTGTCCGTCCATTTTGTGGAGGGTGACGCTGTCCGCGCCGCGGATCCCGAAGGCCGGTCCTTCAACGACATCGATACCCGGGAAGATTACGAACGGGCCAGGGCACTCTGACATGCTTGCGGATTCCTTCAACAGAAAGATCGATTATCTGCGCCTGTCCCTGACGGACCGCTGTAACCTGCGCTGCGTTTATTGTATGCCCCGGAGCGGAACGGTTTTTGCTCCCGCGCCGGAGATCCTGACGGATGGCGAGATACTTGAACTGACGGCCTGTTTCGCGGAGCTGGGGATCTCCAAGATAAGGATCACGGGCGGGGAACCGCTGGTGCGGGAAGGGATCACCGGTCTGGTGCGGGGAATTAAGGATACTCGGGGTATCCGGGACGTCTCTTTAAGCACGAACGGCGTGCTCCTCGGCCCCATGGCGCGGGACCTCGCGCGCGCGGGCCTCGATCGGGTCAACATCAGTCTGGACTCCCTCGATCCGGAAAAGTTCAGCCGGATCACGCGGCACGGCAAACTGGAAACGGTCCTTTCCGCGATCGACGCCGCCTTGTCCGAGGGCCTGGCGCCCGTAAAACTGAACGTCGTCGTGGCGCGGGGCATGAACGACGATGAGATCGCCGGTTTCGTCCGGCTGACGGAGGAAAGGCCGGTCCACGTGCGTTTTATTGAATTGATGCCCATGGGAGAGACGGGGTTTTTCAGCAAAGAAAAATGGGTCCCTATGAATGAAATCCTGCAAAAAGCCCGGCCTCTGGAAGAGGTGAAGAAAGAGGACTGGCCTCGGGGAGAAGGTCCCGCCCGTTACTTCCGCCGGCCCGGAGCCCGGGGCACCGTCGGGGTCATCAGCGCATTGAGCTGCGGGTTCTGCTCTTCCTGCAATCGGATGCGTTTGTCATCCCAAGGGGTCCTTGTTCCCTGCCTCGACGCGGCGGAAGGCACGGACCTCAAAGCGCTTTTGAGATCGGGGGCAAGTTCTCAGGAATTGAAGGAAGCCATTCTTTTCACTGTCCAGCATAAACCGGAGCGTCATCACATGCTGGAAAAAGCCGCGGCGGATTCCTTCAACCCCCGGCAGATGTGCCAGATCGGAGGTTGATCATGCCGATGGAAATTTACCCGCTGGTCTTTCTGGTCGCTCTGGCCTATTCTTCGGTCGGGCATGGGGGCGCTTCCGGGTATCTGGCTGTTTTGGCTCTGTTCGGGTTCATGCCCAAAGAGATGGCGTCCAGCGCTCTGGTCCTGAATCTTCTGGTAGCGGGAACGGCGTTTGTCGCTTATTGGAAAAGCGGGCATTTTCAGTTCAGGCTCTTTTGGCCGTTCGCGCTCACCTCCGTGCCTTGCGCCCTGATCGGAGGGTTGATCGACGCGCCCGCGCGGATCTATTCCGGGCTCCTCGCGCTCGTGTTGGCCTACGCGGCTTTCCGTCTGGCGTTTGCCAGCAAAGGTCACGGCGAGGAAGAGCCCCTCCGTGTTCCGGGCCTGGCGGTGGCCCTTCCGGTTGGCGCCGCGATCGGACTCCTCTCCGGATTGATTGGCGTGGGTGGAGGGATTTTTTTAACCCCGATCCTGCTTTTGTTCCGCTGGGCCGACGCGAAGCGCTCCGCCGCCGCGTCCGCCGCCTTCATCTGGGTCAACTCGGTCGCGGGTCTCTACGGGCACGCCGGCAGACAGGGACTTGACGCCGCCGGGCTCTGGCCTCTGGTCCTGGCGGCTTTCCTGGGAGGGATCGCCGGATCGTCTATCGGAGCGAGGTACTTCACGGTTCCTGTGATGAAACGCGTTTTGGCGGGAGTCCTGGTTATCGCGGCGTTTAAAATGCTGGGGGTTTCCTACGGATGATGGACGAGTCCAGGCCGTTCCTTGACCATCTCGAGGAGTTGAGACGCAGGCTGGGAATTGTATTTCTGGCGGTTGCGGTCTTTTTTTTCGTCGGCTATTATTATGTGGATTCCATCATCCATTATCTTTCCCGCCCCGCGGGTACGTTCATTTTCATGAAGCCGACCGAGGCATTTTTGATCCGGCTCAAGATATCCCTTATCGTCGGGGTCTTGCTGTCTATCCCGGTGGTGATCTATCAAATCTGGCGGTTTGTGGCCGTGGCCCTCACCCCGTCGGAGAAAAAAACAGTATTGTGGATGATGCCTTTTTCCTACATTCTTTTTTGCGCAGGCTCGGCTATCGCCTGGTTCATCGTTTTGCCCACGGCCGTACGTTTTCTGCTCGGTTTTTCCACTCAGGACCTTCGGCCCATGCTTTCGATCGGGGCCTACGTGGAATTCGCGGCCTGGTTTACCGCGGCCTTCGGATTGGCGTTTCAACTGCCGATCGTGGTATTTTTTCTCGTCAAAATCGGCGTTGCCACTCCTAAAAGTCTTTGCCGTTATAGACGCCATGTGATCTTAGGTTTGGCCATCATCGCCGCCGTTCTCACTCCGGGACCGGATCTGTTTTCACAACTGGCCCTGTTGGTGCCCACCTACCTGCTCTATGAAATGTCCATCCTGATGGCCCGCTTCACTTCAAGGAAGGGCGGGGTCACCTGTCGGGCGGAGATCGCGCCGTGAACGATCTTTCCAAAGCTTTTATCGGATCAGCCATCGTCTGTTTCGCGCTGGGAACCACCCTCGGGTTTTTGATGCTTTTGGGCAGGATCAATTCCCAGTGGGGCGGATGGGATTATTACCTGATCCCTTCCCACACGCATTTGAACCTGTTGGGCTGGATGTCCATGACCATGTATGCCATGGGCTACCGCGCGTTCCCCGCCTTTTTCGGGAAAAGCCTGTATTCCGTCAGATTGGCCTGGGCGCATTTCTGGTGCGCCAACATCGGTCTGGCCGGAATGGCCGTTTTTTTCTTTTTGAACCGCTTCGAGGAGGGCTCGTGGTCCGTCCCGTTGGCCGTGTCCGGATTCATCCAGATCTCGGGAGTCTATCTTTTCGTGTACAACATGGTCCGTTCCATCCTTTCAAAATCGATGGCGGACCCAAGGAGCTTGAATGAATACCGTCAAAGAAAGGCCGGACTGGATCAGGGACAAGAAAACAGACCCTGAATTTGAGGTGATCCGCGTTCCCGAGTGGGACGATTACAAGGATTTTAAAATTGACGATGGTTGTTATGTCCTCATACGTATCTACCGCGACCGTCATGAGATCGGCGTGGGGATTTGCAATTACGAACACGTCCTGTTGAAAGAGTTCCGCGGGAGGCGCAGTCAGGATCTTTATACGGCTATCTTTCAACACAGCGAGCAGCAGAACAAGGGCTGGTTCAAACGGATGGATCATGCCGCTTACCTGGGCAAGGAGCTGAAAAAGGCCGAGATCTGCATGGCTGCGGGCTCGGATTATTACCAGGAATAGATGCCGCCGCAATGGCCGGCGGACGGGTCAATGTTTTACTTGAACACCATGGAGAGATGCACCGCAATGCCATGATCCTGCACCCGAATGCCATACCTCCCTACTTTCGAGCTTGCCCGGTTTGGGAGCAAAAAACCATGATTTTGGTGTTGTAAGATTGCAGCAGAGGAGTTTAGATAGTATTTGGATAATCAGTCCGATTTTTTATACCGCTATGGCCAAAAGCTGCTTCACCTGTTGCGCCGTGACCTCGGGAAATTCTACAATACTAATCCAATGGCCGGTTCGAAAATCGTCCCATCCGGCCAGCCACTATCATGAAAAATCATAACGAAAGCCTCTTTAATACATCAATGTTAAA
>CAYLPP010000024.1:0-16673 GCA_964385615.1 uncultured bacterium | reverse complement strand
GCCCTATCTAAGCCGGTCACGCGCGCGGACCAGCTCGCCGCATTTAATCGCAAGGCCGCGGACCCTGCCGGCACTATGCAAACAATTTTTGACCACTTGGCAAACGGCGGCCATTTGTTCGATCTTCTGGACCTGTGGGGCTGCGCGTATAACGATATTTTAAACTGGATTATTACAGACGACGCGCGCCGCGATTTATACAATTCGGCAATGCTTACCCAAAGCGAATACGTCAAGCGCGAAGTATTGGACACGCTGCGAAAGATTGCGCGTTTTGATATCCGGACGCTTTACGACGACAAGGGCGCGCTGCTTCATCCGTCAAGCTGGCCGCCGGCTGCTGCCTGGGCTGTCTCTGGTGTAGAAACTCAGGAGCTTTTCGAGTGGACCGGCGAGAAGGGCGACAAGTCGCGCGAGCTGGTAGGCTATGCCAAGAAAGTAAAGCTGCGCGATAACCTGAAGGCTTTCGAGATGATAGGCAAGAATCTGGCGCTATTCATAGAGCGCCACGAACACACGCACAAGCACACACTAGAGGCGCTTGTCATGGCTGCGATTGGACCGGCGCCGGCCGCGCCGCCTCAAATTCCTGGGACTCCCGAAAAATCCGATCGGTCTATTAAAACGCATACGGGGTTTTTAGTTTCGCCGTCGGGGGAGAGCGACCCCACATTGGAGCCTCAAGTTTTATCGAATCCGGATAAAAATTTTCCAGAAAATTCTGAGAAAACTGGAAACGAAAATCCTGAAAAAATTTCAGAAAAAATTCCAGAAAAACCTGAGAGTGAGCCTGACTTACCGATATGAACCGTATGGGAAAAAATTTGAATGACGCTACGCGCGAAATGATTGAATCGACGGTGCTGGCATGCGAGAGGTGTTTCGGGACGGCGCATTATACGGCGCTTCGCGTGAGAATTCTTTCGGTGCTTTATTGCAAGCGCAAGCGCCGGTTTGAAATGTATTCGGTGGCGGAATGTCCTGATTGCAGGAAGGGATTAGTTTATGAGACAGGCTTTTTAATGGGAACGCACAGGGACCCGAAATGAATCCGGCCGTGATCGAGAAGCTGCGCGAGTGGCGTCTGTATCCGGTGAAATTCGTGCGGGAATGTTTCGGCGTCGAGCCGGACGAATGGCAGAAAGATATCCTCGAAAATTTCCCGTTCAAGAACCGTATCGGCATGAAGGCTTGCAAAGGCCCTGGGAAAACCGCGGTCGAAGCCTGGTGCGCCTGGAACTTCCTCGCTACGCGGCCACACCCGAAAATAGCAGCGACCTCGATTACAAAAGAGAACCTTTCGGATAACCTCTGGTCCGAAATGTCGAAATGGCAGAAAAAATCGGAATTCCTCACGGAGAGTTTCACCTGGACGAAAACCCGCATTTTCGCAAACGATCACCCTGAAACCTGGTGGATGTCGGCTCGAACTTGGAGTAAGTCGGCTGATAAAGAACAGCAAGCGGACACGCTCGCCGGCTTGCATGCGGACTATCTGCTTTTTATTCTGGATGAAGTCGGCGGTATTCCTGACGCGGTTATGGCTGCCGCCGAAGGTGGCCTGGCTACCGGTATCGAAACGAAGATTCTCATGGGCGGAAACCCGACGCACTTGGAAGGACCTCTCTACCGCGCTTGCACGAACGAACGGCATTTGTGGCACATGGTCGAAATTACCTCGGACCCGAACGACCCGAAGCGGACCCCAAGAGTGTCGTTGCAATGGGCGAAGGACCAGATCGACAAGTACGGCAAGGATAACCCCTGGGTATTGGTGAACGTATTCGGGAAATTCCCGCCGTCGTCGATTAACACCCTGATCGGTCCGGATGAAGTGAACGCAGCCATGCGGCTAACCTATCGGGAAGACGTTTACTCCTGGGCGCAAAAACGGCTCGGCGTTGACGTTGCCCGTTTCGGTGACGACCTTACCGTGATCTTCCCGCGCCAGGGCCTCGTCGCCTTCCGACCGGCGGATATGCGCCACGCGCGCGATTCAGCTCCCTCAGTCGAAATTGCAAACCGCGTGATGAAGGCAAAACAGCAATGGGGAAGTAATTGGGAAGCGTTCGACGATACCGTTGGCTGGGCGCATGGCGCAATCGACGTTATGAGATCATCCGGCCACGGTCCGCGCGGAGTCATGTTCCACGGCAAAGCAATCGACCCGCGGTATAAAAACCGGCGCGCCGAAATGTGGATTGAAATGGTGAACTGGATTCGCCGTGGCGGTTGCCTCCCGAACATTCCGGAACTCGTCGCCGAACTGACGACCCCGACTTATTGCTACAAAGAGGGCGTGTTCTGGCTGGAAGCAAAAGACCAGATCAAGGACCGGCTCGGACGCAGCCCGAACTTCGCCGACGCGCTGGCGCTGACCTTCGCGGAACCGGACGCGACCGGAGAAATTCATAATCTCCCAGGCGGACCGTTTGAACCGGCTCAGAAAAAAATGGACTCTGAATACGAACCTTTCGACCCGAAAAGACAAGAAGCCCAAAAAGGCGAGCAGCTAAAATCTGAGTGGGACCCGTTCGCCTCAAGAGAATAGGAGCTTAAAATGGACATAAAAATACGGACCGCAAAGCCGGAAGACGTTACCTGGATGATACCGGAACTGCGTAAATTCGCAGCCTTTTCTCAGAATAAATATAACCTGTTTCCAGAGGACGAAACCTATATCCGGAAGAATTTTGAAAATTTAATTCTAAACCATATCGTTTTGGTAGCCGAAAATTTTAACGCAGAAGGAATACCGGAAGGAATAGGCTTCATTGCCGGCATGTATTCGGCACATGCGTTCAATCCGGCGATTCAAACGCTGATAGAAATTTTCTTCTGGGTAAAAGAAGAATTCAGGAATTGTCGTGCTGGAATGTCGCTTTTTAGCGAATACCTTAAAATCGGCAAAGGAAGCGCGAATTGGCTTATCTTTACACTAGAAACTGTTTCACCGGTTAAGGATGATTTTCTTCTCAGGGCTGGTTTTAAACTTAAAGAGAAAAATTTTCTCTTGGAGATTTGATTGAAAAAGTTGCAGCTTTCCGGACATAAATTCGGCCGTCTTACTGTTTTGAGCCTGGCCAGGCAAACAGATAAGCACTCCTATTGGCTTTGCAGGTGCGATTGCGGACAATCTAAAATCCTGAGAGCCAATCATTTCCTAAGAGGAATGACTCTTTCCTGCGGTTGTCTTCACAGAGAAAAAGTAACAACACACGGTCTTTCAAGAACGCCTGAGTATTTAGTTTGGGATGGAATGGTTCAGCGTTGCACAAATCCAAAATCTGAAGCCTGGAAATACTATGGCGGCCGCGGGATAAAAGTATGCGATAGGTGGCGAGATTTTCAAAATTTCTATTCAGATATGGGGCCGAGGCCAGCCTCTCTAACCATAGACAGAATCGACAATGACGGCGATTACGAGCCTGGAAACTGTCGCTGGGCTACTATGGCAGAACAAAACTCGAATAAGCGTCCTCAGACAAAGGAGATTTAACATGGGTTTCCTCACTACTGCACTTGTGCTTGGAGCTGCCGCAGCCGCTACCGCCGCAAGTGTTTCCTCCGCCAATAAAGCAGAAAAGCAGGGAAAGGCCGCCGCAGCAGCCGCGGAAAATCGGCAAAAAAGTTTGGAAGAACAGCTCAAGCAGCGCCAGGCTCAAGAGCCGAAAGACAGCGCTGAAGCCAGAGAAACCGCAAGACAGCGCCAGAGAGACAAGGCCGCAGCTGGAAGTGGCCGTAGAGATACGATCATTACCGGAAGCCTCGGAATTCCTGACGCCGGCGCACAGACCGGCGATAAAAAGGCGCTCGGTGTATAATGCCTGAGACAAAACACCAGAGACTCCTAAAGTTAAAAGGCCAGCTCGAAGACGAAAGATCGAGCTTCGTTCCTCATTGGCGGGACCTGAGCGATTTTATCCTTCCCAGGCGCGCCAGATTTTCTATTACTGACCAGAATAAAGGCGACCGCCGGAACCAGAAAATCATAGACTCGACCGCAACACTCGCCTCGCGGACCCTCCGTTCCGGCATGGTGGCTGGCCTCACTTCTCCCGCACGACCCTGGTTTCGGCTTTCGCTGCCAGATACGGATATGGCAGAATTCGGTCCGATCAAAGATTGGCTTCACCTTGTAACGCAGCTCATGTCCACAATGTTTCTCCGGTCGAATATCTATCAGTCGTTACCGAACGTCTATGGCGACATGGGTAATTTTGCGACCGGCTGCCTTTTCGTTGACGAAGACTTTCAGAACGTACTTCACTCTTACGTTTTTCCTACCGGAAGCTACTGCATTTCCACGGACGAGAAAGGCCGTGTCCGCGTATTCTCCCGCGAGCTGAGAATGACCGTCCGGCAGCTTGTGATGATGTTTGGGCAGTATGACGCAAAAACAGGCCGGCCAATGTGGGAACACTTCTCGGAAACGGTAAAAAATTTGTGGGACCGGTCCATGTACGAGACATGGATTGACGTTGCTCACTTGGTTCAGCCGAACGACGAATGGGACCCGAACAAGTCTCACAATAAATTCAAAAAATACTCGGAGCATTATTTTGAGCTTTCGAGCAATCAGAATCAGCTCAAGCCTGACTTTAACCGATTCCTGCGGGAGTCCGGCCGCGACCTTTTCCCTGTCCTTTGTCCTCGGTGGGATACGACCTTCGGCGACGTTTACGGGACAGATTGCCCAGGAATGACGGCACTTGGCGACGTAAAGCAGCTTCAATCCGAACAGAAGCGCAAAGCCCAGGGCCTCGAACAAACCGTGAAACCGGCAATGGTTGGACCGACGGCAATGCGGAACGTCCGCGCCTCGATTCTTCCTGGCGATATTACATACACGGACGAACGCGACGGCACAAAAGGATTCCGCCGCGCTTTCGATATCCGGCTCGACCTCGCTGCGCTGACGAATGATATTCAGGAGATTCGGCATATTATCAAGCGCGCCTATTATGAGGACCTGTTCCTCATGCTGGCCCAGACGGACCGGCGCGAGATTACCGCGCGCGAGATTGACGAACGCAAGGAAGAAAAACTTCTGGCGCTGGGACCGGTTCTCGAACAAACAAACCAGGACATGCTGGACCCTCTTATCGACCTGGCTTATGAATACATGGCCGGCCAGGGATTGCTTCCGCCTCCGCCTCCGGAACTCGACGGGCAAGACCTGAAGGTTGAATATATTTCCGTCATGGCT
Source organism: uncultured bacterium (assembly GCA_964385615.1). Taxonomy (GTDB): domain Bacteria; phylum Omnitrophota; class Omnitrophia; order Omnitrophales; family Aquincolibacteriaceae; genus CAYLPP01. The sequence goes on along the minus strand of CAYLPP010000024.1, from coordinate 11,464 downwards.
CAGGCGCAGAAACTTATCGGCGTTTCGACGCTTGAGAGATTTTCCAGCTTCGCCGGACAAGTGGCTTCTCTTGACGCGCGCGCTGCGAAGAAAGTCCGCTGGGATGAAGTCATTGACGATTACGGCGAGCGCTCCGGAGTGAACCCGAAGATTATTCGCTCTGACGAGGAAGTTGACAAAATGATGGCCGCCGAAGCTCAAGTCCAGCAGCAAGCCGCAGCAGCCGAACAAATTCAAGGTGGCGCTAAAGTCGCGAAAGACTTGGCAAACGCAAAACTCGAAGACGATAGCGCCTTGAAACGGATTCTCCAAACTCAGGGGGCTGCGTAATGTCTGAACAAAAACCTCTTGTCCGGAACGCTGGCGACCCTAAGCAAGTTAAAGACGCGAAAAAAGCTGAACGCTTTCGCACCATGCAGGAAGAAGACGATATGCGTTTTTTATTAACCTTACCGCAATTCCGTCGTTATATTTGGAAGAAGCTGGAATATGCAAACGTATTCGCTTCGATATGGGTAGGAAGCGCTGAGATTCATAGGCTCGCCGGACGGCAGGAGTTTGGACAGATTATCCTGGCTGAAATTTGCGACGCAAGCCCAGACGCTTTTGTTCAGATGATGAAAGAAAATAAGTGGGACGCAGAAAAACAAAAAGAAGAAAACGAACTTAAAACAGAAGGAGAAACACAATGACGACCGCTGCCGGCGCACCCGCCAAAGAAGCCGCTGCTGGAACTCAGGTTTCAGAAGCAGAAAAGAACGCAATCCAGCAAGGCGCACAGCAAACTGACGCCGAAAAACAAGCTGCCGCAGATAAGGCCGCCGCGGACCAGAAGGCCGCTGATGATAAGGCCGCTGCTGATAAAAAAGCCGCAGACGATAAAGCTGCCGCCGATAAGAAGGCCGCTGACGACAAGGCAGCCGCAGAAGCAAAACCCCTTGCAAAAACAGATTTGAAGATTGATGAAAAGTCGCCGTTGAGCGCTGAGGAAGTTGACGAGCTAATTTCGTTTGCGAACGAGAAGAAGCTCTCCAAAGAACTTACCCAGGCTCTCGTAGAGCGAGAAGCTGCCCAGAAAACAGCGCAAGCTGAGGCGGTTGAGAAGGCAAAAGACAAGTGGCTGGACGACGTAAAGAACGATAAGGAACTCGGAGGCGATAACCTCAAGGAAACCTCGGTTGTCGTTAAAAAAGTATTCGATCGTTTCGGGGATGATGAATTCAAAAAGTATCTTGAAAACACCGGCCTCGGAAATCATCCTGCCGTAGTGCGCTTTGTGAAAAAAATCGGGAAGTCCATGACTCCCGAACAGCTTGTGATCGCGAACGCTCAGGGAGCAAAACCTGAAGTTAGCGCCGCAAGTAAACTCTACGATCAGACACCAGAATCTTAACTAAAGGAGAATTACAATGGCAACATTAGGCGCAACGGTTTTAACCCTTACGGATTGGGCGAAACGTCTTGACCCAGACGGAAAGGTTCCCGTAATTGCTGAACTGCTTTCCCTGACCAATGAAATTTTGACGGACATGCTTTGGAAGGAAGGCAATCTTCCTACCGGTGAGCGTGTGACTGTCCGTACCGGCTTGCCCACGGTTGCGTGGCGCTTGCTGAACCAAGGCGTCGCTCCGTCGAAAAGCACGACCGCGCAGATTGACGAACAATGCGGTATGCTTGAAGCCTGGTCGGAAGTTGATAAAGACCTCGCAATGCTCAACGGCAATACTGCTGAATTCCGCCTTTCGGAAGCGTATGCCTTCATTGAAGCCATGAACCAGGAAATGGCCTCGACGCTTTTCTACGGAAACAGCGGGACGGCTCCTGAAGAATTCACCGGCCTTGCGACTCGCTATTCTTCGCTTACGGCTGCAAACGGCCAGAACGTCCTTTCTGGCAGCGGTTCCGGCTCTGATAACAGCTCTGTTTGGCTGGTTGTCTGGGGCGCGAACTCTGTTTATGGTATTTTCCCCAAAGGCTCCAAAGCCGGTCTGACGCATGAAGACCTCGGCCTTGTTACGGTTGAAGTTACCGCGGGTATCGCCGGAAACCGTATGCGCGCGTACCAGGACCATTGGCAATGGAAAGCCGGCATTGCGCTTAAAGATTGGCGCTATGCGGTCCGTATTTGCAATATCGACATTTCAAACCTCGTCGCGAAATCCTCGGCTGCCGATTTGATCGAGCTTATGATTAAAGCGATTCACCGTATTCCGCAGCTTGCAATGGGCCGTCCTGTTTTCTATATGAACCGGTCCTGCTTGCAAATGCTTGACATTCAGCGCCGCGACGACGTTATCACCGGCGGCGGTCTGACATGGGACACGGTTGACGGAAAGCGCCAGGCTTCTTTCCGCGGGATTCCGATTCGCCTTGTGGACGCCCTTATCGAAACCGAAGCGACTGTTTCTTAAACATAAACTAAACGGGCCGCCGGTAGGTCCGCAAGACTACCGGTGATAGGCCAAAAAGGAGAACTACCATGTTTCTTGACGCGCATAATCAATTCTCCGACTCTCAGGCAATTACCGCTGACGCAGTTGGAACAAACGTAATCGACCTTAGCGTTGATCGCTCGATCGGAAACGGCGAGCCTATGGCGGTGATGTTTTCCGTCGAAGTCGCGGCTGACCAGACGACCGGTGACGAAGACTATACTTTTGAAGTTGAGTACGCTTCCGCAGCTGCTCAAAACGCTGGGCGCCAGCTTATCGGTCGCCGCGTGTTTGAATCTGGGACTCCCACGGCTCCGGCTCAGGACGCCGACTTGCTTGTGGCGGGTTTCGTTTTCTATATTCCGATTCCGCCCACGGCTCTGTCCGAAAGCGAACGGTATCTTGGGGTTCGCTATGATGTGACCGGCACCACGCCGACAATCACGGTTAGCGCGCACCTTGTTCCGCTGTCTTTCGCTCAGGCGTCCGCGACTTACCCTGACGGTATCGTAATTTCGTAATCTCTGCTGCTTCCCGCTGGCCTGAGCAATCAGGCTGGCGGGAACAGCTTAACCTTTTAAATGGAGGATTTTTCCATGAAAGTAACAGCCACACAGGTAGGGTTTCACGACCACAGACGCCGCTATCCTGGTGATGTTTTTGTTCTTCGTTCTTACAAGAAAGCTGACGGAACAATTATCACACCGGAACAGCAATTCTCTAAAAACTGGATGAAGAAAGTGGACCCCTCCGTTCCAGAAGTTTCGATTCCGAAAACCCCTATCACGCCTGGTACGCTTCACGAAGTTGAGGAACGCAATCAGGCGAAGCATAAAAGCATTGAGCAGCACCAGGCCGAAGCCGCGCTTGCCGCTTCAAAGGCGGATAACCCTGAAACCGAAGCACCTACTGGACAGGCTTCAAGCGGCGACGAAGACCTGATCTAAGGAGTAAAAAATGGCGACAATTTCTAACACCGTAGCAAGAGTGCCGGCCTGGGGAGAAGATTCCCATGTTGTCACCTGGGCGGCAATGGGCGACGCTGATACCGGCGTTGCTATCGAAATGCCTGGTTCTTCAGACAGAAGCGTTCAATTTTCCGGAACTTTCGGAACTGCGACTGTCGTTCTTCAAGGTTCCAATGACGGCTCAAATTGGGTTACGCTGACGGACCCTCAAGGAAACGCAATCAGTAAAACCTCCGGTTCTATCGAAATGATCGCGGAGCTTACGCGCTATATACGCCCCGTAACTTCAGGCGGCGGCGGTGGCGTTTCGATTAACGTAAACGTCCTTCTGAAGAAGGTGAGGTAATCATGTCGGCAATTAACGCAGCAGAGCAGTTAAAGAACTTCGGAAATAAAATCCGGCCGCTTATTGAAGCGATTGAATTCTTGGAAAGTCTCGGAAGTTTGGAGCAAGCTATTTCTGAGGCAAAGTCAAAGAAAGATATCGCGGTTAAAAGCGCCGGTGAAGCTGAAAGCGCTCTTACGCTTTTGAAAGAAAATATTCAAACGGCTGAAGGTAAACTTCGCGCCTATGAAACTCAGGCCGAACAAACCAAAAAGGCCGGCGAAGAAAAATATCAGCTTATCGTTTCCGGAGCGAAAAGCGAAGCCGGAAAGATGATTGCTGAAGCTGAGGGTAAAGTGGCAAAACTCAGCGCCACTATCTCTGAAAAGAACTCTGAGATTGCAGCTCTTAACTCAAAAATTTCTGAGAGAGAAGCTGACTTGAAAAATCTCGAAGAAACGATCAAGCAAACCAAAGCCAGAATCTCGGCGCTGTAAGGGACCAATGAAAAAGCTCCTTGCATGCGCCGCGATAGCTCTGTTCTGCCTCAGCTTCTATCCTTCTGAAGCAGGAGCGTTCTATCTTTGGAGATACCGCGAAGACGCCACGGATTGCACAGCTCTTACCGACGGCAAGGTGACTGACCTCTGCTACGAGAACGACGCCGACACTTTTTATAAGTGCGAACCCACGGCCGGCGATTGCGATACCGCTGCTGAGTGGAGAAAATTAAACACGACCGGAAACGCCACGACCGCTACCGCCCTGGCAGCGAATGGCGCAAACTGCGGCGCTGGGAACTCTCCGCTTGGAGTTGACGCTTCCGGCGCGGTCGAAGGCTGCTTCGCTGTTTTGACGGCTGAAGTTGACGGCTCTACCACGAACGAAATCCAGAATCTTTTTGAGACAATAGCGACCAGCTCCGGAACCTCTCCGGTTGCAGACTCAGCCACAGACACTCTTACGCTTACCGGAGGAACCGGTATCACAATCACAGGCGTTGCTGGAACTGACACCATAACTATTGCGACTACGGTTGTCGATACAGACACAAACGCAAACACGATCTGCACCGGAACCACTACCTATCTTGACGGCGAAGGAAACTGCGACGACATTTCTGCCGTTTATGAATCTGCGACCTCGAATGACATTGACCCTGACCGGCTTGCCGGCGACGCCACGGACGATAATCTCGTCGATTCCTCGATTGTGGAACAAAATGCCGGAACGGATATTTCAGCAGACCTCGAAGAAGAAGGCGTGACATGCACCGGTTGTATCGACGCTACAGATATGGCCGCGGACTCCGTTGGTGAGTCTGAGCTTATCGAAAATATGAACTTCACGGGTACGGGGGATTTTGACTTTGGAGGCGGCGTCTTTCAGATTCCGAACAGCGGGACGTTGCCAGGAACTTGTGAAGTTGGTGACGCTTATATGGATACCGACGCCACGACGGGGCAAAGATTCTTCTTGTGCGAAAGCGCGAATACTTGGGCGCTCCAAGGTGACGGCGGCGGCGGTGGCTCTGAATCTACTACGGTATCAGACACCACAACGATCAATCTTACGCTCACAGGTTCAGACATAACAGCAGATGGCCTTTATACGGCTGGTGACGGATTAACTCTCACAGGCGCTGATTTTGATTTTGACGGTGGAGATACGCCACAAGGTGAGCTTGGCGGAACGTGGGCGAGTCCGACGATTGATGACAATTTAACCGTCACAGGCTGGGTGCTTGGAACTTCTTCAGCGACCACTTTCACTTCTGGAACGGTAAACATTGACCTTCTGGATGGCGTTGGTGCCGTGGATATGGATTATGGCTCCGCTGATATTACCGATCACACTTTCACGACTGATGGGACTGGTGATTCTGAGATTGTGCTTCCGAATGATTCAATCGGTGCGGCAGAAGTTTTAGATACTGGCGATTTTACGATGAACTCTCTAAGCGTAGCTACTGAAGTTTATGACGCTACGGGCTGGAACGGGGACAACACCGTGCCGACTAAAGATGCGGTGCGGGATAAGATTGAAACTCTTGGGGCTGGCTCTGACACAAATTCAGTAAAAGAATATTACTGGCCCGCTTCTGCAACGCTCCCCCTTCAAGCCGCTGACTCCATTCCTCCGATCTCAAAAGACGCAGGAACAAACGTCGATCAGCTTGCAGTTCTCTTTGACTCAGGAACAGATGAGTGCCGTTCCGTAACATTTAAAGTCCCTTCTGACGTTGAATCTGGAAGCACAATTACTTTCAGAGCGTTGTGGTATTCAACCGCTACAAGCGGCTCGGTTGTCTGGGATTTTAGACACACTTCGGGAGATACCGAAGGCGAGACTTGGGATGACACCTTAACCACCGAATCTGCCTCCTCTGACGCAGTTCAGGGAACCACAAAACTAATCACAGTCACAACTTGGACTGAGACTTTGGCGAATCTTGGTTGGGCGGCAAATGACCTCGTAACTGGGACTTTCTGCCGTGATGGTGATGGAACCGCAGGGACAGATGATATGGCGGCAGATGCTTACGCCATTGGTTTTGGCGTGGAAATTCCGAGGGCATGATGAAACTACTTAAATTCCTCGCAATCCTTCTTCTGATTCCGCAGGTGTGTTTTGGGGCTGGTGGCTCTAGCTCAAGCTTTGACGGAACAAATGACAAAATATCGCCAAGTGGATACAAGGGAGTAACAGGAACTGGTGCTAGAACAATAATGGGATGGTTTAAAAATTCATTAAGTGCATCAAATGGTCAGTTGGTGGCATGGGGAGATTCTTCAGGTTTGAACGCTGGCAGGTCAGATACATTTGCAATAGAGTCTGGTGTTGCTTGGGGGAGGCATAACCAATCTCGTATTTGGAGTACCGGAAGTGGTTTTGGCGACTCTGCTTGGCACTCCTTTGCTTACACTCTTGGCGCATCACAAACAAACGGGGATAGAAAAGTAAATTTAGATTTTACGCTAAGATCACCGTCATTCACAAATCCAACAACTGCTATCGATACTCTATCCGATGCTGATTTTAGGGCGGGCGAGTCTCTTACTGGGACTGTCGATTATTCTGGACTAATGGCCTATATACAATTAACAGCCACTCAATTAACCCAAACTGAAGCATACGAATCTCTTTGGAAGCCAGGTAGTGTTGGTAATTACCAATTATTTTATCCTGGTTGGACAACGGACTCTGGAACCGAACAAGATTTGTCTGGAAATGATCGTGACGGAACCGTAACCGGGGCTGTAGGCAGTTCTGACGGCCCCCCCGTAATGTTCGGTGGAGGATTACCTTTATGAAAGGGACTATGAAAAAACTACTATTCTTGATTCTGATTCTAGCCTCAACAAAAGCCTATGCTGGGATTTCCGTTTGCTCAGACGGCAACGGGAAGGTGACCAACTTCTCCTTGCGTGGCAACCCAATTAAGGGTTGCGAGTGGTACGACAACGGCCAGAACATTTCCGAGGCTCAGGATACCGCAATCCGCACCTTACTTAAAACAGTAGATCAAAGATACCTCAAGATGATAAACGGCTTCCCGGCTGAAATGTCACCGCAGGAGAAAGTTGACGTTGACGACGCTTGGGCGGCTCAGATTCAGGCCGATCTTCTGGCTGCTTCAAGAGCCGGCGCTAAAAACTCAGTTGACGAACTTTCTCCTGAAGGCGTCCGGCTTAGGGCTGCGCTTTTGGTTATCATGGAAGAAATGAACTTGCTGCGCGGCTGGCTCGCCTCATTCAAGTCTGAAGTCGCCGCCGCAACGAATTTGGCCGATTTAAAAACGCGGGTAGCGACACTTCCGGCCACGCCAGACAGAACGGCATCTCAGTTGAAGACAGCCATTAAAAATAAAATTTACGCAGGAAACGCAGATGCTTGAGAAAGAAAATGACAAGGTTCCGGCAAATACTTTGGCATGTAGCGGTTTTTTTCAAGGCAGTATTCGATCACTTTTTGTATGCTGCGAAAGGAATAATCAGGGCAATCCTGGGGAAGTAAATGGCAAATGAATATGTCCTTCAGGACCGATCGACGGCTGATAAATGGGCGTTGCAAGTTGACGATTCGCAATTAAAGTTTACGACGACGGCGCTTGGAGTGAGCGCTGATATTGTCGTCGAAGACAAAGACGTTCCTGGGCAGCACTACGAAATTTATATTGATACGGGCCAGCTTAGGGTTGAAGCAACGGCAACGGTCCGCGACGACGTTTTGAGCCTCGACGACGTAACTACCGCCGACGTTTGGGCGGTAGAAGTAAGAAGTGGACAGCTTTATTTAAACAATGGCGTCGTGGCGGTTGTTGTTTCTGGCTTTGGCGTAATACTCCGAAGGAGGCGGCGTTAAATGGGATATCCCGAAGAAGAAAGGCGGAAATCAATGCTTACAGATAGGGACCTTGAAAATCTTGCAAAGCTCATTCGTGGAGGTGAGAAAAAAATTCTCGGATTCCGCGTCCCTGAACTTGTGATGATAAGCGGCCTCCTTCTTTCAGTTTTTGCTTTTTATATTCGGACAAATGACGCGATTGTGCGATTGACTAAACTCGGCGAATACACCCAAGGTTTTATGACAAATTCAGATTTGCACCACACTGAAGTTCTCGGTACGAGGTTCGTTCAGGGCCGTCCGGATAATCCTAATTTCGACCCTTCGAGAATCAGGGAGCTTATTCATGGTCAATCGAAAGGAAACTAAAAATGTCTTCACCTGCTGAGATTTGCAATAGAGCGCTTTCCCATTTAGGAAGCTCAAAGGAAATTTCAAATCTTATGACCGACGCAAGCTCTGAAGCTGCTGCCTGTCGCCGGTTTTACGAGCCGGCTCGCGACGAAGTTTTAAGAGACTTCGCGCACCCGTTCACAACGACTATCGCGGCGCTCGCCGAAGTTGAACAATCTCCCAATGACGAATGGGATTATTCATACCGATACCCTTCCGATTGCATGATGTTCCGAAAGATTCAGTCCGGAGTCCGTAATGATCGCAGAGAAACCCGCGTTCCTATGCGGATAGGGCGTGACGCGACCGGCCGTTTGATTTTTACAGACCAGGCGAACGCTATTGGGGAATACACCTACAAAGAAACTGATATTTCAAAATGGCCGATTGACCTTCAGAACGCCTTGTCTTTTCTTCTGGCAGCTTATATCGCCACCAGAGTTACAGGCGGCGACCCTTTTAAGCTGGGGGAAGCTGCGCTTAAAAAATATATGATGATGAAAACCAAAGCTGAAAATAATGCGCTGAATGAAGAACAGCCGGACTCGCTTCCGGATTCTGAATTCATCCAAGACAGGGGATAGTTATGGAAAAAATGGTAAGCATGAAACTCACGGAAGCTGATCGCAAGAAGCGAGAGAAAAGTTTTGAAGTCATGGGCGAGCAGCCTGAATATCCATACGGTTTAAACATTCATCTGGATAACATTGCGATTGAAAAGCTGGGAATTAAGGACCTTCCTAAGCTGGGCGAAAAGATGATGATTATGGCTGAGGTTGAAGTGACCGGCGCCAATCTCCGTAAAGAAAAATCCGGAGACAAGAAAGATATGAGCCTTCAAATTACAGAGCTTTGTCTGGTTGAAGAAAAAGAAAAGGCCAGCAAAAAGCTCTACGGGGAAGACGAATGACAACTGTAATTCAGAGAGCTTTCTCTGGGGGAGAGCTAACGCCTTCTCTTTACGCGCGCACAGATCAGTCTAAATACGCCACAGGTCTAAAGACCATGCGTAATTTTTTTACCATGCGTCACGGCGGAGCTGCGAACCGCCCTGGAACTCAGTTTATTTCTGAGGTTGAAGATTCTTCAAAGACCGTAAAACTAATTCCTTTTGTTTTTAATACGGAACAAACATACGTTTTAGAATTTGGCGATCTGTATATGCGCGTCATTCGCGACGGCTCGGCGCTTTACGATTTAACTCTCACGATCACCGGTATAAGTAACGCAAACCCTGGCGTCGTTACATACACCGGAACTGACCCGTCAAACGGGGATGAAGTTTATATAAGCGGCGTTGTCGGAGCTATGGCGAATTACGTCAATGGTCGAAATTTTAAAGTTGCTAACGTAAATGGCGGGGCGAATACTTTCGAACTTCAAACTATGGATGGTGTAAATTTTAACACGACTAGCATAGGCTCTTACACTTCAGGCGGAACCGCCCAGCGAGTCTATCAAATAACCACGCCTTACGCTGAGGCCGATCTTCAGGATTTGAATATCGTTCAGTCTGCGGACGTTATAACGATTACGCACCCGACTTACGCACCAAGAGAACTTACGCGCTCTGGTCATACAAGCTGGGCGCTGACAGTAATTTCTTACGCCCCAGGCATGACACAGCCCACAGGTTGCTCAGGAAGCGCTGGCGGCGCCGGCGCGCTTACTTACCGTTATAAAATTACAGCCGTTGACGCTGAAACTTTTGAAGAATCTCTTGGCGGACTCAATACCACGACTCGAACTATCACAGGGATTACGCAAGCGAACCCTGGCGTTGTGACTTCCGCTGCCCACGGATTCGCTAACGGCGATATCGTTTACATTTCCGGAGTTGTCGGAATGACAGAGTTGAACGGGCTTGAGTTTGTGATTGCAAACGTCGCGGCGAACACTTTTGAACTGAAAGGTATAAACACCACAAGTTATACTGCCTATTCTTCTGGCGGGACAGCGAATCGAGTTTCGGTTGTTTTGACGGCCGCGGCAGCTCCTTCGACTTCAGCTCCGCACACTTTAAGCTGGTCCGTTGTTGACGGCGCAGGGGAATACAATGTTTATCGAGAAGTGAACGGAGTTTATGGATTTATAGGGATTGCCGGCTCCACTTCTTACAGCGACGATAATAGCGTAACTCCGGACACCCAGGAAACTCCGCCTGAGCCAAGAAAGCCTTTTAACGGAACCGGAAACTATCCTGCCGTTACAGGGATTTATCAAGGTCGGCAACTTTATGGAAACCAAAACAATGATACGGAAAAGAATTTTGCTTCTCGTTCTGGAGACAGAAAAAACTTTTCAATCCGTTCTCCACTTCAAGCTGACGACCCTGTTACATGGAACCTTCCTGGCCGGCAAGTAAACCAAATTCGGCATTACCTCGATCTTGGGACATTGATTGTTTTTACCTCAAGCGGAGAGTGGGAAGTCCAAGGCGACGTTTCTGGGATTTTGAAACCTGGTGAAATAAATCCGGTCCAGCATGGATATAACGGCTCAAGCAAACTCCCGCCTATCGTCGTAGGCGGAACGGCGCTTTATGTTCAGGCTCGCGGCTCTATCGTCCGCGACCTGGCTTACGAATTCGCGGCGGACGGATACAAAGGAAACGACCTCACTATTTTTTCGGCGCACCTTTTCGACGGAAAAACAATTCGAGATTGGGCTTTTCAGCAAATCCCTCACTCGATTATATGGGTAGTCCGGACCGACGGAGTTTTGCTCGGCTGCACTTACATAAAAGAACACCAAATGCTCGCTTGGCACCGGCACGACTTTCAAGACGCTACGGTTGAGCAAGTCTGTTCTGTCCCAGAAGGAACTGACGACGCGGTTTATTTCGTCGTAAAAAGAACGATCAACGGAACAACGAAAAGGTATATCGAGAGAATGTATCAGCGTAGATTCGACGATATTAAGGACGCTGTTTTTATGGACAGCGCGCTAACTTATGACGGAAGAAATACTGACACCTCTCATTTAATGACTCTCTCTGG
>CAYLPP010000023.1:0-18475 GCA_964385615.1 uncultured bacterium | reverse complement strand
GCCCGGATGGCGGAATCGGCAGACGCAACGGACTTAAAATCCGTCGGGAGGTTAAACTCCTGTGCCAGTTCAAGTCTGGCTCCGGGCAATTTCCATCCAAAAGGCCGTTTTAGCCCCTCTAGATGTTAAAAGAATGTTAATGCTCCAGCTTGATTAAAATTGATTAATAATTTTATTTTAAGATAATTTTTTATACATTTTAATAAGATTTAATTATTTACAAATAAATGACTTACGTATCTTGACAATCTATTAAGGAAGGGTTAAACTTTTCCATCTTCAACAAAAATTTCTCGGGGGAGGATTTAAAAAATGTACCAAAAAACGTTAAAGAAATTTAATCAGTATGTCGCAGTTGCGGTGGTAACTTGTTTTCTTCAGAATCAAATCATTCCTGCTTCTTTTGCCGCATTGTCAGCCAACCCGGCTGACACTCAAAATCCCGCGGCTGTTCAAACACTTGAACAACAGCAGGCGGAGCTGGCTCAGCAGAATGCTGCCCAGTCCGAAGTTCCTGTTTCCAGCACTGACTTTCTTTCGTCGAATGCTTTGACCCCCTCCGACATTGCGTCGACTCAGGAAGATGAAGACAGTGTTGAAGAAGAAGATTCTGTTCTTAATGAAGAATCCGAAGATTCTTCAGCCCCCGTTCAGGCCAGCCCTTTTGATAAGGCTCTTGAATATCTGAACCAAGCCAAGGGTTTCGCGGTTTCTGTTGTCGAAAAAATCACGGCTTCTAATCTGGCGTCTCTTGCCAGTCAGGCCTGGGAATACGGCCTTGCGGTTGTCCAGGGCGTGATTCTTCTTTTCACCAGCCATGAAGAAAATTCACTTAGTGTCACAGCGGCTTTCGGTAAGTGGCTTAATGAAACGGCCAGCCTGATTATGCACAAACAGACTGAACTTAACCCCAGCTTGCCTGACTATCAGGGAGCTCAGATTCAGGCGGACGCGAAGGGCGTTGATCAGGTTACGGAATATGTAATCAGCCCGGATGATAATGGCAGCGCGAATGTTGTCCGTTATGATAATTACGGGAATCACGAAATCGTTGCGGCAGGGGATTTGATTCAGGCGATCGAGAATTATTATGATCCTGCTCAGCAGTCCGTGAAAACGGTTTATGAAATTGCCAAAGCGGAAGAAACTCAGGATCCTGCTCTTCTTGAACTGTACCGCTCCGATCCGCCGACCGTTTTCTCCGGTCTTCCGCACTTGACTTCTTTTGCTTCACAGAGCCCGGATGGTCAGATTTCTAATACTCAGAACAGCTCTTCAAATTTCACGATTAATTATAACGTTTCTGCCAGCGGAAGTTTTGCTGGAACTCAGATTAACTGGGCCAATACTTCTGCCGGTTATGTGGATCTGAGCAGCCTTAGCAAGTACAGCTTTGAAATGAAGCGTACTGACACGGCTTGTGCCTCTACTTCGATTACCTGTCTTTTTGTGGAGTTCAAAGATACGGCCAACCGTGTTGCGAAAGTCCGCATCGTGAATCTTTCTACCAGCTTTGTTCAGAAAGATATCCCGAAGACGGCTCTTCTGGCGAACAACCCCAATATTGATTTGTCTCAGATTAAGGAAATTAATTTTATTTTCGATTCTCAAACGCCTGCTACCGGGACGATGGAAATCAACACCGGCGGTTTGGCTTTTGATCCGACTTTGGACCCTGCCGCTGGCAATCCGGATATTACCTATGCACCGACTGATAGCTTGGGTAACCGTCCCGCGCTGACTGGCTTTGGCGGTCCTGGGCAGTATGATGAAGTCGCGGTTGATGTTCTTTCTACGACTTTCGCGCAGGTCACCACGCATCTTTATGGTGAAAACGCGTTCGGCGGTGTGTTCCTGAATTATGACAATCCGAGCACTGCCGGCACCGTTGAAACTATTGATTTCACTTCGGTTTTTCCGACGGGCTTAGTGCTTCAGCTTGACAGCCCGGATGGTATTGACAAAGTGAAGCTTGAGATCACCGACAAGAACGGTAAAAAGGACGTCGTTTTCCTGAAAGGGATCACCACGACGGGTAATAAGTACCTGATTACGTCCAGTTTGTTTGATGAAGCGGATCCGACTCAGGTTCAGTCGATCGCACTTGTGATTGAAAAACCGCATAACAATCAGCACTTGAACATTGACTGGGGAAATTTCGCTTTCATTCCTCCTGTGTCTCCTGCGACCGGCAATCCTGACATTACCTATGCTCCTAATGACAGCACGGGGAATCGTCCGGCCCTCACGGGTTTTGCCAGCTCCGATTTCAGCGAAGTAAATGTGAATGTTTTTTCTGAAACCTTCTCGCAGATTACCACCACTCTTTACAACAATTCTTCGTTCGGCGGAGCGTTCTTGAATTATGATAATCCGTCAACAACGGGTACTGTCGAAACGATTGATTTCAGCTCCGTGTTTCCGACGGGCCTTGTCCTTCAGTTGGATAGCCCGGATGGAATCAGCGCGGTTGTGATTGATGTGACCGACAACACCGGTAAGCACGATAAAGTTCGCCTGACCGGCATTGATACCTTTGGTCAGAAATACAAGGTTCTCGGCAGCCTTTTCGATGAGATCGATATCACCAAGATCCAGTCGATCGCGCTTGTCGTTGAAGGTAAAGCTGTGGGTAAGCACCTGAACGTGGACTGGGGGAATTTCTACTATATTCCTTCCGTGACTCCCGCGACCGGCAACCCGGATATTACCTACACTCCGACCGACAGCAACGGTAACCGTCCCGCGTTGACTGCTTTTGCGCGCACGGGTTCTGGTATTTATGATGAAGCCTCTGTGAACGTTCTTTCCACGACATTCGCTCAGGTCACCACCAATCTTTATGACAAAGGTTCTTTCGGCGGCGTGTTCCTGAATTATGATGATCCGTCGACCACGGGTACGGTTGAAACCTTTGACTTCAGCTCAGTGTTCCCGGATGGTCTTGTCCTTCAGCTGGACAGCCCGGACGGTATCACCAGCGTTACGCTTGATCTGACGGACAATACCGGCAAGCATGATAAAGTGAAGATTTCCGGCATTGATACGTTCGGTCAGAAATACAAGATTGTCGGCGGTCTTTTCAACGAGATCGACGTCACTAAGATTCAGTCGATGGCTCTTGTGATTGAAGGTCAGGCCGTGGGTAAGCACCTGAACATTGACTGGGGGAATTTCGCTTTCATTCCTCCTGTTTCTCCCGCGACCGGCAACCCGGATATTACGTTTGTTCCCAATGACAGCACCGGCAATCGTCCGGCGTTGACGGGTTTTGCCAGCCAGGATTTCAGCGATGCTTCTGTCAACGTCCTTTCTGAGACCTTCGCTCAGATCGCGCTGAATCAGTACAACAAGACTTCTTTCGGCGGCGCTTTCCTGAATTATGACAACCCGTCGACGACCGGTACAGTTGAAACGATTAATTTCAGTTCGCTGTTTCCGGATGGCCTTGTCCTTCAGTTGGACAGCCCGGACGGTATCACGTCAGTTGAAATTGATCTGACTGATAATACCGGCAAGCATGACAAGATTGTGCTGACCGGCATTGATACTTTTGGTCAGAAATATAAAGTTCTCAGCAGCCTTTTCGACGAGATCGATATCACCAAGATTCAGTCGATCGCGCTTGTCGTTGAAGGTAAGGCCGTGGGTAAGCATCTGAACGTGGATTGGGGTAATTTCTACTTCATTCCTCCTGTTTCTCCCGCGACCGGCAACCCGGATATTACATTTGTTCCCAATGACAGCACCGGCAATCGTCCGGCGCTGACGGGTTTTGCCAGCCAGGATTTTAGCGATGTGAGTGTGAGCCTTGCTTCTCCGACATTCGCGACGCTTACTTTAAATCAGTACAACAAATCGTCCTTTGGCGGGGCTTTCATCAACTATGATGATGCTTCTACCACCAGCACGATTGAAACGATTAATTTCAGCTCGCTGTTTCCGGATGGTCTTGTCCTTCAATTGGACAGCCCGGATGGTGTCACGAGCGTTACTCTTGATCTGACGGACAACACCGGCAAGCACGACAAGGTTGTGTTGACTGGTATTGACACGTTTGGTCAGAAGTACAAGATTCTTGGCAGCCTCTTTAACGAAATCGATATCACCAAGATCCAGTCGATGGCTCTTGTGATTGAAGGCAAGGCTGTGGGCAAGCACTTGAATGTGGACTGGGGTCTTTTTGCCTTCACGCCTACGATTAATCCTGCGTCAGGAAATCCTGCGACTACGCCTGCGCCGGTTGATCATAACGGCAACAGGCTCACGTTTACGGGTTTTGCCAGCAACGATTTCAGTGACGCATCTGTGAGCGCGACTTCCGCCTCCGCGGGTTCGATCGGTTTCAATCTATACAACGCGGCTTCCTTCGGCGGCGCCTTCATCAATTATGATGACGCGTCCACGACGGGAACTACGGAATCGATTGATTTCACTTCAGTATTCTCCAGCGGTCTTGTGCTGGGTTTGAGCAGCCCGAATGGTTTAACCACCGCGATCCTTGAGTTTACGGATGCATCCGGTAAGAAGTATCAGGTTAAGCTTGCGGGTCTTACCAGCTCAGAACAGCGTTACAAGATTCTGAATTCAGATCTTGATGGTGCGTTGATTGACAGCACTCACATTGTTTCTATTGCTCTTCTTGAAACGGGCAAAAACATTGGGAAGACGCTGACCTACAACTGGGGGAATTTCGCGTTCACCCCGACCATTAACAGTGATCCGACAAACCCTGCGACCACACTGGTTCCGACGAACAGTCTCGGCTATCGGCCGGTGCTCACGGGTTTTGCGAGTGCTGATTTCAGCGATTCTACCGTGACCATGACTTCTGCGACGGCTGGAAGCATTGCGATGAATCTTTACAATGCGGCTTCCTTCGGCGGGGCGTTCTTCAGCTATGATGATGCCGCGACGACTGGAACCATTGAATCAATTGATTTCACTTCCGCTTTTGCTAGCGGTCTTGTGCTGGGTCTTAGCAGCCCAGATGGTTTGACCACTGCGATTCTTGAGTTCACCGATGTGAACGGCAAGAAGTACCAAGTCAAACTTGCGGGTCTTACCAGCTCTGAACAGCGTTACAAGATTGTTTCTTCCGATATCAACACCGGCGTAATCGATATCACCAAGATTACGTCGATTGCTATCCTTGAGACGGGCAAAAACATCGGGAAGAGCCTTGTGTTCAACTGGGGCAAGTTCGCCTTTGTGCCTTCCTTTTCTCCGGATGCCGGCAATCCTAGCATCACCCAGCTTCCGACGACTAGCACTGGCGCTTTGGTTGAATTGACTCCGTTTGCCACAGACGGCAGCAGTGTTGAAACCAACATTACGTCCGAATCCCAGGCGACTCTGACCTTCAATCTTGCGGGTCCTCAGGCCTTCGGCGGTGTTGCGATCAACTACGACAATCCTGCTACCACCGGCACGGTTGAGACCATTGACCTGACCTCGGTCTTCTCCGGCGGCATGGTGTTAGAGCTTGATAATAATGGAACCGCTCTCTCAAGTATTTATATCGAAGTGACCGATATTAATGGCAAGAGAGACCGTGTCCGTCTGACCGATATCGTCGATCAGGCTAAGCGTTGGAACATTCCGATCACCGCTTTTGACGAAGTCGATACGACTCAGATCACGACCATCTCTTTTGTGATGGAGGGTGGTCCGGTTACTGGCCTGGAACTGGATGTTAACTGGGGTAACTGGCAGGCGCCTATCTGATCTTTAAAAAAGGGTTGTAAAGAAGACTGTTTGAATTATCATAGGGGCGAGTAAAACTCGCCCCTATGTATCTTAAGAGCAGAAAAGGGAAACCATGAAAAATTACAATCAGTTTCCGGTTCTTTTTGCGTTGTTTGCTTTCCTTCAATTTTTTCCTGCTTCCGCGTCGGCTGCCATTGCTGTTGATTCTTTCCAGGGAAGCCTTTTGATTACGTTGCCGGACGGCAGTGTTAAGCTGGTTGATTCCGGGGAGCCGCTGCCTGAAATTCAGGAACAGTCCACTCTCGAGGTTTTTGAAGGACAGTTCACGCTTTCTGCCGGTGAAGGTGAGAAGGTTCGGGTTGCTTGCGGTGGAAATGAAGCGGAAGTTTCAGGCCCTGCTTCTGTAACCCTCAGCTGCAGCCAGACCGGCGGTCTGCTGAAAGTTGAGCAGGGAACGGCTCATTTGACGGAGATTTCCGGCGAAGAGCGTGATGTTAATGCTGGGCAGGAAGTCGCGCTCAGCATTGTCGATGCGAAAAAGGCGGAGCCTGTGGCCGCGCCTGATGACAATGGAACTCCGGTCGAGCCTTCGGCTTCTGAACCGGATAGCCGGAGTATCGACGCAAGTGTTTCGCAGTAAGCCCATTCAGAAAAAAATCATCGCCGTTTTTTTTGCGGCATTTCTTTTCTTCCCTAGAGCCCTTCACGCGGATTTCCGTTTGCGTGACGCTATTCAGGAATTCGGCGAAAAGCGTTTCGTTGAGACAACTCCCGGCGGCCATATCAAGGCCGGCCCTATCCGTATTCACCCGCATTTAACTTCCAAAGCCAGTTATGACAGCAACATTCTTCGAGAGAAAAATGACGGGCGTGAAGATGTTCTGTTTAACATCCGACCCGGCGCCATCATTGAACTGCCCATTGATAAACATCAAATCGCCGTCGGCTATGAAGCTGATTTTGAAAACTTCGTCAAACGCACGGATCAAAATGATCAAAATCAAAACTTTTTTGCTTTAGCCGATTTCCGTTTTCCAGATTGGTACGTCAACATTCTCGAAGAGTTGACTGAGACTTCTGACCGCGCCGGTACTACTTTTACGACGCGGATTCCCCGAATCGATCAAAATGTGAATCCGAAAGTCGGCTATAAATGGAAGCGTTTTACTTTTGAGGCGGGGTACCGTAATTTTCTCCGTGAATACCGGAAGACGGGGGATAAAGCTTTAAATTTTAAAGTAAATGAAATATCCGGCGTCATTTATTACGATCTTTTCGCGCGCTTAAAGGCTCTTTTTGATTATCAGCTCGCTTTCATTGATTATCCGAATGTTTTTCTGCGTAATGCCACTGTGAATCAATTTAGATTCGGTGTGGAAGGAGAAATTTACCCCAACGTGAAAGTGAAAGTGCGTTCCGGGCCCCAGTTTCGTAATTACACCTCAGATTCAGAGCATGATTTCTATTCATGGGTTCTGAAGTCTCTTGTGGAGTACCAGATGCGTACGAATTTTAAACTCCATGTTTTCTTTAACCGGGAACCTGTTGAGGCGACTTTCGGCGATGTTAACTTCTATAAAGAGTATAGTGCCGGCGCGGGATATGTTTACAATTTCAGACCTCAGTGGGCTATTTTCACGGATGCGACCCTGACCTGGCAGCGTTATGCTGAGCGGGCGACTGTGGGGGATAATTCGGGTTACCGCCATGACCGCATTTTGGGCCTTAAACCCGGAATTCGTTACCTTCTCAATGAATTTGTCCAGTTTGAGCTGGCGTATGAGTTTTACCTGAGAAATTCGAATTTTAAGTCCCTTGAATACACGGATCATATCGTTTCTTTGACCTCCAAATTATCCTATTAGTTTTATCCCGGTTTTGCCGTTAATCTATTCGAATGAAAACCCTTAAATTTTTCCTGTTCCTCAGCCTCATTTTGACTGCTTTTTCCGTTTCCCCATCGCGGGTTACAGCGGAACCTCGCGGAGCTTCCAGTGCCCAAAATTACCGTGTCGGAATCGGAGACTTGCTTCAAATCGAAGTCTATGAAGAAGACGATCTTACCAAGGAAGTCCGTGTTCTAACGGATGGAACTATTTCCTTTCCCTTGCTTGGGACTCTTAAGGCTGCCGGTTTGACTGTGTCGGAACTGGAAGCGGATTTAACCCGCCAGCTTGCGGAGAAATATCTGGTTAATCCTCAAGTCACCGTCTTTGTGAAAGAATTCAGCAGTATTTTTGTTTTTGGAGAAGTTCGTAAACCCGGATCATTTCCTTTGATTGGGAAAATGACGGTCTTCGAAGCGGTTACGCTTGCGGGAGGTTTTACGGAAGTCGCCAACCCGGCAAAGGTGAAAGTGGTACGCCAGCAAGATGGCCAGGAAGTCAGCTTTGAAGTTGACGTCCAGAAGATTACGAAGAAAGGGGACGTTTCCGAAGATATAGAACTTCAAGCCAACGACCGGGTCATTGTCCCCAGGAGTTTCTTTTAATGAGTCCTCAAGGCCACTATGAAGTCCACCTTCAGGATTACCTTTATATTCTTCGAAAGCGCCGTCTGTCCATTCTGTTTTTTCTTATTGCCTCAATTCTTCTCGGGTTTTATTTAACGTTTTCAGAGCAGGTTCTTTACCGCGGTGTATCAACCATCCTGATTGAGCGTGAAAACCCCAACATCGTTGATTTTAAGGAAGTAATGGCACTGGATGCTTCTGCCACGGAGTATTACCAGACGCAGTATCAAATGCTAAAAAGCCGGACTTTAATTTCTGAATTGATTGAAAAAGAAAAATTGAGTGAAGACGGCTATTTTTCAGGCCTGATCGAAGGGCGTCTCCGCCGTTTGGCGCGTAATCAGCCTGTTATTGGTAAAAAATTTGAAGAGTTTCTGACACGCCCTGCGCCGGAGGATGTTTTTGTCCGCCATCTGCTTCGCGTGGATCCTGTAAGAAATTCACGTCTCGTCGAAGTCAGCGTTCTGCATCCCGATCCGGTCCGCGCGGCGGAACTGACCAACAGGCTGGTTGAGCTTTTTATTAAAAGAAATCTTGATGACCGTTTTCTTCTTTCCAAGCAGGCAACCGCCATGATTTCCAAACAGCTTGAAGATCTTAAAGAGAAAGTCGGCGTGGCGGAGAAGAATTTACAGACCTATAAAGAAGAAAAGGGGTTGGTGAGCATTCCCTCATTGACTGAAAAAGATAAGTTTCTCCAGGACGCGAAACTCGAGCTCGTGAAAATTCAGGCGGAGGAAGCCAAGCTTTCAAAGAGATATTTGCCGGCTCACCCTAAAATGATCCATATCCGGTCTCAGATTGAGGGCTTGGATGAAAAGATTAAGGAAGAAGAGCAGAAAACCCTTGAGATGAGCGGAGACGCGGTTGCCTATCAGGAATTGGACCGTGAGGCTGAAAGTGCCCGTCAAATCTACAAGGCCCTTCTTAAGAGGCTCCAGGAGACCAGCAGTGAGGCTCAGACGCAGGCTAGCAATATTATGGTGGTTGATAAGGCTTCTCCGCCTTCAAGACCCGCCAAGCCTCAGCCTGTTATTAATATGCTTATGGCCGGTTTTTTGGGGCTTGTGGGCGGTTTGTTTTTAGCTTTCTTCCTGGAGTATCTGGATTCGACGGTAAAAATTCCCGAGGACATTGAGAAGGGGCTGAACCTGGAGCTTTTTGGGATCATTCCTGAGGGGGACCGTAAAAGCGGGAAAGACGAACTATTTTTTAATTCCGCCCAGCATTCACCGGCCGCTGAGTCCGTGCGGGCTCTGCGCACGGCGCTTCTTTTTAAACTCCGGCATCTGCCCGGGTGCCGCGTAATTTTGCTGACAAGTCCGAATCCGGAAGAAGGTAAAAGCAGTTTGGCGGCCAATTTGGCGGCCGCTTTCGCGCAGAATAATCTTAAAGTGGTTTTGATCGATGCTGATTTACGTAAACCTCGTTTGCACAAAATTCTGCAGGTAGATGAAACCCGGGGATTATGTAATGTTCTTGAGGGCGAGATTGATTACAGAAAAGCCGTGATAGAAAACGCGAGCGGTCTCGGATTTGATTTTATTCCGTGCGGAGGACCTTCGGAGCATCCAACGGAAATACTAGGCTCTTCGTCGATGAAACAGCTTTTGGAAAATCTCAAGCTGATCTATGACATTGTTATTTTGGACAGTTCTCCTTACTTGCCGGTCGCGGATGTCGCGGTTCTGAGCGAGCATGCCGCGGCGGTCCTGGTTGTGGCCCGTTATCAAAAAACGGACAAACGGCATTTACGTAATCTGAAGCGCCGTTTCAGTGACCCTGAGATCAAGGCGTTGGGTGTGGTCATCAACCGGGTCAGCGTTAAAGAAAAAGATTACTATTTCCATCAGTATTACTATTACGGTTACGGGGACGCCCCCAAGCGAAAATGATACCTGTCCGGCCCAGGATGCTGGAAACCGGCCTAGGATTCTGCCTCCTGGCATCCGTTCTTTTTTTTGGGGGAGTCTATTCCTGGGTTCTGATGCCTGTCTGTGCCGTTCTTTTTCTGATGTCCGCCGTACACTTTGAAAGTTTCTTTTCTTTGCCGGTTCCGGCTATTTTAAAAACCCTTATCTTTTTCCTGCTTCTAGGCCTTCTGATTCAATCTTTGTTCTCGCTTAGCCCTCACAGCGTCCGCATCGAAACCTTAAAATGGACGGCTTTCTGGTGCGCGTTTTTTCTTTCACTATCGCTTTCCCGTGATGGGGTTTTCCGGGTTTTGGGGGTTATGGGTGCGGCCGCTTTTCTCGAAACTCTTTATGCGTTTTTTCAGGTTTACGGGGGAAGTGAAAAAATCTTATGGCAGATGAAAGAGACGCACCTTGGCTGGCTGACCGGGACGTATTTTAACCGGAACCACCTTGCGGGATTTCTGGAGCTAAGCCTCGGTCCGATCCTCTCTCTGGGGCTTGCGGAGATAAATATTGGAAATAAGAAAAAAGCCGGTGTTTTCGCGCTGGCATTTGGCGTGATTCTCGCGGGGCTTTGTTTAACCGGGTCCCGTATGGGGTTTTTTTCCTTTTTTCTTTCCACGCTCATTCTGGGTTTTTATTCTTTCAAACGTTATGGGCGCTCAGGGCTTCTGCTTCCCGCGGCTGTTTCAGTCTTTATAATTTTGATTACACTGACAGCCTGGCCGGTGTTTTCCGCGCGGTTAGAATCTCTTTCCAACGGAAATTTTGACGGCGGCCGGGTTCAGATATGGAAAAGCACGCTAGTGATGATCGGAGATTACCTTTGGCAGGGAATCGGCCCGGGAGCCTACCGCTGGGTTTTTCCCGCGTATCAGCCGGCCAAATTTACCCTGGGCTGGCCCCACGCTCACCAGGATTACCTCGAACTTTTTGCCAGCCTCGGACTTCCGCTTTTTCTGCTTCTCGCGTCTATTTTTACTTTTTATACGGTTCTGTTCTTTAAAAGATGGAACCGTCTTGACCGGGCAGATTTTTTCCAAGTGCTGGGGCCCGCGGTCTCTTTGCTGTCTTTTCTGATTCACGGTTTTGGAGATTTTAATTTCGCGATTCCGGCGAATATGCTGGCTTTTTCGATTCTGGCGGGAGTTTCGTTCAGATTAGTATCACCGAAAGATTTTGCCTTAACGAAAGCCCCGGCGAGGGGCGTGCGGGAGGCCGTTTATGCCGCCGCTTTCGGACTTTGTTTTTTATGCGCGGGGCAGGCCTGGGCCGGGTGGAATCTTTACCGCGCGGAACCTCTTTATGCCGGAGGCCGGCACGAGGCCGTTTCTTTTCTGGAAAGATCACTGCGTTTTGATCCGCATAACCCTCGCGCGTTATATCTTGCGGGGCAAGTTTACTATTTGGAAGGAGTCAAAACCGGAAATCCGGAGGCCCTGAAAAAGGGAGAGGGTTTTTTTGAGCGGATGACACGGGAAACCCCCCGTTCCGGTAAAGCCTGGATGGGGCTGGCCCTCGTCCGTTTGGATCTGGCTGAGAAAGGCAATATTAGTAAAGAGACTTGGGACTTGAAAATCAAGCCTTTGCTTGACCGGGGCTACCGGGAAGAGCCCGGAAATACCTGGGTTGCCTATAATTCTGCTCGCGCCCTGATATCTCAGTGGGACTATTTAACCGCGCTTGAGAAGAAAGAAGCTTTGATGCGGATGCGCCGGAGCCTTTCAATCCGTGATCCTCAGCAGGCCTCACCGCATTTGAAGTTTGCTCTGGAATTTCTCTGGAAACAGTTTGCTGATTTCTCTGTTTTAAAAAGTGTTATGCCTCAAGACCCTTATTCGTATGAAGTTTTGATGGGGTTTATTGAGGAAAAAGGTCTCTGGAATATCCGGCACGCCGTGGAGGCGGATTATTTTTCCCGGAATCAAAATCTTTACCATCAGTTATGCGTGAAAGGAAAACAGCTGCTTGCCGGAAAGAAATTCGCCCGCGCTTATGAGGTTTTTGACCGTGCCTACGGCAGGAACAATGTTTTGATGGCGGCCGCGGCCGGGCGTTTAGCCGCTCAGGCCGGCGCAAACGCGCTGCCTTCTAATTTTAAAGGAACCTTGATTGAAATTTTAGAGCAAGAGGATGAAAAAGAAGCGTGGGATTATTTGCCGTTTATGGAAGATAAAATCTTGGATCAA
Source organism: uncultured bacterium (assembly GCA_964385615.1). Lineage (GTDB taxonomy): Bacteria > Omnitrophota > Omnitrophia > Omnitrophales > Aquincolibacteriaceae > CAYLPP01. The sequence goes on along the minus strand of CAYLPP010000023.1, from coordinate 6,149 downwards.
AAAGATCCTTATTTAACCGGGCTTTATCTGCTCCGTTCTGGAAAGATCGAACAGTCCTGTTTACGGCTGGAAAAGACAGAGAGAGACGCGGATCATCCCCGGATCCGTTACTTTTTGGCGGAAGCTTGCGAGGCCTCAGGAAATTCTAAAAAGGCGGCGGATGCTCTGGCGCCTGTATTAAAAGAAGATCAGCCCGACCTGCGGGAGCTTCTCCTTCTGGCAAAAATAGATTCGCCATTTCGCGGTGAGGCGGTTCAAAAAGCGGAACTTTATCAAACTGGGAAGATTGAACCCCGGGAGTGGTGGAACGGTTCTGGAATTTCAGCTTCGGGGCTTGCTTTGAAAGGCAGGCTCAGGGTGCAGGTTAATTTAAAACCAGGGCCTGTTATTTTTCACTTAAAAGCGGTCAGCACGCTTGTCCGGGGGAATGGAGCGTATCTTCAGGCGGATCTTTGGGAGGGTGAGAGAGTTCGCCGGTTGGGGCACGCGTATATGCCCAGCGAGGCGGTAAGGGAAATGACTTTTTCCTCCCAAACTTCCGGAGGAAAGCGGTGGTTTGAAATTGAATTGATGAATGGAAGCCGTTCGCCTTCGGAGGCAGGTCCGGTGCTTCAACTGCGTGAAATGACCGTGGAATATCCGTCATGAAAAAGAGACCCTTTCTTTCCACGGGACTGTTTGCCGTGTTGGGGCGTTCGGGCGGATTTTTGCTTCCGTTTCTTATTGCTTATATTTACGGAGCCGGCCGGGACACGGATGCGTTTTTTATGGCTTACGCGCTGGTGATCGCGTTGACCGGATTTTTTAATCCGGTCTTTGAATCGGTTTTTGTTCCTCTGGTGACCCGCTACAAGCAGACCCCTCAGCGTATTCTTCACCTCTCGAACGGGATCGTCTGGAGCTTGTTTCCGGTCGTGGCTTTCCTCACGGCGATTGTTTGGGCCGGGCTTCCTTTCGTTTTGACGCATTGGAGCGGTTTGGACTCCGAAGGTGCGCGGATGGTGCAGCGTCTGTTTGGCGAGTTAACCCCAATGGTTCTCTTGGGAGTCTGGGTTGGGGGATGTATCGGCATTTTTTACACATTTCAAGTTTTCTGGTTTCCGGCCCTCTCTCCGCTGATCCGTTCAATTTGTGTTTTTGGCGCGATTTTTCTTTTTCACAAAACGGCGGGAATTCACGCGGTTACTTTGGGGTTTTCAGCGGGGGAAACAGTCCGTTGGGCTTGCGGAGTTTTTTTGCTGGCCGGCTTGTCGTTTTGGACAATAAAGACACCATGGAAGGAAATCGGCGCGGACCTGAAAGATTTTTACAAACATTCCGCTCTCCAGCTTTTAGCTTTTTTCGCCATTAACATTATTCCCATGACGGATCAGCTTTTCGCTTCCTGGCTTGGGGTTGGGCAGGTTAGTCTGCTGAATTACGCGTCGCGCCTTTTTGAGATTCCCTATCAGTTCTGTCTGACGGGGCTTTTGCAGATCTTTCTTTCCGATTGGTCTCATTCGCGCCATTTTGATTCAAGAGAGGCCTTGAAGGGGAAAATCAACCGTGATATCCGGAACCTGTTCGTGATTGGCAGTGTTTTGGGATTGATTCTGTGGATCGGCCGGCATTTTTGGGTGCGTCTGGTTTATGGGTTTGGAAGTTTGGACGATCAGCAGCTTCAACTGATTGGGGATCTTTTCGGCTGGCTGATTCTGGGATTTGTGCCGGCGGTGCTTCACTTGATGTATTGCCGTATTCTTTTTGTGATGAAAAAATCCGGCGTCTTTTTTGTGCAAGCCTGGATCAAACTGGCGTTAAACGTGTTTTTTAACTGGCTGTTTATACGCTATTTCGGAATCCGGGGGATTGCGATGTCTACCGCGCTGGTTTTCGCGGTGACTGCCGGGTGGCTTTGGATTTACACGGACCGGATTATGAACCGGCCCGGTACTCCATCATGACCTGCTTTCGGGGATGCTTGATATCGCCGATATATAAAGACTGCCAGCCCGTTTTCCGGCCGAATTCGGCCATCTGCTCACGGGTGTAGTAGAACAGCGTGTGATCCTGACTGGTGCCGGGATTAGCAACGCTGGAAGAGGTTTCAAAAAAAGTCGCGTAGAAACGGCAGCCTGGAGCGGCGCAGGCCCTCAGGTTTCGCAGGCAAAGTTCAATGGCTTCCGGAACCAAGTGGGTGAACAGGGCGTGAGCGAGCGCGAAATCGGGCTTTTTTGAAAGTTTACTGAACTCGAAAGAATCTGAGACGATAATTTCAGGAGCTTTTTGGGAAAGAAGGCTGGGCGAAAGTTCTTTCTGAAGGCCGGCTTCAACGAGCGCTTTTTCTTTTTCTACGCCGAGATAATGGCCTTTTTCAAGATAAGGGATAAAATAGACTCCGCCTCGCAGGGAACCGCAGGCGATATCCAGAAAAACATGATGGGGCCGGAGACCGCGGGCTTTCATGAGTTCCAGCTGAAAAGCTCCGATCTCGCTCCATTTACCGCCGACATAATCACGGTGGCCGATTTTCTCAATGGCTTTTTCGGGCGCTTCCGTGTAAAGAAAACGGCGGTTAAGCACATAATGAAAGAAGTGGAGGATTTTTTTAATCATGGGCAGTAATTATAACCCGCCAGAGGGATCGAAACCTCCTTTTTTTATCGTGGGAGCTCCCCGTTCCGGCACAACCCTGCTTCAAACCCTGCTGGATGCCCATTCTGCCTGCAGTATTCCTCCTGAGAGTCATCTTTTTGATCATTTCGGAGAAATTATTTCCTGTTATGGAAATCTTGATCAGGAAGACGTTTTGCTCCGGCTGGCGCGGGATCTGCTTAAAGATGAAAGAATCTTGCGATGGCAGTTGAATTTAAAACCCGAAGATCTTTGCCGGAAAGTCAAAGAACGTTCCTTTAAAGGAATGATTTCAGTTCTTTTTGAAACTTACGCCTGTAATCATGGAAAAGAGAGATGGGGCGACAAAACTCCGGAGCACACCCTTCATCTGGACCAGATTCTTTCGATTTTCCCGCAAGCGCGTTTCGTTCATCTGGTTCGTGACGGCCGTGATGTGGCTGAGTCGCTGGGACGAGCTTTTTTTGGACCTCCGACTTTGGACCGAAGAGCCATGCTTTGGAAGACCTATGTGAATGCTTTTGAAACTTTTCGGCAAAAGAACTCTTCGCTCTGCCTGACGGTCCGGTATGAAGAGCTGGTGAAAAATCCTCAGGAGGTCTTAGGCCGGGTTTTGACGTTTATCGGGGAAGAACCGGTTCAGATTTCCCAGGAGATTCCGGAGACGGCCCTGAAAAAGATTTACCGCGGAACCGATGACGGCAGTCATCAGTCGCTGGATGACCGGGTTACGGAAAAGAAAATCGGGCTTTTCCGTGAGGCTATGACACGCCGCGATCTTGAAATCTTTGAATCGATCGCGGGAGACGAGTTAAAACGGTTCGGATACGGCTTGGAAACCTCGGGGCTTGAAAAGATGAACAGTTTCGAGAAGCTGGCGTCTTTTCTGGTTTTTCAGACTCGCTTTTTTAAGAAAATCAATCATCCGGATTACATCAAAGACCGGCTTCAATATCATCTCAGGAAGAATATTTTGAAATGGCGGGGGCGGGTGTGAAGATTTTATTCGCGAGTTTTTATGACGATGCCAACGGAGTCGGCGGGGTCGAGCAGGTTGTTTATGATTTGTCGACGGGAATGAAGCGGATGTATGGGGATGAAGTTGCTTGTGCCGTCAATCCGGGAGAGCTTTCGGAGATGCTTAAAAAACAGGGAATTCCCGTGACGGAAATTGCCTTTTCAAAAGCCCGGACGCTGGAAGCCATAGGGCGTCTTGGCCGGCTGATCCGTGAGTTTAAACCTGACGTGGTCTTTTCTCATCACCGGTTTATGACGTTCCTGCTCGATCATTTTTTCCGCAATCAAACTTATATTGTTCACACGGAAGCTCTTTTACGGCGCAATAAAAAATTGTTGTTCCGTTATGGGCATCTTGCCGTGGCCTGTCACGAATCCGTGCGTGAAAATTTGATTAAACATTATGGCGTTCCCGCAGAAAAAACTTTAACGATTGATAATACGGTTTCCCAGCCCGCGTTGAATCCCGAGCGCCGGCAGGGCCTGGAAGCTATTTATCCCCGCAAGCCAGGCCAGCTCTATGGGCTTTGCATTGGCCGGCTCGAGGATCAGAAGGGACACAAGTACCTGATCGAGGCTCTTTCCAAGCTGGATAACCGGGAACGCTCGCTATTGCGTATATTTCTGGCCGGGGAAGGCAGTTTAAAGCTGGATTTGCTCAATGATGCAGTCCGGTTTGGAACCGGAAGCAGTCTCACTTTTCTGGGGTATACGCATGAAGCCGCGGAGTGGCTGGATTTTTGCGATTTTGTCATTCTGCCCAGTTTGTGGGAAGGTTCTCCCTTAACTTTACGGCTGGCTTACGGCGCCTCCAGACCTCTACTGGCTTCCGATATAGAAGGTGTGAAGGAATATATTTCCCCCGGAAAAACCGGCTGGCTTTTTGCTCCCCGCGATCCTGACGCTCTCGCGGATGTTTTAAGGCGGGCGCTGGGGGCCGGTCAGGAAGGTTTGAGGTCTATGGGACGGGAAGCTCACGCGTACTGGCAGGAGCATTTTACCGTAGAGAAAATGGTAGCGGCTTATCACCAGATCTGCGAAACCCGCGCCGGGAGAGTCTGTGAACGTTAAAATACCCTTTTTAACAACGGCGCCGGAAGAAGATATTCTTTTTGTGTTTACTTTAACACCTGTTTGGTGGTTTCTCGGCGCCAATATTTTTATTTACAATGCGGTCGCGGGTTTTTCTTTTTTAAAGCTTCTCATGATCTGCTTTCGCGGACAGATGGCTTTACGGCTGCCTCGGGCGGGGATTATTTATTTTTTCTTTCTTCTGGCTTATCTGGCTTCAATTCTGATTAACATGGGAATCCGCCCCGCGGATAGAATTTTCGCCTCTTTTAATAATCTCGCTCAGCTGGTGACGGGGTTTTTAGTATTGGTAGTTGTTTATAATTCACAGCGTAAAATGTTTCTGGAAAAATTGTTTAAAAACTGCGGCATCCTGGCGGCTGTGACCGGAGTTCTTGGGATACTTTTTTCGGTTTTGTGGGTGGTCAAGGGCGGTGAAACGGAGTTTCGGGCTTTCCTTGGCGCCAAGATTCCCGCATTGATGGGGTATCCCTATTTTTATAATATGCTGTCAATTAAAGGGGCCATGACGGACTATTTCGTTAATGCTGAAGTTCCGCGTTTGGTGCTTTACAGCGACGCTCCGACTGCCACGGGCGGGCTGATTCTTTTTCTCTGGCCTCTGGCTATGGCTTGGCAGGCTTCGGGTAAAGATTCAAGCCCTCTGAAAACCGTCTTTAAATACGGGCTGTCGGTTCTTTGCCTGTTTGTGCTTATTTTTTCCATGTCCCGGTCTGCTTTTTGCGCGATGATTTCCGCGTGGGTTTTTATATGGATTCTTGCCAGAAAAGAAAAATTGCTGGCCGCTCTTTTTTTTCTGACGGCTGCGTTTCTTTTATCCGGGTTCATCTTTCAGGGGCTGGAGTGGCTTTTTCAGATGAGGCAGTCCAGCAACGCGGGGAGGTTTGAGCTTTATGAAGACGCGCTCAGAGTTGTGATCCGCGAAAATATTCTAATGGGAGTCGGCATCCACTTGCGTGAAGGATTTACCCTCCGTTCGCTGGGATCCCACGCGCTCTACATCGAATTCTTTCTGGTTTCGGGTCTTGTCGGCCTGATTAGTTTTTTGATTTTTCAATGTTCCGTAGGTATTTCATGGTTCCGGCTCCACGCCCGGATGGAAAGACCTGAAGAGCTGATGATGTGGAAATATCTCGGGATTGCTTTCGGGGCGATGACGCTCTGGCTGATCGGAGATACCTTAGTAGCTCTTCCAGTCATTACCTACGCGTATTTTATGGCAGCGGGAGCTATTCTTCTGCTGGATCAAGGGATCAGCTTTGATGAAAACTAAACTTCGGGGTTTCTTCTTCGGCGTCTTCGCGTTTATTCTGGGTCTCGCAGTCTGCTACCTGCTTGGGGAAGGAATGGTTTATACCGTTTTTCACAAGCAATTGACGCTTTTTCCCCGTTACGTAACCGCGGTCCATTATGGAGACTGGGCAATT
>CAYLPP010000022.1:0-23252 GCA_964385615.1 uncultured bacterium | reverse complement strand
CCGAATACATAGTCGACGCCCTCTTTTTCAAGGGATTTGATCATGATTTGAGCGCCGGTCATTTTCATTGTCTTATTCCTTCTTTTTTTATTTTTTATTGTTTTTGAATTTCAAAAAAATCGTGAAAAACCTTGTCCACTCGCGCGCGGAAAGTCTTACGGTTTTCATCCAGTTGGTGATTCCAGGCGATCTGTTTCTCTTCAGCCCAGTCCAGCGCTTCCTTACGGGTGTCTTTCAATTCCAAAGCGTCTTTGGAAACTTTCTTTAAATAAACAGGGTAGCCTTTTTGCGTCATTTTGTAGGCAACCTGTTCACTGCCTTCAATCAGGCCCGCGTCATCCTGATCAACAATCGCCAGGAAAGGCCTCTGCTTAAGCGGTTTTCCGTTAAGCGTCAATAAACGCTCGAAAGGTCCGGACCAGGAACCGCCGATCATAATAACGGCCGAAAATTCTTCGGGGAATTTGATTCCCAGGTAAGCCGCATAATGAGCTCCCTGATTTTTCCCCGCTAAAAAAATCCGGTCTTTATCTATGCGGTACTGCTTTTCAATATCGCTTTTAAGCTTCAAAAGCCATTCGTCCGTTTTATACGGAGTTTCCGTCACCCGAATCTGCAAACTCGGCACCAGCACAATCAAATTCTTGCGCTTGGCAAGACTCATCCACTCTTCCAGATGCTTCGACGGATCTTCCGCGATATCCGGAAGTGCGATCAAAAACGGGTACGTTTTCGCCGCGTCATACGTTTCAGGAACATAAAGAGCTACCGGATAATGGTAATCCGAAATCTCGAGCTTCCCGGTCTTGGCTTTACCCAGAAACGTAACCGCCTGAGCAGACTGCGAAGAAAAACAAAACATCAAAGATAGGATCAAACAGGTCTGTATAAAACGTTGACCACTCATGACAAAAAGAGAGTCCTCTCCCGTGTTTTGGAAAAACCGGATTTGACGTAAATCTTTGAAAAGACAGGGTTTATTATAGCGGGCAAACCATAATTGTCAACGCTGTTTCCGGACAAAAACAGGCTGAAAAGCCCCGTTTTTTAAGATTATAACCTTTTTAAAACAAAAGACTTACGGATTTTTACCTGATTTTGGATTACGGCGGGCTGAGGTTTTTCTGGCCGGAAGATTTGAAGCCTGCTTGGAGGGAGCATAGGCACCTAAAACACTGTCTTGAATCCCCTCCCTTTCTTCTATACGCCGGATTTCGTCCCGGTAACGGGCCGCTTTGTCAAACTCCAGCGCTTTAGCTGAACTTTCCATGCGCGATTTCAGAAATGCCAGATAAGAGCGGGTTTCATATTCTTTCTGGTCCTGACCGACCGCTTCCGCGACCAAAGCTTCCGCGGTTCTCCATTTTTCAATACCTTCCCGGATTTCTTTTTCAATCGTCTTCGGCGTAATATGATTTTCCTGATTATAAGCTGACTGAATATTGCGGCGGCGCGAAGTTTCATCGATAGCTTTTTTCATGGCGTCCGTCGTTTTATCGCCGTACATAATGACTTTACCATTCACGTTACGCGCGGCCCGGCCCGCGATCTGAATCAGCGAGACATCGCTGCGCAGAAAACCTTCTTTATCCGCGTCCAAAATAGCCACCAGGGAAACTTCCGGCAAATCCAACCCTTCTCTCAAAAGATTGACGCCGATAATGCAGTCGTATTTCTGAAGACGCAGGTCGCGCAAAATCTCGACACGCTCGAATGCGTCGAATTCTGAATGAATGTAACTGACTTTAATTCCAACCTCCTGGAGATAACGGCTGAGATCTTCAGCCATTTTCTTCGTCAAAGTCGTAATCAGCACACGTTCTTTTTTGGGAACTCTCAGTTTGATTTCCTTAATCAGATCGTCAATCTGGAATTCCGTTTTGCGGACTTCGATTTCAGGATCCATTAATCCGGTCGGGCGGATAATCTGCTCGGCCACCGCTTGTGAATGTTTCATTTCATAAGGCCCGGGTGTCGCGGAAACATAAAGTGCCTGCTTAATTTTTTTCTCAAATTCCTCAAAACGCAAAGGCCGATTATCCAGCGCGGAAGGCAGACGGAAACCGTAATCCACCAGCACCTGTTTACGCGATTGATCGCCGTTGAACATTCCCCGGATTTGCGGAATGCTCTGGTGGGATTCATCAATAATAATCAAAAAATCGTCCGGGAAATAATCCAGCAGTGTGTACGGCGTGGATCCCGGCGCGCGCCCTGAAAGATGCCGGGAATAATTTTCGACGCCGGAGCAGTAACCTAACTCGCGCAGCATTTCCAGATCATAACGCGTGCGCGATTCCAGGCGTTTGGCTTCCAAATCTTTATTCTGACTGATCAGCTGTTTAACCCGCCACGCCAATTCCTGCTGAATGGCCTGCAAAGCGCCTTCCATACGTTCCGACGGAGTCACGAAATGCTTGGCAGGATAAATGTAAAGTTTATCAAGATCACGAATCACGGAAAATTTTACGCGGTCCAACAGCGCGATTTTGGCAATTTTGTCTCCGTCGAATTCGACCCGGTGCGGATTTTCTCCGTAAGAAGGAAAAACATCAACATGCCTCCCCCGCACCCGAAAAGTCCCGCGCTTTAACTCCACTTCAACTCTTTGGTATTGAATCCCAACCAGGTCTGCCAAGAATTTTTCCCGCTCAAAAACCTGGCCGGTTTCGATATGCACCAGCATGTTCTGCCAGTCTTCGGGAGCGCCTAAGCCGTAAATACAGGAAACGCTGGAAACAATCAGCGTGTCACGGCGTGAAAGAATCGAGCTGGTAGCCGAAAGACGCAGGCGGTCGAGGTCATCATTGACGGAAGAATCTTTTTCGATGTATGTGTCGCTGTGAGCGATATAGGCTTCCGGCTGATAATAATCGTAATATGAAACAAAATATTCCACCGCGTTTTCAGGAAAGAATTCTTTAAACTCGGAGTAAAGCTGTGCCGCGAGAGTTTTGTTGTGAGAAAGCACGAGGGTCGGTTTGCCGAGTTGAGCAATCACGTTGGCCATCGTGAAAGTTTTGCCGGATCCGGTGACGCCGATCAGAACCTGCTGGTTCAGACCTTTTTGAAAACCCTGTACGATTTTATCAATCGCCTGAGGCTGATCGCCTTTCGGCTTTAGCGTGTCCGCGATTTTAAAAATCGACATGGGTCACCGGGATTGAATCAAAAGAGAGAAATCGAAACACGGTATCGAATGCGTAAGCGCGCCGATCGAAATCTGATCAACACCTGTGGCGGCATACGCGGCAACGTTTGATTCGTTGATACCGCCGGAAGCTTCCAGAATCACTTTTCGGTTTTGCCCGCGCGCCAACCGCACGGCTTTACGGATTTGAGCCGGCTTAAAATTATCCAGAAGAATAACTTTAGGTTTTAACTTTAAAGCTTCAGCCAATTCTTTCATATTACGGACTTCGATTTCAAATTTTCCGGAAACTTTTTGGAGGTTATTCATATCTCCGCGGGTCCGGTGATTTTCTTTAACAAACACCGCGTCATAAAGCCCCATGCGGTGATTACAACCCCCTCCGGTTTTGACCGCGTATTTTTCAAGATTTCTCCAAAGCGGTGTCGTTTTTCGCGTGTCAAGAATTCGGGTCCGGTAGTTTCGAACACGCTTCACAAAACCGGCAGTGCGCGTGGAAATTCCTGAAAGGTGCCCCAGGAAATTGAGAGCGGTACGCTCCGCTTTAAGGATGCTTTGAAGTGAGCCCGAAATCCGCAGAACTTTCCGGCCTTTTTTTACAAAAGCACCGTCACGAACCGGAAGACTCACCTTAAGCCTGGAGTCCGCAGTTCTAAAAACCGCGCGGGCAACTTCTCCGCCGCAAAAAACACCCTCCTGCTTTGCCAAAATAAAAGCTTCAGCCCTGGCGGACGCGGGAATTAGAAGCCGGGAAGTGATATCCCCAGCTCCCACATCCTCATGAAGAGCCGTTTTAATTTTAGAAAAATCTTGCCGGCTTAATTTCACTTGCGCTTCACCGTGCATCCGACACTTTTAGTAGAAGCGGCCGGCACCGGAGTTCCCGCGATAACCGCGTCCAGCGCGTCCCGTGTATAGTTGGTTTTGGGAACATTCTTTTCATCCCAGCCCTGATCATCCACGGCGCCCTCGTAAGCGAGATTTCCCGCCGGATCAATAATGAAAATATGCGGTGTGGTTACGGCTCCAAACTGATCCGCGATTTTATTGCCCGGATCGAGCAGAATCGGATAATTCAGGTTTCTCTCAGCAATGACTTTTTTAATTTGATCAATCGGCTCTGTTTTATTGGAATCAATGCCGTAGATCGAGGCCTTGGATGAATAATCCGCGGCAATGGCCTGCAGGCGGGATTCATACCGCACCACAAACGGGCATTGAGCCGACCAGAAAATCAGCACGACCGGTTTGCCTTTTAAACCGGAAAGAGAAACGGATTCACCGTTTACGCCCTGGAGCGTGAAATCCGCGACAGGCTTGCCAATCTCAACCGCCTTTCGAGCCAAAAAATCATCCGCGAAAACAGCGGAACTTCCAAGAAACATCAACAAAGCACCTAAAAGGATTTTTTTCATTTTTGGCTCCTATTGTGAATTCCCGAACCCGCAGAGGGGAAACTGTTTAGACTTTTTTTCTAATTTTAATAACTGTTCCCCGGCTTGAAGTTCCAAAAATACGGGGAAATCTATGTTACCTTTTAATCAAGAGCATGAAAACAAGAATCCTGCTGGTTGATGATGAGCCGGAGCTCCTTGAGCTTCTGGAGGAAATACTGGAGTCTGAAGGCTTTGAAACCTGCAAAGCCCAGACGGCCGGGGAATTCTACGCTCAGGCTCTGGCAAAACAGCCGAATCTGATTATCCTCGATATTGATTTGGCCGGAATCAACGGGCCGGAAGTCTATCATATGCTTCTTCAAAAAGGCCTGGATAACCGGATCCCCGTCATTTTCCTTTCTGGACTGGTTCCTCAAGAGCTTCAAACCCACGCGGGAGCGGGCCGTCACTACGCCATGGTTTCAAAACCTTTCGACCAGGAACAGCTTATCGAGGATATCCGCCGGATGATTGATAAAGCGAGCGCTTCAGCAGCTTAGCCAGCTTTTCTTTGGGAAGACCCACCACATTGGAATACGATCCTTTGATTTTCCGCACGATTTTCGGCTTCATCTGAATGCCGTAAGCGCCCGCCTTGTCCATTACTTGAGCCTTGTGAATATAGGCTTGGATTTTTTTGGGTGTCCACTTCTTAAAGTAGACGCGCGTCTTCTCGACAGCCGTCAGTATCTTCCCGGTTTCCCGGTCAAGCAAAGCGATCCCTGTGTAAACCAAATGGCTTTTCCCGTTTAAAAGAGTAAGCATTCGAAATGCGTCTTTTTCGGAACGCGGTTTTCCGAAAATTTTTCCAAACCCGTAAACTTCCGTGTCGGCACCCAGCACCCAGCGCGCCTTGTCTGGAACAGCGGCATTTTCCGCTTTACCTTTCGCGTGCTTTAAAATGAGCGCACGCACAGCCGTTTTGGAAGGGATTTCACGGTAAGAAGATTTGACGACCTTAAAGCGCAGCTTGAGCCGGGACAGAATTTCTTTTCTGCGCGGTGACGCGGACGCCAGATATAAAATTTCATTTTTCACTTTCACCAACTGCCTCCCCCTCCCCCGCCTCCGCCGCCGCCCGAAAAACCTCCGCCGCCAAAACCGCTTGAACTGGAGCTGGGTTGAGAAACGAAGGCGTTTCCCATGGATGAAACTGTAGTATTCAAATCATTACCAAAGTTGACGGGAGAAAAAGTGCTCCACGTGCCCCCATACCACTGGGGCGCAGAAGTGTAAATATTTTCAAAAGCATGTGTCCACTGACTAACGACACCAAAAGCCAGCGCGTAAGGCAATCCTTTCTCAAAAAGAGAGGGGTCATTAATCCGTTTCAAACGGTCTTCATCAGCGCGTTTTATAAATTCCACAAAACCTGAAATTTCATCCGCGGCCATGGCCCCTTTCATGGTCCGCCGGGGCATAATCTGCGCGAACACAAGAATAACCGCCGCGGAAAGAATAGAGACCAAGATACAAACTTCGGGAGAAATCTGCAGAAACGGATAAAGCGCGCTGAGCCCCGCCATCAGCAAAACACCCAGAACAATTCCGAATCCAAAATAACCCGTCCGGACGGTTTCCGGATTGCTGTCAAAATACCCGTCTTTAACCAATCCAGAATAAAGATCTCTCTTAATTTCCGCGGCCGTAATATAAAACTTCTGCTCAAGGTCGGACATTCTCATTTCTTTGAGCGGTATGCTGAAAATCCCTTCCAGGATCGCTCTTTCGTGGGATTTGAGCGTTCCATCCCCAATCCAGCTCCGGGTATTTTCAAACAGGTAGTCCTGCTTGGACAAAAAAGTTTTGGGCAGCGGTGTTATTTTTAAATACCCGCGAACCGCGAGATCGATCACTGAGGAAGTAATATCCCGCATATCCGCGCGCTGATCCATTAATACGCCAGCTTCTCCAGGGCTAAGTCCGCAGGGGGCTTCATACCGAGCTTCAATAGAACGCCCCGTTTTGGGATCACGGCCCCGCAGCTGCCACAGCCGGAGCATGCCCGCTAAAATAACCAGAGGAATTGAAAAAACCCAGTTATCTTGAATCCACGCCCAAAATTTCCCGATCAAGGACGGTTCCTCGACGGCCCCTTTGTCCCACGCCACGGCCGCGGTCAAACCTTCATAGGGCGAGAAAAAACTCTGCGGTTGAAGAATGATGGAATCCGAATTGAGCCGAATTTCCGGAACTTTCTGAGCGGACCCGTAAATACCGCGGAACGCCTGAACCCGCAAATTGGAAACCGGCATCAGAAAATCGATTTCCGCGCGGACCCTGTCCATGCCCACAGCCCATTCATTCCCGGTCAAATTCCAGTAAAACTCATCATGATCTTTAAAAAAACGCACCGCGCCTCGCGTCACTTTATAGAGAATCCGGTAAGTCTGGAGCCCCGTCACTAACTGGTCTTTGGACCCAATCCTGATTCTTTGATAACGGCCTTCGGATTCGAGAGTGTAATGCCATGAGCGGCCGGCCTCATCCGTGACTGAAAGAACGTGGAGGCGCATTTTAAAATGCTGTCCGCCGGGGTCAGAATAATGAATGGGAATGTCGCGAAAAATGCCGTGCTTCTGCTCGTAGCCGAAATCCGCCTGAATGGTTTCAGAGATAACCGCGGCCGCATGAGCGTCAATCGAGACGTGAATGTCAAAACTGCGGATCTGCCACGCGCGCGCGGAAGGTGCGAATAAAAACAAACAGGAAAAAAGAAGCGGAAGAAAAGAGAATCTGTTTTTCAAGACAGCTCTCTTAGAATGAAACTTTAGGCGTTTTCGCTTCTTCCTGATTCTCAAGCTGAAAAAATTCTTTGGGTTTAAAACCGCCGATACCTGCAATCAGGCTGTCGGGAATGACCTGCAGTTTAGTATTGTAATCACGCACCACCGCGTTGTAATAGCGCCGGGCGCCTTGAAGAGATTCTTCAATTTCAGAGAGAGACTTCTGAAGGCCCAGGAAGTTTTCATTCGCCTTAAGCTGAGGATAGTTTTCCGCAATCGCGAAAAGGGACTTCAGCGTTCCTGAAAGCGCGTTCTCAGCAGAACCTTTTTCACCCGCACTGCCCGCCTGCATGGCGCGGCTCCGGGCTTCGGTCACCTGCTGAAAAACTTTCTGTTCATGTCCGGCGTAACCTTTCACGGTTTCTACCAAATTGGGAATCAGATCATAGCGCCGCTTCAACTGCACATTGATATCTGACCAGGCGCCGTCGCCGCGCACGCGCAAACCTATCAAACCGTTGTAAATCGCCACCGCCCACAAAACGAGAACGCCCGCAATCGCTAAAGCAATTATCATAAAAACTCCTTTTGGGTTACTTTACAGTAACGACAACAATTCCTGATCCGCTTTCAAAACTTTTTCGCCGTCAGCCAGTTTTTCGCGTTCAGCATCCACGATTTCAGCTGGAGCGTTTTTAACGAAATTCTCATTGGAAAGACGCCCGCGAAGGCTGTCCATCCACTTTTTCGCGTCCGCGATCTTCTTCTCCAGACGCTCCCGCTCCTTAACCGGATCAATCACGCCTTCCTTCTCAATGAAAAGGCTGAATTCCGGAAAAGCGGAGCCGATGTATTTGCTTTTATCGGGGAGCTTTTCGGAAATAACCAGCGTTTCAAGCTTACCCATTTTAGTAAACTGTCCGCCCTGCCAAAACCGCTCGAAAATCGCCCGGGCTTTCGTCTCTCCGGTCAGCGCGGCTTTTAAAGTTTGCACCGGCGGGATATTAAAACGCGCGCGGAAATCACGAATGGCGCCCACTGATTTCTGGAGAAGCGCCATGGCATCATCCGCTTCCGCGTCTTCAAATTTTCTTTTCCCGCCGGCCGGCCACGGCGCGAACATAATCGACTCCGGCCACTTCCCGCCGTCCGCGGCCATTCCTTTTAAAATATGCCAGATTTCTTCTGAGATAAACGGCGCGAAAGGATGAAGCAGGCGCAAGGTTTTCTCCAAAAGATAAAACAAAACTTTCTGGATTTTCTCGCGCTCTTCGGAAACCGGGCCGGTAAAGGTCGCTTTCGCGAGTTCAATGAACCAGTCGCAAAAATCGTTCCAGATAAAGTGATAAACCTCGCTCGCGGCCTGGGCCATATTGAAAGAAGAGAGAAGCCGGTCGACTTCCTGCGCCACCTGCTCAAAACGCGAAAGAATCCAACGGCTTTCAAGCGGTAAGTTCTTGAAATCAAAATCCGCTTCCAGACTCCCTTTCTTGAAGTCCTGCAGGTTCATGAGCACGAAACGTGAAGCGTTCCAGATTTTGTTGGTAAAATTGCGGCCCACCTCAAATTTTTCGCGCGACAGATAAACGTCCTGAGCGGAAAGCATAATCATGCTATAGCGCAAAGCGTCCGCGCCCATTTCATCAATAACTTCGATAGGGTCGATCACATTGCCAAGCGACTTGGACATTTTCAAACCGCTCTGCGCGCGCACCGTACCGTGAATGTAAATATTATTAAACGGGACTTCCCCCATAAATTCCAGGCCGGACATAATCATTCGCGCGACCCAGAAGAAAATAATTTCAGGCGCCGTGATTAAGTCACTGGTCGGATAAAAATATTTTACGTCCTCAGTTTTTTCAGGCCAGCCCAAAGTCGAGAACGGCCACAGCCAAGAAGAAAACCAAGTGTCCAACACGTCGGGATCCTGCTCAACTGGGCCACCACAGTCAGGACAAGATTTTAAATCCTCACGAGAGACAAAGCTTTTTTGACTCAAAACTTGGACTCCAGAAGCAGGGTCTTTCGATTCATGAACCATGCACTTCTCATTCGGACAATACCAGACCGGAATCTGATGGCCCCACCAAATCTGGCGCGAGATGCACCAGTCGCGAATGCCTTCCAGCCAGTTGGTGTAAACCTTGGTCCAGCGATCCGGATAAATTCTGGTTTTTCCGGCCTTGTGCGCTTCCAGCGCTTTATCGGCCAGCGGTTTCATTTTCACAAACCACTGTTTCGAAAGATACGGCTCAACCACAGTGTCGCAGCGGTAGCAGTGGCCGACCGAATGCGAATGCGGTTTCTTTTCGACGAAAAGCCCCTGATCTTCCAGGTCCGCCACAATTTTCTTGCGGGCTTCAAAACGGTCAAGACCGTTGTAAGGTCCGCCGTTTTCATTGATCTTGCCGTTGGGATGCATCACATTAACTTGCGGGAGATTGTGGCGCTTGCCCACTTCAAAGTCGTTGGGGTCGTGCGCGGGCGTGACCTTGACCATACCTGTTCCGAATTCCGGATCGACAAACTCATCAGCGATCACCGGAATTTCACGGTTAATTAACGGAAGAATCAGTTTTTTACCAATCAGGTGCTTATAGCGCTCGTCGTTCGGATTGACTGCGACCGCGGTGTCGCCCAGCATGGTTTCCGGGCGGGTGGTCGCGACAACAATGTGATCCTGAGTGCCTTTGATGGGATATTTGATGTGATAGAAGAAACCATTCATGTCTTTATGAGCGGCTTCTTCATCGGAAAGCGCTGTTTGGCAGCGCGGGCACCAGTTGATGATGTAATTACCGCGGTAAATCAATCCGCGTTCATAAAGCGTAACGAAACATTCACGCACAGCTTTGGACAACCCCTCGTCCATGGTGAAACGCTCGCGCGACCAGTCGCACGACGCGCCCAGACGGCGCAGCTGGCTGGTAATCGTGCTGCCGTGATCTTCCTTCCACTTCCAAACTTCTTTTAAAAAATTTTCGCGGCCCAGATCATGACGGGACTTTTTCTCTTTGGCGAGTTTTTTTTCAACCACGTTTTGAGTGGCGATACCCGCGTGGTCGACACCCGGAATCCAAAGCGCGTCACAGTCCTGCATACGGTGCCAGCGGGTCAAAATATCCTGAATGGAATTGTTCAGCGCATGGCCCATGTGCAGAATACCGGTCACATTGGGCGGAGGGATCACAATCACGTAACGTTGATCGCGGAACTTTTTACCCTCACGGTCACTTTTCGGGCGGAAATAGCCTTTGGTTTCCCAGAGGGTGTACCACTTGGATTCAACGGCTTTCGAATCGTATCTTGAAGGTAAATCAGCTAATGACATTTTCTCTTTCCTGTAAAAGCGGGACTTTTTTAAATCTGAGCCGCAATGTGCGCAGGCTCCGTGCAAAACTTGGCCGGAGAGGCGGAGGAAGCCGGTCAGCCCGCTTTCCAGGGCGCTCCGGAGGTCTCCTCGCCGGTTCCGGCCTTAGTCTTTGCCAGAGCCGAAGCACGGTGGCGAAGATCAAAAAAGTAACGCCGGAGTACACCTGGTTACCGAAGCAGCGATTATCCTTTGAGAAGTTTATACTCGATGGCTTCGACGAGCGCTTTCCAGCTGGCTTCGATAATATTTTCGTTCACGCCGACCGTGGTCCAGGTTTTTTTCTCATCCTGAAACTGAATGAAAACGCGGACCTTGGCCCCGGTTCCACCCGCGGAATTAACCACGCGCACTTTATAGTCAGTCAGATGGATCTGCTCAATCGCGGGATAAAACATGATAAGCGCCGCGCGTAACGCTTTGTAAAGCGCGTCCACCGGACCATTGCCGGAAGCCGTTTTGGTTTGTTCCTTATCTTTAACCTGAACCGTGACATAAGCCTGCACGGTCGGGTTGTCGTCTCCGATTTTTTCGGCAGAAATTTCAACCTTGGTCGTCTTGAAATATTTTTTCTCACGGCCCATCAAGCGCTGAACCAGCAGTTCAAAGCTGGCTTCCGCCGCTTCAAATTGATACCCTTCGCTTTCAAGCTTCTGGATCTCCGTCAGAATTTTCCGGGTTTCCGCGGATTCTTTCTGTAAATCCAAATTCAGCTCTTTGGCTTTGAGCATGATGTTGGTTTTTCCGCCCAGCTCCGAGACCAGATAACGGCGATGGTTGCCGATCAGGCGAGGGTCCATATGCTCATAAGTCTTCGCGTTTTTCATCATGGCGTTGATATGCACTCCGCCCTTGTGCGCGAAAGCTCCCCGGCCTGTAAACGGCTGATTCACATGCAAAGGCTGGTTGCAGATTTCTGAAACGTAGTGAGAAAGGGCCGTCACTTCCTTGAGTTTTTTGGGCGAAAGACCTTTAACGCCCATCTTGACCTGCAAAATCGACAGGATACTCAACAAATTCGCGTTACCGCAGCGTTCACCGATTCCATTAATGGTTCCCTGAACCAGAACCGCTCCCTCACCCACGGCCTGCACGGAATTGGCGACCGCGTGTTCAGAATCATTATGGCAGTGAATCCCCAGCGGAGTTTTAACCGCCCGGCGCACACGCAGAAAAGCCCGCCGGATTTCATGAGGCAGCGTTCCGCCGTTAGTGTCGCAGAGCGTGATATTGTTCGCGCCGGCTTTTGCCGCGGCCTGCAAAGTTTTGATCGCGTAATCGGGATTAGCTTTGAAGCCGTCAAAAAAATGCTCCGCGTCATAAATAACTTCGCGTTTTTTAGATTTCAGATACGCCACGGTATCGGCAATCATGCTCAGATTTTCTTTCAGCGTGGTGCGGAAAACATCCGTCACGTGAAGGTCCCAGGATTTACCAAAAATAGTCACGACTTTGGTTTCAGAATCCAGCAGAGCTTTAACTTGCGGGTCTTCGGAAACTTTCACGTTCGCGCGACGGGTAGAGCCGAAAGCGGCGATCTTGGCAGTTTTGATTCCGGCTTTTTTGATTTCTTTGAAAAAAGCCATATCCTTGGGATTGGAACCCGGCCAACCGCCTTCAATGTAATGGACTCCGAACTGATCAAGGCGCTTGGCAATCAGAACCTTATCGTTCACGGACAGGCTGATGCCTTCCATCTGAGTGCCATCTCTAAGAGTCGTGTCGTACAGTAAGAATTTTTTCATAAATACCGGCCTCGTCAGGCAAGCTTGTTCTCGGCACCGTCGGTTCGGCGCTTGCCTGCGCCGACCGTCTGCACTCTCGCCCTTTGAAATCTCTCCAAAGGGCTGCGAGAGCTGCCTATGAACAACTTACCTTCCTCGTCGTTCCTATTTAAACTGAAATTTAACGTTCTTTCCGGTTCCAAGACCGAATTCTTTGTGAATTTCCTTGAGCGCGTCTTTTCCATGCTTCGCGTCGATCACGCAGGAAACCTTGATTTCAGAAGTGGAAATCATCTGAATATTAATTTTTTTACGGGCGAGAGCGGCGAACATACGCGCCGCGATACCCGAGTGAGACTTCATCCCCACGCCAACAATGCTGACTTTGGCGATATTTTCATCGCAGGTCAACTCTTCCACGCCGATTTCCTTGGCCATCTTATTAACCGCGGGCATGGCTTTTGAAAGTTCATTTTTAAAAACCGTGAAAGAAATATCGGTCGACTTGGTCTGGGTTTTGTTCTGAATGATCATATCGACATTGATGTTAGCCTTAGCAAGACGCGCGAAAATATCCGCGGCCACGCCCGGCTTGTCCGGCACGCCGAACAAAGTAATTTTCGCTTCATCTTCGGCCAGCGCCACACCGCTCACCAGAATATCTTCCATCTTTTTAGTCTCCTTTGTAATCAGAGTTCCGGTCCCTTCATGCGCGGAATTACGCACATAAATCGGAACGTTAAATTTTTTACCGACCTCTACGGAACGCGAATGCATGACTTTCGCCCCGAGCGACGCCAGCTCAAGACACTCATCATAGCTGATCTGGTCGATTTTACTCGCGTCTTCAACCACGCGCGGATCCGCCGTGTAAACACCATCAACGTCCGTGTAAATTTCACAGCACTCCGCTTTAAGCGCGTGAGCGAGCGCGACCGCGGTTAAATCAGAACCGCCCCGGCCAAGCGTCGTAATTTCACCGGATTCCGTCTTCCCCTGAAACCCGGCAACAATCACGACATTGCCTTCTTTCAGCGCTTTCTTGATACAGTCGCCGTTCACATCCAGAATCCGCGCCTTCGTATGAAACTTATCGGTGATAATGCCGACCTGCGGACCGGTAAAGGACATCGCCTTAACGCCAAGTTCGTGAATTGCGAGCGCCAACAGCGCGACTGAAACCTGTTCACCGGTTGAAAGCAGCATATCCATCTCACGGTCATTAGGGTTTTTCGTAATCTGTTCCGCAAGCGTAATCAAATCGTCGGTCATATCGCCCATGGCCGAAACCACAACCACTAGCTTGTTTCCAGCTTTGTGCCCTTTAGCGATGCGCGCCGCGACACGTTTAATGCGCTCAGCGTTGGCGACTGAAGAACCGCCGAACTTTTGAACAATCAATGACATAAAAATCCTTACCGGAAGGCCGCTTTACACCGCAGCCTGCCGCCTTTATTTTGCCAGAATCGATTTAAGAAATTCCGTTCCTTTGGAAATCTTCAAGGAAGCAGCTTTGGAGGCCGTTTCGGAAAAACGCTCAAAATCATCCGCCATGATATTTTTCCCAGCCGTTACGAAAGGCACATAGTCCCGGCTGTGCCGGCGGGTTTTCCAAGGCAGACTGTGCGAAGGCGTCACGATCACGCGCACATCTTTCTCAGCTTCAAGATAATCCTTCACCTTGGAAAGCACAAAAAAATCGATGGCTTCAAGCGCCGAAATTTTAGCTTTATAATCTCCGGCGAGAGAAGCTTCATCACAGGCGTTAAAATGCATACAGATAAAATTCTTTTCCTGAGCGGCTTCAATAAAACGCTTCGCGTAACGGCCGTAACGGACTTCAGGCTCCGCTTCCGCTCCATCCATATCCAAAACCGTCATGCCGGCCAGCCGGGCAATTCCCTTGGCATATTCCATTTCAGAAAGCACTGCTCCGGTCATGCCGAATGATTCCGAAAACTTTTCAATCGCCGGCCGCCGCCCCTGCCCCCACAGCCAGATCATGTTCGCGGGATTCTCATTTAAATCCACGCGCACCTGATTGATTTCGTGGTCCTGCAGTAAAAGCTTGGCATCGTACATCAGCTTTTTAAGAAGTTCTTCACCCGGGCCTTTGGGTAAATGGCCGTCAATACGCTCGCCCGCGATCTGTTCCGGGTTCTGCGTTTTCGCCGAAAGCGCTTCATATCCGTGCGAATCCTTAAGCACCGCGATGTGACGGTAGTTGGAGCCCGGGAAAAACCGCACAAAATCACTGGAAACTTTTTTGTTCAAAAAATTAATCAGCGCCTTGGCTTCTTTAGTGCTGAGATTGCCGCCGCGCGCGTCTGCCAGCACGGCTTCAGATTCCGTAATAAAATTCATACGGAAGGCAACTTCATTATCTTCAAGCTTCAGCTCCAGATTCGCCGCTTCCAGAGGACCGCGCCCCGTGTAAATTTTTTCAGTGTCATAACCCAGAAGACTCAGAAATGAAACATCTGAAGACGGATCCAAACGGTCAGGCATCAGCTTGACCTGTCCGGCTTTTCCGACTTTCGTAAAATAATTCAGATTCGGAATCTTTGCGACTTCAAAAGGCGTCTTTCCGCCCAGTTCATCCGTCGGTTGATCCGCGGCACCCGCGATATCAATTAAAATAACTTTCATATTTCCGCCTTTTAAGCCTTTTCGATAATCCGCCGCACACCGGCAGGCGTCGGCTCGATCACTTCCATTTGATCGTCAAAACTCAGCGCGTAATCCGGATCTTTCAAACCGGAACCCGTCAGCGTCAAAACGATTCTTGTGTTTTCCTTGAAAAAATTCTTCTTAGCCAGCTTAACCACACCCGCGACCGCCGCGGCGGAAGCCGGTTCCGCGAAAACGCCTTCGCGTTCCGCGATAAATTTATAAGCCTTCGTAATTTCCTCGTCCGTGACGGAGTCGATCAATCCATTAGATTCATCGCGTGCCGCAATGGCGCCTTGCCAGCTGGCCGGATTACCGATCCGAATTGCTGTCGCAATCGTTTCGGGTTTCTCGACTGGTTTGCCCAGCACGATCGGCGCGGAACCCGCGGCCTGAAAACCCAGCATTTGCGGAAGACTTTCGGATTTGCCCGCTTTTTTGTATTCTTTGTAGCCTTTCCAGTAAGCGGTAATATTGCCCGCGTTACCGACCGGAATCGCGTGATACTCCGGCGCGTCACCCAGATCATCCACAATTTCAAAAGCGCCGGTTTTTTGACCTTCAATCCGGTAAGGGTTGATCGAATTCACCAATTTAATTTTTCCGTCTTTTGTCATTTCTTTAACCAGTTCAAGCGCCTGATCGAAATTCCCCTTAATCACAATCACTTTGGCGCCGTAACGGTACGCCTGCAGAAGTTTGCCTTTGGCGATCTTGCCTTCCGGGATCAGCACAAAACATTTCAGCCCGCAGCGCGAAGCATACGCGGCAGCCGAAGCGGATGTATTGCCCGTTGACGCGCACATAACCGCCGTGGCTTTTTCTTCCATCGCTTTTGAAATCGCCATGGTCATTCCGCGGTCTTTAAAAGAGCCTGTCGGATTCAAACCTTCGAACTTGTAATAAATCCGGATATTTTTCAGCCCCAGCTCTTTGGGAAGAGCTTCCGCTAAAATCAGCGGAGTGTTGCCCTCATTGAGCGAAATGATGGGCGTACTTTCCGTAACCGGGAGAAATTCCTGGTAGCGTTCAATAATCCCGATTTTTTTAACCGCGTACTTTTTAGTTCCCGTCATTTCAATCCCCTTCAATCCGGATGACTTGTGAACGCCCCCGCAGCGACGGCGCTTTATCAATCGTGCGGATCGCCGCCCGCACATCTTTTTCGTGAGCATCATGCGTCAGCAGAATCAACGGCACCACACTGCCGACACTGCGTTCTCTTTGAATGACATCTGAAATACTGATCGAATGTTTACCCAGCATCTGCGAAATTTTAGCCAGCACTCCAGGGCGGTCGACCACGTGAAAACGCAGGTAATACCTCGACAAAATCCCTGAAATGTTTTTCACTTTAAGCGTTTTGCGGATCGCGCGCATGGCCGTGTTGTCGTCAAAACGCCCGGACTGTCTTAAAGCGATATCCACCAAATCCGCGACAACCGCGCTCGCGGTCGGAGCCGGCCCCGCGCCGCGGCCGTAAAGCAGAACATCACCAACCTCATCGCCGTGCATCAGAACCGCGTTAAAAGAACCGTTCACATTGGCAAGAATATGCGAATTCGGCAAAAGCGTGGGCTGAACCCTCGCCTCCACACCGTTTTCGGAAGACTTGGCGATGGCCAATAATTTAATCCGGTACCCGAACTGCTGGGCAAAATCAATATCTTCGCTGCGGATACTGGAAATACCTTCGCAGTGAATATCTTTAAAACGGACTTTACCGCCAAACGCGAACCGGGCGAGAATCGCAAGTTTATGAGCCGCGTCAATCCCTTCAATATCAAATGTGGGATCGGCTTCAGCATAACCTTTCTTCTGGGCTTCAGCTAAAGCGTCTTTGAAATCTTTTTTCTCCTCCGTCATCCGGGTCAGAATGTAATTGCTGGTTCCGTTAATGATGGAGTGAATCGAATCGACTTTATTGGCCACCATACCTTCGCGCAGGGCTTTGATCACCGGGATGCCGCCACCGACACTGGCTTCAAAAAGCACCCACCGCTGCATACGGCTGGCCAATTCAAAAATCTCATCGCCATGCTCCGCAAGAAGCGCCTTGTTGGCCGTCACCACATGCTTGCCGTGGCGCAAAGCTTCCATGACCAGTTTGCGAGCTTCGGAAGTACCTCCGATCAACTCCACAATGACATCAATCGAAGGATCACGGACAACTGAAAGACTGTCGGTCGTCAAAAGAGATGCCGGCACTTTCACGGAACGCCGGCGGGAACGGCTGCGGACCGAAACCCTGGCAATTTCAAATGAAACGCCGATGTCACCGCTGAAAAATTTCTTTTTGCGGGAAAGCAGACTGTAAACCCCGCCCCCGACCTGGCCCAATCCTAACAGGCCGATTCTTAAAGTTCTCATGGAAATCCCGAATTCAGAAATAGTACGGAAACTCTTGTGAAAAAGGGGTTTAGTATATCTCAGCCCCCCTTAAAAAGCAAACCCGCCTCACCTCAGGCTTAAAGGCCAGTTTTCTATGATTTTTAAGCCTTAAAATTGACGAATCGAGTATACTGTTGCCACTTAAACACACTTGTCCTAATTCGAGCCCGGAGCTTTTATGAAAAATTTAAAGTGGGTTGTTTTCGCGGTTTTAACCTTATCTTCCCTTCAGTTGGGCATGGCCAGCCGTTCAGGGCAATACGATGAAGAAGCCCGGGAAATGGAGCGCCAGGAAAAAGCCGCACGTAGAGCCGAGAAAAAAGAGCGGGGCAACCCCGTCAAGAACATCGCCAGCGGTGTAAAGCAAGTGACTTACGATAATGCCGCCGATATCGTTTCCGAGAGCGGACAAGGCGCTGCAGAATCTCCGATCAACGGAACGGTTGAAGGCGTAAACCGCGGCGCGGAGAAAGCTCTGGATAATACGGTTAAAGGCGCTTCAAAAATCGCGACACTAGGTTTCGGAGGAGTGGAACACTACGAAGTTTCAGAACCTGAAAAAGGCACCGACGACACCACGAAGATCAAGTTCAAAATTCCCGGAACCTGATTAATTGCTTTTTAAAAATTGGCGCTGACTTTTTATTTTGAATCAGAGATTGAATTGAAGGTCGTGAAGTTTCTTGTAAATCCCGCCGACGCGTAAAAGAGATTCGTTCGTACCTTCCTGCACAATTTTTCCTTCATTCATCACAAGAATCCTGTCGGCGCGCTGAATCGTGGATAAACGGTGAGCAATCACAAATACGGTGCGCCCCTTCATGGCATTCTCGAGAGCGCTTTGCACTTCGCGTTCACTTTCGGTATCAAGGTGGGAAGTCGCTTCATCAAAAATCAGAATTTCCGGATTTTTCAAAAGCGCGCGCGCGATCGCGAGCCTCTGCCGTTGACCGCCGGAAAGTTTTAATCCCCTCTCGCCAAGCTGAGCTTCATAACCTTCCGGGATAGCCTCGATAAAATGATCCGCGTAAGCGGTACGCGCGGCCTGCTTGACCTCTTCCTTGCTCGCCGACAAATACCCGTAAGTGATATTTTCACGAACGGTACCATTGAAAAGCACGGTTTCCTGAGTAACGATGGCCATTTTATTGCGCAGAGATTCCAGAGTTAAATCACGAATGTCCCGGCCGTTAATGCGCACCGCGCCCGAAACCGCGTCATAAAAGCGCAGGAGAAGACTGACCAGTGTCGTTTTGCCCGAACCGCTCGCGCCGACCAAAGCGACCACTTCGCCCCGCTTCACCTTAAGATTAATGTCCTGGAGCACAGGCTTCCCGGGCACATATTCAAAACTAAGATGATCCAGGCTGACTTCCTGGACCGGCTCCTGAAAATTGACCGCGTTTTCTTTATTACGAATCGTCGGCACCGCGTCCAGAATTTCAAAAATGCGCGCGCCGGCGGCAATGGACTGCTGAACCGTGCTGTTGAGTTTGCTGATTTTTTTTAGCGGTTCATAGAAAAGAAAAAGAGAAATCACGAAAGCCAGAAAACGGTCCGGGGGAAGTTTATGAAACTCAACCCAAACAGCCGCAGAAGCGCCGATCGCCGCCATCACTTCAATCAACGGACGCTGAATCAGCGTGATACGTACCGTCTTGGCGAAGAAATCAAAAACGCTTTGGTTGATGCTGTTGAACTTCTTAATTTCATACTCTTCACGGTTAAAAGACTTGACGATATTGATACCGCCCAGCGTTTCACCGATAAAAGCCGTAATATCCGCGGCGCGCTCCTGCATTTTCTTGGTGGTACGGCGGAGACTTTTACCCAGAAGGGTAATCGGAATGGCCACTACAGGAAAAATCAGAAGCGCCAGCACTGCATCCGGCCCGCCCCAGATGAACACCATCGGGATATTAAAAAGAATGACCAGGGGCTGTTTGACGATATCCACAATCACGTCCGTCACAGCACCTTGAATAGAGCCGACGTCATTCATAATACGGCTCAGGAAATCGCCGGTCCGGCCTTTGGAGTAGAAGTCGTGGGACAAATGAACCAGATGTTTATAAAGATCATTGCGGACCTGGCGCACGGCATTGATGCCGATCATCGCCATCTGATAGCTGGAAATATACTCAACAGCCGCTCTTGTAAGCGAAAGAGTCACAATGATGACAGGAACCCAGAAAACCGGGAAATGAATCCCGTTTAAAAATGGCGCGTGAGGAATGTTAAAAATAACTTCGTTCTGGTGGTACATCCCGTTCAGAACAATGTAAGGAATCGCCGAAACCAGCGAGGTCACCAGGGAATAGGCCAGCATACAGCAAACCGCCAGAATCAGGCGATTGCGGTAGGGCTTGATATAAGCGACGAGTCTCTTGTAGATGTCCATGAGAGCGGTCAATCTAACATATTCATTGACACCCCTCAAGGTTATTTGCTAGGATTATTCGCTTTTTATTATCGTAACTTATTCTCATTCAAGGACTTAGAATGACAAAACCTCTCAAAGTTGCCGTGATCGGCATTGGCCATCTTGGAAAAGAACACGCCCGGATTTATAAAAGCCTCGAGGGCGCTGAACTTATAGGACTTTGTGACACCGACGCGGATAAAAAAGACCGCGCGGAGCTGATCGGTGTTCCCCTTTTTAATAAATTCGAAGATCTGATCGGCAAAGTTGACGCCGTCAGTATCGCTACCCCTACCTTCACGCATTACGCCATCGCGAAAGAATTTTTGAAAACCGGCATTCATACTCTGATTGAAAAACCCATCTGCCTCAAGCTGAATGAAGCTGATGAATTGCTGGAAATTGCGCGCTCCAAAAAACTGGCCCTGCAGGTCGGTCATATTGAACGGCACAATCCAGGCTTCAAGCGCATCGGGGAAATTATTAAAAATGTGCGGTTCTTCGAAATTCACCGCCTCGGGCCTTTTACCGGCCGTATTAATGACTGCGGTGTCGTGCTGGACCTGATGATCCACGACCTGGATATTGTGCTGAGTTTAATTCAATCCGAAGTCGCCTCTTTTGACGCCGTCGGCATTAACGTGCTGACTCCTTTCGAAGATATCGCGAATGTCCGCATGAAATTCAAAAACGGCGCGGTGGCAGACATCACGGCTTCCCGCCTGACGTTTGAAAAGCAGAGAAAAATCCGGATTTTTCAGGAAGATGCCTACATTTCTCTGGATTATGAAGCTCAGAGCGCGAAAATTTTCAGAAAGACCGGCGATAAGATCGATCAGGAAATCATTGATATTCAGAAATCAGAACCCCTGAAAGAGGAGTTGAAATTCTTTCTTGATAATATCCGCTCCGGCGCCAGCCTCGGGAAGCCGGATGAAGGCGCGCGTGAAGCGCTCCGTTTCGCCATCGAAATTGTGACCGCCATCCAGAAAAACAATGCCATGGCCGGTGCCAACGCACCGTCGCGCTGACCATGCGCAAGATTTTCATTATCGCCTGCGAAGCTTCGGGCGATACCCACGGCGCTCACCTCGCTGAAGAACTCAAAAAACAGCACCCGGGCGTAACGCTTCGGGGCATCGGCGGACCTCACATGGCCGAAGCCGGTGTGGAGATCCTGGAGGATATGACCAAAATTTCCGCGCTGGGGCTGGGAGATGTTCTCCGCCAATACTTTAAATACCGGAAAATCTTTTACGAAACTTTGTCCGCGGTTGAAAAATTCAAACCGGACGCGCTGGTTCTGATTGATTCCCCCGCTTTCAATCTTCGTTTCGCGAAGAAAATCCGGAAACGCTTCCCCGTTTTTTACTATATCGCCCCGCAAATATGGGCCTGGGGCGGGCAGCGCATTCACGTCATCAAGAAAACGGTTTCCAAAATGCTGGTCATCCTTCCTTTCGAGAAAACTATTTACGAAAAAGCCGGGGTTCCAGTCGAGTTCGTCGGGCATCCTCTGCTGGACCAGCCTCCGCCGGCAGGAAGCCGGGAAGAACTGCGCGCGCGCTTTGAAATTCTTACAAACGAAACAGCCGTCGGTATTTTGCCCGGTTCAAGAAAACGCGAAGTTGAAAGAATCCTCCCGGGGATGCTTGAAGCCGCCAAGCTGATTAAAGAACAAATGCCGTCGGCCGTGTTTTTTCTGGTACAGTCGCCGAATGTGCCCGCCGCTCTTTACGAAGAAATTCTAAAAGCGAATCCTGCGGTTGCCGTGCGCCGGCTGATGAATCATGAAGGTCTTTTCCGCGATGTTGTAACTGCTATGGATTTCGCGCTGATTACGTCAGGAACCGCGACTTTGGAAGCCGGACTGCTGGGAACACCGTTTTTTCTTCTCTATAAAGCTTCCTGGACTACCTACGTAGTCGGAAAGCAGTTAGTCAAGGTTCCGTTCTTGGGACTGGTCAACCTTCTGGCGGGAAAATCCATTGTTCCTGAATTTATTCAGGAGCTCAACGCGCCTCTCATGGCTCGTGAAGCGGTCATTCTTTTAAAAAATCCCGAAGCGGCACAAGTTATGAAAAATGCCTTCGAGGAAATTAAGAGAAAGCTGGGCGGACCCGGCGCGAGCGCACGCACGGCGAAAATCATTCTTGAATCAATTAAATAGCGGAAGGAATTCTACTGCTTTTTAGCAGGCTGATCCGGAACGTGTTCCCAGGGAAATTCCGGCTGAAGAACCGGTCCGTAATCTCCGGGCGGACTGAACGGAAAAGTCAGTATTTCGTAAATCCCCACCAAAGAACGCCCGACCGAATAAATCATTCCCCTTCCAAGCCCTAAAAACCAGCTGGGCGGAATGGTTTCGTTCTTTTTTTCTTTATCCATCTCATTGGAAATTTCGAAAGGTGAAAGGACCGCGTTGAGAAACCCGCGTTGAAGTTTGCGTACGGGAGTTCCGGGAGCCGCCATTTCCGCGGCAAATAGACCTGTCTGAGAAACTAAAAGGAAGGATACGAGCAGCAGACTGGCTGTGCGTTTCATGGCCAAGACTTTACCATAAAACAAAAAACCCCGCACCTCTTTTTAGGGAGGCGCGGGGTTTTTGCTTAGCTTTCCTTATAACTTGAAAAGCATGTCCGCGTAGGACGGAACGGGCCAGAGCCTGGAGGGAACCAGAGTTTCAAGCTCGTCAATATCCTTACGAAGATCAGCCTGGGCCGTGAAAACCTTGTCACGGTAGGCTTCCGCTTTCTCAGGAGCGTGGCTGATCGCCTGCGCTTTTTTAAGAGAGCTTTCAAGCGCGCCAAGCTTCTTATTAGCAGATTCCAGAAGGTCGGAAATTTGCTTCAGAAGGTCTTTCTGCACAGGAGCAGCGGCGCCGGCGGATTTCAGCTTATTGATGGTCTCAGCCAGTTCTTCCGTGTAGGAAATCACAGCCGGAATGTACTGCTTCTTGACCATATCGATAGAAGCGAGCGCTTCGATATTGATGTGCTTGGCATACTGCTCGAGATAAATCTCGTAGCGGGAATGAAGTTCTTCCCGGCTCAGCACTTTGTACTTCTCGAAAAGCTTGTGCGCTTCAGTCGTGTTCATGTACTTAAGAGCTTCAACCGTCGATTTGATGTTCGGAAGACCGCGCTTTTTGGCTTCCTTGACCCATTCTTCGGAGTAGCCGTTGCCGTTGAAAATCACACGGCCGTGTTTCACGACCGCTTCCTTGATAATCGCCGCGGCTTCTTTGTTGATGTCTTTGGCTTTTTCAAGACGCGTTGCAATCTCGTCAAGCGCTTCGGCAACGATCACGTTGAGCACCACGTTCGGGCCGGAGATGGAAGCCGAAGACGGCACCATGC
>CAYLPP010000021.1:0-25667 GCA_964385615.1 uncultured bacterium | reverse complement strand
TGGTGGACCGGAAGGGGATCGAACCCATGACCTCAACAATGCCATTGTTGCGCTCTCCCAGCTGAGCTACCGGCCCACGTAAACCGCGGAATTCCTAATCTGGTGAGTTAAACTGAGGCAGTAATCATAAAGGATTTTAGATTTTTTTCAAGGAGTCTTTGTCTCTAGTCTTTCCCCTCCTGTGCCTTTCTGTTACAATACGCCCTCTTATGGCAAGCGGATTCAAAGCATACCCTTTTGATGAAATTGAGCCCAAGTGGCAGAACTTCTGGCTGAGCCGAAAGACTTTCAAAGTCACGGAAAACGCCAAGCCCAAGTATTACGTGCTCGATATGTTTCCTTATCCTTCCGCTTCCGGTCTCCACGTCGGTCACCTCGAAGGCTACACGGCTACTGACATTGTCGCCCGTTACAAAAGACTGAAAGGTTTCAACGTGCTTCACCCGATGGGGTGGGACGCATTCGGCCTTCCCGCGGAACAGCACGCGCTGGATACCGGCACTCATCCCGCTAAAACGACCGAACAAAATGTTCAGAATTTCAAACGCCAGATCAACCGTCTGGGTTTCAGCTATGACTGGGACCGTGAAGTCAACACCACCGATCCCAAATACTACAAATGGACGCAGTGGATTTTCCGCAAGCTGTACGAAAAAGGTTTGGCGTATGAAGCTGAAATGGCCGTGAACTGGTGCCCGGCGCTGAAAGCTGTTCTTGCGAACGAAGAGGTGATTGACGGCAAAAGTGAGCGTGGGAATCATCCGGTCATTCGTAAACCGATGCGCCAGTGGGTTTTGAAAATTACAGCCTATGCCGAGCGCTTACTTGAAGATCTGGAACAGGTTGACTGGCCGGAAGCGATTAAAGAACAGCAGCGTAATTGGATTGGTAAGTCAGTGGGCGCTGAAGTTGATTTTGCTCTGGAGTCCGGAGAGAAAATCCGCGTGTTCACCACCCGGCCGGATACTTTATTCGGCGCGACTTATATGGTGCTGGCTCCAGAACATCCGCTGGTTTCTAAAATCACCACGGCAAAGCAAAAAAAAGAAGTGGATGCCTATGTTGAAACGGCATCCCGGAAATCCGACCTTGACCGCACCGATCTTGCGAAAGATAAAACCGGCGTTTTTACGGGCGCGTATGCCATCAATCCCGTCAACGGAGAAAAAATTCCCATCTGGATTGCGGACTACGTTTTGATTTCCTACGGCACTGGAGCGATTATGGCCGTGCCCGGTCATGATGACCGCGACCGGGCGTTTGCTCAAGAAAAAGGTTTAAAAATCAAAGCCGTTATTTATCCTGATGCTGCCTGGGCGCTTGCGCATGGCCGGAAAATTAAGTTTACGGAAGATATGCCAAAGATTCAGCAAACACTTGTCGATGCCTCGGCCTCTAATTCTGTAATGAAAGAAGAAATTGAAAAGGGAATCAAAGAAGGTTTTCTTGACAGCGAAACGGCCGCAAATATTTGCCGAGCCATGTATGTAAACAATCCCGAAATTTTTGACCAGGCTTTTACCGGCGTTGGTATTTGTACCCATTCTTCCACGGAAGACGGATCTTTTTTTCTGGACGGAATGTCCAGCGATAGAGCTAAGGAAAAAATGATCGACTGGCTGGAAAAAAAAGGTGCGGGTAAAAAATCCGTCCAGTATAAATTGCGCGACTGGATTTTTTCGCGCCAGCGGTACTGGGGCGAACCGATTCCCATTGTTCATTGTCCCAAGTGCAAGGAAGTCCTGATTCCGGAAGGTGAACTGCCTATTGAGCTTCCCGAAATGGCTTCCTTTAAACCTACGGATGATGGGGAGCCTCCGCTCGCGAATGCTCCGGCGGAGTGGCTGCGTCCAAAGTGTCCAAAATGCGGTGTTCCCGCGCTTCGTGAAACTAACACCATGCCTCAGTGGGCGGGTTCGTGCTGGTATTACCTGCGTTTTGCCGACGCTCAAAATGACAAAGCTCCGGTCGGGCTGGATAAAGAAAAATACTGGCTCCCGGTCGACCTTTATATCGGCGGGGCTGAGCACGCCGTGCTTCATCTTCTTTATTCACGCTTCTGGCACAAGGTTCTTTATGACTGCGGAGTGGTTTCAACCAAGGAGCCTTTCCATAAACTCGTGAACCAGGGCATGATTCTGGGAGAAGACAATCAGAAAATGTCTAAGTCGCGCGGGAATGTGGTTAATCCTGACGATATGGTGGATCGCTACGGCGCGGACAGCATTCGTTTGTATGAAATGTTTTTAGGCCCGCTTGAAATGACCAAGCCCTGGGCGACTTCCGGCGTGGAAGGCGTGCACCGTTTTCTGGCGCGCGTATGGCGGTTATTCATGGACAAAGACGGGAACCTTAAAACTTTTTCCGCGGCTTCTCCTGAAAAACAGCTGAAGATTCTGCATAAGACTCTCAAGAAAGTGGGCGACGACCTGGAAGGCCTGAGGTTTAACACGGCTATTTCCGCGCTTATGATTTTCGTCAATGAAATGACGAATGAAACCGAACTTTCAAAGCCGGTTCTGGAAAAATTTCTTCTTCTGCTGGCTCCATTTGCGCCTCATTTAGCCGAAGAGCTTTGGCAGAAACTGGGGCATGGAGACACGCTGACCTATGAATCCTGGCCCGCGGTTGAGGAAAAGTATCTGGTTGAAGACAGTATTGAACTGGCGGTGCTGGTCGGAGGCAAGGTGCGCGCGAAGCTGAATGTCGCGCCCGGTCTCGCGGAAGCCCCGCTTCGGGAGCTGGCCCTGGCAGATGAGCGGGTCAAGCCCTGGACGGACGGTAAGGAGATCATTAAAGTTATTGTGGTTCCGGGCCGTACCATCAATATTGTAGTCAAGTAGGATCCCTATGCCCAAAGTAGAAATCCGTAAGTGCGAAGTCCGTGTCGGCTCCCAGTCCATTTCCCTGGTTTCCGGCGAAGTTCACTACTGGCGCCTGAATCCCAGTTACTGGAAAGATATTCTGGCGCAGGTCCGTAACATGGGCCTAAAAGTCGTTTCCACCTATATCCCCTGGGATTATCACGAATACAGCCGGGGCAAATTCGATTTCACCGGTAAGACAGAACCCACCCGCAACCTCAAAGCTTTTCTCGATCTGACCCGCAAGGAAAAATTCTGGGTCATTATCCGCCCGGGGCCTTACATTTACAGCGAATGGCCGAATGAAGGCGCGCCGGCTTACGCTTATAAATACCACCGGCTTCACCCCAAGTTTCAGGAGTACGCTACTAAATATCTCCAAAATGTTTTCAAAGTTCTCAAACCTTATTTCGCGACCCGCAAAAAGGGTCACATTATTATTCTTCAGGCGGATAACGAAATTGATCCCTGGCCGGATGTTCATGGCCCTCAATATGGACTGCAGAAAGAGCCGGGGCTTTTTCAGGAATTTATCCGTGATCTTTATGGCGAAAATCTTAACGCTTTAAATGAAAGCTGGGGAACTAATTACACCTGTTTTGAAGAAGCCGGGCCTTTTATCGCGACCATGCTTCCCGGCGAAACCGGTTTACCGCTCAAAGGCGACAAGGAATTAAAGCGGAATATCGATTACCTTCAGTTTAAATATTTTTATTCCAAGAAATGTGCCGAGTGGGCGGTTGGAGCTTACCGGAAGCTTGGAGTGGAAGTTCCGATTTATTTGAATCTGTATCCGTTTTTTTACGCGCATGACTGGGTGCAGATGCAATCGACGGCCGACTTTGTCGGTGTTGATTTTTATCCTTCTAGCGAATTTTCCGAAGACCGCTACGAACAGCGTAAATTTATCGATAAAGTCCGCTACCTCAGCGGAATTTCAAAAATTCCTTATATCGCGGAGTTTGCTTCAGGCGTTTGGCACGCGCGCCACTACGAGACGGGTGTTCTGACGCCGAATCATTACCGCCTGCTGACGCTGTCGGCGCTGATCGGCGGTATTAAAGGCTGGAACTGGTATATGCTGGTCAACCGTGACAACTGGTATATGTCGCCGATCAATGAATGGGGCCGGGTCCGCAATGAGCTTTATGATGTTTTTAAACAGCTGGTCGGGATTTTTCATGAAATCCATCCGCCTTCGCTCACTCAGATCAGTGATGTGGCCGCGACTTTCAACCCGGTTCAATACGCCGCGCGGACTTTTAATCACAACGCTTCAATTCTGATGGCGCTTTACGATTCTGACGTCAACTACGAGCTATGGGACCCCCGCGCCGGAACTTGCGGTAAGAAATATCTCTTTTATTCGGGAAATCAGTGGCTCGATACGGAGGCGCACCGGAATTTACGGAGATTTGTTGAAGACGGAGGAGCTTTGGTGGCCTTCAGAGATTTTCCCCGCAAGGATGAAAATTTCCTGCCGTGTGATGTGATCGGTTTTGAAGACCCGGGGAGCACGCTTTTTGAATTTAAGAAGCAATTTTCATTCAAGCTGTCTGCTGAACGCCCCGCGGTTTCAACCGTTAGTTCGGTTTACCGTTTTGAAGGTGTGGATGGGGAACCTATCGTCGCGGATTTTGGACCTTACGGGAAGAATACGATCGGGTATATCAAAAATATCGGGAAGGGGAAAATCATTCATCTGGGCCTTGATCCGACCCGGGAAATCGTGGTGGAAATTTTGAATTACCTGAAAGTTCCGCGCGGTGTTTACTCAGTCACCCCTGACATTCAGACGGCTTTATTTCAACGGGAAAAATCCCATTTTCTGATCGTTACCAACAATGGGGATGAGGACAAGTCGGCCAGTATTTACCTACCCGCGCTGGCCGGCATTCACAAGAGAATGATTGTGCATGACTACATTTCCGGAACGTCGATTTACTCTTCGCCTGAGCGCAGATCTCCTTTTTCCTGTGAAATTCCCAGAAAAGACGGTAAGGTCTTCGAGTTCAAAATTTAGCCTCAAAACCTCCCTTTTTTTCCGCAAAAATGCTATCTAATGCTATTTAAAGATATTAAAAGATAGCCCGCTTCTTGTTAGTTTTTCCTCGGTCATGTATCCTTATAGAAACTTCGAAAAAACTTTTTAAATGTAGCAAAAAAAGCGCGGAAAATTTCAACTTTAATGATCCATCTTCCATTTAGGGACGGCAAAATATTCTCTGGAAGGATACGGTTCATTGCGTTTGTAACCCTTATTATTTTTGGGGCTACTAACCTAGGAACCGGGCCTGTCCTGGCGTCTGTCCAGGAACCTTCTCCCTTACCGCGAAAAGCGGTTTCATCTTCTTCTCTCCCCGAAAATTTAGGTGAAATACGCGAATCTTTCGAAGGTCAATCTGCCGGAAAAGTTTTTCTGATTCAGGACGCGCATACGATTCCGGACGCTCAAAACAGCATTCACCGGCTGATTGAATATTTTCAGGAACAGGACGGTGTCCGACTGGTGACCGCTGAAGGCGCTTCCGGCAGTTTCGACCTGCGATTTCTAAAAAACTTTCCTGATCCTGAAAAAATAAAAACAGTTTTTTCCGCTTACGCAGCGAAGGGCGAGGCGACGGGGGTGGAACTTGCCGCGCTTTTCAGCCCGCATGATTCACGGTATGAGGGAATCGAGGATTGGAAGCTTTACGAAGAGGCCGTCGGATTATTTTTACTCGCTCAGGATACGGCCCAAGATGAGATTGCGAGAATCCAAAAGGAATTTTCCAAGCTGGATGCTGAAAAGAAAAAGATTTACCCGGAAAACTGGTACCTGCTGGACCGCTCGATCGGATCCTTTGAGAACAATCAAAAAGATTTTTTGAGTGTTTTTGAGGAATGTTTGAAAATCAGGAAGCCGGATCCAGGCACTCAGTTGGCGGTTTTGGCGGGCCACCTGAGCGGCAGTGAAAAAAAACAAGCTCTGCTTCAAACTCAGGCTGAAACCGCCGCGTTGAAGATAAAAGAGATTTTAGCGGCACGGCCGGAAACGGAAGAAACGGCAGTGTTCAACGGGCAGCTGCAGGCCTTCCAGACATCGGCCCTTTCCGTCTGGGATTTCGCTGCTTTTCTCACCGAGTTTGTTTCCCGCAATCAGATTCCCTACACGTTTCCGGCGGACTGGAGTTTTTTGCTCAATGATTTTACCAAGATGCGCAATCTGGAAGGGACTCGGATTTTTGATGACTTTGAAAATTATGTGCGTGAAATTCGGAACTCTCTTTTGACGGATTCCCGCCAGCTTGAACTTGACGGGCAGTCGCGTTTACTGAGACTTCTTGAAAAAATGGCGCGCCTGGAGCTGAGCCCTGAAGACTGGGAAGAGATCAAAAACGAAAAGAATCTTTTTAAGCCTGCGGAAGATTTTTACCGGAGCGCGGAAAAGAGAGACGAAGTTTTTTTTAACCGTCTAAACCAGGAAGCCAGGAAACAAAATGTGATTTTTGCCGGCGGAGGGTTTCACACTCAAGGGCTCACCCGTAAATTGCGGAACGCGGGCGTTTCTTTTCAGGTTGTCCGTCCGGCCATTAGTCATATTCCTGAATCCGACAGTTACCGTCAGCAAATGCGCGGTGAAGTTTCCTGGAAAAAATATATGCTGCCGGAGAACGGAAAAGTCGACCTTTACCGCGCGTTCATGCGGGGTTCGCGTGACCGTCTGCTTGAAAACGGGCGCGGGGCAATTTTGAAAGATTGGCGCGATCAGATTATCCGCGATTTGGCCAAACAGGGAAAAATTGAAAAGTCGGGAGATTACACCGGGTTTCTGGATGAAATGGTTCCCAAAGCTTCCGGTTTCTCCGCCCCGGAATGGGTTCGTAAGCTTGATGGGTTCATGGACGGCATCCGCCGCCTCGAGCAGTCGGGAAGTTTTAACCGGGAAAGTGTTTTAGGGCTTTTGAAATCTTCTCATGTTCTTCAGCCTACCGGAAACGCCAGCGTTGTCCCCGGAAGGCGTTTTAGCTTTTCTCCAGTGTGGCGGCGTTCAGAATTACGGACGGGGATAACGCGGGAGGCCGTGTCTGCGTTGCTTGCCGATTATAATCTTGGGGCTATCGCCGTAGTGGAAAGACCCGCGGAAGATAAAGAGGTTTACATGATCCGCAGTGAAAAGGGCGAATTCGTCCTGAAACGCCCTCAGTTCCGCAAGACTCCGGAACTGATCCGATGGGAAGATTCAGTGCTTCAAGCTCTGAAGCCGGAAGCCGCACAGATTATTCCCAACCGCCGGTCGGAGCTGTTTACCAATGATGGGCAGGGGGGGCTTTATGTTCTTTATGAAAAGGCCGAAGGCGAGGCTCTGAATTGGGGAGAGGTTGAGGGAGAAAAGCTTAAACAGTCGGCCCAGCTCCTCGCGGGGATTCATCAGCGCCTGGAAGGTTTCGCTCCGGCCGGTATTAATTTCACTGGTGAGACCCGGCCTCAGGTTATCAGTGTTACTGAGAACGAAATCGGTTTAAAGCGGATTGAAGCGTTCCACGCGAGCCTTTCGCAGGCCGGGGTTGACACGCTTTCCGAAACAGAACGCGAATTTTTGGCACAGTGGCCTCTGATCTCAAAAACGATTGCTGAAACCCGGGAACGTTTGACGCCTGCCGTGACCGGCACACTTCCGGTTTCAATCGTTCACGGTGATTTTCATCAGGCCAACTTGCGTCTGCCTAACCGCGTTTTTGATTTTGAATACGCGGCTTCTGACGCGCGTGTTTTTGACTTGGCCAACCCGCAGACCATCCGTTTTTCTGATACGAATCCCGCGACGTTAGCATTCGATAAAGTGGAAACGTTCACGCTCGCGTATCACGAACAAAATCCTCTGACCGAACAGGAACTGGACCTTCTGCCCGAAATTTACCGGCTGATGTATCTAGAAGGTATTTTGCTTTTCGCGGGCACGCACGGGAAACAAGGTTGGGCGATGGGGCCTTTCCGTGAGCAGATTGAAAATCTGAAAATTCTGGATTCGCTTGACTGGAAAGGCCTTAAAGCCCGGGCGCTTGCGCTCCGGCCGGCGCGTTCCGAACTTCGAAGTTCGGAGGGCGGAGTCCTGAACGCGGAAGCGCGGGCGAAATTTAAAAAGGTCCTGATTGTCAGCCGCACGAACTTCAGCCGGGAACTCCTGGAGCTTCGCGAGTTTCTGCCGGTGCTTGAATCCAGTTTCCCCAATGCAGAAATTGAAAGTTCCACGCCTTTTTTAGAGTTGTTCAATTTCAAATCCGGACGGGTCAAGCCTGCGCGCGTTGGTTATGGGCCGGAAGAACGAGGTGATGAACAGTTAAAAGCATGGATCCAGTCCGCGGCTAAAAATTATAAACCGGAAGAAGTGCTCACGGTTTGGCTGGACAACGATCATTCAGAGATTCCTGAAAAAACCTACCCGCTTCTTTATGTGACCCCGCATATTTTTTATTATGTTTGGGAGAGATTAAATTTTATCCGGCGGCATTCCGACAGCGAGGATTATCAGGCGTTTCAGAAAGAAGCGCTTACGGAGCTGGGTTTTGACGGTATCGATCCGGCGGAGCCGGTTTTAGTGAAATCGGAAGATTTAAGCCGTAAGGTCATGCAGCGGGTCGAGGCTTTAAAAATCGGGAATGAATTTCTCGACTTCGGGAGAAATGGCGGCAAGCCTGTCATTTTTGTGAATCTCCTTTTTGGAATGAAAGGATACTGGCGGGGAAGCGATTCCCGGAAAATGTCGGAACAGTGGATTTCGTGGCTGACTGAACTCGGCCGGAATGTTGACGGGTATATCGTGATTAACGGCGGCCCCAAGTCCTGGCAGAAGACCGGAGCTCTTGAGAAGCTTCGCGAAATCCAGAAAATCCTGACCGAGCGCGCGATCGAGGGCAATTTCCCGGGGCGGTTTCTGGCTGTCATGCCTAATGACACGGTTGGAATTATGGCCATGGCGGAAATCGCGCGTGAAACCGGGGGCTTTGGCTTTACGGCCCATTCGGGTCTTCTGCACCTTTTTGAGTTGACCGGCGTTAACGCGTTGACGCCTGAAATTGAAAACGTCAACCGGGTTTATTTTTCCCCTCAACCGCACCTGCGCACTCTGAAGGAGTCCGGCGGTTCCCTGATGACGGCCCTCGAAGGTTGGGTCCCCTCGCGCCGGTCCGAAGTCCGCATCGCGTATACGCCGGAGGAAGAAGAGGCTTGGTCTGGAACCTTGTTTCCTCTGATTCAAGAAATGCTGGGGAAGTATCCGAAGGAATTCAAAGTTTTCGCGGATGCTTTGCCCAGATTGTTTAAGGATACGCAAGGAACTCCGGATTACACCGGCGAGTATGAACGGCTTTTAGGGACGGTGGGAGTCAGAACGGGAGCCATTCGCGATCCTGAAGCTAATAAACTTGCGACCCGGATTGCGGCCGCGATTTTGCGAGGGAAAAATTATAAGGTCCGGCCGTTTTTTGAAATACAGAATTTTATCGAAAGAGTTCGGCTTCAGGAAAATCCGGAAGCAAAACTCTCCAGACGTTTTGAGGATTGGGCTCAGAAGTTGTCCCGCTTGTCTCTTCGAGTTCCCAAGTTCAGCCCCGGAGAAGGGAGTATTCCTGAGCCGAAACAAAAAAACCTTTTTGCTTGGCGGGCCGAAATTCTGAAGTGGAAAAACCTTCGCGGAACACGAATGCTCGGAATCAGCGACAGCATACAGTTGGACGGGTTAAAGCCCCGTGATGTTTCTCTCTTTGCTTTCGCGGCGAGCGCGTTGACGGAAATTGATCAAATGATTTCGGCGCTGGACAGACCGGAAGACGCGGATATTCGGGAACTCTTTCTTGAAGGCGCGGATTTCTTCACCCTGGATGACCAGCTGACAGGGCTTGATGAAGCGGACAAGCTGGCATACTTGCTGACGGCTCTTCAGGTTTTCGTGAGGCCTGTGGAGAAGCTCGAAGCTTTTGATCCTCGGGCGCCTGAGAATCTCGGAATCAGCCTGCAGATGGACAGGATTGTTTCCAGGGTTGGGGCGGGAGGGGTCGTGTCTCAGGCCTCAAAAGCTTCCATTTACTCCCGGGATAAATTCGGCTGGGGTAATTTTTCTCTGGAGATTCAGAACAAAGGCCGTGAATTTCGGGATAAAATTTTAGAGCGTAATTATGATTCCGATATTTTTTCGGCTTCGTTTTCAATCGACGGAAAGAAAATCGTGGTTCAAGTCGGCTCTATTCTCCAGGTTTGGGATCTGGAAACGGAAAGCCTGGAATATTCATCCCCTCTCTTTGATGTCCTGCCTGTTTTCGCGCAAATGCTCCCTGGCGGTAACCGGGTTCTTTTTTCAGATCCGGAAGATCGGCTTTGGGTGTGGAACTTACTGCCTTATGCGCGCCGGTCCGAAGTCCGTGCCGTTGTGGAGCATGCCGGCCTCAGCTGGAACGAAAGTGACATTCAAGCCATCATGGATTTCGCGGAGGCAAGAGGCTCGAAACTGATTTTGTTAGGCGGTGATCCAGGTTCGGGGAAAACGAGTCTGCTCGAGTATCTTTACAATCAAAAGCAGATCGGCGACGGCCAATATCTTGTCGATGGGCGTAATCTCCACGGCGCGGTAGATGCCGTGCGTGAAGGGGAAGCCTCTCCGGATAATTTCCCGTTTGATCTCTTGGCCGCGGACGTGACGCGGTTCGGAGTTGAAAACGCGGCCCGCGCGGGATTGAACGTCACTTACAATTTCTTCGCGTCTTTCCTCAGAAGCCACCGCAAGGAACTCTTTGCCGGGAAAAATAAACTGTTCCTGGTTAACTATTTTGATGCACACCGCTGGCTTGATGATATTCGGCAATGGACCTTTCTGAAAGGAACCCTCAGCAGGGATTTTCTGGCTATTCCGGTCATGAAAATCGAGGTTTCCAAAAACGCGGATCAGACCCGGACTCTCCGCTTCGAGACTTCCACGATTGGCGAAATCCGTGAAAAAGCTTTATCCGCGCGCTCTGAATTAAGAATCGCTGAAACGAAACCTCTTTTGACTGGAAAACTGACAAGCGCGGATATTAAATCCGTGCGTGTTGTTTCTAAGACGGAAGCCGTGGTTGAGTTTGCGGATGGGCGAAAGGCTATGCTTAAGCTCATCTTTTCAGGGTGGAACCGTAATTTTATGTACAAGGAAAATGGCCGGATCCTTTTGCTTAAAACGCCTCCGGCCGACGCCGGCGCTGAGCGTTTAGAAGATGCCAGAAAACTTTCTGCGATCGAAACAAAAGCCTCGCGATTGCTTCAGGAGAAAAAAGTCGAGGATGTTTCCCGCGTCATTTGGTCTGGAGAAACAGAGAGCGGGCATACGGGTGTTTTAGTTGAAGGTTTGGATCTTCCGGATCTTAATGAGATGCGCGACCGTTTACCGTTACGCTACCGTCTGGAAATTTTTAAGCAGTACTTTCGAAGGCTTTATCAGGCTTTCTCGGAACAAAACGGTGAAAGCGTTGTTTTGGGAGATATCAAACCTGGAAACGCTTTATTAGAAATTCGGGAGCGCCCCGGAGAAGAACCTGATTTTGCGGTTCATTTGATTGATTTTGAATCGGCGAAGTTCCCGGGGGATGATCCTTCCAGCGATGTTTGGGTGGAAACACGGCCCTATCGCGTTCCTGCGCTGGTCCGTAAAGCAGTCTCGCTTCCGGATTCGGGTATCTCCCGCCGTGACGGTCTCGGAATCATAGCGCTTTGCGAAGCTGTAATGTTTTTTTACGATTTCGTTTTGAAGGATGAACTTTTTAATTCCAGGTTGAGTCCGCTTAAGTCTGAGATGGACATTGCGGATTTGATCCGTTTTCGTGAATCCGTTGATAAAATTCGTTCCAGGATTGAGAAGTACAGGCAGTTTCGGTTTTATTACGGCGGGGAACTGGCGGGGGCCGAAGCGGATAAGATTTTTAAGGAATTTTTAGACCTTCTGGACCCTTTATCGGAGATCGCCGCCCGCACCCCTAATCCGGGAATTCTTCCCAAACCAAAAACCTCGCGGGGGTTTCCGGGTTGGATTTTAAATTGGATTCTGGAGGCCGTCCGGCGCCTTTTTGGAGCCATGAATTTGTTCCGGTTTTTTCAATCGCCGTTTCCAAAGTTGAAACCCGCGATGACTTTCCAGGAAGTCACGCATTATGTGCAAATGACGCCCTGGCGGTTTCCTGAGGAACAGTTTATTCAAATCGGTAATTCGGCTCTTCGTGAACTGGCCTCCGAATACCTTGCGCAGGAAGCGCTTAAAGCCAAAGAAGCGGGGAATCGGGCTATTTTCGAAACCGCGGAAAAGGAAGTTAGGGATCTTTACCGCCGGACTCATCAGGCGATGGATGAATCCGTTCAGGAGGCGGAACATTTTCTGTCAGATTTTCTGAACGGAGTTCCGAGCGCGCAGGGGTTTTCCCGTGCCCGTTCGGAATTGCGCACTACGATTCCGTCTTCGCATCGGGTGCTCGGCCCGGAGGTTCGTAATAAATTCAAGAAGGTCGTGATTGTCAGCGAGGCCAATTTCAGCCGTGAAATCCTGACTCTTCGGGAGCTTATCCCTATTCTGCGCCGGAATTTTCCGAACGCTGAAATCCAGTCTTCCGTGCCGTTTTTAAATCTCATGAAATCAGACGGCCGGTTTCTGAAAATTCCCGATTCTTATGAGAGCGCTGACGTCAGGGGCCGCCGGAATGAGGGGCTAATTGGAAACGCTCGAGCCGGAAAAGACGCAGATCTGAAAGAAGACGAGGTTCTTATCATTCAGGTTCTGCTCCGCACCGAAGACCGGGTGGAATCGAATTATCCCAGCCTGCTTTTGACGCAAGAACGCGCGGTTTTTGTCCATCGCGGACATACCCAGCTCATCGGTTACTTTACGCACGGTGACCGCAGAATCTTCGGGGACTATCAGATCCGTCAGCGTCAGGTTTATGAATCGGCCGGATTTGAAGGTGTGCAGAATCCTTTTTATTTTCCGGTGAACAAGGAGAGTCTGGCCCCGGAAGTGCTTGAACGGATGAATCAAATTAAAAAGGAAAATCCGAAGCTGGATTTTTCCCGGAACGGCGGGAAACCTGTAATTTTTGCCAACCTTTTATACGCAATGCTGGGTGCTGACCGGGTTTTTGGGCCGCAAAGAAAACAGCAGTGGCTCAATTGGCTTTCCCAGATTGTAGAAAGCGTGGACGGCTATCTGGTTATCAGCGGCGGACCGGATGAATGGATCAGTTCAGGCGCTCGGGGCGAAGTGACGGTTATCCAGCAGGATCTGCTCAAGGAAGCTTCCAGAAAAAAACTGGAAGACCGCGTTTTACCGGTAATGCCGGCGGATCTTTTGACCCTTACCGCTATGGTGGAAATTGTGCGCGAATCAGGCGGGTTTGGTTTTACGACGCATTCGGGCGTGCTTCATTTGTTTGATGCCGCGGGAGTCCGGGTACTGGCTTCCGAAATTGAGCCGGAGTTTGCCCATTTGTTCAGTCCTCAGCCGAACTTACGGGTACTCCCCGAAAATCAGAGATATGTTATGGATATCATCGGAGACTGGGGGTTCAATGCCCGTTCTGAATTGAGATCGGGAAGTGATTTTTCTGAAAAAATTCTCTCTGCTAACGAGAAACTCAAACGGGTTTGGCCGGAGAATCCCGGAATTGTTCAGGCGAATTTACAGTCCGCTTTAAGTATGCTTGGAAGTACCGCTGAAGACCGGTTTGATACGGCTTATACGGCTCTGGAATCGGTCATCGCCGGAGTCGAGGAATTTAAAAAAGAATTAAGAACGCATATTCAGACTCTTGAATCTGAAATGGGAGAGTCTGAAGATCCGGTCCGCCAAGGCGAGATCAGCGGTCTGCTGGATCGCGTGGAAATTCTCGACGAGATTATTGTCGCAATCGCTTCACTGCAGGACGAAATACGCGAAGAAAGCGACAAGCAGTTACAGGCGGGGCTCGAATCTCTTAAAGATGTCGCCGTTAGTAAAACAGAGAGCAGACCCTCCGCGCTATCCGCGCTTTCCGCGTTTGCCAGCGCCCGGTGGAGCGCTACCGGCAGTACTTTTTTTGGAGAAGATTCTTCGGACGCTGAAGTCAGTCCATCTGCCGGTAAATCCCCTGAGGACTCTAACCTTGACCGCAGTTTAAGAGTTGCCGTGGTTCAGCACCTCAGAAAACGGACATCCTTGTCTCAGCCGGCCGCTGAATTAATGAGTTTACTCAAGCGTATCGGAGCCGGAATGCGGGCCACGGTCTATTACCTGGAGCTCACGGGTAAAGCCTACAAAATGGTGCCTCGATACGGCCTTCGTGACCGCAAGCGCAGTTCCAGTCAGAAAGTTGACGACAAATGGCTTAAGGGGCTGGAGGCGCTTGAGAAGTATCTTGGGGAATTCGCTTTGAGAGCTGAACCTGTGGCTTTCCCGCGCCTGGCGGTTGCCGGGGTTACCGGCACCAGTTTGCTGGATGAATATGTCCTTTTTGAGCAGGATTTTGGACGGGTTCTCTACAAAGATTACCAGTCTCTGAGAAAGATCAAAAGCCGGGAGCTTTTCGAGGGCGACCCGGCGCATACTGAAAAGCTCAAAAATATTGTCAGGATTTTATTCACCATTCAGGACCGGCTTTTGAAAGAAAAAGGCATGATTGTCTTTGATATGAATTTTAAAAATATTATCCGCTCCGGCGATTCGGGAGTTTTAAGCGATTTTGACCTGGCTCGTGTCGTTCAAAAGGATCCGGTTACGGATCAGCTGAAGTTTTATGATTTCTTTGATGAACTCAAACCCGCGAACTACTCCTTTCAGGAAGAACATTTTTTTATGCAGGAATTCCTGGAGGTCATGCTCTTTCCTCTGGTTCAGGACGCGGTAAACCCCGAAAAAAAATATATATCCGATATCGCCGCGGAGGCTCTGAAGGAGATGAGCGGTGAGGGGCAGGCGTTAGCCGCTCTTTTTTACCCGCTGGTTGATACCGAAGAGAAAAGAGCTCAGTTGGCTGAGATTTTCACCAAGGGAGACAGAGAGCGGGCGGTTCTTCTGGATAATTTTTTTAGCCGGACGGTTGACAAGGATTTTTATTCGGATTTGGAAGACGGGGTGAAAGCGATACTGCCCGCGCTTGATATCACGGCTTTGCAGACTGAGTATT
This sequence comes from uncultured bacterium, assembly GCA_964385615.1. Lineage (GTDB taxonomy): Bacteria > Omnitrophota > Omnitrophia > Omnitrophales > Aquincolibacteriaceae > CAYLPP01. Next base: position 10,651 of record CAYLPP010000021.1, on the reverse strand, counting down.
TTCCGGCTTCCCGTTCTGAATTGAGAAATTTCCCGGAAAAGGACCGGCAAGAAATCGAGAGAATTTACAGCCTGATTTTAAGCGGAGTCAGCTTTGAGGGCGGTTTCAGGACCTCTGTCACGGAGAGGGAAGCTAATGATATCGCGGCCGTGATCCGTCAGCTAGAGCGCATATGGGTCAATTTAAATCCTTCTGACGAAAAATCGGAGGGGTTTATGGAGGACATCCGCACGGCATTGCGCGAGCTTTTAAATCCCGAGGTCAGACTGGATGAATGGATTCGGATTATGCAGAATTATGATCCCGCGACTTTGACGGAGCGGATCAGGCCCGGACGCTTTCTGGTAAAAGACAAAAAAGAAAAGAGAATCATTCGTGAAAGCAATCGTGTTGGGCTGCAGAGAGAACTTACGCGTTTAGGGGTCTGGCCGGAAGTCCTGGCTCAAAATGTTTCAGACCGGCTCGCGCAAGAGGCGGTTTGGAGCGCTGATCAAATGAGGCGGATGAGGTTCAATCCTAATTTTCCCGCATGGTTTCGCGCTGAGATGGCCGTTATGGGGGATATGCGTGAGGACGAGGACCCCGCGTTTTCCGAGACTCGCTTTCGCCTTGAACGCTACGTCGCCCGGAATTGGGCATGGCTGGAAGGCCGGGGGATCGCGCTGCCTCAAGAATTCCGGGAGGCGGCGGATATTCTTCTGGAATATGCCCAGCAGTCTCCGCAGTCCCTTAATCTTGACGATTGGCAGTTGATCGCGAATACGGTGGCGGTACTGAGATTAAATGTTAATTTCAACGTTGAGCGTACCCAGCTTAGCGGGGAAGAGGTAAATCTTTTTGGCGCGCGGTTTTCAGCTGACGGCCGGGAAATCGTGCTTGCCGGTCAACATTCGGCTTTGCGCGTCCGCGACGCACAGACTGGAAATCTCTCCCGGCGGATTGGAGTGGAGCAGAATTTGAATCCGGAAGTGGGCCATACCGCGGCCATTTCCAGACTTCTATTTTTGCCTGGCGGACGTGTTGCGACTACAAATGAAGATCAGACGGTAAGAATTTGGAATTATGCCTCAGGCCGGCTCGAACGTACGATTCAGCTGGAGAACGCCGTTCCTATTATTGAGGCTTCCGCGGACGGCAATTTGCTGACCGTTAACCACGGCCGGGTTATTGAAAAGCGGGACCCTGCGACTGGAAATGTTCTTTTTGAGATGCGTGGGCATACGGCTGATCTTTTGAGAGTACTGCCTTTGGAAGATGGGCGGACTGTTTCGGCAGGCTGGGATCACACGGCCAGGTTATGGGACGCCGAGGGAAATCTTGAACAGACTTTTGGCCGTCCGGGCAACGAGGACCCTGCCGCCGGCCATACGGATCGAGTGCAGGATTTAGCAGTGCTTTCCGGAGGTTTGTTGGCTACCGCGGGGGGTGATGAAACGGCTCAAATCTGGGATTTGCGGACGGGCCGGAGGCTTCATGTTTTAAATCATTCCGAACAAGTTGATTATGTTGCCGGACTTCCGGACGGCAATCTTGTTACCGTCAGCGGGGACTGGCTTAGGATTTGGGATTCCGAATCGGGGAATTTGATTCGTGAGATTGATACGGATGCTGATATTTCGGGGATCCGGGTACTGCCCAACGGGTACATTGTGACAGCCAGCTATGAATACGCGCTTCAGGTTTGGGATTTGGACACCGGAGAGCGTATGGCTCGTCAACGGGCAGAAGATGTTCCGCTCGGAGTGAGTCCCGGATTTCAGTCCCGCATTGTTTCCGATAACTCGGTGGTGACGGTTTTGCCGCGCAGGCTTCAGGCGGATTTATGGAAGCTTCAGCTGCAAATGACTCCGCGTTCGGAATTGCGCGTTCCGGTTAAAGCCGAAACGGTAGTTTTAGGCGAGGGCGACGGCGTTATTGTGCGCACAGAATTTTCGGAAGACGGATATTGGGCGGATGTTCAAGTCAGTTACCGGGATAACCCGCTGGGTTTCCGGATTCATAAAACGTATGATACCGGCTCGAATATTTCAAAAGGAGACATTCCCGCCGACACACAGAAACTTCACGATACGGTTGTTTCAGAAATCCGAAAACATCCCGGGGATTTTCAGGCAAAACTGAAAGGAATTTTTAAGGGTGCTGCCGGCTACCGGTTTTCAGAATCCGTTCTCGACGCCGACAGTCAGCCTTTTCTGGACGAAATCTGGCCGGCCGTTTGGGCGCTTCAGCCCCAGATTCGAAAAATAAGAACCGAACTTGGAGAGCGGATCGAGGTCACGGTTTCAAATCCCGACTCAGCTGGGGAAATTGGAAGTCTGATCTTTTCTATTTTTCTCAACAACAATCTGCCTGCCGATGAAGATGGTTTTTTTAAAAGAGATAAGGTCGAAATTCATTACAAGACTCAGGGGGTGGATGTTCCCCTAACGATGGCCCGGGTTGGCGATATCGATCAAACTGCCGATGGAATTAAAACCTTGCTTAGAGAGGCACGTATTTCGAATATTCCGCTGATCGAACTTCTTTCTCAGTGGCGGGCGGCCGGCGAGGCCCGTTCGGAATTAAGGACAGAGGCCGAAACTCAGCCTAAGTTTGAAGCCGGCGATTTGGATTTTAAAATGTATTCCCAGTTAAGCGATGAACAGAAAAAAGCCGTGCAAAAGAATTTTTCGAGGAATGGTCAGTATTTAATTAACACAAATGACGCGGTCGTTGCTTATTACCAGGGGGATATTGCCGGCGTAAACTGGTTTAGCAAGAAATTCGCTCCTCAAGCGGTCGGTATGGGGCTGTTTGTTGATGAAAAATACCGCCGGAGAAATGCAGGAACCCTGATCCGCGAGAAGATGCTGGAGTTTTTAAAAAGCAAAAGATTCACCGAAGTTTATATTTACGTGGACAAAGATGCCGGAGCATCTCTGTTTCAAGGGACTCTTCTAGGGCGCCCGGGGGTTCAGGTGTTTCCGGCGTCGAATGAAAATCTTCCCTATGCCGCAACCATTCAGATTGATCTCCGGGAATTTCAGCCGCGGTTCCGTTCTGAACTTCGGACTGAAGGGGAGTTTAATCAAGTTTCAAATCCTTGGGCGGCACAGATTCTTGAAAAAGAATCGGCCTGGTTCGATGAGCTCTCGCGGAATGCGGTCGGGACACAAAAGGAATTGATTCAGAATCTTCGCTTGGAAACCCAGTCTGATCTGGTCCGTATCGGTGAGTTGGCGGAAGAGAAAAACGCGGACAGAATCCGGCCGTTTTCAGATTTGAAAACACGAGTCTATTCAGAGGAACCTGCTCTGCCGGTTCTTGAGAAGCCGGACCCGGCCCGGAGGATGCGCGTGGGGGTTTTGCCCGTCAGCGCGAATCCCATGACCTGGGCCCATGTGTTCCTGGCGCTCAGAAGTATTGTTGAGCTGAATCTTGATACGGTCGTGTTTGTATCCGGCGGAATGATTACTCACAAAGAAGTGCTGGAAAAAGACAGGGTAAGCACCGATCAGCGAATGGCGATGATTCAGGCCGGCATTGCTGATTTTTATCCGCTTCTCCGCTACTCTGATGTCGGTCTCCAAAGCGATAAGCCCGGCGAAGAATACTGGCATGGGCTTAGAGATTTAAATCCGGAAAAGAACATTGATTTCTTTTATCTCGCGGCGGGTGAAAACCGTGAACGGGCCGAAAGAATTCTTGGAAATCTGGATGGCGCGGCAAAACGCGCGGGTCTTCCCGGCAATTCCCGGCATTCTCTGACCTGGGGCGTTTTCCCCCGTTCTGAACTTGGCGTGGGATCTTTTGCTCAAAGCAATCTGGATGAAATCCTTCGCCAACAAGGAATCGCCTTTCCAGCCAAAGTTGTTACTCTTCCCCCTTTTCTGGATGCCGTCAGCTCCACGGAGTACCGGAACACTCTCAGCCCTGTTTTCGTTCCCCGCAAAGTGCATGAATACGTTCGGGCTCAGAACTTATATGAAAGTAAGCCGGATTCCCGCTCCGAACTCAGGGCTCCCTCGACTCAACCCGAATCTTTTTTAGGCCGGATTTACATGCTGAACAAACCCGCCGGCTACCTGACAGGAACCACGCCCTATATGGGCACTGATGGACAGCCCGTTAAAACCCCGATTATTCAGGATTTGATTCCTGAGGGATTTCGCGCGCCCGGCCGCGCCTGGTTCGGCCAGTTGGATAAAGAAACGACCGGGTTGATTCTTTACGGAAAAACAAGCGGAGGACTGGCGGAGTATTTGCTGAATCCGAATTCACCTCTAGGAGAAAAGCCTTTGAAAGTTTACGAGGTGATTGTTGAAGGTGCTTTAGACCAGGCTCGTGCGACTGAAGAACTTGTAAATAAGGGTGTCGAAATTGTGACCAGCCGTCACCGCCAAAGAAAAGAAAAGATCATTAATAAGGCCATCGCGAAAATGGTGAGTGTTGAAGTGTTGGGGACTTTTGAGGAAGGAGGCCAGCCTCGCACGCGTCTTCGGGTTGTGCTCGACCGGGGTTACTACCGGCAGATTCGTCAGTCACTTCAAGGAATCGGGCATTTTGTAACGGACCTGAACCGGGTTTCTGTAGGAGAAATTCAATTGGGTCCCGATCTCGCTCCAGGGCAGGTGCGCGAACTGAACGCCGGCGAATATCAATATCTGGAAGATCTTTTCATTGCGGGGCTTCGCGCTGAAGGGAAAAACGAACAGGCGGACCGCCTTGAAAAAAGCCGTTCCGAATTGCGCAGTCCGTGGCAAAACGATATCGATCAATTTTCTTTCGAGGAAAAGATAATTTATGACCGCGCCCGGAAAATCAAAGGGCTCAGCGTGGGTTTTGATATTGAGCAAACCATTACCACCGCCCGTGTTGATGAGGAGGAAGTCGATTTTAAAAATCTTAAATGGGGAGCCTATGAAGAGGAGCCCGAGGGGGTGGATTTAAAAGAAGTTCAAAACCGTTTGATGGCTCCCGGCATGAAACCGTTATTAATTGGGCTTTCCGAAAATAACCGCGTCCGCATTATTACAGCGATGAAGTCCGGCGCGGCTAGAGACTGGCTCGACGCCCTTCCGTTTTTAAAAAGCTTCAGCCAATCGGAAAATGTGGATCTTGTCACGGGAGAAGAAGTTGAAGCTGTTGCCCGGGAAAATCTTCAATTCTCTAAAAAACAGGAGGGAAGCGAAGAGCCTGTTTTCTATTTGGGGAATGTAGAGCTCACGCAGGAGGAAAGCAGCAGCCGGGAAGGGCTCTTTAATTTGTCGACAAACACCCCGCACTGGAGAGCCGTCAAATTGCCCGCGAAGCTCGGCGTGGATGTTTTGGTTGAAGACAGGATTGCCCTTAAATCCGTCATTGAAAGACTGGGAATGGGGGAAGTCATTCTTGTTCCTAAATATTCGTGGGGGGGAGTCCAGCGTGCTGGAGAAAAATCCGTTGTGGAAACGCATTTAGTTCCGGTAGAGCGCCGGGCCCGTATGACGACCCTTACGGGGGCTGATGATTATCAAGAGCACGTTTTTGATATTTTCCCCCTCGTAGAAGATTTAGAAACAGCCGCGCAGAAAAAAGCAGCCCGCTCCGAACTGCGCGCGGAAGGAGAAGGTGAGCGGTCTGAATTTACGGACGCGGTCTGGTACCGTCCGCTCGACCGCCGCGGTGCCGGGGTTTACGCGCTTCTTCTCCGCTATCATGGCCAATACCGCTACTTGCGGGACTACCTTTTTGAGAGACTTTCTTCCGGGAGTTTTGATTTTAGCCAGCCGCTCCGTTTTGCCAGTCTTGGCGCGGCTAACGGCGCGGAAGCTATTTCAATCGGAACTTATCTGGAGTGGCTCAAGGAAAACGCGGATAACCTGGAATTGGCTCCGCGGGACCGGGAGTTGGGAAAACTTCTTAGAAATGTCAAAGTTGAAATTCACGCGGTTGAACGGGAAAGCCGGCGCATTGATCAGATTCGGCGGTTAATGACTTCTGGGCGCCTTGACTCAGATTGGGACGCGGCGACACTTCAAGAAGCGGAAATCGCGTCTCCTGAAATTGTGGAGACGATTCAGCGTTATCTGCCTGAGGTCTTAAAGGCAAAAGAAATATTCGTTCACCAGCAGGATGTTAATGATTTTTTAAACTCCACGGAACTTTCTTTTGATGTCGTTTTTGGAAACGAAGTTTTGCAGTATATCGGCATAGAAAACAGGCTTCATGTTACCTGGGATTTAATTAATCACCGCCCGCTTTTCAAGCCGAACGCCGTCTTTCTGGTTTCCAGCATGGATTACAACTATTTAGCCGGTGAGCATGAGGCTGGAACGGGGAGTTCAGACCTGGACAGAGGTGATGAAGGCTCAGAATTCGGCAATCTTATCACCGATTTTTCACATGGGGCAATAGCCTTGCGGAAGGTTAAGGACGGACGGATCAGGCTTTGGGCCCCGCCTTCCCGCGCCGGAATTTTTCTCCGGAATTTTTCATTTTATTTCAGTCTGCTGATTTTCGCGGCGGGTATGTCCGTCCTTATTTATTATTTCTTCTCGGGTGTTCCGCTTTTCCTCAAACCTGGGTCTCTGGTGATTATCCTCTTGACGGTGTTTTCCGGAGCGTTTCACCTGTTTTTCGCGGCGCGTGTCATCTTAAACTTACTTAGACAGGCTGTTTCTGATTACAGATTGAATCACGCTTACGGAAAGCTTGAAAAAAGAATAAAGATGGGTATGACGCTTGAGAAAATTGTAGAGCATGATTTAGACGGAGTTCATTTGCTGCCGGACGATTTCGAGGAAATGGATTCTCAGGATCCTATGGTTCAGGATTCTTTGAGAAAAGGAATGCTTCGTCAAACTCAAGGGAAAATCGAGGAGCCTGCGTATTGGCTTAAAATCAAAAATCTTGAATTGGGGTCTCGGGAAGAAGACGGGCAGAAGCCCGCTTTCTTGAATTTTGAAGCCCACTACTCGCATAACTTTGAGGGTATTAAGGCGCTTCTTCAGAATCTTCTTTCATTCGCGGGTGAGATCAAGAGGGCGGATCCGATTTTAGCCCGTTTTGAAATAATTCAAAAAGATAATTCCACCCTAACGGTAAAAATTGAACAAAAGCGATTCGACATTAATTTAGAAGATCCTTTTGCGTTGGAAGATGTTTTGCCTGAAATTTTAACCGCAGCCCGCTCCGAACTGCGCGCTTCCAGAGAATCCGCTGAGGGCGGTATCCGAGAAAATCTTCCCGTTCTTCCTTCTAGTACAGGGATCACTCAGACGCCCGGGCAGGGGCAGGCGCCGGTTCCGGCAGGAGAACCGCGGAGAGTGGATACGGGGATTGAGCCTTTTAGCGACTATGTCAGGGCGAGTGAGGATTTTGATAGGATTCCTCCCGCGGTCAGAATGAAAGTTAAGTCTATTCTTCGCGGCGAAATTAATCCCACGGATGAATTAATTGAAGATCCGGAATATTTCCCGGCTTTAAAGTATTTGGAAAATAAGTTTGTGGAATATCTCACGGCCAACGAGGGAGAGCGGGTTTATTTCTATTCGTTTTCCAGAAGGCTTCTTCAGCGTGTTTTGCCGGGGTATCAGATTGAAGTTGAATTGCCGTCAACGCGCGGAGGGGTCGCCGTGATTACAACCCGTACGCCGAAGCAAAGTCTGGTGTCGATGGTTTCCACTCTTAGCGAGGCGGCCAATGCGGACGCGAATCTGTCTCCTTCACGCGTCAGATTGATCGCTTTGCTGATTGATATCGACGCGATTAGCGATCGCCATGCTTCCTGGGTTTTGGCATACCTGGTGAAAGCCGCGCTAACCGCGTTTTCATTAACGGTGGTTATGGCGGTAATCAGTCTGTTGGCGAAGGGACTTATTATTTATGCGCTTCCGGCGGGCATGGTCACGATGTGGTTATGGCTCAAAAAACTGCCTTCAAAAGAAACGCGGGCTGAAAAGATCCTTGATGAATTTCTAAAATATAATCAGGAAATTTCACCTGGAGGCGCGCGTTCTGAACTGCGCGCTTCGGAAGAACCGGATGCCGGTTTCTGGGCGAAACGTCTTGTTGAATACAACGAGGAAACCGCGCTGAAGAATTTTCAGCTCGCGGTGGAAGCTCTCGAAGATTCGCTCCGTTCCGCCCGTTCGAGTTTGTCCGGCCGGCAGACGTTTGAAAAAATGGGCCCCAAACTGATTCAGGCCATTAAAGATCAACGGGAAAAAATAGTAGCCGGCTACCAATACAAGGCAGTGACTACGGGGCAGGTCCAGGCCCCTGAGGGAGACATAGCTCTGCTCCTGGACCGCGCTCAGCGGGTTTTAGACGAGGCCGAAGTCCTCCTTGGAACTTCGCGCTCTGAGTTGAGACAGAATGGCCCCGTTGATTATGAGATTCCCGGAGCGCAGACAGTGCGGGTTTCGCGGGCGGATGATCTGGTCAGCGTGATCAGGCAAACCGCCATTCGCCTTGGGTATCCAAATGTCAGTGTGATGGCCATTGGTGACCGGCAGTTATCAGCTTCTTATAAGGATGCTTCCGGATCAACTCAGATCGGGATGAGCGACATTATGGATGAACAGCAGACCCGCCTGCTTTTACGCGCGATTTTTCACCGTGAGGCCGCGGTTTCCGCTTCTTCGGATTTTGAACTGTTCAGTAACGATTACCCGGAGACTCTTGAAGGTATGAAAGCGCTATTCATCGATACGATCGAATGGCTTCGCCGGGAAGGGTTCGCGGGCTGGATGACGGCTCATGGTTATCCGCAGGGAGGCGAGGTTCTCTCGAATTTCGAAAATAAAATCAAGGAACCTTCCACTGGAGTGATTCCCGCGGGAACAACGAGTTTGGTCGAGAAGCAAAAAGAAAAAGCGGGCGCTCCCGTTAAAGTCTCTTTGAGCGTTTCGTCACTGTATGAGCACTGGGCTTTTGCTAAACAGACGAAATCTTCCGACTATTTCCTTCAGAACATAGCTTCAACGATTGTTCGTGAAGCCTGGGGGCTGTGGATTTTAGAAGCGATGGATCCGGAAGCCGCTGAATTGCAGAAGACGGCAAATCAGGTTGCCGGAGCAAAAATCCTGAATAAATACAAGATGACTTTGAATGCCGCGGATTATGACAAAGCCGCCCAAGAACTTTTGCCTGCCATTTTAAAAATTACGGGAACCTGGCTTGCCCGGCGTTCCGAATTAAGAACGGCGCAAACCTGGCTGGGAATGGATGCTGATCAAGTCGAAACTTTTGTCAGAAAAAATTTTCTAGGGGCGATTCCCCCTCATGTGTCTGTGCGTCCTGAAGAGGCCATTCTCTACAATCCGCTGATTGATCAAGTCACGATTAATCAAGCCCGGGCCAAGGGCCAGTTTTCACGTGAAGTTGATTATCAGCCGTTTGATCTGCTCCTGGTTTCTTATGAGAAAATTTATGAGGATCTGGATATGTCAGAGCGGAAAGCGCTGCTTTTGATTCTTGATCCTAGTTCCCGGGAATTGATGGGGGACGCGGCCTTTATAGTGTCCGATGATGCTTTCGATGTCATTACAAGCGCGCATGTCATTGGGCGAAAATATCAAATCCTGATGCAGAGAGCGCTGAGCCTTCTCCTGCTTCAGGGAAAAAGAAAAAGCATTAATTCTACGGGTGATCTCAGCGAAAGTCCTCAGCAGCGCTCCGCGGGAATGTTTGAAAGAATCGCCCGCGATTCCCGCTTTCAGGTTGTTAATCAGGGTGATAGTTATTCCGTCACCGTTAAAGGCGAGCCGGCCAGCCGTTCTGAATTGAGAGCTGAAATCCGGGAGACGGTTGAGCTCAACGGAAAAACTTATGAAATTGAAAAAGTTTTAGGTGCCGGTGGATCTGGAATTGTCTACCTCGTGCATTTGAAGGGGAATGAGGAACGAAAATTCGCTCTGAAAACGCCCCGCCCGGCGCTTGCTAAAGACCGGGCGTTTGCCATTCAGTTTTTTCAGCGTGAATTTGCCGTGCAGAAGCGGGCGTATGAAGCCGGGCCGGATTATTTCCCCGAACCCTACGAATACGGTGAAGACGCGAAAGGAAACCCTTGGATATTGATGGAGTCTATCGACGGGGTTTCGATTTCTTCTCTGACCGATCCTCCCGCGGAACTGGCGTTTACCGAACAACTCCTCAAGGCGTTCAAGATTCTGCATGATCAAAAAATTATTTTCGGGGATCTCAAGCCCGCCAATCTCCTGGTAACGCGTGCTGGGAAATTAAAGATTGTGGATTTTGGAATCGCTCAGCTTAACGGAGAGCCGGCTCCTTCCAAAGAAACCGGGATATTCGTGGGAACGGAAGGCAATCACGCGCCTGAAATGGAAAGAGGAATTGAGGGGTGGACGCCGAAGGTTGATGTTTTTGAAATTGGCCTGATTCTCTATGGAATGGCGACGGAGGGCGACACTCTCTGGAATGACTTTGTAAGGGTTTTTATGTTCGACCGGCTGGGAGAAGACCTGACGGAACAGATTCTCCCTGAATGGGCGCCCTATCGGGAATTGATTATGGGCTCGTTAGCGAAAAATCCCGAAGACCGTTTGTTCGCGGATGCCGGCCAGATGCTTGATAAATTTTTGAGCCTGAAAGCGGAAACCGAAAAGTCCACCGCCGCCCGCTCGGAGTTGAGAAGACCCGCCGGCCCTGATTTCCGTGAAGCTTACCG
>CAYLPP010000020.1:0-28431 GCA_964385615.1 uncultured bacterium | reverse complement strand
TGAAGGCCTGGATATTCTCGTGTTTGGGGCGGTACATGATCGAGAGAATCTTGGTCATAAAATGTGTTTCGTCGCCTGACCACTGACAACCCGAGCATGTGTAAAGAGGTTTCAAAGCCGCTCCTTTTTTTGAGAGTCTATAAAAAACAGATCGGCTTGGCGTTTTAAAACTTGACCTTAAATTTTCGGAAGGTTATTCTGAAGCTCCGAAAGGACCTGACCATGAGCCTGAAAAAAACAGCTGTTTTCGCACTCACTATTGCCCTGGTTTTCCCCTCAGCAGCGCAGGCTTCTTACTTCTCCGAAATGGGACGTGATTTGGTCAGGGGAGTCAAAAATGTCGCGGGGGCTCCTCTTGAGATTCCGATCACCATTCAGGAATACCATGAAAGTTCGGGATACCCGGTTGTGCGCCATTTGACCGGACTCACGGACGGTATTTTCCAGGCCATTGCCCGTTTAGGCAGTGGTTTCTGGGATATTCTGCCGGCTTCTGTGATTCCGGGAATCCAAGATGGCTTTCCGGTCAAGCCTGAGACCCTTTTTTAGTTTTTCCCCTCTAGAAATACCCTCCTAAAAATCCGTGAAGGCGTTAGAATCAGCTATAAAAAAATTCTTTATAAAAGTATAAAATAATGGCAATCTAAACCTCTTTTCCCAGCGTTTTATCCAGTAGGAAAAGAGATTTTCGCGTGTTATTTATTGATAGTTAAAGATATTTATTGATCGCTTTATTTGAATTGTTGAGTGAAGGAGTGTATCTTTTAACAGCGAGAAATAAACACTTAAACTATGACGGCGACTCCATTTAAAAGTGATTTTTTAAAGCGAAGCGTGTCTTGTCTGACACTGTTTTGCTTTTTATCGCTTAGCCCCACCGGTTCTTCATATGCATTACCCGCTGTTGAACCTTCAGCTCCCGCGAATTTTTCAATTTCTGAAATTGCCAACTTAAAAATTCCTGAGTCCCTCGGGAGAATCCAGGATGATTACCGGGGAAACCGGGAAGAATTTGTCTGGGTCCTTCAAGACGCGCACGCTCTTGTAGACGCTCAAATAAAACTTCAGCAGCTTATCGGGTTCCTGCAGGAAAAAGGCGGGAACCGTCTGATTGGCGTTGAAGGTTTAAGCGGGGAGCTGGACGCTACTTTGTTCCGCGCTTTTCCTGATGAATTCACCAAGAAAAAAGTGGCTGAGGACTACCTGAGGAAAGCGGAAATTGCCGGAATTGAGATGGCGGCAATTTTTAATCCGGCCGAAGCCGAATTTCGGGGGATCGAAGATTGGCGAGTTTACGAACAGAACTTTATGGCTTATGCCAGAGCGGATCAGAACAAAGCCAAAATTCTTCAGCGGCTTGAAGAGCTTAAAGCGGGTCTGGACGGCAGGCGCCCGCAGATTTACAACCAGGATCTTAATGAGTTTCACGAAAGCGAAGAAGCTTTTCTTGAAGAAACCCAAGATCTGAGCGTTTTAGCGAAGTATCTCGCTTCGCGCCGTGACATCGCGGGTTTTCTGGCCGGACGCGAAGAACTCGCGAAATTGCTCGCCTCCGTTTCGCTTGAAAAAGTGAATCCTTCCGAAGCGGCGGATACGGCGATCCGGAAGATGGCTGAAAACTTCCGTAAGAAATACGCTAAACGGCTCAAGAGCACGGAACTCAAAGAGTTCACAAAGCACCAGCAGGATTATCTGACCGGCCAGATGGACGCGGGTTCTTTTTTGAAGTATTTGGTTGAGACAGGGAACGCCATGGGGCTTAAACCCCGTCTGACTCCGGAAATGAAATCGCTGATCGGAGTGGCTCAAACTCTCTCCACATTGAAAGGCACCCGTCTTTTCGAAGAACTCAATGCCTGTCTGAAAGACATTCGTCAGTCACTGCTCAAAACCCCGGCGCAGAAAGCGTTGGCTGAGGATTATGAAAAAATCCGCAGGCTGAAAAGCCTGGCATCGCTGGAAATGACTCATGAACAGCTGGCTGAATACCAAAGAGACACGGAAGGGCATCTGAGTTTTTACGGACAGAACCGGGAGGATTTTTCTCCGGCTTTGGAGTTCTATCAGGCGGCTCTGGACCGTGACCGGGTTTTTCTGGAAAAGATCGCGGGAATGCTGAAAAAAGAAAATCAGAAGACGGCCGTGATGGTGGTCGGCGGTTTCCACGCGGAAGGAGTCAAAAGGGAACTTCGTGAAAAGGGTTACTCCTACGCGGTCGTGATGCCGAAGATCGAATCACTTGAAGGGCATGATGCTTATCATGAAATTATGACCGGAAAGATTTCTTATAAACCGTATTTAAAAACCAGTTTCTTTGACGCGTTTGCCCGCGCTTCGACTATCCGCCTGGTCGCCGGCTACAACAACCAGGAATTCACGCAGAACCTGAAAATCTGGCGGGATCAGGTGATTCGCGATCTCAGCAAAGAAGGACGTATCGCTGAAGCGGGGCAGTACACGCGCTATATCGATCAGCTTTATAAAATTTATGCGGATAAATTCGGAGTGAATGGAGGACGCCCGCAGGACCGTGAAGAGATTCTCAAGGCCGTGGAAGACGAACTTAACCGCGCGGCGGGAAGTGCCTCTGAAAGTCTTTGGTCGAAATTTCAGGATCAATTTAAACGGCTCGCGGACGGTTTGCGCGGTCTTGATCAGCGCAAGGCTCTGACCGTGGAAAATGTCGCGGGTTTGATGGGAAAAGGGAATTCAGCCGTAGCTCCGCACCACCTGGCTTTCAGCCGTTCTGAAATTCGCAGTTATAGTCTGGAGAATTTTTACCGTACCGGGCAAGTGCCGAAAGAGAATTCATTTGCCGGAGAAGCCGTGACGGGCGAAAAATTTTTACAGGCTGCCCGTGAGACTTTAAGAGGACAGCTTCGTGATTTTCAAACAAGCCCGGCGATTCAAGCAGCCGCTGAAAGAATTTTGCCGGCGGTTCAGAATACGCTTCAGGCCCAAGACCGGGCAGCCGGACTTCTCTCAAAGACTGAAATTAAAACGGGTCAGCCTTCGCAAACGGCTGTGGGAAATTTTCTTTCTGATCTTCAAACGCAGGCTGGAAATACTCTGGATCAAACAAATCCGAAGGCCCGTGAAGCGGTTAACGCGGATTTAACGGCTAAAGCGGTGGTTGCTTCCGCGCTGAACAAAGCGGCGCAGCAGATTTCCCGCTCCGAAGCCCGGCAAGAGGAAAAAACTTTGCAAATGATTCAGCCTTTGGATGCCGTTTCGAAAGCCAATTTGGATGAAGCGCAGGAACTGGCTGAAAAGATTCGGAAGGCTGATAAAGCGGAAATGCAGAAGCTTGCTGAGGGATTGCATCTCAGGAGAAATACCGCGAACGGGCGGGCGGTTCTGGAGTATTTGAGCAGTATGTTTCAGGGAACGCCCGTTGCCGGCGCTTTTCAAAAAGCGATGGCGGATGAGAAGACGCGGGAAGATATTTTGCGAGCCGCTCAAGTTCGGGAAACTTTCAGCGACGCTTCAGCCCGTGAAATTCAAGATTATATCTATTCCATAAATGAACTTTTTCAAAAGGCCATGCGGGAGGCTTTCCCGAGAGCCGGATTTCCCAACTGTCAGATCTCATCTTTCCTGATTCAGTTCCTGATTGAAAGTAAATTCGGAGATAAGGTCACCGTTGAGAATTATCTGGGGGCATTTAAATACGGCCGTGACGGTGATATCTGGCATCAGTGGCTTGTTGTGACGGATTCGAAAACCGGAAAAAAATATTATCTCAGCGTGACGGACGGTCAATTCCTCGATCCTCCGGGCGGAATCGGAAAACCTGTTAACCGGCCGGTTCTAAGAAACGGCATCATGTTTTTCGAGCAAATGGCGCCTGAAGGTTATGAATCCTGGTACTACGGTGAGAACGGACCGGTTTCGGATTTACAGCCGTCCGCGGCTTATCCGGTCATGATCGAACTTCCTGAAGGTGACTTGAAAGAGGAGGTGGAAGCCAAAACGGGAATGGTTGTTCAGACCAAGGTTGAGGATTATCCCAACTATCCAGACTTTCTTCATGCCCGCGAAGTTGTTTTCCGCGCTTTTGGTGTTTCGCGCTCAGAGCTTCGCCAGGGAGCTTTAGAATTTGAGCCGGACCGGCTGATGGGTGAAGTCATGATTTATCCTCAAGACCTTCTTCACAGCCGGGATTTAAAACCTTTTCTTGATCAGTATGACCGGGAGCATTTTGAATTTGTGGAACCGAGCGCAACGGCTCAAGGGTATTGGCGCCATAAGCAGCTTGGGAAAAATGAAAGCGATGAATTTCCGGAACTCGTTCTCGGCACCTGGCAGGATATCGAACAGCTGAATCCCCGCAATATGCAGAAGATGAAACGGCATGTGGTGACCCGTTACCGCAAGCCTGGCGGAGGAACCGTCAGCATTTATTCTTTCGACAATCACGCGTTCAGCGCCATTTATCTCCGTGAAGCCATTGACCGCGGAGAACTTCCCGCGCAGGGCAACACTCAGCTTTTTTTCGATGATCACGCGGACAATTCACCGCCGGATGAAGATGAGTACGCGGATAATCCAACCCTGGAAGGGCTTTTCGAACAGTACCGCCAGGAACAGCTGGTTCTTAATAATTTTAATTCGTATCTTTCTCTCTCGGGTGTGGTCAGCCGGCAATTATGGCTTTATGACGGGGATTTGCGTCATCCGACGGAACCCTGGAGACAGCCCGGCGGTGTCAAAAAAATGCGGGCGCTTCCGGGAGGTGTTCCTCTGACGGCCATGGCTACCGATGCTTATTTCAAACTTGAAGATCGTCCGGCCAACACGGACAGCGGAGTGATCCTCAATATCGACACGGACGTTGTAGGCGGTTCTGAAGAGAATTTCGCTTCAGACGCGGCGACCCCGGAGCAGGCAATGAATTTTTTTATCGACTCGATTCTTGGGATTTCATTGCAGGACAAAGTCCTGCCTTCCGCTTTTCATGTGAATACCACCGAATCCGGGCACGGAGATTTTGGAGATATTGAGCATGTGCGGTTTCTGTCCCGCGTGATTCCTTACGTTTTCCTTTCAGTTCAGGATGCAGGGGAAACCGCGGATGAATTTAAGCAAAGGATTAAAAGGGAGCTGAAACCTGTTTCTGATGAACATCTCAAAATCATTTTAGACCGGAGAATCGCCCGGCCCAATTTCCGCTCAGAAGTCCGGACGCTTCCGGGCGACGCTCTCCGAATGATTCAAACTTTGGATAATTGGAATTATGGAAACGACAGGAACGATCTCGAACGGATTAAGGGACAGCTTGCGGGCGATCCCGCTCTTCTGGACGCTCTGACGGATTTTTATTTCTCAAACCGTAATGAACCTGAAGGTTTTCTCGCCCTACGTCTTTTGGTGCTGAGCCCGGAAGGATTGAGTAAGCTCAAAGCCCGGACGGATTTCGCGGACGTCAGTCTGGCTGATCTGGCAAACGCGTATCTGCACAATCAAATAAAATTTCTGGTTGTTGATAAGACTCTGAGACTTATTGACCGCGTTAAGCTGGGAGATATTTGGCGTGAGCAGGACCGGCTTCGCGCTGAGAAGGGTGACGCCGCCGCTGAGGAGTACCGCAAGATAGCCATTCTTGATATGAACGGCCGGACAGGAGCTTACACTTCTTTTGAGAATGTCCATAAACCGGTGACTCTCAAGGAAATCGCGGACTATTTTAATCCTTACCGGGTTGTCACGGAAGAATCTCTGCCGGCTGTCCTGGATGCGGATCTTTTTAAAGTCGTTGATGGGCAGGTCGAGCTAACGCTTGATCTGGAAAATGATACATTCCGCGGCTCCCTGGAAAACGATGTGCCAAGTGCCCGGTCCGTGACACGCAGTCCTCTGACAGCGCTTGCTTACAGCTCTTTCGGCGGTGAAACCGCGAAAAATTATTATGAAACAGTGGGGCAGGCTGAAGAGGACAGAACTTGGAGACTTGCCTTTCACGAAATCGATTTTAATTTGCTGAGGGAACGGGTTATTCGCAATGAAGTGAGTTATCGAGTGGACGGAGCGGTGCTTCTCGCGCATGAATTCACGGCGGGTTCTGGATCTTCCCGAAACGCGCTGGAAGGCACTTACAAAAGAACCCTGCTTTTAGAGAAGACTCCGCGCGGCACCCGGAAAACCGGAGTCGAGACTCT
This sequence comes from uncultured bacterium, assembly GCA_964385615.1. Lineage (GTDB taxonomy): Bacteria > Omnitrophota > Omnitrophia > Omnitrophales > Aquincolibacteriaceae > CAYLPP01. The sequence goes on along the minus strand of CAYLPP010000020.1, from coordinate 22,273 downwards.
GATCAAGTTGACCCGGTTTCAGAGCGCGGAAAGACAAATCAAAGCTGAGATTCAGAAAGCAATCAGCGCCTATCTGAGAAGCGCCAAAACAAATCAGGATCAGGAGACCGTAGCCGGTATTTTAAGAGCGCAGATCGGGCGTTTGAATTTAGACGCGGGTTTGAAAAGGGAATATCTGGCTGAAATTTTTCCGGGGATCTACACGAGGCATATCGACCCTCTTTCAAGCGTTCTTGGACTTGGAGGAAGAAGGGCTTTTACCTGGGGAGTTCCTTTTTTTGGAGTGGATGCCAAAGTGCTGGATGAGAATCTTCCTAAGATTCAAGACTTCCTGGAAAAGGAACGCATTACCGCCCGCTCTGAACAGAGAGCCGGCGAAACGGCCGTTCCCGCGCTCAATCCTGAAGATGAGGCCGTGTTTAAGCGCTTCGAACAGCCGTTTCGGGATGTGCAGGCCAAAGTCCGTGACCGGGACCTCAATGGATTTGAGGATGCTGTTAAAGCTATCCTCAATGTTTTAGGCGAGGAGGAGCTCAGGAAGCTGATTTACCGCCATCTTTCCAGGTTCGGTCATAAGCAGGAATTGCCGGATATTGTGTCGGGCAGTCCGACCCTGAAATATCTGGCCATGTTTCATGAAGTGTATGAACTTCTTAAATTGAACTTTGATTTAAAAACACCGGTGGATGCGCAAGCTTGGGACACTTACGCGGAAGCTCATGCCGAGGCGTCTTACGCCGAGGCGATGGCTTTATCCGCCAGAGTCGCGAAGGAAGATGGAACTCAAATTGCTCCGGACGTATTTTATTACCTCCGTCCGGGAGATATTGGAATTCAAGACCCCATTCCGGGGAATTTGCGGGACATGGCGGACGCGCAAGGAATCCTGAAATATTACCAATTAGGAGTAAGGGTTCCGGATGCAAAAGAAATCCATGCCGCTCTGAATGTTTTCAATGACCGGGGTTTGATGATCTCGATGGCCATTTTTGAAAATATGGTCAAGCTCGAATACGGGCCTTATGAGGGTAATGCTCTCAGCAAGGTTCTTTACAACCGGATCGCCGAAAAATATCAGGGGCGTTTCCCGGATAGTCTTCAAAAGACCTATCCGTTCTTTGTCCTTTCGGTTTTGAATGTTTTTCGAAGAAACGGTTTCAGCCGGTTTGGGCAGAAATACGGCGCTCAGAATTTAAAAGACCTGAGTCCTGAACAGCTGGAAGAAATTTTTTCGCAAGTTGAAGCCGCCGCGGGAAAATTTTTAGATTTTATCATTGAACGGCCCGCCAGGGGTGTTCCCTATGAAGGTAAAGTGCAGTTTTTTATACCGGTGGGCGGGGGAATAACCAAGACTGTTTCTTTACGCGCCAACATGGACAGTTATGATTCGGAACAGTTTAGAGAAACTATTTTAGCGCTGGCCGGGTTTGCCCGCTCCGAAGCCCGGGTGGAATCCGATGAGTTCCTAGAGTCGTTTGAGAGAATCCTCGAAGTCATGGACTTGGTTTTACCGGCGATGCCGGCTCCGGGGGTGCTTCCCGCGCAATTTTACAATGAAAATTACTTCAATAATTTCGGTCTTGAAGATCTTCAGACGGCCTGGGTCTCACAGCTTGACGCGAGGGTGTCTAACTGGCGCACGGGCAAACTGGGGGAAATAAGCAATGCCAATGACCGCGCGATTATGGAACTTCTTCTCCTCGGGCTTCTGGTTTTAAATGGTGCGGACTTGCTTAAAAACACGGATCCAAAAGAACGCTCCGCTCGGTTAGAACCGTTAATCCAGAAATTTCAGATAGCGATAGACCGGTACAATCAAGCTGTGAGCCGGGGGGAACTTAACGGCCCCAAACAGTCCCCGGCATCGGTGTGGCTTGGGGATGTTTCTACGGTTATGACAAACAGCGTTTACAGCCGGTTTTCCCGCGCTCTTCAGCGGGTCCCGGAATCGTACTTGCCTCCAAATCTGGCCTTGTCGCTAAACGGCGCGGCCAATCATCTGGCTTATCTCATGATTTCCACAGACGTCATTGATGTCTGGCTTTCAATTGAGGAGCTTGAAAAAGCGGTTTCTCTGGTTGAGAACGGTTCGCTTAACGCGGAACAAGCCCAAATTTTAAAAAATGCCGTTTCCCGATTTTTTATAGTCCTTCTGAAAGGGAAGTCCGTGCACTATCTGGATTCCGAAGCGGACGGAATCAGGCTTGTGTCATTTCTGGAACAGCACGCGGGGACTCTTACTGCCTGGATGGCTGAGAGTCTTAAGAAAGCCAGAGAGCGGAAATTTTCCGATGTGGGTTTCCGAGCCAGTTTTACATACAAGATAAATGATTATCATGTTTCCCGTCCGGAAAAGAGTACGGCTTCCGTGGAAGACTTGTTTACTCAGCCGGAAAAGTTCCGCGATTTTTACGAAGCCATGCCCCGGCCCGGCTCGGCTTCCGATATCATCTTTGACCCTGATTTTGAGGCCTATTACGAAGATGCTTTTCTAGCCATCCTCGAGTTCGTTACGGAAGAGGATTTCAAAAAAATTGTCCAGCTCCTGGGAGACCGGGCTTATACCGCTTACGCGCAGAGAATCGCCAATTTTACGGACGCAAAGAGCGCTTTAGCTTACGCGGAGAAAGTCCGGGGGGAAGTTTCTACTGAGCAGTGGAATAAAATACAAGACACCGCTTATGTGTTCCGCCGCTTGACCAAAGGGCTGGTTGTTTCGGGGCCCTCGTTTTCCAGGGACGGAAAAATTTTGATAGTCCGGGATCGGAAGCTTTTTTGGTATGACTTGCGGAGGAGAGAGTTAATAAAAAATGGTCAGAGAGGAGGGTGGATTAACAGTTCAAAGGCGGTTTCACCTGACAGGAAATATATTGCATCATCGGGGAATATCGCGAGGCTTGATATTCTAAATACTAAAACTGGACGGACGTTGAGTGTTGACAACTCCAGCGGGGATTTTTATTTCTCCCGAAGCGGCAAGAATTTTCTGGTTAACCAATTTAGAGGGATTGACATCTATAATCTGGAGACTGGGCAGAAGGTTTTTGACGCCAGCGTAGAATCCTTGACCGGAGTTTCTGGAGATTCTGCGGTTAAAGGGGGCGTTTCTCCGATTGAAAACAAAGCTTATTTCATCACAGATTCCGGGGCTCTCATCACACTGGACACGGAAACTTTTTCAAGCCAGGTTTCCTTCCCGAACGTGTTTGAAAATATGAATAAAACAGTTGTCAGGCTCGCAATCGCCGGGCGGGGGCATGACGAATACGTGGTTTGGTCAGATCCTCAGAACCGAGTCAGCTTTATTGACCTTAGCGATCTTACGGGAACACCCCGGGTTTTTACCCCTCATCTGACTTTCCCCGACTTTATTACGCGTGAAGACGGGGAGCTTCTCAGCTTTGATCATGGAGCTGTGCAGTTCTGGGATTTAGAGAAAATGAAAGTCTCAAAAACACTTCGCGGCTTGGCAAAGATCGATTTTGGGCATGTCACTTTAATGGACAATGGTACTTTGGCGCTAAAATTCGATACGCGGGAAGGGCCTTTTATCGCTGGGTTTGTTCCTCTCCGGGAAATGCTGGAAGCGCAGAAAAAAGACGGGCTATGGTTTTCAATCCTGAATCGGCTGATCCGCCTGCTCAACAGGCTTTTGTCTCCAACCGGGCTCCTTATTCCTGAAATGGTTTCTTCTTCGGCGGGAGTGCGGAATGTTCCGGTCAAAAGATCTGAAGTAAGGGGTGAAAAGCCTTCAGAAGAACGGCCGTCTGAATCCGCGGGGAAAAGCAAGCTTCCGGGTGATTCCTATTATGAATATATGAAAATGCGTTTCCGGCGGTTAGGGCCGGGGAATATCATCCGCCGGTTTCCGGAAATTCAGGCATTTCTTGATGTGCTGTCGGAGCTGGAAGGGATTTTGTATCAGACCCGCGCGAACCCCACTGAAGGTGAAACGCGGGCGCATGAACTTTCAATGGCCGAAGAGCTTTTTGATTTAGCCAGACGCACCGGAAAAACACCGGTTGAACCGGGTAATACCCCAGGTCCTGAAAATATTTTCAGCGACAGGGAACTGGCGCTGATTTCGGCCGGCGGGGTGATTCACGATATCGGTAAAGCATTTGTGGATCCCGCGATCGTGGGGAAAGCCGGGAAGCTTGATGATATTGAACTTAGGGAAATGCGCCGGCATGTGGAATACGGAGTTTCGGTCTTTGATGATACGGTTAATTTAATCCGGTTTATTTCAAACGATCCCGCGGTGCTCGAATTGTCTTCTGAAGATTTTTGGAGGCGATATGAAAAGGCCGCGTCTCCCCGGATCTTGGGAAGAAATCAGGTTCTCGATTTGATTCGGCGTAAGGATCTTCTAACCGCGCCGGCTCTCAGCGCGATTCTCAGTGACGGTGATTCTCTGGCGGTCATCCGTTCCATCATTTCCAATCATCATGAACGGGTGGATGGAACCGGTTATCCGTTAGGAACCAGGACCACTAGTTTTCTGGATTCTTTAATGCTGGCCGCGGATATCAGCGTGGCAGTGACCGGAAGACGGCGTGTTTACCAGGAGACGGATGAAAGCTACGCTAAATTCAAGAAAGTTGAGGAGCAGTTTTTCAGTGACGACTGGTACGGCGTCAAGATTCAAAAGGCGGTTCTTGATGCGTGGCGCGAACTTCACGCGGAAGACTTGGGTTCCGCAAGATCTGAAGCGAGAATCCCTTTCGGCACGACTCCGGGAGATTATTTAAAAGAGACATCCCCGGATACTTTTGAAGGCAGCCGCATGCGGGCGATTTTGACCCGTTTTTTAAGAGATGCCGGTTCAGTCGAGGATCTCGAATTGAAAAGGCTGGTCGAGGAGGAAATTAAGAGGATTATTCCTGATTATCTTAAAGCTGCTTTTCCTCGAGAGAACTTTTCGTATGAATTGACCTACCGTAACCGAAAAAATCGTTCCCGTTTTTTTCAGGATCTCATCGATAACGGCACCAAAATTTATCTGAAACGCGCGGCTGACGGGAAGGTCACGCTTTGGATTAAAGTTTTCGGAGTGGGGAAGGTCCAAGCGGAAATTCAGCCGGATATAGATTTGATGAGGTTTTTATACGGCATCGAGGTTCTGGCGCAAAGCGTGGTGCGGCTCAATGAGCAGGTTCAGAGAAATCCGGAATACAGGTTTACTCAGAGGCTTTCATGGGGCGGGTTCATGGCAATCGCCGCGGGGTTTCTTCTTAAACCGCTTAACATTTGGAATATGGTGGTAGCCTTTTTCATCGGGTTTTTCTTTACTTATAGAATCCGCCTCGTTTTGAGCAGGCCCGGACAGGAAAAAATGGACGTCCGCAAACGCGGTCAAATCATTGAATTCACGAAGCAGTTTATTCAGCATCGAGCTCTCGATTTTGGAGTTGAGAAGCTTCCTGATGCCAAGCCTTTTGATTTCACGGTAACGGGATCCGGGCTGATCATGAAAGACATTCAGGCGGCGGCGGCTCCTCAAATTCTTGAGAGGATGTCTGATGAAGAGTTTAAAAATTTAATCAAAGAATTCCGCGAAGCTCTTCAGGAGGAATATGAATTTATAGCTCTCGTGGGAGATAAGGCGGGGCAAACCGCGGCGGCCCAGGCTGAATTCCTGAAAAAGGTAAATCTTGCTGAGAACAAATCAGTCGAAGAATTTCTGATTGAAACGGCGTTTAACCGGAAAACAGGAGACCCGAAACTTTCTTTCACCGCCGGAAATCTTCTGCTGGAACATATCAGCCGTGCCTACAGAACTCCGTCTATCCTTCTTACGGATATTTTAGATTTGCTGAGATATCCCGGATTTAACCCCGCCGCGGACTTGAAGGAGTCGGCTCAGAGTTTAGTCTACGGTTTCCTGAACCTGTTTGCGCAAACACCTATGGCTGTGCCTCCGACCCGGTTTCAAAAACAGCGTGAAGCTCTCGAAAAAATCTTGACGGATCTGCGCGTTTCCGCGCGTTCGGAAACGCGTGTGGCTGTCGATATGAGCGTGGACTCTCCGGAGAAGAAAAGGTTACTGGAGCAGGCCCGCGAAGAATTAAGCCGGATTCTCGCGCCTGATTGGGTGCCTGCAGCTGAAACTCCCGGCATAAACGCTGAACTCCAAAGGCGCCGGGCGGTTTTCAGGGTTTATCAGAATCTTTTTGAAACGGTGCTTATCCGGGGGCCGGACGGAGCTCTGTATTCCCTGAAAAGCAGTTTCTTTAATTTTGATGTTCTAAGAGTCCAGGAGGATGACACTCGGAAAAACGTCGGGAGTTTTGGAGTGATGGTCAAAGATGCTTCCGACGGTTCCCTGACACTTCAAGGGGAAGGAGCCGCTCTTTTACCCGCTTATCAGGTAAAAAACCAGGAATCTCCCAAAGGTCCGGGGCTTTATTCTCAGTTTATGACTTTGGCGGCGGAGGTTATTCCCCCTGAAATTGAAGCTGTCTTTACGAGTGAAGTTGGGAATATTCCTTTCCTGATTGCCCTTTTGAACGAAGCGATCCGCCAAGGGTACTTGCTTGACAGTAAAACCCAGGCGGTTTTCGACGATTTCTCCCGTCAGATCGCGGAGAAAACTTACCAGGATAATGCTGAGAATGCCGCTTACAATGAAGCTCCAAAACCAATCCGGGAAGCCCGCAGGCTTTTCTGGGATTTTTTGAAGAAAAATAAGCCTGTTTTTTCATCCGAATTTCTGAATGCCCAGCCATTTGGCCGTTCCCGAAGCCGGTTTTCGCCGAATTTATCCATTGTCTACACCTCCTCAGGATTTGAGTTGGTCAGTACCCGGCTTGCCGCGCGTTCTGAATTGCGCCGTCCTCAATCTTCGAAGGAGGAATTTCAGCAGGCTTCAGAGCGGTTTGGAGAAATTTATAGCGGGATGCTTAAGGCTTATCTAACGCCTGAAGCTGAAGCGCCTGAGAAACAAACCGCGGAGAAAGTCAGTAAACTGCCGGATTCTATGAAAGATTCAGCCGGAAGTTTCTTCGCCGGAGCGGTTCCCGCGATTGAAGGTGAAATCAGAAATAACTATAACCTGATTGAAAGTTACCGCCGGAAAGGAGGTTTGGAACTGATTCTTCAAGCCGGGCGGGGTGAGGGGGTGGTTACGGATGAAAGATCGGCTGAAGATCTCGCGAAACGGCTGGCGTCTGCGGCTGAACTTTTAGATCAGTACCCGCGCAGTGACGTAACTTATCTGATCGGAGCCGTCCTGCTCGCTAAACTTTTGGATAAAACGCTCGCGGAACCCAAAACACCTGATGAAATTGTGTCGGAGCTTAAAATTCTGCTCGATCGTTTTCAAGAGAATCCGGATGCCCGGTTGGTTGAGCCCAGACCGGGCGTGTTTGTGATTGAGGCTGAAGCGGCCTTTTTTAATTTTCTCAAAGAGCGGGGGATTATTCATCCGGAAGGCGGAGCTGTTCATCTGGGAAGCCCGAATCAGGCAATGCCCAGTTTTATGGTTATCCGCAAAGGAGCCCGGGACCAAAGTTTTACGGATGGGCGGGAATTTCAGTCGGATAAATTGGTTCTTCACGAATTTCATCATCTTATTTGGAATTTTCTTGAAAGAGGCGGGGTTACGCGGGGTATTTCGGAGAAAAATGAAAAACTTGAGAAAGCTTTCCGGAATTTCAGAAATGAAATCAGCGCTTATATTTTGGAAAACCGGAAACTTAGCCGCGTGGAGCCTGAATTACTGACTTATTCAGATGACCAAACGATTTTAGATGAAGCCCGGGAGGCTAGAGATACGGCCGCTGCCAGTATGGAATTAGCAGTCCGGCTTGGAGCGGGTAAGGAGAGTTTCCTCCTCGCGGTTCAAGGAGCTTCAAGTTTCCAAGATTTCAAAAGCCGGGTCTCTAATAATTTGTCTTTGGACTCCGCGGGATCCGCCGATTTGATTAATGCCGCGTATATTGTTTGGCAATCAAACAATGCTCAGCTGGGGAAAAACCTGCGGGCTATTTTTGAATCAAACGGCGTCGTGTTTTCGCAGGCCGCAGCCATGGAATTTTTGAAAAGAGCTCTCAGCTCGAGATCTTTGACAATGCTGGCGGAAGCGCCTGGTTATTATGTGAGACAGCTTACAAAGCTGGATATGCTTTATGTGGAAACGCAGACTATTTTAAAATTTTACAAGGAAGCCGGAATTCCATCGCCGGATGAATCCACGGTTTTGAACGAAATTTTGGCTGAACGGATGCCTTTTCCCAAGGAAGCGCGGGACGTGATTTTACGCCTTGATCCGCGGGTGACTGCCAATTACCGTTTGGACAAAAGTCTCGATGATTTTTTCGGCACCGAACCTGAGACAATCTACAGATCTCCGGAAATTCGAGAAGTGATTCATTCGTCCCCAATCATTTTAGAAGCGTATCGCCGTAACATGGGGCGGGCCATCGCTGAATACACGGCTATGGCGGAAGGAGAATTGTCTGAGGGTGAAGATCGGGATAACGATATCGCGGAATTCCGCCGGACTCTTGATGATCTTCTCATCCCTCCAAGCGCGGCTTCCGCGCGCTCTGAGCTGCGCGCCGGCCTTGTCGATCCCGAATGGGGCCGGCATTTACAGGCGGTTTTGAATGGCGGGGGAAAGTATCCGCTGGACCAAGTCCTGCGTGAAAAAGGTGTGGATCCGGATCTTTTCGGGCAAATTATTTATCCGGCTGCCGGGAATTTTGACGCTCCGCTTCTAGCCCTTCTCCGCGAACGGGTTTTTCACGGCGTCTCACAGATGCACTTAATTTCAACTTCTTATCAGTCGGCAGGAGCTGCCGAATCAGTCAAAGCCGGCATTGCCAGGGGCACTTCTTCTCCGGGACTTGAGATTTTAACTTATCCGGAAGATTACACGCAGTCTATTCTGAGCTTTTCATCGGAAGATCCGCGTGTCTGGATCGACAAGTTCCCCGGAACCAACGGCGATATGCGCAAAGCCAATTTAATTTATAAAGCGGCCGTGGATCTCGGCCATTTGCGGACGGGAGATCTGGTTCTTACGGTGCCGACCGGATTTAAGCCGTTTGCCTGGAAAAACGTCATCGCTTCAGGGCTTTCGGTTCCGGGTGATCAAGGGCCTCGAAGCTATACCAACTGGACAGCCGCTATTGTTACCGAAGATGATATCCGTGAAATCCGCGCACAGGCGCGTTCTGAAGTCAGGGCAAAGTCTTCCGAAAGCAATGCGTCCGCCCTTTTTTCCTCGGGGATGAGCGAGAGCGATCTTTTGGAATTTCTTGGGAGAGGTTTGGATCAAAATCCCCTGGGGATTACAAATGATGAACTTTCCCGGAGCCTTTCGCTTCTCGCAAACCGGAAACCCTCTTCAAATGCTTCCTTTGGATTTCAAACGGCGGGAGACCGTCAGCTTCTTTTGCAGAGAGACCTGGTTGGAGCCGACTTTTCCGAAATGATCACGCAAAAAAATCAGAACGGGGATTATAAATTTGTCATGTATAACCTTGGCTTGGGACGCGCTCCGCTTGAAATGATGGAGCTTCTGAGATTACTTTTAGAAAAGCTGCAGACTCAGCCCTCTCCGGGTTGGAAAGTCCGTGTGGTGGGTGTCAACGCGACTTCTCCTGAAATTCAAACTGCCCGGAAACTTTTTGATTACATCGAAAGCCTCACGGAACGCTCCGGGGAAATTACCCCGGATTTTATCGGTCAGATTCGAAGCGATCTGATCAAAACCGGAGTGATTCCCTCCAATGAAGACCTCGAGGATCTTTACGGACCCGCTTCGAGAGGACAATGGCCGGAAGAATATTCCGTTCTGCCTGAAGCTGTTTTTGAATTGCTTCAAGGGATTCGGAATTATCAGGCTTCAGTGGGAGCTCTGGATTTAAAAGTTACGTTTCAGCAGGCCAATGCCCTGAGTTTGGAAGAAACGCAAAGAGCGAGAAGCTCTGCCGAAAAGGAGTTTAAGGAAAGTGCCCCTGCGGATTACATCACCGAAAGGCATGTCAGTTACTTGCCGGCCGCGGTCGCGAGAACAGTAGAGGGCGGGCGAGTATCCTTCGAAGCGTTGATTCTTGGGTACTTAATTAAAAGAGCTGGTCTTTCCGCGTGGGCGCGGAACGGAACCCGTTATCTGCAGGAGCCCAACGCTGATTTTGGGAATGCTCAAGCGGAACAGGTTCTCCCGACCGCGGTTTTCCCGGGTTCCCGCGGAAAGACGCTTTTAGAACTTCTGCCGGGCCGGTTACCGGAAGAAACAGATCCGCGGTCGATTTCGAATCAGGGAACCGGGCTCGAAGTTGTCGGAGATATCGGTCAGGCTAAAAATGCCACGCTCGCGGACTTTTTAAATTTTACCCGGCAGCTGCTGAGCAGATCTGAGGTGAGAGCCGAAAGGGAGACGGATTTTGGAATTCCGGAACGATACAAAGATTTAATCGAAGTCCGCGCCGCGCTTTCAGATGAAGAACTCGTAACGCAAAACCGGGATAAGATCGCGGGCGCCGGGGGTTTTACGATCATGGTCAATTCGGCGCCTGAATGGCTCGATGCGTCCACCCAGGCGGTGAGCCGTCAGGTTAAGGATCTTGGTAACGAAAAAGGTATTCCGGTCAATTTTGAGGAAGGGCTATTGATCGGTCCTGACTCTAAACTTAATGAAGTTAAATCGGTTGTCAAGGCTTACAAACCCGCCGTTCTGAACATCCTTACGGTTGGTACGATTAACACGGGGCATGAGCCGTTCTCTTTAAAAGATGATTTTATAAAAGTTTTGGTCGGGATTCTCGACGGTAATGAATCCATGAGAGGCACTAAATACAGGATTTACCGGGCGAGTGTTTACGATATGCCGGAAGAGCTTAAAAAAGGGCGGATGGGGTTTGTTACCGGCACCAATATTTTAATTTCGGGTGAGCAAGAAGTCGCTTACCGGGAAATCGCTCAAGCCATGGGAGAGAATAGCGTTTTTTCACTCGGCGGTCCGGAACAGGTGGAGCCCAGCGTTGAAAAAGCGCCTGACAGCCTCCGAAGATGGAGTTCGGACCGGCCGAACCCATTTATTCTTCTTCTGAGTTCTCCTTATCAGTATGTCCGGGTTTACACTTTGAAAGACTCGCCTCTGGCGGTTTTTTCGGATGTGAAAGCGCTTGAACCCGCAAAACAGCTCACTCTTGATGAAGTGAGCCGTATTCAAAAAGCCAGGGCGAAAGAGACTCTCCCGAATGGTTTACAAAAAGCCTCGATTGATTCTTCCGATATTGTTTCGGGATTTGGGAAGATTTTTCAGCAATTTCGTAAAGCGGCCGCTTCAGAAGAGGACCTCAGAACCTTGCTAAGGGCCATGAGTATTTACGACCAGCGGGTTGAAGCATCCGCGATGGCTTCGTTTTTTAAATTGGCTAAAAAAGAGACAGATAAAAGAAGCTCAGGAATAACAGAACAGGCAGAGCGCGATGTTTTATCCGTTGCTTCTCTGTCTGAGAAGGATGTCGAAAAATCGATTATCGAAGCCATGCAGGCCCTTTTCGAAATGAAAGGAGTCGAGATTTCAAATTTTAAAGCTCTGGATAATCCGGAGCCGGGCGTGAAGCGTCTGATTTACGCTCTGACCGCGACCTCCGATCAGGACAGCCCAATTACTCCCGCGCAATCCGTGATGATTCTGGATTTATTCATCCGTCTTGCTAAAAAAGTTCCCGCGGATTATCCGGCGATTTTTGAGGCGGAATTAAAACGGCTCGAAAGTTCGTCCGGCCGTGACAGCCGGGAATATGCCTACCTTTCCGAAATCATAAAGCTTTGGTATGGCGGAGAAGCTATGCCCTCGAATCTCCAGCCGATTCTGACTGCCCGTTCCGAACTCCGCGGCGCAGAACCGCCGGAAGTTGTTCTGCTGGACCTTGATGGAATCTTATTTACGATGCCTTCCTCTGAAGAACGTTTTAAGGCCGCCCAGAAGAGTTTGGAAGCGTTGGGCGTCACTATTACGTGGAAAAAATTAAGGGATGAAATTCTTTTCCTGGGGCGTCCCGATGAAGTGCGCGACGAGCTTTACCGGGGCACCGATGACAATGCCTACATTAATGAAGTCAACCGCAGGCTTCAGGAGAAAGGGCTTCGTGAACCGTTAAGTCAGGAAGAATTTCTGAAGATCATTACAGGGAAACGCCAGCCTGCGCCGGGCGCCCGGGCGGCTCTTGAGAAACTCAAGGCGAAGGGAATTCGCCTGGGTGTTTTTTCCAATCGGTTTGACGGAGACCGCGCGGTTTGGCTTGAAATGATTCGTGAAAATTTTCCAGATCTAATTGATGATGCTCTTATTTTCTTCTCAACAGATCTTGGAACTTCGAAACCGCAAAAAGAGGCTTATGACGCGGTAAAACAGAGACTGGGAAAGCAGGGGATCGACACGCGGCGGGTCTTATTTATGGATGACATGGAAAATAACCTGCGCGCCGGCCGTTCCGCCGGGTTTCAAACGTCTCTTTTCTTCGCGGGCGCTCTGGATTTTGAACACGCCCCCGTCATTTCAGCTCTTTTGGATCAGCCCCTTCCCGGCAAAGATTTCATGACGGAATTGTTAAAGCGTATTGATGATCCCGCGCTTTCAAACAATGCCCGCCATTATTTGGCCCACTACTATGTGAATCACGTGCTTCAGGAGCCGGATTCGGCACTTCGTGAGGAATTCAGAAAACTAGCCGTGGAATTTCTGGATTCCGAAGCGCTTCATTTTATTCCGACTTTAGGCTGGATGATTCAGGCCTTTTTAGAGGCGGATCCGTCTTTCCGTGATGAGGCGCTGGCGATTGCTGAAAAATTGCTGGCCCGGGATAACCCGCTCGCGTATCAGGCTGCCGTCAGAATTTATTCCGCGGCGGTGGAACAGGGCGGAATCGATGCGATCGCGGGCAAATTTCCGCGCCTGGATGCCTTGCGGGCCGGAGCCGTTTTCAATTACGCCAGTGAGCAAGACCGCATGGCCGGGTATCTCATGCTTTTGGATCAATTGCGTGCTTATCCGCTCTACCGCAGGAAGGGCATGAAATACCGCGATTATGAATCTCTGATTGCTGAGAAAGGTGTTCAAGCGCGTCTGGCACGGCTGGAAGAACTTCCCGGCGGGACCATTGGTTATGAAGAAATGAGCGAGAAAGAAAAAGCGGCGTTTGAAAAGCTTTTGTCTGAAAGCCGGAAAATCGTTGAAACAATCAGAAAAATTCGTGAATCTTCAAACGGGCGTCCGCTGATTGTGGTTATGAATCATCAGATGGGTTCTCTTCCGGAAAAAATTCTCCGCCGGGAATTTCCCGATATTCAGATTGTCGAAGCCCGTATCGGCTCAACCGAAGTTCATGATGATGAGTTTTATCTGGATCCCGAATGGCTTCCAGCGGATGTCCGTACGGAGATTCAGAGCCGGAGACCGAACGTGGTGGTTATTGACGCGTCCAACTCCACGCATTCAGCCGATCCTGGCCGCCGGCGAATCGCCGATGCCTGGCTTGGCGTGATGGCCAATATCTACGCGCTCGATCCCTTACAGACACCGGAGACTGGAGAAGCGGGCCTGGTCCGTGATAAGAATTATTTCCGTCTTCTGGAACAAGGCGGAGGAGATATTGCCCGCGCAGAGCAGTTTCGAGAAATCCGCGCCGGCGCGGCAACGCCTGATCCCTCAGGGAAACCTTACTCGATGTACTTTTGGCCGTTCGCGTCTTCCTCACTTTATCTTCGGGCGCTGACGCGTAATATCTCTCTTCTTCCCAATGAGGTCAATCTTTCCCGCGAGGATAATCAGAAAAAGCTTTCTGAAGGTCCCTCAGTCGTTTTTCTTCAATACACGGATGAAGATAAAAACAGCGGTTACTATGACGCGCCCTCGATTTATCTGAATAATTTCATCCGTTTCAAAAAAGACGGGCCCCAATTCACGACAGATTTTCTGGATTTTCTGGATAAGGAGTATCAGGCCCGCTCCGAAGTGCGCGCCAAGCTGGATGATTTAAAAAATGACATGGACCGCATTTTTGCGGCGGCTGGAGTTACCCGGCAAAGCTCTCAAACGGAAAAAGGTCCGTACGTTCCGACTTTGCAGGTGATTCTTGATAAGGTGCTGGATTACCTGAATTTTTCCACGGATGATTCCGTGGAAATCCTGGATGCGGGTTCAGGGCAGGGTGAACTGGCAATCCGGTTTGCCAAAAAAGTTTCGGGGGCTCATGTGACCGGTATCGAGTTTGACAAAAATCTTTATTCGGAAAGCTCGAAACTCGCCGAAGAAGCGCAAAAGAGCGGTTTTATTGAAGACGGAAGAGTCGAATTTCTGAACGGAGATTTTAACAGTCCGGAATTCACCGGAAAATTCGCCCGGGCTGATGTGGTTTTTTACTACGCTTTCGGCAGTCTGGACACCGGAGCATTCGCCGGTACGCTCTCAAGAAATCTGAAACCCGGAGCGCGTATTGTTGAAACAGGCGTCATTCCTCAGTTAAATGAATTTTTAGCTGAACAAGGGCGTCCCTTTGACGTTGACGAACAGCCGTTCTTCCGGGTTTATACGATGCGTTCCGAAGTCCGGGTGGAAGGGTCCGGGGCTTTTGACTTTTTCCTGCCTGCCAAACGGGTTGATTTGTCCAAGATTAAAATTTCAGGAAAAATGCCTGACAGATCTCCTTTATTAGAGAATCCTTATAAGGTTTTCCAGAATCTTGACGAGAAAGTTCTCGCGTTCCGCGAAGCTTTCTCCGAATTGCAGCCCGGTGATCTGGATCGTCCCGAAAAAGCCGCTCTTGTGGAAAGCCTCCGGACGGGGTTGATTGAGTTACTTACTGCTCTTCGTGAAGCGGAGTATCTAGGCAGCCGTTTTGAGCGGCAGGAAACTTTTTATCAAAAGCGTAACCCTGACGAAATTCCCAAGATGCGCGCGGAACTGGCCCTGATCCGGAAAATGGCCGGAACTTTCCGAGCGCTGGGGATCAGCATCGCGGAACCTAATAAACCGGCTGAAAATTTAACGGCGGAGGATGCGTATGAAATTTCAGAAGCGTTCGGAAAACTCCTTCAGAGCTTTTCCCCGCAGCTGTTGGCGCTGGGTATGCTTGAAGATGCGGATTCGGTTTTCAATTTTAAACAATACCGGGACTACAACACGGCTCTAACCGGACTTCTGGCCGAAATGCAGAAAGCCGAAGCACGCGTCCGGGAACTGATCAAAATCCGGCGGGAGGAAATGTATCCCAGGCCGGAAGATGAAGAAGCGGTCCGCAAAGCCGACACCCGGCTGGTTGATACTATGGAAGTGACGATCAAGGGAACTGAGGGCGGGCTCGACCTCGGCCGCAGTCTTTTTGATGTTGTCGCTTCAAAGATTAAATCTTCCGCGCCTTTAGGCAGCATGGATCTTTCAACGATTGCCGGGCGGGAAACGCAGAACCGGATCGAAAAATCTTCGTACGGCCGGGCTTTAATTCAATCGCGCGGGAATCTGGAAAGACAGCTGGAAAGAAAGAGCGCGGAGTGGCGGACTCTGGCGGAGGATTGGGACAGCGCGCACGGTATTGGATATCTGGAAATGATCGAGCCGGTTCCTCAAGAGGAAGTGTTGGCCCAGCTTCGCAGTTCATTGAGTCCCAGAATTAGCCGGATTCAGGGAGATCTATTTACGCTGGAATCCAAAATGCGGCAGATGCTTGAAAGGGAATCACCGGAAACATTGCCGGCCGGGCTGGATTCAGCGGAATCCGAACTTGCCGCCGTCCGTGAACTGCAGGAGAGCCTGGGTGATGATTTGTCGACCCTGCTTAAAAACGAACTGAACGTTGAAAAACTGCCGGCTCCGGAAGAGATCACCAGACAGCTTAAGGAGAAAGAATCGAGACTGGGCTATTCTTACGCTGAATTTCTCAAAGCCGCCGCGAGAATTCAGGCTATCGACAAACAAATCGAGGCCAACCGCCGTTCTGAAGTCCGAACGGAAACGGTTTCTGCGGAAGATTCGGCAATTCGTTCTCTCAATGAGATCAAGGATCTTATGAGTAAGCAAGCCAGCGGGGAGGGAGTCATTGCCCGGCTGAAAAGTGTTTTTGAGGATATTCAGGCAAACAGTTTTGAGACCAGTAAGAGTGATTTTTACCAAATCTTTTTTGAGCTGACGCTGAGAATAGAAAATTACTCAAAAGATTTCATCCAAATCAAAGAAGCGCTTTTTGATGTTTTTTTCTGGCAGATCCTTCAGGATAAGGGGCAGATCCCAGCCATTCTGAGTGATTTATTTCAATTTGCGGTAACCGATCCGCAGCGGGATACTTCACAAGCCATTCAATTCTTCTCAAAAATCCTTTTTGATTTGACAGCCAGCAAAGCCGAGCCTTATTCGATTAAACTTCCGATTTTGCCCAGAGAACAATTGACGGGGTATCTTGCGTATATTAAGCAGCAGAATTTTCAGCAGGGCCAAGGGGCCCTTTTGGGGAGCCTCCTGTTAGCGTTTTCCGATGAGCGGGATTATGATTTATTGTTTGACCTGCTTTGGCAGGATTACGGAGGAGAAATTCAAAATTTCTTGATAGAAAGCGCCGCTGTTTCTATCCCTGGCGATGAATTTTCCATGACGCGGCTGATGCAAAAGATCGCTTTCTCTACTTTAATTTTTCATCAGAAAATACAGCTGAAAAAGATGAGTCACGAAAGATTTTTTAAAAGTCTGGGAATGATTTTCAGGCTTGAGCCGGACCCTCTTTTAAACAGTGTCAGTTCGTCACTTTCTTTTAATCCCGAATTTGTCCGGGGACTGCCGAACGCGTCTCTTCTTGTGGCTATCATCGGCCATGAGTATGGACATTTCACTTATTTGGCGGATGAGCAAACCGAAGAAATAATCGCTGACGTTTATGGGCAGGCGATTCTCGAAATGCTGGGTCTGGAAGACGCTCCTTTCCAAAAATCGATGGATTACGATATCCACTATCAGAATTTCTTAAACGGTCATAGCAGCGGCGACGAGCACGCCGCGCCCCGCGCGCGGTTAATGAAATATATCAGACAGTATGAATCCGTAAGATCCAATCTTCCTCACGTTCTGCCGTGGAATGAATTGGCGGCTTTGATTGACCGTTTGTTTAACGAAGTTAAGCCTGATAAAAAAATCGATTTTGACTATTTTATCGAACTGCTGGAACGGCGGATGGAAACGGATCCTCTATGGAATCCGGCGGCAATTCCTGTCAGATTGACTGCCCGCTCCGAGGTCCGCTCAGCCGAGCCCGGAGATCTGAGTCCCGGCACCAAAGAAAGGTTCAGTCAAAACGCTCTTTTTGACGATGTCACGGCGCGGTATGAAAAAATCCCGTGGAATTCAGAATTCTTTTTTGACTGGATGAGGTTTGAAGATAAAGAGGATACTTCCCGGCCCGCGAAGAAAAATCAAAGAGGGCAGTTTATTAATTATCGTGAGGCCTCTGAGAATTATTCCGTCGATTTGGGTTTTATGTATGAAACAGCTCTTGAGATGATCAAGGAAATGCGCGGAAAAATATCGCGCGGAGAAAAATTTAGCGATCAAGATATTGATTTGATTAAAGCGGTTGAGGTTCATAGCCGTGCTCAGGGGAATTCTAGAACTTTTTCCGAGCGGCAGGAGAATGCTTTTCCGGAAATGCGTTCGGGCGCCGACGCGGCCAAATATTTCGGTCTCGATCTGGGCGAGAAAAATTTAGACGCATGGATAAACAAGCTTGAAGAACTAATTCTGAAGTGGTGGTGGACCGACAGCGAGCAAGGATTTACCGCGGAATTGGAAGAGTCGCAGCGGAAGGCGTTTGAAGACCGTCTGAGCGAACTTACGGCTGTCGCGCCGACTCTTTTTCAGAAAATTGATAAAAGTTTAATCCCGCCCGTAACAAGAACAGCCGCGTCTTTGGGGGATGAAGAGGAAAAAGTCCGCGTCCAAGTGATGGAGATCGGAAAGCGTAAAAAACGGCTAGGGCAGGGTGTTGAAGCCAAAAAAGGCGGTTTAGCTAGCCTCATCAGTATCGCGCTTGATCAGGAACTTAAATCAAGAGGAGACCAATGGTTTGTCGGAGCTTTGCAGGATGGAGACCCTAAATTCTACGCCGGTTTTCACGGCCCCTACTATGTTGTGCTGAGTTCTCAGTATATTTCCGGAAGGCCGGATTCCGCGGAACAGTTCGCTTATTTTCTTGTTCCGAGCGAATCGGAAAAGTCGTATGCCCTGGCGGTTTTAAAGGCAGGTGAAGCGCAAGGGCTTATATCAAGTGCCTTAGCCAAACAACTCTCGGATAAATTTAAAACTTACCGTGAATACATTGATATTGACGGAGAAGAACCCCGTTCTGAAATACGCGTAGCGGTTCCTGGATTGTCCGCGGGAATTCCCGGCGAAGCTTTTAATGCTTTAGGGAGGATTGACGAAAGCGTAAAAAATTTGACGGTAAATCCTCAGATTTGGTCTGCCAGAGAAGAAATTTTAGCAAATGGGCGAATTGCGACCTGGGAAGAACAGCAGGAGTTTCTGAGAGACCTCGGCCGGCGCGCCGGAATTCATGGCCCCGTTGTTTACGCTCCTTTCGGCGGTTTTAATCCGACGACGTTCTTTAAGCTGAATCCGGATGTCACGGACGTTGTGGCTTTTGGGAAAGACAATTTCGGGAGTCCCCAGGATTTAGAGGATTTCTTACGGCTTGCCAAACCCAACTTTCAGGCCGGATACAGCTATGGTTCTTTTGACGCGATGAAGTTCTTGTATGAGGCCATGTCCAAAAGCCCTAACGTGGTTCTTGGCGATCACCGCCTGGAATACGGCCCTGGAGGCCTTGCCGTCGCGAGAGTGGTTTCCTTTTTGGGAAATATAAAAGGAATTTATTATTTTAATCTGGCTGAGAACGGGGCTATTCAATTTGAGGCCGAAGGGGATATCAGCAACCGTAACGCGGTGATTGAGTTTGAGGATCCGTCGACCGGGCAGGTAAAGCGGTATTGGTATCTCCAGCATGACCTGAATGAAGCGAATCCCGCCTTTGAGAATTTCGCGGATGCCTTAAAGTTTCAGGCGCTCGTTTTAAACGGGCATTTAAATTTTCCGGAAAGCGCCAGTATTGATTTTAAAAATTCCGTCCGGAGATTTTTAAAACCCGCGGCTTCTCAGCCCGGCGCTGTCGCGCTGACGGATCAGGCGCTCAGTTCCGGCGGAACGCCTTATTCGAACCTTCCGTCTCCGAAAATCTGGAAGTCCGGATATGAGCCTGAGAAATTGGAGACAGTTCGCGCTTCGGTGGGCTATAGCACCGGCCCGACGCACTTTGTTTATTTCGGCCCGGCTTCTCAGCTTTGGGATGATGAAACCACTAAACCCAGATCCGAAGTTCGAACCCAAGTTTACGACAGTCCCGATGCTTTAAACGCTGATATCACCGTGTTGGAAACCGAACTCGCGGCGCGGGGGCTGGGTAACCTGCCCAGACTTGGTTTCCATGGGGAGGCCTTTGCAAATAAGCCTTCGGGAGAGTTTTATTATTTTATTCTCGATCCGGCGTTGGCCGATTACTGGCGTAAAGAATGGCAGGGAGACAAGGAGATGAGCGCCAGGTTCCGGATGATGGAAAAGAAAAACCCTCTTCCTTTGAATGATGTTTTCATGGATTCAAAGGAGTTCTTTGAGCATCTTTTTGGAACTATTATCTTCACCGCAGATTATGCCAAATCGTCATTGTCGTCCGGAAAATCCCCGGAGATTTATCTTCTGGCCAACGCGCCCGCGGATGATTTTAAGCTGAACGATTCCTCCGCGAGCAAGCGGGGAGCCAAGGTGCAGGTGCTCAATCCGGGGAAAGGAATGGAGCAGTATCCGTTCTTTTTTGTCGAAGGGCATCAGCCCGCCAATCAAATCCCGGAAGGTGCTGTACTGGCAAAAGTTTCAATCGACAGGACGGAAGACAATCCTGAACTGGGACGGATTGTTAATTGGGCGGAGGCGAATGTGCCCCGGAAGGATGATGAGGCCGGTAAGTGGATGCTGGCGGAATATTTCGGTAAGCGGCTGCTTTACAAGAAAATCCTCGAAGCCATTCTTCAAAAAACCGCTCCCGCTTCCGCCCGCTCTGAGGCGCGCGTCGATGAAGGAGGCAATCTTCCATTTGAAGTGACGCCTGAAATTGAAACTCAAGCGGCGAGTCTTGTGACGCAAGGTGCTTTTGCCATTACTGCGGCCGCGCGGGAATGGATGAAGGGCAGTGTCCTGGATAACGGATCGGCGAGAATTTTGACCGGCCGGGCAATTTACCTTGCGGCCTTCCGTAAAAAAATGCAGGTGATCACGGATACTTTGGGGCCCCGTTTGAAGGGTTTCGCGGAAGCTGAACAGCGCGGGGAAATTCAGAGCAATGAAGCGAAGCAAAGGCGTTTTGAAGCTCAGCTTGAAGCCTCGCGGATTGAATTGGAAGCCGGAATTGAAAGTTTCACCCGGCTTCTTGGCGAGCGCGGCAATGCTCTGACTCCGGCTGAACTCGCGGCCGCGGCGGTTGAACTTCAGCGGATTTACGTCAGTTTTGAATCCAGCCTTTCAGTTCTTTATAAAGGAAGCGGTTTTAGCGACCGCCGGAATGCCGAACGCGAAAAGTCCGGACCGCTTTGGGCTTCCGCTTTTGAAGCGATTGTACGGAGAATTGTGGATGCGGGATCTCCTCGTGAGCAGGCAGTTCTCCAGAATCTGACTGTGGGAGATATTCTCGAGGATACGTCTAAACCCGGAGAGTTTTATCTGGTAACTAGTTTTGAAGCAAGTTCCATAGGCACGGGCAGATCGAAAGCACGTGTGATTCAAAGTCTCTGGAGCGGAAGCAAGGAACTGGGCGCTTCCAAAATGATTAATGAAGGCTGGCAGAGAGTCCTCTCTACAGGCGAAACGCCGGCCAGCTCCCGCTCCGAAGCGAGGATTGAAACACCGTCTGCCAATACTGCGGAGCTGAGTCTGTTCCTGGATTTGACTCCTCAGCAGATTGTCGAAGAGTACGCGAAGAATAATGATATCGAAGACCTGATCGCCGGCCTTTCAAGAAAAAGCACGGAATCGTACACCAAGTTTGAAGCTCAGCTGAAGGCATCTCTCAGCGCGGTGGTGCTGGAACTAAAAAATCTTCAGACTCCGGAAGCGGTTCTGGATTGGCTGTACTCCGATCAGCTGGAAGCCTCGCTGACGAAAGTGACCGCGAAACTGCCTTTGACTCTGGCTTCTCCTGATTTCAACGATTTCACGCAGTTGGCGTCGACGATCCGCGGGCTCGCCGCTCGGGTTTACGTGCTAAAAGAAGTTCAGGCCGAGCCGGGTCTTGCCGCGGCCGCCGCGCAAACAGCGCTGGATCCGGCTGTGCTCAAGGTTCTTTCGATTTATCAGGACAATCTTTCCGGCCTGCAGGCGCTTTTGAATAAAGCGAGCCAGGATCCGGAGTTTCAGGATTGGTACACACAGCAGTTTGGAAGTAAACCCGCGGAAAATCTTTTTGGAGACGCGGGCACGGTTTCTGAATCCCATTCAGCGGTTCTTGACCTGGCGCTATTCCGCTATTTAAGTCAGAGCGCTCCGCTGGTCGAAATGGTGAATAAGAAGATCAACCGTTATGACCGTGTGGCGGTTTTCGCGCCCAGATCGTGGCAGGCCGTTTTGAAAGAGGTCAGTTCACAGGCCGACAAACGGATTTATCAGGATGGGGAAGCGGTGGATGTCGCCGGCTTGAGCCGTGTTTCCCACGACTATGATGTGCCTGAATTCGCGCTTACGGGTGAAGTGAGTGTTTCCGCCGACTTCAAGGGTGAGGTTATCGTGACGAATGAAAATGTGGTTTCGGGCACGGGCCTTCAGCCTCTGGAGTTTATGTCGGTCATGGAATTGGCGCACCGTTCCGCTCAGCTCTTGCGGGTTTTTGATCGGGACGCCAAAGGACGCAAACAGGTTCGTGTTTTAAGTGCCGAAGGTTGGGGCATGCTGGCGCAGGTTCTAAACCGCATTGTCATGACTCAGGCTGTCGCGCAGGCAGCCGCCCAAGCGGCTTGATCTTCATATATTAAGGAAGGAACTGAGAAATGCGGAGGGGGGGAGTCGAACCCCCACGGCTTTAGAGGCCACCGGATTTTGAGTCCGGCGCGTCTGCCAGTTCCGCCACCCCCGCAAGAAGAAAAGACAAGGGGAGATCTTTATGATCTCCCCTTGTTTGTAAATGGTGGACCGGAAGGGGATCGAACCCATGACCTCAACAATGCCATTGTTGCGCTC
>CAYLPP010000019.1:0-34611 GCA_964385615.1 uncultured bacterium | reverse complement strand
CTGGCCTAGGACACTAGATTTTCATTCTAGCAACACGGGTTCGAATCCCGTCGAGGACACTCTCTTCCATGAAAAAGCCGCTGATTTTTACCTGTCTGGCCTTCCTGCTTTTTTTGTCCGCAGTTGAGTTGTCTGCCCGCGGGGCTCTTTTAATCTGGCGGGTAACTCAATACGGCAGGACCGGGTTCAGCCAGGGGAATCCTCTTTTTGAATATGACGCTCACCGGGTTTACCGCCTCAGAGCGAATGTGCGCAGTCAATTCGCTTCCAAAGAAGTTCTCACGAATTCCTTTCATTACCGTGACTCTGAAATTCCGGTTAAAAAAAGTCCGGGAACCCTCCGCGGGATTGCTTTGGGCGACTCCGTCACCTTCGGTCATGGGGTGGACGCGGGGCAGGCCTATCCGGAACAGCTTGAACAATTGCTGAATGTTTCAACCGGGAGAAAAACGGAGATCATCAATACCGGTGTTCCCGGTTATTCCGCGTTTCAGGAATATTATGAATTGAAAGACACTCTGCGGTTTGAGCCCGATTTTGTGATTATTCAGTTTGTTCTCAATGATGTGGTTGAACCGTACATGGTTTATAAGCGTTACGGCGGAAAAGGCGTGGATTATCACGGCATTTACGATACGAATTTCGCGGATCACTGGCTGACCGAGCGCAGCGGATTTTATTATCTGATGAAAAAAATATACGCGCGGATTCGTTTTGGAGCCTGGAGTCAGGAACAGATTTCGGAGAAAGCTCGCAGGCAGGAAAAGCAGTGGGACATCAACGCGGCGGCCGCCCCTCCGGCGGACAGCGATTACGAAAAAGCTTGGGTTGAATATCTTAACCAGCTCAGCCGTATCGTTGATTTATGCCGGGAACATTCCTTGAAGGTTGTTTTAATGGCGACGCCGGTTGACTTCCAAATGACAGACCTGAATAAAAGGTACGCGCAGGAACGCCTCAAGGCGTTTGCTGCCGGGAAAAATATTCACTACTTGGATCTTTTAGAGGTGCTTCAGCAAAAAGCCAGGGAAGAGCTGATTCAAAAGCACTCTCTGCCTTCGGAGACGGAGTATGAAAGTTTGATTGGAAATTACCGGAATGAAATTGGAGAAATCTGGTCCCGGTATTTTCTGGATTATGACCATTTGACGCCTTACGGCCATCGATTTACGGCTGAAATTCTGGCTAAAATCCTGTCAGTCTGAAGTTGTTACGCGGGGCTCTAATTGAAGGGAGTATCAGAGCGCTTGACTATATTTGCTTAAGCAGATATAGTTGGGGCCCATGAGTCTCCAGAAATCAAAATTTCTCTTTAAGGCGGCCGCGGATGAAACGCGCCTGCGCATCCTCAGCCTGCTTGGCAGGGGGGAGTTATGCGTTTGCGATGTTATGAGCGTTTTGAAGCAGCCGCAGTCCAAAATTTCCCGCCATTTTGCCTATCTTCGAAGGGCCGGTTTAGTCACGGCCCGTAGAGAAGGGCTTTGGATGTACTATCGTCTTGCTCCCGGCGCCGGAAAAATTCAGAAGGCGCTTCTGACCGCGGTGAAAACTGCCGCGAATGAACTGACTGAACTTAAAAAAGATTCCAAGGAACTGGCCTCTCAGCGCAAATGCCTGGTGGCTTGCTGTTCATGATCCTGCGCAAATCTCTGGCTGAAGCGATTGGAACTTTTGTGATTGTTTTCGCGGGGTGCGGGAGTGTGATGGCCGCGGAGAGATTTCCAGGTTCGATTTCTCCGGCGGCCATTCCTGTCATTTTTGGTCTGGCGGTTGCGGCCATGATTTACGCTCTGGGGCATATTTCCGGAGCGCACTTCAATCCGGCCGTGACGGCCGCTTTTGCCGTGGCCAGGCACTTTCCGGCTGCTGAAGTTTTGTTTTACTGGGGCGCTCAATTTGCCGGCGCTTTCGCGGCGTCGGCTCTGCTAGGCTTAATTCTTCCCGCGGGGCATACGTTTGGCGCGGCTGTTCCCGCGGTTGGTATTGCGCAGGCGGCGGCTTGGGAAATGTTGCTTACGTTTATCTTGATGTTTGTCATCATCGCGGTTGCCACGGATACCCGGGCTGTCGGAACCATGGCTGGGGCCGCGATCGGCGCAACGGTCATGCTCGGAGCTTTTGTGGGCGGACCCGTTACCGGCGCGGCCATGAATCCCGCGCGCGCGCTGGCGCCTGCTTTTTTTCAGAATCAAATGAGCGTCTGCTGGATTTATTTTGCCGGGCCTACGGCCGGCGCGGTTTTTGCGGCTCTTGTTTACGAGTGGATCCGCTGTGATGAGAAAAAATTAAAAGCGAAGGGGTGCTGCTGATGAAAACGCGTGTTTTGATTCTTTGTACCGGAAATTCCTGCCGTTCTCAAATGGCTGAAGGTTTCTTGCGTCATTACGGCTCAGAAAAGTTTGAGGTTGAAAGCGCGGGAACTAAGCCTTCGAAAGTGAATGAAACGGCAATTCAAGTTATGAAAGAAGCAGGTGTAGACATTTCAAAGCACCGGTCCAAGCATGTCAGTGATTTTTTAGGACATCATTTTCATTACGTGATTACGGTTTGCGATAACGCGAAAGAGTCCTGCCCGGTTTTTCCGGGAAACAGTATCCGGCTTCACTGGCCTTTTCCCGACCCGCCTCATGAAAAGGAGATTTCTCCGGCTGTTCTCCAGGAATTTCGCCGGGTGCGTGATCTTATTCATGAAGCTTTCCGGAAAGCCGCCCAGACCGGGGTTTTTCCCGCTTCAATTTAATTCCCCTCTACAGACCCCATTTTTTTGCCAGCCTGCCTTGACAAAAGGCAGAGTGTAAGGCACGGTACTAGTAAGCTTTGTTAGAAATGTTAGTTTTGTTCTTTCAAACCAAATAACTGAAAAAGGCAAACTTTCCGAAAGGTTAGGACGCAAAGCCACGGGCCCTCCTCAGAGATGAAAGGGCAGCCGGGTTGCCAGATGGAACTCTTGTTTTTCCGTCTCACCTGAGAAGTGTGTCTGGTGAAACGAAGAAACCAAAATTCCTGCCGATTCGACGGTGAACCGGTTTCTGCTCCTGACTCTTCGGACCTAACCCGTCAGAAGAGGTAGAGACATGAAAAAGATACTCGTTGTCGTGACCGTGATGTGCTGGACACTTCAGTCAGCGCTTCCGTTGAAGGCAGAAACAGCACCGCTTACGCCTGAGCAATTCGCGCAAACCACTCCCACCAAGACTTTCGACCCTAACGCGCCGGTTTCTTCTGAAACGCCGGTTTCAAGCAGCCCTTTTGAATCTCAGGGTTGGACGCCATGGGGAACACCGCTGGCGCTTGTTTCTGATCAGGATCAGCAATTTCAGGACACTAGCCAGACGGTTGGGCATGTCTATTTTGTTTCAGCTTCGGCCCAATCCACGGGGGATGGTTCTCAAACCAATCCCTTTCAATCCGTGCAGAAAGCTGTGGATATGATGCAGGCGGGGGACGTGCTTTACATTCAGGAAGGGGTGTATCATGAATCCGTGAATGTGAAAAAATCCGGCCGCGCGGACGCGTACATGACAATCCGGGGGACCGGAAATGTTATTTTTGACGGCGGGACTTCCATGACGGGTTCACCTGCGTTCGACACGAAGGGCAATGACTTCCTGCGTTTTGAGAATCTGACAGTCAAGA
The DNA here is from genome assembly GCA_964385615.1 of uncultured bacterium. Classification (GTDB taxonomy): domain Bacteria; phylum Omnitrophota; class Omnitrophia; order Omnitrophales; family Aquincolibacteriaceae; genus CAYLPP01. The sequence continues at coordinate 30,975 of CAYLPP010000019.1, read as the reverse complement.
ACATGCGCGCGGCGGTGGAAGTGACCGCGGGCAGTGATCATATCGTGATTGATGGTCTCCAGACCGATGGCAACCGTTTTGCCGTGCGCATTGACAACAGCACCAATATCACCGTGCGCAACGCTTACGTTGCTAACAGCAAGAATGGTTTCCGGGCATTCAACGGCAGCCGTAACCTGACGTTTGAGAATATTACGGTTTTTGGGTCTCACGATATTTGGGACGGCATGAACCCGAATTATCTCAACGGGGACGGATTTATTTTCGAGGCGGACGTTTCGAATGTGACGCTCCGTAACATTCTGACGCATGACAACTGGGACGGAGGTATTGACTGCAAGGCCAGCAATGTCCTGATTGAAAATGTTGTCAGTTATGGAAACAAGAACAATTTGAAAATCTGGGGACAGAATGTGGTCATCCGCAACGCGCTTAGCTTCGGTGCGAAGCGTCAGCCTCGTTCTGATGGATCAACGGTCGAAGGTAACGGCCTGACCGTTGAAGTCGGTGCTTCGGTCAAGCTTGAGAATGTGACCCTGGTTGACAATGAAGATCATGAAATCCAGATTTACGCCAATTCCACGGTCCGGATCGAAAACTCAATCGTCGCGCGTCATGATAATGACGGCGAATTGTTCCGGATGGCCAGCGGCAGTGTTTTTACCTCCGACAATGTTCTCTGGTTCAATTCGGCGCTCAGCAAACAGATCAAGCAGGTGACTTCCGCGGATTTCTGGGCGGATCCGCTTTTCGTGGATCCGGCGGCGCATGATTACCGCCTGACGTCTTTGAGCCCGGCGATTGACCGTGTTCTGAACGGCTCCGGATTGCCCGCCTATGATTTGCTGGGCAACGCGCGGATTTCGGGTGAACAGGCGGATCTTGGCGCCTATGAATTTCAGACGACCATGAGCGGAACGCCTCTTCCCGACTTTGGTTCAGGGGGCACGCAACCCGCTCCCGATCCCGAACCAGTCCCAGAACCTGCTCCAGAACCCACGCCTGCGCCAGTTCCTGCGCCGGCTCCTGAACCTGCTCCCGAACCTTCTCCGATGCCTGAAGATGGAATGCTTTGGGGAGTTGCTGATGGTCAGCTTGTTTCCGGGTCTATTTTCGTGCAGGTCAATCCTGGTGAACTCGCGAATGTGAAATCCGTCAGCTATTTCATAGACGGAAAGAAAATCAGCAGTACTGCGAAAGCGCCTTTTCCAATGGGTTCCACTAAGGGTTACGACACTAAGAAACTAAAAGATGGAAACCATACGATTGTGGCGGTTTACAGGACTGCGGACGGTCAGGAAAAAACGGCGGTTCTTACCCTTCAAATTAAGAATAAGAAGTAAGCATCCGGTGCCTTATCCCTTCCCGCGTCGCGGGGAGGGGTAGGGGCCTCCCTTTTTTGAAAGCTCTGGATTTATGAATCTCTTCTGATAAGATAACGCTTCCGGTTTTTCCGCCGGGCAAAATCCCTATGTCAGAAAATACTGAAGCAAAAAAAATGTTTTTAAAGCAGCTTTCCGCGTTTGTCTGCAAGAACGCGCTGTGGATCGTTATCTCTTTCGCGGCGGTTACTGCCGCCCTTATTCCTTTTTCAGCTAAGCTTAAATTGCGCGCTAACTTCCTTGATCTGCTTCCCGCTTCGCATCCCAGCATTGTTAACCTCAAGGAACTGGTCAGCCATGTCGGAGGAACGAGTTTTCTGATCGCCGTGGTTGAATCCCAGGATGAAAAGACGTCAGTTGAAGCAACCCGGCGTTTTGCTCAGCGGGCGGCTTCATTTAAGCAGGTTGATTATGTCGATAACCGCACGGATATTCCGGAGTTTGCTAACCGGAAACTTTTGTTCCTGAATCTTAAAAGTACGGAGCTTCTGAAGAAGAACATTGAGAATCTGCTGGGTTATTACCGCCGGAAGAGTAACCCTTTTTACGTGGACCTGCTTGACGAAGAAGAACCGAAAGTGGATGAAGGGCTGGAGCTGGAGCAGAAGGTTTCTAAGATCGGCGGGTTTTCTGCCAAAAATCAGGATACTTTCATGCAGGTTATCCTGATTAAACCCAAGCATCCGGTCAGCGATTTCACGAAAACCCAGCAGCTTTTTGAAGAGAGCAAAGCCGCTTTCGCGGAGATTCAGAAAGATTTCAAGAAGCCAGTGACACTTGGGTTGACGGGGCCTTACCGGACCCGTTATGAAGAATACCGCACGATTAAGCACGATCTGGCCGTGACCGGGCTGATCGTGACCGTTCTTCTGGTGCTTATCAACCTGATCGCGTTTCCTAATATCCGCTCGCTGGTTTATGTGTATCTTCCGCTTGCGATGGGACAGATCTGGGTCTGGGCTTTCACGGAATTCACAATCGGATATCTGAATCTGATTACTGCGTTTCTGGCCGCGATTCTATTCGGCATGGGCAGTGATTACAGTCTGCATCTTTTGGTTAATTTTGAGGAAGACCTGATCGAAACCGGCGATGTTGAGAAATCGATTGAGATGACGTATTCGGAACTCTGGAAGCCCATGTGGTCGAGTGTTTGGACGACGGCCGCGGTTTTCTTCGCCATGATGATCAGCCAGTTCGAAGGGTTCCGGCACTTTGGATTTATCGCGGGCATCGGGATCGCGATTTCATTTGTCGTTATTCTGTTTGTTCAGCCGAGCTTGATCGTATTAATGGAAAAGCATTTTCCTTTGAAACGCAAAGCGCCGGTTCCCAGCAAAGATGTTTCCAGGCCCGTGATTTATTCCATTATCGGAGCGGGTATTTTGTTTACGCTTTTCTCCCTGACGCAGATTCCCAAAGCCACGTTTAACTATAATTTTATGGACCTTCAGGCGAAGGGTGACGACTCTATCGATCTCGCGCTTCGTGTCGGCGAGCATTTCGGCGTTCACTTGAATCCGGTGGTGTTCATTACGCCGAACCGTCAAACGGCCGGTGAGCTGGCGGACCGCGTGAACGCTTACGTCGATACGCACCCGGGCACGTTCTTTGACTTTGCCGCGGCGGTTACTTCTCATGTTCCCAAACAGCAGGATGAGAAAATTAAAGTGTTGGGCGAGATTGACGGAATTATCGAGAAATATCAGCCGGTTATTCAGAAGCTGGATGAAGAGACACGTGTCAAAATAAATGATCTTCGGGCTCAGCTCAAGCCGACGCCTTTCACCCTTAAAGATTTGCCTGAGGGGATTCAAAGTCAGTACGAGGGTGAGAAAAAAGAGATTTCGGCGGTTTTTATTTACCCAGCCGTCCGGATTTTGCATGGGGATAAAGCCAAGAAATTTGTTCAGGAAGCCCGTGATTTTCCCGTACCGCCGGGAGTTAAGCTGGCAGGGGAACCTTTGATTTACGCGGATATTTTAAAATTGATCGAGCGCGACACGCCGGTGGCGCTTGCCATCAGCACGCTGGTAGTTTTTCTCCTGGTTCTGATTCATTTCCGGCGTTTGGATCATGCTTTATGGGTGCATGTGCCGTTGGCCATCGGGTGTCTCTGGATGATCGGCATGATGGGTATTGCCGGGCTGAAGTTTAATTTCTTTAACATGGTGATCATGCCCAGTATCCTGGGTGTCGGTATCGACAACGGGATTTATATTTTTGACCGCTACAAACAGCGCGCGGGTGAAAACTTTTTTGAGACCATGAGAAAATCCGTTAAGGGCGTGCTTCTGGCTTCCGGAACCAGTATCGCCGCTTTCGGTAGCATTATGTTCGCGACTCATCAAGGCATGGCCTCTATGGGCAAGCTTGGTTTTTTCGGTTTTCTTAGCGTGATGCTGGCCTCTATTGTTTTTGTACCTGCGCTGATCGAGTTTTTTGAACTGAAATACTCTCATTTATTCCGCCGTGACAAGGAAGATTCCTGACGTGAAGAGGGTTTTCTTCTTTATTCTTTTTTGTGGTTTTGGATTTTCCGCATCTGCTCACTGCGCGGTTCACACTGAAATTGTGGAATACCGCCAAGGGGATACGGCGCTTGAGGGGTATCTTGCCTATGATGATTCTTCCAGTGAAAAGCGCCCGGGTGTTTTAATCGTGCACGACTGGATGGGTTTAGGTTCTTTTGCGAAGGAAAAAGCTGAACAGCTGGCCCAGCTTGGTTATACGGCTTTTGCCGCGGATATTTACGGCAAAGGAGTGCGTCCTTCAAATCCAAAAGAAGCGGGGGAGCAGGCTTCAATTTATAAGAAAGACCGCGGATTGATGCGTGCCCGTGATTTGGCAGGGTTAGAGGTGTTAAAAAATAATCCCCGCGCGGATGCTTCCCGTCTTGCCGCGATGGGGTATTGTTTCGGCGGAACCGCGGTTTTGGAACTGGCTCGAAGCGGAGCGGATGTCAAAGGGGTTATCAGTTTTCACGGCGGGTTAGATACGCCTAATCCGGAAGACGCGAAAAACATCAAAAGCAAAGTTCTCGTTCTGCACGGTGCTGAAGACCCTTTTGCCCCGGCCAAAGAGGTTCAGGCTTTTGAGGATGAGATGCGCCATGCGGGCGTTGACTGGCAGGTTGTGCTTTACGGAGGGGCCGTTCACGCTTTTACCAACCCGGCCGCGGGGAATGACCCCTCTAAGGGTGCCGCCTATAATGAGGCCGCGGACCGCCGTTCCTGGGAAGCGATGAAGGCCTTTTTCTCCGAAGTTTTGTCGTAAAGTCCGCGTCATTTTCCCTGATTCCTTAAAATTTAAACTTGTATTCCTTAAGCCCCCGGGTATAATTTAAACAAGTAATAGTTCAAATATTAAACTATTTTAACCCTTAACCATATGACCCAATCCTTAATCGAGCAATTCCGGGAAATTCAGCCCAAGTTTTCCAGGTTTTATACCCGCATGCTTCTTCAGGCGGGATTGACACAGCCCCAATACGCTGTCCTGCTTGAGCTCCTTCAGTCTTATCCGGTGCCGCTGCCGATGACGGCAGTCAGCTGTAAACTCTATATTACCAAACCCGCTGTGACCAATCTGGCTGACCGCCTCGAAAAACACGGGATGCTCAAGCGTATCAGCCATCCGAAAGACCGCCGTGTTTCTCTTCTTGAGATTCAGCCTAAAGGTAAAAAGCTGGCTGAAAAAATCCGGGCGAAATTCCTTGATGTCATGATTTCCGCGGTTAAACCGCTCCGCGAATCTGAGAAAAAAGCCGTCCAGCATTTTTACACGGTGCTTTCAAATAACGTTGATTTAAGCCTCCATAAGAAAGACGGGGGCTGTTCATGAAGAAGATTTTTTTGTTTTTTTTGCTTTTTCTAAGTCTGAATCTGAATGCGTGGGCTATGGGGAAAACTCCGCCAAAACCCAAACCGGAAAATCCGGACACGGCGCTTTCACTGTCTTTGGATGAGGTTTTTGACATGGCGGTTAAAAGAAGTGATTCCTTGTCGATTAGCCGGGAACAGGTTAAGCGCACCGTCGGCAGTTTTTTGGAAGCGACTGGAGAAGCCATCGGCGATTTTGATTATGTCGCGACTGAAAAAATGCAGGATCCTCAAAAAGGCGGAGGAGACAACAGCGGTGCCAGCTCCACTCTTGCCGCTAATGACCGGCGTGAACGGAGATTTGAATACAGCCAGCCTCTTTTTCAGGGCTTTAAGGCGTTAGGCGCGCTTTCCGGGGCGGGAAGTTTGCGCAAACAACGGCAGGGAGAATATGAGCGGGCGCAGGAGCTTTTATTTCTGCAGGTTGTGGACGCTTTTTATGACTACCTGAGGCTTCAGCAGGACGTCACGATTGTTGAGGGTATCCTGACGCTGTCAGAAGACAGGGTCAAAGATTTACAGCACTGGGAAGAAATCGGCCGGTCCCGCCCCAGTGAAACCGCGACTGCCCGCGTAACGATGGAAACTTTCCGGGCGGACCTTTCCAAAATAAAAAGTGATCTGGCCAATTCGAGAAATTTACTGACGTTCTTAATCGGAGTAGCCGTGGATGCCGGAGAGTTAAAAGATGAAAAATTGCCCGCGCCTTCGGAAAAGCCTTTCGATCTGCTGGAGCTGGTCCGGCGTAGACCCGATGTCGAGGCCGCGCGTCAAGCCGTAAAAACCGCGCGCGGCGCCGTTATTGTGGCGCAAAGTCAGTTATGGCCGAAAGTGACACTCGACGCCAATCTCTACGAACATCGTGAAGGGTTTCAGTCTGGAACCAACTGGGACACTCTAGTAACGATGCGGGTTCCTCTTGGGAAGGGCGGTACGACTATCGGCGAAGTCCATGACGCGCTTAGTGATTGGAAGGAAGCCAAGATGACTTATTCGATGGCTCAGCGTCAGGCTCAACGCGAGATTATGGACGCTTATGATAACTGGAAGAATTATTCTGAAAGACACAAAGCTCTTGAGAAATCAATGGAAGCAGCGCAGGAAAATTTCACGCTTCAAAGCGAGGACTACAAACGCCGGTTAGTCAGTAATTTGGATGTGCTTCAGGCGATGCAGACTTTATTTCAAACCAAGCAGGACACGAATATGGCATTTTACGATATGAAAAAAAGTTTTTGGGTTTTTGAAGTTGCCAAGCAGGGTGTGCCCGCCATGAAAGCTGAGGCGCAGTCATGACGCTTTCTGATTTTTCAATCAAGAACCCCGTGTTTGCCTGGATGCTCATGATCGGGCTGATCGTTTTCGGGTGGATCAGTTTCGCCCGGTTGGGGGTCAGTCAGCTTCCTGATGTGGACTTCCCCGTTGTCACCATCGATGTCAGTTGGGAAGGCGCCGCGCCTGAAATCATGGAAACCCAGGTGACCGATATTATTGAAAACGCGGTTATGAGCGTTGAGGGTATTAAAGAAGTGACATCAAAATCTCAGCAGGGAAATGCTCAGATTACCGTGGAACTCAATCTGAACCGCGACGTGGACGCCGCGCTTCAGGACGTGCAGACCAAGATTACGCAAGCGCAGAAAAATCTTCCCAAAGACATTGATCCTCCTGTGGTTACTAAAACGAACCCGGAAGATCAGCCGATCATGTGGTCTGCTCTTTACGGAGACCGTCCGCTTAAGGATATGATGCATTATGTCAGTGAAATTCTTAAGGATCAGTTTACGACAGTGCCGGGCGTCGGGGATGTCCGCCTTGGCGGTTACGTTGATCCCAATCTTCGTGTTTGGCTGGACTCAGGAAAAATGAAAGAGAAAGAACTGACGGTCGAAGACGTTTTGAATGCTATCAGCGCTCAGCACGCCGATCTTCCTGCCGGGTATATTGATACGGGCTCCAAAGAAATTAATGTTCGTGTTTACGGTGAAGCTTCAACCGCGGAGGATTTTGAAAAAATTATTATTCCAAGCCGTGTCCGTGGCGGAGCCATTTCAAGAGATATTAGGATCAGTGATGTGGGTACCATCGAAGACGGCTTGGCGGATGTCCGCAGAATTTCGCGTACGCTGGGCCGCCCGGCTATCGGTTTGGGAGTGATCAAGCAGCGTGGTACCAATGCGATGGCGGTCGCGGACGGAGTCAAAAAGAAGATCCAGGAAATCAAAAAAACTCTTCCTGAAGGGATGCACCTGGACGTCGTTTTTGATACGACGCAATTCATTAAATCATCCGTGCATGAACTTTATTTTACGCTGATTATGGCCGCGGTTTTAACTTCATTTGTTTGCTACGTCTTTCTGGGTTCCTGGAGCGCGACGCTCAACGTGCTTTTGGCGATTCCGACTTCTATTATGGGCGCTTTTATCATTCTTTATTTTATGGGCTTTACCATTAATACATTTACGATGCTGGGGCTTTCACTCGTCATCGGGATTGTGGTGGACGACGCGATCATGGTGCTTGAAAACATTTCCCGCTATATCGAACATGGCAAGACCCGTATGCAGGCCGCGCTGATCGGCGCGCGGGAAATTACGTTCGCGGCCCTCGCGGCTTCTGTCGCAATTCTAGCTATTTTCGTTCCCGTGATTTTTATGGAAGGCATCATGGGTAAATTTTTCTTTCAGTTCGGCGTGACGATTTCCGTGGCCGTCGCTTTTTCCCTGCTTGAAGCCCTCACCATCGCGCCAATGCGCTGTTCCCAATTTTTGGAAGTGGGGCATAATTCCGGAATCGGCAAGGCAATGGACGCGTTGATGCATGATTGGACGAAACGCTATCACAAGGCGCTGGTTTTTTGTCTGAGCCATAAAAAGAAAGTTTTGATCGCTTCAGCCGTTATTTTTGTGCTGTCTTTTGTGCTGACAAAAGGTTTGAAAAAAGAGTTTGTGCCGTCGCAGGATCAGAGCCGGTTCCTGGTCCGGTTAACACTGCCTTTGGGAACTTCGATTGAAAAAACAGACGAGCTTTGCAAAAAAGCGGAAGATATTGTTATGCACCGCGCTGAATTCGCGGGCTATTACGCGGCGGTCGGCGGTTTCGGCGGAGGTCAGGTGAATTCCGCCAATCTGTTTGTGACGATGAAGCCCATAAAGGACAGGCCGAAAGTCAAAGGCAAACATGTGACGCAGACGGATTTCATGCAGACTCTGAGAAAAGAGTTCAATCAGCTTCCCGGAATTGAGCGCGCGGTCATTCAAGATCTCTCGCTTTCAGGATTTAGTGCCCGGCGCGGATTCCCGATTGAGTTTACGCTGAGGGGCCCGGACTGGAAAAAGCTGGGGGAACTGAGTGACGAAATGATGAAACGGATGAAAGATTCCGGCGTTATGACGGACGTGGATACGGATTATGAGCTTGGGATGCCGGAGCTTCAGGTTCACCCGGATCGTGAAAAGGCGGCCTCTCAGGGAGTCAGCGTTCTCTCAATTGCTGACAGCATTAATGCCATGATCGGCGGTGTCAGGGCGGGGAAATTTACCAGCCACGGTAAACGTTATGATATTCGTGTCCGCCTTGCTGAAGAAGGCCGTAAAAAACCTGAAGACGTAGACGGAATCTGGGTTCGGAATCAATACGGCGAGGTGGTCCCTCTTTCTGATGTGACAACTTCGGAGGTTAAACCCAGTCTGTTTTCAATTTCACGCATCAATCGTGAACGCGCGGTCAGTGTGTATGCTAACCCGCTTCCGGGGAAATCCCAGCAGGAAGGTTTGGATGCCGTGCGGAAAATTTCCAGGGAAATTCTCCCTGACGGGTATCGAGTTATTTTTTCCGGCGGCGCAGAAACTTTTAAGGAGTCAACGAATGGTTTGATTTTCGCGCTCATCATGGGGATCTTTGTGGCGTACATGGTTTTGGCCACGCAGTTTAACAGTTTCCTTCATCCGGTGACCGTGCTGTTAGCTCTGCCGTTCAGCGTGACCGGTGCTTTTCTGGCGCTTTTCATCACCGGCAATTCTATTAATATGTACAGCATGATCGGTTTGATTCTGCTTATGGGGATTGTCAAAAAGAACTCGATTTTGCTGGTGGACTTTACGAACGAAAGCCGGAGAAAAGGTTTAGCGGTGAAGGAAGCGCTTCTTGAAGCCTGCCCGCTTCGTTTGCGCCCGATCATTATGACGTCCATTTCGACAATCGCGGGAGCTCTCCCGGGCGCTTTCTCCCATGGGGCGGGTTCCGAAACGATTGTTCCCATGGCGGTCTCGATTGTGGGCGGAGTGGCCTTCTCGACCGTGCTGACGCTTTTTGTGGTGCCGTGTGCTTACGAAATTTTTTCCAGGTATGAAAAACATACTTATGTCATGCCGACTGAAAAAGACCTGAAGGTTTAGAAAGGGTTTAAGTTATGCCTTTAATAGGTGCCAACGAGTTTGAAAAGAAAATGATGATCATGATCGAGGGCCAGCCCTACGTGATTCTGGACGTGACTTTTGCCGCACCGTCCGCGCGAAGCGCGTCAACTATGGTGAAGGCCCGGGTTAAGAATCTGTTGAACGCCGCGGTTCACGATAAGACTTTCCGCACAGGAGAAAAGTTTGAAGAGGCTGATGTCGAAAAAGTCGCCGCTTCTTTTCTCTATTCAGATCCGGAGGCTTATCACTTTATGGACGAGGTAACCTTTGAACAGTTTTCATTCCCCATAGCTAAGATTGAAGATGTTAAAGGGTATATCAAAGAAGGCTCTCCTCTTCAGGTGCTCAAGCATAACGGCGTTCCGATTTCCCTGGAATTTCCCGTTTATGTTGAATTGAAGGTGACTTTCGCCGAACCCGCCCGGGAATCCGGCGCCGGAAACGTTAATAAGCTCGCCAGACTGGAAACCGGTATTGAAGTCCGTGTGCCAAATTACATTAAAGAAGGGGATACGGTCCGGGTCAATACTCAGACTGGTGAAGTCGGCGGGCGAGCGTAGGTTTTTCAGCAGGCTTGACTTTGTTTTTTTTAAGCGTATATTTCCTTCCTCATATGCCGAATCCGATAACCTCGGATCGGGGGACCCAATAACCAAAAGGGGCGAATCACCACCTGGTGAGAGGCTGTTCTCTCTGCCTTAGTCCGTCAGCTAACCCCGTAGGCTCTTGAGAGGAGCTTTACAAATGAAGCCCGTCCATTCTCCAGCTTTGCCGGATTCTTTTTTTTCCCGTCTCCGTAAAAAGCTTTTAGGTTCTCCCAAAGATCTCCATGATCCTTCCATTGGCCACCAACTTTCCCTGATTGCTTTTTTGGCCTGGGTTGGACTGGGCGCGGACGGTCTTTCATCATCCGCTTATGGTCCAGAGGAAGCTTACCGCGCTTTGGGACAGCATACTTACCTTGCGATTTTTCTTGTTCTGGCTACGGCACTTACGGTTTTTGTGATCTCTTACGCGTACAGCAAAATCATTGAACATTTCCCCCAAGGCGGCGGCGGATATGTGGTGGCGACTAAACTTTTGGGAAAACCCGCGGGTGTTGTGTCCGGCTGCGCGCTTCTGGTGGATTATATTCTGACAATTACGGTTTCAATCGCGGGCGGCGGCGACGCACTTTTCAGTCTTTTGCCGGTCTCGCTGCAGATCTATAAACTCCCCGTGGAATTTGGAGCTATTTTTTTCTTAATTGTCATGAATTTACGGGGTGTGAAAGAATCTGTGACCGCGCTCATACCTATTTTTATGACGTTTATCCTGACCCATTTTATTTTGATTTTCGGCGGCATCATTATGCATTTGCCGCATGCCGTCCATATTACGCGTGAGATTCATCAGGGAATGCAGGGCGGTATTTCGCAGCTTGGCGCGTGGGGGCTTTTCCTTCTTTTTCTCAGGGCCTATTCATTGGGCGGAGGGACTTATACCGGGATCGAAGCTGTTTCCAACGGAGTGGGAATTTTGCGCGAGCCCCGAGTCGTGACAGGAAAGAAGACGATGCTGTACATGGCGCTGTCACTTGCTCTGACCGCGGGAGGGCTTCTACTGTGTTACATGCTGGCAGGTGTTCACGCGGTTCAGGGGCAAACGTTAAATGCCGTGCTGGCTTCTGAACTTATGAGCCGTTGGAATTTCCAGCATTTTCCGATTGGAACCTGGCTGGTTCTTATCACTATGATTTCCGAAGCGGTGCTTCTCCTGGTAGCCGCGCAAACCGGTTTTTTGGATGGGCCCCGGGTGATGGCCAATATGGCAATGGACGGCTGGGTGCCCCGGCGTTTCGCGTCTCTCTCCGACCGTTTGACGATGCAGAACGGAATTATTTTAATCGGCGCCGCCGCGGCAATCACGCTGGCTTACACACGCGGGCATATCGGAATTCTGGTGGTTATGTACAGTGTGAATGTTTTTCTGACTTTTTCGCTCTCTCAATTCGGGATGATCAATTTCTGGTTTCAAAACCGGAAAAAAGAGAAAAAGTGGCTTCGAGAAGCTTCGATTCAGGTTGTCGGATTTACTCTTTGCTTTTTTATTCTCGGGGTCATGATTTTTGAAAAGTTTCGTGAAGGCGCGTGGCTGACGGTTGTCATTACCTGCATTTGTATCGCGGGATGCTTTCTGATCCGCCGGCATTACTACAAAATGGCCAGAAGGATCCTGGAAATCGACCGAAGCTTTGAGAATTTGCCGGCCGCGGCGGATAAAGCTCCGGATTTTGACCCCGCTTCCCCCACAGCCGTGATCCTTGTGGGCGGATACAGCGGATTGGGCATTCATATTTTTCTGAATATTTTCCGGTTATTTCCTGAATCGTTTAAAAACGTTGTCTTTCTAAGCGTCGGAATGGTGAATTCGGATTTTTTTAAAGATAGTGAACAGGTTGAGACGGTGACGAAGAAAACCCAAGATATGCTGGCGCATTATGTGGCTTTTTCAAAAAAAATGGGAATTGCCGCGCGTTCGGAATTCAGCATCGGCACTGACGTGGTTCAGGCGGTTTCGGAATTAAGTCTTGAAGCCGCGGAAAAATACGAAAGAGTTGTTTTTTTTGCGGGAGAAATTGTCTTTGAAAAACCGCAGTGGTATCACCGTATTCTTCACAATGAAACGGCTTATGCAATTCAGCGGAAGATTCGTTTTGCGGGACTGCCGATGGTTATCTTGCCTATTCGCATCCGTAATAGAGAGCCGGAAACGGTTTAATCTCTGAGCGTGATTTATGCCGGGGGCGTGGTTTTATTTTTCTTCTGACGGTAGATCAGCCACAGATTGCGGAAATAGACGAAAAGCCCGATGCTTTGCCCCGCGATGAATACAGGGTCTCTTCGGTGAATCGCGTAACAGCTGAGAATCACTCCTCCCACCACGCTGAAATACCAAAAAGAAATCGGTACGACGCTGTGTTTTGCCTTTTCTGACGCAAGCCACTGCACAAGAAATCTTGAAAAGAAAAAGACCTGCCCGGCAAAGCCGATTGCGATCCAGATTTTTGGAGAGAGATTCAAAGTAGCCTCACTTGATTTTGTAGTGAATTTTATTTTTCAGGAGCCAACTGACCGCGATTAAATCCCAGAGAGGGCCGAGCAGACGGTTGAACAAGTGGTATTTGGCTTTTCCGGCTTTGCGGTGTGCGTGTTCCACGGGAACCTGCTTAATTTTATACCCCTGCCGGTCCGCGATGGCGGGGAAAAAACGGTGCATCCCTTTGTAGGGATAAAATGTTTCCAGAACATTTCGTTTGAAAACTCTCAGCGAACAGCCCACGTCAAAAATACGGTCGCCGATCACGGCGCGGCGGATATTATTAGCAATTAATGAGCTGACTTTTTTGACCACGGTGTCTTGACGGTGCGCGCGGTAACCGGTCACCATGTCATGGCCGGGAAGCATTTCAAGCAATCGGGGGAGTTCTTCCGGAGGGTTTTGTAAATCGGCGTCCAGAGTGGCCAGGATATCGCCTTTGGATGCCAGAAGTCCCGCGTAAAGCGCGCTGGTCATTCCCCGGTTTTCTTCAAACTGGATCAGGCGGATGTCGCGCCGGTCCCCGATTTTTTTGCGGAGGTCTTCAGGGCCGGAATCCTGAGATCCGTCATCCACTAAAATGATTTCCCAGGAGTCTTTGAGCAGGGGAGTGATTTTCAGCAGACGCTCTAAAAGCTCGTCTAAATTTTCTTCTTCATTATAGAAAGGGCAGACAATTGAGATCATCAGCCGGGGATTATAACGGTTTTTGTTGGTTTTGAGGAGGGGATTTGATAATCTGCCCTGCATGACGGCCACCCCTTCTATTGTATGGTTCCGCCAGGACCTTCGCCTGAGTGATCATCCCGCGCTCCTTGACGCTTGTCGGCAAGGCGGGCCGGTCATTCCGGTTTTTATCTGGGATCCCCCAGAAAAGTGGGCCCCGGGCGGCGCTTCCCGCTGGTGGCTTCACCAGTCTCTTACCAGTCTCGAAAAAACTCTAAATTCTAAAGGTTCCAGGCTGATTTTCCGCAGCGGGCCGGCGCTTCAGGTTCTTGAAAAGCTGGTTAAGGAAAGCGGAGCCCGCTCCATTTTCTGGGGGCGATGCTATGAGCCGGCATCCATCGAGCGGGATAAAAAAATCAAAGCTCATTTTTCCGCTTCGGGTTTGCGGGCGGAAAGTTTTAATCACTCTCTTCTTTTTGAGCCTTGGCAGATTCAGACGGGTCAAAAAACACCTTATCAGGTTTTCACGGCTTTCTGGAATGCCTGCAATGCGGCATTTGAACCGGCTCAGCCCGTGGAAATTCCGTCAAAAATTCCAGCGCCTGAAAAATGGCCGGCATCAGAAAAGTTAAGCGCGTGGAAACTGGAACCTGAGATTCCGTGGGACAAAGGAATGCGTGCTTCCTGGGAACCGGGAGAAACAGGAGCTTTGAAAAATCTTTCCCGGTTTTTAAAAGACACGGTTTTTTCCTACGAAACGGGGCGTGATGTTCCTTCGGTTTCTGGGACATCCAGGCTTTCTCCGCATCTTCACTTTGGAGAGATCAGTCCCAGAGAAATTTGGCACGCGGTCAAAAAAGCCGCAGGCAAGGCGCCGGGCGGCAGAAAATCCTCAGAAATTTATCTAAAAGAAATTGTCTGGCGTGAATTCGCGCATCATCTTCTCTATCATTTCCCGCATACTCCTGAAAAGCCTCTGAAAAAGAAGTTTGAGAAATTTTCCTGGCAGAAGAACGCGAAAGGTTTTAAAGCTTGGAGCAAAGGCTTGACCGGTTATCCGGTTGTGGACGCGGGGATGCGCGAGCTCTGGGCCACCGGTTGGATGCACAACCGTGTGCGGATGATCGTTGCGTCTTTTCTGATTAAGGACCTATTGATTGACTGGCAGGAGGGGGCCAAATGGTTTTGGGATACCCTGGTAGACGCGGATCTGGCCAGCAACACATTGGGTTGGCAGTGGACAGCGGGATGCGGAGCGGACGCGGCGCCTTTTTTCCGGATTTTTAATCCCGTCAGTCAGGGGGAGAAATTTGATCCTCAGGGCGGATATGTCCGAAAATGGATTCCTGAAATTGCCGGTTTGCCGGACAAATGGATTCAGCGGCCTTTCGAAGCCCCGGAGGAAATTCTCTTAAAAGCGGGTGTAAAACTTGGGAAAAATTATCCAAAACCCGTTGTGAATCACGCGGACGCCCGCAAAGAAGCCCTTATTTTTTTTGACAAAATTCGGCAGTGAGCCCTATAATCCCCCCAATGAAATCAAAACCAGGAGATCCCATGCAGACCCAAAACGTTGAAACCCAGGGTGCGATTAAAAATTTCATCAAGAAAAATTACCGTCACTTCAACGCCGCCGTCGTTATTGACGCCGCGCAAGCTTATATCGACCACCTGAACAAGGGCGGGAAAATGTTCCTGACCATGGGCGGAGCCATGAGCACCGCGGAACTCGGCATCACGCTTGCCGAAATGATCCGTGAAGACAAGGTGCATGGTATCTGCACCACCGGCGCCAATCTTGAAGAAGATATCTTCAATCTGGTCGCGCATGATTACTATGAACGCGTCCCGCATTACCGCCATTTGACTTCCGAAGAAGAAGTCGCGCTCCGGGACCGCGGGATGAACCGTGTGACGGATACCTGTATTCCCGAAGAAGAAGCCATGCGCCGGATTGAACGCCGTGTGCTGAAGTTCTGGCAGAAGGCGGATAAGGAAGGCAAACGCTACTTTCCTTATGAATATATGTATCAGCTGATCAAGAGCGGTGAGATCGCGGAGTTTTACCAGATTGACCCGAAACATTCCTGGGTCGTGGCCGCGTGCGAGAAAAATATTCCGATCTTTACCCCGGGCTGGGAAGATTCCACGCTGGGTAATATTTTTGTGGCGAATGTGCGCCGTAAGGATGTTTCGAATTTCGCGGTTGTGAAAACCGGCGTCGAGCAGATGGACGCGCTGATTGATTGGTACAAGGCCAACACGGCGACCGAATCGCTTGGCTTTTTCCAGATTGCCGGCGGTATCGCGGGCGATTTCCCGATCTGTGTGGTTCCTTTGATCATTCAGGATTTGAAGGAAAAGTGTAAGCTGTGGGGTTACTTCTGTCAGATTTCTGACAGTACGACTTCTTATGGTTCGTACAGCGGCGCGGTTCCCAACGAAAAAATCACTTGGGGCAAGCTGGACGGTAATACGCCCCGCTTCATTATCGAGTCAGACGCGACTATCGTCGCTCCGCTCGTTTTCGCCTACGTTCTCGACAAGTAAGATTAGAGATAAAAAAGGCCGGGGAAATTTCCCCGGCCTTTTTTGTTTTTAAGCGGCCTCTCGATTTTTAATATCGCCGGAATTCGTGATTTTCGCCACCTCCCTACGGTTTCGGCAAGAACTAGGGGCGATTTGCTTGGGGCCCCACCTCTAAAGTGCTGAGGTTTCCCCCAAGCAGCATCGCCCAAGTCTTGCACGAACCCTCCGGGCATTGTGGCTCCAATCAGAATCCGTCTCTTTCAAAAACCGATCTTCACGCCCGCGCTCCAGACAAACCGCATCAGCTGATGAATTCCGCCAAGATTCTGCACAACTGGAAATAGAATATTTCCAAATACGGATACGTATTTATTCCCCCGTACGGAAAATTGCGGTCCTAACAGCCAGGTGGTGCCTCCGCTATCCGCGATCACGCCTTCACGGCCCCGGTCTTTTCTTTCATTCTGCAGAGAGCTTTCCAAGCCGATGAAGCTATTTAAGTATTTGCTCTTTGGATTTAACGCGTAATCCGCCGACAGATGGGCTGAGAATAGATTGCCGAAACGGTATTCCTGCGCGCCCCGGGTGCGGAGGGTATAAACGGCATCGCCGTGGAATTCAAACCTTCCCAGACCGTATTCAAAAGTCACACCCATTTCCGGATCAAACGACCCCGAACCCGGCTGCATTTCCGGCTCGAACTTCACGCCGTAATCATCCCGTTCCTTTGTCGCGCCGGTAGGTAGTTTGATGCCGGCCGTAGGCCCGATGAAATCGCCCCGCTTGGTCATCAGGAGTTTATAAACCCCGATCAGGCGAAGGTCGCCGAAACCTTCGGAGCGCTGCCGACTGCCGAGATGCGCGTGGCTGTCCACGTCCAGTGAGTGGCGAACCACATAAGGCAGTTCAGCCAGCAGCGTGGTGCGTTCACCTAGAGCAGCGCCTAACGTGAAGTGGTAGAACTCCTCATGAGTCTTCACGTGTGAGTCATGGCCTTGATGGTGAAGTGCGTGTGCCAGCGCGGGATCCCGCTTTTGCCAGACAATCTGTTCAAAATCAAAGTCGAAAAAAAACGGAAGATTGTTCTCATCTTCCATTCCGCATTGTCCGCGGTCAAGCGAACAGTTGCAAGTTCCGCAGGCTAGAGCGGGTTTTGCGGAAGAAAAAGCAAATAAACACAAAAGTAAAAAGAGAAAAAGTTTCCTCATAGAAACTCCAATAAACCAAAACTTTAAGTTTTGGCGCAAGTATCGCCGGAAGACAGAGTCTTAAGACGATGAATGGGATTTAAAAATTAGATGGGAGAAGTTTAAGCGCGCGGAGGACGGTCGATGCCTGAAGCAAAAAGAAAGTCCGGAAGAAGCCGGACACGGAGTCTAAAATTCCCTGAAAGGAGGCTCAGGGGGACTGTGAAAGAGCCGGGCTTTTCAAAATCCCGGGAATATTCAGAAAGGATGGTTTTGGGGGTATCGGTACTGCACGGAGCTTGTTTGAAGATCAAGCCTTGGACTGGTTTTGGGGCCTGGGTTTCATGATGATGCCCCCGCATATTCATTTTTTTCATGGGACAAAAGGCGCCTTTGGCATGGGTACAGTCGCAGACCGAACGGCCGCAGCAAGTGCGCGGATTGATATGGGGAATTGCCGGCGCAAAGTCCACGGTGCTGGAAATAAAAATAAGAGATAGAAGACCCGCAAGAAAACGCATACGGGGATTATAGCAGAGGATATTTAAAACTCCAGCTTCTGCATGGCACTGACGCCTAGTTTAATCGGAAGAACACCTGCGAGAATGCTGGCCGCGGCCATGATGCTGAAAGTGATAGGCTGAGGATCTTTCGAGAGAAACAGAAAAGCTCCCACGCCGGTCAAATAAGTCAGATGGGCGACCAACAGCATGGAACCGCCGAAACCTGAGATGATCTGTGAAGGATTGTCGGATTTGAAATTAATGAATTTAGCCCCCAGTCCTACTGACAAACCTGTCAGCGCGGTACAGACAAAAAACCCCAGGCCAAGCACATAAAGAATCCGGCTCTGCGGGATATTCAGCATCCAGCCGGAAAGAAAAACCAACGGCAGGGTTAAGGCGGTTGAAAGGCCTCCGCCCAGAAAGAATTTTTCAAGAAGCAGGGAGGAGTACCGTATCGGCGCGATGCCGATCATCCAGGATTTATGCCCTTCCATCGAAAGCATTGGGAAAACAAAACGCATGCTGAAACTGGAAAGCACGATAAAGGTGCCGATCGTGTTAAGCACGAACACCAGATTTTTCCAGAAGTCCTTGAGCACGTGAAACTGCAGATTGCGCAGGTTCATGAAATAAAGGAGGAGCAGGCCGAAGAAAATCAACAGCTGCGACCATTCAGCCGGGTCACGCAGGAAAGTCTTGATGTCTTTTTCAAGAAAGCCCAGCGCCGGCCGGGAAGGCCATTTCAAAAGATCGAAAAATTTCTCAAAAGCCCGTGTCGCGCCTGCCCGCCGGAGTTTACGGGTTTCTCCGTGATCCTGGGCTTTTAGAAAAGCCGCGGGATAAAGACGGTTGGCCGAGGAGTAAGAAGGCGTCAGCCAGAAAAGCGTGTTGGAAAGCAGAAGAAGAAAATAAAAAATACCGTCCTGCCAATCCATGATCTTCTGGGTTTTGACCTGGCTGATGGCCAGAATTCCCTGCGTAACCCAGGATGAGGGAAGAAGCGGATTCTTGGCAAACGCGATATGCGGAAGGTACCCGCTCATAATGCCGGCGATGGAACCTTGTTCCCGGATCAGCTGGGGCTGGATTTTTAGAAAAAGCATTGTGATGCCTGCCAGAAGAATGGCGAATGCCGCCATGCGCCGCGGCCGGTCGGGAAGCATCCAGACAACCAGGGTGGAAATCAAAGTGCCTAGTGAAGCCGCCAGAATGATGAAGGGGATATAAAAAATAAAGCAAAGAGCGGGAAACCAGAAAGGAGCGCTTTTGACCAGCCCGTAAGCGGTCATGAAAGGGGCCGCGATGAAAATAAAGGACCAGGAGCTGTACCAGAGCGCTTCCGCCAGCTTGACGAAATAAATATCCGTCCAGTTCACGGGCCGGGTAAGCAGAAACGGAACTTCGCCTGAGCGGAAAAGAGAAGAATATGCCGAAACGGCGGATGAAATTAAAAGCATGGTGAACAGGGCGAAATTAAAAAGATAAAAAGTTTCGTCAATCAGAATCGGGCCGAAAGGTTCCTGGGAGTGAAAAAAACGGAAGCTTTGATAAAAGAAGAAAAAAAGACCCGCGCAAGCCGCGGCGAAAAAGAAAACCAGAGTAAAAAGTTCAACCCGGGATTTACTCAGCAGACGGCGCAGACCGTTTTTGGCGCACGCGGCCTTAATTTCGAAAAGAATCAACAGGGTTTTCATTTTGAAGCAATCATTTTCAGGAACATGGATTCCAGATTTTCGGTGGACTGGTACTGCGCGCGCAATTCTTCCATGGTGCCCAGCGCGGCCAGTTCACCATGATTAATCACGGCAATACGGTCGGCCATCTCTTCAGCGGTTGAAAGGGTGTGTGTCGAGAAGATGACCGTCAGGCCTTTTCGCGACTGTTCTTTCAGGAAATCCTTGAAACTCTTGATGCTGACCGGGTCGAGGCCGACCATGGGTTCGTCCAGAATCAGGATTTCAGGTCCATGAAGCAGTGCGGCCGAAAGAATCGCTTTTTGCTTCATGCCGTGTGAAAATTCTTCGATCAGCACATCGCGCACGTCCCAAAGGGAGAAAAATTTCAGCATTTCTTCGCTTCTGGCGGTGATATTTTCAGGCTTCATATTGTAGAGTTTCCCCACAAACCGCAGAAGCTCCAGAGGAGAAAGTTTGTCGTAAACGTAGGGCACATCAGGCACGAAGCTGAGTTTTTTCTTGGTTTCAGCCGGATTTTTTAGCCGGTCAATTCCGCCCACGCGGACCGTGCCGGAAGTCGGCCGGAGAAGCCCGGTAATCATTTTGAGCGTGGTGGTTTTGCCCGCGCCGTTTGGACCGAGGAACACAAAAAGTTCCCCGGGATTGACGGTCAGATTTAACCCCTTAACCGCCTCTTTACTGCCGTAGTTTTTCTTAAGATCAATCAGCTCGAGCATCGCGCTCATGACTTTTCTCCTTCACTGGTTTCAAGAATAAGAATTTTGATCCTTCCGATCTGACCGGAAAGCGAGACCTGCTCTTCGAGACTGCCTTCGGCAAGAGGGATGTGAGTCGCGTCCGCGGGCGCCTGACCGAAAGTTGGGTCAACAGCGATCCACTGGCCCTCGTAAATTTCCGGCCACGCGTGATAAAAGAACCGGCCGTTTTGATAAACCAGGCCCGCGACCATTTTTGTGGGAATCCCCAATGAGCGGGCCAGAGCGGTATAGAAAACCGTGTATTCATTACAGTCGCCTTTGGCGGATTTCAAAACTTCCATGGCGTTGGGCAGCGTTACTGTCGGCACCGGAGAAACATACTGATGAACCCAGTCGCTGAGCTTAATGGCTTTTTCGATATTGGATTTTTCATGGCCCGCGATTTTTTCAGCCAGTGTTTTGATTGCGGGATTGTCTGACTGCGCCCACGGCGTGGAACGGAGGTAGGGTGATAAATCCAGCTCAGGGGTCTGAGCGGGCGGTGGAGTCCTGAGATCAGGTACCCGAACCTCGATGATTTTATCTTCCTTCGGGGTTTGAAGCCGTGCTTTCATGTAAGTAAGCTCAAGCGGTTTTTTTAGAATCCGGTTCGAGGGAATGGAGAACAGATTCGGAAGATCGGGCGGAGCAGAGCGTTTCTCCCGCATGGCGTCAAAGATTTTCCAGGCTTCTTCCTTGCGGAAGAAAAGGCCGGTCGGGCTTTCGGACTGTAAAACCACGCCTTCGGGGCTGATCCAGGAACGGATTTCCAGATCGCCAATGGTCAGCACCACGACAAAAGTTTCCGTTTCTTTGCCTTCGTAGAAAATTTTTTCTTTATTCGTCACATGAAATTTAATGTCTTGCGCGGTCATGGCCAGCGCGTTCCATGTTTTAAGGGTGCCTTGTTTGCCCAATTTCAGGTTTTCAGGGATCCAGATAAAATCGAGTGCGTCAGAAAAAAATAAAGGGCCCGGCGCGGGAAAAATCTGACGGGCAGGGGGACTTCCGGAATTTTGAATCACTACATTAAGGTTATCTTTGGCTTTCTGCCCTTTGATCTCAGTCCAGGTCTCACTGCTTGAAATCCGAATTTCAAAATCCTGCAGGTTCAGCTGGCTGTCCAGGTGCGCGGTCTGCTTGACCAGCATTTCACGCGCCTGGCCCAGAAAAAGGAAGGAAAGGTAAGAAGAGTGCCGGAATTCATAAAGGTTTTCTTCTTTCTTTTCCAGCAGGTTCCAGTTAAAGCCGACCCGTTCTTTGCCCAGATAAATGGCGTGGTATTCCTGGCGGAGGTCCCAGTCCTGAAGAGGGAGCACCTGATAAGCTCCCTGCAGGGGAGTCAGCTGGAAAAACTCACGGTGAATCAGCAGGCTGGTCATGGCCAGCCAGAAAGCCGTGGTTCCTATGAGAAAAGCAGATCTCAGATAATTGGGTTTAGATAGAGTCATTCAATTAGAAAAATCGTCATTTGAAGGGGAGTTCTTTACTATTACAATACCCCCCATGCTTCTTTTTTGGAGAAAGTTCCTTTTTTATATTTTTCTGGCCGCCTATATGGTCATTACCCCATACGCGGTTCTCTACGCTTTGGGCTACCTCATGCCCCCTGCCAGCGGTGAATTTTTCAGTAAAACCGGACTGATTTCCGTTCAAACTGAACCCGGCGGCGCCCGAATCTTTGTTGAGGGGAAGAAATATTCTCAGAAATCTCCCGCGGCGGTTCAGGGCCTTCTGCCCGGGGAGTACGAAATCCAGCTGACCAAAAAAGGGTTTGAAAGCTGGGAGAAGAAAATCAGCATTGTCCGCGGTCTGGCCACTCGTCTTGAACCGGTGATCCTTCTGCCGCAGCATCCTAAAGAAGAAACCATGATGGATACGAGCATGAAAATACTTCTGCCTCTTCTCGCGGAGTTTAAGATTTTTGGAATCGAAGAAAATCTGCTGAGCAGTCTGACCGGCGTTGATATTTTTCTCAAAAGAGAAACGGAGCCCGGGCAAAAGATTCCGGGCGCGGTTTCCGCCCGGGTGGTTGATTATGTCACGAAGCCTGGATCTTCACTGGTGCTTTTTAAAACCCGCGCCGGCTCCGCGGAAGGATGGTTCGCGGTTCATCTGGGCCGGGAGCGCAAAGGCCGAAACCTGTCAGCGTTGATTCCGGCCAAAGCGGATTTTCTGGATTGGGATGCCCGGTCTCCTGAGCTTATTTATTTTCTCGAAAATGGAAATCTTCAGGCGGTCGATCTCCGTAAGGGGATTCTGCTCCCGGCATTGGCCCCTGATATTTTGGGAATGGGGATCAAACACGGCCGGCTTTACCTGCTCAAAAAAGATTTCACCCTCTGGACCGCGGACGCGCGCGGTGAGAATCTGAAACAGGAAACGGGAGAAGAAGAAACGCTCCGGCGTCTTTCGGAGCTCCCGCCCGCGGCCTGGTACCGGATTGAAATTTTAAAACGCGATTTTTTTCAAAAAGATTTGATGCTTTTTTTAAGCAGCCAGGGCGCTCTTTTCAGCAGCCGTGCGCCATTTGTGCTGGAAAATCAAGGGGTCCGGGGCTATCAGTACGCGACTCATTCAGACGAGGAGAAAGTGCTGTTCTGGACGGACCGTGAAATTTCAGTTCTCGATTTCGTGAAAGAATCCGAAGAAGGTTTTCAAAAAGGCCCGCTGCGTTTTACTCTGACGCGTACTGGCCGTGATATTCGCCAGGCCTTCTGGGCTTATGATGATACTCATGTGATTTTTCTTGATGGAGATTCCATGTACCTGTCAGAAGCCCGTCCGCCCCTGCCGTTTTATACCCGTTTGCTCGGGCGTGTCGCGGGGGGCAGTGCTATTTTCTATCATGATTTAACCCGCACGCTTTATTACCTTCATCCGCAGACCCGGCGTTTGACCCGGCGGAAGGTGACGGAATGAAATCTTTTGAATTTTCACACAAGACACACGGAGCCTCCGATTATTTCTGGCAGAGATTCTGGAGTATTTTCCCGGGGGCGCTTAGCTGGATTGTGCTTCTTTCCGTAATCGCCCTTTCTTTTTTTAAACCGCTTCATGCCGCGATTGTTATTATCGCGATCAATATTTTCTGGCTCCTGCGTATTTTTTACATGACGATTTTCCTGGCACTGGCTTACACAGTACTCGCTGTTGAAAAGGGAACCGATTGGGCGGAGCGGTGCCGGATGCTGGAGCGGGGAGAAGACGCGCGGCCGGAATTCAGAAAGCGGAAATACCGCGCTTTAAAAAGCTGGAAAATCGGAAAATGGATCGATTTAAATAATCAGGCCAGAGAACTCCGGCGTGTGCTTAGAAATAAAACGCAGATTCCAGCCTATGACGATGTTTATCATGTGGTCATTATCGCGGCGGCTAAAGAGGGGCCGGAGATTTTAGAGCCGGGTCTGCAAGGGCTTGTCAAAAGTCAGTTTCCGGCAGAAAAAATTCTTCCCGTTCTGGCTATTGAGGACCGCACCGGTTCTAGTCACCGCAAAATGGCGGAGACGCTTCAGGCCCGGTACCGGAAGCATTTTTATGATTTTCTGGTGATTTCACATCCGGATGGTATTCCGGGCGAGGCGCGGGTCAAGGGCGCGAACGTGACGTACGCGGCGCGTGAAACGGCTGTCTATTTAAAAGCAAAGAAAATAGATTTTGAAAATGTGGTAGTCTCTTGCTTTGACGCGGACACGATCGCGAGCCCTGAATATTTTTCCGCTTTGACCTATCATTTTATGCGTCACCCCAAACGCACCCGCGCGAGTTTTCAGCCGATTCCTGTTTACCACAATAACATTATGGACGCGCCGGCGATTTCGCGCGTGCTCGAGACAGGCTCTTCTTTCTTTCAGCTGATCGAAGCGACGAATCCTGAAAAACTGGTCACGTTTTCAAGCCACAGCATGAGTTTCAAGGCGCTGGTTGAAATCGGCTACTGGCCTGTGGATATGATTTCGGATGATTCCGCGATTTTTTGGAAGGCCCTGCTTCATTATGAAGGGGATTACCGGGTGGTGCCTATGTATGTCACCCTTTCAATGGATGTGGTCATGGCGGATAATTTTCCGAAAACGATTCAGCACATTTACAAACAGAAAAGACGCTGGGCCTGGGGGGTGGAGAATTTTCCGATCGTCATGCGGGGCTTCATGCGCCGGACGAAAATCACTTTTGTTCAGAAACTTCGATACGTCATCAAACTTTTGGAAATGCACATTTCCTGGGCCACGCTGGGTTTCCTTATTACTTTCGTGGGCTGGCTTCCGGCGATTTTTACGGGGCAGGAATTTTCAAACTCCGTCATTTTTTATAATTCGTCCCGTATTTCAGGCCTGATTTTCAACCTCGCCTCTTCGACTTTTATTATCACCATTTTGCTCGCGCAGGCGCTTCTTCCCCGGAAAAAGAAGAAGATCACGGTTTTTCGCCGGCTGATTTATGCCGCGGAATGGCTTCTGATTCCGTTTGTGTTCACGCTTCTAAGCAGTCTGCCCGCTCTAGACGCCCAGACCCGGCTGATGCGGGGGAAAATGATGGAATTCTTTGTGACGGAGAAGAAGCGGAAGCCTTCCTCCTGACCCCGGCTGGTGTCTGGATTTTAGTCTTTACAGGCAGGGGGGTTATGGGGATAATTTCCCTGTCCGGCCGATGGCCGGTTTCCCTCAAGCCAAAGGAGGCCCCGTCCCATGGCAAAGAATCGAAAAGACGAGATGGATGAAAAAATCCTCGACGTCGACGCAAGTATGCAGGGAACCATCACTTTCAAGGATCCCGTCAATCTCCGCATTAACGGCAGTTTCGAAGGCAAACTCGACACCCGCGGTAATCTGACCATCGGCGAAAACGCCAAGGTCAAGGCTCACATTAACGGTGACCGCATTATCATCGCCGGCAAAGTCACGGGTGATATTCACGCGACCCAGGGGCTGGCTGTGATTGCTCCCGCCGTGATTCAGGGGAACATCGTGACTCCCCGGTTGAGTGTGAGTGAAGGTGCCGTGATTGAAGGGCAGATTTCAATGCTTAACGTGCGCGGAAGCGGAGACGCTCCCGATGTGACGATGACGCTTCGCGATGTCGCGCAGTACCTCGAACTTGAATCGAAGATCGTGGAAGAGTGGGCCCAGAAAAAGAAAATTCCCGCCCGCCACGAAAATGGAAACTGGCTTTTTTCCAAGGCTTCGGTTGATCGCTGGATCCAGGAAGAAAACAGCCGCGTCTGAATCGAGCTTTCATGAATAATATGCTGAGCCTCGAGGAAGTGAAAAGCTTCCTCGAGGTGGATCACTCCGAAATTGAAAAATACCTCAAAACAGGGAAGCTTCACGCCTATAAGATCGGCGGTACTTACCTGCGGTTCCGCAAAGAAGAAGTTCTCAGCCTCCGATCAGAGCTGATCCCCGCCAAAAAAAAATCAGGCCCAAAGAAATCTTTCCTGACGATTCTCTCTGATTTCTGGGCCTTCAATAATTTTTATATTATCGCGCTGATGGTGGTCATCGCTCTCGCTGTTTTTGCCGTTAAATTCTAGTGCGGCGTAACATGGCACGGTGCTAGCTTCATGCGGATCTTCCAGGGCGTGGATATCAACAGTGTCAGCCGTATGAAAGCCGCGGTCGAACGGCGCGGGAAACCTTTTCTGAACCGGATATTTACGCCGGCTGAACAGGCTTACTGTGAGTCCAAGCGCATGAAATACGAGCATTACTCCGCGCGTTTCGCCGCCAAAGAAGCCGCTATGAAGGCTTTTGAAATACGCAAAGGCAACCGCTACCGCTTCCGTGAAATCGAAGTCCGCAAAGCCCCGACCGGGAAACCTTTTATTTATCTCTCTCCAAAAGCCCGCAAGCTTTTCGGCGTCGGTGCGAAATACCAGATTGAGCTTTCGATGGCGCACGAACGCGAGTTTGCGGTCGCAACCGTTGTGATGATCAAGCCATGAACCGCTCTCTGATCGTCAATGCTGACGATTTTAATTTAACCCGGGGCGTGGACCGGGCGATTCTGGAATGCCACGACCGGGGAATCGTTTCCAGCACGACTTTTATGGTCAATCTTCCCGTTGAAGCGCGCACCCTTTCTGAGCTGAAGAAAAGAAAAAAACTGGGCGTGGGTATTCATCTGAACGTGACTTTCCGGAATCCGGTTCTACCTTCGGCCCGTGTTCGGTCGCTTTTAAAAGCGGACGGCGGGTTTAAAAAAATGCCGGATCAGCTCTCCCGCTTGCCTAAAGCAGGTGAGCTTGCGGCGGAATATTCCGCGCAGATTGAAAAATTTATCCGCTGTTTCGGCCGGAAGCCAACGCATCTGGACACCCATCATCAGATGCATAATCATCCCTTTTTTCTGAAAATCCTGGCGGAGACCGGGCGGAAGTACAAGATTCCCATCCGTAAATCCGCGCTTATGAATCAATCCGCTTTCGCGCATTTACGCGCGCAGAGTCCGGCGTTTTTTTTCTTCGGAAATCTCACCCCGGAAGGCCATTGGACGAAAGTTCCGCTTGAAAATATTCTCCGGAATATTCCTATGGGGCTGAGTGAAATCATGTGCCACCCGGGCATTGTGGACAAGGACCTTAAATCGGTCAGTTCCTTTACAACCGGACGCGCGGTGGAGCACCGGCTTCTGGCTTCTCCCGCCTTGCGCAAACTCCTTTCAGAAGAAGGCGTTACGCTTCGGCATTATGGGGTATAATTGACCCATGCCGACATATCCATTCTATAGAGGAGGCGCTGTCACACGGTGAACATCCTGCTGACTAATGATGACGGGCTTCATGCCGAAGGGATGAAGGCGCTAATGGCCAGTGTGCCCAAAGGCGCGCGTGCCGTGGTGGCCGCGCCGGCCACTCAGAGGTCGGCTTCAAGTCACTCCATTACGCTTGGTCAGCACCTTCGGGTCGAGGAAGACACATTCCAAGGCATCCGCCGTTACGCTGTTCACGGAACTCCCGCGGATTGCGTCAAATTCGCCCTTTCCGGTATTGAGGATTTTTATCCTGACCTGATCATGTCCGGCATCAATCATGGCTCGAACACGGGGGTCAGTGTTTTTTATTCCGGAACGATTTCGGCCGCGCGCGAAGGTTTTATCAATCGGGTTCCGTCGGTGGCGCTTTCGCTTTGCAGTGCCACTTCTGAGGATTTTGAAGGCAGTATGGATATCGCCGGCAAGATTATGGCGGGTTACATGAAGGGCATCTTCCCCAAAGATGTGATGATGAGCGTGAATGTTCCGGCCTTGCCGCTTAAGAAAATCAGGGGCGTCAAGGTGACTAAACAGGCGGCGTCGCACTTCATCGAAGAATTTATTCCCGAAAAAGCGCATGACGGCAAAAAAGTTTTCACGCTGGCCGGCGAGATCGAAATTTTTGATCCGGACGGCACCAGTGATGAAGAGGCTATCCTTGAGGGCTATATTTCCATCACCCCTCTTAAAATTGATCTCACCGATTACCGTTACCTTAAACATCTCGAAGAGTGGCTTAAAAAAAGCGGCGCTTAAATTCCGGGGAGGGTATTATGAAAAACACTTACCTGAATTTCATCGGCGGTAAATGGATCAAGGCGGTCAGCGGTAAGACTTTTGAAAACCGCAATCCCGCGAACATCAAAGATAAGGTCGGGCTTTTCCCCGACTCCCGGACGCAGGATGTGGAAAACGCCGTCCAGGCCGCGCAGAAAGCTTATCCCTCCTGGCGTCTTGTTCCTCCTCCCAAGCGCGGTGAAATTATTATGAAGGCCGGCTTAATCCTCGAGGAGCGCAAGGAAATGCTGGCGCGGATCATGACTCGGGAGATGGGCAAAGTCTTGAAGGAAGCGCGCGGAGATGTGCAGGAAGCCGTGGATATGGCGTTTTACGCGGCCGGAGAAGGGCGCCGGCTTTTCGGCCAGACGACCACCAGCGAATTAAAAAATAAATTCGCCATGTCTGTGCGTATGCCCATTGGTGTCTGCGGTTTGATTACTCCCTGGAATTTTCCGACCGCCATTCCTTCCTGGAAAATCTTTCCCGCGCTGATTTGCGGGAATACGCTGGTCTTTAAACCGGCTGAAGACACACCGCTTTCCGCCCATTGGTTCGTTAAGATTCTTGAAGAAGCCGGGCTTCCTCCCGGAGTTTTGAATATGGTGCACGGCGGGGCGGAGACGGGACAGGCGATTGTTCACCATCCTGAGATCCGGTTGATTTCATTTACAGGTTCCTCCGAAGTCGGCCGCCTGGTTGCCCAGCAATGCGGGCGGGCGCTTAAACGCTGTTCGCTTGAAATGGGCGGTAAGAACGCGCAGATCGTGATGGCGGACGCGGATCTTGATCTGGCGATTGAGGGCGCGGTCTGGGGTGCGTTCGGCACGACGGGCCAGAGGTGCACTGCGACTTCAAGGGTTTATGTCCAGAAACAGGTCTTCGAGAAATTTAAAAAAGAAATGGTCCGGCGCGCGAAGCAGATAAAAATCGGTAACGGTCTTCAGAAAGGCGTTGAGATGGGGCCTTTGATTAATGAAGCTCAGCGCAAGCGCGTGCACGGGTATGTTCAAAGCGGTATTGAGGAAGGCGCGAATCTGGAATGCGGAGGACGAATTCCCAAAGCCCCAGGATTGAAGAACGGCTGGTTTTATGAGCCGACGATTTTTACGGAGACGCATCCGGAGATGAAAATTATCCGGGAGGAGATTTTTGGTCCGGTGACTTGCTTGATTCCCGTGAAGAGTCTCGACCAGGCGATTGATGAGATTAACCGCTCGGCTTACGGGCTTTCGTCGGCGATCTATTCGCGCGATGTCAACCGTGCCATGCGCGCTATCCGCGATATTGAAGCGGGCATCACTTATATTAACGGGCCCACGATCGGCGCTGAAGTGCATCTGCCTTTCGGCGGTGTTAAGAACACAGGCAACGGGCACCGCGAAGCCGGAGAAACCGGGCTGGATATTTTTAGTGAGTGGAAAAGCGTGTTTATTGATTACAGCGGAAAACTTCAAAAAGCCCAGATTGATGTCGATTAAACGGTGCCGGTGCAAAGAACAACCCGAATGGCCGATTGATCGCCAGAAGGAAGACGTTTTTTTAAACCGGCACGTCATTTTTGGCATTTTTGGAACCGCCGGTTTTTTTACGGTTCTTGGAACGAGTATCGGCTTGGTATTTTTTGTTCAAGAAAACCCCTTTGGATGGTCGCTATACGGCTTGAGCATGACAGCCATTGTTTATGGGGTTTTTTTGCTGGCATTTTGCATCTGGGTAATTTGGAGTATTTTGAAACTTGTTTGCCCCTGCTGCGGCCGTAATTATGTTTTTGGTTTCAATTATTCAAGAAAATATTCTGATGTGTGCGCCAATTGCGGCCATCCGGGGCTTGGGAATATTTAATTTTATTTTGTAAGTTCGTTGTTTACCGTGCTGGCGATACTGCTTTCGTTGCGGTTATGATTTGAGAGGAGAAAAAGAATGCTTAAGAAAATTAAAATCAAACATCCTTTGCCGGGGCCGAAAGCTAAAAAAAATATTGAAGCTGACCGGCGTCTTTTATCCCCGTCTTTTACCCGCTCCTATCCGCTGGTCGCTCACCGTGGCGACGGAATGTGGATTGAAGATCCGGACGGCAATGTGTTTTTGGATTTTACGGCCGGCATCGCCGTGACTTCGACGGGGCACTGCCACCCTGACGTTGTGAAAGCCATTCAAAAGCAGGCGGCTAATTTGATTCATATGTCAGGAACGGATTTTTATTACGAAGCTCAGGTGAAATTGGCGGAAAAGCTGGCTTCACTGGCGCCCGGCAAGCACTCTAAAAGAGTTTTCTTTACGAATTCTGGAACCGAATCCGTGGAGGCGGCTTTTAAGCTGGCGCGTTACAAGACCAAGCGCGAGAGGATGATTTCTTTTTTCGGCGCTTTTCACGGCCGTACGCTGGGTTCGCTCTCGCTGACCGGCAGTAAGGTTCGGCAGAAAGAAAATTTCGGGTCACTGGTACCGGGCATCACGCATGTCGGCTACGGTTACTGCTACCGCTGCCCTTACCACCTGACTTATCCGGAATGTAAAATTGACTGTGTGGATTATATTGAGCACACGCTGTTTAAGAAAACCGTTCCTCCGGAAGAAGTCGCGGCCATTATTGTGGAGCCGGTACAGGGTGAAGGCGGTTATGTGGTGCC
Organism: uncultured bacterium; assembly: GCA_964385615.1. Taxonomy (GTDB): domain Bacteria; phylum Omnitrophota; class Omnitrophia; order Omnitrophales; family Aquincolibacteriaceae; genus CAYLPP01. The sequence goes on along the minus strand of CAYLPP010000019.1, from coordinate 731 downwards.
TCCGCCGGGATATCATCAGAAACTGCGGGAGTTGACGAAAAAGTACGGCATTCTTCTGATCGCCGATGAAGTGCAGTCGGGCATGGGGCGGACGGGAAAAATGTTCGCGATTGAGCACTGGGACGTGGAGCCCGACATTATTACGGTTGCCAAAGGCATTGCCTCGGGGATGCCTCTGGGTGCTATGATCGCGCGCGCGGATCTTATGGATTGGGAGCCGGGTTCTCACGCGAATACGTTCGGCGGAAATCCTCTGGCTTGCGCGGCGGCGCTTGAAACGATTAATCTTCTCGAGAAAAAACTTCTGAAGAACGCGGTGTCGACCGGCGATTATCTGCGGGGAAAACTCAAGGAGCTTTCACGTGAGTTTCCGCAGATTGGCGATGTCAGGGGATTGGGTTTAATGATCGGCATGGAACTGGTCAAAGACCGTGAAACCCGTGCGCCCGCTCCGAAAGAAAGAGACGAAATTATCGAAGAAGCGTTTCAGCGCGGGTTACTTCTTTTGGGCTGCGGAGAATCCAGCATCCGTTTCAGCCCGCCGTTGATTGTTTCCAGAAAAGAAGCGGATATTGCTGTCGGGATTATCCGGGAATGCCTTACTTCGCGATCGAGCCGTCGAGGGTCTCAAAAATAATCGTCACGAGATTATGGCACTGAGGGCATTTGATCTGCTTGAAGGCCTGGATATTCTCGTGTTTGGGGCGGTACATGATCGAGAGAATCTTGGT
>CAYLPP010000018.1:0-39695 GCA_964385615.1 uncultured bacterium | reverse complement strand
GGGCAACCACGCCGCCTACCTGACCGACACGTCGGCCACGTTGCTGCTCCGATCGGGCCGGGCCGCGCCGCCACCGTCGACGTTGAGCGTCGTGCGGGGCTCGCCGCACCGCCAGGACATCGCCCGGGACTACCTCGACGCGGTCGACGAGGCCGGCGCCCGCATCGTCGCCGTCGACGCCCGCTCGCTCACCCACGGCCAGGTCAGCTCGCGCATCGGCGCCCCCGGCGACACGGTGATGACGCCACCGCTCGTGCGCTTCCTCCGCACCTGCTTCGCTCCCACCTGATTCGCTTCCCTCGCCTGACCGTCCAACCCGTTCGTCGGGCCGTCCCGCTGACCCGGAACGGCGGGCGGTGGTCCGAGGAGAGGGCGACGCCGGGGGCGGGGTGCTCTAACGTGACGCCGGGAGCGCCGGGAAGCCTGGTCGGCAGGTCCTGCCCCCTGTCCCGGAGCCGATTCCGTGCCGTCCAGATCCTCGCCGTTTCGAGTCACGTGGCTGGAGTCCGACCGCCCCCTGGCTCGCGCGGTGGGACGGCCACTGGCGGCGTTCCTCGACATCGAGGCGGCCAGCGGCGTGTTCCTGCTGGCGGCGACGGCCACGGCGCAAAACCGGACGATTCAGGATGGAAAATTGACGATCCGCTACTGTAAAACTCTGATGCCGGTAGGAGGAATCGCCAACCCTCTCTCCTTTTCGCATCTGGGATTTCTCAAGAATTTTGATGTGATTCACTGCCTTCAGTTTCCGACATTGGTCACGGAAATGGCGATTCTTTCGGGCGCGTTTCACGGCCGTAAGGCTTTTGTCACTGATTTGGCGGGCGGAACCTATTACTGCCTCTCACGCGTTTTCCCCGTTGAGCGGTATGTGCGTGAGTTCCTTCTAATCTCAGAATTCAACCGCGGTCTGAACCATCGGGTTCAAAGACCTTCGCGGGTTATTTACGGAGGCGTGAATACGGACTTTTTTTCTCCCGATTCCGTTAAAGCGGACGAGCCCCGGTTTCTTTACGTGGGGCGCATTTTTGACGGCAAAGGCATTCACGATTTGATCGATGCTTTGCCTGAGGGGGCGGTGCTGGATATTGCCGGACAGTGTCACGATTCCGGCTATCTTCAGGAATTGAGAAAAAAGAGTGAAGGGAAAAAAGTTTTTTTCCATGACTCTCCTTCGGATTTGGAAATTTTGGATAAATACCGCAAAGCGCGGGCGCTGGTTCTTCCGTCGCTGGTAGACGGGGGATTTACTTCAGCGATGGAGGCGATGGCCTGCGGTTTGGCGGTGGTCGGTACCCGTGTTGGATCTTTGCCCGAAGTGGTTAAGGACGGTGTCAGCGGTTTTCTGGTGTCTCCCGGCCGGGTGGATGAACTCCGGAACCGTCTTTTGTTCTGCCTTGAACATCCTGAGGAAATGAAAGAGATGGGCCGGAAAGGGCGTGAGCGTGCGCTTGAAAATTTTACGTGGCGGAAAACAGCCCTGCGCTGTCTGGAAGCTTACAGGAGCTGAAATGGAAGAAGCGGAAATCGAAATTCAAATTAAACAGCTTGAGGAAAAACTCCGGAAACGCGCCTCTTTTTTCTCAGATCAGGAGTGCCGCCGGCTTTATGAGCTGACCGGAAAGCTGATGGAGCTCAAGCATGGGGTTTCGCTATCGCACAATCCATGTTCGATTGAGGCTGTTTCTAAAGTGGTTTTAAAAATGGCGGAATTGATAAAGCCCAGCCGGCTTTTGAATGTCGGTACCGGCGGTTATCCGCTTCTGGATATTGAATTGGCGCGCCGGGGATTTAAGGTGACGGGCATTGAATATGCTTTGTCGCTTGCGTCACTGGCCCGGCGGGCCGGGCAGGCTTCGGGGCAGTCTCTTAGCGTGCTCGCGGCTGACGGTCAGAAACTGCCTTTTCAAAACAGAAGTTTCGAAGCCTGTCTTTGCTCTGAAACGCTGGAACATATTCCTGACGATAAAAGCGTGGTCGCGGAAATTCACCGGGTGCTGAAACCCGGAGGCTGGTTTTTAATGACGGTTCCCAACACGCTGCCGCTTCTTGGGCTTGGCAGAAGAATCGCGGGCCTTATCGCGGACCGGCCGTGGATTGATCATCCGAATCATCTGCGGGAGTACACCTTTTTATCCGCCATTCGGCTGGTGGAAAAACATTTTTCAATCGTCCGGTTTTTGCCCGTTCCTTTCACGTCCTCGAAGTTTGGAGAGCAGCCGTATGAATATTGTCTCAGTAAGGCGGTCGGCTTTCCGGGGCTGTCGCTTTTTTCTCTTTCTCACGCGTTTCTGCTGAAACGGAAAGATTTATGAAAATTATTTTTCTAACACCTCAGGTTCCTCCGTCGGTAAATGGAGTGGGAGAATACACGGTTCAGTTTGGAAGGGGGCTCCGCCAGCTGGGGGTTGAGACAGAACTTTTGACTTCCGCCGGACAGACGGCGGTTGAGCCATGGATCCGTCCGGTTATTTCAGGCTGGAACCGCAGGGAAATTTTAAAAGCTTTGAAGCCGTTTGAAGCGGACTGGATCAGCCTTCAATATGTTCCTCAAATGTATGACCGCCGGGGAATTTGTCCGGAAATCGCGGCCCTGCCTTCTTTTTTAAAGAAAAACACAAAAGCCGCGATTTCGGTGACGTTTCATGAATTTCAGGCAAGCTGGGGAGGGGGAGTCCGGGAAATGGTCTGGGCCGCGATGCTTAAGTTTCAGACTCTCAAGCTTCTTAAGGGCTGTGACTCCGCGATTACAACTTGCGCCCGTTACGCGGAAATTTTAAACAGTTATCCCGCGGGCGCGGGCAAAGTGGACGTGATTCCGGTTGGGGCCAATATTCTTCCGGCCGAAGACGCCTGGGCATCATGGGAAAGTTTGAGGGCCCGCTATGGAATCGGCGACGGAAAAGTTTTTGCCGTATTCGGAAGGCTGGCGTCGTTCCGCCGTACCGGTCTGGCGGTCAAGGCGCTTGCGGCCGCCCGTGAAAAGGGAATTCCCGCCTGGCTTTTTTTGATCGGCGGAATGAGACATTCCAGCCCTGAACTTTTCGCGGAACTGGAAAAGGAAGCCGGCCGGCTGGGAGTCCAGGATTGGATGATTGAAACCGGAGAGCTTGCGCCCGCGGAAATCTCACGCTATTTAGCGGCTTCGGATGTTTTTCTGTTTCCTCAGATTGACGGGATCTCAACCCGCAGTACGGCCGCTTTAAGCGCGATGGCTCACGGTTTGCCTATTGTTTCTTTTGAACCGTATCCGGGAAATTTCGACGGGTGGAAGATCCCTCACGCCGTTTTTACGCCCCGGGCGGATGAAGGCGCTTTTCTCCGGGAAGCAGTTCATTTTCTTTCTCAAAAGACCGATGCAATCAAGAGAAGGGAAAACAGCGTGTATTTTGAAACCCATTTTTCCAGAGAGCGGCTGGCCCGTGATTACCGGGCCGCTTTAAGCGGGAAAAGGAGAGGCTGATGTCCTGGCGTTTAATTTTCCGGCTTGCCTGCATCGAGATCCTGCTGGACGGATTCCTGATTTACTTTTTTTTCACACAGCCGCTCCTGTTTTTTTTTAAAGACGTCATTCTGGCTTTTATTCTCTTTTTTATGATGCCCAAGGAACCTGTGAAAGAGTACCTTTCGGACTTGGGCAGAACTCTGGGCGCCGGAGTCGTTTTGCTGATGTCCGGTCTTTTCGCGGTCGGGTTCCTTCAGATTTTTAATCCCATGTCGCCGGGGCTTTTGCGCGGGATTCTGGGTTTTAAAGTTATGTTTCTTCCCTGGCTTGGAATTTTTCTGGGATTTGTTTACGTGAACACGGAAGAAGACGCGGCCGGCCTTTTTCGTCTGATTGCCTTCATGTCCATCCCGATTAATCTTTTTGGGGTCATTCAATACATCCAGGGCCCTGAGTTTATGCCTGCCACCTTCGGCCCCGGTTTCCTGGTTACGACCCAGGTGGCCAATATTTACGGTGTTAAATATGAGGAGTCGTTTGTCCGCATTATCGGTACGTTCGCTTCCAGCGGAGCTTACGCTCTCTTCCTTTCCATGAACTTGCTGGTCTGTCTGACTCTTTATTTCATTGACCGCAGAAAATGGCTCTGGCTCGGAGCCTCGCTTCTGAACTGTTTTGCTTTGCTGGCGACCGGCTCCCGCGGAGGTTTCCTCTCCGCTCTTTTCATGGTATTTATTTTCGCGTCCCTTTTCCGCAAAGCCCGCACGACTATCACGGTTCTCCTGATTGTCTGCGGAGGAATTTTTCTCGGCTTTTCGACTTTGAGGCAGAGCGTGTTTCAGCGATTTCAGACCGCGGCCCGCATCGAAACCGTCAAAGAGCGGACGATTGCGACTGCGCCGAAGCAGTTCGTGCAGAACCTGGAGAATTACCCGATGGGCAAGGGGATCGGGGCCGCCTCGCAGGCCGCCCGCCATCTTGGAAAAGTTGAAGGTAAATTCGTCCTGGTCGAAAACTATCTTTCGAAACTTCAGGTGGAAATCGGGATTGTCGGGGTGATTCTTTTTTATCTGCTGATCGCGATGATTATGCTGAGATGGTTCAATTCCTGGATGGCCGCGCCTTTCAGTGAGCGGACGTATGTGATGGTGCTGGCCATGACGGCCTATTGCTTCGGGCAGTTTACGATCGGCGGGATCTTCAGTTCTATTGATACGCCCCCGGCATCTTACTTTATCTGGATTTTTATGGGGATGGCGGCCAAACTTTCCCTGGTTGTTCCGGAGGAATTCGAAACACGGTATTGAAAAAGCCCCTCAAAAAACTGTTAATGATCACCTCCGAATATCCGCCGGTTCTTTCGGGTATCGGCGATTACACTTTTCAGCTGGTGAAGCATTTGCGCCTGCTGGATCAGGCTCCTGAAATCGCGGTTTCACCTCATTGGCAGGAAGAACCTCTTTCCCGCGCCATCTCAGAATTTTCTGCCGATCTGATCCACTTTCAATATATGACCACTCTGTATCAGAACCGCGCGGAAGCGTGTTTTCTTCCGGCGTTCGTGAAAAAGAAATTCCCATCTATTCCCGTAGTCACGACCTACCATGAATTTGCCGCGCCATGGAAACGCCTGGCGCTCTGGCCTCTTTTACGCCGGTCCGACGCGCACATTGTGACCAACGAAAGGCATTTTGATTTTCTGAAAACGTTTCAAAAGACGGGAATTTTAAAAGGGATGATTCGAAAAATCCCTTTGGGCACGACGGTTTTCCCCGTTGAAGAGAACCGGCAGGAAAGAGAGGCTCTTCGAGCCCGTCTGAAGATCGGCGCCGGAGAACTGCTCTTTACGCGCTTCGGAATTATCCACGATGTTATCGTGCCGGAGCTTGTGCGGTTGACGAAAATTTTTGAACAGGCTCGAAATGAAGGTCTTCCGGTCCGACTGCTTCTTCTGGGGAAAGCGGAGCCGGCCGCGGAAGCGAAGCTTCGCCGGGAAGCATGCGGACCTTTCCTGCTGGAAAAAGATTTGAGCCATGAAATGGTTTCCCGCTGTCTGAGAGCTTCGGATGCCGGCGTCGCGCTTTATCCGGATGGCGTTTCTGAAAAGCGGACGGCTCTTTCAGCTTTGTTCAGCCACGGTCTTCCGGTTCTGGCCACTCAGCTCGGAAAATTGCCCCCGGAATTTATCGACGGAGAAAATATGATCTGCGTTTCGGTCAAAGCGGGTGCCCGGGAATGGATTAACGCGGTTTCCCGGATGGTTCGGGAAGACGATCTTCGCGCCCGCCTTTCCAAAGGTTCGTCCGTGCTTGCGTCGCTTCATGACTGGAATCAGATCGCGATGAAGACTTTTGAGCTTTACCGGGAAGTGACGGCGTGAAGATTCTCTTTATCTGTAATACGCCTGATTCCCGCGAGACCGGCATGGCTAAAATCATGAACTGCTTCGCGGAAGAGCTTCGTAAAAAAGGGCATGAAGTGGATCTGATCTTCCGCGCTCAGGTGCCTGTTTTCGGCCCCCGGCGCCTCAGGGAAATTTTCTTTCCGTTTCTGATGTTCATTCCGGTTTTTAAACTCTGGAAGCGCAAAGGCCGGCATGATTTGGTCGCGATTCACAGCCTTGAAGGGGCTGTTTATGTTTTGCTGAGAAGATTATTCAAAGCGCTTCCACCCTGCGTGATTGTTTCCTACGGTTCAGATGAAATGCGGTGGGAATTGGAAAAAGAGGAAGACAGGCTGAACCTGCGCCGGCTCAGCGCTTTCTCGAAGGTGTTTTACCCCGCGGTTTGGATCACGCAGGCCCGGATCGCGACGAAATTTGCCGACCATGTCATGCTGACGGCTAAATGCGAAATTGATTTTAATAAAAAATATTATGGGGTGCCCAGGGAGCGCATGACGTTCATTCCCAACGGCGCAGGGCCGGAGTATTTCATCACGCGCGACTACGGTCACCCCGCCCGCAAGCTTCTGTATTTCGGCGGATGGGAATGGCGGAAGGGAATCCGCTACCTGGCGGAAAGTTTTTTCAGGATTTCTTTGGAGTTTCCCGACGTCACCCTGACTTTGGCGGGAGTGGGTGTTGAACCTGAAGAAGCTCTCAGCTTTTTTGATGAAAGTGTCCGCTCCAAAATCTCGGTTCTTCCTAAAGTGACTTCGGAGGAAACGCCCCTGATTTACGCGGAACATGATCTTTTCATTTTTCCGTCGCTATTTGAAAGTATGTCGCTGGTTCTGCCTGAAGCCATGGCGTCCGGACTGCCCGTGGTGACGACGCGTGCCTGCGGGATGCAGGATATCGTCGAAGACGGGGTCAGCGGTTTTCTGACAAAACCCCGTGATACGGACGGTTTGACGGAAAAGATGCGTATTCTGCTTAAAAGTGCTCCGACGCGTGAAAAACTTGGCCGCGCGGCTCAGCAAAAAGCTCGGGAGCTGGAATGGTCCCGGGTGACCCAAGAATTGGAAGCGATGTACTTCAAAGTACTCGAGGGGAAGCGTGACATCCGGAAATAAAATCTGTCCGGTTTGCGGAGAGCTGAAATCGGCTCTGATGACGCACCTCAATGGCTACACCGTGCATCACTGCGCGGAATGCGGACATGGCTGGGTCAGTTCGCCGGTGCAGGACGCGGAAATTAGAAAGTTTTATGAGTCTGACGAAGCGGTTCGGCGCCAGTACGAATTTCCCGAAAAAGTGGTGCGTAAGCAGGCCCGCAGGCTTTTTGAATTTATGGCGGCCGCGGGGTTGGTGAAAGGACAGCTTGTGGATTTGGGGTGCGGGCAGGGAATTCACGTTGAGGTCGCGCGGGAACAGGGCTGGAACGCGGTCGGAGTCGATCACTCGGAAGAATCACGCAAGCTTTGCCGGCGCCGGGGGGCGGAGGTTTATGAATCCCTCGAATCTTTGGAGAAAGAAAAAGGTTTGAAATGCGCGGACCTGATAACTTTGTGGGAAACTCTGGAACATTTGCGCGATCCGGGAGAGACGCTGGCCCGTGTCCGTGCTTTACTCAAACCTGGCGGGATCATTGCTCTTTCGACCCCGAATTTTGGATCCGCGCAGGCGTCCGCTGAAGGAGAGAACTGGCACGAAATTCTTCCGCCCATGCACCTTCAGTATTTCACGCCCCGGAGTCTGGAGATCTTTTTGAAAAAAAACGGATTTGAAAATATTCATATTTTAACTTTCGGAGCCTGGAGCTCTGTGATCGACGGAATCGGGAGTTTCTTGTTAAAGCTGGGTCTTCCTGAAAGACCGGACTTCTTATTTAAGGTGGCCTGTTACAAATTCGGGAAACCTTATTTTGACCGCGCCCTTCAAAGGAAAAGAAAAGGCTGCGGGCTTCTGGCCTTTGCTTCGGCGGGGCCTGTGTCCCGCCCGTTTAAATTCCGGGAGTTCTTCTGATGCGTATCACTCTTTATGAAGCTTTCGCCGATCCTTACCGGGAGAGCATGCTGGTTTACGGCCGTTTTCTGGCCTCAGCGCTTGAAAAGGAAAAGAACAACGGAGACTTCGTGCGCAGTTACCTGCCTTCCTGGGCCGCGCTTAACCCGGCTCCGGCCCGTTACGCGTGTCAGTATTTAGGTTATCCGGCCGCGGCGTTTTTTAATCAGGGAGACGTTAACCATATCTTAGACCATTCCTACGCGCATCTGACGCACGCGCTGAAAGCGGAGCGGACGGTTGTGACTTTTCATGACGCTATCTGGCTCAAATTCCGTCCGCGTCTGGGGTTGGCCCAGCTTCATAATCTGAGCGGTCTTAAAAAGGCCGGCCGGATTGTCTGTGATTCTTCGGCCAGCCGGAAAGCCTTGCTCGAATATCTGAATTATCCCGCTGAAAAAGTTGAAGTGGTTCCGCTGGGGCTTGGCGATGACTTTCAGACGGCGCAGAATGTGCCCCGTTTTCCCGGACTGCTGGAAGGAATTTACCTTCTTCATGCCGGCCATACGCAGAGCTACAAAAATATACCCGCGCTTTTTCAGGTGCTGTCGATTTTAAAAAGCTGGGGTAAGCCCGTGAAACTTCTAAAAGTGGGCACGGAATTTTCGCCGGAGCAGATCGCTTCCGCCCGTCAGCTTGGAGTTTGGGATGAGGTTGTCCATTTGGGCAAAGTTTCAAGGGCTCAGCTTCCGTCGGTTTACAAATCCGCGCGGGTTCTTCTGCATCCGTCATTGGATGAAGGTTTCGGGATTACCTTGCTGGAAGCCATGGCGATGGGGCTTCCGATTGTCTGCTCTAACCGGGGATCGCTTCCTGAAATCGCGGGAGACGCGGCGATTTTGACGGAGCCGGACGATTATCTGGCTATGGCCAAAGCGGTATGCGGGATTCTGGAAAACGACGGTCTTCGCGTGAACCTGGTCCATGAAGGCCGGAAGCAGGTTTCAAAATTTACCTGGCAGAACACGGCCCGCAAAATGCTGGAGATTTACCGGCAGGTTTCAAATTCATGAACACTGAAAATAAAAAGGGGATCCTGGTCATCCAGAGCATGGGGCTTGGCGATCTGTTTTTCGCGCTTCCGGTTTTAAACGTCCTTCGGCGTGAATATCCCGAAGATCCCATCACGTTTGCCGCCCACGAAAGACACCGTGAAGTTCTGGAAAGAGTTCCGGCGGTCAGCCGGATCGTGACTTACCAATCCAAATGCCCCGGCGAGCTTCTTGATTTTATCCGGGAAGTCCGCGGGGTGAAGGCTTCAAAAGTTTTCGTGCTCAATCCGGTTTTTCGAGGTGCCGTGCTGGCGAAACTTTCCGGCGCTCCGGAGAGAATCGGTTATCTCCGTGACTTTGAACGTCAGCAGTCCATTCACGGTCTGGGCCGTTTTCTTCTGACACACGCTTACTTGCCCCGGGAAGAAAAAATTCACGAAAAAGAAAGATACCTGGACCTGCTGAGGTTTCACGGTCTTCCGGTCATGGCTGAAGACCTTCAAACGGAACTTTCCGTGCCGGCTTCGAGCGGAAAAACTCCGGCGGCGAAACCTCGTGTGCTGATTAATCTCGGTGCAGGCTGGCAGAACCGCCAGTGGATGCCGGAGCGTATCGCGCGGACCGCGGATTATCTCTCCGGCCATTTTGATGTTTCGATCGGTTTTACGGGCGGGCAGCCTGAGCAGGCGCTTGCAAAGAAAATTCAGGGGTTGATGAAAAACGGGGCGGAAGATTTCTGCGGAAAAACGTCTCTTTCGGATCTGGCCGGTCTGCTGAAAACCGCCGGCCTTTTTATCACGCCGGACACCGGCTCCATGCATCTCGCCGATACGCTCGGCGTGCCGACGCTGGCGCTTTTCGGCCCCGGCGATCCGGTTAAAGTCAGACCTCTTTCAGAAACTTCGAGAATCCTGCGCCATGATATGCCCTGCAGTCCCTGCCGGTTTCAATACACGCGGGCTTGCGCCAGTAATCTATGTATGAGGGAAATCACGGTTGAAGAAGTGCTTCAAGCGTCCTGTGAAATGCTGGGGGAGACGTTTCACCCGGTTCCCGCCGCAACTCCTGGAAAAACCGGCGATTTGAAAAAGATTCTTTATCTTCAGTCGACTTCGGAAATCGGCGGCACGGACATTACGCTTTTGCGCACGCTTCAGGCGCTGGATAAAACACGTTTTGAACCGCACGTTTTGATGCAGAAGGAAGGCCCTTTGGTGGAAGCTTATCAGCAAGCGGGGGCCAAAGTGCATTTTGCCGGCGGGATGCGGAAAGTCACCACCCGCAAAGGAACAGGCTATTTGCTTCAGCTTCTGCTTGGATATTTTCCGGCAGTTTTAAAAATCCGGAGCCTGATTCTGGAGCAGAAAATCGATCTGGTGCATACCAACACGATTCACAATCTTTACGGGTTTCTGGCCGCCAGGCTGGCGGGGAAACCGCATCTCTGGCATATCCGCGAACTGGTTCTTCAGTCCAAAGGATTCGCGCGGCTGGAGTATTTCCTGGTGAAACATTTTTCGACCCGGTTTTTGCTCATGGATAATGTCATCGCCGAACCTTTCCTCGGAAAAAATCACGGGTTCCCGGCCGGAGCGGTCAAACTTTATGACGGCATTGACCTTGAAAAGTTCCGGCCCGGGAGGCCGTCCAGAAACCTGCGGGCGGAAATCGGGATTCCTGACGAGGCTCCATTGGCCGGCATGGTCTGCCGGCTTGATCCCTGGAAGGGGTTGGACCTGTTTTTAGAGATGGCCGCGAAGGTTCATGCCAAATTTCCGGAGGTTCACTTCTGGGTCTGCGGAGGGAAGATCGAAGGGCATGAAGACTATGAATTGAAGCTCATCAAAAAAACGTCTGATCTGGGGCTGGAAAATGCCGTTCATTTCACAGGGTGGAAATACAAGGCTGAGGATATCCCGGACGTCTACCGGAGCCTGGATGTCTCGATCCAGTGCCCGGTTCTGCCGGAGCCCTACGGGTTGGCCAGCCTGGAAGCGATGGCCTCAGGCGTTCCGTCGGTGGTTTCCGGCGAAGGGGGCCCGGTTGAGCTTTGTTCCCCGGAGGCGGTTTTGTTTTTTAAACCCCGAGACGCGGAGAGTCTGGCGGGAGGCGTTCTGAAAATTCTTCATCATAAAGAATTGGGCAGGGAAATGGGCCGTAAGGGCCGTGAAAGAGCCGAAGCTTTATTTGATTTTAGAAAATGCACGCGTGAACTGGAAAAGATTTACGGAGAAATTCTCTCGTGAAATTACTGATCGCGATTCCTGCCCTGAATGAAGAAGCAAGCATTGAGAATATTATTCTCCGCTCGCTCGCGGCTCGGGAGTCCATTTGCAGGCGCGCGGGGATCGACGCGGTGGAGATTACGGTGGTCAGCGACGGTTCGACCGACCGAACGGCGGAAATCGCCGGGCGTTTTACTCCTCAAATCGGGCTGATTATTTTTTCGAAAAACCGGGGGTACGGCGCGGCAATTAAAGAAGCCTGGAGAAAATCAGACGCTCAGCTCCTGGGGTTTTTGGATGCTGACGGAACCTGCGACCCGGAATTTTTCGGTGATCTATGCCGGGCGGTCATTGAAAAAGACGCGGGCATGGCGCTGGGTTCCCGGATTCACGCTAAAAGTAAAATGCTGTTGATCCGCCGTGTCGGGAACCGTTTTTTCGCTCTGCTTCTTTCTCTCTTTTCCGAAACCCGCGTTTCAGACACGGCAAGCGGAATGCGGGTGATCCGCCGGTCGGTATTGCCTCAGCTGATGCCTCTTCCTGACGGGCTGCATTTTACGCCGGCCATGAGCGCGCGCGCCATTTTGAGCGGAGGGATGCGTCTTGTGGAAATCAATATGCCTTATAAAGAACGGCAGGGGGAATCCAAGCTTCATGTCTGGAAAGACGGCCTGAGGTTTTTAAAAGTTATCGTGCAGACGGCCTTTCTCTACTGCCCCGCGCGCGTTTTGAATCTGATCGCCACGGCTTGTTTTGCCTACGGATTTTTTCTGATGGTCATTCCTTCTGTTTTTTATTTGAATAATCAAAAGCTTGAAGAGTGGATGATTTACCGCTTTCTGGTTGGAAGTCTGACCGGAATCGCGGCCTGTCTTTTTTTCTGCGCCGCGCACACGGCTCGAAGGATTGTGACGATGACCTTGAAGGGCGGGGTGAGTTTACGCAACCGGGGGTTTTTCGCTTCAAAATGGTTCTGGGCCGTGCCGGGCTTTCTGATTTTATCCGGCGGAGCCCTGGTGTTTCACAGTTTCGCGGAATTAATTCTAACCGGACACACTCAGGAGCACTGGTCCCGTTTTGTGGTCATGTCTTTGTTTTATTCTCTGGCGCTGATTTTGTCGGTGACCCGGGGAATCGATTACTTGCTGGATTTGGTCCAAATCCGGATGGCTTATCTCAAAAGAGCTGAAGCCCAGGAGTCTTCCATTTCGTCATGAAAAGTTCCGTCATAGAAGTTCAAACGGCGAGAGGGGCCTGGCTGGAAGCTGTCCTGGCCTGTTTTCAGCGTCTCGCGGTTCTGGTTCTTTTCAACCGGGTTTTGGGATTGAGCCTCTCTGAAATTGCCATGCGCCGTGACGGCAAAGCTTATCTGCCTCTTGCCCAAGCCTGCATCACCGGTCTTTTTTCCACGGTTGGCATTGAAGACCGCCAGTATTTTGTCGGCTATCCCGTGCTTCTGGGGCTCTTCGGAAGAATAATGCCTTTGGAAACCGCGTTTATTCCCGCTCAGGTTTTATGCGTTGGAGGAGCCGCTCTGCTGGCTTTCCATCTTTTTCGAAGCGCGTGGACGGCGCGGTGGTTTATTTTCTGCATACCCGCGTATGTTCTTTTTTCCAGCCTGAATATGAGCGAAGGGCTGACCCTTTTGCTGGTTCTTGGCACGGTGCTGACGTTCAGCCAAAACCGGTTTGTCTTGTCTTCCGTTTTGCTGGGCGCGTCTTTCTGGGTGAGACCGCAGTCGGTTTTTCTGCTCGGAGCGGTTTTAGCCTTAGAAATTCTGTTTTCAGACCGCCGGAAAAATCTTTTCTGGATAGTGTCGATTCCGTCTCTTTTAATCGCGGGGTTATTCTGGTTTAACTGGAAAGTTTCCGGGGACCCGCTGATCAATTACCGTCTTTACAGTATTCCTGAAAATAATTTCATTTCTATTCCCATCGTTTCAGCTCTCCACAGATTGCTGGATCCGCGTCTTTCGTGGCCTCATAAAATTTATATTACGGCGTGCGTTTTATTCACGCTTTCCGGGCTGGTTTTGCTGTTTCTCCGGTTTTTGAGAAAACAGACGACTGCGGTTGAAGGGATTTTTCTGAAATGGGGGATTGTGCAATTTTTATTTTTCTTAAGCCTGGGTTCCCTTTGGGGAGTCCGGGAATTGCCCCGCTACCTTGCGGTGATTTTTCCGGCCGTGCTTTCGGGTTGGGAACCTTATCTCCCCAAAAACCGCGCGTGGATTTGGGCGGGCGCGGTGCTCGCAGTTATTTTTTGCGTGACCGTGGAAATGTCGGGGAATAACTGATGGCCGAACTTTCCATCCTGATCGTGAATTATAATTCCGGAGCCTATCTGGAAAAATGCCTGGCGTCGATCCGTCGGTTTTCGGTTTACGGGGAATGGGAAGTTTGCGTTATTGATAATGCTTCGACGGATCCGGCTTCTAAAAAAATCCGTTCAAAATTTACTGAGGTGAAATGGATTCAGAATGAAAAAAACCTCGGATTCGCAGCCGCGGTTAACCGCGGGCTCAGCGCGACCTCAGCGCCTTACGTCCTCTGGCTCAATCCTGACTCTGAACTGCTCGACGGCGGTTTTCATGACCTGATCCAATATTTCAAAGAGCATCCGGATACCGGTGTTTTGGGGGCTCAACTGCTTAATCCCGGGGGAAGCGTTCAGATTTCAGGCCGTTCTTTTCCTTCTTATGAAACGGCCCTTTTTAACCGTTACTCTTTATTGACCCGGTTTTTCCCGAAAAACCCGGGCAGTCAGAAATACCTGAACCTTAGCCTGGACCGCTCCCGTATTCAGGAGGTGGACTGGGTTTCGGGGGCCTGCCTGATGCACCGCCGGGATCTGGTTGAAAAGCTGGGGCCAGTGGATGAAGGCTATTTCATGTACTGTGAAGATGTGGATTTCTGCCGGCGGGTGAAGGAAGCCGGGCTGAAGGTTTATTACCATCCCGGAGCTCTTGTGCTTCACCATATCGGCGGGTCGAGCCGGACTGTCAGGAGACGCATGATTCTTCAGCATCACCAAAGTATGTGGCACTACTATAAAAAATTCTACAAACGCAATCCGCTCAAAGACGCGGCTGTGGGCGCGGGTATTTTGGGGCGGATGGGCGTGAAGCTTCTCTTTCCCTCATGACCTGGCACCGGACAAAAATACCGGATCTCTGGCTGACAGCCAGCATGCTTCTTTTCACGGCGCTGTTTTTTATTTATTACCCGCCGATTTTCGCGATCCGTGACGAGAGTATTTATCTTTCCATGACCCGTCTTCTGCGGGCAGGAAGCTGGTACGCGGAAAATCCCGCGATCCCGATGATTACGGTGGTCGAAGCGCTGGGGCACCGGGTTCCGCTTTATCCGCCCGGCAACGCGGTCTTTCTTCTGCCGTTTTCAATGATGGGGTGGCAGTCGGTTTTTTTAGCGGGATTTTTCCTGCATATCGCGGGCTCATGGCTTTTCAGCCGGATGGCGGAATTTTTTGACGCCGATACTCCGCTGGCCTTTCTTCTTTATTTTCTGTTTCCGCCGTTCCTGCTTTATTCACGCACGATTATGAGCGATATGCCGTCGATGGTTTTGTTCCTGGCGGCTTGCGTCTGCTATTTCAACCCGAAAGGGTCCCGTGCCGGGGCAGGAGCCCTGCTGGGCCTGAATCTTTTTTTTAGGGTTTCAAACGCGGTTCTGGTGGTACCGTTTGGAATCGCGCTTCTTCTAAACGCCCTCCGGCGCCGGGAATGGAAAGCCTTTCTCTTCTTTTGCGCCGGCGTGATTCCTTTTGCCGTCGGAGTTCTGATTTATAACGCGTATTTTCTGGGCAGTCCGTTTTTGACAGGATATTCCACGGCAATCAGCGGGGTTGAAAATTTCGGATTCAAATATTTACCCGGCAATCTGGCGCATTACCTGATTTCCCTTTGTTTGATGTATCCGCTGATGCTGGCCGGAGTTTTTTTGAACCGCAAGCAATACCGGATCGAGATTTTTCTGCTTTTGGGAATTCTGCTGGCTTTTTTTGGAGCGTATTATTTTTATGATCACTTTCCCGGCCGCCTCGCGACTTGGGGGTTTGGAACCCGGTTTTTATTCCCGGTCATGCCGTTTCTGATTTTGGCTTATGCCGATCTTCTGGACCGGGCGTTGGGCCGTCTGCCTGAGGTGATAACTCGTGTCATTACGGCGCTCATGATTCTAAGCCTCTGGGCAGTGATGGTTTTTGTTTTTCAGCGCGGGGATCAGGAACTCCGGAAGCAGGAAAATTTGAAAAATATAATTTATCAATCGACCCGGAGCGGCGACATGATTCTCTATGACTCAGGCGCTTCAGAACTTCTTCAGGCCGACTGGGGAAACCGTGTTTACGTGGCGGAAGACAGGATTGACCCCGTGGAAACGGCTGCCGCGGTGAACTCCGGCCAGCCTGTTTACTGGATTGAACGGCCGGAAGGGGAAGAAGAGCCTTTGAGAGTGTGGCTGAATGATCATCTGACTTCTTTTAGAAAACAATTTGATTTCCGTGAAGTCGCGGAAAAAAACGGTTTGCGGATTTTTAGAATTTTGCCTCAAATAGAGAAGGGTTCAGCATGATTTTCGCGTATCAATGGTTGGCTTTTACCGCCGCTGGGCTTATGAGTTTTATGCTGATACCGGTGATGATCAGCGTGGGCAAAAAATACGGATTTCTGGATTATCCGCACGACCGCAAATCTCATCCCCAGCCGACACCGTATCTGGGCGGATGCGCGATTTTTATTTCCTTTTTCGCGGTGTTCTGCGCGGCGGATTATTTCTTTCCCGCTTTCCCGAAAATATTTACCGACGTTTCGTTCGTCAACCTTCACAAGATGGAGGGGATTTTTGCCGGAGCCCTGCTGATTTTTGGAGTCGGCCTGATCGATGACCGGTTCGATCTTGCGCCTCTTTTAAAACTTTTGGGCCAGGCGGTCGCCGCGTTTCTTCTGATGAAGAACGGTCTGATGGTCAACCTCGTGGCCCATTTCGACGGGTTGGGTTATGTCGTGACCTTTGTTTGGATCCTGGCGATTATGAATTCATTTAATTTTATCGATTCGATCGACGGGCATTGCGGGGGCGTCGCGCTGATTTCATGCCTGATTTTTTACTGCATTTCGGCGGTCATTTATCAGCCTTTGCTGGGCTTTGCCGTGCTGGTGCTGGCGGGCGCGATCGCGGGCTTTATGCCTTACAACTGGAAGCCTGCGCGTATTTTTCTGGGTGACAACGGCAGTATGCTTTTGGGGTACCTGATGGCGGCGTTTACTCTGCTTTTTTCCTACCGCACCGCGCAGTATTCGATCGTGACGCCGTTCATTCCGATTTTTATGTTTGGGGTTCCGATTTATGACACGGTTTCCGTGATTATCGTCAGAACTTTTCGCGGTATCCCGCCCTGGAAAGGCGATCGTAACCATTTCGCTCACCGTCTGGTGCGGTTGGGGATGAGCGAGAAAGTCGCGGTCATGGTTTCCTATTTCATCGCGTTCACGCTGGGGCTGGTCGCGCTTCTTTCGACTCAGGTGAACACCTTCTTCGGGAAAGTCATTATTTTGTTTCTTTTCATTTCGGTGATCGGGATTATCGCCCTGCTTGAATATTATTCCGCGATTCAAATCCGGCGCATGGAAACTCTGGCGTCTCTTCAGAAAAGAAGGTGGGATGACAAATGAAGCGCGGTGATTACGCGAAACTGATTCTCAAGCGCGTGGAACCGCTGAAGGACTCTTTAAAAAAAGAGTTTTTTATGCCGGGCAGAATTCCAAGTTTTGCCGTGGATGATTTACTGCCGGAAGAAATCGCCCGGGAAATTTACCGGCATTTTCCCAGCCTGGACGCCATGATTTACAAGAAAAGCATCCGTGAGCGTAAAGCGATTGCCGCGCAGATGAACCGGTACTCACCGCTTTTGGAAGAAATCATTTACGCGTTTCAGGACCCCGCTGTGGTTAAGCTTGTTTCCGCGATTACGGGACTCTCGACGCTGATTCCCGATGACAAACTTTACGCGGGTGGCATCAGCCGGATGGAGATGGGGGATTATCTCAATCCTCATCTGGACAATTCTCACGATATGAACCGCGAAAATTACCGGATTTTAAACCTGCTTTACTACGTGACGCCGGATTGGAAGGAAGATTTCGGCGGGAATCTCGAACTTTGGGATCAGGGCCCGGGAAAGCCCGGCCGGGTTATTCACAGCCGTTTCAACCGGCTAGTGGTCATGGCGACCGGAGAAAAATCCTGGCATTCAGTCAGTCCCGTCACGCACGCCGGAGGCGCGCGGACCTGTGTTTCCAACTACTTCTTTTCACCGGTTTCTCTGGAGGGTAAGGATTATTTTCACGTCACCTCTTTCCGGGGAAGGCCGGGAGACACAGGCGCCGACCTGATCCTGCGCGGTGATGGTTTTCTGCGAAAGACGGTGAGGTGCTTCTTCCCCAAGGGTGTCCGCAAAGTCACTCATGTCTATCAGAAATAAAACCTGCTTTTTCCTCCTTACCGCTTTTCTTCTGAATGGAAATCTTCTGGCTGAGACCGAAGTTTCGGTTTCCGCCCATGTTCACTCTCATATCAGCTCCGGAGCCAAGACCATTTCTGAAATTTCCCGCGCCGCGAAATCACAGGGAGTCGACGCCGTCATTCTGACCGACCTTCTTTATGAGCGGTATGATTACGGATTAAAACCTTTTCAAGACTTCCTCAAAGCTTCCATTAAACGGCCTTCCATTTGGGATATCGGGGTTCCTGAATATCTCCACCGGATTCAAGAGGCCAATCAGGCCGGAGACGGCGCTTTAATGATTGATGCCGCGGTCGTTACGCCTTTTTATTATTGGACGGGAAATGCTTTCCCCGGTCCGCTGGTGCTCAACGGCCGTGCCAGAGATATGATCGTTTTCGGTTTTGACCACGCGCGGGATTATGAAACCCTGCCTTTGACAGGCACTCACACTTCCGGCTTCAGCCCGTATGAAGGAAATAAATATTCCGCGCCTTACCAGAAAGTGGTTGAAGACGTCCGTGGTAAAGGGGGAATGGTTTTCTGGTCGCATCCTGACGCGAACGAACATTATGAATTTAAACTCTGGGGCACGAAAGTGGTGCTTGATTCCGCGGGAGCGCGGGATGAAGTGCTCGAGACTCAGGGCTACACGGGAATCGGGGTTTTCTCAGCGGAGCTGAGTGAAATTCTGGCGCCTCATACCAAAGGACTTAGCGGAATCGGCGGGGTTCTGGATCAGGTCTTGACGGAGTATTGCCAGGGACGGCGCAAGGAGCCGGCCTGGGTTTTGGGTGAAGTGGATTATGTGGGGGTGCCTTCCGGCCAATATATAGGAGGCATCCTGAACCGGGTGCCTGTGGAAAGTCTGACGCGCGAAGCGATTTTAAAAGCTATTGGATCCGGAAAATCCTATCTGGTCATTCCCAGCGAGCCTTCCAGGCGCCGGCTCGAACTTAAAGATTTCTCAGTTTCAAATGGAGTTTCAAGAGCGGGGATGGGGCAGACGCTTGAAACTTCCGGGAATTTCAGCCTGCATCTGGATTTTAGCTTCAGCGACCAAGCCTCTGAATCCGTGCGCTTTGTCCTGATCCGTGACGGCAAGGTTTTTAAAGAGTGGGACCAGACAGTTCCTTTTCAAATGGATATTGCCGACCCGGAACCCCTCGAAGGAACCTCCTACTACCGCCTGATTGCTTCCTCCCAAGCCGGCGACCGCCTCCTGACCAATCCCGTTTTCGTCCGCCGTACCCGCCGTTAAATTCTTCACTTCCATTATTGACACTCCCGCGGGTCGTTAGTATGATACCGCAAATGGAACAGCTCACGATTTCAAATTCTCAGATTTTCCCTTCCAGCTTTCTGTCTTTATCTCAAAAACTGCGTTTAAAAATTTCACGCAAGGAGTCTTTTCATGTCTGAATTTATCGGCCGCGACCGTAAAGCCCGCCGTTCTTACGGTTTTGATGAAATTGCCCTAGTACCCGGAAACATTACCATTAATCCTGATGAAGTGGATATTTCACTCAAGATCGGGGATAAGAAATTCGCCATTCCGTTTCTGGCATCCGCCATGGACGGCGTGGTGGACCCCAAGTTCGCCATCGCGATGGGCAAGCTGGGCGGCCTCGCGGTTCTGAACCTTGAAGGTATTTACACCCGCTACGAAGATTGCGAATCCATCCTTGAGGATATTGCCAAGGCGACTCCTGAGAAGGCGACCGAACTCGTTCAGAAACTTTATGTCGAGCCCATCAAGGAAAAGCTGATCAGCAAGTGCATTCATGAAATCAAGAAGGCGAAAGTTCCTTGCGCCGTCAGTTCTATTCCGCAGAAAGCGGAGAGATACGGCAAGATCGCGCAGGACGCGGGCGTTGATATTTTTGTCGTCCAGTCCACCGTGACCACGGTGAAGCACGTTTCTTCTTCCTATAAGGTTGTGGATTTCTCCAAGCTGATCAAGTCGATGAAGAAAGTTCCCGTCATCCTGGGCAACTGCGTGACCTACAAAGTCGCGCTTGATCTGGCAGAGACCGGCGCGGCCGGCCTTCTCGTTGGTGTCGGTCCGGGCTCGGCCTGCACGTCCCGCGGGGTTCTGGGGCTTGGTGTTCCGCAGGTTACGGCGATCGCGGATTGCGCGGCTGCCCGTGAAGTTCACTTCAAGAAAACCAAGAAATACGTCAACATTATCGGCGACGGCGGTATGTCCACCGGCGGTGATATCTGCAAGGCTTTTGCTTCAGGCGCTGACGCCGTCATGGTGGGTTCGGCTTTTGCCAGAACCACCGAAGCTCCGGGCAAGGGTTTTCACTGGGGCATGGCCACTCCGCACGCGAATCTTCCCCGCGGAACACGTATCCGCGTCGGCACGACCGGAACGCTCGAAGAAATTCTTTATGGGCCTGCGAAGCTTGACGATGGTACTCAGAATCTTGTGGGCGCGCTCCGTACCTGCATGGGCAATATCGGCACCAAGGATATCCGTGAGATGCAGCTGACAGAAATTGTGATTGCTCCCGCCATCCGCACCGAAGGCAAGCTGTTCCAGTCCGCTCAGCGTGTCGGTATGGGTAAGTAATATTCGGTCATCGATGAACGAAACAGTTGTCATTTTAGATTTTGGTTCGCAGGTGACTCAGCTGATAGCCCGGCGTGCCCGCGAGCATAAAGTCTATTCGGTCATTCTGCCTTACCACGCTCCGCTTGAGAAAATCCTTTCTTATAACCCTAAAGCCTTGATTCTCTCCGGCTCTCCGGCCAATGTTTACGGGCCGAAAGCGCCGATTCCTGATAAGAGAATCTTTCAGCTGGGCCTGCCGATCCTCGGGATTTGCTACGGCCTTCAGTTGATTGCCCATATTCTCGGCGGGCGGGTGCATAAATCCAAAAAGAGGGAATACGGTTTCGCGGAACTCAAAGTCGACAAGCCGGAAGGTTTTCTGGCGGGGCTTCCCAAAAAAGTGACCTGCTGGATGAGTCACGGCGACAAGCTGGATAAACTGCCGGCCGGGTTCATTCGTCTCGGGCACACGGAAAACGCTCCGTTTGCCGCGGCGGCGGATCCTAAAAAGAAAATCTACGGCGTGCAGTTTCATCCCGAAGTCGCGCACACTCCGCTGGGCTCTAAAATGATTGCCAACTTTCTTTTCAAAGTTGCCGGCTTCCACGGTGACTGGACTCCGAAATCCTTTATCAATGAAGCGGTCCGCAAAATTCGCGCGTTTGTCGGCCATGAGCGGGTAGTGCTCGGGCTTTCGGGCGGTGTGGATTCTTCCGTCGCGGCGCTTTTGCTTCACAAAGCGATCGGTAAAAAGCTGACCTGTATTTATGTGGATAACGGCTTGATGCGCCTGAACGAAACCCAGCGGATCAAATCGGTTTTTAAAGACCACTTCCACATGAACATGAAATTCGTGGATGCCTCCAAAGATTTCCTCCGTGAGCTCAAAGGTGTTTCCGACCCTGAACAGAAAAGAAAAATTATCGGCCGGGTTTTTGTGGAGACCTTTGACCGTGAAGCTAAAAAATTGGGCAAAGTGCCGTTTCTGGCGCAGGGAACTTTATACCCGGACGTGATCGAATCCGTTTCCGTGCATGGCGGGCCGACCAGCGTGATCAAGAGCCATCACAATGTGGGCGGGCTTCCCAAAGGCATGAAGTTTAAACTGGTGGAACCGCTTCGCGAGCTTTTTAAGGATGAAGTCCGCAAGGTGGGCATGGCCCTTGGGCTGAAGGAAGAACTTGTGAAGCGTCATCCTTTTCCGGGGCCCGGGTTGGGGGTTCGTATTTTGGGTGAAGTTACCCGCGAACGTGCTGATATTCTCCGTGAAGCCGATGACATTGCCATCAGCGAAATCCGCAAAGCCGGGCTTTACGACAAGATCTGGCAGGCCTTTGTAGTCCTTCTTCCCGTCAATAGCGTGGGGGTCATGGGGGACGAGCGAACCTACGAAAACGTGGCCGCGGTCCGCTGTGTCACTTCGACCGATGGCATGACCGCTGACTGGTTCCGTATGCCGTACGATGTGCAGGCTCGGATTTCTAACCGTATTATTAATGAAGTACGGGGGATCAACCGGGTTTGTTATGATATCTCCTCAAAACCTCCAGCCACGATCGAGTGGGAGTAAAAGCTGAAAAAGCTTTGAATATTCCTGTTTAGACCCCGTCTGAGATCAGAAATTAGCCATAGACAATAGGTGAGGGTTTTTGTAGACTCCTTAAACTTTTTGCCTGTTAATTATTAGGCTCCATAAACATAACTGTATCAATTAAAGGAGATTCTTTCATGAATAAAGCTACTCTGCGCGCCATGGGCATTCTCGCCTCGCTTTTCATTCTTGTTTCCGGCTGTGCCAAAAAGGCTGATCCGAACAAGCCGATTGAACAGATCCAGGCTGATGTCCAGAAGATGTCCGTCAGTGATCTTGAAGCCAACGCCAAGGTCTACGCGGATGCTATCCTGGCCAAGAAAGGTGAAGTAGAAAAAGTTTCTGACCAGATGAAACAGCTTAAGATTACTGAGCTGATGGGTGACAAAGCCAAGGTTCTTCGCGATCAGCTTTCCAAAATCGGCACCGACGTTTCGGCGCTGACCCAACGCTACGATATTTACGCCAAGAAATATCAGGAACTCGGCGGCGACGTTTCGAAAATCAAGATCAGCTAATCTCCAACCAACCTCACAAGAGAAGGAAAAAACATGTTAAAGACGATCAAGTCCGTCATCGCTTTTTTGATGACGGCTACTCTTCTCCCGGCCGCTGGATTTTCCCTGGATATTCCGCGCCAGGATTCCAAAGCTCAATTTTTTTACATTTTCGGCCCTGCCGGTAACCCTGAAGACGGAAAGGAAGCCAGCAATACCTTTTCGGTTTTCGTTGATGTGCCTGAATCCGTTTCCGATAAGGTGACGATTAAGGTTTTTGACCCTGAAACCGGCGGGAAATATGACCAGGGCATCGCGCCTTTTGATACCGAAACGGAATTTTCAGTTCTGGGAGCTTCTGAACTTGATTCCAAGACTTTCGGAAACGAAAGCGAATATGACAATAAAGACTATACGTTTGGCCCTTACGAAAAAACGGAAGGCAAGAAGGTTGGTTCTTACTACCGGTTTGTGCTGAAAGTCCGCACGCTTTCCGGCGATGATTTGAATATGTTCAATGTCAAGGTTTCGCCGAATACCGCGGATGTTTTTAGCGACAAATTCACCTTTGTCCTTCTTCCTGGCTCCGGGAACAAAATTGTGTTTTATCCCGGCGTGCCTGCGGGCGTGAAAAGTTTGACCGTCCGTAATTTTGATCTGGACGCTGACGGCGGTTCCAGCACGCTTCGCGATACCGTGACCGGCAAGAGCTACAAGGTCAACGATTCTCAGAGCGGTCAGTGGGCTGACACAGTAATTCCCATTAACAGCTCCGTTTCCGCGCGTTTTGAATACACGGTGACTACGGCGAATCAGCAGAATGGTCACGCCGGTATTCAGGTTCTGGATGACAAGGGTAACGCGCTTCCCGTTTATTTCCGCAAAGGCCCGCAGGCCCCCAAGCCCGCGCCTGTAAAGAAGGAAAAGCCGGCTCCTGCGCCTGCTCCCGCGGTCAACGCGTGCAATCAGTTTGTGTTTGACGCGCGTGATTCCCATGACCTTGAAACCAAGAATCTGTCCTACGAATGGAATTTCGGCGATGGTACTTCGAGCCCGGAACCTTTCGTGACCCACGTTTATGAAAAGGGCGGCCAGTACGATGTGACTCTGACGGTCAGCGACAACTCCGGATTGAAGTGCGAGAAGTCCACGACCTCTCAGAAGGTTAACGTTAACACGCCTCCTTCGGCCGAATTGACCGGCCCCCAGCTTGCCTGCGCGGGACAAGAAGTTTCCCTGGATGCCAGCGGCAGCTCGGATGAAAATTCCGAAAAACTTTCTTACCGCTGGAACCTTGGCGACGGTACTTCCGCTGACGGAGCCCGTGTCCGGAAAGTTTATGAAAAAGGCGGGGTTTACAATGTGTCTGTGACTGTGGATGACAATGCCGGCTCTTCCTGCTCTTTGGATAGCGCCAAACACGTCATCAAGATCAACACGCCCCCGACGGCCAATGCCGGCAGTCCTGTTTCTATGTGCCTGCGCAATGCCGGTGAAGGTTTCAATGTTTCCTTCAATGGTTCCGGTTCTTCGGATGCCGACCACGACAACCTGAAATATGTCTGGGATTTTGGCGATGGAGAAGTCGGTGACGGCGCCCGCGTTTCCCATCAGTACAAAGAAGCCGGCGAATATACTGCCAAACTCACGGTCTCTGACAATTCCGGCGCCAGCTGCTCCACGGCTGTGGATTCTGTGCCCGTGAAGTTAAACCGTGCTCCTGTCGCGGTCGCGGGTTCCGATCAGTCGGCCTGCACCGGGTCGCGCCTCAGCTTTGACGCGTCCAAATCGACTGTCAGCAGTGACAATGCGGTTTACACTTGGAATTTCGGCGATGGCACTACGGCCACCGGCGAATCCGTAACTCATGCCTTCCAGAAGGGCGGGGATTATCATGTGACCTTGACCGTTGATGACGGCCGCGGTACGGATTGCTCCACCTCGACGGATTCTCTGAAGGTCCGCATTAACGGCGCTCCTTCAGCTTCTATCGAAGACGTGAAAGCCTCCTGCACGGGAGACAAGGTTGCGTTTAACGCTTCCTCGTCGAGCGATCCGGACGGCAATAGCCTGAAATACCGCTGGGATTTCGGTGACGGCACGTCAGCTGAAGGCGGTTCCAAGGTTTCTCACCAGTACACCAAGGGCGGTTCTTACAACGTTCGTGTGACGGTGGATGACGGCAGTGGTTCTTCCTGCTCGGCGTCGACTGACAGCACCACGGTCAAGGTCAACACGCCTCCCGTGGCGAACGTGGGTCCGAATCTTGCCTGCTGCACTGACGAAACCACGTTCTTTGACGGAACGGGTTCCCGTGACGCAGACGGCGATTCGCTGGCTTATCGCTGGAGCTTTGGTGACGGCGGTACGTCGAATGAATCCAAGACCGAGCATGCTTACGCCAAGAGCGGCAGCTACCCGGTCAAGCTTACAGTGGATGACGGTTCCGGCACGCAGTGCAGTATGGACTCCGCTGGCTTCACTGCCAACGTGAACTCCAAACCGGTGCCTGTAATCAAGATCAAGCAGAAGTAATTCTGCTCCGGTAACACAAGACCGCCCTGGAGTTAAATGCTCCAGGGCGGTTTTTTATTTCAGGGGAGCGTATGACGAAAACCAAAATCTCACGGGGACTGCTGGCTGTTTTTTTCGCGATTGCCGGGGCCCTGCATTTTATGAATCCCGCCTTTTATCTTCAGATCATGCCGTCTTATATTCCGTTTCCTCTGGCCATGATTTATATCAGCGGTGTGTTTGAAGTCCTGCTGGGTCTGATGACGCTTCCGGAAAGAACGCGCAAACTCGCGGGGTGGGGGCTGATCGCTCTTCTGATCGCGGTTTTTCCCGCGAACATTCATATCGCTCTGCACCCTGAGATTTTTCCCAAGGTCCAACCCTGGGTTTCCTGGGCGCGTCTGCCTTTTCAGGGAGTCTTTATTTTTTGGGTCTGGAAAACGACTCTCACCGGGCGGTGATCAGACTGTTTTCCTGATGATAAAGAGGTAACTCGGGGGATTGATCAGGATATGTTCCAGATTAAGACGCCTGAGAAATTTACGGATCACCATCTTTAGCCCGCCTCTTGAAAGAATATCCAGCGGGTAACACTCCACGGGGCCGACCTGTGAAGCCTGCATCATGTATTCCCACTCTTCCTTGCTGTGGCAGATCTCTGAAATATTTTGACTCAGGCTCAGCGCTTTTCGCCGGGCTTCGCGCATCTTGATTGCCGCGGGAGGATTTTCAAAAATCAGAATCGATCCGCCTTTTTTCAGGCACCGGCCGACTTCGTGAAGAGTTTTGATCGGCGAAAGTGAGTGGTGAATGCTGGCGAATAAAATCGCGCAGTCGACCGACTCATCCGGCAGAGGAATCTGATTGAAATCGCTGATAATGAAATTGATCTTTGAAGTGTCTCCGCCCAGAGTTTTAATGATTCGGGTTCCCGTCGTTTTCAGGAACTGTTCCGAAAGGTCGACGGTGTAAACCTGTTCGACTTCGGGCAGAAGCGAGAGCTTGGCGGTCAGCCAGCAGGTTCCGCCTCCGATATCCAGCACCTTGCCTTTGATGTGCCTGCGCAACTCCGGCGTGTTTTTGATCCGCTCAAAACCCGGCATGGAGGCCGGCTCGCAGTTGTGAATGACATTCAGCCAGGGCTCTTCATAAGGCCCTTTGTGGGCTTTTGCTTCTTCATCGGCCCGGCCCGATTCGTAGGTCATCATCTCCTGAAATTCTTTTTCGTGACTGGCCGGTTTTTTACCGTAAATGATTTTAATGGCTGGGGAAGAGGAATCTGACATAGCTATTTTATCGTCAGATCAGGCGGGAAATTCAACTTTGAAAACCAGAAACCTCCCCGGCCTGCCCGGGGAGGTTCCCGGCTAAATACGTTTAATGGTCTTGATGATGGCGGTGTTTATAACGCCGGCTGTGATGGCCGCCGCCATAATTGGCCTGTCCGCCGTCTTTTTTGTACTGCTCCAGGTCATTGGCGTAACTCTGCTTCAGGCTTTGAATATTCTGAAGGTCCGCGGTTGTGTCCGCTCCGGAGCGCTGATGCTCCCTCAGGCTTTGGTAAGCCGCGGCCAGATTCTGCCGGTCACTGCGCAGGGAATTCTGGTCGCGCGTCAGATCGGGCGCGAGTGTGGCATCGGTGTTGTTCGCCGCGGGCAGGTTTTGATTGGCGTTGTTCCAGAACTGCCATGACGGCCTCTGTCCGCTTTCCGCCGCGAAAGCCGGGGCGTGACCTCCAAAAATCAAAGCCGTTAAAAGAGACAGCCAAAGCAGGTGTTTGGAATTGGGGTTACGGGCGTTCATTTCATTCCTCCTGAGGCCCTTGAGCCTCGTTATACCCTTTAGACGTTTTCCGGTCTGAAAGGTTTAAAACTCTCTACAACGGTTTAGACGTAAAGCGGGCCTGAAAGGTGTCGCCGGCGGGTTGACTCTTTCGGGGAAAGCGATAGGATAAAGCCCATGAAAACCGACAGTTTCGCTGAGTTTGTAGCCGATCAGTTGGCCGGGCTTGAGGGCGTGGAAATCCGCCGGATGTTCGGCGGGCACGGGGTTTACCTCAAAAAAGTTTTCTTCGCCATCCTGGCCGACGGCAAACTCTATTTCAAGACCAACCCCAAGACCCTTCCGGCTTTTGAAAAGGCAGGCTCCAAACCCTTTATTTATGAGAAGAAGGGAAAGAAAACCATCCGCCTGAAGAATTACTACGAAGTCCCGGTCGATATCCTCGAAAACCGCCGCAAACTCCACGCCTGGGCCATCGCCTCCGCTGTTTAGCGGGCTAGTTACCACCAAACTCAAATTTGACAGCGTGAGTCATGTCGGAAGATAATGCTTCATCAACCGAACCCGGTCCATTTAGAACCGGTACGGAATTTTAATCAGCTATGAGAGTAAATTAATTTAACAACGAGTAGTAACTTACCATGATAGCTTCAAACAATAAATTTCAATCTGATTTTAAAGAGTATTTAAGACAGGCCTTGGCGCTAATTGGCCCCAAGTCATTCTTCCCGCCAAATGAAACTATGTATACATTCACAGAGGGTGAACTTGGAGGTATCGTTTATCGGCCCGAATTTATAAGCATGAGTTTTGATTTTAACGAAAAAATTTTTTCGGGGCTGCCTAAAGTAAAATCTCTTGTGAATAACACCACTTTATATGAAATTCTAAAAAGAATAGTGATATCGGTGGCGATTCGCATAAAGGTTAGGTCTCATGAAATTAAAGAGACTTTTGGGGAGAGATTAACGGCTGATGATATGCGGTATGCAGAGACTGAGTTTTTAAAAATATTAAACGTCTCTAACCGCACTCATAAAGTATGGTGCGTTACAAATCTTATCGAGTTAGAGAATGTTGACAAGGTTGTTATTGGTAGAGTCGATTTACAAAAAATAAACGCTACGACCATTTGTCATTTCCCTGAAGCTGTTCCTCAGGTACCCGCGTTACGTATTTTTGATTCTGAGCCCAGAATACTTTCTCGTAAAGAGTACTTTGAAAATAAATCTGAACACATACTGCTATCAGTAGATATAGAGGGGATTCATGTGGGGGATGAGTCATCGCTTGTTTATGAACAAGCTGTAAGTGAATTTAAGTTGGTTTTTGCTTATTTAAGCTGCAGTCGATTTTTTCTTATAACAACGTCGAAGTCGAGGAAGCCGCTTGCTGTGAAAAAAATTGAATCAATGTCCAATTTATTTTCTCGGCTTGCATCTAGTCAGGCTTACGGACAGCAAGAATATTTCGTTATGTCTGGAGAGACTTTTAAGAGAATAGACTTAAGTGGTGGCGCTAAAAGAATAGCGAAAGAAATATTCGTTATTAGCGATGCTAATCTTGAAGATATTCAAGAAGGATACTTTCTGAACGTCTTCAACCAGATTTGTCGTGACTCGGGTGGGGTGAAGGATAAAATCTTGAGATCTTTCGAGTGGTTATACAAAGGACTTCTTGAAGATGATTCCACCAACCAAATAATTGCTTGGTTTATAAGTTTAGAGGCGTTGTTATCGCTCGATCCGAATCCGCTTTCTAGCCATCTTAATGAAATATCTGAAAATTTAGCGATGTTGAGAACGTTTAAAGTCGAAGAAAGGATTGCTTATAAAAAGGAATTTAAAGAAGCTTATAATTTGCGATGTAAAATCATGCATCATGGCCAGTCTAGGGCTGATGACGATACGGAAATTGTTTATAACCTTTTAGTTGCAGTGTCATGGGGATTGAGAGGGATGATTTTAAGATATAACTATATGGTTTCTAAGTTTGGAAAAACTATCGAGGATATGCGCAGGTTCTTTGAGGCGGAAAGGTTAGGCCCAGGAACTAAGTATGAAGAGCTAAAAGCATTATTTCCTAAAGCTTAATAAGTAGTATTTCCCGATTGGTTTTTGTTATAATCCATAACTCTCATGTCCCACGCTGACTTCGTACACCTTCATTGCCACACGCAATACAGCCTCCTGGATTCGGCGGCCAAGGTCGGACCGCTTATGAAAAAGGCGGCCGAGCTGAAATTTCCCGCTCTGGCCATGACCGACAACGGCAATCTGTTTGGCGCCATCGATTTTTATTCCTCTGCCATGAAAGCGGGCATCAAACCCATTATTGGCATGGAAACTTATATTGCCATCGGGTCGCGCTTCGACAAACAGACTCACGGCATTAAAGAAGCTTCCTTCCGTTTGGTGCTGTTGGCTAAAAATGAGAACGGCTACAAGAACCTGCTCAAACTTTCCAGCGCGGGTTACCTCGAAGGTTTTTATTACAAACCGCGCATTGATAAAGAACTGCTGGCCCAGCACTCCGAAGGCTTGATCGCGCTCTCCGGCGATTTGAAAGGGGAGATTCCTTACTATTTCCGCAACGAACAGCCCAAAGAAGGCCGGCGCGCTCTCAAAGAGTTTCTCGATATTTTTGGGAAGGAAAATTTTTATCTCGAGCTTTCCGATCACGGCCTCGAGCCTCAGAAGCGTTTGCGTGAAGAGTTCAAGGCGCTTTCAAAGGAATTCAGCGTGGGTCTGGCCGCGACCAATGACGTTCATTACCTTTATCAGAAAGATGCCCGCGCGCACGACGCGCTGATCTGCATCGGCACCGGTTCGCTGATTGACGAGCCCAACCGGATGCGTTACCAGGGCGACAACTTTTACCTCAAATCCGCGGATGAAATGAAGGCGCTCTTTAAAGATATGCCCGACGCCATTAAGAACACGGTGGCGATTGCTGAGCGCTGTAATCTGGAGCTGGATTTCAAGAAAACCCACTTGCCGTATTTCGAGCCTCCGAAGGGCAAGACTCAGGAAAGCTATATGCGTGAGTTATGCGCGCAGGGTTTATCGGACCGCATGAAGGGCAATGTCACGGACGAATATCAAAAGCGTTTGGATTTTGAGCTTCAGCTGATTCACAAGATGGGTTTTGACAGTTATTTCCTGATTACCTGGGATTTCATTCATTACGCGCGCCAGCACGGCATTCCGGTCGGGCCGGGCCGTGGTTCCGCGGCGGGCAGTCTGGTGGCTTATGTGCTGGGGATTACCAACGTTGACCCTATCAAGCACAGCTTGTTCTTTGAACGTTTCCTGAACCCGGAACGTATCAGCATGCCGGATATTGATATCGATTTTTGTTTCGAACGCCGTGACGAGGTCATTGATTATGTGCGCCGGAAGTACGGCGTGCAGAACGTGGCGCAGATTATTACTTTCGGAACGATGGCGGCCAAGGCCGTGATTCGTGACGTCGGCCGGGTCATGAATTTTTCTTATCCTGATGTCGACAAGCTGGCCAAGCTGGTGCCCAACGAACTCAACATTTCGCTGGAATCCGCTTTCAATAAAGAGCCCAAGTTTAAGGAGCTGGCCGCGCAGGACAGCCGGATTGCTTCGCTCTTGGATGTTTCCAAGTCGCTGGAAGGTTTGGCTCGCCACGCTTCCACGCACGCGGCCGGTGTCGTGATCGCCGACGCGCCTCTCACCGAATATGTTCCGCTTTTCAAAGCCAATGAGCAGGTCTCCACGCAGTACACCATGAAAGACCTGGAAAAAATCGGCCTGCTCAAGATGGACTTTCTGGGCCTTAAAACTTTGACCATGCTTCAGCACACGCTGAAAGTCATTAAGGACATTCACGGCGTTTCGATTGATATCGACGCGCTTCCTTTTGACGACACTCCCACGTATGAAATGCTTGGAAGGGCGGAGGCCGCCGGGGTGTTCCAGCTTGAAAGTTCGGGCATGCGCGACCTTCTTAAAAAGATGCGCCCCAAAGTGTTTGATCATCTTGTGGCCTTGCTCGCGCTCTACCGCCCGGGCCCGCTGGGTTCCGGCATGGTGGACGATTTCATCAAACGCATGCACAAGCCTTCGACGATTCAATACGATCATCCCGCTCTGGAGCCGGTGCTGAAAGAAACTTACGGCGTTATTTTGTATCAGGAGCAGGTCATGCAGATCGTCAGCGTGCTGGCCGGTTTCACGCTGGCTCAAGCCGACTCTCTGCGCCGGGCGATCGGTAAAAAAATTCCGGAGATCATGGAGAAGGAAAAGAAAAACTTTATCGACGGCGCGGCCAAGCACAAGCAGGTGGCGGAGAAGGTGGCCGAAAAAATCTGGAACCTGATCGATTATTTCTCCGGTTACGGTTTCAACAAGTCGCACTCCACGGCTTACGCGCTGATTTCTTATCAGACGGCTTATCTGAAAGCTCATTACCCGATTGAGTTTATGACGGCTCTGCTGACCTCAGAAATGGGCAACACCGACAAGGTGGTGCGTTATATTGAAGAGTGCCGGAAGATGAGCATTGAAGTGCTTCCGCCTTCCGTGGATGAAAGTTTCGCGGAGTTCACCTGCGTCAATAACCGGATCCGTTTCGGTTTGACCGCCGTGAAGAACGTCGGCACGACCGCGATCGAATCGATTCTGGAAGCCCGTAAAAACGGCGGACCGTTTAAATCTTTTTATGATTTCACGGAGCGCGTTGATCTGCGCGTCTGCAACCGCAAGGTGCTGGAAAGCTTGATCAAATCCGGCTGTATGGACCAGTTCAATCTTCACCGTTCTCAGCTGATGAATATGATCGACAGCGCGCTCGAGATGGGCTCAACTTTGCAGAAAGACCGCACGGTCGGCCAGTTTTCTTTTTTCTCCGGCGGGGATCAAACCGCCGCGGCTTTTAAAACCAGCGGGGATGTGCCTGATATTCCGGAGTGGCCTGAAAATCAGAAGCTGGCTTACGAAAGGGAATTGATCGGTTTTTATGTCAGCTCGCATCCGCTTTCCAAACACGCGGGTACGCTGAAGAATTACGCTTCCGCTTTTTCCGACACGCTCAGCGAATTTAAAGATCAGGCGGAAGTCAGCATGGGCGGAATTATTGACGGGATTAAAGAAATTCTGACCAAGAAAGGTTCGAAGATGGGCTTCGTGACTTTGCAGGATTTACGAGGCAACGCGGAAGTCGTGGTGTTCCCGGAGCTTTACGCCAGCGCCGCCAAACTGCTTCAGAAAGATTCCATCGTGTTTGTGCGGGGTAAAATCAGCGGGCGTGATGATGTGGCTAAAATTCTGGCCGAAGAGATTATTCCGATTGAAGAAGTGAAGACCCGTTTTACCCGTTCTATATGTATAGACCTCACGACCATCGGCCTGGCCCCTGACCTGCTGGCGGAAGTGAAGGCTATTTTAGGCCGTTATAAAGGCCAGACTCCAACCTACCTGAGCTTCCGTGACCCGGCGGGTAAAAGCGCCCTGGTCCACCTGGGGGATGACCTCAAGGTTAAGGTCACGGATGAGCTGTTTTCCTCTCTAGAAAAGCTCCTCGGCGAGAATTGCGTTAAAATCCGCTGAACCCCTAACTCTCTATTGAATAAGGGGTTATGTTTTTTTAAAAGTTGACAACTTTCCGGCCTTCTGTTAGTTTTATCGCATCTCCAGTCTTTATAAGCAGTTATCAACTTCACGGAGGTGAAGGCGTGACGAAGAAAGATATCGTAATCAAAGTTTCAAACGAAACCAATCTTACCCAGATTGACGTTAAGAAAATTGTTCAGCGTTCTTTAGACGTCATCGTGGAAAGTTTGGAGCGCGGTGAAACCGTGGAGTTGAGAAACTTCGGCGTGTTCAAAGTAAAGAGCCGCCGCGGCCGCCTCGGGAGAAATCCCCGCACAGGCCAGGAAGTTTCAGTGCCTGAGAAAAAAGTGGTTATCTTTAAGCCGGGCCTGATTTTAAAGCACAAGGTCAAGTAAGTAAGCATTAAGCATTACAAAGGAGCTAGAAGGAAATGCCTGAAAAAGGAAAAGTGAAGTGGTTCTCAAACGTAAAAGGTTTCGGGTTTCTTGAAAAAGAAGGCTCGGACAAAGATATTTTCGTTCATTACTCCTCGATTCAGGGTGAAGGTTACAAAAAGCTTCTTGAAGGCGAAGAAGTGACCTTTGACATTGTCGAAGGCGCTAAAGGTCCGCAGGCCGCTAACGTGGTCCGCAATAAGAAGCCGAAAGAAGGCGAAGAAAAGAAGTAACCTTCCGGCTCTTCAAATCTTGAATGACGAGGGGGCTTTGAAAAAAGCCCCCTTTTTTATTGGTGCCCTCTTATGAAATCTGAAGATACGCAAACCTCCGGCAGGAAACTGCGCCGTTTTTTCGTGGAAACCGCTCTGGTGGGTCTCGAGCCGGGAGCTCAGCTTCGTCTTTCCAATGATCAGACCGCCCATGTGCGCCGGGTAATCCGCCTGCAGGAAGGCGACCGGTGCCTTGTCACGGACGGTCTTGGCGCTGAAGCCGAAACGCTGATTGTTTCTTACCTCTCAAGCGGGGAAGCGGTTCTGAAGGTTCTGAAAGTGATTCCCCCCGTAATTTTAAAACGCCCCAAAGTGCGGATTTATTCAGCCATGATTCAGAAAGCCAAGATAGATTTCCTGGTGGAAAAACTCCAGGAACTTGAGATTGAGGCTTTGATCCCGGTTGAAACCAGCTGGACCGTGATTAAGATGAATCAGGCGGAGTCGGTGAAAGCCGGTGAGCGCTGGCAGAGGCTCGCTAAGGAAGCCGCCAAGCAGTCCGGCGCGCTTCGGCTGATGCGGGTAGAAAAGCCGGTTAAATTCCAGAAGGCTCTGGAAGAGGCCGGTTCTCACGGCAAAATCGTCCTGTTTCATCCTGGGCCTGAAGCTCTGGCCTTTGCCGAATGGTCAAAGTCACTTTCTATGGACAGCAAGATTAATTTATTTTTCGGGCCTGAAGCCGGCTTTACGGATGCCGAGGCTGAACTGGCCCGCTCAAAAGGGGTCAGCGTGGCGTTGACCCGGACTCTTTTAAAAGCGGACACTGCCGCGCTGGGGGTCGCGGCTTCTTTGAGGTTTTTATTTCCATGATGGCTTCTTCCGTCTCAAATTCCAATTCCAAGGTGCGGTTTATTACGCTGGGCTGTAAGGTGAATCAGTATGAAACCCAGGGGATGCGTGAACTGCTCGAAGGCCGAGGAATTGCTTCCGTGGAAAAAGATTCGCGCGAAGCGGTGAATTTCGTGGTGATCAACACTTGCACGGTGACCGCGGACGCGGACAAAGAAAACCGTTATTGGATTCGGCGCGCGCGCCGGGAGTATCCTGACGCAAAAATTGTGGTAACCGGCTGTATGGTTGAAAGAAACCGCGGTGAAATTGAATCTCTTCCTGAAGTCGATCTTGTTTTATCCAATCATCAGAAGGCCGATATCGCCGGGCATTTAATCGAAGGGTGCGGGACGCCTGCCGTTCAGGAAGATCCGGCGGTTAATCCCCGGCATCTTTTTACGCCTCTTTCCATTTCACGCACGGACGGCGGAGGCCGGGCTTTTGTTAAAATTCAAGACGGCTGTAACCACGCCTGCAGTTTCTGCAAGGTGGTGATGGTTCGCGGGCGTTCACGAAGCCGGGCTTTGGCCGATATTTTAGAAGAGGTTAAGCGCTTGGCGGATTCCGGTTACCGGGAAGTGGTTTTCGCGGGGATTCAGCTTGGCGCGTATGGACTTGATTTTGAAAGTCAGGTGAGACTGCCGGAAGTTTTGGAAGCGGCTTCAAAAGTGAACGGAATTGACCGCCTGCGTTTGAGCTCGATTGAGCCGACGGACGTGAGGCCTGAATTGATTGAAGCCATGAAGGGGCTTGCCAAATGCTGTCCGCACCTTCATATTCCTCTGCAGAGCGGAGACACAGAAGTGCTGAAGTCCATGAACCGCCGTTACCCGCGGGAATTTTATATCGATTTAATCAGCCGGCTTCGGTCGGCTTTGCCGGATTTTGAACTGACGTTGGACGTTATGGCCGGTTTTCCGGGAGAAACGCAGGAGCATTTCGAGAGCACGCTCAGTCTTTTGGAAACCGTGCGCCCGCTTCACTGCCATGTGTTTCCGTACAGCCGGCGTGAAACGACGCGTGCGGCGCGTTTGCCGGATCTGCCTGGAGAGGTTGTAAAGCGCCGGGTGCAGACTCTGACGGCTTTTGATGAGCACATGGGCCGTGAAGTGCGTTTGCCTTATGTGGGCCGGAAGGTTAAAGTGCTGGTTGAAAATGTTAAAAGAGAAACAGGGCTGGTGCAGGGGCTGACCGCTAATTATTTAAAAGTTTGTTTCCCGGGTGATGAGAGTTTCATTGGTCGGTCGGTGCTTGTGGAACTGCTGACGCTCCAGGGCGATTTATTCCTGGCTAAACAGGCGTAAGGAGAAAATATGGAATGGTTTTTCGATATCCTCGATAAAATTATTCAGAACCGTGTGCTGGCGTCTCTTTTTGGAAATTTTCAGTGGGTAGACTGGGTGACGATTGCTTTTGTGATCATCGGTCTGATCTACGGCATCAAGCAGGGTTTCTTCCGCTGTCTGGCCGTAACTTTTGAAACCTGTCTGGTGCTCTGGATTGTTTTTGCTCTTGAAAAGAAATTCACCGCCATTCTGGTTACGAACATGACTTTTATGAAGGAAACGGCGATTCGCCCCGCGGCTTATCTTTTCCTGATTCTCCTTGTTTCTGCCGGCGCCATGCTTTTGGATGGGCGGATCAAAAATCTCTTTCATACCAAACTAACGGGTTCCATTAAGTACACCGGCGGAGCGATTTTTGGTGTTGTCCTCCTCCTGTTAATGTTAAGCCTGATTTCAAAATTCATGATGCTTCTGCCGATTGCCGCCCTGCACAAACCTTATCAAAAGGGCGGTTCCAAAACCGGAGAGATTGTGCTCTCGGTTGCGCCTACGGTTTATAAATTCATCAACGCGCCTCTGGCCGCGCAGTCTAAAAAATAATTCATGCGCTACGACGAACGCACGGTAGACCAGGTCCAGTCTGCGAGCAATATCGTGGACGTGATCAGCCAATACGTGAAACTCAAAAAGGCTGGCCGGAATTACAAAGGCCTCTGCCCGTTTCACGGCGAGAAAACGCCTTCTTTCATGGTTCAGCCGGAGAAGCAGATTTTTCACTGTTTCGGATGTAACGTGGGCGGAGATGTTTTTGGGTTTGTCATGAAGTACGAGAATCTGAGTTTCCCGGAAGCCATCCGGCAGTTGGCGGAGCGCGCGGGGATTGATCTTCCGAAATTCGCGCCGCGCGGAGGCGATGACGGCGGGGCGGGGGAAAGCGACAAGCTCTACGAGATTTATAAGCATGCCTGCGATTTTTATCACGCTAAATTTAAAAGCCCGGACGGAAAAGCCGCGCGCGAATATTTTTTAAAGCGCGGTTTCACGATGGAGATTGCTGAAGAATTTAAGATCGGCTGGGCGCCGGATTCGTGGAGGGAATTGCTCGAGTTTCTCGGAAAGAAAGGTTATCCGGAAACCCTTCTTTTAAAGTCTGCGCTGATCAACCGCTCGCCTTCAAAAGGAACTCTTTATGACGCGTTCCGCGGGCGTCTGCTTTTTCCGATTCAAAATCTTCACGGCAAGGTCGTGGCTTTTGGCGGGCGTATTTTAAAAGACGCGGAAGGACAGCCGAAGTACCTCAATTCGCCGGAGCATCCGATTTTTCACAAACGCAAAGAACTCTTCGGACTTCACCAGGCTAAGAAGCATATCAACCGTGAAAATCCCCGGATTCAGGTGGTGGAAGGGTATCTGGATTTTCTGGGGCTTTATCAGGCGGGTTTTAAAAACACGGTGGCTACATTGGGAACCGCGCTGGGCGATGATCATGTGCAGGTGCTGAAGCGTTTTGTGGATGAAGCGATTGTCGTTTACGACGGAGATAAAGCCGGTGAAGCCGCTTCCATGCGCGGGCTGGAGATTTTTCTGGAAGGCGGTTTGAATGTCCGTATCGCGCGGATGCCGGCGGGTTTTGACCCGGATGATTTTGTTCAAAAAAGAGGAAATGAAGCTTTTCAGAAAATTCTGGATGAGGCCCGTGATTTTTTTGATTACAAACTTGAAATTCTGCTGACCCGTTACAACCGCCTGGATTCTTTAGGGCTGATGAAAATCACAGGGGATTTCCTGGAAACGTTTTCTAAAATCGAAAGCCCGGTGCTGGTGGACCGTTACTTGCGCAAACTGGCTTCTTCGCTTGGCGTGGAAGAGAATTCTTTGCGTACTGAACTGAACAAGCTTAAAAAGAAAACTTCGGACAAGGCGCCTCCGCAGGGCTCCGCGCCCGTCAAGCCGGTTTCGGCGCCTGTGCGCTCCAGTCAGGTGTCGGAAGAAGTGGTTTTGCTTCTCCTGGCGCTTGAAGACGCGAAACTCCGGCAATTGGTTTTTGAGCAGTTGACCGAATCGGATTTTTTAGAAGTCCCGTCAAAGACCGCGTTCCGAGCTCTTCAAGAAATGCAGACGGCGGGAGAAAAGATTGTCTGGCCTCAGATTTTAAACCGGATTGAGCACGAACCGCTGAAACAGAAACTGGTCGCGGTTTCATCTTTGGACTGGAATGACAATGAAAAACAGCAGGCGCTGGATGATTGTTTCAAAACTCTTTACAAAAGACGTAATCAAAAAAGACTGGAAGAATTACGGCGTTTGATTGCAAAAGCCGACCTGGAACGGGATACCGTGAAAATGGGGGAGTTTATGAAGGAGTACCAATCCCTCTGGAAACAGACCCTTTAACGGGGTGTTGGCTTCATTTCGGTAAAGAGATAAAAATACTTATTTTTTACAACCTCTTTATCTATAACCACTTAGAATTGATTAAAAACGGGTATCCCTTCATCCGACTGGTAATTTAGCGGGGAATGGGTATAATTTCACCTTTCCCTACTACAGGAGGAACTCATCTTGGCTGTTAAAACGACGAAAGCTCCGAAAGCCGCTCCCGCCAAAACGAAAGCGGCTGTGCCCGGAAAAGATAAAAATAAAAAAGCTGCCGCCTTTGGCGTTCCGCTTGCCCAGATTATTGACAAGCTGATTTCCATGGGCAAGAAAAAAGGGTACGTTACTCAGGCCCAGATTAATCTTCTACTTCCTCCGAACACGACTGCTTCCGAAAAAGTTGAAGAAGCTGTTACCCAGCTTGCTGAAAAGGGAATCGAAGTTACTTCCGCTGAAGATAAGGGCGTGATCGAAGAGGTCAAGGAAACTGAGACCAAACGCTCGAAATCCGATGATGATGAAGATCAGCCGGACGGCATTGAAGAATACGGCCGTTCGAAAATGGATGATCCTGTCCGTATGTATTTGCGCCAGATGGGGCAGATTCCGCTTTTAACCCGCGAGCAGGAAATCGCGCTGGCTAAAAAAATTGAAGATTGTGAACTTGAGCTTAAGCGTGCCGTTTATGAAACGCGCGCGGCCCGCTGGGAAGTGCTTGAGATTGCCCGTAAGATCGTGGGCGATGAATTGAACCTTGAAGCCATCATTGACGAGCCGGACGAAGAAAAAATCGCCATGATGAAGAAGAAGATGAAAATGCTCATCCGGCGTCTTCGGGCTTCCCGCAAGAATTCTGACCTTGTTTCTCTTCTGCTTGAATTCAATCTGAACTCTCCGATCGTGGAGC
Organism: uncultured bacterium; assembly: GCA_964385615.1. Classification (GTDB taxonomy): domain Bacteria; phylum Omnitrophota; class Omnitrophia; order Omnitrophales; family Aquincolibacteriaceae; genus CAYLPP01. The sequence goes on along the minus strand of CAYLPP010000018.1, from coordinate 1,432 downwards.
AGATTGTCGCTAACTTGCGCGCTAAGCTGCAGGAAACGCGTAATAATGAAGAAGAGATCGTGAAACTGCGCAAGAAGGGCGTGCGCGGGAAAATCGGCGAACTTGAAGAGAGAAACCGCCAGATTGCCAAGGAGCTTGGTGAGAGCGAGAAGAAGGTCCATGAGCGTTTCAAGCTGATCCACAAGCGCGAACGTGAACTTTCACGCTCCAAAAAAGATCTTGTTGCCGCCAACCTCCGTCTGGTTGTCAGCATCGCTAAAAAATATACGAACCGCGGTCTTTCCTTTCTTGATTTGATTCAGGAAGGCAATATCGGTTTGATGAAAGCCGTCGACAAGTTTGAATACAAGCGCGGCTACAAGTTTTCGACTTACGCGACCTGGTGGATTCGCCAGGCGATTACGCGCTCGATTGCCGACCAGGCCCGCACCATCCGTATTCCGGTGCACATGATTGAAACGATCAATAAATTTTTCCGTGCGTCACGCCATCTCCTGCAGGAGACCGGCCGTGAACCTACGCCCGAAGAAGTCGCGCAGGTTATGAAAATGCCCGTTGAGAAAGTGAAGGGCATTTTGAAGATCGCGCAGGAACCGATCAGCCTCCAGACCCCGATCGGGGATGAAGGGGATACGAGCTTCGGAGATTTCATTGAAGATAAGTCCGCGATTTCACCGGCGAATGCCACGGCTTACAGCATGCTTAAGGAACAGATGGATGACGTCCTCCTGACTCTGACTGAGCGTGAAGAAAAAGTTCTGCGCCTTCGTTTCGGGATCGGTGACGGCTACCCGCGTACCCTTGAAGAAGTCGGACAGATCTTTAATGTGACCCGCGAGCGTGTGCGTCAGATCGAAGCCAAGGCCTTGCGCAAGCTTCGTCACCCTACGCGGTCACGCAAACTCAAGAATTTTCTCGACCTCAAGTTAAGCGACTAAACAACCGTTTATTTCATCATGGCCGATATCAGTCAGAAGCGTGTTCTGGTTGTGGATGATGAGAAAGACGTTTGTGAAATCCTGAAGGTTAAGCTTCAGAAGCAGGGATTTCACGTTGACCTCGCTTTTGACGGTACCCACGCCCTTATCAAGACCCTCGAATACAGGCCCCATTGCGTTTTATTGGATATCCGGATGTCTCCGGGTGATGACGGGCTGACCTATCTGCGTAAGCTTCGGTCCTTTCGTGATGAAGATCCTGATCTTCAGCGGGAAATCCGTAAAACCCCGGTGATTGTCATGACTGCCGCCAGTGCCCAAATGCAGCCTCTTTTCCAGCAGGAAGGCATAAGCGGTTATCTCGAAAAGCCCTACGATTCCGAAGCCCTGCTTCAGCTGATTCAAAAAGCCACCAGCTGAGCAATCTTCTCCCAATACCTGCGGCCATAGCTCAATGGTTAGAGCAGGGGACTCATAATCCCTTGGTTCCACGT
>CAYLPP010000017.1:0-48553 GCA_964385615.1 uncultured bacterium | reverse complement strand
TGCGGCCATAGCTCAATGGTTAGAGCAGGGGACTCATAATCCCTTGGTTCCACGTTCGAGTCGTGGTGGCCGCACTTGCACCGATGTGCAAGTACGTCGCCGGCGAAGCCCAAGGAAGGCTTCGGCCGGCGAGTGCACTTACAGGTTTCGTCCTGTGACCGCATTTTGCATAGGCCCTTGCGCAAGTACCTCGTCGTCACGGCCAATGAAGCTATGGACGGTGAAGGCACTATATATAGAAGCAAACCCACCCCTTGAACGGCCGATAAAATCGATCTCGATTAACAATTCCGTTTAAAAAAATACGAAATTGGTGCTCAAGCTTCAGTTTTGGTTAGTCGATTTTTAATACCGGAACGTGAGATAAATTTCTTTGTCGGGGGAAAAGGTAATTTAACGGTAAAAAGAATATTTTATATTTGACTTGGCATGGGTTTTGTTTAGAATCGTTCCAGCTTTACGGGATTTTGACATTGCAAAACAAACCAAGATTTAAAACGGAGGAAACAATGAGCAAGTTCACCAAGAGTCTGATCGGGATGCTTATCCTGTCCCTTTCAATCGTTTTTCCCGCGTTTGCGGATGAAAACGAAGTCGTCGCTCTCAAGAGCCACGTCAACGACCTCAACAGCAAAATTTCAGATCTGCAGAAGCAGGTCCAGGCCCTCGCCTCCCGTCCGGCTGAAAGCACCGGCGGTTATGTGAAGTCTCCGTCTGAATCCACTGGCGGCCTGATCCACACTGCTCAGGATATTAATATGAGCGGTTATGCGGCTGTTCAGTATAACCAAAACCTTACCCGCCAGAGCACAAACCCGGGTGCCGGTACAGGTGTTGGTAACAATCTTCGCGCTTTTGACAACAACATGGATACTTTCAGCGTTAACCAGTTTGACCTGACCTTCTCCAAGGATGCGAATCCTGAAGGCGGAGTCGGTTTCAAACTTGATATGCTGATGGGGCAGGATGCGCGCGCGCTCAATGCTTCTACGACTGGTGTCAGCGCTGACTGGATGACCCCGATCGAAGCTTACATTGACGTTGTTGCGCCATTGAGCTTTATCGGTGACAACGATATCTTTGGCAAGACGATTGATATCAAGGTCGGCCGTTTTGTTACTTTGGCTGGTCTCGAAGTCATCAAGGCCACGGATAACTGGAATATTTCCCGTTCTCTGACCTTCAACCTCGGCGCTCCGCTGGGTCACACCGGTATCCGCACCGCTTACCAGCTTTTCAATGGTAAGGCGACTGCTTACTTGGGCGTGAACAATGGTTGGGACAACGTTATCGATAACAACCAGTACAAGACCATGGAATTCGGCCTTGGTGTCAACCCGCTGGATAATGTTACCTGGATGTCCTCAATCTATTTTGGCCCTGAGAACAACCGTCAGAGCAGCCACAAGCGTTTCCTTATGTCCAACGTTCTTGGTTGGGATGCTACGGATAAGCTTGCCTTCAAGTCCGAATTGACTTTCGGCAATCAGCATCGTCAAAACAACGTGATCCTCGATATCAACCCTCCGACCAGCGAAGATACAAGCGGCAACGCTTTCTGGTGGGGATGGGCGGGTTATGTGCGTTATCAGCTTACGGAAAAATGGGGCTGGGTTTACCGCTTCGAAGTGTTCCGTGATCCTGATTACTTCCGCACCCAGGCTCTCAACGGTGGTGTGACCGGCGTTTCTACCACGACTTGGGAAATGACCTTCGGTACGGATTACAAGATCTATGACGGTCTTACTGGCCGGTTGGAATATCGTTTCGATAAGTCCAACAGACAGAATCCTTTCAACGCTCAGTCGACGCAGTCTACGATTGGCGCTGAGTTGATTTACCAGTTCGCTTAATCGCTAACTGACGCAGTAACGCCCCGGTTTATGTGAAGCAGTGGGGACACATAAACCGGGGCTTTTTTTTCGTATCCCCATTTGATACAATGGCCCCTATGAAAAAGCAGATTTGCTTAATCCTGATTCTGGCTATTTTTATGACATCCGGCTGCGCGCGAATGAAGCGCCGGGGGCCGGAAGACTTTTATTTTGGGAATTATTCGGAAGCGGAAGCCTATTACAACCGCAAACAATATGATAAAGCCCTTCCTCGCTATCAGGCTTATATTGACGAGAATCCCGAAGGCAATCTTGCGGTTATCGCCCAGTATTATATGGCCAAATGCCATCTGGCTTTGGGGCATGTGGACGAAGCCAAATCTATTTTTAAACGGGTTATGACCGAACATCCTGAATTGGTCTGGGCTAATTTTTCAGAAGCCCAGTTGAAAGAAATTGAAAATCCCGGCTCCGCTCAGGGGTCTTAGGGATCTTGCTCTTTTGAGAAGGCTTTTTTGGACGGCCGCTCCTGCTTCGGCAGGGGAGGAAAGTCCGAGCTTCATCAGGCAGCGTAGCGGGTAACACCCGTCGTTCGGTGCAGTTTACCGGATAGGATCAAACGTTCAGGAGTGAAACTTCAAGTTTCGCCCGTGACGTACCTGGGCTTAGGCACAGGTAGAGCCACAGAGACGAGTCCGGACCAAGGTAAACCTTGGAACGGGGTGAAACGCGGCAATCTCTACGCGAAGAAAGGCCAAATAGGCGGAGTTCCTGAACTTCAAGTTCAGGAACGTTTCTCCGCTCCGGCTCATAGGAGCCGGAGCATACGAGAAGCACAGTGCTTGACTGCTTCCGCGGGTAGGCCGCGAGAGGCTGGAAGCAATTCCAGTCCCAGATAGATGGCCGTCACGGTCCGGGCAACCGGGCCGACAGAACTCGGCTTATAGAAAAAGCCTTCTCACTTTCACTTATGCGCAAGTGCCTCGCCGTATCGGTTTAAGGAATACCGATTCGGCGACGGCATTTTTCCAGTCTTGACTTTCCGGAAGCTCTCCGGTATAGTTTGGAAACTCGTAAGCGCTTGCCGCTTACGCCTTTTAATCAGGTGCTGAGACACCTGAAAAGGAACCTTATGAAAAACGTTTCAAAAAAAACTTATCTTTCGCTTACCCCCTGCGCCCGCCGGGGTTTTTTTGTGCCTGGAGGCGGATTGTGAAAGAACGCTTCATTCTCGATCAGGACGCTGTCCAGCGCGCCATTACCCGCATTGCTCATGAAATCCTGGAACGCAATCACGGTATTGAGAATTTAATCCTGGTCGGTATCCGCACCCGCGGTGTTTTTCTGGCTGAACGTCTGCGGAAATCGATTCGGGATATTGAGAAAAAAGAAGTTCCTCTGGGAATGCTCGATATCACTCTCTACCGCGACGATCTTGGCGAGATCGGTACTGTGCCTGAAATCCGTGAAACCAAACTTCCTGAAGATGTCACCGGGAAAATCGTGGTTTTGGTTGATGATGTGCTTTACACAGGGCGCACGATTCGCGCTGCCTTGGACGCCGTCATTGATTTTGGCCGGCCCAAAGCCATTCAGCTGGCAGTGCTTATCGACCGCGGTCACCGGGAGCTTCCGATCAAGGCCGACTATATCGGCAAGAATGTTCCGACTTCTCAAAATGAGCAGGTGGTCCTTCGTTTGGCTGAGAAGGACGGCAAGGATGAAGCGGTTGTGATTGAGAAGGTGAAATCGTGAGTCAGGTGAAGTGGACACGCAAAGACCTGCTCGGCTTGCGCGATCTTTCAAAAGAAGAAATCGAGCTTATTCTTCAAACGGCCAAATCTTTCCAGGAAATTTCCCTTCGTTCCGTTAAAAAAGTTCCCGCTCTGCGCGGGAAGACGGTTGCCAATCTCTTCTTTGAGCCCAGTACGCGTACCCGGATTTCTTTTGAGCTGGCCGAAAAACGGTTGAGTGCCGACAGCATTAACGTCGCGTCTTCAACTTCCAGTGTTGTTAAAGGGGAAAGCCTCGTTGATACCGCTCACAATATCGAAGCCTTAAAAGTGAACGTGGTGGTTATGCGCCACGGCTCCTCCGGGGCCCCCCACCGCCTTAGCCGGCATCTCAAGGCTAGCGTTATTAACGCGGGGGATGGTATCAATGAACATCCGACACAAGCCCTGATTGATATGTTTACGGTGTTGGAAAAAAGAGGGAAGATTGCCGGCGCTAAAATTACGTTTGTCGGAGATATTCTTCACAGCCGGGTCGCGCGGTCAAATATTTGGGGTTTGACCAAACTGGGCGCGCAGGTGACTGTATGCGGTCCCAAAACGCTTCTCCCTGTGGGGCTGGAAAAACTGGGTGTCCGGGTTATGACGGACTTGAAAGAAGCGGTTAAAGACGCTGACGTAATCAACCTTCTGCGCATTCAGCTGGAGCGCCAAAAGGATTCCTACTTTCCGAGTATCCGGGAATATGCCCGCGCCTATCAGATCAACCGGCATATTTTGAAAAACGCGAAACCGGACGTCATGATCATGCATCCGGGCCCGGTTAACCGCGGAATTGAGATTACGAGCGAAATTGTGGACGGTCCGGCCTCTGTGATTTTAGATCAAGTCACTAACGGTCTTGCGGTCCGAATGGCAGTTCTTTTTCTGCTGACCGGATCTTCAAGCGAAGGGATGAAAGAAGAATGAACCTTTTAATTCGCGGTGCCCATGTGGTTGACCCTAAAAATAAACGGGACGGTATTTTTGATGTCCTGATCCGCGGGGGGAATATTTCTGAAATTGCCAAAGAGATTCCCAAGAACGGCGAAGATGTGCTGGAAGCCAAGGGCTTGCATTTGTTTCCTGGGCTGATTGATTTGCACACGCATTTCCGCGAACCGGGGCAGGAAGGCAAGGAAACCATTCAGACTGGCTCGAAAGCGGCACTTCGGGGCGGATTTGTGGCGTCGGTTTCAATGCCCAACACGCTGCCGGCTTGCGATCATCAGGCTGTTATCGATAACATCATCCGTAAAGCCAAGGAAGTGCCGTACCACATTTTCCCGGCAGGAACCATCAGCAAAGGCCGTGAGGGCAAGGAGCTTTCGGAAATGGCCGACTTGAAGCAGGCGGGGATTGTGGCAGTGACTGACGACGGAGACTGGGTTGCCGATTCTCTTCTGATGCGCCGCGCTTTGGAATACGCCTCCATGCTGGATTTGATCGTGATGACGCACGCCGAAGACCGCCGGCTTTCGGGCGGGGGCGTTATGAACGAAAGTTTAACTTCCACAAAGCTCGGCCTCAAAGGAATTCCGGGAGCCAGCGAAGAAGTTGCGGTCGCGCGTGACATCGAACTCGCCCGCCTGACCAAAGGTAAATTGCATGTCTGCCATGTGTCAACGGCGCGCGCGGTGGAGCTGATCCGCCGGGCTAAAGCGGAGAAGCTTCCGGTTACGGCTGAGGTTACACCGCATCACCTGATGCTTAATGATGAAGCGGTTGAAGGTTATAACACTTGCTGTAAAATGAATCCGCCCCTGCGGACGCAGGAGGATATTGACGCATTGCGCAAGGCCCTTAAAGAGGGTGTGATTGACTGTATCGCGACCGATCACGCGCCTCACACGGACGAAGAAAAAATGAAAGAGTTTGATGACGCGCCGTTCGGCGTCACGGGACTCGAAACAGCCCTTGCGGTCGCGCTGACGGAGCTTTATGATAACGAAAAATGGCCGTTGGCAAGAATTGTGGAAGTGATGTCTTTAAAGCCGGCGCAAATTCTGGGCCTGGGTTCCGGTTTCGGAAGTCTGGAAAAGGGCGCGGAAGCGAATTTAACCCTCGTGGATATCACCGCAAAATGGGAAGTCAAAGACAACGAGTTTGAATCCAAATCGAAAAATTCCTGCTTCCTTGGAATGACGCTCAAGGGGAAAGTCAAAGCGACTTTGTGCGCGGGAAAACTGTGGAGATACGAATCATGAAGGCTTGGCTGGCACTTGAAGACGGGGTTGTTTTTGAAGGGGAAGGTTTTGGCGCAGAAGGGGAAATTTACGGTGAGGTGGTTTTTAACACTTCTTTGACCGGATATCAGGAAATCCTGACGGACCCCTCCTATAAAGGTCAGCTGGTCACCATGACCTATCCGCATATCGGCAATTACGGAATTACGGCCAAGGACGAAGAGGCCGGAAAAATCTGGGCCGAAGGGTTTATCGTCCGCGAGCTCAGCCCGGTTGTGAGCAATTACCGCTCTGAAGAAACGCTTTCCGCTTATCTTAAACGTCACGGGAAAATCGGCATTCAGGAGATTGATACGCGCAAACTGGTCAAGCATTTGCGCGATCACGGCGCCAAAAAAGGAATTATCTCCACCGTTGACGGTGATCATAAACGCCTCGTTAAAAAAGCTCAGGATTCGCCCAGTATTGTCGGCGTCGATTTGGTTAAGGAAGTCACCTGCCAGAAACCTTACGATTTCACGGAAGGTCTTGAAAACGGTTTTGAGTGGGGAGATCCCAGTCAGAACAAAAAGATTTTCAAGGTCGTGGCTGTGGACTGCGGAATCAAAAAAAATATTCTCCGGAAATTAAATCAGCACGGGTTTCAGGTGCGTGTGGTTCCCGCTTCAACCAGCGCTCAGGAAATTCTGGAGAATAAGCCGGACGGAATCTTTCTTTCCAACGGTCCCGGCGATCCTGCCGCGGTGGATTATGTCGTGAAGACTGTGAAAGAGCTGGTCGGGAAGAAACCTATTTTTGGAATTTGCCTTGGCCATCAAATGCTCGGCTTGGCGCTGGGCGGTACGACTTCCAAGCTGAAGTTCGGCCACCGGGGCGGTAATCACCCTGTGATGGATCTGAAAACCCGCAAAATTGAAATCACGTCGCAAAATCACGGGTTCGCGGTGGATCCCGGGTCTTTGCCCAAGGATGTTGAAGTGACGCACACCAATTTAAACGACCAATGCTGTGAGGGGCTTGCGCACAAGAAATATCCGGTGTTTTCAGTGCAGTATCATCCGGAAAATTCGCCCGGTCCGCATGACAGCGATTACTTATTCGGAAGATTCCGGGAGATGGTGGAAAATGCCTAAACGGACAGATATTAAAAAAATCCTGCTTATCGGTTCAGGCCCGATCATTATCGGCCAGGGCTGTGAATTTGATTATTCCGGCACTCAGGCCTGCAAAGTGCTTCGCGAAGAAGGGTATGAAGTGGTTCTGATTAATTCCAATCCGGCCACGATTATGACTGACCCGGAAACCGCGGCCCGCACTTACGTAGAACCTTTGACCGTGGAATATCTTGAGAAAATTATCGCGAAAGAACGCCCTGATGCCTGTCTTCCCACCATGGGCGGTCAAACCGGCCTCAACCTCGCGGTTCAGGCGTATGAGCAGGGAGTTTTCAAAAAATACGGCGTGGAGCTGATTGGCGCCAACTATGACGCGATTAAAAAAGCCGAAGACCGGGAACTTTTCAAGAAAGCGATGGAAAAAATCGGCCTTGACCTTCCCCGCAGCGGCTTTGCCTACTCCGTTGAAGAAGCGCTGGCGCAGGCTGAGAAACTGGGTTACCCCGTGATTGTCCGTGCCAGCTTCACTCTAGGCGGTTCCGGAAGCGGTGTTTGCTACAACCGGGATGAATTGATCAAGACCGCTCAGGTGGGTATTGATTCGAGCATGGTGCATGAAGTTTTAATTGAAGAGTCGATTCTTGGCTGGAAAGAATATGAACTGGAAGTGATGCGCGACAAGCATGATAACTTTGTTGTGATCTGCTCGATCGAAAACCTGGACCCTATGGGCGTCCACACCGGTGATTCGATTACGGTGGCTCCGGCTCAGACGCTGACGGATAAGGAATATCAGCGCATGCGGGATGCCGGTAAGAAGATTATTTCTGAAATCGGCGTTGAAACCGGCGGTTCCAATATTCAGTTCGCGATTAATCCCAAAACCGGCCGAATGACCGTCATTGAGATGAACCCTCGAGTGTCGCGTTCTTCCGCGCTGGCTTCAAAAGCGACCGGTTTTCCGATCGCCAAGTTCGCGGCCAAGCTCGCGGTCGGCTACACGCTGGACGAAATCCCCAATGACATCACCAAGTACACGCCGGCTTCATTCGAGCCGTCGATTGACTACTGTGTGGTGAAGATTCCGCGCTTTACGTTTGAAAAATTCGAAGGTGTTAACAGCACGCTGACGACTCAGATGAAATCGGTCGGCGAAGCGATGTCGATCGGACGGACTTTTAAAGAAGCTCTTCAAAAAGGTTTGCGCTCGCTCGAAACCAAACGGTTTGGTTTGGGCGGTGACGGCAAAGATAAGGTGTTTGACCTCGCGCTCAAGACCCGGGAAGAGTACGTTGCTTTTGCCAAGAATGCTCCGAAGGATGAAGATCTCCGCGCCAAGATGAAGAAGGCGCTGGCGACTCCAACCGAGCACCGGATCTTCTATCTGAAATACGCCATGATGGCTGGGTATTCGGTCGAAGAAATTTACCAGATCAGCGCCGTGGATCCGTGGTTCCTGGTTCAGATTCAGCAGATCGTGGAAATGGAAAAAAAGCTTTTGGAAGCCAAGGGCAATGTGGATGCTCAGGCCGGGCTTTTAAAGAAAGCCAAGCGCATGGGTTTTTCCGACCGCCAGCTGGCTTTTTACTGGGGCCAGAGTGAAAATGAAGTGCGGGCTTTCCGCAAAGCCAATGGAGTGATTGCCGTCTATAAACTGGTGGATACTTGCGCCGCGGAATTCAAAGCTTTTACTCCTTATTACTACTCAACTTACGAAGATGAAGATGAGGCTACTGACAGCGCGAAGCCCAAGATCATGATTTTGGGCGGGGGGCCGAACCGGATTGGGCAGGGAATTGAGTTTGACTACTGCTGTGTGCACGCGGCTTTCGCGCTTAAAGAGTTGGGGTATGAAACCATCATGGTTAACTCCAACCCTGAAACGGTCAGCACGGATTATGACACTTCAGACAAATTATTTTTTGAACCGCTTACGCTTGAAGACGTTTTAAATATTTATGAGCGTGAGAAACCGGTTGGCGTGATTGTCCAGCTCGGGGGGCAGACACCTTTGAATTTGGCCAAAGGTTTAGAAGCTCATGGCGTTCAAATTCTGGGAACTTCGGTGAAAGCCATTGATACCGCTGAAGACCGCGATAAATTCAAGAAGCTTCTGGAAAAAATCGGATTAAAACAGCCGGCTAATGGAATCGCGCGCACGCGTGATGAAGCCCGCGATATCGCGGACCGCATTGGTTATCCCGTGGTGATCCGGCCTTCGTATGTGCTGGGCGGCCGGGCGATGGAAATCGTTTACGATGAAGCCGGCCTGACGAAGTACATGGTCACGGCTGTGGAAGCCAGTGATGAACACCCTGTGCTGATTGATAAGTTTCTGGAAGACGCCGTGGAAGTTGACGTAGATTTGCTGGGAGACGGGAAGACTTACGTGATCGGCGCCGTCATGGAGCATATTGAAGAAGCGGGGATTCATTCCGGTGACAGTGCGTCGGTCATTCCTCCGTTTTCACTCAAGAAGGAATTGATTGAAGAAATCATGAGCAAAACCAAACAGATCGGCGCTGAGCTGGAAATCAAAGGGCTGATGAACGTGCAGTATGCCTTAAAGGGCGACACGATTTACTGCCTGGAAGTCAATCCTCGCGCTTCGCGCACCGTGCCTTTTGTCAGCAAAACCATCGGCGTGCCGTTGGCCAAGCTGGCTTCCAAGGTCATGGGAGGCAAGACCCTTCAGGAACTTGGCTTTACCAAAGAAGTGGTGCCCACGCATACGGCTGTTAAGGAATCCGTTTTCCCGTTTGTGAAATTTCCGGGCGTGGACATTATTCTTTCTCCCGAAATGAAATCCACCGGTGAAGTCATGGGGATTGACGTGGATTTTCCCCGCGCGTTTTACAAATCTCAAGACGCGGCTTCTTCGCACATTCCGGACGCGGGCAAGGTTTTTATCAGCGTCAAGCCTGCTGACCGTGAGAAAATTGTTCCGATCGCCAAAAAGTTTCACGAGCTGGGTTATCCGATTGTGTCCACTCGGGGAACCGCGGCCACGCTTCAGGCGCAGGGAATTCCCGCGGAAGTCGTTTTAAAAATCGCGGAAGGCCGGCCGAATATTGAGGACAAAATCCGGAACCGTGAAGTGAAATTGATCATCAATACCCCGATGGGTAAGGGGCCGTTTTTGGATGAATCTAAAATCCGCTCACTCGCGGTATCGTTTAACATTCCCTGCATCACCACGCTGAATGCCGGACGCGCCGCGACCGTGGCCTTAGAAGCCGTGCGCGGTAAGGGATTGGATGTCAAAGCCCTTCAGGATTATCATCCGCAGCTGAGCAAGAAAACGGCCCAGCCGGCTTCGTCACGGTCATGATTGATGAAGCTGTTAAGATTGCCGATAACCGGCGGGTTAACGGTAAATATTACAAACTGACATTCGAATCGGCCCGCGCGCTGAAAGTTGAGCCGGGTCAGTTTATGAATGTTCTGATTCAGCCTTCGCTTGACCCCTTTCTTCGAAGACCCTTCAGCTACTACCGCGCTTCCGGGCGGAAAATGGAAGTCCTGTATGAAGTGCTTGGGCGCGGGACTGCCCAGCTGGCACAGAAACAAAAAGGCGATATTTTAAAAATCATGGGGCCTCAGGGCCGGCCTTTCCGCGCCAAGCTTCCCAAAAACAAAAAACGGATTCTGGTGGCCGGGGGAGTCGGTGTCCCTCCGCTTGTATTTCTGGCTGAAAAAACCGGCACACATTATCTCCTGATTGGTACCAAGTCCAAAGCCGAAGTTCTTCCCGCTAAAGAGCTCGCCAAAGTGAAGGGGAAAATCCTTTACGCCACCAATGACGGCAGTTACGGCGCGAAAGGTTTCGTCACGCTTCTGCTGGATCAGATTATTAAAAAGGAAGGCCCGGAGAATCTTTTTATTCAGACCTGCGGCCCCAATGTCATGATGCAGGCTGTGATCAACATGGCGCGCAAGCACGGTATCGAAGGTGAAGCTTCGCTGGATAAACCGATGGCCTGTGCCATTGGAGCCTGCCTTGGCTGTATGGTGAAAACCAAAGAGGGCTGGACCCCTTCTTGCGTGAAGGGGCCGGTGTTTTCTTTTGAAGACTTGGATCCGGAGGCGAGTATTTGTGACTAAGCCCGATCTCTCCCTTAAAATCCGCGATCTGGTCTTTCGCAATCCTTTAACGGTGGCCTCCGGAACCTTCGGGGTAATGGATGAATACCGTGATTTTGTGGATTATGAAAAAATGGGCGCGGTCATTACCAAGACCATCACGGTTAAGCCACGCAAAGGCAATCCGATGCCTCGTATCTGTGAAACGGCCAGCGGGATGCTGAACGCGATTGGACTTCAAAACAAGGGGCTCCAGGATTTTGTCGAGAATAAAATCCCTCATTTCGCGAAGGTCAACACGCCTTTAATCGTGAACATCGCTGGGGAAGAGCCTGAGGATTTCGCCAAGCTGACTCAGACACTGAATCGTGAACGTAAGGTGGTGAAGGCTCTTGAACTGAATCTTTCCTGCCCGAACGTGGAGGCCGGCGGAGCGTCTTTTATCCGCAAGCGTGAACGCATTACGGATGTGATTAAAACCGTCCGCGGTCTGACTGATATGGTAATTTTTGCCAAGCTTTCCCCGGAACTTGGCGACGTGCTTGAAATCGCGGGCGATTGCATCAAAGCCGGCGCGGACGGTTTAAGCCTGATCAATACGCTTAAAGGTATGTCCGTTGATATTTACAAGCGCACTCCCCGGATCGCCAATGTGACGGGGGGATTAAGCGGCCCTGCTATTAAGCCGGTTGCCTTGCGGTACGTGTATGAGGTTAAGAAGAATTTTCGGGTTCCTATTATTGCCTCAGGCGGGATTATGAGCGTTCAGGACGCACTTGAGTTTTTGATCGTAGGAGCCGATCTTTTGGCGGTAGGAACAGCGAATTTTGTCAACCCGTCCTCGACCATGGATATTCTCAGCGGTATTTCGGATTACTGCCGTGAAAATAAAATAAGCGCCCTGAGCGAACTCCGGGGATCGCTTAAAATTCCAGGTAAAGAGGACTGTTCAGTGAATGGGTGATTTATGAAAGTAGAACGTAAAAATCAAAATAAAATCATTCTCGCGCTTGATACCCCCAGCCTTGACGTCGTAAAAAAGCTGGTCAAAGAGATGGACGGAATCATCAGTTATTTTAAAGTCGGCCTTGAGTTGTTTTCCGCGCACGGCTGGCAGGCCGTTGAGCTGGTTAAAAAAAACGGCGGTAAGGTATTTTTGGATTTGAAGCTTCATGACATTCCCAACACGGTGGCCAAGACAGCCGCGGTTATTTGCGAACACGAAGTGGATATGTTTAATGTCCATACTTTGGGCGGGTTTGAAATGATGAAAGAGGTCCGCAAAACGGTCGATCAGCGGGCTAAGGGAAAGAAGAAGCCTATCGTGATCGGGGTTACGATTCTAACCAGTCATACGGAAAAAGACATGGCTGAAGACCTGGGGATTAAACGCTCTCTGAACGATCAGGTTCTTCATTTAGCCGGAATGGCCGATAAGGCGGGGCTGGATGGCGTCGTTTGTTCTCCCCAGGAGATCGGCTTGATCCGGGGAAAATTGCCCAAGGATTTCAAGATTGTGACACCGGGAATCCGGCCGGGCGGAAGTGACAAAGGGGACCAGAAAAGGACTTTCACCCCTAAAGATGCCATTCAGGCGGGTTGTGACTATATGGTCATTGGCCGGCCTATCTATACAGCGGCTCAGCCCCGTAAGGCGGCGGCCGAGATTATCGAGTCCCTGGCCTAGGAAGGCCCCCTGGGGCCAGAATACCGGTCTTGACACTCCGGGGCAGACTTCCTATAATGCGCCTCATTCAATTCAGTCATTTTGGATTTATCTCTATAGGGGGCGGGTTGCTGAAACCCGCCCCCTCTAATCTTTTTAGACGCTAAAACCTGAGGTTGGCCAGAGTTTATGGTTCGAAGCATGACGGCCTTTTCCCGGGCCAGTGTTCCCTCGAAAGACGGCACCTGGACGGTGGAAATACGTTCTTTAAATCACCGTTACTTTGAGTTTTCGGTCAAATTACCGCAGAGTGTGGCTGCTCTTGAAACCCGGATTCGCGACGCGGTTCAGACAGAGATGTGCAGGGGGAAGGTTACAGTCGGCGTTAACCTCGAGCGCGGAGCCAAAGATTACCCGAAAGTGGAAGTGAATGAGGACGCGGTCAAGACTTACCTGACGGCCGCCCGGCAGCTCCAGAAAAAATTCAAGCTGTCCGGTGAAATTTCCATTGAGCAGGTTTTAAAGCTGCCCGGAGTTTTTTCCAGCCATGAACAGGAAAAAGACCCGGAAAAGCGCTGGCCTGAAATTAAAAAGACGGTGGTCAAAGCGCTGGCCGCGGCGACCAAAGCCAAAGAAGAAGAAGGCCGTAAGCTCGCTTCCGATATCGATAAACGCCTGACTCAGATTGCCCAGGCTGTCAGTAAAATCGAAAAGCTGGCGAAGTCGAAAACGGAAACGGTTTTCAAGAAAACGCTGGCGCGTCTTGAGGCTTTGCTGGGTGAAAAACAGCAGGATCTCGAAAGAGTCGAGCGGGAAGTCGCTTTCCTGGCTGAACGCTCCGATATTACGGAAGAGCTGGTCCGGATGGCCAGTCATCTGGATCTTTTCCGCAGCCGGTTGAAGGGAAACGCTGAAGTCGGCCGTGAACTTGATTTTATCTGTCAGGAAATGAACCGGGAAGTGAATACGATGGCTTCCAAGGCACAGCTTTTTGAAATTGCTACGGAAGTGGTTTTTATCAAAGGCGAACTTGAAAAAATCCGCGAGCAAATCCAAAATATCGAGTAACGCGGATTCTCCGGCGTCAGCTGAGGAATCCAAGGGCTTTTTGATCGTGATTTCCGCGCCTTCAGGCTGCGGTAAAACCACGATTGTGGACCGCCTGCTGAAACGCAACCCGGATTGGGTTCGTTCTATTTCAGTAACAACCCGCCCCCCGAGGGTCGGTGAAAAACCCGGCGAAGATTATATCTTCACTGACCGGACAGCGTTTAAAAAGATGGTTGAGGACGGCGCTTTTCTGGAGTACGCGCAGGTTTTTGACCAGGATTACGGGACTCCCAAATCATTTGTTCTTGATTGCCTGGCTAAAGGCAAAAACGTGATCCTCGCGATTGATGTGCAGGGAACCAAGAAAATCAGAAAAACGGCGGATAAAAACATTCCTCTGCTGACATTGTTTGTGCTGCCGCCCTCCGTGAAAGTGCTTCGCGAGAGGCTGGAAGGGCGGAACACGGAATCTCCTGAGCAGATTGACCGGCGGATTGAAGTAGCTCAGGAAGAGATCAAAGAAGCCGGGTCTTACGACCACGCGGTGGTCAACCAGAACCTGGAACAGACAGTCCTGGAGATTGAAGAAGCTATTAAATCGTTTGAAAAGGAAAGGGGTCAATAACTATGTCGTATATCGCGCTTGAAAAACTGATCAAGACACCGGAGACAAGCATTTACAAGCTCACCCTTACGGCGGCCGCACGCGCCAATGAGCTGTCGCAGAATGCTCAGCCTCTTGTGAAAACCAGCTCCAAGAAGGTTTCAACGGTCGCGCTTGAAGAAGTGGCCGCGGGTAAAGTTCGGTATGAAGAAACTAAGCCCAAAAGCAAAAAGTCAGCGTCCTAAAACGGTCGTTCATATCCTGACCGGGTCCATCGCGGCTTACAAAGCCGGGGATCTGGTTCAGGACATGCGCGAGGCAGGGCTCCGGGTCGTTTGTGTCATGACCGAGTCCGCTAAGCAGTTTATTACGCCGTTGGTATTGCGCGCGATTTCGGGGGAACGCGTTTATTCCGAATTTTTTTCGGCCGATACCCCCTACAGCGTTCTTCACACTTCTTTGGCTGAAGAGGCCGATGCCATTTTGGTTTCTCCCGCTTCGGCTGATTTCATTGCCAAGCTCGCGGCTGGAATGGCTGATGATCTTGGCAGCTGCATCCTTTTAGCCGCCCGCAAGCCTGTCATTCTGGCGCCCGCCATGAATGATCATATGTACACCCATCCGATTACGCGTCAGAATATCCAGAAGCTTAAATCCATCGGCTATCACTTCGTGAATCCGGTTGAAGGTCATCTGGTTTGCGGTAAAGAAGCCATCGGTCATATTTCCTCAAATTCCGCTATCCTTCAGACTCTGAAGAAGCATCTCAGATAATCTGTTTTTTTCGAGCATGAAAAAAAATCTCAGAATTTTGATTACAGCCGGACCTACGCGTGAAATGCTGGACCCCGTCCGGTTTCTCTCAAATGTTTCGACGGGAGAAATGGGGTACACTCTGGCCCGCACGGCCCGTGCCGCAGGCCATAAAGTTACGCTGATCAGCGGACCGACGGCTTTGCCCGCGCCGGCCGGTGTTAAATTTGTTTCGATCACGAGCGCGGCTCAACTGCAGAAAGCCTGCCGGAAATATTTTCCGCGTCATGATGTTTTGATTATGAGCGCCGCGGTTTGTGACTTCACTCCGGCTCACCCGAAAACCCAAAAAATCAAACGCCTCAAAACAAAACAATTCCTGCTGAAACAGACACCCGACATTGTGGCGGGACTGGCCCATAAAAAGGGAAAACGGACTGTGATCGGGTTTTGCCTGGAAACCCAGAACTGGCTTGGGAATGCCCGTGAGAAGGTCCGGCGCAAGCATTTGGACGGGATTGTGGCTAATTATTACAGCGCGGCGCATATTCCTTTCGGCAACCGGAAGATTAATACGGCTTTTATGGACCGCCAGGGGCATACCCTGCGTTTGAAGAACCAGTCTAAAGCCCAGGTTTCAAAGCGCCTGCTGAAGTGGCTGGGAACTTTCAAGAATACGCAAACCGGAAGCCCTTCTGAGGCGTAATAGCCTGTGAGGGGTAAAAATTTCATTCAAAACCCCACCGAATTCTATATAATAGCTCCACTTCCGATTTTTGAATGAAGGACCGTTTTCTTACGTCTTATCAAGCATCAACCGCCCCTAAGAGGGGTTAAAATGTCCAGGAGGCATTGGTTATGAAGCGTCAAATGATCGCGTTGGGTCTTATTACCATGGTTTTAATGTCCGGCTGTGCAACCGGTGAAGGAAGCGGCGGTCTTACCGAACGTGAAGGCGGCGCTCTTTTAGGAGGCGGTTTAGGCGCGGGCTTGGGCGCGATTATTGGCAACCAGACCGGTCATGCGGGCGCTGGAACCGCTATTGGCGCGGGCGCGGGCGCTCTGGCTGGAGCTCTGGTCGGTGAATCTCAGCGCCGTCAGAAGGAACAGCTTCGCAGTGAAATGCGTCAGGAAATGATGCAGCAGCAGTATCAATCGCAGTACACGCCTCAACCCTACAATCAGCAGCAGCCGGCGGCGAATTATCAGCAGCCGGTACAGCAGAACGCGGCCCAGGAAATTCACAATAAATATAATCCCCGTACAGGCCAGACTTTCCCGGATCGCTACAAGTATGATCCTAATACCGGGGAAGAACTTCAGTATCTTCGCTAAGCGGTTTGAAAAAAAAATCCCTTAGTAGAATCGGCATTTTAACAGGCGGGGGCGATTGCCCCGGCCTGAATGCCGTGATTCGCGCGGTGGTTAAAACGGCGCGTCATGAGCACCAAATTGAAGTTCTGGGAATTGAAGACGGCTACGAAGGACTTCTCCAGAAGCGGGCCCGCTTTTTAAACTCCTACGATGTTTCAGGAATTCTGACTCACGGAGGCACCATCCTGGGGACCTCCAACACCGCCAATCCTTTCAAGGTTCCGGTTCTCCAAAAGGGGAAAGTTGTTTTCCGGGATTGTTCCTCGTACGCGGTCCGCAATATCCGTGACTGGGAGCTCGACGCGCTGGTAGTGGTCGGCGGCGACGGCACGCTGGGTTCAGCCAGGAAATTTTCCGAAATGAAAATTCCCGTTGTCGGAATTCCCAAGACCATCGATAACGATCTTTCGGAGACGGATTTTACGTTTGGATTCCACACAGCCGTTTCCACAGCGACTGAAGCTGTGGACCGCCTTCATACCACCGCGGCTTCTCACCACCGGGTTATGATTCTTGAGGTTATGGGAAGAAACGCCGGTTGGATCGCGCTGCACGCGGGCGTGGCCGGCGGGGCGGATGTGATCCTGATTCCTGAAATCCCTTTTAAGACCAGCGTGATTTACAATGAAGTGACCCACAGGTCGCGAATGGGCAAGCGCTTCAGCATTGTGGTCGTTGCTGAAGGCGCTCATCCTGCCGGCGGACGGGCCATTGTCCGCGCGCGTGACCCTAAAAATCCTTACCCCATCAAACTTGGCGGAATCGGGGAACAACTGGCGGAAGAAATAGAAAAGCACACGGGTATTGAAGCCAGGGCCGCGGTTCTGGGGCATATTCAGCGCGGAGGTTCTCCCACAGCTTTTGACCGCAATCTGGGAACGCTTTTCGGCACCCATGCCGTGGAGCTTTTAACACGCGGTCAATTCGGCCGGATGGTCTGCCTGAAAGGGCAGGAGATTACGTCAGTCCCTCTGATTAAGGCTGTTAAAAAGATAAAGACAGTTCCTTTGAATGATCCTCTTCTTAAAGCCTGCCGGCAGGTTGGAACTTCCTTCGGGGATTAAAGAGTCGGGTGTTGGCTAGGCGAAATTCAGCAGGCCTTCACGGCGCGCTTTATAGAAGGTCCAATGGAAATAAAAAATTCCCACCGGAATCGTCAGCACTGAAAATGCAAGAAGAATCAGGATTTCGGGGGCAATGTCTCCGAAACCACCGCTTTCCATGATGCACTTTCTGATGCCTTTGAGCGCGGGTGTCAGCGGGAGAAGCCAGGAAACTCCCTGAATCCAGACCGGCAGAATAGATACCGGGAAATAGACTCCGGAAAAAAGCTTGCTCAAGCCCCGTATCGCGTATTCCAGCGGGTCACCGCGTTTTAAAAGCAGGGCATTTCCCGCGGAGATAAGTCCAAATCCGGCGGTCGCGCTCATCGTTAGGACTAAAACAGTCAGCGTCGGCAGAATCTGCAGATTGGGCAGGCGAAGCTTGAAGACGAAAAGTCCAAGCACGATATAAAGGCAGACTCTCGCGGAAGCGTAGAGAATACTCCAGATGAAACTTGCCAGCATCAGCTGAAAAAGGCTTGTCCTCGACACCAGGATTTCTTCAAGAGTTCCATAGCCCATTTCCTTGTAAATCGTGTTTGAGAAACTCCTCAGGGAAATGGCCTGAAAGTCCGTGAACGCCATTCCGAGCAGGACGTAAGGGAAGTAGCTGGCCGCGTTCGTGCCTCCAAAAAAACTTTTTTCAAGTTCCGCCCTGAAATATTGGGCCAGAAAGAAAAAGACTGAACAGTTCGCGATGATCTGGACCGTTTCCAGGATGACCTGGGATTTATAGCTTAAAGCTTCCAGGATGTCTCTTTTGAGGAAGTACCAGGCTTTTCTAAAAAACATCGCGGGGAGGCTCCTGAGTCATAAGAAAGTTTCGGAATTCGTAAAAAGAATCTTTAAGAATCAGCTTTCCGGAGTTCAGAAAAGCGAATTTGGTTCCCAGAACCTGAGCGACATGGAGGTTGTGGGTGACAATTAAGAAAGTGCACCCTTCCTTCGTGTTCAGGCGGTGAATCAGGTCCATCAGCTGATTTTTGGCGTGGTGGTCCAGGCTTTTTGTGGGCTCATCCATCAGGATCAGCTGGGTATGGGCCATATAACTGCGGGCCAGCGCCAGACGGCATTTCTGTCCTGTCGAATAAATTTCATAGCGTTTATCGAGATCGTCCATTTCAAAAATCTTTTCCGCTTCCTGAATCTTGCGGTTCAGTTCACGGGAGGGGATTTCGTAAAGCGCGCCGAAAAATTCAAGATTCTGCCGTCCGGTCAGGCGCCAATAGAAACTTCTTTCATCTCCCAGAACAATGCTGAGCGGGAGCCTGTTTTTTCCGGCCATGAGGTTCTGGTGATCTTTTCCAAAAAGCCGGACCGTGCCCTGATCGGGGAGGACGAGCGAAGAAATCAGCTTAAGCAGAGTTGTTTTACCGGATCCGTTGGGGCCCATCAGGACCAGGGCATCCCCCTGACGGACGGTCAGGTTGATATCCTGGAGGATTTGAACGCGGTCTTTCTTCCCGGAGGAAAAAAAGTCGTAAGCGGCTTTTTTAGGGTAAGACTTCGAAACGCCGCTAATTTCAATGGCCGGGCAGGAATCAACCCCCATATAAATCTCCTATTTTTGCTTCAGGGTCTTCTTCCCAGCGCTGGTTTGCTTTAAAACCCAGCAGAATCTTTTCGGTATCTTCTTTGGAAAATACGGACAAAACATCCCTGGAAACTTCCAGGCGCTGCATCTGCCAACCCATTCCCCATAGAATATTGTCTTTGTCCTGATTGGTCAATAAGCCTTCAAAGTTTTTCAAGGCGATTTCAAGATGCTTTGGATTGCCGACAGTCCATAAAAGACCTCGGCCCACACCGCGCATCAGCCAGGCGCGGGAAACGGGATCCATTTCTCCGATTCTTGCCCAGGTTCCGGGTGAAATTCTTTTTGGTGTTCCGGTCAGAGTTGTCCAGGTGAAAACTCTTGTGCCGGCCGTCAGAAGGTAAAACGGCTGATAATCCGCCGGCTGTTTTGAAATGAAATCGAGGATCCGTCTCAATGACGGTGCTTCCCTCCAGGAGAAACTTTTTGAAAGACCGTAAATATAATTATCCGCGAAAAAAGAAGGGATGAATGCCGGAACGGTGATCTCCGTATTCCAGGGAGCGTCCACGAACATGCCATTGGCCCGGCCCCATTCAATGTAGAAAGCTCTTTGAAGTTTCGGATTCAGGCGTTCAGCGATTTTGTTGCGAAGCTCCGGCTGGAGATCCATGGTCCAGAAACCATCATGGTACATGAGCTGCCCCATACGTTCCTGCAGTTCTTCCGGCGGTAATGCTTCTAGATAGGCAGAAAGTTTGGCAGGGGAATTCGGAAGGCCTTTGGGGAAAAAATCAAAGATCCTCTTAGGGTGCTCCAGGTAATAGCCTGTTAAATCGGTACTTCTGGCTTTGGACGGAAAAGTAAAGGCTTGTATCTGCCCCAGAATTCCCATCCCGACGATGGCAATCCAAAGGATACGGCCCCGCTTAAAAAAGCCGGCAGCGATTGCCGCCGGAATGATTGAGAAAGTAAAAAGCGGAGTCAGGTAGCGGAACCGGTAAGGGTTCCACCGGGCATGCCAGGGGAATTCACCGCGGGCATAAGCAAAAAACATGAGAAAGATTAAAGGGAAAAGCAGAAAGAAAATGAACGGGAATGATTGTTTATTCGCGGGCAATTTTCCGGTTTTTAATCGCCGGAAGAATTCAAGGGCGAAGAAACAGTAAAGAATCAGGATCAGCCCGAGATAAATGAGTTCAAAAACCGTTAAATCAATACCGGCTTGAGAACGGTAAAAAAAGGATTCCGGAAAATATAAAAATAGCGTGCGGAGAAATTCACCGCCGGTCGTCTTAATCAGGAGCCAGGGCGCAAGACTGGAAGGCCGCAGAGCGTCGCTTAAAAACTGAACTCCCTGCCAGTGGTGAGTGGAATTATAAAGGAGCCAGGGCCAGAAGCCCGCGAGAAACGCGATGGACCAGATCAGCCCCCGCCGGACATTGTCCCCGGAAGGTTTGAGAAATACGCAGAGCAGTAAGGCGGTAATCAGGGGAGCGATATTAATGTGCGCGAACCAAAAGCCGGCTCCAGAAGCCAGTCCCCACAGGATTAGATTCAGATTCTGAAAAGGCTTGGCGACCGTTCTTAAAAAATAAAAAGTGATCATGCCCGCGAAGAAAACGGATTCAGGATGGGAGCCAAGCGCTATCGCCGAAAGGAAGGTGAATCCGGGAGGCGCGAAAACGGCGAGCATTCCGGCGGCGATTACGGTTTGCCGGTTAAAGTAATCTCTCAGCGTGAATAAAATCCAGGTTAGAGCACCCGCTGAAAAAAGCAGGGGAACGCATTTGAGGGCGAAAAGATTGGGGCCCAAGAGATAAAAGAAGGGCGCGGCCAGGGTGCCGACCACGATAGATCCCGCGGTGTAGGGGTCCACCTGATAATTCAAAAGAGAGGTTTTGAGTCCATGAATCCAGTCAAAGGCGATGTAGCCTTGATAAAGTTCCTGTGGAACACAGAAAATAGACGGGGCTTTCCAGATCAGAGCTAAGCGCATCAAAAGGTAAAGGAAAACAATGCCGGCAATGATGCGCCTGCCGAAAGGTTCAGGCTTGGTAGAGGATGTAGTCGTCATTTTGGACCTCGATAGGAAGTTGAAGGTGCCATTCGGCATTCGTCAGAATTTGGGTGAAGGAATATTTTTTTGCCAGGGCGTGCCATTCCGTAGCGGTACGGCTTTCCCAGCTTATTTGGAGAGCTTGCTCGTCGATAAAAGGTTCTTCATCGTCTTTCGGGGTTTTCAATAGATCCGCTTGATAAAGGTCTCTCAGGATTTCATTCATAAAAGGGCCCGATTGAGGCGCGTAGGGGAGCCCATCCACGGAAGCAATATCCAACAGCACCGGCCGGCGGGATTTAAGCTGGACCAGGTTCAGATCATAAGAGGTCAGAAGCATTCCTTTATCCTGAGAAATCCGGGACCAGAAGGCCGTATCTTTTTTATCTGAAAATTCAGGGCGGTAGGTGGCCGCGATATCGGGAAGCATGACGGACAGTTTAACGGCCACGAAAACCAAAACGCCGAAAGAGATTCTTCTGAAAATATAAGCTTTGGAACGTGAGACTTCCCTTGGAGCTCCGTAAAACCATTTGAGGACAAGCCATACGACGCCGAGCGCGATGAGTTCATAAGCTGTCCATTCCGGGTGAAGGTTGAAATTACGGGCTAATTTCCCGACAGAGAGAAAAGTAAAAAGGATTAGAATCTGCATCCGGATGTTGTGTTTCTCCCGTGCCATGAGTCCGATCAAAACGCTGGGGAGAAGGAAAATGTTGAAGTTCAGATACCTCGCGGGCATCGGCGCCAGAAGAAAGTCCGGAAGGTACTGAGGCGGAATCCAGCTGAGAAAGGCCAGGGGCGTTGAAAGCAGGCCTGAAACAATGATGCAGAGCAGGAGAAAAAAGGAAGTTCTCGACAGAGTGTTTTTGAAAAGAGAAATCGCCAGAAATCCAATGAGCATGGTTAGAATTTGGATGGTAAATCCCGGAGTGGTGATGTCCACCGGACCCCGGTGACCGCACCAGTACTTGACGAACTGACTGACATAGGGGGCGGATTCCTGGTAGAAGAAATTAAAACTGTGCGCTGAAAAATACCTGCAGACGAAACTTCCGGCCGTTAAAAAAATCCCCACGGTTAAAAAACCCCAGGCGACTTCGAATTGAGCGCGGAAGATCCGGCGGTTGAGCAGGTGAACGCCTAAAATGACCGCGCAAAGGTAACTGCCCAGTGAGGGATGCACCGCGGGAGCTAATCCTAAAAGGAGATAGCCTAATCGGTTTCTCCGCAAGGCGATCAGGGATGCGGTCAGTACGATATAGCTCAGCCCTAGAACTCCGTAAGTGGTGAAAGTTCCCAAGAGCTGAATGACATAAACCACGCCGAATTTCACGGATTGACTCAGGTGAATCCAGAAGGGCAGAAGGATCGCCAGGGGAGTATCTTCCGAAACCGCCAGTGTGGCCAGCCCCAGAGCTGAAAAGGAAATCATGCCTAAAAATCCGCTGGTCAGCAGGCAAAGGGTGCGTTCCGAAAGACCGGCTTTGAGCAGCAGGGCCAGAAGCTGATGGCTGACGGTCCAGAGCTGAATTTGATAATCGTAGAAAGGGGAAGGCGCGGTGTATTGAACAATCCCGGAGACGGCTTGGGCGCCTTCCACGGCGTGCTGTAAAGTAGGGTAAATAAACAGGCCCAAAAGAAACCCGGCAGTCCCCGTAATTAAAAAAACAAGATTGATTCTAGCGGAGGAAACATTGGGGGCGTTGAATTCGGGTGCCTGAGGCCAACGTTCAAAAAGAGAAAACAGTTTATTCATGAGAACGCTCTGAACGCGTGAATTCCTGATCCTGGGATTCAAGAACCAGATTGACCGCGCTTTCAAAAATAATCCGGGGATGCCCCTGAAGCTGGCGGTGAACGCGGGCCAGGTAAAGTCCCATGACGCCCAGGCAGAGAAACTGAATGGAAATTCCAAGCAAAATCAGAAAGAAAAAGCCGTTGGCCTGCTCCGTGGGCCGGGACGCGGTGAGGACGGCGGTCAAAAGCATGGCTGACGTCAAGAAAATCCAGATAAAAAAAGACGCGGTCAACGGCAGGGTTGAAAAAGAAAGCAGGCCTGCCAGGAAAGTTGTGACCGGGCCTTTTGAGAGGACCGGAAAGTGAGAGTCTCCGCCGTGGCGGGGCTGACGGTCGTAATAAACCGGTTCTTGCCGGAATCCCAGTGTGCGGACAAGGCCCCGCAGGTAAGGGTCTCTTTCATTAATTTTTAAAAGTTCATCCAGCGCGCGGCGTGAAAGCAGGCGGAAATCACCGGACTCTACGGGGAGGTCGACTTCCCGGGAAGCGGCACGAAGAATTTGGTAGGCCCATTTTGTGACTTTTTGTTTGAAAGCGGTTTCTCCCTGACGTGATTTGCGAAGCGTGTAGACCACATCCGCGCCGGCTTTCCATTTAGCGGCAAGTTCACCAATCAGTTCCGGAGGGTCCTGCAAATCGCAGTCCATGGTCACGACCGCTTCACCCGAGGCGTAGCGCATCCCGCCGATCAGGCATTCCACGACACCGAAACGCCGGGAAGTGTTCAGGATCTTCACGCGCGGGTCGAGGGCCGCTTTTTTCTCAAGAATGGTTTTCGAACGGTCCGTTGAAACGTCATTAACGAAAATGATTTCATAAGAAGAAACGACGGAAGACGGCAGGCTTTTTTCAAGCCGCTCCAAAAGAACGGGGAGAACCGATTCTTCGTTTCGCAGGGTAATGACGACCGAAAGTTCAGGGCCGGATTTTCGGGCAGGAACCTTCAATGAAGGCGCTCCCTGAGGGTCTGGTAAAGGTAGACCGCGCCCCATCGGAAAGCCTGAAGCTTGCGTTCGCCCGCGACTCGGGACTTTTCAATGCCCAGAACTTCCGCGGTTTTAATCTTTTTACGGGCGGCGCGGATGGAAAGCAGGGGTTCAATGCCTGAAACCGTGTGAAAGAATTTTTCAATTCGGAAGGGAGCCTCTTCACCCAGGCCCAGTTCATTGAAAAGAGATTTTGAATAAGCCCGGTAAATTCCCATGGCATCCGTGTAGTGACCGCCGTGCAGAAGGTTAATCAGGTTCGTGAACATCCAGTTGCCGAAGCGGGTGAGGGCGTCGTCATCTTCGCTTCTGGCCCCATTCAGATACCGTGACGCGATAACCATTCCGTAGCCTTCACGTATCTTGGCCAGAAGCTGAGGAATAACTTCCGGCAGGCAGTTGCCGTCCGGACTAAAAGTGATCACGATATCTCCCTTGATAAGCGGCCAAGCCTCACGATAGGCGTGGCGGATCCCCGGTGTTTTCTGGATATAGACGTCACAGCCCATTTCCCGGGCATAAGAGACGGTGTCATCGGTCGACTGGCCGTCCACGACCAGAATCTGGTCGACCCATGATTTATCGACTTTTGGCAGGATAACCTTCATCCCTTCCGCCTCATTGAGAACCGGCATGAAAAGGGTGGTTTTCAACACGACTCCCCGGCAACCGCCAGCATTTCGGGGTCTTCCTGATGGAAAGTGCGGAATCCTTCGCAGGCTTTGACCTTCTGCTCAGGTTTCAATTGACGGATTTTCTCTATGGCGGTTCTGGGATAACGAAAATACCGGCGGGCCAGATACCAGCCCACGCCCCAATAAGGCTCGCGAAGAAAATCCTGCGGGATGAATTTATCCAGAAAGTCCATATTTAAGGCCAGAATCTGCTCAGCCTGGAAAGAACGGTAAATAGGAATGCCCAGTCCCCTGTAGACCCAGATTCTTTTTGTTTCTTCAAGGTTGTTTACGAAGTCCATTTGTTTGCGGAACCGGGCTTCGCTTTCGTAGCCATTGCGGACCAGACGGAAAAGGGAGGCGCCCCACGCAAGGTAGAAAATTTCCTTAAAAGGAACGGAAGGGTCTTCAATAAAAGTTTGCACATTCTGAATATCGGCCCATGCCGCGAAATTCAGCTGTTTTGCGGCGCCAAGGTAAAAGTCCCGGCGGTAGCGCTCGGGCACTGTATTCCCAACCGAAGAGACCAGCTTCAAATCTTTCAGATTGTATTCGACGTCAAGCTGGGCGCCCCATCTTCTGAAAAAATAACGGCGTAGAGTATTTCGGGGGATTTTTGAAACAGTCTTGGAGATTTGGTCCGGCGATCCCAGAGTCCAGAAATTTTCCTGATTGGCAACCTTAATAAAAAAACGGGTGGTTTCCTGTGACGGAGGTTCAGAGAGCCGGCGAAGCGCTTCCCGTTCGAATTCCCCGGGATTTTTAAATTTGGGAAACGGCGGATGCCACCAGATGTAATAGCGGAGCCCGCTTTTGAAGCCGGGCTGGGTAAAGACAGTGCCGAAAGGTTTTCCGTAAACGGCCTGGAATTGACTCATCAGTCCAAGGCAAATCAGCAGGGCCAGAACGGGTCTGTGCGATTTCTTCCCGGCAAGGACTGCTGAGAAATAAAGCAGGGAAAAAGTGTAGAGCGGAATGAAGTAGCGGTAGTGGAAAGGGTTAAATTCGACGGTGTAGACCTTGTAACGGCTGACACAATGGAAAAGGGGAAAGAGGATCAGATAAATCCGGCAGAATCTTTTTAAAATACCGGCGGGTCCTGAAGCTGTTTTCCCCGAGCGGAAGTCCGTTAGCCAGTCCCGGAAAATGAATCCAGCCAGCACCAGAAAATAGCCATAGCTGAAGACCTTTCCGGGCTGATAAAGCAGGGAAGGGAAAGATAAAGAGTTCGGCCAGAAATAAATTAGAAACCGGTAGAGCTCTTTAATCAGATACTTAGCGTATCCCGCGGGTGAGTCCATGATATCGGTCGAGGACGCGCCAAGTAAAAACTGAACGCCGGCCCAATCGTGAGAAAGGTTGTATCCAAGCCATACGCAAAGTCCCGCCGTGAAAGCGATGACAGGGAGAATGAATTCGGAAACTTTTTCGGGTGTTTTCTTCGCGGAGATCAGCGTGATTCCGGCGGCGAGAATCGCGATGAGATTGATGTAGGAAATAGAGATGGCCAGCCCGCAGGCCAGCGCCAGCCCGGAAAACCAGAGAGTCTTATTTTTTTCGCGTGTCACAGCCTGCAAAAGAAAAAAAAGAATTGCCAGGCCCGGCAGCATCCGCTCATGCGAGCCAAGCGCCATCAGAGAAGTGCGCGTCAGCAAGGGGGCCGCGAAAATCCACAGCAGAGCGGCCGTGACGGCTGTTTTTCGCCCTCCGCAATATTTCATTAAAGCGTACATAAGTGAAAAGGATCCAAAACTCAGAGTCAGGGCGAGGAGTTTCAAGCTGAATAGAGTGGGGCCGAACAAATTAAAAAAAGGAATGGCCATCAGGCCGGTTAAAAGGGTTCCTCCGGTGTAGGGATCTGCCTGATAGTTCATCAGAGGCGCCCTCAGACCGCTCAGAAACTCAATCGCGATGTACCCCTGCTCGAGTTCTTCATAATGCCAGACACTTTCAATGCCCCACAGGATCAGTAGAAAACGGCTGAGAAAGAAAAACGCTGTAAGAGATAAAAACCAGGGGAAAGCCTTCTTAGTCATTCGGCGTGACCGCGAAAGAGGAGATTTTTGGATTCCATTCCAGCGTGTAGCGGGGGCGGTCTTCGGAAACATAGGGACGGAAAAGAATTTTCGAGAAGGGGATATAGATGTCTGGATTACTCTCCCGAGGGTAGCCTTCACGGAGGTTGATGGGCCAGTCGATTTCGGGATCCGCTTTTTCGATATGGAAGCTGAAACCTTTTTCGTCCCGGTGAGATTCAACAAAAGAACCCAGTTTTTCAAAGTAAGCGCCGATATCCCGATACCCCTCGGTTTTTCCCTTTAAAAACGCTCCTGTGTGAAACGCGTTCCATAAAATCATCGCGGTCATCAGGATTGCCGGCGGGAGGTGTTTCCAGCCGGAGATGCGTTTAAAGTCAATGAGCCCATAGATACCGAGGGTCAGAAGGAGATAAAAAAGATAAGGATAATACTCTCTGAAAAAAGTACCCCGCAGATAAGCCAGAAGCAGAACGTAAAGAGAGAGAAGCACAAAAGGAAACAGGCGGAGTTTTAAGGGGAACGGCCGGTTTAGATACCGGAGCCCTGGGAAAAAAACGGCGCAGAATCCCGCCAGAAGCAAAATTTTATTCAAGCGCAGGCCGGGAAGAATATTCCGGGAGAAATCGCTGAGCATGCGTTTAATGTCGTAAGGTGTTTGGGCGAGATTGCCCAGGCCCAGAAAGGTGTCGGTCTCACGGTTATCAATGTAGAAGAAGTGGGTTGTCGCGCCGAATTTTCTGAAGGCATAAAAGCATAAGTAAACCAGCAGAGGACTCAGCCATAAAAAGCGGATTCGGGCCGGAGTTTTACGGGAACCTGAGCCGGAGAAAAGCGGGAACGAGGCCAGGACGAAAAAAAACAGGAATTCATAAAGAAAACAGCCGGCGGTTGCGCAGAGAAAATACCCGGCAAGATCCTGAGAGGTCTGCTTCCCGGAAGAAATCATTCTTAAAAGAAAAAGATAGGCGCCAAGCAGGCAGGCGAAGGCCAGCAGGTAACCGTTCAGATGCGGGTTTAAAACAAGCCCCGAAGGTGCGCCGGAGACCGCGAATAAGAGTGTGAAAAGCCCGGCGTAAATGGAAGGGCTTATCCGGCGCAAAAGGAAATAAAGCAGAAGAAGCACTAGCAGGTGAACGGCAAGGTTGGCCGTGTTCCAATAGACGGCATGGTAAGTGAAAAAATGACTTTCAAGGGCGAGGCCCGTGAAAAGCAGGGGGCGGTAAAGAATTTCATCGCCTTTCCAGAACCGGCGGGTCAGGCCGTAATCCGTCAGCTTCAAGGCGTTATTCAGCGAGTAATCGCCGTTGAGTTCCGCGAAATAGCAGGCCTGGTCGGGGTCGCGGAAAGGCAGGCGAAGCGTGCCGGCGTAAAGCGCAATAACGGCTGTTATGATTAAAACCGGCATCAGCCGGCGGGGAAACGCGAAAGAGCTAGGCATTCGTCCGTTGCAGCTTTCTTGAAGTCATTTTCTCGATCTCCAGAACAGTTTCCCGGCCGAAAGTATTTTCGATCCGGCTTAAATAGCGGGGGTTTGAGAAATAGATCTCAAACGCGCGGTCCCGGAACCGGAGGACTTCCGACGCGGAAAGATTTTTCGTCGCTAACGGCAGGGTTTCAGCGCTGTGCTGAGAGTAACCTTCCCAGGTTTTGGGAAGTAGATTCCCGTTTCGGGCCTGCTCGAAAAGTCCTGAGCCCGGGTAAGCCATGGTGCAGTAAAAATTCGCGAATTCGGTATTGAGGTCCATGGCGAGATCCAGGGTTGCCTGCATGGTTTGTAAGTTATCCTCCGGCAGTCCGAAAATATAATTGGCGATCACGTAAATTCCGGCCTGTCTGACTTCATCAATCGTTTTTCGAATCAAATCTTCGCTGAAACGCTTTTCAACTTGCCCCCGCACATTCGCGTCCGCGGCTTCGATCCCAAAAGCCAGCCAGCGGAAACCCGCCTTGCGGAGTTTTTCAGGCATTCCGGCCCGCACGGTATCGATCCGGGCGTAAGCCCACAGGTTCAAATCGTAATCACGTTCAATCAGCCCGTCGCAAATGGCTTCGACGTGAGCGGGATTGAGCACAAACATTTCATCGGCAATTTTAAGGTTTTGGATACCGTGTTCTTTAAACAAATAATCAATCTGGGCCAGAACTTTTTCAGGGCTCCAAAATCGGTAGCTGTTGACCCCGGATTTGTAGCCGGAATTTTTTTCACCTTGTTTAAAAGGAGCCTGAATACAGCAGAAAGGGCAGTGGTACGGGCAGCCCAGGGTCGTATAAATGGAAGCGTAGGGAGATCTTGAAAGGCCTCCGAAACAATGCCAGTTATGCGCGCGGTATTGTTTCATGGGAAGCAGGTTCCAGGCCGGGAGCGGAATTTCTTTATCGAGATTCTCCAGCAACGGCGCGGATACACCTGAAAAGCGGATCTTGCCGGAATCCCGGAACCAAAGGTCAGGAACCTTTTCTGAAGAAGTTTTCTGAAGCAGGGACACCAGAGTCAAGAA
Organism: uncultured bacterium; assembly: GCA_964385615.1. Classification (GTDB taxonomy): domain Bacteria; phylum Omnitrophota; class Omnitrophia; order Omnitrophales; family Aquincolibacteriaceae; genus CAYLPP01. Next base: position 19,422 of record CAYLPP010000017.1, on the reverse strand, counting down.
CCCTTCGCCGGAACAGACAAAATCGGCGCTCTCTTCCCGCAGTGTCTGTTCCGCGAGCGCGGCCGCGTGACCGCCGAAAAGAAGAACCGGAATCGCGGGAAGATTTTTTTTTAACGCCTGAGTGACGGCTCTTACGGCCGGCATCATTTGCGTGGAGGCTGAAGGGTTATGGCCGTAAACGGGAATGGCGATCAGCCGGGGATTAATTTCTTCCGCTAACTCACGGATTTCATCCGGAGAAAGGCGAAGGCATTCGGCGTCAAGAATCCGGACTTTGAAACCTTTGTTTTGCGCGTAAGCGGCGGTGATCGCGGCCCAAAGAGGCGGTTCGGCCGCGGTCAATTCACAGCTGAGAAGGGATTGGTAGCTTCCGGATAAGTGATTGCCCGGATGAATCAGCAGAAGGTCAGTGTCTGGAATCTGCGGTTTCATCAGCCCGGACGGTTTTGCAGATAAAAAGAATATCTTCGGTTGAAAGTGATGGGTGATTGGGAAGCTGGAAGCAGGTGTCCATGACGCGGTCGGCAACCGGGAAATCCTGTTCCGGAAAAACTCTTTTCCAGAAAGGCTGGCGCGACATATTCCCTCCGCCTAACGGCCGGGTTTCAATGCCTTCCGCCGTTAAACGCTCCGTGACTTTCGCGCGGGCTTCCGGGGAAGGTGCCAGCGCGCAAAAAGCGATGCTTGAAATTTCGGCGTCCTGGTTTTTCTGAAATTCGAATCCGGGCATGGTGGAGAATTCTTTCTGGTAAATCCGGTGATTCAGCACGCGCTGATTGACCACGGCATCAATCTTTTTCATTTGGGTCAGTCCGATTTTCGCGTTCAGGTCGGTGGAGCGGACATTGAAACCCGGATAATAAAAAGTGAACGGCTTGTTGAAATCCTGAATTCCCGCTTCGGCGGCTTTTTCATCGCGGCGCTGAGCCGGCAAGTCCTTGGCCCAGCCGTGACTGCGGATCTGCAGAAGGATTTCATGAAGGGCATCATCACTGGTGCAGACCATTCCGCCTTCGATGGTCGAAATGTGATGGCCGAAGAAAAAAGAAAAAGTGCTCATGGCGCCGAAAGTTCCAACTTTTTGATTCCGGTAACTGGAACCGGTCGCGGCGCAGACGTCTTCGAGAAGGCTGAACCCGTATTTTTCTTTCAGTCTGGCAAGTCCGGCCATATCGTTGGGAACGCCGAGCACGTGAACGGGCATGACGGCAGCCGCCTGACTTTTTTTGAGCAGTGCTTCCAGGTGATTCAAATCCAGCCCGAGTGTTTTCGAGTCAGCTTCACACAGAAGGGGTTCCAGGCCGAGTTGAATCGCGGGAGCGACCGTGGTGGCCCAGCTGACGGCCGGCAGAATTATTTTTTTATTCCGGGGTTCGGAAAGAAGGTGCGCGTAAACCATGAGCAGGTTCGCCGAAGATCCGGAATTGACGAACACGGCGTGACGGGTGCCCAGCCAGGATGCCCAGGTTTCTTCGAATTGACGGACCAAAGCCCCCTGGGTCAGCCAGGGATTGGTCTGAAGCCAGGAGATCAGTTCCTGAACGTCGTTTTGATTGATCGTGTCCTGAGCGAGAAAATATTTTTTCATTAAAAAGGCGCGGCCTCCAGCGGATGATTGCGTTCCGGTTTCCAGGATTTTTGATCAGGATACAGCAAAGCGAAAGCTTCGGAAGCGATTTTTTCAGGGTTCGGATAAAACTCATCTTCAAGAGGCGGGGAGGGCGGGCAGTTGACCGGAGCGTAGCCCATCCGCTTCACGCGGATTTGAGACGCGAGTCCGGTTTCCGCCGCGCGCGCCAGAATTTCGGCCGAAGCCCCGCAGTTCGTCCAGGCGGAATCCACGACCAGAAGATTGCGGGTTTTCCCCGCGGATTGAAAAAGAGTTTCAGTATCTAACGGACTGAGAGAAACGGGGTCGATCACTTCCGCGGAGATTCCTTTTTGCTTCAGAAGCTCCGCGGCCCTCCGGCATTCCACGGCCATCCATGAAATTCCTACGAGAGTAATGTCGGACCCGGGCGTTAAAACCCGGGCTTTTCCGAACGGAAATGTATAGCTTTCAGCCGGCACAGGACCCTTCTGCTTATGGAGAAGCATGTGCTCGATAAAAATAACAGGATCAGGGTCGCGGATGCTTTCGATCAGGCATCCTTTCGCGTCGTAAGGCGTCGACGGCGCGAAAACTTTCAGCCCGGGAACGTGCATGAAATAGGAGTGCAGTCCCTGAGAATGCTGAGCTCCCTGGCCCCAGCTTCTTCCAATGACGGCGCGGATGACGACCGGAGCCTGCGCCTGACCGCCGTACATGAATTTCATTTTGGCGGCCATGTTCACGATCTGGTTCATGGCCAGCAGGGCGAAATCCATGCGGATATGAATGTGAATGGGTTTCAAACCGCCCAGCGCCGCGCCGATGGCGACGCCGGTCATCGCGTCTTCAGCCAGAGGCGTATCGAAAACCCGGTCCGGCCCGAATTTTTCAGCCAGTCCGCGCGTGGTGCCGTAAATTGATTTGAAATCGTCCGCGCCGATTCCCATCACGATCACAGACGGGTCTTTTTGCATTTCCATTTCGGCGGCTTCACGAAGCGCTTCAGCGTAAGTCAGGATTCTTTCCATAAATTAAAAGTAGAGTGAGGCGGGTTCAGGGAAATCGCTTTCCTCAGCGAAGCGGAAAGCCTCTTCCACTTCTTTCTTAACGGTTTGTTCGATGGTTTCCGCGTTTTTTCCGGGAATCCGGGAACGCAGAAGGAATACCGGGTCTTGCTCCGGCCATTTTTGATTTTCTTCCGGGTTCCGGTAAGGAGCCTGAAGGTCTGTTTGCGGGCCGACATGTTCTTTGGCGCGGAACACGGAAAATTCCAGAAAGAAAGGGGCCTGGGTTTCTTTGATGTGCCGGACGGTTTTTTGCGCGGCTTCAAATACTTTGACGGTGTCACAGCCGTTCAGGGATTCAGCCTGAACCCCAAAAGCTTTTGCCCGGGCGCAAAGATCCGGGCTGGCCTGCCTGTCTTTCTGAGGCGAATGAACGGCCAGGGAATTATTTTCGCAGATAAAAAGCACCGGGAGTTTTTTTAAGGCCGCGAAATTCAGACTTTCACTGAAAGCCCCTTCATCCGCGGCGCCGTCGCCGAAAAAAACCGCCGTCAGGATTCCGGCGCCCAGCAATTTTACCGCGTAAGCGTGACCGACCGCCTGGGGGATTTGGGTCGCCACAATCGCGCTGGTGCCCATTACGCCCGCGGAGCGGTCAATCAGATGCATGGAACCTCCGCGTCCTCCCGCGCATCCGGTTTTTTTACCGTAAAGCTCCGCCAGCATTTTCTTTAAATTTCCGCCTTTGGCCAGATAGAGGGCGTGACTCCGGTACGAACCAAAGACCACATCTTCCGGGCGAAGCGCGGCGCACACCCCCGCGGAAACGGCTTCCTGGCCAATTGAAAGATGGATCGGGCTTTTGATTTTATCGGAAGGGTAAATGCGTGCGATTTCTTCTTCCGTAAAACGGATCCGGTAAAGGGTTTGATAAAGAGATTCAAGCATGAGCGGTCTCTTTTGCCAGAAAGGCTTGAAAGGTTTCCGTGAGCGCGGTTTGAAGATCAAAAGCCGGCTTCCAGCCCAGCGCGCGTAACGCGGAATCATCCAGGGTTTTAACCGGCGCGCCGTCGGGTTTTGAAGTGTCATAAGTGAAAGTGCCCGTGTAGTCTTCCGCCGAAGCAATGCGCTTTGCCCAATCCCGGATGCTGACGGAATTTCCGGCTGAAATATTAATCGGGGATGAAACCGTCTCAGCATTCATCAGAAAGACACAGGCCCGGGCAAGATCACGGGAATAAAGAAAATCCCGGACCGGGTTTCCGCTTCCCCAGATTTTCACGGAAGGCAGCCCGCCGGTTTTGGCCTCGTGAATTTTACGGATCAAAGCTCCGGTGACGTGAGAATGTTCCGGATGGAAATCGTCTTCAGGCCCGAAAAGATCAGCCGGAATGGCGGTGATCACTTCCAGAGAATGTTGAATCGCGGAGGCTTTAGCTAGCTCCATGCCGAATAATTTTGCCTGCGCGTAGGCCCGGCTTGTAGGTTCCAGCGGGCCGGTGCCGAGAGATTCGGGTTTCATGGGCTGCGGAGCCATGAGGGGATAAATACAGGAGCTGGCCAGATAGAGAATTTTTTTAGGCCGGATTTCGGTGACGGCTTCAAAGAAATCCAGAACCGCCCGGCTGTTGCGGATGAAAAGATCCGCGGGGAACTTGATGTTCGCGCCGATACCTGCTGAGAAAGCCCCCATGAAAAAAGCGAAATCAGGGCGGAACTTTTTAACGGCTGAAGAATCCGGATCTTCGAGAATTTGAGAATAGCCGGATTCTTTCAGGAAACGGTACAAGGCTTTGCCCGCGGAAGTGGAGGCTCCGGCGATATAAATACGGCTTTCAGGAGTCATCTTAGACATAAGATTCCGCGGCGCTGTTTTTTTTGTTTTCGAAAATGATACGGCTTCCTTCAAAATCAAAACGGAAACGGATTTCCAGCAGACCCGCCAGACGTTCTCGGACCGGTTCCTGCAGGTAAGGCGGAACAAAAAGAAGCAGAAACCCGCCCCCTCCCGCGCCCGCGAGTTTGCCTCCGACCGCGCCGGCCGAACGGGCGGATTCGTAAATCTCATTGATCGGCTGGGGAGAAACCTGGGAACTCCATCCTGACTTGATCAGCCAGGATTCGTGGAGCAATTCTCCGAATTTTAAAAGGTCGCCGGGTGATTTCAGGATTTCCACGCCTTCCCGGACAAATTCTCTGGCGGCGGTCAGCTGTTTTTTTTCGCGGATCAGCGTTTCAAGATAGCTTTCGACAATATCGGAAGACTGACGCTCCATGCCGGTGTAAAAAAGCATGAGGTGTCGGTTCAATTCTTCAAGACGGGAAGGCGCAAGTTTCAGCGGGTGGACCCGAATCTGGCCGTCCGGCTGAAAGAGAGTATGATTTATGCCTCCGTAAGCGGCTTGCACCTGGTCCTGACAGCCGACAGTTTCCTTCAGAATATCCTGCTCGATATAAATGCTTTTGAGCGCGAGTTCATGGGCCGTAAGGTCCTGGCCTTTGAGGTTTGAGACGGCGTTTAAAAGCCCAACGGTAAAAGCGGAGCTGGAGCCGATACCGCTTCGGCCGGGCAGGTCGCCGTCATGATGGATTTCCAGCCCTTCTTCCATTTGAAGGTAGCGGAGCACTTCACGGACGGCCGGATGGAGAATTTCATCCACCCGCTGGCAGGTTTCGACTTTGGAATAGACGATTCTGAATTTGTGATTGAAAAACGGAGGCAGGTAACGGCATGACAGGTAGCAGTATTTATCGATAGCGGCTGACAGCACTTCTCCGCCGTTTTCCCGGTACCAAGCCGGGAAATCCGTCCCGCCTCCCAAAAAAGAAATCCGGTAGGGTGTCTGGCTGATGATCACTGCCGGGCTCCCGCGTTAAAAAACGTTTGGGCCTGGTGATAAGATTCCGGGGTGCCGATATCGATAAAATTTCCGCCGGCTTTAAATCCCGAAAGCAGGTTCAAATGAGTCCAGGCAGGGAAAAGACTGCGTTCAAGAGAGACTTCGCGGTTTAACGGAATGGATTCAATCAGCGTTTTCGGCAGGAGATAAATCCCCGCGTTGATCCAGCCCGGCGCGGTTTCAGAACTTTTTTCGGTAAAAGAGCGTATTTTATCTTTCGGGCCGAAGGTAATTCTTCCGAATCTTTCAGGCTCTTTCGACGGCGTCAAAACGAGAGAAGCTTCGGCGTTGTTTTCTTCATGCCAGGTAAAGAAAGATTTGAGGCTGATTGAGCAGAAAGAGTCGCCGTTTAAAGCCAGCACGGTTTTGCTGTTGAATAAAGGAAGGGCCAGGCGCAGGGCGCCTCCGGTTCCCAGCCTTGAATCTTCCCGGGAATAAACCAGCTTCATTTCACCGTACCAGCCGGAGAGAGCGCTTTCAATCTGCTCGTGTCCGATGCCGGTGCACAGCACGCAAAGTTTCACGCCCGCTTTTTCCAGCCAATCAAGCAGGAAAAAAATAAAAGGCCGTCCCGCAACCGTTGCTAATACTTTAGGTTTGTCTCCGGCCGCCGGTTTCAGCCGGGTTCCCGGGCCTCCCGCAAGAATCGCGGCGCAGTAGGTCATGTTTTCGCTCCCGGAAGGGGAGCCTTCTTTAAAGAGTTCAGAATTTCCCGGATGCCGGAGTCCACAGTCCTTTGGCATTCATAACCGGCCTGTTTCAGCTTTTCGATTGAAATGAAAAAATTCCGGCTGTCCGGGTCTTTGCTCTTTGTGTCCGTGATGATTTCCGTGCCCGGAAGACAGCGGGTTACGTGCTGTGCCAGTTCGCTTTTGGAAAGGTTGCCTTCCTGGAGTGAAACGTTATAAATCTCATTCTTCATTTTGTCCGCGTGTTCCAACGCGAACAAAAAAGCTCCGGCGGCGTCTTGAACATGCACGAAACTGCGTTTGAATCCGCCTTCGAACAGGGAGATTTTCCCCGTTTCCAGAGCCTGCCGGATGAAATGATGAAGCAGAAGATCCCAGCGGATAGCTGGAGCGGGGCCGAAAAGGGAGGCCAGGCGAAGGGACACCGTATTTCCGGACTTTAAAAGAAGCTGTTCGGCCTGGTATTTGGTTTCAGTATAAAGGGAATCGGTTCCGAAAAATGTTTTCTCATCCGCGTAAGGCTGTTCCTGAGAAGGTTTGTAGCCGTTGTTGGTCATGGGGAAAATCACCAGCCGTTGGCCGCGCAGATTGTTGAGTACCCGGATGCTTTCAAGATTGATTCTTTTGGTGTCTTCGGTCCGCAGGGCGCAGACAGGAGCTCCGACCAGAGCCGCCAGAGGAATGATGACATCGGATTTTTCAACCAGAGGTTTGAGGATTTCAGGATCACAGACATCGCCGGTAATTTTTTCGAATCCGGCGTTTGCTGAAGCGGGCGGGGTGATATCCAGTCCGCGAACCTCATGCCCGGCGCTCGTAAGCAGAGGGCAGAGGACAGAACCCAGATAACCTTCCGATCCTGTGACAAGAACTTTAGCTTTCTTCACCTGTTTCGATCCGTTTCTTGATTTCCCGAGCGGTTTGCTTGAAATAGGGCACACAAGCGTTAAAATCACCGGTGTTCAAAAAAGCGTCCATGGCTCCCTGACTGCAGTGAGGCGCGAACTCGCAAGACGGGCACTCAAAAGCGGAAGAGGGAGAAAAACTTTCCACGAAATCGACCAGCATTTTCCATCCCTGAGCCACAGAGCCTTCCGCGATCCGGTATTTCGGATAGTAAGTTGAGACGCAGAGATTCATTTCCCCGTAAGGCGTCAGCGCGAATGATTTTTTCCCGCAGGCACAGTTGAAAACTTTTGGGTTTGAGGAAGAAACTTCCGAAATCCTGCAGGAAGAATCTTCTTCGTATTGAAGCCTCAGGCGGGCGGCCTGTTCTTCGGGAAGCCGGTAGAGTAAAGGTTCCGTGCTTCCGTCCACGCGAGGGTGGATTTCCACGGAATGAATAAAAGGAAGCTTCCTTTCTTTAAACCAGGCGTAGGCATCTTCGAGTTCATGCCGGTTCAGAGTCATCACCGGCATTTTGAACAGGACCGGAAGCCCTGAATTTTCCAGCAGGGAAATGCCTCTCATAAAAGCATCGAAAGAGCCTTTGACGCGGGTCACGCTTTCGTAGGTTTCACGGGTGATGCCGTAAACGGAAACGGAGATGAGCGCGGGCGCTAGCTCCCGCATCTTCGCGACTTTTTCTTCCGTGATCAAGGTAGCGTTGGTAAAAAGCGTCAGCTGAAGTCCGATTTTTTTCGCGTGATCCATCACCTGCCATAAATCAGGCCGGGTGAAGATTTCACCGCCTGAAAGAGTTAAACTCAGACAGCCGGCTTCGGCGAGCTGATCAAGAATTTTCAGAAGGGATTGCGTGGAAGACTCCTGAGGCAGGGCTTTGTGCGTGGGGTTGAAACAATGCACGCAGTTAAGATTACAGCCGTAAGTAACTTCCAGAGTGACGTTGACCGGCACCGGAAGGAAAGGCTTTTTTTGATTCAGGTTTTCGATGAATTTTTCGAGCGAAAGGGTCGGGATCATTTCCGGCTGGCGAAATCGCGGACGAAATCGGTTACCGAAACATCTTTAATGGAGCCCAGTTCATAGCAGGGCACTTCATGGATCATTTTTTCGCAGGTCTGCGAAATCTTGTCGAGATTTTCATGGCTCCAGAAAGATGAAAAGACCTGAGTGAACAGCTTCTGGAAGAGCACCGGCTTGGGATTTTCAATGATTTCATGCTGTTTACCGTGGCGGATAAAGAAAATGTTTGAAATCGGAACCCGTTCGTTGGAAACGATAAAACCCAGGCCCGGCCAGGGCGTGCCGTAAACAAACCAGCCGTCTTCTTCGCGCCGGACCATGATCCGCTCATCGCCAAGCACGGAAATATCGCCTTCCTTGAACGCCCAGAACTGCGACATGGTGGTTTTGCCGGAGCCGGACTCGCCGACAAAAAGATAGGCCTTATCGCCGTCGCGGACCGCCGCACCGTGAAGCAGAAGTCCTTCGCGGGGAGCCAGGTAGTTGACCAGCAGGATTTCCAGAAAAGGGCGGAGGATGCGGTCCAACAGCCAGGAGCGGTGATTCAGGTACAGCGTGACTTTTTTCAGATCCCGGGACACGACCGCTGAGCGGTTGTGGGAATCGTCCTTGCTCTCAAAGAGTTTTACGAAATAGCCGTCTCCGTCTTCGAAAAGCTGCCAGTGATTTTGCCCGTCAAAAAGGAGCTTGGCCTGAGGCCCGGGGACCGGCAGTTTTTTGGTATATTCAAGATTGATCTGAATGTCGAGAGGGCGCTGAGTGCGGAACGGAGCGTGAAACGGAGTGGGCCAGTCTCTGACCCGGATATTGTCGTTGAACAGGCCGACAACCACGTCCGCGATCGCGAGGCGTTCACGGCGTGAAGCTTCAATAAAAATGGCCGCGTCTTCATATTCCAGACGGGCCGGCCGCCTGAGAGACGAATTCATGAACTCGCGGCGGAATTAGCGGAGGTCGAAGCGGATTGCTTACGGCAGAGGGTACCCGTGTTACGGCACCAGGTGGCTGTGTTGTTGGACAGGCTGGTGGTTCCGGTGCTGCAGCCTGACAGAAGCGCCTGATCGTGGTTAAGCGCGACGCGGTGAACTTTCGGCGATTCGTACTTTTTCTTTTCTGTCTTTTTTTCCATTCTCAGCTCCTTGTTGACGGCGGTTGTTTTGCCGCCCGGCCAAAGGCCGTTTCGCAAAAATAAGGCACCGGGGCCTGTTCGTTTCCGGAATTTTCATGGGCTGCCATTTCGGGCATTTTATCGCAAAACTGAAACGCCGTACAGTCCTGACATGGGCTGCCGCCCGAATACACGATGGAGCGGATTTCCCGGGCAATCGCGCTCATACCCTCCTGAAGCGGTTTTTGGCGGAAATCAAAACGTCCGCGCTGGGCCCAGGTGCAGGTGCCCATCATGCCGTACGGGTTTAAATGCGCGTTGAGTTTCCCGCACCCGCAGCGGTACAGATTAGACGGCGCGGAGGGACTTCCTCCGGCCTGTTGGGCCTCCGAAGCGCAGGAAGAAGCTTCAAAATCCGCGTCTTCAAACTCGAGTTTCAGCAGTTCCTCAGCCGGAAGCCGGTAGTGGGTTGAAGAAAGGTCGCCGTCGAGACGGGGATAGACCACCCCGCTCCATTTAAAAGAAACACCGAGATTTTTAGCAATCGCTTCCATAGCCGTCAATTCGTGGGCATTGAGTGTCAGGGCGCTGGCTTTCAGTTTTAAAGGGAGATTATGAGCCCGAAGGATTTGAAGCCCGCTGATGCACCTGGCGTAAGAGCCTTTAACCTGAGTCACTTTTTCGTAGGTTTCAGCGGTAGCCCCATAGAGCGTGACTTCGATTGAAAAGGGCGGTGCTTTTTCCAGATGGGAAGCAATCGTTTCACTGATCAGGGTCGCGTTGGTAAAAAGCGTGATCAGAAAACCCATGGAATAGGCGGCGTCGTAAATTTCCAGGAAATCTTTGCGCATAAAAATTTCACCGCCGGTGAAGCACAGCCAAAGAAAACCTTCGTCACGGAGTTTTTGCAAAGCGGCAGTCACTTCTTCCCGCTTCATTTCTTTTTTCAAAAGAGCGGGTTTGTTGTAAGGATCCGTGTAGCAGTGAACGCATTTCAGATTGCATCCGTAGGTCAGCTCCATCGAGACTTTGACAAAGCGGTTTTCTGAGTACTCGTGCGTCTGGATTTTTAGCGAAAAGTCCTGGTACTCCGTTTCCGGAATTTCAGGAGGCATGATTCACCGCGGGCGCGCAGTTTTTTTTGCGGGGGCAGGGGAATTGCGGAAGCGCCTGGTAATAACCTTCTTTGAAGCTTCCGGTTTTCAGGCTGTAACTTTGCAGGCGGTTGCCGGAGCAGAGCTGAAGATTGCCGTAGGCATCGATATGAAATTGTTTGCGGGCGTCATTACAGGAAACCGGCGCGTTTTCCTGCGCTTCCAGATTCTTCGCGCTTTTTTGAAATTCTTCGTCGCGGGCGAATAAAGCCGAGAGTTTTTCTTCTTCAAGCTGAAAACGCTGGGGCGCGGTGTCTCCATTGGCCAGACTGCGGATCCGGCTTCCAAAACGGAACTGAACGTTTGAAAGGGAGCGGGCCCAGGATTTAATTTTCAGGATTTCATCGTAATTAAGAGGAAGCCCTGTGGTTTTGAGGGTTAAGGGAAGGTTGTTTTCAACGGCCAGCTGGATTCCCCGCATGACCCGTTCATAAGAGCCTTTCATCGCGGTCACTTGATCGAAAGTTTCCGGAGTATTTCCGTGAAAACTGATTTCGATGCCGTAGGGCGGAAGTTCCTTCCACAGCTCGATCCAGCTTTCATTGATGTAGGCTCCGTTGGTATAAATTTCGGTCAGAAAACCGCTTTTGACGGCGTGAGTATAAATTCCCCGGAAGTCCGGCCGTGACATGGGCTCTCCGCCGGTCAGCGTCAGTTCCATGACTCCCGCGTCACGCATTTCATCCATGATTTTCAGAATTTCCGCGGTGCTGAGTTCCCGCGCGATATCTTCAGCCGTGTTGAAACAATCGGTGTAGCACATGACGCATTTGAAATTACAACGGCAGGTGATTTCCCACTGGCATTTGAGAGGGAACCGGTCAGCGGACCCTGTCAGAGATTTCAGGTGTTCATAAAATTGATTGTCTTTAAATTCAGAACAGCAGCCGGTCATGAAGCGCTTTCCAAAGTGATCAGATCGTCTTGAAAAAGTTTTGAGAGAAACGCGGACGTGTCTTTCTCCAGTTTTTTCTGAGGGCAGTCATACTTTTGAGAAAGGCGGGCGACAATGTCCGACAGGGTGTTTTTCCCGTCAAGCAGGCGCCAGATATCGGCCGCGGCGTCGTTGAAATGATAGACTTTTCCCTCCTGAGAATCCACCGCGACCGTTTTACCGCCGTCGGTTTCGCTCCAGGAAAGAAATGAGCTGATACGGCAGCGGGAATCAGGCTTCACGGTGCTGTCTCCAGCTCAGGCGGAGCCATTCCCCGAAAAATTCCAGAGATTTCTTCCGGTATCCCAGTTTCCAGTAAGTTTTAGCCAGCAGGAAGTAAGTCACGGGAAGATGACCGCCTTCTCCCAGAACCTGGCGCAGGGTTTCTTTGGCTTCTTTCAGACGGCTTTGCCGGTAATAACATTCTCCCAGCAGGAGGCGGGCCATGAGCGGATGGGCTTCGGTTTGCAGGCATTGAAGCAGGAATGAAACGGCTTGCTCCAGGCGCCCTTGGGAGGCTTCGATCTGCCCGGCCAGAAAAAGGCAGGGCGCGTAAGAGGGGTCATACTCCAATGCTTTCAGACAGCGGATTTTAGCTTCAGCCGGACGGTTCATGGCTGACAGGCACCGGGCTTCGCCGGCCAGGCGGTGCAGGGAATCGTCACCCAGCATGGCGAGGGTCTGATATTCCTCAAAAGCTTCCTGGAACCGGCCCCGCGAAAAAAAATGCCAGGCATTATTGTTATCGGCGGAAGTAAAGTCTGGGTCTTTTTTCGCGCACGCGGCAAACCAGAGACGGGCCAGGTCTTGTCTTCCCGCGCGAAGTTCTATTAATGATTTTTGATACAGCCGCGCGGTTTCAAAATCGCCTTCGGCTTTCAGGGGGCGGAGAATTTCGGACGTGTGCCGGGTTCCCGAAACAAAGAATTTTTTAAGACTTTCATAAGCTTCAGGAAGCGGGGTTTGCGAAAAAAGATTTTGAAGAGCCTGTCCGAAAAATTTGAAAGCGATCGGGGTGTAGCCTCCGTTGACGGAATAAGCCACCGTTGTCAGGAGGGAACGGCACTTTTTTGTGAGCTCTCCGTGAAATTCATCAGGCCAGAGCCATGGAGTCAGTTCGCCCGCGAAAAGAAAATCGGTGTCAAGATTCAGAAGGACGGGCTCTTGAAAAGACGGCAATTGATTCAACGGCCCGATGCGGACGGGAATGCCGAGAATAGACGTCGTGAACACTCCGTCTTTTTGAATGGGAGCGGTCATTGCTCCTGAGCGGGTTTTGAAAGTGAAAAGAAGTTCCTTCCAAAGACGCGCTCGCGTTTGGCGGGAGTTCCACATGGGATGGGGGATGATCCAGTGCCATTCCCGGACGATTCCATTTTGCAGGGCGCGGTGAAGGTAATTTCCCAGATGAACTTTTTGGTGATCCGGACTTGGCGAAGGGGCGCCGTCTTCGCGGGTCCATTCAAAATCCATATGGGCGTCAAAGTGCAGGAGAATTTCTCCCTGAATATTTTTTTGCTGCCAGACGGTGAGGGCTTCGTCGTGGTCGCGGATCAGAAAAACGGGAGAGGGAAAAGGGTGAATCTCGCTTGAAAGCGGATTCATGAAACCGTTTGGATGGCCTGGATTTCAGTGAGCTGATCGATCAGTTGAGCAAGGTCTTTTTCGAGTTCAGCGGAGCTGACGTCATATTCAGCCAGGATCTGGGATTTGATTTCATCCAGATTCTTGACGCCGTCGAGTTTTTCCCAAAGGGCGCAGGCGGTTGGGTTGAGCGAATAGATGCTTTTAATTTTATCTATCTGCTTCTGAAGGGGAATTAAAATAAGTTCGCCCGCGATTTTCCGAGGCACGAAGTTAGGGCTTTTTTGATAAATCATGAGGTCACCAGGGAAAAATTATAGGACTTCGGCCTTCTTTGCGCAACCGAAAATTTACTTCATAACGGCCGGAAAAGAGACGAAACTCCCAATATGACATTCTCCGAACACTCCCTCATAGCCGGAAAGCAATCGTCTTCTCTGCGGACTCTGACCTGGCTGGCCGTTCTTTTTGTGCTTTGGCGTTTTGTGATTCTGACTTTTATGCATCCCCGCTACTACTTTCTCTGGCCCGGAGAAGAATTGTATAGAGGGTTATTCGGCTGGCTCTTGATGCAGAATAAGGATTTACCTCTCTTGTCCTTGCTCCCGGACGATTATGGTTCAGGGGGAACTTTAACCGTCGGGTTTCTGACTTCACTGACCTTCAGACTTCTGGGGCCGACGGTTTTTGCGTTAAAACTGGTGCCGTTCTTTTTTTCGTTTTGTTCGATGACGGCCTGGTACCTGCTGACGCGTAAATATTTTAATCCCCGCGTCGCGCTTTACACGGCACTGTTTCAGATTTTTTCTCCGCCCCGGTATATCGCTTACTCCCTGACGGCGATGGGGGACCACTATGAAACGGTTTTCTTCATGGCCGTGACTCTTTTGCTTTTTTTTAAAATCGTCATTGAAAAGCGGGAGAAGTGGATTTACCCGGCATTGTTGGGGCTTGTTGCCGGATATTCCTTATGGTTTGCCTATATTTTCGGATTGACCCTGCTAGCCTGTCTGATTTTCTGGCGGATGTGCGACCCGGGGTTTTTCAAGCGCCGGGTATTTTGGATCGCTGTTTTGGGTTTTTTTGCGGGATTTTCCCCCTGGTTTATCATTAACTTAAAATCAAATTTCCAAGGGCTTGTCATTTACGGTATTCCTTTCTGGGAGCATTTCAGTCTCCATCATTTAATCTATGGGTTCCGAAAAGTCAGCCGTCTTCAGCAATCCGCTCCCGGACTTTTTTTTAGGTCTTTTCTTCCGGATATTGAAAATAAACCGGCGGCTTACACGGTCCAGATGATTTATCTTTCACTGATTTTTGTTCCGATCCTTGGCGGTTTAATCACGGTGACCCGTACGAAACTGGCCGAATCTCTTTTGAACTTACGGGCGCACCCGGCCGGATGGTTTTGGATTTACTTTCTTATTTTTTTCGCGGCGGTTCAAATGACCCGGTTCCGGGACTGCTATTATTTTTTTCCGCTTGTGACCGCGGCTTACGCGCTGGCGGCTTATTACCTGGACTGGTTTTTTAATTCGAAATTTCAAGGAGGCATGGCCGCGGGAAGACTGTTCGTGCCCTTGCTGGTAGGGGCGTCTCTTTTCGCGAATATCTCAAAATTTTCCGTCGAGCACGCCGGGAAAATTTTCTCCACTAAGGGTTATTCCTATTTCACCAGCAGTTATTCCAGCCTTTTTTCATCGTTCTCGTTTTGCAAAGACCTGGTTTCATGCTGTAGTAATTTCCCTAAACTCGGCGCTTCAATGACTCCGCGGGAAATTCACTCGCTTGCGATGGGCGCCAGCCGTACTTTTGTGGAGAATGCTCTGGAGGAAAACCCGCTAAGCGTCCAGCCGACCGCGGCCTGCCCCTTATTTTTTCATAAATATTTTTATTACATGATGGGAACGGAATTGTTCGCCCGTTATCAAAATCTTGAAAAGACCGTTAAAGCGCTTGAGCCTTTGAAGCAGAAAATGCCGACGGCGCATATCCTCGCGGTCCGCGGGGCGCTAACGGAGTTTGGGCGCACTCCGGTCAGCGAGGAGGAGTTTGAGGGGCAAATCAAGCTGGTGAAAGCCATGCTCCGCCCGTCTGAAGTCCGCTTTTTACTCCGCGCGGAAGGCGAGCAGAAAACTTACCGTTGGCTAAGCCTGCCGGTTCAGGAGAAAGAAACCTTAAATGGTTTTCTCCGCCAATTGCTGGAGTTTTATGAAGAGGAGCAGAAGATTTTCGCGGCGCAGGGAGCCGGCCGGGCTTTTTTACGTAAAGCCAAGGACAGCCGTCATCCGGGGCGTTATTTGGCGCGGTTGGAAAAACTTCAGGACGAAGAATTGCGCCAATGGCTTTTTGAAGGCGCGGGAATGGCGATGCTTTCAAAAGATATGGTGGTCTCACGGTTCGTTTTTATGTCGATTCTGGAACCGTATCTAGACGAGGCTTCGATCAAAGCTGTGACGGAAGGGCAGGAAAAGTTCGTGGAGTTTTTTCAGGACCTGGAGCTTGAATCTAAAAGCTGAATCCGAGTCTGTCGAATTCTTCGTCCTTTTCTAACCGGGCTTTTTCAAAGTCAGACTGATTTTTACGGCCGACCAGGTTTAAAAATATTTCGTCCAGGACATGCTGATCCCAATCCGGAAGTTTTGAGCTGGCTCTTCCTCCGCCTCTTACGACCATGGTCTGCCAATCCGGAGGGAGAGAAAGAAAGGTTTCCTGATCCGCGTAATGAATTTGCTGGTTGATTCTCCAGTGGCTGTAAATGCCCTTGCCGATGCCTTCAATAAATAGACCCTGGAGATTTTCGGGAATTTGAGGGAGAAAAGCCTGAATTTCAGCCAGCAGAGGGGCTGGGGGAGGTTTCGAGAAGACCAGCATTTGGTACCATTCATAACCGCGAAGACGCCAGTAGCGGTTCTTCGCGAATTCCGGAATTTCTTTTTCGATTTCAAACATGGTTTCGGGAGAGATGCCCTCGAAACTGTTCAGCCCGCAATCCATAGCTCCCCAGACCGTCAGCTGGTAATAATTTTCACCGCGAGCGGGAATATCGCGGTTGACGGCTCGGATGGTTTTAAGGAAATCCTGATTATTTCTGGCAAAAATTTCATATCCCAGGGCGTAGTAAAAAGTACCTAAAAGCCGTTCGGGAATGACTTTCTCCGCGTCATCAAGCTCCTTCTGCAGGTTTTCAAAAGGCAGATCGGAAGCCAGCGCGAGGCACAGATCCAGGATGATGCTCTCTTTTCCTTCCTCCGAAAGACGAGGTTCGAAGTATAGATAAGCGTCGAGGCATTGCTTTGAGTTTGAGCAGGCTGGAGAGCCGATCAGCCAGGCGTAAGCGTAGCCTCTGCTTTTCAGGGTGTATCCCGCGTCCGGCAGCGCGATGAGTTTTCCCTGCCAGAGACAAGTGCCGAAGATTAGAAAGCCCGTGAAAACCGCGGTCAGTTTTTTTCGGTGAGGAAAAAGCTGAAACAGACACCAGACACAGAGATAAAAAAGAAGGGGTTTCGCCGGAATCCAGTAACGGGTCGCGGAGTAATCCGTGAACTGGGTTACAAAACAAAAGAGGGCGAGATAAATCACGCTGATTGTAACCAGGGGGTGCGCCCGCCAGTCCGGCGCTTTTTTATTTTTCAAACATCGCAGGGTATAAACCGCTGGAGGCGTAAGGAAGATAAAGCGGTAAAACCAGATGACGGGTTTGGAGCCCAAAAACGGCGGTTCCAGAATGTCGAAGTAAGAAAAAAGCTGATAAAGAGTCGAGGTCCGGAAATCAAGAATTCGCTTGGCGAAATTTTTAATATCGAAACCGGCCCAGAAGGGACGGCCCTGAACCCAGAATCCCGCCGCGTGCGTTTTAAGATTAATCAGAATCCAGGGAGAGAAGCCGGCGATTGAGCCCAGAGCAAAAGCGATGAAGGCCGAGCTTCGCCAGGACCGGGGATTTGACCAGAGCCAGAACAGTGTTAGAGAGAGAACGAAAAAGAGATGAATGTAGGCGAACCAAATACCGAACCCGGCACTCAGGCCCATCAGGGTGCCTAAAACGGGACTTTCTTTTTTATTTTCCAGAATGCGGACGAAAAGTAAAAGTTCGAAACCCATAAAGAAAAGGGTTTCCGCGTGGTCGCCGATCGGCGCGAGCAGGTAGCGGAAAAAAACGGGCGGAGCAAAAATAAAAACAAGAGCAAAAAGGACGGCGGTTTTGAGACCGTTCAACCGTTTAACGGCAAAGTACCAGACTGAGAAAGTCAGACTGGACCAGATGACCGAAGTGAGTTTGAGCGTGAAAACCGTCGCGGGGAAAAAACGGAAAAGCATCGCGGTGATCGCGCTGATGACAAAAGATCCGCCGGCGTAATCATCCGGCCGGTATTGGAAGACTGAAGCCAGACCGCCATGCAGGAATTCCTGCGCCATGGCTCCGCGGTAAAGCTCTTCCATGCGGTAGACAAATTGATAAAACGGATGAGCCAGCAGGAGGTACCCAATTCGGGTCAGGATAAATAGAAAGAGAAGCCCCCAAAAGATTCCGGCGGTATTCGGACTTTCCTTCTGAATGGTCTGCATGTGAGGTCTATACAGACATCGGCCTGCGTGACCATTTCCTTAAAAGGAACGGCAGGAGGCCTAAGCAATACGGGTTAGCCGGGGAGCATAGCATCTGCCCTATGCGTTTGAGGAGGCTCCTCTCATTTAGGTGCAGGATTTTGCCCCGCCGTTCGAGCTGTGAGACTTTGCCGACATACCCCTGAGGAACGGGTTCGCCTGGTTTTATTTTCCGAAACAGGGTATTGGCATGAAGCGTTGTTTCCGTTGTTTGAAAAATCATGACATCGCCCGGACGCAGACTGGAATAGGGGAACTTTTCAAGGCGGATTAAATCCTGATTCCGGACAATCGGCCACATGCAGTTTCCGGTCAGCCGGACCTCGATTTCTCCGAGCGTATCCAGATTGGCGAGGCTTGTGAGAATCAGCGCTTCCTGCATAAAAGAATTCTAAATGACAAAGGCAGGCGTGGCAAGCGCCTGAAGATTATTTGATTGGCGGGTTTCGCCTCTTTGCCTATACTGACCGCATGATAAAAATAGACGCTGGACCGCGCGCGGTGCTTTTTAAGGAGTTTGTGCGCGGCACATTAGGCGGCGGGAATTCCCCGCATTCGGAAACCCTGGAACCATCGGATTGGGATTTTATTCTTGAGCAGTTGAGAATGCATTGCCTTCAGCCGCTTGTCTTTCATCATTTTTCAAAAACGGATATTTGGGCTGCCTGGCCGGAATTTGTAAGGAAAAGAATTGAAGAAACAGCCCGTTACGAAATGGCCCGCGCGGCGGTTGTGGGTGACGAGCTGTCCAGATTGTTTCAAGCGTTTCAGGAAAAGGGGATCGAGTCTATTTTGTTAAAAGGGTCGGCACTTGCTTACTCTGTTTATCCTGAGCCGTATCTTCGCCCGCGGCTGGATACGGATTTGCTGATTCGTAAATCCGATATCCAGAAAGTCCAAGAAGCGGTACGCCTTCTAGGGTATGAGTTCAATTCAATGATTGAAGGCGAACTGATCAGTCACCAAATGATGGCGGTGAAGCACGACTTTCTGGGAATGGCGCATATGCTTGATATTCATTGGCAGGTTTTCAATGAGCCCGCTTTTATGAATACGCTTCGTTTTGATGAAATTCTTAAAGATTCCGTAAGGGTTCAGTTCCCGGAAGCTGAGGTTAAGGCGATAGGCGCCGGACACGCCTTGCTTCATGCCTGCTTGCATCGTGTGGTGCATCACCATAACGCGGAGAACCTTCACTGGCTTTATGATATGCATCTTCTGGCCAGCGTAATGAACGAAAATTCCGCCAAAGCATTTTTGAACATGGCGGAGCAGAAGAAGGTTAAAAAAATTTGCGCTCAAAGTATTCTAGCGGCTCGGGAATTTTTTCAAACCCGGCTTTGCGCGCCGTTAAATGATTTTGTCAATGCACCGCATGATGAAAAAGAATTTTCCGTGGAATATTTAAAATCATCAGCCGCGCCGGAAGTTCTTCGCGATTTTATGCTGAACTGTAAAGCGCTTGGCAGTTGGGAAGAGAGGGGGAAGCTTCTTAAAGAGCATCTTTTCCCTTCAGTGAAATATCTTCGCGGAAGGTATCCGTCCGCAAACGGTGTTTGGCCGCCTTTGCTTTATGCCTGGCGGTGGGTTGATGGAGCGCGTAAATTAAGTGCGCAGATCTTTCGAAACTTGCTCTGCCGCCTAAAGACGTTGAAAAATAAGTAAACCGTTATAGAATACGTCTCTTGTCCTCCAGGAGTCTTTCTGGGGCTGGCCTTTTTCCTTAAGCCAGGGCGCGGTTCTAAAGGACTGCAAAAGGCGCGGTAGCAAAGTGGTAATGCACGGGTCTGCAAAACCTGTATCGGCGGTTCGATTCCGCCCCGCGCCTCCATATATATATGTATGAAGAGCTTTAAAGTCTCAATTCTCGCCCGGATGGCGGAATCGGCAGACGCAACGGACTTAAAATCCGTCGGGAGGTTAA
>CAYLPP010000016.1:0-54649 GCA_964385615.1 uncultured bacterium | reverse complement strand
GGTCGATTTTTCCGGAACTTTACTTCTGGTCAGCCATGACCGCGCGTTTCTCAACGACGTGGTGACTTCCACGATTGTGTTTGAAGGTCATGGAAAGATTAGAGAGTTCGCGGGCGGTTATGATGACTGGCTGGTTCAGCGGGGCGATAAACCTCCGGCGCTTCCTGAAAAATCAGCGCCGGCTGAGACTCCGAAGAAAAACGAAGCCAAACCGGTTAAGATTTCTTCCGATGAATTAAAGGATCTGAAAAAGCTTCCGGCTCAGATTGAAAAACTGGAAGCGGAGCAGGAAAAGCTTTTTCAGCAGATGGCAGACCCCGGGTTTTATCAGAAGAATCCCAAAGATGTTTCCAGGGTGAAAGCCGAATCTGAGAAAATCGCGGGAGATCTCGCTGTTCTCTATCAGCGTTGGGAATATTTGGACAAGCTTCCCAAATAAGGGTCAGGGTTCGTAGCGGATGATTTTCCAGCTCTTGCCGGAACGGAGATAGCGGAAGCGGTCATTCAGACGGCTGGCCCGGCCCTGCCAAAATTCAAACTCTTCAGGCTGGATCCTGTAGCCGCCCCAGTAGGGCGGGCAGGGAATTTCACCCCCGGCAAATTTCTCCTTCATGGCTTCAAAGCGCGAATCAAGTTCTTCCCGGTTTTTCAAAGGCCGGCTTTGCAGACTGCACCAGGTGCCGATCTGTGATTCCCGCGGGCGGGTGCGGAAGTAGGCTTCCACTTCTTTTCTGGAAACAGGAACCGCTTTTCCAGTCACAATAATCTGTTTTTCAAGAGTGTGCCAGTAGAAGCAGGCGCTGACTTTTTTATTATCTTTGATTTGCGCGGTTTTCCGGCTTTTCAGGTTGGTATGAAAAAGAAGGCCCCGTTCGTCAAAGCCTTTGAGAAGAATGCCTCTTGCTGTAATGGACCGGCCTGACGCTGTCGCCAGAACCATGAGATTGGCCAGAGGGTCGGACTTTTTAACGGCCATTTGGAACCAGAGAGCGAATTGATCCCAAGGATTCGGCTTCAGATCCTTGCGCGAGAGCTTTCCAAAGCTGTATTGTCTGTGGATTCCGCGCAGGAGCTTATCAAGGTTCCGGTACCGGCCTGAGTTTTTCATGCCCTGATTTTAGCTCAATTCCGGGGAAAAAACCGCCGAAAAGTATAAAGTACCGCCTCGTGACACTTTTAGCCCCTTAAATGCGTCTAACTAAATGGACAAGAGAACAAATCAGCCTTCATCATCTTGAGGGAATTGCCCGATTTAAAAGGAGGATGTATGCGTAAAAAGTGGATGAATGGAATCGGTTTTTTAATGCTGGCCATGCTGTTATCGCTGTCCAGCGCCTACGCGAATGGGCACTGCGCTAAATGCGGAAGCCATGGTAAGGGCGGAGATAGCCTTGAAAAGAAGTTTTACATGAAAGCTCATATGGTTATGGAAAATAGTGATGAGCTTGGTCTTTCCAGTCAGGCGGTTGATGAAATTAAAGCTTTGAAGATGGAAACCAAAAAATCACTCATACGGCAGGATGCTGAAATCAAGATCGCGGGGATGGATCTTGAAGAGGGTCTTCATGCCTATCCGGTCGACGTGGAAGCCGTGAACAAGCTGGTCGATACCAAGTATGAGCTGAAGAAAGAAAAAGCGAAGACGGTGGTTGCCGCGATTGCCAAGCTTAAAAGTGAGTTAAGCGCGGATCAGTATGAAAAGCTGAAAACGCTTTGGAAAGATAAGAAGTCCGAGCACCACAAGGGCTGAAGCAACTCCCTTTGAAAATGCCGCGGCCTGTAAATAGCCGCGGCATTTTTGTTTGAAGGCAGCGGGCGGCGCGGGAGGGGAACATCGAAGATTCTGAAATTATTCAGAGTGTTTTGTCCGGCAGGCGGAATGATTACGCGGAGCTTGTCTGTAAGTATCAGTGTAAAGTGCGGGGCTATTGCCTGGGAATGCTGAAAGACGCCTCATCGGCGGACGACGCGGCTCAGGAAGTTTTCGTCAAGGCTTACCAGGCGCTTGTCTCCTTTAAAGGTAAATCCTCGTTTTCAACCTGGCTTTACCGGATTGCCGCCAATCACTGTCTGGATGTGCTTCGGAAAGCCAAACGCCGGCCCGAATCTTTGGAAGCGCTTCTGGAGAAAGACGGAGACAAGGTGGAAAGCCTTTTTGCCGTTGAGCCCGCGGTTTCAGATTCCGGCAGCGCGGACCGGGTAACGGCGCTGCTCGCCTGCCTTTCTGAAAAAAGCCGGGAGATTTTGATTCTGCGTGAAATGCAGGAATTGAGTTATCAGGAAATAGCGGAAGTTCTAGGGTGTTCTCTGGACGCTGTCAAGGCCCGGCTAAAAAGGGCAAGGCAAGAGCTTGAATCAGGAATGCGACACCTTTTGCAGTTTAAAGACGTCTAAAGGTCAGGGACTCTTTTATGGAACATCAGGAAATAATGGAAAAATTGACGGCTTTCCGTGACCCGGAAATGCCGGAATCTGAAAAGCGTGAAATCACGGCTCACCTGGAGATTTGCGCTGAATGCCGGAATCTGTTTTCGCGGTGGGAACGGTTGAGCGCAGGATTGCGCCGTACAGCCTTGCCGGAAGCTTCGGATTTTTTTGTGAGCCGGGTTATGAAGCGTCTGGACGCTTTGGAAGAACCTGAACCGGAAAGAGTTTCGGGTTGGCGGCTGCCGCGTTGGCTTGTCATGTCAATTGGATACGCGTTCGGCATCAGTCTAATGTTTCTCGCGATTGCCAACCGCCAGACTCCGGTGAACGCTGCGGTGGTTCTTCTCTCGGATGTTCCTCAAAGTGAACAGTGGACCTTTGTCTCTGAAACCCCGGATTCGGGCCAGGTGCTCGGTGTCCTTAAGGAGGATGTATGAATTTTTGGAAAACCAGCTGGCACGCCGCCGTGATCACTCTTTTGATCGGATTCGCAGCCGGAACCTTTTTCAGCCAGAATAAAAGATTTTGCGACCGGACGTGGAAGCACGGAAACATGAAAGAGCATATGCTTCAAAAATTCAGCTCAGAATTGAATCTGACCGAAGAACAGAAGGAAAAAGTCTCCGCGATTTTTGACGCGAAACACCCCAAGATGATGGCGCTTCACGATGAAGTGCGCCCAAAATTTGAGGCGCTTCGCGGTGAAGCTGAAACAGAGATTCGCGAGATTTTGACTCCGGAACAGCAGAAGAAGTTTGAAGAAATGAACGCCCGCATGGAGAAAAAACGCCAGGAAAAAGAGAGGTTTTTCCGGTTTTAAAGACGCGCTGGCTGGCCGGAGGGTTCTTTGCTAGAATGACCCCGTTTCCAACCAAAAGGGGTCCGCATGAGAGCTTCAAGGTTTTTTCCGGTCTTGGCGCTGTGGCTGTTGGGCGGGGCGCTGAACGCCGCGCACTGCTATTTCCTTCCCTTCTATAAAGACTACGATTTTCAATGGCATGTTATTCCCGCCGGAGCCCTTCACGGTCTCGTTCTTGCCGCGGTTCCATTTCTTTTCGCCGAAATTTTATTCAATAAGAATGCTTTTCTGAAAATTCTTGGAATTTTTGCCGCGGGGTATCTGGCGGGATGGATCTCCGGAATTTTTCTGGGATTTTCTCTGGAAGGTAAATGGACGCTGGCGCGCTTATGGTGGCCGGTGCGCTATGGAATCTCAGCTGAAGACTCGCTGATGTCTCCGTTCACTTTCTTTGGATGCGTTGGGAGTCTTTATTATTCCTTTCTCATTTTTCTTAAGAAAATGAAAGAGTGCCGTTTGGGACCTCATATTCTCGCGGGCTGTACCGCGGGGATTGCCGGCTCCATGTGGTTTTGGGCCAGCACAAAGCCTCTCTATATCAGTCTGCTGCACGGCGCGATTTGGGGAGTGTGTACCGGTTTAGGAGCCTGGGTTGTAAAAAAAGAAAACAGCTAATGCTTTTTGATAGTCCGATTTTTGTTTATGCTTTTTTGCCGTTAACCGTACTACTCTATTACTGGACGCTGCGCTTTCGTCTTTTAGCGTTTAGCAGAATCCTTCTTCTGGCTTTTTCTCTGTTTTTCTACGTTTATTCCGCTGAAAAATTTTTATCTTTGCTGCTGGTAAGCGTCGCAGGGAATTATGTGTTCGCGCGGCTGATTCACGCCCGGCGTTTTTCCAGGCTGTTCCTTACGCTCGGAATCACGCTTGATCTGGGGGTTTTGGGGTACTTCAAATACTGTAACTTTTTCATGCAGAACCTGTCGGGGATTTTTTCCGTACATTGGCAGGCGGTTTCCCTGGCGCTTCCCTTGGGGATTTCTTTTTATACCTTTCAGCAGATTGCTTATCTTGCGGACGTTTATCAGAGGAAAACGGAACCTCATCAGCTTTACGATTATGCTCTTTTTGTCGTTTTCTTCCCGCAGTTTATTGCCGGGCCCATCGTGCATTATTCCAAAGTCATGAATCAGTTCAGTTCTTTGCGCACCAAAGTCGCGAGCCATAAGAATCTCTTTTCCGGATGTTTTTATTTCGCCGTCGGGTTTTTCCAAAAGCTGGTATTCGCGGACTTTTGGATTTCGATTGTGAACCGGGCGTTTGAGCAATCCGGGAATCTCAGTTTCCTGGATGCCTGGGCCGCTGCTCTGGCATTTACGATTCAAATCTATTTTGATTTCGCGGGCTACTCCAATATGGCAATTGGGCTAGGATTATTTTTTAATATTCGGCTGCCTCAAAATTTCAATTCGCCTTATAAAGCCGTTTCCATCGTGGACTTCTGGAGACGCTGGCATATCACGCTTTCGGAATTTCTTCGTGATTATCTTTATATTCCGTTAGGGGGAAACCGGGCAGGGGAATGGCGCCGGCAGATGAATATCCTCGCCACAATGTTTCTTGGAGGGCTGTGGCATGGGGCTTCCTGGACATTTGTGCTATGGGGTGTTTATCACGGCATTCTGATTGTTATTTGCCATATAGCTGAGAAATTTAAAATTTCTTTTCCGCGGGGATTTGGCCGGCCGGTTACTTTTATCCTGGTGGTTTACGGGTGGGTTCTTTTTAAGGCAAAATCCTTTGCTCAGGTCACTCTTTTTTCGAAAAGTTTATTTAACTTTTCAGCCGGAAGCGGCAGTGTTCTTTTTACCCGAATGCAATGGGAATGTCTGGCTATTTTGCTTGCCGGGGTGTTTTTGGTTCCTAACGCCCGGGAACTTGAGAAACGGCTGAAACCGGATTTTAACTGGTGCTTGCTGATTTCGGTTCTGTTTTTGATCGCGTTTAATTTCATGATGAATTCCGATGTTCCGACGGAGTTCATCTACTGGAAATTCTGATGATGACGCGCTATCAGAAAGCTCTCATTTCTATCGCGCTGGTTTATCTGGCGGTTCCTGTCCTGATTATGATTTTGAATTACGCGGCGGATCCTTTTGACCGTTACCATATTTCAGCCGGTTCGGAAGATCTGTCAGAACTTTCGAAGTCTGAGGATCGGCTTTTGCTTGTTCCGGCCAATTATGAAGACCGGCTTTTGATCCGCAAGATGATTCAGGCGCGTGAAAAGCCTGAAACAGTTCTGCTGGGCGGAAGCCGGATTATGAACATTCACGGGGGCATGGTGCGTGAAGACCGGCGGAAAGGTTTTTTGAATGCCGGGGTTTCGGCGGGAACGGTTGCGGATTACACGGCTTTATGGCAGCTTCTGAAACAGGAGGGAAAGATTCCCCGGACAGTTTACCTGGAAATAGACGCCCAGGCGGTTTACTCAAATTACAGCGGTGATTTTTTATGGGCTTCAAATGCCGAAGCTTATTTCTCGTTCAAATGCCGGCAGACCGGAAAGAAGAAATTTAATAAGCTGTTTAAAATTGCCCGAAGATTAGCACAGTTTCATCTTGGACGGCTGACTTCCTGGACTTGGACTTCAAAATCGCTGGAGAAAAAGTCTCTGGAAAGACTTCCTTTTAAGTTAATTTCAACGGCTGAATATGACGGGAATTCTCCCGCGCGTACCCCGAGCTTCGGACTTTTTTACGGAAAACCGTCCCAGCCGATTACGCGCGAGTTTCTTGAGGAATGGGGCCGTAAGAACGGAGAAAAAGAGATTTCATACTTTTCCGATCCTCGCGCTTTGAGCGACGAGGCCTACCAGGAGATTTCCGATCTCATTCGGGAGATGGTTTTCAGCGGTGTTAAGGTCGCCGTCTTTATTCCTCCGGCCCACCCAAAGTCCTATGAAGCGGTGAAGGCAAACGCGGAAGCTTATGCCGGGATGATGAGATTCACGGAGAAAGTCCGTGAAATCAGCCGTCTTTCGGGAGCGGTTTTTTATGACGGGATTGAAGAGAATCGAAGTCTGGCCGGAACCATGGATTTTGTCGATGGCGTCCATTTGAATCCGGAGACTAACCGCAAGCTGATGTTTGAGGTGGATAAAACGGCCGGCTTTTCTTTCTTTGAATCCGCTGAATCCGACGTAGACGCGGCCTGACGTACCTGTTTATAATGGATCTATGATTCAATGGCCCCCGGTATTCAAAACGATTGTGCTTGGCAATACCATAGAACAATACCTGCTGACTGCGATTCTGGCAGTGTCCGTCCTTTTTATTCTTGGAATCGTCAAGAAAGTTCTCTTTTCCCGCCTGAAAAAAATAACCGAGCGCACGCCCTCGAAGCATGATGATTTCGCGGTTATGCTCGCGGAGAAAAATCTTTATCCGCTGCTCTATCTGGGCGCGTTTTATCTGGTTCTGATTCAGTTGACGCTGGATGCCGGCTTTTTAAAGGCCATTCATGTTCTGGGCGTCACGATTTTAACCCTGCAAATGACCCGCTTTCTGCTGTCGGTTTCTATTTATGTTCTGGAGCACACCTGGCTGAGGCGTGAAACCGTGCAGGGCGGGACAACAGTCTCCAAAAGCATTTTAACGTTTATCCGCATCGGCATCTGGGGCGTTGCCTTGGTTTTTCTTTTTGATAACCTGGGGTTTAATGTTTCCGCGATCGTCGCGGGTTTGGGTATCGGCGGCGTGGCGGTGGCGCTCGCGGCTCAGACGATTCTTGGGGATTTGTTTAATTACTTTGTCATCTTTTTCGACCGGCCTTTTGAGGAAGGGGATTTCATTATTATTGATAACACGATGGGCGTGATTGAAAATATCGGGATCAAGTCCACGCGTATCCGGTCTCTCGACGGAGAACAGATTGTCATTTCAAACACGAATCTGACCAACTCCCGAATCCGCAATTTCAAGCGCATGGCGCAGAGGCGCGTGCTTTTTTCGCTGGGGGTGGTTTATGAGACGCCTTCTGAAAAGCTTGAAAAAATTCCGGCAATGATCCGGGCTATTATCGAAAAGATTCCGGAAACAAAATTTGACCGCGCTCATTTCAAGCAGTTCGCCGATTATAGTCTGGTCATCGAAGTCGTTTATTACGCTCTTTCGGCGGACTACAATACCTACATGGATATCCAGCAGAAGATTAATTTCGCGATTAAACAAACTTTTGAGCAGGAACAGATTGAATTCGCCTACCCGACTCAGCTTGAACTTCAAAAACACATTTCCTGAAATACGTACGCCCGCGTTTCTGACTGGTCTTTTCCTGTTTATCGGACTGTTTTTTTCCTCGATTCCTTCGAGTCCTGCTGCCGTCCATCATAAGATCCAGGCCGGAGGCACGGAGCTGACCTATATTGACGAAGGTTCGGGCCGTCCGGTGGTGATGATTCACGGGAGTCACAGCTCACTTTACACTTACGAGCTCTCCGTTTTTGACCGGGTCGCGCAAAAGTATAGGGCCGTGGCGATTGATCTTTCAGGATTCGGAGAAAGCAGACGGTTGAAAAAACGAATGACGCTCGAGGAGCACGCGGATGTGATTCATGACGCGCTGCTGAAACTGGGGGTTCGGGAGCCTGTGATGGTCGGGCATTCTTACGGCGGAGCCGTGGTGCTATGCTACCTGCTTAAGTATCAGAAAGAAGTTCATTCTGCCGTTTTACTTTCGCCCTACATGGCGCCGTTTGAACATATTTTTATCGGCCACCGGCTGGCGAATAAACCGGTGATCGGCGATCTTTTTATCTGGACGGTGGTCAAACCGATTCAGCTTCTGAAAAAAGACGAGAATTTTATGACCGGAGCTTTTTATCCCGACCCGGTCAATAAGGCTTACGCGAAAAAAGAAATTCCGCTGGCTCTGCGCAGAAAAGCACTGGAAAGTAATGCCCGGGACATTTACGCTTTGCGGGACGCTTTGAATCAGATGGCCGGGCGGTACGGAGAAATTAAAGTCCCTGTGACTATTCTAGCGGGGGATTCCGACAAAATCGCACCGACGGAAATTCACGGCGCGTTTCTTCACGAGCAGATTCCAGGATCGAAATTCATCTTACTCCCCAAGACAGGGCATCTTCCGGCCTTCACGAAGTCCGCGGAAGTTCTTTCGGCTATCGACGAAGCCGCCGCTTAAAAAGCATTCCCGACCACCCGCGGCTGCGGATAATTTTGACGCATCGGAAATCCGGATGATGAAATCCCCGTTTGAAAGCCGTGTAATTTTGGAAATGCACTCCTGAAAGAGCCAGAAACCCGCCGGGCCTTACGCTTCCAAATAGAAATGGTTTTATTTTTTCAAGCAATCCCGTGAACAGGTTGGCGCAGACCAGACCATATTTCTCTCCGGCCTTCATCCGGGTTACGTTCGCCTTGACTGCGCGGGCTTCATTCATTCCATTAAGCTTAAAATTAAAGCGGGCGCTTCGGACAGCTGCCGCGTCGAGATCCACAGCCAGAATTTTTTTCGCGCCGAGGCGGTAACCCGCCACCGAGAGAATGCCGGTGCCGGTTCCCAGGTCGAGTATGGAATCGGTGACGCCTGCTTTTTCAATGAAGGCAATCATCATTCTCGTCGCCGGATGCTGGCCGGATCCGAAAACTCCCTGAGGATCCAGGTAAACGGGCAAACGGTCTCCCTTAAACTGTTTTTTCTGCCAGAGAGGAACGAGCGTTAATTTTTTGCCCAAAGGCATAATCCTGTAATCTAATTGCCATTTATCAAACCAGTCTTCTTTATTAAGAACACGGATTTTTAGGCGCATTCCGGGCAGGCGTTTGGCGCGGTATAGAGACCGGACCTTTTTCGCGGTCGCGGGCAGAGGGGTGAAAAAGGCAGTTTCGATTTTCCCGCCGGCTTCAAAGAAAACCAGTTCCTGAGGCCTGGCTCCGCAGGTTTCCAGAAAGGCCGAAGCTTGTTCCGGTTTAGAGGACAAAACCCGGATTTCATAAAGACGGTAAAGGATACGTTTCATAGGCGGGAGTCTATCGGCAAGAAGCCGATTTTGCAAGAATCCCTGTATTTTGGCCTGACTTTGCCGATAATTTGGGCTGTAACCGGAGGCGGCGCTAAATGGGGAAAACGATTTGTATTATTGATGATGAGCCTGGGATTCTCAGCGAAATGAAAAGCTGGCTTGAAGAAATTGGATATCATGTGATGACCGCGCTTTCAGGCCCTGAAGCCATGGAAAAAATTAAGCGCAGAAAACCTCACTTGGTTCTGATGGATATTATTATGCCGAAGGTTGACGGCTTGGAAACACTTTCCCAGCTTAAAAATGACCGCAAAACTTCTTCAATTCCTGTTATCATGCTTTCCGCCAAGCAGGAAACGAGCACGATTCTGCAGGCTCAAAACTTTTTGGCATCTGATTATTTTTTTAAACCGTTCAACCAGGATGAATTACTGAATTCCATTCAGAAGCACATCCTTTAAGCTTACTTTTTCAGGAGGATTAAGATGCGCGCTTTTCGTTTCGGATTTTTAATGCTGACCCTTACGGCTTTTTTCTTTTCAAACCGTTTCGCGCTGGCCGAAGGGGAGCAGGCTCAGCAGGTCATTGAAAATTTCGTCAAAAATATTAAAGCGATGGAATTCCCGGCTCAGGACGCGGTTAAAAATCAGGGTCTGATTAAACAGGCAAACACGGCTCTTGATCTGGATTCGATGGGGCAAAAAGCTTTAGCGGATCATTGGAAGTCGGCAACGGCTGAAGATCAGAAAGCTTTCACGGACCTGATGTGGAAGCTGATCGAGAATGTCGCTTATCCCCGCAGTCACAAATTTATGGGTGAATTTGAAATTACTTACCCTGAAATCAAAGCGGACGCGTCAGGCGTTGAAGTGCACAGCCTGGTCAAACAGCAGGAACAGGCTCTGGATGCGGCGGTCGTCTATCATGTTTCTCAGGCGGGGAAAGTCGATGATGTGATTCTTGATGGAGTTAGTATTATTGAAGATCTGAAATTTCAGTTCGACAAAATTATCGCCAAATCCGGATTTTCAGGATTGCTTGATAAAATGAAAGAACGTCTGGCCCAGGCGGAAAAAGAAAACGCCGGAGCTTAAGGTTCAGGCGCCTTTGCGGGTTTTGGATTCCAGAAGATCCAGCTCGTTGTAAAGAATATAAGAGCCGATCTGGGTGGAGCCGTCAGGGTATTTTGCCAGGTGAAGGTTGCCCGCGTCTGAGCGCTCAACATACTGCTTGATGAAGTCCCGGGTCAGCTGGCCCTTTTTGTATTTCTCCCGCATCAGCCACATCCCTCCGCGGTAAGCTTCAATCGAGTTGTACCAGCTTCCATCGTGAAAAAATTCCAGGTCTCTGGCATTTTTCAGGCGTTCAAACAGGTAACGCTGTTTGTCTGTTTCACCCTGAGGGCTGTTCAGGAAATTCTTATAAGCTTCGGTGCTTTCAATGGCGGAAGTTCCCAAGTAAACTTTTTCTCCCGCGGCATTGAGTCCTTTGTTAAAAGACGGCCCGGAAGCACAGCCTGGCATTAAAGTTGAGAGGATGAAAATAAGAAAGAAAACACCGGAAAATTTTTTCATTTTAGGACCTGGATTGAGGGATGAAAATTTCTTCATCTGTTTCGTTATTTTGCTGCTGAGGTGCGGCGGAGTTTGAAGCCGTGCCTGAAGCCAGAAACGCGTTCAGTTCGCGGTCCATCGCTTCAAGTTCACTTTCTTCAGGAATAGCGTCTTCCTCATCCTCTTCAGGCGGTTTTTCAACGGGATGAGAAATTCCCACTTCCGCTTTTTTGGCTTCAAGGGTTTCTTCTTCATTGAGTTCGCCCGGGTGCAGAACCGGCTGAGGCGCCGGTTTCGCTTCGACAATCACGGGGGCCGCGGGAGCAGGGGCGGGTTCAGCGGTTTCTGGAGCTTTCACGGGTTCTTCCGCCGGAGCTTCTTCGGGAGTTTCTGTTAACCGCATCGGTGTGGGCTTCGAGGCTCCTTCCTGCTGGAGTTTTTTAACCGGATTTGGAGCGGGCGGTACATAATTCGGATCATGCCGGTTGGGGCATTCTTTGCTGGGAATATGAAGCCCGATTCCCATGTCCGGGAAATCAACAGGAATAAAAAAGGTGACCAGCTGAACAACTCCGGAAGCGGTGTAAATCACCGATTTCCCAATCCCGACTGAAAATCCCTGCCATTCTTTTTGATATTGGGGTTCCCGTGATTCGGTCCACCAGAATAGCCAGGAACCCAAAGTGTGTTTCAGCCCGAAACCTAATTTCCCGGCCGTTTTCGCGCCGTAGCTTTTTTTCTTGGCCCAAGTCGAAGCCTGAGCGGACGTTTGAAAGCTGAAAAGGCAGAAAGCGCAGAGAGCCAAAATACTGACAGTTCGGCGGTTATTCAGCATAGCGGATGCCTCCTTCAGGGAGCGGAATGTCCAGAGGGATTGGAAAGGTCAAGGCGTGAAGCGCTCCACCCGCGGTGTCGGTGATTGTGTAAAGAATGCCGCGGCCGATTCCGCCGAATTTATTTCCCGGCCGGGAGGGTTCCCAAAACAGAGCTGTCCAGCCGGTCGAAAGATTCAGAACGCCGAAGCCGAGTTTATGGCTGATTTTTTCAAAATAGGGCTTTTGGGTGGTCCAAGGGCTGGGTTTAAAGCCGGCAAAAGCAGGCGACGAAAAAAGGATCAGAAAAATCCCGGTTAAAACCGGAAAAAAGCGTTTCATGCGGCCCTTTCAGTTTAAGAATCGCTCCATACTAAAGGCCCCCGGGGGATTAGTCAAGCTAGCCAGGCAAGGGCACAACAACCCCTTGTTGCAGGGGGGTATGTGGGCATATAATAGCGCCCTTCAAATAACATAACCACAATCGGGAATTTACAACAGGAATTCGGTATGCAGACATCTTCAAATGATTTGGAATTCGTTCAGAAACTGATCAATCTGGTTATGGAATTTTTCGTTAACTACAGTTTTCAGGTGATGGGCGCCATTATTATTCTGATTGCCGGCTCTCTGATCGCCGGCTGGGTCTCCGGGCTCGTGCGTAACATGCTTCTGAAGAAGAAAATGGATGTCACTCTTTCCGGCTTTTTAGCGGCGCTGGTCAGGGTTACGATTTTAGGTTTCGCGGGCATTATCGCTCTGGGTAAGTTTGGAATCACGATAGCGCCTTTCATCGCGGCTTTAAGCGCGATGGCTTTTGGCGCCAGCTTTGCCGTGCAGGGCCCGATTTCCAATTATGGTGCTGGAATTTCAATCATTCTGGGCCGGCCTTTTGTGGTGGGCAATACGATTCAGGTTGCGGGCGTTAGCGGTATCGTCAAGGAAGTCAAACTTGCAGCCACGATTCTTGAAGATGAAGACGGGGTGCGTATCAGTATTCCGAATAAAGACATTGTCGGTAAAATCATTCAGAACTCGTTTGAAAATAAGATCGTTGAATCCGTGGTTGGCATCAGTTACGGCAGTGACCCCGGTAAGGCCATTCAAGTTGTCGCGGATGTTCTCAAGCAATTCCCTAAAGTCTGCGTGAAACCCGGCCCTCAGATCGGCGTTGATTCCTTCGGTGACTCTTCAATTAATATCGCTTACCGCTACTGGATTCCCACGATCGGTTATTACGCGGTTAAATTTGCCGTGAACAAGGCTATTTTTGAGGCCTTGGGCCGTAATGGAATCACCATTCCGTTCCCTCAGCGTGAAGTGCGCATTCTTGGCGCCCAGAACGCGGGCATCCAAGTCTGATCGATGAAGCTTTTTTTTAAGGGGCTATTTTTTTTTGGCGCTATCTGTTCGGCACTTCCCTCGCCTTTGTTCTGCGCGGATTCCGCGAAGCCAAATTTTGAAATTCCTGATCAATATTGTCCGGATATGCCCTTAAAACTTGAAGCCTCTGTCTCCGGTCTTCCTCAAGAATCCGAACCCGCTTTTGCGTGGAGTTTTGGCGACGGGAAAACGGCCTCGACCCAGAAAACCGAGCATCATTATGCGCGTTCAGGAGATTATGAGATTGCTCTGACCGTGAAGGATAGTAAGAATTCTGAAAATCCGTCTTTAACAGTTCGGAAAACAATCCATATTGATGCTCCGCCGGAAGCCATGCTTACAAAAGTCGCTCCTGTCTGCGTGCGGAGGCGGGGCAATAAAATCTCTTTTGACGCATCCGCGTCTTTTGACCCCGAGGGGCACCCGCTGATCTATTCCTGGGATTTTGGCGACGGGTCCACCGGAGGAAATCGTAAAAAAATCAAACACCGCTATGCGAAAGCCGGAATGTATAAAGTGGTTGTTACGGTTGATGACGGTTCAGGCAGTCCATGCGCGGTCCAAAAAGATAAGATTTATGTCAAAATTAATACGCCTCCGGAAATGAAAGTGGAAGTACCCCAGATGTGCCCCGTCAATCAGCCCGCGGTTTTTGACGCCTCCGCTTCTTCAGACCCGGATGGAGACACGCTCAGCTACTATTGGGGTTTTGGAGACGGGGAAAATTCCACGGATTCCAAGGCGTCTCATACTTTTACCCATAAGGGGAAGCACAAAGTCTTTTTCGCGATGGATGATAACGCGGGAACCGAGTGCGGCGGACTTTGGAAAAAGTTCAAAGTTTCTGTTTCCTGATTCTCTCCGGCTGACAATCCTGCCATGAAAGGCTTTTACCTCCACGTCCCGTTCTGTCTGCAGAAGTGCCATTACTGTGATTTCGTCATTACAACCCGCCGTTCCGGCAATGACCGGAAACTTTTTTTTCAGGCGCTTGAGAAAGAAGCCCGGCACGTTCTTTCAGAAAGAGGGCGTTTGGTTTTTGACACGCTCTATCTGGGCGGAGGAACGCCGTCCGCGCTTGAGGGCGGAGAGATGGAGGAACTTCTTGGGAAGGTCCGGAATTTATTTGGGTTTAATAAAGATTTTGAACTGACCTGCGAAGTGAATCCGGGGGATGTGGATGAGAAGAAACTGACTGAATACCGGAAAGCAGGGGTGAATCGAATCAGCCTTGGGGTTCAGGCCTTTCAGGATTCTCTGCTTAGGGACATGGGGCGCGCGCACACGGTCGAAGATACTTTGCGCACGATTCAAATGCTTCACGGCGCGGGATTCGAAAATATTTCTTTTGATCTCATTGCGGGCCTTCCCGGCCAGACTCAGGACGATTTTTATTTTTCCCTGAGCCAGCTGATTGAGCTTGGCGCCAGTCAGCTCTCGCTTTACGACCTGGATGTTCATGAAGCGACGGTTTATGGCCGGCGCAGACGCGAAGGACAGCTGAGAGTTCCGGATGAAGAGACCCGCGCGCGAATGTATGAACTGGCGTGTGAAAAACTTCCAGCTTCCGGTTACCGCCGTTATGAAATTTCAACGTTTGCCAGGCCGGGTTTTGAATCCCGGCATAATTTGATTTATTGGCACAATCAGGAATATCTGGGGCTGGGGCCGGGCGCTTATTCCTATCTAGGCGGGAAGCGGTTTCAGACCGCTCCGGATGTCCGGCGCTGGCTTGAAAAATCCGAAAAGAATGATTGGGTGCCGGACACTTGCGATGTGCTGACGGATGAAGAGAGAGAAACCGAAACGCTTTTCACGGGTTTAAGGCTCGCGGAAGGAATTGATCTTGAAGCTTTTCCCCTCATCCGCGCGCGCGTGGAAGAAAGGCTTCTGCGTGTTGAAGATCAGAAACTTTTTGAACGCGTCAAAAACCGCCTGACTCTTTCGCCTCGAGGCCGGCTGTTTGTGGAAAGATCTTTGGGGTATCTGATCGAAAAATCAGGATAAAAAAACCAGCACTTCAATATGCTTGGTTCTGGGGAACATATCAAAAGGCAAAACCTCCCGGATCTTAAGTCTGCCTTTTTCAAGAATTCTTCCTAAATCCCGCGTCAGAGTCCCCAGATGACAAGATAGATAAACCAGCCGGGAAACACCGGGATTTTCCGCCAGCGCTTTCGTCAACTCTTCAGCCATACCTCCGCGAGGGGGATCGACAAGAACCGCCGCGTTTTTAAAATCCGGATTTTTTAAACGGATCGGAAAAGTTTTCTCAACACGGCCTTTCAGCACTTCCGCGCGTATTCCCCTGCGGGTTAGATTTTTTTCGAGCGCCGAAAGACCCCACGAACTTTCTTCGGCGAGGATCAGAGAGATTCCGGCAGGCGCTGAAAGCAGGGTGAAGGTACCCGCTCCCGCGTAAAGATCCGCGAAAATTTCAGGCGAGGGGTTTAACGAAAAATCCCGGATTTTCTCCGCAATTTTTCCGGTAATCTCAGCGTTGTTCTGGAAAAAACTCCGGGAATGGGTTAGAAACGATTCCTTCCCCGCGGAGATTTCAAAAAAAGCGTCTTCAGTGTTCGAGAAAATCTTTCCGTCCGCTGAAATTCTAAAAGTTCTATCGGCGCTTTTCCGGGCCGGCCGTGTTTTGAACACAGGGCGGAGGCCGGGGGCGGTAAGCAGGCAGTTTTCGATTTCAACGAGAGTCCGGTTATCATTGGCGAAAAATCCGGTCCGGCCGTTTTCGGTATGAAGGGTTACGCTATTACGGTAGCCGTAAGGGCTCGAACTTCCGGTAATACTCCGGATGATTTCAGGGGCTATTTTAAGGTTCCGGGATAGATGCTCACGGACCTGAGTTTCCTTCCATTTCAATTCTTCGGCGTATTCAACATGCTGATACTGACAGCCTCCGCAAGTATTCGCGTAGGGGCAGGGCGGGGAAACCCGTGAGGGAGAGGCGGTCAGGACGCTGACAGTTTTCGCGCGAAGGAATTTGGCTTTGTTTTCCGTGATTTGGGCCAGCACGGTTTCGCCCGGCAAGGCATTTTCCACAAAGCAGATTTTGCCGTCCAGGTGCGCGATGCCCTCTCCGCCGTAAGCCATGCGTGAAATTTTGAATTCTTGATGCATGGGGCATTATACGGCAGGAAAGGTTAAAAAAAAGATTGAACAGGCCTGTTTTTTACTGTTAAACTTTTTACCGTTACCAAACCAAAGGAGCGTCAATGAAGATGTCCGTTTCTTTTAAGCAATGGAGTTCGCTTTTTTTAGCGATTTTAATGTTTTCAGGCTGCAGCACGACGACGGTGGCCCGGGATTTTAACGGTCTGCCGACTTCGGAAGGTAAGCCCATCGGCCATTTGAGCACTTCCAATATGGCGGTTCATTTGATGTTTGGTAAAAAACCGGTCTGGGGAAATGCCAGCCTTGAGCAGACGGTGGCCGATTTTACCGCGGCCGCGAAAGCTGAAAATGCTTCCAAGGTGCATATCGTTCAGTCCAGCCAGCAGAAATGGTGGTTCATTCTTTTCCCATTCACGCTTCTTGTCACTCCCGTGACCAGCAATGTCGCGGGCGAAGCGATTCAATAACCGGACTTTCTAACCGGATCCGGGAGGCTTCGGCCTCCCGGGTCTTCTCTACGGGACTTTTATGAAAAAAATTCTGATTTTTATCGTTCTTGCGATCGTTGCTTTGCTTGGAGCGCTTTTCATTTTTAAAGATACGGTCCTGAAAATCAGCGTAGAGCAGGCTGTGAGCCTGGTCACCGGTTTTCCCACGAAGGTAGATTCCATCCGCTACAGCTTCCCTGAAACCATTCATGTCCAGGGTCTTAAGATCAAAAATCCGGCTGGATTCGAAAAAGAGATTTTTACGGATATTCCCGAAATTTATATCAATATCAGCCTTCAGGAAATTTTGAAGAAAGAACGGATTCATATCCGTGAAATGCGCCTGAATCTTCAAGAAGTGAATGTGGAGCGCAACCGTGAGGGTGTGACCAACTTACAGAAACTCGCGTCCATCGGCCAGACCGCGGGCGGTAAGCCGGCGCAGACAACGGCGAAACCCGCGCCTTCCAAGCCGGAGCCGGCTCTGCCGTTTCAGCTTGATAAATTTGTTCTTACGATGCGCCGTGTCAGTTTTCACAATCAGGGCGGGGTTCTTCCCGGGGTTCCGGTCGGAGGAACTTCCGTGGACCTGAATGTTCAGGGGCAGGTTTTTAATAACATCAATGATCCTCTGGTTCTGGTGAATCTGGTCGTGATGAAAATTGTTTATGGAACTACGTTTGGGAAACTGGCCGGCATTGACCCTAAAGCCCTTTTAGGCAACGGTCTGCAGGGAACTTTTCAAACAGGCGAACAGCTTTTCAGCCAAACCAAAGGTTTGGTCACCGAACAGTTTGGGACGCTCAAAGCCACGGCGGGAAATTATGTTCCCAGCCCTGAAGTGACCACGGAGAAGGTTACGGGAGCGGTCAGCGGTGTTTTGAACGAAGGAGCTTCCGGGGTTTCCAGTGTTTTTGGAAAACTCAAAAGTACGGCCCAGAAAGCCGCGTCAGAAGTTTCCAGCGCGGCTTCATCGGAATCTAAGTAGCATAGGAGTTTGTCTGTTTAATAAAAAGTGGAAGATTATTTTCTCGGTAATTGTCCTGCTGGCGCTCGCGCTGGTACCTTTTCACCATCATGATGACGGGCTTGATCACTCCGACTGCGCCCTGTGCCGCCTCCGTAATGAGATTTTCGCCCTTTTTGTTTTTATTTTCTGCCTTTTCTTTTTCCGTCCGGCCCGCGCGCGGGAATTTTTCCCCGCTCCGGCGGACGATTTTAAAACCTTCTACTTAACCTCTACTCTTCTTACCCGCGCCCCTCCTTTTAAGTTCCAGTTTTAACGGAACTTTTAATCGTTTGCCTGCTCCCGCAGGCATCAAAAGGAGCGTCTTATGCGTCTCAATTTTTTTTCTCTTTTTATCGCAGGTGTTCTTTGTGTGAAGCCCGGCTGTCTTTTTGCCGGTGATGAAATGCTTCAATCCATGCAGCAAAGCTTGATTCAGCTTCAGCAAAATATGAAAGAACTGCAATCAACGGTTCAGGCCCAGAATGAAGTTATCCGCCGGCAGGCCGTTCAAATTGAAGCTCTTGAAAGGGGCGGAGGCTTGCCCGGACAGGGAACTTCCCCCGTTAGTGTTTCGGCTCAGCCTAAAATAGCCGGTCTTTCCGGGTTCAATCCTGAGATTGGGGTTACCGGAACCGTTCAGGCCAAGCTAACTCAGGATAGTACGGATGGTGAAGGAAATGATACGGTTGCGTTAAAGGAGCTGGAATTGAATTTCGCGCAGGTTGTGGATCCCTATTCACGGCTTGATGCCATTCTGTCTTTTAACGACAATCTGGAAGCTCAGAATGTTGATATTGAAGAAGCGTACTACACGCGATGGGGCTTGCCTTTGGGGTTTACCGCCCAGCTTGGAAAATTCCGCTCCAAGATCGGCAAACAGAACCTTCAGCATCTGCATCAGCTTCCGACCGCCGATTACCCGCTTGTCATTCAGGATTTTTTTGGCGAAGAAGGGTTAGCTTCTTCCGGAGTCCGTCTGCAGAACTATATTCCGAATCCCTGGGACTTACCGCTCGAGATTACCGGAGAAGTTCTTCGAGGTAATAACGGCAATAGTTTTTCCGGTGTTTCCCGCCGCCCGATCTTCAACACTCACGTGAAGACATCGCTGGAAATGAGCAAGGATTCAAATCTCGAGCTTGGCTGGACGACACTGTTCGGCGATGAAAACCCGCCCCGTTTTGAACTGCAGGATGACGGAACAGGCACTCCGGCTGAAACGCCGGTGATGGATCCGAAAGGGCAGGGGCGTTACGGGGTTAAGGTTTTCGGCGCGGACGCGGCCTGGGTCTGGAATCTTTCCGAAGGCCGGGTTTTTAAATTTCAGAACGAGCTGTATTTTCAGAATCGGGGCAGTCTGGTTCATGCCAATAGCAACCCCTGGGGGTTTTACACGCTCGCCGATTATCGTTTTTCTCAGCGGTGGAGTGCCGGGGTGCGTTTTGATTATGTTGAACCTCTTGACGTTCAGGGGCAGCATCTCCAAACCCTTGGGATTTCACCGTATTTGATTTTCTGGCAAAGCGAGTTTGCCGATTTTAAACTTCAATATTCGCATACGGATCCCGCAGACGGTAACGCGAAATCGGACAATGCGGTTTACATAACGGTGGATTTTCTTGCCGGCGCACACAAGCACCCGGTTCAGTGAGGAGATCGATATGAAAAAAACAATCCTGTCTGCTTTGCTTTTCTTAGCGTTAATTTCTCCGGCGTGGGCTTCGGACAAAATAAAAATCACCGCCACGACCAGTACCTTAGCAAGTCTGGCTTCGGAAATAACCGGAAACACGGCGGAAATTTATTATATTG
This sequence comes from uncultured bacterium, assembly GCA_964385615.1. GTDB lineage: Bacteria > Omnitrophota > Omnitrophia > Omnitrophales > Aquincolibacteriaceae > CAYLPP01. The sequence goes on along the minus strand of CAYLPP010000016.1, from coordinate 35,194 downwards.
CTTCACCCAATCAGAATATTCACTTCATCAACCCTACTCCGAAAGATGTTCTGAAGGTCCGCCGCGCGGATGTGTTTATTCACGGCGGTCTCGATCTTGAAGCTTGGCGCGGGCCGCTTTTGGACGCGGCCGGCCGAAGAGAATTTATGGGGGAGGATCCCTCCAGAGCGATTGATGTTTCACGGGGGATCCGGCTTAAAAATATTCCGGACAGTCTTTCACGGATTCAGGGAGATGTTCACGCTTACGGGAATCCGCATTACTGGCTGGACCCTGAAAATGGCCGGATTATCGCCCGGAATATCGCGGAAGGTCTTTCCAGGATGTATCCGGATAAAAGAAATTTATTTCAGACGAATCTCACTGCTTTTGATGAAAAACTAAAGGTTAAAATTCAGGAGTGGGCAAACCGGCTCGCGCGTTATCGCGGAGAAGGTGTTGTGGTTTATCATGATTCCTGGCCGTATTTCTTGGACCGGTTTCAGCTTTCAGGCGCGGGGTATCTGGAACCCAAGCCGGGGATTCCTCCTTCTCCGAAACATTTGAAGGAATTAGCGGAAACTATGAAGGAAAAACATATCAAGGTGATTGTCAGGGAAATCTATCAGGAAAACCGAGCCCCTAAAAAACTTGCCGCTGAAAGCGGCGCGATCGTGGTGAAACTGCCTTCTGAAGCGGGGCAAACCGGAGGGAGTTATTTTTCTTTGATTGATGAGGACGTGCAAAAACTTGAAGAAGCGCTGAAAGCGGGTGCGCCGTGAATGCGTCCGGCGGCTGCGTGATCCGCTGTAAGAATGTCACTTTGGGTTATGGAAGTGATATCGTCCTGAAAAATGTTTCGCTTGAAATTACCAAAGGGACTTTTCTCCCGTTTGTAGGACCGAACGGTGCCGGGAAAACGACTTTCCTTCGGGCGATTTTAGGTTTTATTCGTCCTTTTTCTGGGGTGATTGAAACGCCGTTTGACCGTTTCCCGGCCGGGCATATGCCTCAGTCAAAGACTATCGACCCGCTTTTCCCCGTGACAGTGAGGGGGATCGTGGCAATGGGGCTTTATCCGAAACTAGGCTGGTGGAATCTTCCGGGGAAAAAAGAAAACCGTGAAATCAACGAAGCTCTTGAAGAAGTTCATCTGCTGGAGCATCAGCGTAAGAATTACCGGGATCTTTCCGGCGGGATGAAACAGAAAACGCTGATTGCCCGCGCTTTGGTCAGTGGCGCGGAAGTGTTTGTTTTGGATGAACCGGCTTCTGAGCTGGATGAAGATTCTGAACGGGAAGTTTTCGGCCATCTTAACCGGTTTGTCCGTGAGCAAGGTAAGACGGTTCTTGTAGCGCACCACGGGTTTAGCCAGGTGCTGGAATCGGCTGCTTCTGAAATCTGTCTGGTCAATCACCGGGAAATCCGCCGGATATGCATCCGGGAATTTAAACAAAGGGTGCTTTCATGATGGAATTTCCTGAAGCGCTTTGCGCGGGTATCCTGATCGCTCTTGTGTGTTCGTGCTTTGGTGTTTTTGTAGTGCTCAAAAGGCTTGTGTTTTTAGGCGTTACGCTGCTGGAGGCCGCGGCTTGCGGTATCGCCGCCGGTTTCTTTTTCCGCATTCAGCCATTCTGGGGAGCCTTAGTCATGACGCTGTCGGCCGTAACTCTGCTCGCATTTCCGGCCGAAGAAAAAAGAATTCCGCGTGACGCGCTTATGGCGGTGATTTTTATTTTGACTTCCTCATTGGGGATTTTGTGGGTATCACGTTCGGCGGCGGGGCTTGAAGAGATAAAGGGAATGCTCTATGGAGATTTGATTATTACTTCCAAAGCCGACCTGAAACTTCTTTTTTGGTCCGTAGTTCCCGCAGCAATGACGGCCTTGATTTTCTTCAGACCTATTTTATACGCGTTTCTGGACCGTGATCATTCCAGGGTTTTGCGCATGAAAACCCGTTTTTGGGAGCTTTTATTCTTTTACGCAACGGCGATAGTGATTGCGGCTTCATCCCGTTTGGGGGGAGTCCTGCTTGTTTTTTGTCACTTGGTCATTCCGCCGGTTGCGGGTCTTTTGCTCTGCGGGACTCTGGGAGGTGTTTTCCTGGTTTCCATAATTCTTGCGATTTTTTCGACCCTGGCAGGATTTTACATAGCCTATACCTGGGATTTTCCCGTTAATCCTGTCATCGCGGTTTTGAGCTGTTTTCTGCTGTTTTCAGCCCTTGCGGGTAAAGGAATCTTCGGGCGGTTGAGAGGGCTTAAGAAAATCAATATTTAAATCTCTTGTGATTCTCCGGGGTTTTGCTAGAATTTTTCCCGCCGCGTTTCAAGGCTCTTGTTTCTCAAACGGGAGGTTTGTGTGCGAAATTTTTTAGCTTTTAGTTTGTTTGTTGCCCTCAGTTTTATCCCCGTCCTTTCCTACGCCGTTGACGAAGTGACCGTTGATCTGATCGATTCCAAAGGAGCTAAGTCCGGCAAGGCCTTTATCAATGAAATCCCCAATGCTGTAGACATCCGTCTGGAAGTTACCGGATTAACCCCGGGTCCTCATGCTTTCCACATTCATGAAACCGGAAAATGCGACGCGCCGAATTTTAAAAGCGCGGGCCCGCATTTCAACCCCGGTTTCAAAAAACACGGCACTGAGAATCCTGAAGGGCATCATGCCGGTGATCTTCCTAATATTTTTGCTTCCAAAGACGGGAAGGCGTCGCTTCGGACTCAGGTCCCGGGAGTGACTCTAAGCCCGGGAGCTTATTCGCTTCTTAAAAAGGGGGGAACTGCCCTGGTGATTCATGCTGCGGGGGATGATGAAAAGACTGACCCTGCCGGCAATGCCGGGGACCGGGTCATGTGCGGGGTTATTTCCGGGGGGAATTAAATATTTTCAATCCGGTTTACGTCCTAGAGCGTAAGGTCAATAAGCTCCTTAAAGCCCAGGGGCTCCTTTGCCGAAGAATGGTTTTAACGGGCCCTGAGGGGCAGGAGGAAATATGAAGTCCGCAGTCCGGTTTTTCTCAGTGTTTTTTCTTACCGTTTTTTTGTTTAGCAGCGTTTCCTACGCGGCTTCCTATAACGTGGATCTAGACCATACAAGCGTCAGCTTCAAAATTAAGCACTTGCTTTCCTATGTTCAGGGGCATTTCAAGGATTTCAAGGGTACCTTCGAATATGACCCTGAGCATCCTGAGAATTCAAAAGTAGAAGCCACCGTTCAGGTCGCCAGCATTGATACAAACGTTGAACCTCGCGATAAACACCTTCGCTCCAAAGACTTTTTTGATGTCGAGCAGTTTCCCGTTATGACCTTTAAAAGCACGAAGTTCACGCCTGAAAGCGCTGAAAAAGGCAAACTTGAAGGTGACCTTACCATTCACGGCACTATCAGGCCGGTTGTTTTTGACGTTGAGATTCACGGCGTTGCCAAAGATCCATGGGGTAATGTGCGCTCCGCTTTTACGGCGACGACCAAGATTAACCGTAAAGATTTCGGTTTAGGCTGGAATCAGGCGCTTGAGACCGGACAGCTTCTGGTCGGCGAGGAAGTTGCCATCACTTTAGAAGTGGAAGGCATCCAATCCTGATTCAAACTTCAAACGTAGAGTCTTGAGAACGTAAAAGTTTTAACGTATCACCAACCCAAAACAGGAGGATTCAAAGAACATGGAAAAGAAGAATAAAAAGAATGCGCTTGTTGCAGCTTCTGTGGCCGGTCTTTTGGCCGTTACGGGAGTGGTTGCTCTCAGCTCCCAGGCTTACGCCGAAGATGTGGCCTGCTATGGTGTCAACGCCTGCAAAGGTACTGGCGCCTGCGGCGGCAAGGGTCATTCTTGCGCCGGTAAGAACGCCTGCAAAGGTCAAGGCGTGACGATGGTCGATTCTAAAGATGCCTGCCTGAATATGACCGGCGGCACTCTTACTCCGGCCGCGTAATACCGGGTTTCTCGTGGCGGCTGCGGCTTTTTCCAGAAAAGATTACGGTTGCGGCGTCGGCCTCAGAACAGATCATTTTCCGGTAATCACTTCACAGTGGCCGGAGATGGACTGGTTTGAAGCAATCTCTGAAAACTTTATGGATTCAGGGGGACGTCCTCTAAGCATTCTGGAAAAAGTCCGCGGCCGCTATCCTGTCGCGCTTCACGGCACCTCGCTTTCCATCGGCTCCGCCGATCCTCTTCGCCCCGAATACCTCAAACGTCTTAAAGCCCTGGTTGACCGCATTGAGCCCTTTATCGTTTCGGATCACCTTTGCTGGAGCTCTGTTCAAGGAGAGGAACTGCATGATCTTCTTCCTCTTCCCATGACCGAAGAAGCGGTAAAGCACGTTGTTGAGCGCGTTAAAAAAGTTCAAGATTACCTGGGAAGACAAATTCTTCTGGAAAACGTTTCCACTTACGTGACTTATCAGCACTCCGCCATGGCGGAGTGGGAATTTTTGCGTGAAATCGCTGAGCGTTCCGGATGCGGTATTCTTCTCGATCTTAATAATATTTATGTCAACGCGTTCAATCACAAGTTTGACGCGAAAGAGTATCTTAGAAATATTCCAGCGGAAAAAGTGGGCCAGTTCCATCTGGCCGGGCACACGGATATGGGGAAATTTCTTTTCGATACGCACACGGGTCAGATTATTGACCCGGTTTGGGATTTGTACCGAGAAGCTCTGAAGCTTTACGGAAAAGTTCCGACTCTGATTGAGTGGGATGAAGCCATTCCGGAATGGGCGGTTCTGGCCGAAGAAGCGGAGCGCGCCCGTAAAATTTATCGTGAGTTCGAGGGAGAGGCGGAAGCTTTGAACGGTAAGAATGATTCAGCCCGTTTTTCGATTTCCTTGTCTGAGCGGTCCCGCAGTGAGAATCTGGAGCCTTGGTCTCTAAGCGAAACCGAACAGCGTTTTAAAACCTGGATCCAGCCTGGCAAAGAGAAACTCGATTGCCGTCTCAACCCTCAAGGAGGAGATCAGGGCGCTGAACGATTAGAAGTTTACGCGGGCGGATACACGGCGCGCATTCACGAGGCTCTTTCAGAAGTTTACGAAGCCGTCAAAAAAGTGATTGGCCCCGCGAATTTTACGGAGCTTGCCGAAGCTTACGCGCTTCGCTATCCCTCGAAGCATTACAATCTTAGTTATGCCGGAAAAAATCTTCCGGAGTTTTTGAAAACATGGGAGCTTGGCAATGCTTGGCCTTTTCTTCCCGATTTGGCGGAGCTTGAATGGAAAATCGTGACGGCTTTTCATGCCTTTGATGAGAAACCGTTTGACCTGTCTTCTTTGGCAGGAATGGCGCCGGACGATTGGGAAAAGTCCCGGCTTGTTTTCCAGCCCTCAGTTCAGCTGATTCATTCGGAATGGCCTGTGCTCGATATTTGGGGCGTGCGGAAAAAGCCTGTTCACGAAATTCGGCTGGATGTGGCAGGCCGTCCTCAATGGGCGCTTATTTTCCGCGCGGGCACTGAAATTCGAACCCGTATTTTACAGCCTCGCGAGCATATTCTGATGACACAGCTCATGAAGGGAATGCCGTTGGGGCAGGCCTTGGAAATCGCGGCCCTGCCGGAGGAAGAAAGCGGTATGATTCAGGAGTGGTTTCAGTTTTGGGCCGCGGCGGGATTAATTGCAAATCTCAAAGTTCTTCAAAATACTCCGCAAGACTAAAAATCATGAACACCTCCCAAGAAGAAGTTCTTCTGCATGAAGCGATGAAAGAAGAGCGCGAAGCTCACCGCTTTTTAATGGAGCAGAAAAACGAGCAAGCTTTTGAGGCTTATCGTAAAGCCGCATCCATTTACAAACGTCTCGAAAAGCATGAGCAGGCAGGCCATTGTTTCATTAAAGCCAGTTCCTGCTGGGGCAAGCATATTGGGCATCACCCTTACCGCAAGGCGGCGGAATCCTCAGAAATGGCCGCGCGGGAATTTTTAAAAACGGGGAATTATGAGGCTTCGATCGCCGGTTTTGTTGACGCCGCGCTTTTCTATGAAAAAGAAGGCGACGCGGCGCACTATTCAGCCTGTTATTACGATTCCAAGCGGATTCAGGGTAAGAAGCAGTGGGCGGATTTCTGCCATTCGAAAGAACCTTTCAAGTCCCGTGTGAAGGCCTTTCTAAGGTGGTTTGCCAATTCTCACAGCCGTATGCTTTGGGGCTATGGGGAGAAACCTTTCCGCACGCTTCGAACGGCCGGAGTTCTGATTTTTCTTTGCGCGCTTGTTTACGCGGTCAGTCCGGTCCGTACGCCTGAAGCCGTACGCCCTATCAGTTTTGGAGAATCGCTCTATTTCAGCATTGTCACGTTTTCGACCGTCGGGTACGGCGATTATCTGCCGGTGACGCACTGGACCCGGGTCGTCGCGTCTTTTGAGTGTTTATCCGGAATCATGCTGACCCCGCTTTTCCTGGTGGCCCTGACCCGCCGTTATCTTCGAATGTCCTGATGGATTCTTCCGGAAATTCTGGAGTTTTAAACCGCAAACTCGGGATGCTTTTTTTTCTGGCCGCGGAAGCCATGTTTTTTACGGGGTTATCCGGCGCTTACGTGGTTCTCAAACATACGGCTGCCGCCGCGTGGCGCCCCGCTTCCGAATTTTTGAACTGGGATCTTAGACTCGCCGGAGCGGGGGCGTTGGCGGCGTCCGCGATCGCGGTTGCTGCCGCTTCCAATCAGTTTAGGAAAGAAAAAGTTGAATCCGGCCGGGTTCTGCTTTGGACCGCGGCGGTCTCCGCTGTTTTTTTTATTCTAATCCAAGTGGTAGAGGGGCATCAGCTTCTTTTTGTTGAAAACATCAGGCCGTCTTCGGGTGTTTCTCAAGCCGCGTTTTTAATAACCGCGGCGTTTTTCGTTCTTCATATTCTGGTTGGAACTGCCGGGCTTATTTTTCAAGCTTCAAAGCAGGAGCCCCGCCAAATGGAAAGTCTGGAGATTTTCGCGCTTTACTGGTACTTTGTAACGGCCGCCGGGCTGATGATGGCCGGCTTTTTTTATTTATGAATAAGAAAAAACCTAAAATTGTTTTTCTCGACGCGGGAACCCTCGATTACGGAGACATTTCTCTGAAATCCTGGCAGTCCCTCGGCCTGCTGAAAACCTACTTTAACACTCCGTCTAGTCAACGGGCCGCGCGCTTGCGCGGCGCGAGTATCGCGGTGGTGAATAAATGCGTTTTAGATGCGTCCGTTATTTCTCAACTTCCGGATCTAAAAGCGATTGCCGTCGCCGCGACCGGTGTTAATAATGTTGATTTAGAAGCGGCCCGGAAGCAGGGGATCGCGGTCATGAACGTTTCCGGATACTCGACGGAGTCTGTCGTGCAGTGGACCTTCGGGTTTATCCTGGCGCTGGCCGGAAATCTGGTGAAGTACAACCGGGACGCGCACGCGGGGAAGTGGAGCCGTTCGCCTTTTTTTATGCTCAGTGCTTATCCTTTGACTGAAATTCACGGGAAAACGCTGGGGCTTGTCGGCTGCGGTACGATCGGTAAGCGGGTCGCCGCGGTCGCGGAGAGCTTCGGTATGAAGGTCATGGTTGCCCGGATTCCGGGGCGTCAATATTCAGGAAAGCCTAAACGTTACTCTCTGGAAGAAACCGCGAAAAAAGCGGATTTTCTGACAATTCACGCGCCTTTGTCGCCTTTGACACGGAACTTGATTGATGGGCGGATTCTCCGTAAGATGAAGCCTTCCGCGGGCATTATCAATATGGCGCGCGGAGGGATTGTGGACGAAAAAGCTCTTTTGACGGCGCTGAAGGCCGGCCGGATCGCGGGGGCCGCTTCCGATGTGCTGACCCAGGAGCCTCCTCCCAGGAATCACATACTTCTTGGAGCTCCCAATTTGATTTTAACACCCCATATTGCCTGGGCTTCACGCGAAGCGCGCGAACGCCTGGTTGGGGAAATTTCTTTGAATCTTAAGGCCTTTTTGAAAGGCCAAAAACGGAACAGGGTGGTTTAATGATTTTGCCGGAAGAGGTTCAGAAAATTTTGATGGATAAAATGCCTGGCGCTGAAGTCACGGTGCGTGACATGAAGGGCGGGGATCATTTTGAAGTGACCGTTTTGTGGGAAGGGTTCGCGGGCAAGGGCCTGATCGAACAGCATAAAATGGTCAATCAGGCGCTGACAGGCGAGCTCGAATCGGGCCGGGTCCACGCGCTTAAAATTAAAACTTACGCTGCGCAATAACGGAGGAATTATGAGTGACGTCATTCAGAGAATCGAAAGCGAAATCAAAAGCAACAAACTGATTATTTTTATGAAAGGCACGCCGGAAGCGCCGCAATGCGGGTTTTCCGCGGCTTCTGTCGCGGTGCTTAAGACCTTCCCGTATCCTTTCAAAGCCGTGAATATTCTGGCTGATTCCGAAATCCGCGCGACCCTGCCGGGCTATTCGGACTGGCCGACCTTCCCCCAGATTTTTGTGGACGGAAAACTGCTCGGCGGATGCGATATCCTGCATGAACTTCGTGATTCCGGAGAGCTGGCGAATATCCTTAAAAGCGCTTTTCCCGGAAAATAGGGTATTATCCCGCCTGAATTTCCCGGCGGGTTCTGCCGTTAAAGAAGATACAGCATTCTTTTCCCGTGCGCGGTTTGCGTTTTCGGGATCTCCCCATTATCCTTAATGAGAGGACGGCTATGGACGCAAAAGTTTATCTGACCGGTATTCTGGGAAAAGTTTTGGAAATGAAAGGCCTCGACCTTTTTCTTAAGGTCGGCACGGCTCCCCGCACCCGCATCGCGGGCTCTCTCGTAGTTCCCGTGAATCAGGAACCCTTTACGGACGAAATGTCCAAGGCCGTTATCCAGGCTTTCCTCAATGAGTATCAGATCAAGCTGCTTGAGAAAAACCGCAGTGTGGATTTTGCCTTCTCTTTGATCGGCGGGAATCAGCGGTTCCGCGGAAATGTTTTTTACCAGCAGGGGACTTTGTCTTATGTCATCCGCACCCTGTGGAAGAAAATCCCCAGTTTTGAAGATTTGAGAATTCCTCCCGTGCTTAAAAAATGCGCGCTTGAAAAGTCAGGTCTGATTTTTATCAGCGGAACTGTGGCTTCGGGTAAAACCACGACCATTACGGCCATGCTCGATATGATGAATGAAACTTCCCAGCGCCATATCATCACGATCGAAGACCCCGTGGAATATGTTCACGAAGACAAACAGTCGATTTTTAACCAGCGTGAAATTGGGCAGGATGCCAATGATTTTAATTCCGCCCTCCGCTATGTCGTGCGCGAATCACCCGACGTTGTGGTGATCGGTGAAATGCGCGACATGGAAACGTTTCTGTTCGCTTTGAACTCCGCGGAAGTCGGCCGGCTGGTAATTGCCACGGTACACGCGAAATCCGTCGTTCAGATCTTTGACCGCGTGCTCGGGTTTTTCCCGGCAGATCAGCGCGATCAGGTTTTGAGTCATCTCTCCTTCAACATTACCTGTTTTGTCTGCCAGAAGCTTCTTAAAGGCAAGGACGGAAAATCTCTGGTGCCTGCTTTTGAAATCATGGTCGGCAATTATACGCTCCGCCAGTTGGCGCGCGAGAAAAAGTTTGACCGGATTCCCCAGGCCCTCCGCAATGCCGAGAATGAGGGTATGATGACTTTTGACCAGTCAATTTATAACCTTTGGAAGGCCGGAGATATTTCAAGCGAAGAGGCTCTGGCGGCAAGCGAAAGGCCTCAGGAGATGGAAAATCAGATGAAAGGCATTCAGATCGGCGGTCAGAAAAGTAAAATTCTGGGAACGTAATGCCTGTTTTCTGGGGTTTGATATTCGTTTCAGGGGTTGCCGCGTTTTTCTGGGCGTTTGTGGTGGAACCGCATCAATTTCATATCCGGTATTTTCAATTAAACCTTTCCAAGCCGTTAAAACGGAATTACCGCGTTCTGCATCTCTCCGATATTCATTTTTCAGGGCCCCGGAAAAAACTCTCCTGGTTTTTTGACCGGCTGGCGAAAGAGTCCTACGATTTTATTTTTCTGACCGGAGATATTTTTGACTGCGCGCAGGGTGCTCCTTACGCGACGGAGGAAATCCGGAAACTGAAGTCACGGCACGGCATCTTCGCGGTTTGGGGAAACCATGACCACTATGACTACCGGCTCAGCCATTTTTTGACCGGGTTTTTAAGAAAGCACCCTAAACACCGCAATCCGATCGAAATTCTCGCGAAATCCCTGCTGGACGCCGGGGTTCAAATTTTGAGAAATGAAACGGTTGAAGTGCGGGACGGAGAAGACGTTTTCCTGGTTCATGGGGTGGATGATCCTGTGACCCGCCAGGCGGATGTGGATAAAATCGTCGGAAATGTTCAGCATCAGAAAGCCAATTTTTTACTGACGCACACTATTGATGTTTTTTACGAAATTCCGGAAGATCATATTGATGTGTCTTTTTCGGGGCATTCGCACGGGGGACAGGTCCGGGTTCCCGGGGTGGGCCCCATCATTACCCATACCCGATTTGGACGGGATTACGCCAAAGGAGTGAAAGCGTTGAAGGGAACGGCTTGTGTTATTTCACAGGGGATGGGGACCAGCCGGTTTTTAAAGCCCAGGTTTTTATGCCCGCCGGAAGCGCTTGTTTTAGAAATCGGCCCGAAGAGGTGAGGTTACCAGTTTTCCTGGTAGATTTTAATCAGGGCAAAACACATTGAGAGAACTACCGGCGCCAGGAAAATTCCCAGGACTCCGTAGAGTTTGATCCCGCCAAGAATTCCAAAGAAGAGAAGAAAGTAAGGAAGTTTTGTTTTTTCGCCGATCAGCGCCGGTTTCAAAATATTGTCCACCAGGCTGATAATCAGCACTCCGAACACAAAAAGAATGGCAGCCTTTCCTTTTTGACCGATAGCCAGGAAGTAAAACACCCAGGGGCCCCAGACACTGGCCGCGCCCAGAATGGGAACCATCGACATCATAAAGGTGAGAACCGCGAATAAAACAGGAAGCGGAACATCCAGCATCCAGAAAATAAGCCCAGCCAGAACGCTCTGCACAAAGGCGGTGACCAGCTGGCCTCGAAGCACGGCGGAAAGGGTTTCGTTGATTTGATCGGCAATCGGTTTTTTGTTTTTTTCCTCAAGCGGAGCAATTTGATAAATGTAGTGATAAATTTTAAGGCCGTCTTTGAGCAGAATGAAAATCAGGACGGCCATTAGGAAAACATTCAAGCCGATGACCAGAATGTTCTTCGTGATATGCCCCGCTTGCCCCGCCGCGTAGTTACCCAGAGATTTAGCGGTTCCCAACAGCCAGTCGGTGACGCTCTGTTTGAGAGGTTCCCAGACCGTCATCTGTTCCTGCAGATTTTTAACGGGTCCGAAAGACTGAAGCTGTTCGACCAGGCGTTCAATGCCGCCGCCCCTGACATAATCGGAAGAGGTCTGATAAAGTTCAATCGCCTGCCCCGAAAGATTAAGAAGGAGAAAAATGAGCGGGGGAAGGACGACCAGGAAAATAAGGAGCGTGACAGCTAAAGAAGCCAGCGTATCGTTTTTCAGAAGCTTCCGGAACCGGGAATAAACAGGATAAAAGCCGTAAGCCAGAATCACGGAACCTAAAAAGGCTTTGAGGAAAGGTGAAAGAATCAAAAAAACCTGGAAGACGACGAAGACAAGAAGGGCTACGAAAAAAAGCGAGATGAACTGGTCGCGTTTCATGGGCATAGTTTAGCAATGAATTTGAAAATGCAAACTAAAATTTAATGGGGCAGGGGGGCGAGAAACAGGCTTTAGGCCGGCGGGGTTCGGGCCGATACTCCTTAAAAGCCGGATTTTTGATGAAAATCCTCAACATGGAAGACTAAAACCTATCGGCTTAAGCCGGGGGAAAGAGTTTTATGCCTGGAAAAAAAATTTTACTGGTAGACGACGATCCTGACTTCCTCCAATTGCTCGAGTTTGACCTGAAAAAGCAGGGCTACACGATTGTTACGGCCGGGAACGGCGAGGAAGGTCTTGAAAAAGCCCATGCTGAAAAACCCGCTCTGATTATTTTGGACATCAAAATGCCTAAAATGGACGGTTATACCTTTGTGCGCCGGTTGAAGAAGGAAGAAGATACTAAAACGATTCCGCTGATCGTTTTGACTTCTTATGAACCTATGAAAGATATGTTTCAGCTTGAAGGCGTGAAAGACTATTTTGTGAAGTCTGTCGATATGCAAGGGCTGATGAAAGCCGTGGATGCTCACCTTAAAGGTGATTCCTGAAACGGATTTTTTAAATTCTTCCGGGAAGTGATTTGAAATGAAAGAACAGCTGCCTTACATCGGTTTTATCAAAGCTGTGACGTTTGCCATCAAGCAGTTCCGCCTTTACTCCGAAAAGCACCCGATTACCCAGCAGGCTTTAACCGCTCTCCAGACCGAAACCGAAAAATTCTTCATGACTACGGACCGTATCACTCTCGGCTCCATGCGTAAACTTCTGGTCGTAAACTCAAAGATCGTCAGCGAGAAAGAAAGCGCTGCCCATGAAATGGCCAAAGAGTTTGACCGGTTGGGGATTGAAGCATTGACGATTGAAAAAAACGTCCAGATTTCGGAATTGGCGTCCTTTCTTCACTTGATGGCGACTCCGACCAAAACGCTTGAACAAAAAGGCGGATTGCGCAAAGTTTATGAAGAGGCGCCGTCGCCGAACATCCGGCTCTCTTCCGGGCGTTATGAACTGGTGGGTGAAGGCGAAGCGGTCCTGGCTGAAGGTACGGCCAAGGAAAAAGAAGATTATCAGCCCAGGGAAAGTGAATCTCCGGCCAAACCCGCTGAGTCTGAAACCGCGTCAGTTTCTGCTCCAGTCCCGGTTTCAACGCCCGCGCAGACCGCCATCACCAATATCGCGGATGTGATTAAAAAACTTCGGGAAGAAAATGTGATTCCCGCGGTTCAGGCGGGCGGGGAAGGGCCGGTTGTTGACTGCGAAAAAATCGTGGTTCAACTCGAGAAAAATCCACGGGATGTTGTCGAGCTGACACTGGAAGGCATTAAAGATGCGCCCGCTCTTGAAGCTGTTTTAAGAAAGCTGGTCCGTTATCTGACGGAAGGTCTTGCCGCTTATCTGGCTCGTCAGGGCAAGGACATTACCAAAGCCATGGACAAGCTCAGCAAGGAGTTTGAAAAGGCTGTCAGCCGTGTGCTTGAGGGAAAAGAATACGAAGAGGTTAAAAATAAAATTCCGGCGATCTTTCAGGATGCTGAAGATGAAATGCGTATCCAGATGATGGTTCAGCTTCAGAAAGAACATCCGGGCGATACCAAGCTGATTCAGAAAATGGCGGAAAAACTTTTTAAGGATGACGAAGTCCGCCAGCGTCTTGAGAAAAGCCTTCAAAATGAATTGGGAGAAGCCGGGCTAAGCGCCGAACAATGCCAGGCCATTCTCGGGAAAGTTCAGGAGAAAGAAGCTAAAAAGAAAACGCGCGTGACGATTAACGCGGAAGAACTTGAAGAGCTTCGCGATAAGGCGGACCGTTACGATAAAGTTGAAGGCAAGTACAAAGAAAAGCTCGACAAGGTCGAGAGGGAAAAAAAGAGAATCACCGATGAAAAGGAGCGTGTTGACACTGTCATCCGCAATTTGGCTGAAGGTGTGATGGTCGTGGATAAAAGCGGTAAGGTGCTTTTGATGAATCCCGCGGCTGAGAAATTGCTCGGGGTGAAGCAGTCAGAAAAGGTCGGCAAAGGAGTGACCGAAGGTCTGAAGGATGATCAGCTGGTTTCCATGACCTCAGGGGATCTTAAAGACGGGGATGAGATTTCTAAAAAAGTAGAAGTGATCAGTCTTAACGATCAGACTAAGCGCGTTCTGCAGGCCAGCACGGCGGTGATCGAAAATGAAAACGGTCAAACGGTCGGTATGGTTTCGGTACTCAGCGATGTCACCAAACAGAAACAGCTTGAAGAACTCAAAGATAAATTCGTGGCCAACGTGTCGCATGAATTGCGCACTCCGCTGGTGGCTATTGAAAAGTCGCTTGCCCTCATTCTGGAAAAAGAGCTGGGGGATGTGACTCCGGAGCAGGAAAAGTTTCTGGAGATTGCCCGCCGGAATATCGGCCGGCTGTCCCGTCTGATCAATGACCTTCTGGATGTTTCCAAGCTTGAAGCGGGCAAAATGGCTCTGAAGCCCGAGTGGGTTGCCGTAAGAGAATCTGTCCAGCAAGTATTGGGTACTTTGCAGACTTGGGCTGGGGACAAAAAAGTCACGCTGAAATCTGAATTTTCAGATGAAAAAGTAACTCTCGAATGCGATCCTGACCGGCTGACGCAGGTACTGACCAATCTCGCGGGGAATGCCATGAAATTCACTCCTGAGGGCGGGGCGATCACGATTGACGTTAAAGACGGCGTGAAAGATAACGACATTCAAGGGGAATGCGTGGAAATCGGTATCCGCGACACCGGCATCGGTATCGCGCCGGAAGATCAAGCCCGCATTTTCCAGAAGTTTGAGCAGGTGAGCCTCAATCAGCCCAAAGGGGTCTCAAGCACCGGTTTAGGTCTGACGATTGTTAAGGAGATCGTGGAACTTCACGGCGGTAAGATCTGGGTGGAAAGTCAGTCCGGAAAAGGAAGCCGTTTCGCGTTCAGACTCCCGAAAAAATCAGTGATTGCCAAGAAAGAAGAAGAGAAAGACTAGCCGCGCGTTAGCAGCGGTGTTAGTTTTGCAGAACCGGTTTTTCACCGGCCTCCAGGTAATTGCGCACGTAATCCAAAATTCCTTCCCTTGTCGAGTACTTCGGTTTGAATCCCGTGATTTTTTCGGTGTGCGACATATCAGCCTGAGTGTAGTTCTGGTAGAAATCGTAAGGATTATCGAAATAATCCGGTTCCAGTGAAAGTCTGAGCGCCTCGTTGATAGCCTGAATGACTTCATTGAATGAAGTGGCTTGCCCGGTGCCGACGTTGACCACGGAGCTTTGTCTCGCGCCTCGGGACGCGATAATGCATTCCACCACGTCTTTGATATAAACGAAATCGCGTTTCTGTTCGCCGAACTTGAAAATGCGCGGGCGTTTGCCGGCTTTCATCTGCAGATAGAGCTGATAAATCATGCTCGCGGCTTTGCCTTTGAAAAATTCGCGGGGACCGAACACGTTAAAAAAACGCAAGCCCACGGTTTTAACCGCGGGGTTGTACTGGCGGGCCAGGTTTTCCAGAACCCATTTTGAAAAGCCGTAAACATTGTTCGGCACGCCGGCGTCGGCTTCAGTCAGGGGCTTGTTATCTCCGGCGCTTCCGTAGGTCGCGGCGGAAGAGGCGTAAACCACCGGGCACTTTTTCGCGGCGGCAAGGTCGAGAATATTGCGGAATCCCTCGACATTATCGAACATCATTTTCTTCTCATCCAGAACCGTTGTATCGGTGATGGAAGCCATATGGAAAATCGTGTCCAGGGGGCGGTGGCGGAAATGTTCAAGCCAGGTCGCGTCGCTGACGTCATAGGCCATGACATCGCCCAGAAAACCCAGCAGATTCTTAAAGCTGGAACCCCGGAAATCATCGATAACTGTAATGTTTGCATTAGGATAGCGTGTCTGAAGCTCCAGGGTAAGATTGGAGCCGATAAAGCCTGAACCACCGGTCACAAGGATATTTTTCATAGAGGGGTATCCTATTCAAAACGGAGCAAAGTTCAACTGTTAAAAAAGCGGGTTATTTTTAAAGACCCGGTGCCGATAATTAAAGAGATGAAAATTCTCAGACCGGTTCTCCTCAGCCTTCTTCTGATGACCGCCTTTTCTGTGCCTGCTTTCGCGGATGTTGATCTGATTTTCAGAGGGGCTGCCAAAACTCTTTACGCGGTCGCTCAGCTTCCCGCAAACATGATTCAAGGCACCACCCAGTCTTTTCCGTTCGGGCTCGTGACGGGTACGGTCGCGGGAACCGCGAAGATGGTCACGGGAACGGTTATGGGCGCGGTCGATATGGCGCGGGGCGCCGCCCCTTACGCCAAGTATCTCGTCTTCCTTTAAGAATCCACCCGCCGGTACTTCTTTTTTTCTTCGCTGAATTTTTCGGCAAGCTCTCTGAAAGTTTTGCCGGTTTCCACATCTTTTTCTTCAGGAGCGATTTCCGCCAGCGGAATCATGATGAATCCCATGTTTTGATAACCGGGCTGGGGAAGAATGTCGATATCGATGGTTCGGGGCGCGAACTTATCCGCGGGATTTCTTTTCCGGCCCAATAAAGTTTCGATCTCCCGCATCGCTTTTCCCAGTTCCTCCGGCTCTAGATCGGATTTAATTTCAACCGCGGCATTCCAGAATTTGCTTCCAGTATTCACGCCGACCGGATCCGTTTCATAAACGGATGAAACGCTTTGGAGTGAAAAGTTTTGTTTCAGGGTTTTTAGGCAGGCGGGAATATATTTCTCGGGTTCAATGTTTGAGCCCAGGCTCAGATAAATTTTTCGGATCATTTCCCGCGCGTGATCACAAGCCCCACATTCCGGGCGTGGCGCACGGCGCCGGGTTTGCAGAGTCTCAGCGTGATTTTCCGGAGCTTAAATGTTTTCAGCAGGGAAGAAGCAAGTTTTTCAGCCAGGGTTTCGATCAGAAAATATTCGCTTGAATGAATGAACGCCAGCGTATGCTTTGCGATTTTTTTGTAATCCGCGGTGTCTTCGATCCGGTCACGGCGCGCGGCTTTACGGATATCCGCGGGAAATTCCAGATCCACGCTGATTTTCTGCCGGATCTTGCGCTCCCAGTCGAAAATACCGATTTTGCAGGTTGTTTGAAGGCCTTGGAGAAAAATTTTATCTTTCATGGCGGTTATTATACAATGCAAGGATGAATTCCACCAAGCCCGCCCTTTTGGACCCGGTCACTCCGCTCTGCCCTGTATTTGGCACCTGCGGGGGATGTTCCTATCAAAACATTCCCTATGAACAGGAATTAAGCCTGAAGCAGGAACAGCTTCAGAGCCTTTTTGCTCAAAAACTGGAGCTGGATGAATCCGTCTTTGACCCGATCGTGGCGTCTCCCGAACCTTATCATTACCGCAACCGCCTGGATTTGAATTTACGCAGACGTAAGGGCGAAATCACGATTGGTTTCCAGATTCCCGGAACTCACCGGCAGGTGGCGGTGGAATCCTGCGCGATCGCCCGCAAAGAAATTTCAGATTTTATGCCTGAGCTTCAGGCGCAGGCTTCAGCCAAACTGCCTGACGACTACCGCGCCGCGAACCTGGTGGTGCGCACCGGGGATGACGGCCGTGTCCTTTGGGGTGGAATCGGCCGCCGCTCGCTCCGCATGGCTGAGGAAGATTATTTCTTCACGGTTCTCCGCGGGCGAAAAATTTTTTATTCTCTCGAAACTTTTTTTCAGGCGAATCTTTATATTCTTCCCGCGGTCATGGACGTTTTGGAGAAATACGCGGGGATGGACGGCGAGACCCATTTTCTGGATCTTTATTCCGGAACCGGTTTATTCGGCCTCTGTTTTGCTGACCAGGTTAAGAAAGTTTATATGATTGAAGAAGTCGGCGCTTCCACAACCGCGGCGAATTACGCGGTCCGCTATCATGACTTGAAGAATGTGGAAATCCGCACGGGCCGGGTGGAAGATCAATTGCCCCTTCTTTTAAACGAGGGGATCGCGGGGAAAAAAGTCGCGATTGTGGACCCTCCCCGTAAAGGGTTGACGCCTTCCGCGCTTGAAACGCTTTGCTCCGCGAAAGACCTGGACTCTCTTTTTTATTTATCCTGTTTTCCTGAAGCGCTGGCACGCGATTTGACCGTGTTTATTGAAAAGGGATGGAAGGTTGAAAAGATTATTCCTTTCGATTTTTTCCCCCGCACGAATCACCTTGAAACTCTCGCCCTGCTCAAACCGGTGAGGGCGTGAACCTGAACATGGAAGCACCTCCCTATTTAAAAAGTCTTCTTCCGGCGGAGCTGGCCAAGCCGTTTCAGTGGCGGGATTTGTTTGGTTCGGAAGCTCCCGTGGAGGTTGAGATCGGCTGCGGTAAAGGGCGGTTTCTTATGGCCCGCGCGCTCGAGAATCCCGGCGTGAATTTTATGGGCATTGACCGGGTCGTGAAATGGATGAAGCGCAAGATTAAACGCACGGAGCGCTGCTCGATGACGAATCTTCGTTTCTTTAAGGCTGAAGGGTTCGAGCTTTTAAAAAATATGCCCCGCCAGAGTGTGACCGCTTTTCATGTATACTTTCCGGATCCGTGGCCCAAGCGCAGGCACCGCGGCCGCCGGCTGGTAGATTCGCGTTTTCTTTTGGGGCTTTACGATTGTCTGGTGCCGGGAGGGTCGATTTACCTGGCGACCGATGACGCGGATTATTTCGGGCAAATAAGAAGCTCAGCCGAAGCGCTGACCGTTCCTTGCGTCATCCGTGAAACCCGTGAGCGGATGATTGGTCCTGACAAAACGAATTACGAACTGAAATTTGAAGCGGAGGGACTGCCCTTGTATTATCTCGAGGTGAAAAAATGAGAATTTCGCGCGCACTTTCTATGGCCGGGATTGATTCAAGAAGAAAGTGTGAAGCCTATGTGCTCCGGGGTGACGTGATCGTGAACGGTGAAACTGTCCGCGATCTGGGCCGGCAGGTGGATATTGAAAATGACGAAATTCTTTTCCGCGGACGCTCGCTGAATTTTGAAAATTTCGTTTACTATGTTTTGCATAAACCCGCAGGCTACACCACGACGGCTTCCGACCCTAATGCGCAGAAAACCGTTTTCGATTTGCTTCCCAAAAAACTGGTGCCCAGAACCGGAAAAGTTCTGCCCGCGCGCACCCGGGTGTTTCCGGTCGGCCGTCTGGACCGCAATTCCACCGGCATTCTTCTTTTCACCAACGACGGCGATTTGGCCAATCATTTAATTCATCCGCGTTACGGCGTGGGGAAGTGGTATGAAGTCCGGCTTGACCGCGCGCTGGACCCTCGTGATTCAAGGCGCCTGCTTAAAGGCGTGCGTCTGGAAGACGGATTGGCCGTCGTTGAGAAAATCCATTCTCTATCCAAGCGGGTGCACCGCGTTTTAATCCGGGAAGGGAAGAACCGGGAAATCCGCCGTATTTTTGACGCGATCGGCTACGAGGTTGTGACTCTCTGCCGTATCGCCTTCGGCCCCATTCTGCTGGGCCGTATGGAAGAAGGAAGCGGCCGTTTCCTCAACTCTAAAGAGGTCCAGCTCCTTAGAGAGGCTGTTTTTAAGACCCCCGCCGCCCTTGGGCGCAAGCAATTATAATAATCTAAGTCTTTTTATTTGAAAGACTTACAGAATAATCCCCAAGCCCTCCGCTTGTAATATCCCCATTTGTCAGGCACTTTTTAAAGGACGAAGTCAACGCTCAACCCCAAGAGGGTGCCGAATTTATGAATAGGAAAGGAATCAGTATCGCATTGGCCGGATTAGTGGCCGTCAGTGTTCTGGTTGTTCCCGCCTACGCTTTCAAGTCAGGCAAGTCGGAAGGCAAAGCTTCCAAGAAAGCCGTGAAAGAAGAGAAGCTTGAAAAGGCTCCAAAATTCATCAAAGGTACCTGGATCAATTCTCAGCCCCTTACGCAAAAAGATTTTAAAAACAAAGTCACGCTGATCTATTTCTGGGATTACGCTTCAATCAACTGCATCCGTGAAATTGAAACGATTAAAAGCTGGGCCAGCATTTACAAGAACCGAGGATTGAATGTCATCTGGGTGCACGCGCCTGAGTTTAAATTCGCGGGCGATGAAGCGCTGGTTCGTAAAGCGGCTGAACGTTTCGGGATCGAACAGCCGATTTTCCTCGATAATGATTTCAAGCTTTGGGAAGCCTACAACGTTAAATCCTGGCCGACCAAGATTCTCGTGAACGGAGAAGGTAAAATCGCTGATACGTTTGTCGGCGAGGAAAATCTTTACCGCGCGGAATCAAAAATACGCCGGTTACTCAAACGTCAGAGTCCCAAGTCACCGCTTCCCGGAAAACTGGTTCGCGAAGAACAGAAACGCTACACGGAAACCTGCGGAGCCATGAGCGGAGAAACTTATGTCGGCTACAAGCGGGCGGAATGGTGGGGCGCCTCGATCGCGAATCAGAAATGGGTGCCTCGCGACAAACCCTTTCTTTTTAAAGACCGCGGCCAACGGGTCGAGCGCGGATTTTTCATTAACGGGCTTTGGGAAAATAAGGAAGATGATTTTCAGCACGCCCGCGCGACTCCGGAGCTGACCGATTATCTTGGTCTGATCTACATGGGCGCCGAAGTTTACAGCATGGTTAATCAGACCGGGCAGAAAGATATTTTTCAGCCGCGCGTTTACGTGACTCGTGATGAAGGTCCGGTTCCGCCTGAAATGCGCGGGAAGGATTTAAAAGAAGATAATGAAGGACGCACGTATTTTTTAATCGACGAACCCCGGCTTTACTACCTGATTGCCAACGAAGATGAAGAACCCCACGAACTGAGGCTTTGGACGCGTGAGTCGGGCATTTCCATCCATTCTTTCGCGTTTTCCAATCAATGCCTCAGTGATTTCGAACACCGCTGATTTTTCGCAGGTAAGGTTTTAACTTCGAATTAAAAAGTAAAACGCTTTCTGGATTTTCAGCGCATAAAACCACCAGCTGTCTCCCGGCTATAAACCCATGACACGGTTTAATGTTTTGTCCCCGGGCACCTGCCCGCTTAAGGGCCTTAACCACGCGTTTGCGCGGGCTTCGGCCCAGTCCGCAAGCGATCTCGAGATAATCTTCAATTAAGTATTCCCAGGCAGGAAGGCTTTGAGTTTTTGACATGCCTTAATTTAGGCATCCGGCTTGAGGGGGGCAACGCTTTTTGCCGCCATTTTTCGAAAATGTGCTTTTTAAGCACATCGTGCTATAATCCCGCCCATGTCTACAAAACCTTCTAAAACACTCGACGTTTTTCCGAATCCCCGCCCTAAACGGGATTATGAAATTCGTTTTGAATGTCCTGAATTCACCTGTGTCTGTCCCAAAACCGGTCAGCCGGATTTCGCGACGATCCGTATTGTTTATATTCCTGACAAACTTTGCGTGGAGCTCAAAAGCCTGAAGCTTTACCTTTGGAGCTACCGCAATGAAGGGGCTTTCCATGAAGCGGTGACCAACACCATTTTGGATGATCTGGTTAAAGCCGTGAATCCCAGATTCATGGAGATTGAAGGCGATTTCTACGTGCGCGGAGGAATTCACACCGTCGTACGCGTCAAGCATATCAAGCCGGGCTACCGCCCCAAGTAATGGAATGAGATGGATCTTTCTTCCGTCTCTTTTTCTTCTTCTCATTAGTTCTTCCGTGCAGGCACAGTCTGAAAAATTTGATGTTTTGATCCGCAACGCCGCGGTTTTTGACGGCGATGGTTTCCGCTCCGTTACCGCGGATGTCGGAATTCTCGGCGACCGGATTACCGCGGTCGGCGACTTGAGCGCGGAAGGCGCCAAACAAGTCATTGACGCCAAAGGTCTGACGCTCTCGCCGGGTTTTATCGATGCCCATACCCACTCCGATTTTAATCCGCTGGTTTATGAAAATCTTCCGAACAAAATCATGCAGGGTGTCACCACTGAAATCGCCGGCAACTGCGGAATGTCAGCCGCTCCGGTGATCGGTGAGCAGGCCAAACATATCCGGGAGGTCTGGTCGCGCGAAGGCGTTCAAATCCCTCAGCCGGAGTGGAAAACGTTTGCGGATTATAAAAAGGCCTTGCTTGCCAAAGGCCTGCAGACGAATTTGTCCGTATTGGCCGGGCACGGAAATCTCCGCGCCGCGGTGATGGGGTATTCGCCCAAGCCGGCTTCCGCCAGCGAGATTCTGGAAATGAGAAAAATGCTGAAGCAGGCTATGAATGAAGGCGCGGCCGGTGTTTCTTTCGGGCTGATTTATCTGCCCGGTCTTTTTGCTCAGAAAGAAGAAATTGAAGGGCTTTGCCGGGAGGCCGCGGTTCAAAACGGCATCTGTGCTTTTCATATGAGAAGCGAAGGCTCTAAGCTTCTGGAATCCATTCAGGAAGTGATTGAGATCGCGCGTGACACTCACGCCCGGATTCAAATTTCTCACCTGAAGGCGGGAGGGCGTAAAAACTGGGACAAAATCGGCCAGGCTTTCGCGCTGATTGAAAAAGCCCGTCAGGACGGTTTAAAAATCGAAGCGGACGCTTATCCTTACACCGCGACCTCGGCGGAGCTCGGCGTGATTCTGCCAGACGCGATTTTTCAGCGCGAAGACCGGCTGAAGCTTTTTCAGGATCCTTCCAAGAGGGAAGAATTGCTCGAAGAGCTTCGGCATCATTATCAGGCCCGCGAGATGAAATGGGACACCGTCATGATCGGCGCGGTTTCAAATCAAAAATACGAGGACTATGAGGGTAAAACTATCCGGGAAATCGCGCGCAAGACCGGAGAAGAGCCCGAGCAAATCCTGGTCAATTTGCTCGCGGAAAATAATTTTGAAGTCAGCGCGTTTAATTTTGCCATCAGTGAAGGCGTAGTCGATCAGGTGGAATCCAAGTCTTACGTTGC
This sequence comes from uncultured bacterium, assembly GCA_964385615.1. Lineage (GTDB taxonomy): Bacteria > Omnitrophota > Omnitrophia > Omnitrophales > Aquincolibacteriaceae > CAYLPP01. The sequence continues at coordinate 12,719 of CAYLPP010000016.1, read as the reverse complement.
CGTGGGTTCGGACAGCGTGGCTGATGGAAGCCATAAACCGCACCCGCGCGCGTTTGGAACCATGCAGAGAATGTTCCGAATGTACGTGCGCGAGCAGAAAAGCCTGAAATTGGGCGAGCTGATTCATAAACTGACGGCAATGCCTGCTGATCATTTCCATCTCAAAGACCGCGGACGTGTTAAGCCTGGATATTTCGCGGATTTGGTTTTGTTTGATGCGAGCCGTATGAATGACCGGGCGGATTATCAGCATTCCAAAGAACTCCCGGAAGGCGTGAAATGGGTTTTTATCAATGGTGTTCCGGTTGTTAAAAACGGAGAACCGGTCAGCTCGAAGCCGGGCCGGGTTCTGGCGCCGGACGTTTAAGGGTGATATACTGGGCACTCACAACGGGTCCTGAAGCCCATGCTTCAGGGCGATAAGAAGTTCGAAACTCGCAAGTTTTAAACTATCAAGTTTCCTTTCATCGGAGGATTTTATGTCAGAACAAGAACGTAAAGGCATCATTACTTTCAAAGGCAACCCCTTAACCCTCATTGGTTCCGAAATCAAGGCCGGCGATACAGCCCCGGATTTCAAAGTCCTGGCCAAAGACCTTTCAGAAGTCACTCTGGCTTCTACCAAAGGCAAGACCCGTCTGATCAGTGTGGTGCCGTCTGTTGACACCCCGGTCTGTGAACTTCAGACCAAGCGTTTTAATGAAGAAGCTTCAAAGCTGCCTGCGAATGTCGCGGTGCTGACCGTCAGCATGGACCTTCCTTTCGCTCAGACCCGTTTCTGCGGCGCTCAGGGCACGGATAAGATCACGGCGCTTTCCGATCACCGTGAAGCTTCGTTCGGCAAGGCTTACGGCGTTTTGATCAAGGAACTTCGTCTTCTGGCCCGCGCGGTGTTTGTCATTGGCGCGGATGACAAGGTTCAGTACGCGGAGATTGTGAAAGAAGTTACGGCTCACCCCGATTACGATAAAGCTCTGAACGCTCTCAAAGCTGGAGTCCGTTAATAACAGTGCTTAGCAAGGCTGTTCTGCGAGCACCGTCGGTCCGCGCCAGACGGCGCGTCCGTCTACACTCTCGGCGTTTGGTTCCGCTCCAAACGCCTGCGAGAATTGCTCTGCAAACAGCCTTGCTGATTTCCGTTTTTTCCTCATTGCTTTTTGCGTCTCCGCAAGAATCGTTTGAAAACGGTCTTCAGCTTCGTGACGCCGGACGTTATGAAGAAGCCGAAAGTCAGTTTAAACGCGCTCTTGAAGAAAATCCCTCCAACGCTGACTACCATTTTGAACTCGCCAACCTTTATGGCATTGAACATGATGTCGCTTTGAAAGAAAAAGAAAATGAACGTTCGTGGCAGTACATGGAATCCGCCGCCCGTGAGCTGGAGCAGGCGGTCATGATCCGCCAGGATTTTCTGGCCGCGCATTTTAATCTGGGCGTGGTTTACAAAAGGATCGAAGAGTATGAAAAAGCGCGCGCGGAATTCCGCAAGGCGCTTCAAATCGATCCCAATTCCGTTCAGGCTCTCTTGCAAGTCGGGCAGACTTATGAAGAACAGGGATTTCTTGATGAAGCGGAATCGATTTACCAGGACGCTAAAGAAAAATTTTACCCCAACGACGACGCCGTTTACGCGCTTGAAAATATTCGCCGGCGCCGTTATCAGGCCGGAATGCGCGAGCACAGCTCGATGAATCAATCGCTGGGGATGATGCAGCAGAAGCTTTCAAACGCTTACGCGGAAAAAAATGACCCCAGTCTGGCTAACGCTTACGGCAGTTCTTACGGGCCTTCGGCTTCCGGAGGTTCCGCGGTTTCCTCATTGGGCTCAATGCTGATGCAGCAATTTATGAATTCAAGAAGCCAACGCTCAAGCCAGACTCAAAGCGACTGGCAATGATTCAATCCTACAAGGCCGTTTTTTTTGACGCGGGTGGAACTCTCCTTCATCCGTATCCTTCCGTCGGCGAAGTTTACGCGGAGGTTTCGAGCCGTTACGGCTGTAAAGCGGGAGCGGCTCAGCTTGAGCATTTATTCCGTCAGCATTGGCTAAAGAGGGACGGGCTCGCGGATATGGCGAGTCATAACAATGAAAAAATCGAGCGCACTTGGTGGAAAAATCTGGTGCGTGAAGTTTTTGAAGAAGCCGGCGGGGTTAACGATTTTGACGCTTTTTTTAACGAGCTCTACGATCTTTTCGCGCGGCCGGAAGTCTGGCGCCTTTACCCGGACGTGAAAGAAATCCTGGCGCATCTGAAAAAGCAGGGCAAGAAAATCGGGATCATTTCCAACTGGGACTCGCGCCTTTTTAAAATCTGCGAGGGGATGGGGATTCACGGGAATTTTGATTTTATTCTGGCCTCAGCGGTATTCGGCGCGTCCAAACCCAGCCCTAAAATTTTTGAAGAAGCGCTTCGTCTCGCGGGAGTTAAACCTCAAGAAGCGGTGCATATCGGCGACAGTTTTGAAGATGATATTCACGGCGCCAAAGGCGCGGGGATTGAAGCGATTTTAATCGACCGCCATCCCAAAGGCCGGCCTCATCGGCACCATCCGACGCTTCGGGATTTTAAGCCTCTTTTTCAAGTCTGAAACGGGATTTGGTATTGACACCCGCGGGGCGCGGGTTTATCTTTGTTCAACACTTCACAAAAGGAATAAAAACATGGAGACTTCTGCTATGAGCGAAAGCTCAACATTCAAATCCGACCTTCTCAAAGGCAAAAAAGCCCTGGTTGTGGGCGTTGCCAACAAACGCAGTATTGCTTGGGGCATTGCCCAGGCGCTTGCCAATCAAGGCGCTCAGCTGGCTTTTACTTATCAGGGTGACCGGCTGAAGGAAAGCGTCGAAGAGCTCGCCGCGACACTTCCTTTAAAATCACCGCTTTACCCCATGGATGTTACCAACGACGCTCAGATTAAAGAAGCGTTCGCGAACATTGAAAAAGATTTCGGCTCGCTTCATATGCTGGCGCATTGCGTGGCGTTCGCGAAAAAAGAAGACATCAGCGGCCGCACGGTAGACACGTCGCGCGACGGTTTCGCGCTGGCGCATGACATCAGCTCTTACTCTTTGATCGCTTTGGCTAAAGCTGCCGAACCGCTTCTTGAAAAAGAAGGCGGGAGCATTGTGGCATTGACGTACTTGGGCGCTGATAAAGTGATTCCAAATTACAATGTTATGGGTCTGGCTAAAGCCAGCCTGGAATCCGCCGTTCGGTATCTCGCCGCGGATTTGGGCAAAAAAAATATTCGCGTCAATGGTGTTTCCGCCGGGCCTGTCAACACGCTGGCCGCGCGCGGGATTGCCGGTTTCATGACGATGCTGGAAGGTCACCGTAACCGCGCTCCGCTGGGCCGCAACGTGGAAATCGAAGAAGTTGCTAACGCGGCCATGTTCCTGCTCAGCCCGTTGGGCGGAGGCATCACCGGTGAAACGATTTATGTCGACTGCGGCTACCGGATCATGGGAGCCTGATCTTGCCGGCAAAGAATATCCTCGTTTTTGATATTGAAACGCAAAAGTCTTTCAAGGAAGTCGGCAAGGCCAAGCTCGAGAAACTCCGGGTTTCCGTGGTCGGCGTTTACGATTACTTGACGGATCAGTTTCAGTGCTATGAAGAGAAAGATATGATGGCGCTGGAGAAGCGTTTCAAGGAAGCTGAGCTGATCATCGGGTTTAATTCCCGCCGGTTTGACTTTTCCGTGCTCGCTCCGTATTTTTTCACGCCTGTGGATTCACTGCCTCAATTGGATCTTCTGGATGATGTTGAGAAAAACCGCGGGCATCGTGCCAGTCTGGACAGCCTGGCGGGGCCGACGCTGAAACAGCACAAGAGCGGTAACGGCGCGGACGCTTTGATTCTTTTCAAGGAAGGCCGTATGGATGAGCTTAAGCGTTACTGCCTTGAAGATGTTCGTTTGACCAAAGAAGTTTACGAATACGGCTGCCGGGAGGGGAAAGTGCTTTTCACCTCTTCATGGGATTACAAGACTTATGAAATTCCAGTCGGGTGGAAGCAGACGACGGACCAGATCCTTTCAGGTTCTGCCCGTGCCCGCCAGGACGCGTTTCCTGCCAGTTTGTTTTAATCTCGATCTCGAATTCGCAGCGGCACACAGGCTGGTTCTGCGGCACCGTCGGTCCGCGCCAACCGGCGCGTCCGTCTACACTCTCGGCGTTTGGTTCCGCCCCAAACACCTGCGAGAGTTGCCTTCGAACCACCTGTTTGCCTCCGGTTTTAATGATAAAACACCTAAGTCTTTTCCTCTGAAAGAGTTAAAGAAGGCTCTTCTGGTTCGGATTTCTTTATGCTAGAATGAACCTCTTTTTGCGTAAGTATGTTGTGACAAATAGGTTGGAGCGAGGATTCTGTTTTGAAACTTCCCATTTACATGGACTATAACGCGACCACGCCCATTGATCCCCGGGTGCTGGACGCCATGATGCTTTACATGACTTCCGAGTATGGAAATGCCGCCAGCATTAATCATGCTTACGGATGGCGTGCCGAAAAAGCGGTGGAAGACGCGCGCGAAGTGATCGCCGGTTTTATCAATGCCGGTTCTCCGAAAGAAATTATTTTTACCAGCGGGGCTACGGAGTCAAACAACATTGCCATCAAGGGCGCGTTTGAAATGTACCATGAAAAAGGCAATCACATCATCACGCAAGTCACGGAGCACAAAGCGGTGCTGGACACCTGCAAGTATCTGGAAAAGCACGGCGCCAAGGTGACGTATCTTCCGGTGGATGAATACGGTGTTATCAATCTCGAGGAGCTGAAGTCCGCGGTGACTGATCAGACGATTTTGATTTCAATCATGGCCGCGAACAATGAAATCGGTACGATTCAGCCGATCGCTGAAATCGCGAAGATCGCCAAAGAGAAAAATGTGCTGTTTCATGTTGACGGCGCGCAGGCCGCGGGCCGGATTTCTCTGGACGTGCAGGAGCAGGGTATTGATATTCTTTCTCTTTCGGCGCATAAACTTTACGGCCCCAAAGGCGTCGGCATTTTATACGTGAGAAGCAAAAACCCGCATGTCCGTCTGGCGCCCGTGATTCACGGCGGAGGGCATGAACAGGGGCTTCGCTCCGGAACGCTGAATGTTCCGGCGATTGTCGGGTTTGCCAAGGCTTGTGAAATCGCGAAAGCGGAAATGTTCCGTGAGAACGCCAGGATTGTCGGGATGCGTGAACAGCTTCGCAACGGCATCATGCGCCAGCTCGACGGTGTTTTTGTGAATGGCCATCCGGTCAACCGTCTGCCGAATAATTTAAATCTGAGTTTTTCCGGCGTGGAAGGCGACGCGCTTCTGATGGGGCTTTCAGATGACGTCGCGGTTTCTTCCGGTTCAGCTTGTACTTCCAAAGCGGTCGGCCCGTCTTACGTGCTTAAGGCTATCGGCCTGACCGGCGACCGGATCGCGGGGGCTTTACGTTTTGGGCTTGGGCGATTTAATACTGAAGAAGAAGTGGATTACGTGGTCGACCGTGTCGTGGGTACGGTCAAACGCTTGCGGGAACTTTCTCCGCTAACTAAAAAACCCTGAGGGAAATTTTTATGGCTATCTATCTGACCAAAGACGCGATTGCGGAAGTGAAGCGGATGTCTGAAAAAGAAAAAGCGCCGGGAGTCGGCTTGCGCTTAGGCGTGAAAGGCGGAGGATGCTCCGGCCTTTCTTATTTCATGAATTTTGACGTGAAAAAAGAAAAAGACAATGAATTCGATTTTGAAGGTTTGAAGGTTTACGTGGATCCGAAAAGTTTTCTTTACCTGAAAGGCACGACGCTGGATTACGCGGATACTCTTCAGGATAAAGGTTTTAAGTTCGTCAACCCTCAGGCTAACAAGACCTGCGGATGCGGAGAATCCTTTTCAGTATGAAAGAAGCCAAGTCGCCGGCGGAGAAGCTTAAACCGCTTCACGCGGACATCAAGTATCTCGGGGAGAGCCTGGGGCAGGTTTTGATTGCCCAGGAAGGCAAGCCTTTTTACGAGCTTGTGGAATCCATCCGCGCTCTGGCCATTGAACTCCGCGAAAAGTACACCAAGGAGCGCGAGGATAAACTGATCGAGAAGATCAGCTCGCTGGACCTTGAGAAGATGACCAAGGTTATCCGCGCGTTTACGGTTTACTTTCAGCTGGTCAATCTCGCGGAAGAAAAGCACCGCGTGCGCCGTAAAAATATGTACGAGCGCGAAAATATCACCCAGCGCGGTTCGCTCGAACATATTGTTAAAAAACTCAAACAGGAAAAGCTTTCTTTCCGGAAAATCGAAAAAGTCATTTCCGAACTTTCTATTGAACTGGTTTTGACCGCGCATCCGACCGAAGCCCAGCGCAGGTCCGTGCTGGAAAAAATCTTTGATGTGGACCATCTGCTCCAGCAGAAGGAATACCGCCTTTTAACGCCCCGCGAAAATGAAGATATCGACACACGCATCCGCGAAGTGATCACGCTTTTGTGGCAGACTGACGAACTTCGGCGCCGGCGCCAAACTGTGCTGGACGAAGTCGATAACGGCCTTTTCTTTCTGGATGAAGTGCTTTTCGATGTATTGCCGGAAACGCTTCTGCGTTTTCACAAGATTTTGGGAGACGCTTATCAGAAAGAAGTTCCTTTCCGGCCTTCGGTGAAATTTGGTTCATGGATCGGCGGCGACCGTGACGGTAATCCGTTTGTGACCCACGAAATCACTATGGAAGCCATGCGCCGCCAGAAAGATCTGGTTCTGCGCAAATATATTAACGCCATGAGCGTGATGCTCCGCGATTTCAGCCAGTCGATCCATCTGGTGGGAGCTTCACGGGAACTTCTGGATTCCGTTGAAGAAGATTCCCGCGCGCTTAAGATTTTTTCTGAAGCGACCCGGGAAAAAAGCCGGCATGAGCCTTACCGTAAGAAAATTTCCATGATTCAGCGCAAACTGGTCAACACCCTGCGTTTGAATTCTCTCGAGTCTCAGCGTAAAACCGCGCCGGATCAGACGATTGAAGCTTCATATGCCAACGCCCGCGCTTTTCGGGAAGACCTCGAGATCATTGCCCGGTCGCTGAAAAAAAACAAAGGGGAGTTTTTGACGCCTCGGATTGAGAAACTTCTGGCATCGGTCGATTTGTTCGGGTTCCATTTCGTGAAGCTGGATGTGCGCGACAACTCAGCGTCTATTGAAGACGCCGTCCAGGAAGTGCTGGAAAAAAACAAGCTGATCAAAGGATCGTTTAAAGAGATTTCTGAAGACGAGAGGGTTGGGACTTTTACCCGGCTGATTCAGGAAGGCCGTCATGATGGGATTCTTGAGCGGGAATATTCTGAAAAAACGGCGGAAGTTCTGGCGACCTTCCGTTCGATTTCTGAAATCCGTTCCAAGTTTGAGCCGGGCGCGCTTGACCGCTATATTCTGAGCATGACCCGCGGCCGCGCGGACGTGCTTTCCGTGGTCTGGCTGGCGCATGAAACCGGCAATGAAGGTCTCATGGTTGTTCCTCTTTTCGAAACGATTCAGGACCTGAAAAAATGCCCCAAGGTCATGGAAGGTCTCTACAGCGACCCCGCTTATAAACATTATCTGGCGCGTTTCGGCCAGTCCCAGGAAATCATGCTGGGTTATTCTGACTCAAATAAAGACGGCGGTTTCGTGGCTTCTAACTGGTACTTGTACGAAGCTCAGACGGAACTGACCCAAATCGCGGGGCATTTCAATATTCGCCAGACCCTGTTTCACGGCCGCGGAGGCACAATCGGCCGGGGCGGAGGGCCGACCAACCAGGCCATCATGGCTCAGCCATTTGGAACGATTGACGGACGCATCAAGATTACGGAGCAGGGCGAAGTCGTCTCGACGAAGTATGCCAACCCGATTATCGCGGAGCGTAATATTGAACTCGCGCTGACCGCCGTGCTGGCCGCGACGATCCGTGAAGATGATTTTGGTCCTAAGCTGAAAAAATGGGAAGCCGTTATGTCGGAGCTTGGAGAAACCGCGTTTAAAGCTTACCGTTCGCTTGTCGACGAAGAAAGCTTTTTTGAATATTTCACGCAGTCCACGCCCATTGATGAAATTTCCCGGCTGAATATTGGTTCGCGTCCGGCGCGCCGGCGTGAGACCAGCAGTCTCAATGATCTGCGCGCGATTCCCTGGGTTTTCAGCTGGATGCAGAGCCGGCAGACGGTTCCGGGCTGGTATGGTTTTGGTTCCGCGGTAGATGCTTATCTGGCCGTGAATTCCATGACCGGGCTTTCAGTACTCCGGGAAATGTACGCTCAGTGGCCGTTCTTCCGCGCCATCGTGGATTTCATGCAGATGAGTACTCAGAAGGCCGATATGCATATTTCTAAAAAATACGCCGGCCTGGTGACACGTGACGGTTTACGCGAGAAATTTTTCAGAATGATCACGCAGGAATTTGACATGACCATCCGCGCCATTCTTGAAATCACGAGCCAGAAAGAGATTCTGGATAATTCCTACACGCTTCAGCACTCCATCCGTCTGAGAAATCCGTTTATCGATCCGCTCAGCTACGCTCAGGTTCTGCTGCTGCGTAAACTTCGCCGTCCCGACAGCAAGCAGAGAGAAGCCCTTGAAAGGGCGGTTCTGCTTTCAGTCAACGGGGTGGCCCACGCTCTGAGGAATACCGGCTGATGAAAATAAAAATTTTGCAGCGCTATATTCTTCAGGAAATCTGGCTTCCTTTTCTGGTCGGCAGTGTCACGCTGAGTTTTATTTTCCTTGCCGGCTATCTTTCGCGCGCCGCGGATTTCATTATTGGCCGGGGAATTCCTCTGCTCGACACCTGCTACGTGCTGATGCTGGCTCTTCCTGAAATGATCAGCTACACCGTCCCGATGAGCCTTCTGACGGCCGTAATTATTGTCTTCGGTAATCTGGCCCAAAATAACGAAATCCGGGCCATGAAAGCTTCGGGTGTTAATCCGCTTTCAATTATGACGCCGGCATTTTTAGCCGCCTTGGCCATCAGCTTCGTTATGTTTGTTTTTAACGACCAGATCGCGACCAGCAGTGGGTTTCAATTCCGGAAAATCACCAAGCAAATGCTGATCCGTCACCCAGGCGCGATTATTGAGCCCGGCCGGTTCGTTAAAATTAGTGACGACGTCGTTTTCCTGACCAAAGAAATGGAAGGGAACAAGATGCGTGAAATTGTGGCTTATGAAAACGAAGGCCAGGAGAAGCCGGTCCGGAGCATTATCGCTGAGCGGGGCGAAATCGTCAGCAGTGCCGATCAGTCTGAAATGACGATCAAGCTCTATGATGGAAGCATCTCCGACTCAGACGGTTCCAGTGTGCAGTCGATTCAGTTTAAAACTTATGAATTTCCGACAATCGGCAGTGACGACGTTCGTCTGATGAAGAAGAAAACCCGTGAATACACGCTTGCTGAACTTATGATCAAGGCTTCAGCCGGCAAGCAGGGCCTCACCAAAAAAGAATACCGCGATGTCTGGAGCGCGTTTCATCACCGGATCGCGTTCGCTTTCGGGTGTTTTATTTTTGTTTTTTTAGGGATTCCGATTGCCATGCTGGTTCACCGGGGTGAAATCGTGGTCAGCTTTGGAATTTCCATGATCGCGGCCAGTTTTTATTACATTTTATTCGTAGGCGCTAAAACGGTTTCCATGCAAAGCGGGATTCCTCCGGCGCTTGCTTACTGGGTTCCCAACGCGCTTCTGATTTTCCTCGGCACGCGACTTCTTAAAAAAGCCATCCACGCCTAGCAAGTACGGGACTTCCTTGGTCCCGACTTGCTGGTACTTGCGCATGGGCGCAAGTGCTAGTAGACGCATCTGATCCTTAAGTCCGACTTGCTGGTACTTGCGAATACGAATTATCGAATTCCCGCTAGCTTTGGAAGGTGTTTGGCTTTCTTCAGAATAAAATCCGGGTGGATTTTCGCCATTTCTTTTAAGGCCGCTTCCGGATCCGCCGCGAACCAGGGGAAGGCCGCGCACTGAAAATCAGCATGGGGTTTGGCGTGTTTGGCGGCGAGCATATCATCAGGAAGATCACCGATATAAAGAAGGTGATTTTTTTCTTTGAGTTTTTTAGCGGTTTCGATCAGGGAATAGGGGTGCGGTTTGCGCAGGGAACGCCCCATCTTTTCTTCAGCTTCCTTGACCTCGTCCATCGTGGTCATAGCGTCAAAAAGCCCGAGTACGCCGAAATTTTTAAGCGCGAACTCCGCTTCGAAACGTGAACGCCCGGTCGCGATGCCGAGCTTAATGCCCGCGGCTTTGAGCCTGCCTAAAACGTCGACGGGGAAGATGCCTTTTTCAATATGGATCAGCCCGCGTTTTTTCCAGTAAGCGGGATGTTTCTTCTCCAGTTTATGAAAAAGCTCCGGGCCCAGGTAGATTTCCTGAAAAATCCGCTCAATAGTTTCAATCTTGATCGCGGGGTGACGGCCCAGCAGTTTAACAATGCCCGAAACGCCAAGCGGGCGGGCGGAAACTTTTTTAACGAAACCGGCAATGTCTTTGGCTTCCTTTAAAGCAGGTACCGTGCGGAGCCGGACCGGCAGGTGCATCAGGTAAACCAGCAAGCCGTAACAGCAGTCCCAGTCGTCGTTGAATCCGCCGAGCAGTTTGAACAGACTGACATCTTCAGCAGTCAGGACATGAGGGATACGAGACTTTTTTTCCGCGTGAAAATGGGGGATTTTGCCGTGCGTCAGAAAAATATCGACGCACCAGCGGATAGCGTCCAGATAGGACCGCCGGGTGTCGACCAGAACGTTGTCGATATCAAAAACAATGGCGCGGAATTTCGGGTTAGGCTGCGTCATGAGCAAAGTTTAAGGGAGCTTGCCGGGGAAGTAAAGGGTTGTTATAATTCGTCCTCAATATTTTCACTGAATGATTGCCGTAGGGAGAGATTCCATGAAGCTTAATAAAAGAAGCGCTACGATTACCGAAGGCCCGTCCCGCGCTCCGGCGCGCGCCATGCTCAAAGCGATGGGGCTGACGGATGAAGACCTGGCAAAGCCTATGGTCGGGATTGCCAACACTTGGATTGAAACCACGCCCTGCAATAATCACCTGCGCCGGCTGGCCGAAAAGGTCAAGGAAGGCGTGCGCCTCGCGGGCGGAACCCCCGTTGAATACAACACCATCGCCATTTCCGACGGAATCACGATGGGCACGGAAGGCATGAAAACCTCTTTGATCAGCCGTGAAATTGTGGCGGATTCCATTGAGCTTGTCGCGCGCGGGCATTATTTTGACGCGGTCATCGCCATTTCCGGCTGTGACAAAACCATTCCCGGAACGGTCATGGCGCTGGCCCGCCTGGATGTTCCTTCTCTTATGATTTACGGCGGATCGATCGCACCCGGAAAATATGAAGGTAAAGATGTGACGGTTCAGGATGTTTTTGAAGCGGTTGGCAAACACGCGGCGGGGCATATGTCCACAGCCCAGCTTTGCGCGCTCGAAAATAAGGCGTGCCCGAATTCCGGCGCGTGCGGAGGCCAGTTCACCGCCAATACCATGTCTACCGCGTTTGCCATTATGGGGATTTCACCGATCTGGATCAATGAAATCCCGGCGATGGTTGAAGAAAAAGACCAGGCATGCGTGGATGCCGGCAAACTGGTAATTGAATTATTGAAGAAAGATTTAAGACCCTCGCAGATCATCACGCGCAAGTCGATTGAAAACGCGATTTCCGCCGTGGCCATGACCGGAGGTTCCACCAACGCGGTTTTGCACCTGCTTGCGCTTGCGCATGAAGTCGGCGTGAAGCTGGCGATTGAAGATTTCGACCGCATCAGCGCCAAAACCCCTCTGCTCGGCGATCTTAAGCCCGGCGGTAAGTATGTGGCCAGTGACTTATATGAAGCGGGCGGTTTCCGGCTGGTTGCCAAGCGTATGGCCGATGCCAAGCTTCTTCATAAAGACTGCATCACCGTGACCGGCCGGACGATCGGTCAGGAAGCTGAAGACGCCATGGAAATCAAAGGGCAGGAAGTTTTGCTTCCTCTTTCCAAGCCGTTGAAGCCGACCGGCGGACTTGTCATTTTGAAAGGCAATCTGGCTCCCGAAGGCTGTGTTCTGAAAGTCGCGGGGGAAGACCGCCTGAGTTTTGAAGGGCCCGCCAAAGTTTTTGATTCGGAAGAAGCCGCGTTTGCCGCCGTGAAGGCCCGCAAAATTAAAGCGGGGGATGTGGTTGTAATCCGCTATGAAGGCCCCAAAGGCGGACCGGGAATGCGTGAGATGCTCGCGGTGACCGCCGCTCTTGTGGGTGAGGGGCTTGGCAAATCCGTGGGTCTTCTGACGGACGGCCGTTTTTCAGGCGCGACCAAAGGTTTGATGGTCGGCCATGTTTCGCCTGAAGCCGCGGATCGCGGTCCGATTGCCGCGGTTAAGAACGGAGACATGATCCGTTTTGATATCACCAAACGCAGGCTGGATGTGAAGATCAGCACCGCGGAACTGAAAGCGCGCCTGAAAAAATGGAAGGCCCCGAAGCCGAAGTACAAGCTCGGCGTTATGGCCAAGTACGCGCGGACGGTTTCCTCCTCTTCGAAGGGCGCGATTACCGGTTAAAATCCCCTTTGCCACAAAGGGGGTAAATCGGTATAATTCACCTTCCCCGGCACCCAGGTGCCGTGAAATCCTTACGTCCTCGTCGTCTAGGCTGGCCTAGGACACTAGATTTTCATTCTAGCAACACGGGTTCGAATCCCGTCGAG
>CAYLPP010000015.1:0-58736 GCA_964385615.1 uncultured bacterium | reverse complement strand
GAGTACCAGATTGTCGATCTGGGTGTTGCGGGTTCAAGTCCCGTCCCGGGCGCCACTTGCACCTATGTGCAAGTGCCTCGCCGTATCGGTTAAGGAATACCGATTACGGCGAAGGCACATTTCGCCTCTTGCCCCTACGGGGCCCATCAGCTACAATACCTGCTTCCCATGACCACATCTAAAATAGCCCCTAAAACAAAGCCCTCATCAGCCCCGGTCCGTATTGGCATGATGTCCCTGGGGTGCCCAAAAACCCTGGTGGACAGCGAGCATATCCTCGGCAAATTGGATCGCTCCCGCTATCAGTTGACTGGCGCGGTGGAGGAGTGTGATGTCGCTCTGCTAAACACCTGCGCTTTCATTGGGGATGCTCAGAAAGAATCCATTGACCGGATGCTGGAACTGCTTGAGCTTAAGAAATCCAAAAAACTAAGCGCTGTCATCGTGATGGGCTGTATGGTTCAGCGTTTCCCAAAAGACCTTCGCAATCAGCTGAAAGACGTGGATGCTTTTATTGGTTCCGGGGATTACGCTAAAATTCCTGAAATTGTGGAAACCGTGACGCATGGGAAAAAAGTTTTTAGTGTCGGTAAACCCGGCTATCTCGCGACTTCTGGTGAGCCGCGCGTCGCGCTGACTCCGGCTTATTCCCGCTACCTGAAGATTTCGGAAGGCTGTGACCATGTCTGCACATTTTGTACCATTCCGGGTTTTCGCGGTAAGCACCGCTCCCGCACGATTGAGGATGTGGTTGCTGAAGCCCGCCAGCTCGTGAGCGAAGGCGCCAAAGAAATTATTTTAACCGGGCAGGACACGACTTATTTCGGAAAAGATCATGGAGGGCAGTACCTGCTTCCCGAGCTTATCCGGAGGATGGACGGAGTTGAAGGCATGGAATGGCTCCGTGTTTTGTACGCTTATCCTTCCTGTGTGACGACTGAGCTGATGGAAGCCATCCGGGATTCCAAGAAAACCGTGAAATATTTGGATATGCCTCTTCAGCATGCCAGCGATCGGATGCTTTCGGCCATGCGCCGGGGCATCACTCAGCGCCGGACTCGTGATTTGATCCGTAAGTTCAGGGAAACGGTTCCCGGTCTCGCGATCCGTACTACTTTTATCGTGGGGTTTCCTGGCGAAACCGAAGAGGATTTCGAAGAACTCCTCGCTTTCATGGATGAAACCCGTTTTGACCGTCTTGGAGTTTTTACCTATTCTCAGGAAGAGGGAACTCCCGCGGCGGTTTTGCCCGGGCAGGTTCCGGATAAAGTAAAAAAATCCCGTCTTGAACGCGCGATGCTTCTTCAGCAGAAAATTTCCGCGGAGAATAACCGGAAGTGGATCGGCCGAAAGCTTCAGGTTTTAATTGAGGAACCTTCAAAAGAATCAAAGAACCTTTGGATTGCCCGCTCTTATCAAGATGCTCCGGATGTGGATGCCAACGTGCTTGTCAAAAGCAGCCGGCCTCTTGACCCCGGAACCTTTCACACGGTAACGATTCAGAAAGCCGAAGCTTATGACCTTGTGGGAGAACTTTAAAAGCCATCCGCTGACCCCAAATGGCCTCAGTATTTTCAGAGGCGTGTTGGGTGTCTTTATTCCCCTGTTTCTTTTTGCCCGCCACCCTTTCTGGCATTTTCTTGCCGCGGCGCTTTTTACGGTCGGTGCCCTGACGGATTACTGGGACGGTTATCTTGCCCGCAAACACAAGGGGGTGAGTAATACCGGGAAAATTCTTGATCCCAGCATGGATAAGATTTTGATTCTCGCGCCTCTTGCCGCGTTTGCTCATCTTCATCTGTTCTCCATCTGGTGGCTGGTTCCGATCTTTTTTCGGGAAGTCCTGATTACTTTTTTTAGGGTTGCATGGCTGTGGGAGGGGAAGGCCGCCGGAGCGGAGCAGATGGGGAAAATCAAGTTCGCCTGTCAGGTCTCAACGGTCAGCGCGGCTCTCCTGTACTGGGTTTTTAGAGATTATTACGCGACCTCTGTTTTGGCGGATTTTTTTAAGAACATTCTCTGGATTCTGCTTCCTGCCAGCCTGCTGTTAACTCTAGTTTCGGGGATCAGCTTTTTTTATTCGAACATGGAACTGCTGGAGAGTCCGGCTTTTTCGCGTTTTGCCGCCGCTTGCGGAGTCGGTCTGAGCCCCATTGCTCCGGGGACGATGGGGACGCTGTTGGGTTTAATTCTACTCCCGTTTGTTACGTGGAATTTCTGGGTTTGGTTTTTAACTTTTCTTTTCCTTTTAGCCTCAGGCTATTGGGCGGTGAGCCGTCTTGATCTCTCCGTGACTAAAGATCCGAATTACGTTGTGATTGACGAAGTTCTCGGTATTTTTATCACATTGGTTGGAGTTCCATTCCATTTTTTTCCTTATCTTCTAGGGTTTCTTCTGTTCCGCCTGTTCGATATTGTCAAACCTCCGCCTTGCCGTCAGCTTGAAAAGTTCCCAGGTTTCTGGGGGATTACGTTTGATGATCTGATGGCCGGCGTCTACGCGCGTTTGGCATTACTGGTTCTTTTGAGGGTTTGACGTGAAGGACCGTCCGATTTCTGCCATTCTCAATATCGGCGGGGAACTGCTTAAAGGAACTGTTCTCAACACCAACGCTCAGTTTCTGGGGCGCGAACTGACTCGCCTTGGCTTTGAAGTCTCTAGCCAGTTTTCATGTCCCGACGAAATGCCCGCGATGCTGGAAGCGTTTAAAAAGGCTTTCCGCGCGGCGGATTTGATTATTTTGTCCGGCGGGCTCGGCCCCACGCCTGACGATTTGACGCGTGACGCCCTTTCAATCTTCTTTGATTCTCCTCTGGTATTCTCTGAAAAGCATTTTTCATTTATCCGAAAATATTACAAATCCCGGAAGAAAAAGATTCCCGCCATTGTCCGTAAGGAAGCTATGTTTCCGGCTTGTTCGGTTCCTCTATACAATCGCTTTGGTATCGCTTTAGGGTTTTATATTGAGACCGCGGGCAAGCTGATTGTCGTGCTCCCGGGCGTGCCCATGGAGCTTGAAAATATGTTTCAGGAGCTGGTAAAGCCCCTGATTCTCCGGCGTTTTAAAAATATTCCGAAGCGGTTTCCGGTCATCGCGAAAACGGCCGGTCTTTCAGAGCCTGATGTGATGCGTTTGCTGGGGAAAGATTTTTTTGATGATCCTTTTGATTTCGGGATTTATCCGGCGCCGGGCGAAGTGACCCTGCGTCTTTATGCTGAAACCTTGCCGGTGGCCAAGCGTTTGATGAAAAAGATTCGTTCGCGTTTGGGGAAGTACGTTTACGCGTATGACGAAATCGGCCTGGCTGAAGCGGCGGGACAAAAACTTCTTCGTCAGAAAAAGACGTTAGGAATCGCGGAAAGCTGTACTGGCGGAAACTGCGCGGCTGAAGTTACGAAAATTCCGGGAGCCAGCCGGTTTTTTCGCGGCGGTATTGTCGCTTATCACGGAGATGTGAAAAAGCGGATCGGTGTCAGTCAAACGGCTCTCGCGCATGGAGAAGTGAGCCCTCAAACGGCCAAGGAGTTGGCTCGGTGCGCCAGGGAATTGACGCGGGCTGACTTTGGAATTGGAGTGACCGGGATCGCCGGGCCGGCCGGCGCGACTGCTGGAAAGCCGGTGGGGCGGGTTTATATCGCGGTCGCGAGCTCCAAGAGCACGAGAGTTTTTGAACATGATTTCTGGGGAAGCAGGCCTCAGGTTCAGACTAAAGCGGTACGGAAAGCGTTCGAGCATTTACTTCAATTTATTAAATGAGAACGTTTCTCGCGGTTTCTTTGCCGGAGATTTTTCCAGATGAACTCAAAACCTGGTTTGACCGGCATCAATCCATTCCAAAAGTCCGCTGGGTGCCGTTGCGGTTAATTCATGTGACGCTTCATTTTTTCGGTGAAATTCGCGGTGCCGATCTTGAAAAAATCAAAGCAATTTCCGCGCGGATAGCGGCGGAAACGAAACCCTTCGAGTTGTTTCTCCGCGGCTGCGGTTTTTTTTCCGGATGCAAATAGCCCGCGCGTTTTATGGGCGGGAGTCGATGGAAATAGAGGGTTAGAAACCCTTCAGAGGAGATTGACGGAGGATTTAAAAGCCGCGGGATTGCCGTCGGAAGTCCGCTCATTCAGTCCTCACGCGACTCTGGGCCGTATGAATTTAGGTTTCCGGATACCTGAATTTTCAATCGATTTTCCCCCCACTCCTGTCCGCGTGATCCAATCTTTCGAGCTTTATCAGAGTCTTCTGGCCTCCCGTGGTTCTGATTACCGGATTCTGGAATCCTTTCCATTTTCTAACCCTTCCTGACCTCTTTTTTTCCAGCTTTTAGAACAGTTCCTTCGAAAGAATCATTAGATATCAATATATAGCATAAATGATCATTATAGCTAATATTAGTATAAAATGTATCTCCCGCTAATTTGTAAAGGCAACTCTACACAGGTATACTTTTGATTGCTATGGCAGAAAGTTCTAAAAAACGACTGGGTGAAATCCTCATAGAGGACGGCGTCCTGAGCAAGGCGAATCTTGACGAGGCGCTTGATCAGCAGAAGAAAAGCGGCGGTCTTATTGGCCAGATTCTGATCAAGCTTGGATACATCTCGGAAGAAGCGCTGGTTGCCGCGGTGGCCCGTCAGATGAAAGTGCCTTATCTTCAGATCGGGAATTATTCCGTTAATGTGGACGCGGCGCGCCTGCTCTCGGAAGAAGTTTCCCGGAAAAATCAGATGCTGATTTTTGATAAGAACGAGAAATACTTTTTTCTCTGCATGGGAGATCCTATGAACGATCTCGGCATCATGGAAGCGCATAAAAATGCCGGATTAAAACCGCAAATTTTTATTTCAACCCCCACGGAAGTCATGTCCATGATTGATGTCGTTTTCGGCTCATCGTCTTCCAAACCCCAAATAAAAAAGGCAGGTTGATATGCCCCGCAGGGAAGATTACCGCGGAGAGCTCCATGAGGTTCTGCTGAAAGAGGGCGTCGTCACACAGGACGTTCTTAACGACGCTTTACGGGCGCAGGACAAAAGCAAACAGTCCTACCTTGAGATTCTCATGGCGGGGAAAATCGACGAGAAAAAAATGATGACGGTGCTTGCCGGCTTTTTCGGCTACACGGCCATTAATCCCACGGTTTTTATGGTGGAGCCGCATATCCTCCAGCTGGTTCCGCAAAAGATGGCGGAAAAATACATCATCCTTCCCATCAGTATTCATGAAAACACTCTAACGGTCGCCTTTGCCAATCCGACGAATTTAAAAGCGATTGATGAATTGCGCGCCGTGACAGGAAAACGGATCAAGTGCGTGGTTGCAGAACAGACCGCCATTAAAAAGTGCATTGATAAATACTACAAGCTTCAGTCACTGCCGACGCAAAACGAAGAGCAGAGCACGAATCAAAGTATCGATGAAATCGTGAAAATGATTGATGTGGAATCAGCCGAAGAAGATTCTCTGAAGGCCGCTGACTTGCTGAAAGTCGCTTATGAAACCCCCGTGATTAAGCTGGTCAATATGATCCTGTCGGAAGGGGTTCGCCGTAAAGCCAGCGATATTTTTATTGAACCCTGGGAAAATTTCGTCCGTGTCCGCGTTCGTGTGGATGGGCTGCTTGAAGAAATCGTGCGCCCGCATAAATCTCTGGGGCCTGCTATGGTTTCACGCATTAAAGTCATGAGCGATTTGGATATCGCGGAGCGCCGTATCCCGCAGGACGGCCGTTTCAAGGTGAAGATGAACGGGCGTGAAGTCGATATGCGTGTTTCAATCCTTCCCACGTCTTTCGGTGAAAAAGTTTGTTTGCGTATTCTGGATACGTCCGCGCAGGGGCATGATCTTTCCAAACTCGGTTTCAACGAGAACGAACAGCAGATTATCAAGGACTGCGCTAAGAAACCTCACGGCATGATTCTAGTGACCGGTCCGACGGGAAGCGGTAAAACCACGACGCTTTATTCCGTTTTGAAATACCTCGATTGTCCTGAAGTTAATATTACGACGGTGGAGGACCCGGTTGAATATCAGCTGCCGGGCATCAACCAGGTCAACGTGAAAGAGCATATCGGCCTGACTTTTCCCGCCGCTCTGCGCTCGATTTTGCGCCAGGACCCCGACATTATTCTGATCGGTGAAATCCGTGACAATGCCACGCTTGATATCGCGGTCAAGGCCGCGCTCACAGGCCATCTGGTTCTTTCAACGCTTCACACAAACGATTCCGCCAGTTCTATTACCCGTATGATGAATATGGGGCTGGAACCCTTTTTGATTTCCTCCACGGTCCTGATGATTTCGGCTCAGCGCCTGATGCGCCGGGTTTGCCCCCGGTGCAAATACGCGGAAGAAGTGGATCCTGATGTTCTGAAGGCTTTGGGGATGAAAGCGGATAAGCCCATTCAGTTTTACAAAGGGAAAGGGTGTTCGAATTGCCGTCAGATGGGTTACGCGGGCCGGACTGTGATTACGGAACTTCTGCCGATGGGGCCGGAAATCCGTGAAGCGATTTTGAAAGGTCAGAACGCGGAGAAAATCAAAACACTCGCGCATGACCTGGGAATGACGACTTTGCGTGAATGTGCGCTTCGTAAAGCGATGGCGGGAGAAACGACTCTCGAGGAAGTTTTCCGGGTGACGACTGAAGATCAGGCCATCCGTAAGAAAATGGATGCCGAGGAGAAAGCCGCATGAAGCTGGATAAATCCAAAGAACAGCTGATGGAGCTTTTAATCGAGCAGAAAAAGCTTGATGCCAAGCTGGGCAAGGAAATCCTGGATGAGGCGCGCAAGACCCGGAAGTCTCTTTTTTGGATGATGGTGGAAAAGGATTTATTTAAAGAAGACGAAATGGTTTCCTTTTTGAGTGAAAGTCTGGATATACCCACTTTGAACTTGCCGGCCCTGCGCGTTCCCAAAGAAATTACCAAGATGGTCCCAAAGAAAATCGTGGAAAAATACCAGATCCTGCCATTAGCCAAACTTCAAAGTCTGCTGACGATCGCGACCAGCGATCCTTATGAGTTTCTCTACATTGATGATCTTCGGGAGCTGACCAAGTGTGAAGTGGTGCTGGTTCTGGCCTCGCCCAAAATGCTGACCCAGGCCATTGAGAGTTACTACGCGGATTCCGCGAATATGGACACTCTTCTGGAAGGCATTGAAGACGAGGATGTCGAAGTCGTAAAGCAGGGGGAAGAAAAAGACAAGGACAGCGCTTCCAATTTAAAAGCCGGCGCGGAGGACGCTCCGGTCGTGAAGATGGTCAACGTCATTCTCGACGAAGCGCTCCGCCAGCGGGCTTCCGATATTCATTTTGAACCCTACGAAAAATATTTCCGAGTCCGCTACCGGATCGACGGTTCCTTGAAAGAAACACTTTCCCACACCCGCGAGCATTACGGCTCTGTCGTTGCCAGAACAAAAATTATGTCGGTGCTGGATATTACGGAAAAACGTTTGCCTCAGGACGGCCGTTTCCGCGCGCGGATCGGAGGCCGGGAAGTGGACTTCCGCGTTTCGGTTCTGCCGACTTATCACGGTGAAAAAATCGTTTTGCGCGTTCTTGATAAAAGCGGTGTGAAATCAGGTCTGGATAAGCTGGGTTTTTCGGAAAAGCCGACGGCTGTTTTCGCGGAGGCAATCAAGCATCCCTACGGCATGATTCTTGTGACCGGGCCGACGGGAAGCGGGAAATCGACCACGCTTTACACGATTTTGAACACCATGAATACCCCTGATAAAAATATCATGACAATCGAAGATCCTGTCGAATATCAAGTAGAAGGCATTACGCAAACGCAGGTGAATTCGGAAGTGGGTTTGACTTTTGCTTCAGGCCTTCGCTCACTCCTGCGCCAGAGCCCTGATATTGTGCTGGTGGGGGAAATCCGCGATACGGAAACGGCGGATATCGCGGTGAAAGCCGCTTTGACAGGTCACTTGGTTTTCAGCACTCTGCATACGAACAGCGCGGCCGGCGCGATGACCCGCTTGATTGATATGGGGGTCGAACCGTTCCTGATCGCTTCGTCCGTGATTTGTGTCGCCGCCCAGCGTTTGATGCGCCGTATCTGTCAGTACTGCAAGGCTGAGTCTCCGGTTTCAGATGAGATCATGAGGCGCTGTAAGATGAAGCCCTCGGATTTTAAGGATTTCACGCCTTATAAAGGAACCGGCTGCGCGAAGTGCAACAACACCGGTTACTACGGCCGTCTCGGAGCCATCGAAGTTTTAAAAATGGATCCTGATTTGCGCGAGCTTGTCATTCAGAAGCAATCCAGTGATGTGATCGGAAAGGTCGCCGTGGAAAAGGGAATGGAAACGCTTTTTCAAAACGCTTTCGGACTGTTTAAAAAAGGAATGACCACGATGGACGAAGTCCTGCGGGTCACAAGCCAGGAGTAAGCCATGCCTACATTTGAATATCAGGTTAAAAGTAAAGACGGGAAAGATCAGGTCGGCCTTCAGGACGCGGCGGATGTTGGAGCGCTGGTCAGTAATCTGCGCGGTCAGGGTTTCATGGTCATCAAGGTCAACGAAGTTAAGAAAGGGAAAATTCTCACGGCCTCCAAAGGCCCCGCCGCGAAAAAAAGCGGAGGAAAGTCAGGAAACGTCATTCTGGATGACCTGGTGGTGTTTTCCCGCCAGATGGCAACGCTGGTCGGCGCCGGTATTCCGCTGATTCAGGCCCTTGATATTTTGGCTTCCCAGGTGGATAAAGAAAAGTTCCGGCTTATTTTGCGTGATATGCATCAACAGGTGCAGGGCGGGAAAAGTTTTTCAGACGCGATGGAAAAGCATTACAAGGTTTTCTCCGCTCTGTTTATTAACATGGTGCGGGCGGGTGAGACCAGCGGAAGCCTGGAAGAGATTCTGGACCGTGTCGCGACCTACCTTGAAAAAACCAGCGCTTTGCAGAAGAAGGTAAAATCCGCGCTGATGTATCCATCCGCCGTGACCGGGCTGGCTTTTCTAATTACTTACGGCATGATGGCTTTTGTCATTCCGAAATTTGCCAGCATTTTTGAAGGCCTGAACGCTGAACTGCCGACTCCGACCAAAGTGCTGATTGATGTCAGCCGTTTCCTTCAGAGCAACTGGGTTATCACGCTGGGAGGCTTGGGTGCTTTTGTTTTTCTGGTGCGTCAGGTTGTGCGCACGCCGACCGGGCGCCTGGCCTGGGATTCTTATAAATTAAAACTGCCTGTTTTCGGGCCGCTGTTTTTGAAAGTTGCCGTCAGTAAGTTCTCCCGCACGCTGGCAACGCTGGTGAAGAGCGGTGTGCCGATTTTGTCTTCTCTTGAAATCGTTTCAAAAACTTCCGGAAACCGGCGCCTTGAAATTATTATCAAGACTTTGATGGAGTCAGTAAAAAAGGGTGAAAGTATCGCGGGCCCTCTGGCGAAATCTGACGTATTCCCGCCGATGGTCGTGCGCATGATCGCGATTGGTGAGGAAACCGGTGAGCTGGAAGAAATGCTGACAAAAATTGCCGACTTTTATGATGCTGAAGTTGACACGGCTGTCGACGGTTTGACATCCCTGATTGAGCCTTTGATCATCGCGTTTTTGGGGATTGTGATCGGCGGTATCGTAGTCGCCATGTTCCTGCCGATTCTGACGCTGACTTCCGCGATCAAGTAATCGTCAGAAGGATGTTTTTTTGGATCTTTAAAATCTCATCTCCCTCTACGAATCCCGGTTTTATCCGCGCGAGGAGAGTATTTAAAATAGGGCAAAACTAACAAAAAGAACAAAACTACTATAAGTTGAGCGTTGCAAATCCGTGTCTGGGAAATTAAGGTTAGGATAAGGTGAATATATGAAGAGGGAACAAGCGGGATTTACCCTGATTGAGTTGATGATCAGCACCTTTATCCTGGTTATCGTTATGGGCAGTGCTATGTACGCGTTAAATCAAGCTCAAATGATGACTGCCGAATCCCGCTCGAGGCTTTTAGCGATGAACGCCGCCCGGTCAACTTTGGAGACAATCAAGAACACGGCTCTGGTCAATGTGACTGGGATTAATACAGCGTCTCTCATTCCGGCCGGATTACCGAATGGCACTGTAACGATAGCGACAAATCCGGCGAGTTTGGCAGGAGTTACTGTCGCGACCGTAACGGTGACGGTAAACTGGAGAGGACCCAAAAACATGAACCGCTCTCTTCAGATTTCGACGATGAGGAGCATCTACTGATGAAAATAAATAATGAGCGGGGGTTTACGCTGCTGGAGCTGATGGTTGGGGTCGCTATCAGTTCGGTACTGCTCTATTGTGTTTTTCTGGTGATGACCATGTCAGAAACTATTTTTAGAAGTAATGATCTCTTCTCGCAGTTGGATCAGGGAAATATGCAGGTTCTTCGCTCGATAAACCGCGAAATTTCTCAAACCAGTCCCAATGCCGCTCCGGCTCACTTGGTCATTACGACAAGCGGAAGTAACAATATTGTACGGTTTCAGATTCCGGTGGATTGGGATAATGACGGCGACGCGGATACCGGCGGTCTTAATCCTCAGACTGAATGGGGTGCTTATGATAATCCCGGAGAAACTTCCAACGGACGGCTGAACGCCTGGGTTCGTTATTCCGTGAATAGCAGTAATCAGTTGATTCGCGAAGTGCTCGATAGTTCTTTAAATACGATCAGCGGTTTATCGCAAGTAATCTCGAATAATGTTCAGACGTTCACGGTCACTAAATCGAGTTCAAACGTGACGATGAATTTATCACTCCGGGCCAGCGATAACATCGGCAAGAAAGGTTCGCAAGTCCGGAATTTTGATTCGACGGTCAATGCCAAGACATTATTAAGAAACGCTGTCAGCTGACCGGCCAAGGAGGCTTTATGATGATCTCGATGCGCAGGATGCTGGGAAATCAGAGAGGAATGGCGTTGATCGGGGTGTATCTGGCTTCTGTCGTGATCGCGACAACGGCCGGCGCGGCTTACGCGAAAGCTTTATTCGAAATGCGTCAGGTTGAAAGAGAGCAGGACCGGCTCGAAAGTTTTGCGGCCGCCGAGGCCGGGATTCAAAACGCGATGGCGCAGATCGCGGTTAATGCTTATACGGGGTTTATTAATACCAATCCGATCACGGTCAGCAATTTTCAGTCGGTAACCGGAAGTGCTGTCGGCAGTTATTCCGTGACGATGGATTACCCAAGTCAGGCCGATTGGGTGATTGCTTCCGCGACGGCGACGGTAGACACGGAAACCCGCACGCTGGAGGCTCGGATTTTTCTGGATTCTAATTTGTCGAAGTATCTTGTCTACGCCAATACTGCGGATTTTGGTTCCGGCACGAACGCGCAATATGGCGAGCCCGATAACACGGACGTATTGGGCGACGGAATTCCGGATTATCCTGAATTGGTGCCTTCGAGTGAAGACGACCGCGCGGCGCTCTATTTCACCGGTTCATGGACGATTAGCGGAACCGGGGTTCAGCTTTACGGGGATGCCAACGCGGTGGACCAAATTAACGGCTATGCCGGCTCTCAAGTGCATGGGGATGTTTATACGGGAGATTTCAATTACAACGGTTCTTCGGTAACCAACAGCGGGGTTTCGGGCAGTTTGACAGTA
Organism: uncultured bacterium; assembly: GCA_964385615.1. GTDB lineage: Bacteria > Omnitrophota > Omnitrophia > Omnitrophales > Aquincolibacteriaceae > CAYLPP01. The sequence continues at coordinate 47,141 of CAYLPP010000015.1, read as the reverse complement.
GGAGACGGATTTGATGATGACGATGACCGCACCGGCAACAGTGTCGTGAATTCATCGGATTACCCCGATTATCATGATTTGAATTCGACGGGGGACGGCGACTCGCATCAAACCGAAACACTGGTGGCTCTGGACACGAATTTTTATAAAGCCAATAACAGTATTTCAACCTTCGGCGGTACGACCGCGGTCAACCGTTATTTGAAATTCGTTTCTTCGTCCGACGGAACGAGCACTACCGTTCAATCTTATACCAGTTCCAGCTACGGCACTCTTTCCAGCACTTACACGCTTCCGTCTAACGCGATTGTTTACGTGAACGGCAATGTGACCGTGAAGGGAGAGATTGGCGGGCGGGTCAGTGTAGTGTCTTCCAACAGTATTAATTTTGACGGGAACCTGACTTACTCGAATGGTCAAACCACGGCGGATGAAAACCATTCCGTGGCATTTATCGCCAGAGACAAACTTTATTTCCGGGCTAATTCTTTGACGGTTTCCGGTATTTTGAAGGCGGACAACTCCTCAAACAGTTCAGCGTCATTTGACGGGAATTATGACACCAGCGGTAATTCTAATCCTAACGCGAAGGTTTCTCTGAACCTTAAGGGAAACCGGATCATCAAAGGAAGCACAAATCTGAGCGTTTATGACAATCGGGTTTACGGCTATGACAAAAATCTGAAGTATTTCCGGCCGCCTGGAATTCCGGTCGTGCCGTCTCTTAAAACCGTCAGGGAAAAATAATGAATTGGAATCTTCGAACCTTCGGACCTGTTTTGCTCGTATTTTTCTTTCTGATGGTTTCCCATCTTCTGCCGGGCTGCGGTAAAAAAGCATCCGAGACACAAACCATCTCGAAAACCGGCGCTCCGGCCGAACTGCCGGAACTGCCTCAAAATAAAATTTATCTCACGAATAGAACCCAGCCGGATCCGGAACCCGACTACTCGTTTAAGCCGTTTCCTAACGATATTAAACCGGCTTCCCAGGAAGAGATTGACCAGGTTCCCCTTGAGGACTAGCTCTATGGAGAGGGGGGCTGTATAGGGGAATCTTATTTTCAGATTGTTAGTAAGTATAGGATTAGGATGAATTTTATTTTTGTTAGAATTTGACGATACACGTTTTATCAGGCATCTTTCTAATTGAAGGACCGCGATAGAAATGAAAACAAGGAGGAGTACAGAAATGTTAAATAAAATGAATCAACGTGGTTTCACGCTAGTGGAAATTATGATTGTGGTGGCGATCATCGGGCTTTTGGCAGCGATTGCGATTCCGAACCTGCTTCGTGCCCGCTTGAACGCTAACGAAGGTGCCATGAAGACGGACCTTCGCGCTTTTAGTTCCGCGAATGAAAGCTACCGGGCTGCTCAAAACCCCCCGACCTATTCACCGACGGTCGCGGCGTTGACGGGCGCTACTCCCGCGTACATCGACGTGTCTTGGGGAACCAACCCTAAGCATGGGTTCAACTTGACCTATGCTGTGGCGGCGGCTCCTGCTGCGACATTTTCGATGATCGGCGTTCCTGCCGTTGCGAACTCTACGGCTGTAAACACCTATTGCATCGATCAGTCCGGTGTAGTGGTGGGCTCTGTAGCTGGTGCCGGCGCTCCGACGGGCGCTGCGGGCGGCTGCACGGGCGGTACGGCCATCGCGTAACGAAAACGCAGTGTTTTACGGCCCCGCGCTCTCGAAAGAGGGTGCGGGGTTTCTTTTTTACTGAAGCTTCTCCAATAAGTTCCGATACTTTAATACCTGATATGACCCTAAAATTACCTTTCAAAATGCCTGAGCTTCCGGCAGACAGCAAAGAAAAGATTGTCGCTTTGCTTAAAAAGCTGAACAGCATTGGACAGCCTCCCCCCGGACCTGACATCCGTCTTGCCTGCGATTTCGGGAAATCCAAGATTGTCTTTCTGGAAGTTGAGAATCTTGCCGGGAAATTGATTCTCCACAAGTTTCAGAAATCTTCCCGTCCTTCGGACAAAGCGATGGACGCGGAAATTTTAAGGCAGGCTTTCGATGCCGGGGGCTACCGCACCAACCGGGTCCGGATTTCCGTGAAGGGGCAGGGCGTGGTTCTCCGCTTTATTCAGTTTCCGCAGATGAAAAAGGAAGAGCTTCGCAGCGCAATTTCTTTTGAAGTTGAGCAGTACATTCCTTTTAAAGCCCCTGAAGTGGTCTGGGATTTCCATGTGCTCGATGAAAATATTCCGCTCGCCGGCGGGGGGAATGGAATGAATATTCTTTTGGTCGCGGTTAAACGCGACGAACTTTTAAATACGATTCAGACTTTTCAGGCGGCAGGTCTCGAAATTGAATTGGTGGATGTGGACTCTCTGGCCGCGATTAACGCGGTGGAGTTTTTTCAGCCCGATAAGTTTAAGATTCCCGTCGCGCTTCTGGATATTGGAAGCGAGGTTTCGACGCTCAGTATTCTTTTGGACGGCAAGCCCCGTTTCATCCGTGACGTTTCATACGGCGGGCTTGATATTATTCGAAAGCTCAAACGCAAGCTGGGGCTGACTCATGAACAGGCGGTTCAGCAGTTAGAGGTTGACCGCGAACCGGCGCCCGAAGCACTCGGCGTTTTAAAAGAGGGTTTGGCGGATTTGGTGTCGGAACTCCGGCTAAGCCTCAATTATTATCTGGATCAGGTTCCGGGAGCGGAACCTGTGAAGAATTTATTGATCAGCGGAGGAGGCGGTTATCATCCGCTTGTTGTCTCGACGCTGACGTCAGAGCTGGGGCTTACGGTGGAAACAATGGATGTTTTGTCGACTCTTCAGCTTGGGCCTGAAGTTGATCTTGAGACCGTTAAAAGCAACGCCGGCTTGATGCCGGTATCATTAGGGCTTTGCGCCCGGAGATTGTGATGCTGCAGGTTAATTTAGTTCCCGATGAACTGCGGATTAAAGTTCAGAACACTCAACAGCTTCCTTATATAAAGCTTGCGATCGGGGGAGCTGTTTTGTTTTTTATTTTAACCGTTTGGTTTTATTTTGATTATCTGCATGTCGGCGGGGAATTGAAGAAAATGAACGCGGCCTGGACAACCCTTCAGCCTCAGTCTCAGCAGCTTAAAGCTTTAGAAACCGAAGTTGAGACGGTTTTGAAGCCAGAGCGCGATTTCCTGGAAAAGAACGTGGTGACCCCTAAACCTATTACTTATGTTCTTTCCTGGGTTAGTGAGCTTTTGCCGGATACGGCGTGGCTTACCGAAATTAAAACGGAATTAAAAGACGGAAATCAGAATATTTTTGTGAAAGGTCTGGTGATTCCGTCCAAGACGCAATCCAGTATTGAGGTAATCGAGATTTTTATTCATAACCTGCAGGCCAAGCTTCCAGAAGCGAAGCTGAGTTTAACCACCACCCGCCAGAAAATCGAGCAGGTCGAAGTGACCCAATTTATCGCGAATTTTGATTTGAAGTCAGGCGGGGGAATCAAATGAAAATCAGTGAAATTACCCCGGCTCAGGTTTTAGATTATCTTAAGACGGTCGATAAAAAAACATGGATTAAGATCGGAATCGGAGTGTCGATCGGCACTCTCCTTTTGATCTTTGTTATTTATCCGGCCTGGATTGGCCGGGTGGGGCTCAAGACACAGCTTGAAGCAGTCCGGGGGCAGGTGGCCCAGACAAATAACCTTTTTCGCAAGAAACCTGAATTAATGAGCGCAAAAGAACAATGCATCGAGTTTACCCAAAAGTCCAAAGAGAAGCTTTATACACCTTCCGAAGCTTCACTGCTTCTGGGAACGATTTCTAAAATGGCGAACGATAGCGGAGTTTCGATCGTCGCGTCAAAGCCCAGGGCCGCTGACGGGAAGTTTCCGGTTCCTTTTGATTCGCTTTATGAATCCAGCTATTATGACGTTACTTTAGAGGGCGGATATCATGCCTTGGGTGAGTTTGTCAGCAAGATTGAGTCTAACTCTAAAATTTTGAGGATTCAGTCTTTGAGTTTTCATCCGAAAGAAAAAGAGGAAGATGAAGCCGTGGACGCGAAACCGCGTCTCTTTGCCGATATTACACTCGCGGCGATATCGGTGAAAGTGAAGGCGAAGTAATGAGCGGGAGAGATCGATTGTTTTCTCTGGTAAAGTCAACGGCGGGTTTAGCTGTTTTTATCCTTACGCTTTCTTTTTTTTCGTTAGCCTTTGCTGAGGAAATCCGGTATGATAGCGGCGGTCGAAGAGATCCTTTTGTGGCATTAGTCGGCCCCGGCGGAACTATGGCTGTAAAGTCCAACCCCGGTGATTTGAATATTGAAGGAATTATTTTTGATCCGAAAAACGGGGGATCCCTGGTTCTCGTCAACGGAGAATTTTATAAAGAAGGTCAATCAGTAAATAAAGCAACCATCGTCAGTATTTTTAAGGATCGCGTGATTATGCGCCAGGACGATGAAACCAAGGAACTCTGGATTCGGGACGAGCTGGTATCGGCGGACGGAAAGATTTCCAGAAAAAAGTAAGAGGGATCATGAGTCGTAAACTCGGTAAACGGCTGTTTTTGGTTTTATCCGGATGTTTATTGATGTCAAACCCGTGGGTTGCTCTAGCGCAGGATGGCGCCGCTGCGTCGTCGTCGGCTCCGGCCTCTACTGCTTCCGCCCCTGAAACGCCTGATGCCGCTTCCAATAATATTACACTGGATTTCAAAGAAGCCGATATCAACACTGTTCTGCGCGTCATGAGCTTGAAAAGTAAGATCAATATTGTTGCCGGCCCAGAGGTTCAGGGAACCGTCACTATTCGCCTTGAGAATGTTCCCTGGGAAAAAGCTCTCGATGTAGTTCTGCGCACTTATGGGTATGTTTACGAGCGCAGTGACAATATTATTCGAGTCACAACTCGTGACAATCTTGCCCAAGAGCCTCTTTTGACTCAAACTTTTGTTCTTAATTACAGCAAAGCCGCTGAAATTCAAACGGCTATCCAAGATATGCTGACTGAGCGTGGGCGGATTAAAATTTCTGAACGTACTAACACGATTGTTTTAACGGATATTCCGACCAATATTTACACCATCAGTGAAGTGCTTAAAAAACTTGACCGTTTGACGCCTCAGGCCTTTATTGATTCCAAAATTGTTAAAACGGACGTTGCTTCCACCGAGAATTTGGGAATTGAGTGGAAGACGGGCGGTTTGTCCAATAACCTTGGTTCTTTAACGGGTGCTTCACGGCCGACCACTTTTCCATTTCCCGCGGGTGTTTCTTCGGGCGGAGATTCTTTTGATTTCCTGCGCCAATTCTATCCGCCTCAAGTTGTAGGCGGAACGCCGGATATTAATCCTAATGATCTTCGCGGTTTCCCGACGCCGGCCGTTGCGACTAACCCGACAAACTCAGCGTTTCAGTTTGGTACTTTGAGCCTGTCGTCATTTAACGCGGTGCTTCAGATGCTGAAGGCGCGCACCAACACCAAGGTTGTTTCCAATCCGCGAATCGTAGTTTTAAATAACCAGCAGGCGGATATTCACGTAGGCGATAATATTCCTCTTCCGAAATTTGAAACGAACTCAACAACAGGCCGGTTAAACGTCAGCGGTTTTGATTACGACAAGCTTAAAACCGGTGTCCAGATGAAGGTCACTCCGCATATTAACTCCGCGGATGAAATCCTGGTCGATTTGGAGCCCTCAGTCAATTCCCGGGGCGCGACCATTACCTTCAACTCCGATCTTTCAGCTCCTATTATCAATGAGACTACAGCAAAGACCCAGGTTTTAATTAAGAGTGGGGAGACAATCGCGGTGGGTGGCCTTCTGACGGATAGTGTGCAGGTGGATGAGTCTAAGGTGCCTTATCTTGGGGATGTTCCGATTGTCGGTAAGCTTTTCAGATCAAAAAGACAGACAGCAGGATCAGGAAATGAAAAAGTCGAAACTTTATTTTTTGTAACCGTGACCATGATTGATACAGAGGGTCAACGTGTCGAGAAGGAAAAAGGCCAGAATTCTAATGGGCAGCCGGCGAATGCGGCCGCGCCTGCGCCTTCGGTTCCTTCTTCGAGCATACAAAGAGTTGCGGCGTCAGCTTCTCCTTCGGCGGGATTAACCCCGAGTCCGGATTCTGGAGCAGACGCAGGAAGCAGTGCGGAGGCCGTTGCGCCTGCCGTCACAGCGGAATCTCAACCGGAAACCAAGGCTGCGGCCTAAGAGTTCCGGTACAACTTTTTAGTGACTCCGAACGTTACCCGCCTCTGAATGAGTCTGGTCCCAACGAGGGACTATGAAGAACTTCTGTTTATTTACAGCTATACTGTTCGGGGCTTTGCTCTGCCCGGGCCCGCTTTCCGCGAAAACCACGTCTCCGGCGCCTTCCGCCGACAGTTCCAAAGAGATTCTGGAAAATCAAAAAGAAATTCTCAAACAACTTGATGAAATTAAAAAAGAACTTGAGGTTATAAAAATCCGTGCAACCCGATAATCCTACGACCCAGACAAATCAGCCGCAACCCGAAAGTCCCGCGCAGCAGCCTGCTCAGCAGGGGCATTCGCATCAGACTCGTCATCACAAGCACCATCGCCGTCATCACCATCACGGCGGAGGCCATTCCCATGGACGTGACCGTGATCACAGCCATGGCCATACCCGTCCCCATCCTGAAGCTCAGGGAGAGGATGAGAAGAAGCCTGTTGATTTAAAGCCCGTAAAGCGCGACATCCTTATCAGTCAGGACGCGAATGAAAAGCAAGTCGCTATTCTTGAGGATGGAAGGCTTGAGGAATTTTATATTGAGCGCCCGGACGCGGAGCGTCTTTTCGGTAATATCTATAAAGGAAAGGTGAAGACGGTTATCCCGGGTATGGGAGCCGCGTTTGTTGACCTTGGAACCAAAAAAGACGGTTTCCTTTATGTAACCGATGCGTTGAAATCCCCGCTGGATCTTGAAGCGGAATTTGACGATGCTGCTCAGGCTCAGAAGAAAGAAGACCGCAAGCATGAGCGGATGAAGCGGATCGAAGAAGTGTTGAAAGTCGGCCAGGAAGTTATTGTTCAGATCGTGAAGGAACCGATCGGCAATAAAGGTCCGCGGTTGACCACGCATTTCTCGATTCCCGCCCGCTATCTTGTCATGATGCCCGGTGAAGAGAAGGTGGGCGTTTCCCGGCGTATTGAAGACCGGAAAGAGCGTGAGCGGATTCGTGATATTTTTAAGAACCTGGAAATCCCTAAGGGTGTGGGCTTTATTGTCCGCACGGCCGGGGAGGGGAAAGACGCCAAGGAATTTAACCGTGATATCCGGTATTTGATCCGGCAGTGGAAAAAGATTCACGGGATGATTTCTCAGAAGAAGGCGCCGAGCTTGATTCATCAGGAACTGGATCTCGTGGAGCGTATGATCCGCGACAATCTGAACGAAGAAAACGACAGCATGGTCATCGACAGTCCTGAAATTCATAAGAAAGTGGAGCGTTTCGTGAAGCTCTACCTTCCCGGGCAGAATGTCGACATCAAGCTTCATCAGGAACGCGTTCCGCTTTTCGAGAAATACAATATCGAAAAAGAAATCGAACGTACTTTCCAGAAGAATGTGTACCTGAAGTCCGGCGGTTATATCGTGATCGAACAGACCGAAGGTTTGGTCGCGATTGACGTTAATACCGGAAAGTTTACGGGGCACCGCAATCTGGAAGAAACGGTCTACAAGACTAATATGGAAGCCGGCCAGGAAGTCGCGCGCCAGCTCCGTTTGCGGGACGTCGGCGGTATTATTATCATCGACTTCATCGATATGGAGTGGGCTGAGCACCGCCGTAATCTCTTCCGGTCTTTCAAAGAAGCTGTGCGTAAAGACAGGGCGAAAACCAACATTCTGAAGATGTCGGAATTGGGGCTGGTCGAAATGACACGTCAGCGTATCCGGCCCTCGCTGGAAAGCGCAGTTTACAATACTTGCACTTACTGCGAAGGCAAGGGGATGGTGAAATCACCGACGACGATGGCGATTCAGACGATCCGTGAACTTCGTAAGTCTCTTGGTCATTCTCAGGGTCGTACTGTGAACGCGTATGTTCATAATGAAGTTGCCGAACGTCTTCTCCACCAGGAAAAACGGGCGTTGGAGCAGTTAGAACGGCAGACGCGCAGCCGGATTTTTGTTTATCCGGATGCCAATCTTCATGTTGAGGACGTGAATATCACTTTTGTAAAGTAATTCGCGGTACGGGGATTCTCGATGATTTTAGCGATCTTGACGATCTTGATGGCGGGGCTTCTGGCCGCAGGCTTCTATATGCTTCGGACTATTGAGAAAAGCTCTTCGGCTTTGCGCGATCAGCTTAATAGTCAGGTGCTTGAAATCAGCCGCCAGATGAATGAGCATTTGACACAGAATAATAAAATGCTCAGCCAGAATACCCGTCAGTATACCGATGCCATCGGGCAGGTTCAGAACCGCCTGGGGGAGCTTCAGGAAGCCACCCGCCGGATGGCGGAAATCGGCAAAGATATTTCCTCGCTCCAGGATATTCTGCAATCTCCGAAACTCCGCGGAGGGCTGGGGGAGTTCATTCTTGAGGAGCTTTTGAGGCAGGTCCTGCCTCAAGACGCTTACGAGATGCAGTATTCGTTCAATTCCGGCCAGAAGGTTGACGCGGTGATCCGAATGGGCGATAAGCTCATTTCCGTCGACGCAAAATTCCCCCTTGAGAATTTTCGGCGAATTATCGAAAGTGAAGGGGAGACCGAATCCCGCCAGGCTCGCAAGGAATTCCTCAGAGACGTCAAAAAGCATATCGATTCCATTGCCTCGAAGTATATTGTCCCCGGCGAGGGGACTTTTGACTTTGCTTTCATGTGTGTCCCTGCTGAAAATGTTTATTATGAAATCCTTCTAAAGGAAGAAGGCGAGCAGGGGAATATTCTTTCATATGCAAGGGAAAAGAAAATCGTGCCGGTATCGCCGAATAGTTTTTACGCCTACCTGATGGCTCTGGCTCATGGTTTCCGGAGTTTGAAAATCGAGCGCTCGGCGAAAGAAATCTTGGAGCGTCTTGGTCAGCTTGAGAATGACTTCCGGAAATGTTCTGACGATTTTTCGAAACTTGGCACCCATCTCCAGCACGCGCAAACTGCCTATAAAAGCGCCGAAAGAAAGATGGAAAAATTTCAGGATCACTTAGGTTCGCTTGATCAAACCGCGCATCGGCATGAAGAAAATCCGCGTCTTGAAAAAGACAAGGTTGCGGTACTTCCGGGGTTATGATGAAAATACTGACTGAATACCTCTGGTTTCAAACAAAGAAACAGCGGGAATACCTAAATATTACGGAGCAGGTTGAAGCATTGGTTGAGAAAAGTGGAATTAAGGAAGGTTTAGCTCTTGTTTCTGCGATGCACATCACCGCGGGTATTTACGTGAATGACGCGGAAGACGGTTTGATCGCGGATATCGACGAGTGGCTGGAGAAAATCGCCCCTTTTCGCGAGGATTACCGCCATCACCGCACCGGGGAAACCAACGGTGACAGCCACTTGAAAAATCTCCTAATCGGGCATCAGCAGGTTCTGCCGGTCACTAAAGGGAAGCTGGACCTAGGTCCCTGGGAACAGGTGTATTACGCCGAATTTGACGGATGCCGCCGTAAGCGGGTTGTCGTAAAAATTCTCGGGGAATAAGCTTGAAGAAGATTCTGGACTGGATCAAAACGAATCTCTTGGGCATTGAGAAGCCCCGCCGGAGCAAAAAGAAGAAAACCTCTCCCTCCTGGAAGAAAAAAGCACTCTCCAAGAAGAAAACCTCGGTTGTCAAAAAGACCGTCAAACTAAAAGCTCCGCCGCCCAAACCCGCGGTACGGGTTAAACCCGCAAAACCACTTAAGGTTTTAAAGTCTAAACCGCCGGCAAAAAAAATCCCGGTTAAAGCCGTCTCTAAGCCGGCGCTGAAAATTTCCGCGCCGTTAATGAAAAAAACGGGAGTGATTACGCATTTTTTCCCCAATGTCCAGGCGGCGATTGTTAAAATGACCGCCGGAGCGATTGAGATTGGCGATGAAATTTGTTTTAAGGGTCCGGCTACGGATTTTAAGATTACGGTGAAATCCATGCAGATGAACCGGGTTCCGATTCTAGTCGCGGAAAAAGGTCAGGAAATTGGAATTCAAGTTCCGGAAAAAGTCCGAGAAGGCGACACCGTCTTTAAGGTTATTAAAAAATAGGAGGCCGTATGCAGGAATATTTAAGAGTTTTCAGGCCTTTTGATATTGAAGATGTACGTAAACACCTCATTATTATGGGGGATTTAAGCGCGGATTGCGGAGCCTGCCGTGAACTTGGAATCGACGGGTATTCCGCCCCAACCTGCCCAAAATGCGGAACGACGTTTAAATACGCGACCAGCCGGCGGCTGGAAAACAATCCTGGAGAGCGTTTCAGCTGGGCGAAGCGCGCGCAGGAAAAACGCCCGGATTTGATCCTGGTGGATTACAGCGATTATATGAAAATTCTTGGCCAGAAGAAGGCGAGGGATTTTTTTGCTTAAACATACTCGCGACGTCGCGGTTCTTTCAGGGATTGTTTATTTCATTCAGGGTGCGATCGGAATTTCCGGGATTGCTTTACCTCTTTACCTGCGCAGTCTTGGCTGGAGTGTGGGTGAGATCGCGGCGGTTTCGGCGGTGGCCGGGTTTCCCTGGGTAATTAAAATTGTCTACGGCTTGATTTCGGATGCTTATCCGCTTTTCGGGTACCGCCGTAAATCTTATCTGATTCTATTTTCCATTTGCTCGATGGTGGGTTGGGCTTGTCTCATCTTGTTTCCGCCGGAGAAAGCCTGGATTTTAGCGGCAATGGTTGCCAGTAACCTGGGTTTCGCGGCTACGGACGTTATTACGGACGGTCTCGTCGTGGAACATTCGAATCCTGTGACCAGTCCTATTTATCAGTCCATTTCGTGGGGGTCCCGCAGTTTGGGAGCCGTGGCCAGCGGTTTCACGGGAGGCTGGCTGGCGCAGCATTGGCCGCCTAAAAGCGTTTTTATGCTGACGCTTTGTCTTCCGATGCTGGTTTGCCTGGTTGCCGTCTGGATTCTCGAAAAGAGAATTGAAAAACCTCTTTTTCAATCACCGCTGGGACCTGTTAAAACGGCCTGGAAACTTCTTTTAAGTTCAAATATCCGCTTTTTCGCGATTATTCTCTTTTTGATCTCCATTTCAGCGACTTTCGGTATTCCCTTCTTTTTTCATATGAAAGAAACTCTGGGATTCAGCGAAACATTTTTAGGGACTCTTTCCAGTATCGGATGGGCGGGCGCGATGGTCGGAAGTTTTCTCTATATGAAATTCCTGCGCCGTGTTTCACAAAAAAAAGTTCTGCGCGCCGCCATCATCGTCAACAGCCTGAATATTTTTATGACGCTTCTGATTAGCAATCAGCAATCGGCTTTTTTCCTGGTGATTCTCGGCGGGGTAATGGGATGCCTGGTGATGCTTCCCATTATGTCTTCCGCGGCATCTTTGACGCATAATTCCGGGGTCGAAGGAACGCTCTTCGCGGTACTTATGAGCATTTTTAATCTGGGGCAGATATGTTTCGGATTTTTAGGCGCTCAAATTTATCATTTTATCGGGCTCTATCCGTTGATTGGAATTACGGGTTTCGCGGCCTTATCCGGGTTATTTTTCGTGAATAAAATTCAATTTGAGACCCATCATGGATCTTAACCGGGAGCCGGGAAGGACGGCGCTGAAGATTGCCGGAACGTTGAAAACTAAGGGGCATACGGCTTATTTCGCGGGCGGTTGCGTCCGTGATTTCCTGATGAAAAAGACCCCTCAGGATTTCGATATCGCGACGACGGCTTCGCCGGATGAGGTGGAAGCCCTCTTTCCTCGAACGGTTCCCGTGGGCAAACAGTTTGGGGTTATCCTGGTCGTGGAAGGGGAGGCCCATTTTGAGGTTGCAACCTTCCGTACGGAAGGGGGCTATGTCGACGGCCGTCATCCGGGCCATGTCCGGTTTACGGTTCCTGAAGAAGATGCCAGGCGCCGTGATTTTACCGTGAATGGCCTATTTTACGACCCTTTTGAGCGGAAGGTTATTGACTATGTAGGCGGCCAAAAAGATCTAGAAAGCGGTATTATCCGGGCCATTGGCAATCCATCTGAACGGTTTGAAGAAGATAAGCTCCGGCTTCTGCGCGCGGTCAGGTTCGCGTCTTCACTGGATTTTAAAATCGAGAAAGATACCTGGAAAGCTGTTTGTGAAAACGCTGCTAAAATTCACCAGGTAAGTCCGGAGCGGGTCCGCGATGAGCTGGTTAAAATTCTGACCCGTCCCAATCCTGCCCGGGGTTATGATCTGCTTTCCGAATCCGGACTGATGAAAGAGATCCTTCCTGAAATAGAACGCATGAAAGGCGTCGAACAGCAGCCTGACTATCATCCGGAAGGCGATGTTTTTGTGCACACACGTCTTTTACTTGAGAAACTGGAAAATCCGGATCCTATTTTGGCCTTGAGCGCTCTTTTTCACGATGTCGGAAAACCTGAAACTTTCATGGTGAAGGACGGAAAGATCCGTTTTTATGAACACGCGCCGATCGGGGCCCGCATGACCCGGGCGATTATGAAACGGCTCCGGTTTTCAAATGATGAAATCGAAGCGGTGAGCGAATGCGTCAATAACCATATGAAGTTCGCGGACGTGCAAAAAATGCGTTCCGGCAAGCTAAAGCTATTTGTGGTCCGGCCGACCTTTGAAACAGAGCTTGAATTGCACCGGATTGACTGTCAGTCCAGTCATGGGATGCTCGATAACTATTATTTTCTGAAAGAAAAGCTCAAGCAGTACGCGGCTGAAGAACTGAAGCCGAAACCTTTTCTGAACGGTAATGATCTTCAGGAGCTGGGCATGAAAGCCGGCCCTGAGATGAAGCCGTTTCTGGAAGAGCTCTACGTTCTCCAGCTTGAAGGGGAGTTAAAGGACCGGGAGCAGGCACTTGCCTGGGCCCGGCGGGAAATTAAAAAAAAGTCATCTTAAAAGGGGAGGCGTTATGAAGGTATTGAGGGTTGCGGCGGTTCTTATCTTTTCATCATTGCTGGTTTCCGGATGCGCACACGAGAGACGGCTGAGAGCTGTTGAAGGAGATATTGCGGAACCGTACGACGATATGGGCAGTCTTGAAGTTCATGTAAGCACCAATCCCTGGAAATTGTCGAATTTAACCTGGAATGTCCGAGAGCTTTTTACGTTGGGGTTTGCGGACACGTCTTTTCAACGCAGGCTTAAACACGCGCTGGCTAAAAAGGCGAAAAAGCATTTTGATGTCGATCAAGTCATCAATGTGACCTACTGGCCCGATCCTGATGGAAAGTCCTTTCCTAAAGCCCGGGTTTTTGCCCGTGGTCAGATGGTGCGCTATAAGAAGTTTCCGGTGTCATCCGCCGATTCTTCTCAGCAGGCCGGTTGACGGTTGAGAAAACGGTATTTTCCAGTACTGGCTGTTCTTCTTCTGACAGGCTGCACCTCTCCAGTTTTCTGGAAAATAGAGGTCTGGAAAGCGAAATTTACGGAAAGCCTTACCCGGACATTTCCTGGTGAGAGCTTAAAAGTTTCCGGATTTTCATGGGCTTGGCAAGCCGGTCCGCAAGCAGTGCTGGAGGGTGTGGTTCTTGGCGGAAATTCCCAAAGTCCGCCTCTGCTGAAAGCGGATCGTGTCCGTGTCCGTCTTTCCTGGAAGTTTCTTCTGAAGGGAGAAATTCACCCCGAGTCTTGGAGTTTAGAGCGTGCCGTAATCCGCGTTTCGAAAAATTCCGGAAATGAATGGAATTGGCATCTTCCGGCTTCCGCGGGTTTTTCGGAATTTCCCAACGTTGAACTTTCCCGTTCTGAAATTTATTTCTCCGACCGTTCCCAAACTCCCGCTTTCGAGTTTCGCTTTCCCGTCAGCTCCGCGCGTATTAGAAAACCAGATCCGCAATCTCCGCGCCAGGGCCATGCCTTCTTTAAATTATTTGAGGCTTCGCAGATGTCTTTTCAGCTTGGATTTTCTTACGACTCCGCGCAGGACCGCGCAGAGTTTAAACTAAATTCGGCGGACGGCCGGCTTGAGCTTAGCGGGAATATCCGGGAGCCGGCTGGGTCTTTTCTGATTTATTTCAAGGCAGCCGCGCATCAGGAAGACATTCGTTTTCTTCTTCCTTCCACATCCGGGATTCAGGGGGTTTTGACCCTGGAAGCGGAAGGGGCTTCCCAGGGCACCCATCCCGTGCTTTTAAGGCGGTTTTTAAGCCTGGAAGGGGCCTTAGACGTCCGCAGGGGGTCTTTTGCCACCCGGAACCTTCTAGCAGATATTCTGGGCTCTTTAAGGCCCGCGGTAAGCTTTCAAGCGGGTACGGGCCGGGATTTTAAGGGGCTTTTAGGGCTCAGTGCTGTAACGGCGTTCGATATGCTTCAGATTAGCGGTAAGGTAAGCCAGGAACAGTTTTTTGCCGATCATTTCGCTATGAAACACCCCTCTTACTTCATCGAGGGGGAGGGGAAGCTGGGGATGTCGGATGGTTTTCTCGATTTAAGGGCCCGGCTTATTTGCATGAAGGATTTGAGCTCCTGGCTTGTTGCCCAGGATCCGGCTTTTAAGCCTTTTCAAAATGAAATAGGGCGAACCGTGATTCCGTTTCTGTACCGGGGGCTTCTGCCGGATGTCACGGTGGAAGCAGACTGGGATATGCTGGCTATGATTGAAAAAAACAAAGGACTTCAAAGCGCGGAGGAGAAAAAGTGAGCAGAATTCATTCGGTTTTAACCGTGATTGGCAAGGACCGTCCGGGAATTATCGCGAAAGTCACAGAGGTCCTTTTTCGCAACGGCTGTAATCTGGAAGATATGAGCATGACACGGCTTGAACGCGAACTGGCCATGATGGTCATTGTCCGCCTTGAAAAAAAACGTAAACCCGCGGTCGAAAAAGCGCTGAGCGCTCTGGTGAAGGCTCAAGGACTGACTTTTTTCTGGAAAGATTTAAAAATTTCCGAAACTGGAACCTCCCGGCAATCTCCAAATTTTTCCTGCCTGGTTACGGCTATCGGCAAGGACCGCACCGGAATTGTTTATGAAGTCAGCCGTTTAATGGCGCGGTTTGGGTTGAACATTACGGATCTAAATTCCCGGGTTTTAGGCAAAGGAGCGTCTTCGCTTTACGCGATGATGCTCGAAGTTGAAGTTCCGAAAAATTTCTCCATTAAGAAACTTTCCAAACCGCTGGAAACGCTGGGCCGGAAGCTGAAAATTGAAGTTCGGATGAAGCCCGTGGAACGGATTGAGCTATAACCATGTCCGCTTTAGAGATTCGAGTCTTTCCAGATCCTGTTTTACGAAAACCCGCTGAAACAATCACGGATTTTGGTAAAAAGACCCGCGATTTAGCCCAAAAGCTTCACCAGATCATGAAAAGCCAGAAACACGGCATAGGGATAGCCGCGCCTCAAATCGGAATTTCAAAAAGAATGGCCATTGTGGATGTCAGCAGCCGGGTTCCAGGCGCCCAGGCTTTAATTTTAATCAATCCTGAGATTCTGGATGCTCGGGATGAACAGCCCAGCCGGGAAGGCTGTATGAGTGTGCCGGATTATACGGGCCTTCTTAAGCGCTTTGGATGGATTAAACTCAGCTGGCAGGACGAACAGGGTGTTTTCCGCGAAAAAATCTGTACCGGCATTGAAGCCATCTGTGTTCAGCATGAGCTGGACCATTTACGGGGAGTTTTATTTCTGGACCATATCGGCTCACTCAAGAAAGACCTGATCCCGAGGAGCTTAAAAGGCCGTTAGAGGCCCCTTTCTTATAGTTATAAAAGTCCTATAATGTATCTTATGTTATATATTCCTAGGGGGAAGCTAGCCCAGAAGCTTGCCCAAGATTTCATTCACCTTTTTGCCGTCGGCTCGGCCTTTAACATTGGGCATGAGCAGTTTCATAACCTTCCCAATATCGGCCTTCACGGCTGCTCCGGATTCCTGGATGGCCTTTTTAGCGAACGCTGTGATCTCCTCATCCGTGAGTTCTTTGGGCATATAAGCCTGTAAAACCATCAGTTCCTTCCGCTCTTTTTCGGCGAGGTCGTTACGCCCGGCTTTTTCGAAGCTTTCCAGGCTTTCTTTGCGCTGTTTTGCTTGACGCTGAAGAACTTCGAGGACTTCGCTGTCTTCCAGTTTTTCCTTCTTTTTCTCAATCTTGTAGTTGGTCAGCGCTGCTTTGACCATACGCAAAACCCCAGTCTTTTCCATGTCTTTTGCTTTCATGGAGGTTACAAGCTCTTCTTCGATCTTTTGATCTAATCCCACTTTAATGTCCTTTCGTATTACGGCCATCGCCAATGCGACTGCCTAAAATTAAGGTAACTCCGCGTCGCCCTGCGGGCTCCTGGAGTGAAAACCTGAAAAGCTCAGGTTTTCACCAGTCTTTGTCAACTTGCCGGGGTTGTTTACTTGCCTGAGGCCGGCGCAGGTCCTGAAGTTCCTTTTCGCCGTCTTTCATGGCGTCCAGAATCCGAAGCGCGCTATCGACGCTCATCTGACCTTGAAGGGGCTGGCGGCCTGCGCCGCCTTGCTGTTGCTGCTGATTCTGATCGGGCTTCTGGCCCTGGTTTTGTTCTTCCTGATCCTGACCTTGACCGCCCTGATTCTGTTCCTGATCCTCAGGCTCTTGCCCCTGATTCTCTTTTTGTTCCTGCCCACCTCCGCCTTGCTGATCTTTTTGGTCCTGCTGACCCTGACCGCCTTGCTGCTGATCTTTTTGATCTTGCTGGTCCTTTTGGTCCTGTTGGTCTTTTTGATTTTGACCTTGGTTCTGCGGGTCCTGATTTTGCTGCTGATCCTGCTGGCCTTGACCACCTTGCTGTTGATTCTGCTGATCTTTTTGATCTTGCTGGTCTTGTTGATTTTGCTGATTCTGCTGTTGTTGGTCCTTTTGATCCTGTTGTTGATCTTGATTCTGCTGCTGATCTTTCTGATCTTGTTGCTGATTTTGCTGGTTCTGTTGTTGCTGGTCTTGATTCTGTTGTTGATTTTGCTGCTGGTTTTGTTGCTGCTGCTGATTGTTCTGCTGATTCTGCTGGTTTTGCTGGTTCTGTTGATTTTGCTGTTTATTCTGCTGGTTTTGTTTGTTTTTATCCTGCTTATTATTCTTTTTATCGAACATACTTTTCTGGTTTTGCAGAAATTCGAGGTTGTACTTGGCGTCTTTATCATTCGGATCAATATCCAGGGCCTTTTGATAAGACTCGATCGCTTTTTCGAATTGTCCCAAACGATATTGCGCATTACCCAAGTTATAAAGAGCCTTCTGGCGCACGGCGTCATCTTTTGGCGACAGCTGAACCGCCTTCTCGAGTTCTTTGGAAGCTTCCTGATATTGTTCCAGCTGATAAAGTGTAGAGCCTGTGTTGTAGCGGATAGCCGCGCTTTCCGGTGATTTGCTTTCGGCTTTCTGATATTTCGTCAGAGCACTCTGGTATTTTTTTTCTTTAAACAGCTGATTGCCTTCTTCGTTCAGACTGCGCGCGGTGTCGATAAATCCGGTGGTTATGAAGAAAAGCAGGATGATCGGCAGGCTTTTGAGCGGTAATTTAACGGTACTGCGTGAAAACATTTCCCAAAGCAGGCAGATAAAGGCAAGAACCAGGAACAGCTGAAAATGATCTTCCCGTTCCGAAACTTCTTTTTCCTGAAACTGTTTTTGCCCCAGGCTCTGCATATGCTTGAGCATAATGTCGATTTCTTGCTCACCCGGGGTGCCTGGAAGCGCGATTCCGCCGGTTTTAGCCGCGATATCCTCTAAAAGAGCCAGGTTAGACTTGGTGATGACAATTTGTCCGGCCCTGTCCTTTTTGACCCCTGTCTTCCTCCCCTGCTCATCTTTGAGGGGGATAGGCTCCCCTTCCGGACTGCCGAAACAGAAGCTGTAGACACGGATTCCCGCCTTGGAGAGCTCCGGAAGAATCTCTTCCAGTCCGCCCTCATTGTCTTCCCCATCCGTTAGCAGGATGATGGCTTTATACTTATTGTCCTTGTCCGGAAAAGCCTTCATGGCTAGTTCCAGAGCCTGGGAAAGGGATGTGCCCGGGTCAGGGATAAACCCGGTTTTAATCGAGTCCAGGAACAGCATAAACGCGGAATAATCCAGGGTCAGCGGAGACTGCAGGAAACTGGACCCGGCAAAAGTTACCATGCCGACACGGTCGCCCTTAAGGCTCCTAAGCATGGTTTTAACTTCAAGCTTGGCCTTTTCGAGACGGTTGGGCTTGATATCTTCAGCCATCATGCTGAGTGAAGTATCCAGAAGAAAAAGCAGATCCACGCCTTTACGCTGAATCTTTTGCTTTTCTTCGCCCCACTGCGGGCGCGCCAGCGCGAGAATTGAGAAAAAGAAAACCAAAAGCAGAAGGCCTGCGCGAAGTTTGCGCTCGCCTGGCCGATAAGACGGCATCAATTTGGTGCGAAGGGTTGAAAGGGTTCCGATTTTTGAAAGTTGTTTGGCCCAAATTTTATCGGAAATCCAGAACAATCCCAGAAGCGCGGGCAAAACCCAGAGAGCCATGAACCACGCGGGATTGAAAAAAATCATCAGGGCACCTTCAGCAGAAAGGTTCGGCTGGCAGTGATTTCGATCAAGAGCACCAGCAAGCCCGGAATCAGGAAAAGATAAAAGAGTTCGTTATAACTGCGGTATTCCTTGACCTTAATCTCAGTCTTTTCTAGTTTATTAATTTTCTCGTAAATTTCACTTAGCGCCTGGGCTTCTCTCGCGCGGAAGAAAAGTCCGCCCGTAATGTCAGCAATCCGGCGCAGAGTCATTTCATCAATTTCGACGTTCGCCTGCACGTAACGCTTTCCAAAAAGCGGATCATTGACGGGAAACGGCACCATGCCTCCCCGGCCGATACAAATGGTGTAAACCTTGATTCCGAAAGTTTTGGCGAGCTCCGCGGCGGTGATGGGGTCGATATTGCCGGCATTATTCGAACCGTCAGTGATCAGAATGATGACTTTGCTTTTCGCGTTACTGCCCCGGAGGCGGTTAACAGCGGTAGCCAGCCCCATGCCGATGGCCGTGCCGTCGGCAATCATGCCGATTTGAATTTGATCAATTAATTCAATCAGAATGCCGTAGTCGGTGGTCAGCGGGCACTGGGTGTAAGCTTTTTTGGCAAAGACCACCATGCCGATCCTGTCATTTTCCCGGCCTTTCACGAATTTCACGGCTTCTTGTTTGGCCACGACCAGACGGTTTTCCGGTTTAAAGTCTTCAGCCATCATGGAGCCTGAAATATCGAGGGCAATCACGATATCGACCCCCTTGGTCTGATATTCTCTTTCCGCGGTGACTTGCTGAGGCCGGGCTAGTGCCAAGATAAAAAAAGCGAAGGCCGCCGCACGGAGCAGAGGTAAAAAACGGAAAAGCGTGGTTTTTAAAGACAAGTGGCCTTTGCCCAGAAGGTTGATATTGGAATAAGCGAGCGAAACTTTCTTGCGCCGGTTGGAAATGTAGCTGATCAACGGCAACAGAAGCAGAAGAATGAGAAAAGCCGGATGCCTAAATTCCACGGGGCGCCTCCGGCTGAACGGATTCTGACGGTTTTGAAATTTCAACAATATGTTTGGATTTCTGGTTCAGTAAAATAATTTCAGGAGGCTCCGGTTTCCACTTCGCGAATTTCGCCAGGTCAGCCGACTCCAGGACTTCCTGAATCTTTTCCCTGAGTTCCCTTTCGATCCCTTTATCACGCAGAGCTTTGAGAATTTCATCAGTCGTGTATTCCACCGCTAGAATCGAATAGCGCTTCTCGAAATAAATCCGCAAAATTTCCGAAAGGCGCAGGTAATATTCTTTGGTTTTTCCGCGCGCGAGTAAGTCGGAGTCGAAAAGCCGGTTTAAATTAAAAAGAGCTTCTTCCGCCGGGCTCAAAACCGGTCCTTTCGGGGTTTCTTCGCCGTCTTTCTTTTTGAGTTTTTGGTAAATCAGAAAACCCGCGCCTGCCAGCAGAAGAGCGAGAATCAAAAGAATAAAAATCAGGACTTGTCTGGGAATGGCCAGGATGGATTTCAAACCCCGGATATCCGCTTTTTGTTCGCCTTCCGCGACGCTTTTGACGGTGATATAAATCTGATCGGTTTCGGCCGTTTCCACTTCTCCCCCGCCGGACCTGTACTGAATCGAAACGGGGTCGAGGACGAAATCTCCCAGGCGGAAAGTCGTCAGGGTGTACTTGCGTCCTTCAACGGTCTGGGCGCCGTCTTTAGTTTTAAATTCTTCCACTTTCTTAATTTTAAGGATGTCTTTATCCGGCGTGGGAATGGCAGAGAGGATCTGAACTTCCGGGCCGTGCTTGATCGTGATCGTATAAGTCACCGGGTCGCCGATCGTGATAGAAGCCCGGCTTACCTCCGCTTTAACGCTGATATTCGCCGGTTTTTTAGGTTTTGCGGGCGCGGGGGCCGGCGCGGGTGACGGTGCTTCTGTTTTTGCGGGCTGAGCGGGTTTATCTTCCGCTCTCAGCGGAGCGCAGACTGAAAATAAAGTCAGGAAAAAGATCAGGCTGGAGATCTTCTTCATAATCTTCGCTCGCGAATTTTAAAAAACCGCATCAAGGGCTCCACGTAAGAGCCTTCCGCCGCGACTTCCACTTTGTCGATGCGCAGGGATTTGAGAAGTTTATCAAATCGTTCTTTCTCCGCTTTTGAAGACGCTTCAAATTGCTTACGGAAGCCGGAGCTGGAAGTGTCGATCAGCGCGGTCGCGCCTGTTTCCTGATCCTGGAATTCCACCAGGCCGGCGTCCGGCATTTCGGATTCACGGCGGTCTTTCAGATGAATGGCAATCACGTCATGGCGTCTGCTCAGAATTTTTAACTGCTTTTCATAACCCTGATCCTGAAAGTCGGAGATGATAAAGATGACGGCACTGCGTTTCTGAACCTGGTTTAAATATTCCATGGCAGCGGCCAAGCGGGTGCCTTTGCGCTGGGGTTTGTAATAAAGAATTTCGCGGACAACTCGCAGAACGTGGGTTTTGCCTTTTTTGACGGGGACTACTTTTTCAACTTCATCCGTGGAAATAATCAGCCCGGTTTTATCTTTGTTCTGCACGGCCGCGAAAGCCAGCAGAGCTGTGATTTCCGCGGCGACTTCCGACTTGAGCCGTTCACCGGAACCGAAGTACTGCGAGCCGGACATATCCACAATAAAAAGAACCGTCAGTTCGCGTTCTTCGACGAATTTCTTGACGTAGGTGTGCTGGGAACGGGCCGTGACATTCCAGTCGATACTGCGGATATCGTCACCGGCTACATACTCGCGCACGTCGGCGAATTCGATCCCCTGCCCTTTGAAGACAGACTCGTATTCTCCGCCGAACAGGTCATTGACCAGCCGGGTGGTGCGGATTTCAATATGCCGGACTTTCCGGAGAACTTCCTTGGGAAGCATGGTTAGAGCTTACTCCCCTGAATTACGGAACTTCGACTTGATCGAAAATCTTGCGGATGATTTGCTCCGAAGTAATATCTTCGGCTTCAGCCTCGTAAGTCGTCAGCACGCGGTGACGAAGCACGTCCGTGCCGATCTGCTTGACGTCGTCCGGCGTGACATACCCCCGCCCGCGAATGAAAGCGTGCGCTTTCGAAGCCAGAGTCAGCATGATGCTGGCGCGCGGTGAAGCGCCGAATGAAATCAGCGATTTCAGGCTTTCCAGTTTGTATTGAGCGGGTTCACGGGTGGCGAAAACCAGGTCGAGAATATAATCTTTCACTTTTTCATCGACATAGATTTCGTTCATCAGTTTACGCAGAGCCAGAATTTTTTCAGGATTGATGACCGGCTTGATCTCAATGCTTTTGCCCGTGGACATCCGCTCCATGATTTCTTTTTCTTCTTTTTTGGTCGGATAGTTCACGATCAGCTTCATCATGAAACGGTCGACCTGCGCTTCGGGAAGCGGATAAGTTCCCTCCTGCTCGATCGGGTTCTGGGTGGCAAGTACCAGGAAAGGATTGGGAAGCGGAAAAGTCGTTTCACCGATCGTGACCTGATGCTCCTGCATGGCTTCCAGCAAAGCGCTCTGCACTTTCGAAGGGGCGCGGTTAATTTCGTCCGCCAGAATAATATTGGCGAAAATCGGGCCTTTCTTGGTGAAGAAAGAACTTTCCTTCGGGTTGTAGACCAGGGTTCCGATCAAGTCCGCCGGGAGGAGGTCGGGCGTGAACTGAATGCGCTGGAAGTGTGTGTCTACCGCGCGCGCCAGAGTGCGGACGGAAAGGGTTTTAGCCAAGCCTGGCACACCTTCAATGAGGATGTGGCCGTCGGCCAGAATCGCCATCAGCAGGCGTTCAATCAAATACTGCTGCCCCACAATGACCTTGCCGATTTCACGCGTTAGATCGGTTAAAACAACACTCGCTTCCTTAACCTTGCGGTTTACTTCCTGAATCTGTGTGTCCATTTATTTCTTCTCCCCTGTTAAATGCTCACGACTTGCTTGCTGTGAATAAAACGTAAAAGATCACTGCGCAGACGCCGGTATTCCGCTTCCGTTGGACGGCCCACGTATTTGATTTCTTCGAATCCGGTCAAAATATTACGAATCGCTGAAAGCTCTTCTTTCTGAATGTCTGTTTGTTCCAGACTCCGCAACAGTTCGGTTTCAGTCGCGTGCGCCGCCTGAATTCCGTAAGTGATTTCAAGAAAAGACCGCAGGTTCCGCCCGACTTCCGGTAGAACTTCCGCCCGGCTGAGATCCGCATTCTCCAGCATGGCCTGGAATTGCCGGCCCGCCGCTTTGGCCGGAGACAGAGGTTCGGGAACAGCCTTCTTTTTTCTTCGAGCGATCATCAAAACGACTACGCCGGTAACAGCCAAAAGGAAAGCTCCGGGAATCAGATAAAAAAGAGGATTGGGGCCGGGCTTGCGGACGGTGAGTTTCTGGGCCGGAACTTCGAAGGTTCCGCCTTTCTGAAGAGCCGGGTCAATGTAAGGCAGACTGAAAGCCTGGATTTCAGCGTTTCCAGGTTTCTGCGGAGTCAGGAGGAAAGTAAAGATTTTACGGGTCCACTCCCCGCCTTCGCCCGGGTATGTTTCCTGCGACTGCCCCCGAAGCTCCGCTTTCAGGTTCTTGAGCGGAAGATTTGGGAGGGCGAATTGGTATTGGGCTTCAGACCGGGGCCATTCGGCCTGGATCAAGAATTCAGAGGACTGGGAGGTATTGATCTGATTTTGCGACAGGCGGGCCGTGATCCGGGGTTCTGCAAACCCGGTCGAGCCGGACAGAAACAAAACCGCAAAAATGGCCAACGCTAAGGCTGTGCGCATAAGGCGTTATTCTATCGCCCGTAACTTCTGTAATCAATTAGTATTAGAGAAAATTAATGTGGGAGCGAAGCTCGTCTGGAATCCAGTCTTTTACGGGCCATCGGCAGTCAGGCTGGTTCTGCGGCACCGTCGGTCCGCGCCAGCCGGCGCGTCCGTCTACACTCTCAGCGTTTGGTTCCGCCCCAAACGCCTGCGAGAGTTGCCTCCGAACCACCTTCTTGCCTCGGCCTTTAGGAGCTCTGCTAGGCTACAGTTGGTTTATCAGGATAAACAAAACTCATTCCTTGTATCTGCAAAATTGATTTTCCATCCAGATAAGTAACTCTATGGATTGTAGCGCCCGAGGCAGTTACGACGAGCGAGTTCAAGTTTTGAAATGACTCCGTTGAATGCTCAGTTGGATGCGTGTGCTTATCTGTCAGATGTGGATGAGTTGCATCGTGATGTAGTGGTTGGATTCCATGGGACACCATTGTTATACCGAGAACCACAATTGGTCCCCACGGTTTACCATCTCCGTTTGCGATCATGATCTTTCTCCTTTGTTTAAAGAAAAAACCCCCAGCAGTTTTGGGCTGCTGGGGGTTTGTTGAATCTTGCACTTCTAACTCTATTTACTTCTTTTTCTTTTCTTCTTCGTCGACGACTTCGTAGTCGGCGTCGACCACGCCTTCATCAGGCTTACCGCCCTGCGCTTGAGGACCGGCGCCAGCTTCGGCTCCGGGCGCTCCGCCTTGCTTCTTGGCGGCTTCCTCGTACACCTTCTGAGCGATGGTGTGCGAAGCGGTGGTCAGCTTAGTCATGGCCGCGTTCAGCGTTTCCGCGGATTCAGCCTTGAGAGCTTCCTTGGATTCTTTCAGCGCTTCTTCGACTTTCTTTTTCTCATCATCCGAGATTTTGTCGCCGTGTTCTTTCAGGCTCTTCTCCGTTTGATAGATCAGATTGTCGAGCTGGTTTCGGGCCGTGATGACTTCGTGCTTCTTTTTGTCTTCTTCCGCGTGAGCCTGCGCTTCTTTCACGAGCTTCTCGACTTCTTCCTTCTTCAGGCCGGAGGAAGATTCAATGCGGATCTTCTGTTCCTTGCCCGTGCCCAGGTCTTTGGCGGAAACATGCACGATGCCGTTGGCGTCGATGTCGAAAGTGACCTCGACCTGCGGAACTCCGCGAGGCGCGGGCGGAATGCCTTCAAGGTTGAAAACGCCCAGCGTGCGGTTATCCGACGCCATTTCACGCTCCCCTTGCATGACCTTGACCGTCACGGCAGTTTGGTTATCCGCCGCGGTGGAGAAGATTTCTGATTTTTTGGTCGGGATCGTGGTGTTGCGCTCAATCAGCTTGGTCATGACACCGCCGAGCGTTTCAATGCCCAGCGAGAGCGGAGTCACGTCCAACAGCAGGATGTCTTTGACGTCACCTTTCAGAACACCGCCCTGAATGCCGGCGCCGATCGCGACAACTTCGTCCGGGTTCACACCCTGATGCGGGTCCTTGCCGAAAAGCTTTTTCACTTTTTCGAGCACAGCCGGCATACGGGTCTGACCGCCGACGAGAATGACTTCGTCGATATCTTTGGCAGAAATGCCCGCGTCTTTAAGCGCGCGTTCACAGGGACCAACGGTGCGCTCCACCAGGTCTGCCACCAGCTGTTCCAGCTTGGCGCGGGTCAGCGTGAGCAAGAGATGCTTGGGGCCGGAAGCGTCCGCCGTCACGAACGGCAGGTTGATTTCCGTGCTCTGGGAAGTTGAAAGTTCGCACTTGGCCTTTTCGCCGGCTTCCTTCAAACGCTGAAGGGCCATGCGGTCTTTGGAAAGGTCAATGCCTTCGGTTTTCTTGAATTCCTGAATCATCCATTCGATCACGCGCTGGTCAAAGTCATCACCGCCCAAATGTGTATCGCCGTTGGTGGCCTTGACTTCAAAAACGCCTTCGCCGATTTCAAGAATGGAAATATCGAAAGTACCGCCGCCGAGGTCATAGACCGCGATGGTTTCGTCTTTCTTTTTGTCGAGGCCGTAAGCGAGCGCGGCCGCGGTGGGTTCGTTGATGATACGCAGGACTTCAAGACCCGCGATCTGGCCGGCGTCTTTGGTGGCCTGGCGCTGGGAGTCGTTGAAATACGCGGGCACGGTGATGACAGCCTGCGTGATTTTTTCACCTAGGTAAGCTTCTGCGTCCGCTTTCAGTTTCTGGAGAACCATCGCGGAAATTTCAGGCGGAGTGAAATCGCGGTTTTCAATCGTGCTGTGGATAACCGCTTCGCCGTGTTTGCCGGCTTTAACTTTGAACGGGACAAGCTTGGCTTCCTGCTCAGCTTCTTCAAAACGGCGCCCGATAAAACGCTTGGCGCTGAAGATGGTGTTTTCAGGATTGGTGACGGCTTGGCGTTTGGCGGCCTGGCCGACGATGCGTTCCCCTGTTTTGGTGAAAGCGACGACAGAGGGGGTGGTGCGGTTGCCTTCTTTGTTCGCGATAACTTTGGGATCGGTTCCTTCCACGATCGCCATGCAAGAGTTCGTGGTTCCGAGGTCAATTCCGAGTACTTTAGCCATTGTATTGCTCCTTAGGTTGAATTTTAAGCCGTCTTCCTTATAACAATTAGTGTGCCAGGGGCTGTATAGGGAGAATTAGGAGAGATTAACGGCAGATGTGCTACTTTGGCGCAGCCAAGTGTGCCAAAGCTGACACTGATAGGACCTATCAGTGCGGTCAGTGGCCCGCTTAGGCGAAGCGGGCCTACATCCCGTATTCATCGATCTTGCGGTAGAGGGTCCTGCGGGAAATACCCAGTTTCTTGGCGGCCAGGGACTTATTGCCTTTGACCTCCAGGAGGGCCTGGCGGATGGCATTTTTTTCCATGTCGCTCAGGTTGGAAACCGGAGCCTGCGAAGCGGACAATTGAGAAGGGCGCAAACCCGAATTCCCCCGACGAATGTCATCGGGCACAAGCGAAGCGGAAATCGTTTCTGAGGTTGTAAGCACGACCATGCGTTCAATGATATTTTTAAGTTCCCGGATATTGCCGGGCCAGTCATAATGGGCCAGAGCTTTCATAGCATCAGGTTCAATTCCGGTAATTTTCTTTCCGTTGGCAAGCGCGAAGGATTTGATAAATGATTCCGCCAGAAACGGAATATCTTCCCGGCGGTCACGAAGCGGAGGCATTTTTAGGTAAATAACATTGATGCGGTAATAAAGGTCTTCACGGAAACGCCCGGCACGGACTTCTTCCAGAAGATTTTTATTCGTGGCGCAAACAAGGCGCACATCGACTTTAATGGTTTTGGTGCCGCCGACACGCTCAAATTCCCCTTCCTGGAGAACGCGCAGAAGTTTGACCTGGGTTTCAGCGGAAATTTCTCCGATTTCATCCAAAAAGAGTGTCCCCTGGTGCGCGCGCTCAAACCGGCCGACCTTTCTTTCATTGGCTCCAGTGAAAGAACCCTTCTCGTGGCCAAAGAGTTCGCTGGAAAGCAGGCTTTCAGTCAGTGCGGCACAATGAACGGCGATAAAAGGAGCGTTTTTACGGGGGCTGGCCTCATGAATGCGGTGGGCCACCAGTTCTTTGCCCGTTCCGCTTTCGCCTTCGATTAAAACCGCCGCCGAGGATTGAGCGATCTGCTCAACGGTTTTTAGAATTTCTTTCATGACCGGGGATTTGACGACCATGTCCCCTTTTTCAAATTTCTGCTGAAACAGGGCCTGCTTCAGTTCCCGGTTTTCTTCTTCCAGACTCCGGCTTGCCAGTGCTTTCTTAACCAGAAATTCAAGTTCTTCCAGATTGACGGGTTTGGTCAGGTAATAAAACGCGCCTTTCTTCATGGCTTTAACCGCGTCTTCAACGGAGCCGTAAGCGGTCATGAGAATAAAAAGCGCGTGCGGATTTTCCCCCATGACCCGGTCGAGAAGTTCAACGCCGTTTTTTCCGGGCATCCGGATATCGGAAATAATCAGCTCAGGTTTTTCTTCTTTGATTAATTTCCAGGCTTCATCCGCGTTTTCCGCAGTTAAGACGTCATAATCCAGCGCGGTCAAAAACTTTTGAAGGCCGTCGCGCGTGTTTTTTTCGTCATCCACGATCAGAAGAGTTGGGCAGACTGACATAAAGACTCCTATTTCCTGGAATGAGACAGCTGAAGTTTAGGCTCCCGGATCGGAAGCAGAAGCGTGAAGGTTGTTCCCTGCCGGACTTTACTTGAAACTTCAATCCGTCCGCCGTGTTCTTTAACGGTTTTCCAGACAGTCATGAGCCCCAGGCCGGAACCTTCGGACTTTGTGGTGTAGTAGGCTTCAAAAATATGGGGAAGGTCTTCCTCCGAAATTCCCTGGCCTTCATCACTGAAGATTAGCATGGCTGCCTTTTCTTTTCGGGATGTGCGGATCGTCAGGCTTCCGCCTTCAGGCATGGCTTCCATGGCGTTTTTAATCAGGTTGATGAAAGTTTGGTGAAGTCTTTCACGGTCCATCAAAAATTCAGGAATGGATTTATCCGCTTTGAAGCGCACCTTGACTTTATTCTCTTCCAGTTCCGGAAGCATGAAATCAATCGCGGATTTCAAGACTGAGTTCAGGTCTTCACAGCGGAAACGCAGGGGCGGACGGCGCACGGCTTTCAGAAAATTCCGGACAATGCGGTCCAGGCGCCCGGTTTCGGATTTCAGGACTTCCAGTGTTTTCTCGAAGGATTGCTTTTTATTGTCTGGCAAGGATTTGATTTCTTTCTGCAAAAGCCCAAGATGAATCCCGATCGAGTTCAGCGGGTTGCCGATTTCATGCGCGATACCGGCAGCCAGACTCAGCAGACTCCCCACCGAATCCCGGCGGGCCTCCCCCGTTTCAGCACTGCGTTCGGTCGTTAAATTGAGGAGAAGAATCAGGATGTTTCCGTCTTTCTCAAACGGAATCATAAAAACCCGCAGGTAGGTTTCACGCGGAATCAGAACTTTAAAATCGGCGGTCGCGCGCTCACGCAGGGATTTACGCCTGCTGTCGAGAAAGCGGGAAATTTCAGAGTCCCCGATCTGCATCACGTGAGGGCGCGCGTTTCCGGTCTTTGGAAGGCCCAGCCAGGAAAGTGCCGGCGGGTTCGCGAATGTGATCTCCCCCTCACGGTTCATGATCATGGCGCCTTCGTGAATTTCATGAAGAATGGTTTCAAGAGTCAGTCGGGTTTCCGCCTGATCCAGAATATACTTCTCCAGCGCCGCCCGGTCGATCTTATCCAGGCTTTTGAGGAGTTTATGGACGAATGGTAGGTTTTTGGGCATGGAGCGGTTTGTTCTCCTTGACCAGCTGAATGAACTGCTTGAGTTTGGCCGGGTCTTTTTTCCCGGGTTCTTTTTCCACACCGCTCGCGATGTCTACCGCGAATGGTTTCACTTTTTCGATCGCTGAGCGTACGTTTTCCGGGTTCAGTCCACCGGCCAGGAAAAGCTGTTCATGCACGAACGGACGGTCTTGAATCAGCGACCAGTCGAAAACCTGACCGCTTCCCCCGCCTTCGCCGGAATAGGTGTCAAAGAGAAAAGCGGTTGCGTCATATTCATCAATGCGCTTCAGGCTCATGGCGTCTTTAATGTGAAAAGTTTTGATGACTTTGAATCCCTTGTCCAGAAAGTAACGGCAGTAAAGAGATGTTTCCTCGCCGTGGAATTGCAGTGTCTTGAGGCCGGTCTGGGCGATGATCAACTCAACTTCGTCTTTGGGCTGATTCATAAAAACACCCACGAAATTTTCAAATCCAGGAACAGCCTGCATGATTTCCTGGGCTTTAGGCACTGTAATTTTCCGTTTGCTCTCCGCGAAAATGAGGCCCAGGTAATCGGCCCCGAGAGAAGCCGCGAGCTTCGCGTCTTCAGCGTTGGTATTTCCGCAGATTTTAATTTGGGTCATTTCGCGGCCTTCCATTTCCGGTCACTGCCGAGAAGTTCTGAAAGCTTGGCGCCGATGTCTTCAGATTTCATCAAAACCGTGCCGATCAGAAAAGAGTGAATTCCCAGACTGCGGTAATCGAGCAATTCCTCATGTTTTTTAAATCCGCTTTCCACGATGACCGGATGGCCTTTTGGAATATGCGGGAGAAGCTGTTTCGCGCGGTTAGGGTCTACGCTCAGGCTTTTGAGATCACGGTTGTTGATGCCGATAATATCGGCGCCCGCGCTGAGTGCTTTCCTCAGGTCGTCGTCCGTATGCACTTCAACCAGAGCGTCCATGTGAAGCGTTTTCCCGAGCTCAATCAGGTTTTTCAGTTCTTCTTCAGTCAGGATAGAAGCGATCAGCAGAAAAGCATCGGCTTCCAGAAGAGCGCTCTCATAAATCTGATAACTTTCAAAAAGAAAATCTTTACGCAGAATAGGAATTTTAGTGACCTGCCGGACGGTTTTTAGATAGCTAGGCCGGCCTTTGAAAAAATGGGTTTCCGTCAGGACTGACAACGCGGCTGCTCCGCTGCCTTCGTAAATTCCCGCGATCCGGAGCGGTTGGAAATCCTCGCGAATGATGCCTTCTGACGGAGACGCTTTTTTAAGTTCCGCGATAATGTTGAGGCCTTTCGTTGAAGCGACCGCCTTACGGAACGAACGGATGTCCTCGCGAGGTTTACCTTCCACCGCGTCTCTCAGGCGGTGAAGAGGAAAACGGCTCTTCAGCTCTTCAAGGTCTTTTCTTTTCTGAATGATGATGTCGTTTAAGATCATGATTTTGAGATCCGAATCAGCCCTTTCAAAGCTTGATACGCACGGCCGGTGCTAATTGATTGGCCGGCCATTTGTATTCCTTCCTGCAAGTTTCGTGCCCTTCCGGAAACCCAGATCGCGGCTCCCGCATTTATAAGGATAACACTCAGAATCGGCCCTTTTTCTTTTCCCTGAAGGATGTCGAGCGATATTTTTTTACTCTGTGCCAGGGAGCGGCTTTCCAGCTGAGATTTTGAAACTTTCTTCAATCCCAGTTCTTGAGGGTTGATGGAAAAGTGTCTGATTTTTCCGGATTGAATAAAAACGGCTTGAGACGGCGCGGAACAGGAAATTTCATCCATCCCGTCATTTGGACTGTGAACCATCAAAATCTTTTTAATCCCTGATTTTTTAAAGATTGAAAGGTAGAGATCAAAAATCCGTTTATTCGCGACCCCTACCAGTTTCCCTTCAAGCTTCACTGGATTGGTCAATGGGCCCAATAAATTAAAAATCGTGCGTATTTTTAATTCTTTCCGGACTTTCTGAAACCGGGATATGGCCGGGTGGTAAAAAGGCGCGTGAAAATAGCCGAATCCCGATTTCTGGATGGCCCGTATCATTTTCACGGGGCCGGCTTCCAATTTGACGCCAAGCGATTCCATTAAATCGGAGCTTCCGCAGCGGGAGGAAAAGGCCCGGTTGCCGTGTTTGGCGACCTTACAGCCCGCGCCCGCCGCGACAATCGCCGACAGCGTGGAAATATTGATCGAATAGCTCTGGTCTCCCCCGGTTCCGCAGGTGTCAATTAATCCTCTGACCGGAGTTTTGATTTTAGGTTCATGCTTGGCTAAAGCATCCACGCAGGCCCGGACTTCATCGGCAGTTTCGCCTTTGCGGGCCAGAAGCGCTAAAACCGTTTTTGCAGCGGCTTCCGGCGACGGCATGGAAAACAATTCGTCAAAAAGACCGTAAGCTTGGCGGTAAGTCAGATTTTTTCCGCCAAGAAGCGGAGTGAGCGCGGAAGAAATCATTTATTTTCTCTTCCGTGACATCTGCAGGAAATTCTTAAGAATCTGCATGCCTCCCTGCGTCAGGATGGATTCGGGATGAAACTGAACGCCCCAGACCGGCAGGGATTTGTGGCGTAATCCCATGATTTCTTTTTGCTGAGTCCAGGCCGTCATTTCCAGTTCGGAAGGAAGGCTTTTCTTTTCAACCAGAAGGGAGTGGTAACGCGTGGCCGTGAAAGGCTGAGGGAGGCCTTGGAAAAGTCCGCCTTGTTTATGAAAAATTTCCGAGGTTTTACCATGCATGATGTTCCGTGCCCGGATGACTTTTCCGCCGAACACATGGCCGATGCATTGGTGCCCCAGGCAAACACCCAGGATGGGAATTTTACCGGCGAAAGTTTTAATGACTTCGTTGGAAACCCCGGCCTCTTTCGGTGTGCACGGGCCGGGTGAAATCACAATCTGGTCGGGCTTCATCTTTTTAATTTTTTCAACCGTAATCCTGTCATTTCGGTAAACCACAGGATTGGCTTTGAGCTCGCCGAAATACTGCACCAGGTTGTACGTGAAGGAGTCGTAATTATCGACCATCAGCAGCATCAGAATTCTCCCTGCATCGCGAGGGCTTTCAGCAGCGCGCGCGCTTTGTTGACGGTTTCCTGAAATTCTTTGACCGGCGAAGAATCCTTAACGATTCCCGCTCCGGCTTGAAGATAAATTTTCTTACCGTCCGCGACCAGCGTGCGGATGGTGATGCACATATCCATATCGCCGGTGAAGCTGAAATAACCGAGACAGCCGGCGTAGGGCCCGCGCTTTTCGGGTTCGAGTTCATCGATGATCTGCATGGCGCGCACCTTGGGCGCTCCGCTGACTGTTCCCGCGGGGAAGGTCGCTTTAAGAAGATCAAAAGCGGTCTGCCCGCTTTTGAGTTTTCCGGCCACGTCACTGACCAGGTGCATCACATGAGAATAACGTTCCACGCGGGCGAAATGCCGGACCTTCACGCTGTTGAATTCGCAAACCCGGCCCAGATCATTACGGCCCAGGTCGACCAGCATCAAATGTTCCGCCATTTCCTTTTTCGATCTCCGCAGGCTCTCCTCTTGCTTCAAATCCTCAGAAGTATTTTTCCCCCGGGGGCGTGTGCCGGCAATCGGGCGCAGTTCCGCTTCCCTTCCGGTTTTACGAACCAGCATTTCAGGCGAGGAACCGATCATGCGGAAATTTCCGGATTTAAAATAAAACATATAAGGTGACGGATTGACCGAGCGCAAAGCGCGGTAAATTCTGAAATCATTGTCCGCTTTTGGAAATGAAAACCGCTGGGAAAGAACGACCTGGATGCAATCGCCCGCGCGGATATAAGATTTGATCTTGTTGACCTGGGAGTAAAAATCTTTTGGAGTCACGTTGGAGCGGAGTTCCGCTTTGATTGATTTACCTGAAGGAACGGGCACCTTGAGCGGTTTGCGCAGTTTGCGCATTTGGTCTTCAATCACCCGGGCCGCGTTTTGGTAAGCGGTTTTCAGGGATTTCTTTCCGGAAACATCCACCAGACTGACGACGGAAAGTGTTTTTCGGAAGTGATCGAATACGACGAAGTCTTGAGTTAAAAAGAAAATGCCTTCCGGAGCGTCAGGGCCTTTTTTGCTCTTCAGCCGGATGGTTTCAAAATGGCGGACATTTTCATAAGAAAGATAGCCGACAAAACCGCCGCCGAAACCCGCGAAATCTTCCGGATTGGCAGGCTTGTAATCTTTCAGGAAATCGCGGATCAGATCGGTAAGATGAAGGCCTCCGGGCGCGCGCAGGATTTTATTTTTGCGTTCGACCGTGACTTGTCCGTTGACGGATTTAAAAACACCGGCCGGATTTAAACCGATGAAAGAATAACGGCCTGTTTTTTCTCCCTGCTCCGCCGATTCCAGAAGAAAGGCATGTTTGTTGGAAGCGGCCAGTTTCAAAAAACAAGACACGGGAGTTTCCAGGTCCGCGGGCACAGTCTGGGAAACGGCGATAAGATTCCCTTTCCGGCTGAGTTTTCTGAATTCGTCGAAACGGATCATGTTACTTTTTATAAACTTTGTCCGGATCAAACATTTTTTCCTGCGTGACGCGCGTGATTTCTGCGCCTTCGTTCAGTTCGTGAACAAAGCAGGAGCGGTAGCCTTCGTGACAGGCCGCACCGTGTTGTTTAACGCGGATCAGGATGGTGTCGCGGTCACAGTCCGTCAGGACTTGTTTAACATCTTGGGTGTGTCCGGAAGTTTCCCCCTTAACCCAGTAAGTGTTGCGTGAGCGGGAATAAAAAACAGTTTTTTTCTCTTTCAGAGTCCGTTCAAACGCCACTTTATCCATGTAAGCAAGCATCAGCACTTCGCCGGAATCGGCATCCTGGATAATGGCGGGAATCAGCCCCTGGGCATTGTATTTATATTCAGTCATAAGTCACTCCTCTGTCTATTGGGTAAGGTAAGAGTATGCCGTGAAGTTGAAGGTGTGTCAAGCCGACACACTTGACCGGGTGGAGCGATCTGCTAGAGGCGAACCGGAATACCTTTGCCGGCCAGATATTGCTTGGTTTGCGGGATCGTTAATTCGCCAAAGTGAAAGATTGAAGCCGCTAAACACGCATCCGCTTCACCTTCCGTGAATCCCTGATAAAGGTGTTCCGCATTCCCCGCGCCTCCGGACGCAATCACGGGAATTTTAACGGCCCGTGACATTTTTTTTAGAAGCTCCAGGTCGTAGCCTTCCTTGGTGCCGTCGCGGTCCATGCTGGTCAGCAGGATTTCACCGGCGCCGAGTTGCTCGCCTTTTTGAGCCCAGGAGATCGCTTCAAGTTCCGTGGCTTTTCTCCCGCCGTGCGAATAAACCCGCCAGCCGGGGCCGTCGCGCCGGGCATCAATCGCCAGCACGATGCACTGCGCGCCGAAACGCTTGGAAGCTTCCGCGAGTAAATCGGGATTGGCAATGGCGGAACTGTTAATCGAAACTTTGTCGCATCCGGCTCTGAGAAGTCCGCGAATGTCCGCGGTTGAGCGGATTCCCCCGCCGACCGTGAAAGGAATGTAAATGGATTCGGCGACTTTCTCGACCATTTCAATCATGGTTTTGCGGTTTTCGTGGGAGGCCGTGATATCCAGAAATACCAGTTCGTCGGCATTCTGCTGATCGTAGGCGATGGCACAGGCAACCGGATCGCCCGCGTCTTTGAGATCAAGAAACTGGATGCCTTTCACAACCCGTCCGTCTTTGACGTCGAGGCAGGGAATAATACGTTTAGTGAGCATGAAGATCAGGTTTCGTAGAGATTTTTTTCTTTGGAGGTTTCAGTCTGCTTTTTTAAAACCGCGATGGCGCCGAGCCCGAAAGCACGCAAGTGCAGCAGAATAGCGGTGATTAAACAGGCACTGGCTCCCCCGGCCACCATTTTATCGGTGACAACCGGCGGCAGGATGCTCTGCCAATAAAGAGTAAAAAGCCCAAGAGGAAGAAAAAATAAAAACCAGCCCAGCACGGAA
The DNA here is from genome assembly GCA_964385615.1 of uncultured bacterium. Classification (GTDB taxonomy): domain Bacteria; phylum Omnitrophota; class Omnitrophia; order Omnitrophales; family Aquincolibacteriaceae; genus CAYLPP01. The sequence goes on along the minus strand of CAYLPP010000015.1, from coordinate 12,604 downwards.
CGGCGCAGGTAAGCCGCTTTCACCGCGCTGTAAACGGATTTGTCCATCTGCTTGGCTTTCCACACAAGTGAATTCATGAACCAGCTGCGCACGAAAAACGCCGCTAAAACGTAAAGAATGCCGATCAAAGACCACGACCAGCTGCGTTCTGACAGAATCACATCCAGGTAAGGCTTGATCATGGTAATCATTTTCCCGCTCTCCCCGCTTTGGCGACCGCTTCTTTTAAATCCATGGTTTTTTCGTAAAGGGCTTTTCCGGCGATGACACCCTCGAAGTTGGAGGCCTTGATATCCGCGCAGCGTTCAATATCTCCAAGGTTTCCGACCCCGCCCGAAAGAATGATCCTGGACTTGGAATGTTTCAGGATAAATTCAAGACGCTCAAAGTTGGGGCCCTGGAGCATGCCGTCCTTTTGAATATCGGTATAAATCAGCGTTTCCACACCCTGCTTGTTAAAAAGTTCCAGTGCCTGTTCCAGCGATACGGAGGATTCTTCCAGCCATCCCTGGGTTTGCACCTGGTTATTTTTGATGTCAATACCCACCGCGATTCTTGAGCCGTAGCGCTTTAGAACGGCCGTGAAAAACTCAGGGTCCAGAGCTTTAGTGCCCAGCACGACCCGGTCCGCGCCCGCGGAAATCGCGTGGTCAATGGCTTCGATACTGCGCATTCCTCCGCCAAACTGAATACGGCACTTCACGGCCTGGCGGATGGATTCCAGAGAGCCGATATTTTTCAAAACGCCGGTCTTGGCGCCTTCCAGATCTACAATATGAATCCATTGGGCACCGGCTTTTTCCCACTGACGCGCGGTTCCGGCAGGATCGCTGGAGTAAACGGTTTTCTGGGCGAAGTCGCCTTTAGTTAAGCGGACGACCTGGCCTTCATAAAGATCAATCGCGGGATAAATATTCATAGGCTGATAAAATTTTTCAAAATGGTGAGCCCGGCGGACTGGCTCTTTTCCGGGTGAAACTGGGTTGCGAAAACCGTATCTGAAGCCAGGATGGATGTAAAAGTTTCATCCCCGTAGGTAGTTTCTCCAAGTGTTATTTTTTGATCTTCGGGGGCAACATAAAAACTGTGCACGAAATAGAAATAACTGTTGTCCGGAAGCCCCTTGGTCAACGGAGATTCTTTTTTTAGTTTGGCCTGGTTCCAGCCCATCTGCGGGATTTTAACGTTTTTTGACCGAAAACGCCGGACGGTTCCTGGGAAAATATCCAACCCTTCCGCTTCAGGCGATTCTTCGCTGGATTTAAAAAGTAACTGCATACCCAGGCAAATTCCAAGAAAAGGTTTTCCGGAACCCGCGAAAGCGCGGATGGGTTCTACCAGATTCTGACGGCGCAGTTCAGCCATGGCGTCGCCGAAAGCGCCGACGCCGGGCAGAACAATCTTGTCAGCGGTTTTTAAATCGTCCGGATTGGAACTGATTTTAACTTTACCGCCGAGATGCTCGAGCGCCTTGGAGACGCTTCGCAAATTCCCCATCCCATAGTCGATGACTAAAAGCACAGATTAAATGGAGCCTTTGGTGGACGGAATGCCTTTGACTCGCGGATCAATCTGCGTAGCCATGTCCAGCGCTTTGGAGAAGCATTTGAACATGCCTTCAATGATGTGGTGCGAATCATGCCCCGCCAGGACTTCAATATGCAGGTTGACGCCGGCATGCTGAGTGAAAGCTTTGAGCATCTCACAGGCATCATGGAAGGAGTAATTTTCAAGGCGCGAAAATTTAACTCCCTTGGCCTTATGAACAAAAATGGACGGCCGTCCTGATATGTCCAGAGTCACGCGTACCAGGACTTCATCCATGGGAACGCTGAAGTGGCCGTAACGGCGAATCCCGATTTTCTTGTCGAGCGCTTTGTTTAAGGCCTGGCCCAGAACAATGCCGACGTCTTCGTTGGTGTGGTGAATGTCGACGTGCAGGTCGCCCACCGCTTTGACCTGGAGGTCAAAAAGTCCGTGCTTGGCGAAGAGGGTCAGCATGTGGTCAAGAAAAGGCATACCGGTTGTGATTGAAGACGCGCCGTGTCCATCGACATTTAATTTCATGCGAATGTCGGTTTCTGCGGTTTTTCTTTTAACTTCAGCGGTTCTCTTCTTCATAAATCTCCTCGTTTCACCAAAACTATTCTGTTTCGCTGGACTCGCCGGGGTTTGAGGCTCCCGTTTTCGCGGTATGATTTTTTTCCACAAACCGGGCTTCCATCGAGATGCGATGCAAAACCAGGCCTTCCATTTCGGTCAACTGACGGATATGTTCCCGCGAATTGGCCAACGCTTCTTTGGTGTAATGAATGATCTGACTGCTTTTTATAAAAGAGGAAGCGGAAAGCGGTGAAAAATAGCGCGCCGTACCGCCTGTGGGCAGAACATGGCTGGGGCCCGCGATATAATCCCCCACCACCGCGGGAGAGTAAGGCCCGACAAAAATCGCGCCCGCGTTTGTAATATTTTTCACAATTTTTTCAGGGTCTTCCACCAGAATTTCCAAATGCTCAGGAGCCAGTTCGTTGGCGACTTCACACGCTTCAGCCAGCGATTTCACCTGGATAATCACACCGGTATCCACGCGCTTGCGCATGGCTTCGATCAATTTTTTGGAAGGCGTAATCAAAAAGTCAGTACCGCCTCTGTGCTCAGCCTGCGCGAGCAAATCGCAGGTCACGTAATCGGGATTGGCTGAAGAATCGGCGATAATCGCGACTTCGCTGGGGCCCGCGACCATGTCGATATCCACAAAGCCATAGACCTGCCGTTTGGCTTCCGCCACGTACTGATTTCCCGGGCCGACGATCTTGTCGACTTTTTTCACGGTTCGAGTTCCGAAGGCCATGGCGCCGATGGCTTGCGCGCCGCCCATCCGGTAGATTTCATTGACGCCTAAAAGATTCGCGACCGCGAGAATGTGAGGATCGATTTCACCGGTTTCGCGCTGAGGCGGAGTGGCCAGGACGATTTCTTTTACACCCGCGACTTTAGCGGGGATCACGCACATATAAACAGTAGAAACAAGAGGCGCTGTTCCGCCCGGCACATAAACGCCGACGCGCTCAATGGGCTGGTATTTTTTGGAAAGATAAACTCCGTCCTTGCCCCGGATTTCAAAAGACTGTTTTAATTCTTTCTGATAATACTCCTGCACATTTTCCATAATCTGGCGCAAGATCGGCACGAACTGCACCTGAATTTTTTCGAACGCGCGGTTGATGTCGCCCTGCGACACGCGGATGCGCTTCAGCGGAAGATCGAAGCCGTCAAATTCGCGGGTGTAACGGCGGATGGCCAGATCTCCCCGTTCCTTGACTTCGGCCAGGATCCGGCTGATTTTCTTGAAAACGTCCGGATCAAAGACGTGGCTGTAGTCACGGGAGAATTTTTTTTGAGTTGTCTTGTCCCAGTTATAAACCTGCATCAGGAAACCTTGGCTTTCAGCGCGCTTTGAATTTCAGAAGAAACTTTGTCCCATTGGGTTTGAAGTTGCCCCTGGTTGGGTCCGCCCCCCTGCACCAGGTCGGGCCGGCCGCCGCATGAGCACTGCAGAAGGGCCGCGGCTGATTTGCCGATTTCTCTCATGTCCAGGCCGTCTTTGGCCAGGTCCGGGGTGGCCCCCAGCAGGAACTGAATTTTATCCTCATTCTCAGAGCATAACAAATAAATAGTTTTAGGGCTCTTGGAGCGGATGACGTCAGAAATAACCCGCAGCTGCTGGCCTTCCAGCCCTTTTTCCTTGTAGGCAATAAAGCTGACTGGCCCGGTTTTCACCGCTCCGGCAATTAATTTATCCGGATCCGTCTTGGCGGACGGAGCCTGCGATTTTTCTTTTTCCAACTTTTTGACATTATCCTGAAGTTTCGCGATGCGCTCAGGGATATCGGCAATACCGGATTTCAAGGTTTGAGCAATTTGGTTCATCTGCCCGCGCAGACCCCGGACGTATTCGATCGCGCCTTCACCGGTCAAGGCTTCGATACGCCGTGTCCCGCTGGCAATTGAAGAGTCGCTGGTAATGACGAACAGGCCGATCTGGCCGGTCGCGTCGCAGTGTGTTCCGCCGCAGAATTCTTTGCTGAATCCCGGAACCGTAACCACGCGGACTTTATCGCCGTATTTTTCACCGAAGAAAGCCAGAGCGCCTTCTTTCTTGGCGTCTTCCGCGCTTTTCTCTTCTTTGGTCAGAGGGTTATTCTTCAGGATTTCCGCATTGACCCTATCTTCCAATGCCTTGATCTGCTCGGCCGTCAACGGCTGGGCGTAGGAATAGTCAAAGCGCAGTTTCTCCGGAGCGACCAGAGAACCCAGCTGGCGGACTTGATTGCCCAAAAGATCCCGCAGGGCCGCGTGAAGAAGGTGTGTCGCCGTGTGATTGCGCATGGCGCGTTCCCGTCGATTGCGGTCGACCATGACTGTTACTTTGTCGCCGGTTTTAAGACTGCCCTTCACACCGTCGACGAGGTGGAGAAAATAAATATCCTTTTTTTGAGTATCCGTGACGCGCGCTTCAAACGCGGAATTCTTTAAATGACCGTGGTCTCCAACCTGCCCCCCGCTTTCGGCGTACATGGGGGTTTGTTCAAGCACTACCACGCCTTTGCCGTCCTTGATTCCGGCAAATAAAACCTTTCCTTCATCCTGCAGACGGCCGTCATAGCCTGTGAATTTTGTGCCGGGAAGACCGGACAGATTTTTATCCAGGTCGGTGACCGTGAAAATCGCGCCGGAAATCTTAGTCGCGTCTTTCGCGCGCTTGCGCTGTTCCTCCATTTGTTTCTCAAAACCGGTCTGATCAATCGTAAAACCTTTTTCATCCGCGATTTTACGGGTCAATTCATCCGGAAAGCCGTAAGTGTCATAAAGCTCAAACACGGCTTCGCCCGGGATCTGCTTTGATTTTTTCTTTTCAAGTTCCTGAAGACGCTGTTCCAGAATCCTGAGGCCGGTATCCAGAGTCGTGAGAAACCGTTCTTCTTCTCCCTTTAAAGTCGAGGAAACACTGGGCTGAGCGTCCGCGAGTTCGGGGTACTGTGATTTCATGACGGAGACCACGGCGCTCATGGCTTTATAGAGAAAAGGTTGTTCAACCCGCTTGGAGGGTGAAAGTTCGTGCGCGTGCCAGAGCGCGCGGCGGATCAGCTTTCGGATGACATACCCCCGGCCTTCATTGGAAGGAATGACGCCGTCAGTCATGCAGAAAACAACGGCCCGTAAGTGATCTGAAATCGCGTAAAGACCCCGGCGCTTTGCTTCCGGAACTTTGACGCTGAGTTCTTTTTCAATGGCTTCGTTGATCGGCTGAAAAAGATCAATTTCGAAATTGGTTTTTTGGCCCTGAAGAACACAGGTCAAACGTTCCAGCCCCATGCCGGTATCGATATTTTTCTGAGCAAGCGGAACCAGCTTGCCCCCATCCTGGCGGTCAAACTGGGTGAAAACCAGATTCCAGATTTCAGCGAAATCTTTGTGCTCAACAGTGCGGTCGGGTGCGCCGGAAGGGTTCTGATCAAAATAAATCTCAGAACACGGCCCGCAGGGTCCGTTCGGGCCGTCTTTCGGCGCGTTTGACGGCCAGAAATTGTCTTTGTCGCCCAGGCGGTCAATTTTTTTAGGGCCGACGATTTTTTCCCAAATGGCGAAGGCTTCGTCGTCCGTTTTGTGAACACTGACGCGCAGACGGCTTTCGGGAATCTGCAATTCCTTGGTCAGGAATTCCCACGCCCACTCAATGGCTTCTTTCTTAAAATAGTCGCCGAAAGAAAAATTGCCCAGCATTTCAAAGAATGAGTGATGAAACGCGGTACGGCCGACCTCTTCCAAATCGCCGGTACGCAGGCATTTCTGGGAGCTGGTGGCGCGCTTAAGGTCTTTTTTGATACCCAGGAAGTTATCCTTAAACTGGTTCATGCCGGCGCCGGTGAAAAGCAGGGTCGGGTCATTTTGCGGAACAAGGGAGTCGCTAGGCACAACGGCGTGAGCCTTGCGTTTGAAAAAATCCAGGTACTTCTGTCTGATTTCGTCGGTTTTCAGCATAAGTTTTTTGGGCCTCGTTAATCAGGGCTTGTCCTGCGAGCACCGTCGGTCCGGCATTGGCATGCCGTCCGTCTGCACTCTCGGCGTTTTTGATCTCCAAAAACGCCTGCGAGAGCTGCTCTCCGGACAACCTGCTTGCCTCGGCCTTGTTAATTGCTCATTTCTTCAATTAATTCTCGTACCAACTGATAATCAAAACCACGGCGCATTAAAAAATCAAAAACACGTTTTTTTCTTTTATCAGGATCCAGCTTTGAAAATTTTTCCCAGCGCGCTTGCGCGAGTTCCCGCGCCCGGGCCTTTTCTTCTTCCGGATCCAGACCGGCAATGGCTTCTTCGCTGATCTTGCCTGAAACGCCCCGGCGTTTGAGCTCGAACTTAATCTTCCGCGATCCGGAAGGTTTGCCGTGCGTGTATTTAGCGATCAGATTCTGCGCGAAAGCCTGATCACTGAGAAACCCCTGCTTTTCAAGGTCGCTCAGGACTTCGTCTATGACCGGCAAAGGAAATCCCTTGTCTTTGAGTTTCTGGGAAATTTCAGCCCGGCTTTTGGGGCTGGCCGCCAGAACTCTCAAAGCGACAACGACAGCCTGCTTTTTCTGGGAATCCATGGATTAAAGAATCGGAAAAAAACCGGAGTTCTTTATTTGTCGGAATCGCCGTCCGCGGCGGAGCCGGCAAGCGCGGTTTCGCCGGTGGTCATCTTTTCACGGACTTTGGCTTCGATTTCCTCAAGCAGCTTGGGATTTTCTTTCAGAAACATACGCGCGGTATCCCTGCCCTGACCGAGTTTGTCGCCTTTGTAAAGGAGCCAGGAACCGGACTTTTCGATCACATTGTGGGTGGTGCCCAGGTCAATGATGCTCGAAGAGCGTGAAATACCTTCGTCAAAAAGAATATCGAATTCCGCCTGCTTGAAAGGCGCGGCGACCTTATTCTTCACCATCTTGACGCGGACACGGTTGCCGATCGCTTCTTCGCCTTTTTTCAGCGTCGCGATCCTGCGGATGTCCATGCGCATTGACGAATAGAATTTCAGCGCCTTACCGCCCGGAGTGGTTTCCGGATTGCCGAACATGACGCCGATTTTGTCGCGGATCTGGTTAATAAAAATCAGGCAGGTCTTGGACTTGTGGATAATGCCGGTCAGCTTACGCAAAGCCTGAGACATCAAACGGGCCTGAAGACCCATGTGGGAGTCACCCATCTCGCCTTCAATTTCCGCTTTGGGAACAAGCGCGGCCACGGAGTCAACGACGATCAGATCAATGGCATTGGAGCGGACCAGCATTTCACAGATCTGAAGCGCCTGCTCACCGGAGTCAGGCTGAGAGATTAAAAGGTCATCAAGCTTGACGCCGATTTTCTGGGCGTAAGCGGGATCCATGGCATGTTCAGCATCAATAAACGCGGCGACACCCCCGCCTGCCTGCACGCGTGCCGTAATGCTGAGTGAAAGAGTGGTTTTACCGCTGGATTCCGGGCCAAAAATTTCAATGATTCGCCCGCGTGGTACGCCGCCGATCCCCGTCGCCATGTCCAAGCTCAGCGCGCCGGTGGAGAGAGCGTCCACATTTTCATGACGGCCTTCCCCGAACTTCATGATCGACCCCTTGCCGAACTGCTTTTCGATCTGAAGCAGGGTCATTTCAAGGGCTTTGTTTTTTTCGCCCGCGAGTTTCTTGAGGGCAGCCTCAGTCTTTTCAATGGCTGCAGAACTGGAAGTTTTTGAAACGTTCTTAATCTCTTTTTCGGACTTCTTTTTATCGGTCATAAATTCTCCTGTAGGGGGCAAGCGATGCAGTATTTTAACGGCTTGCCTTATAGGTGTAAAGGGTTGATTAAACAGAGGTTTGGAGGCTTCAGGAGGCTCCGGAAACAGGGATTAACTCCCCCTTTTCCAGACCGCGGATGAGCTTGTCCATTCCGGCTTTCAGGTCTTCGAACCGGTCGGCAGGCACGGAAACCCCTTTACGGGTCGGCTTAAAACCGCCTCCGTTTTCATCCTGGAACCACACGCGCAGGTCTATGTAGTACCGCCCTTTGTACTTATGGACGGCCAGACGGACTTCCTCATCCTCGCCTTTTAAAAATGAGTGGACAATGATTTCTTCTGAATCGGGATCCGGCATAAAAACTCCTTTGGAATTGAGGGCAGGGAAAATCCGGAAACCGGGGTGAACCAAGACTAGAAGTGAAACGGAGAAATGGCAACGCTTTAATTAAAAAAAAACGTTAAAAGTGGCGATTGCGCACTAAAAGTCAGATCAGGCGTTTTTCTTCGCCCTTCAGCAGCCGCCGGATATTGGCCCTGTGAGTGTAGCAGATAAAAAAAGGCAGAAACAGGCTCATGATGAAGAAATACTGGAAAGCGTCCTGGCGGGGCAGAAAAAAGTAAACAGCAACGGGAAAGAAAAAAGCGGCTGCGAGCGAAGCGACAGACAGGATTCGGGTGAGCGCGAAAACAGCGGACCAAAGCGCGAATGTGATTAAAGCGGGCGCGGGAACCAATCCGGTAAAAACCCCCAAAGAAGTCGCGATGCCCTTCCCCCCTTTAAATTTAAGCCAGACCGGGAAAGTATTGCCGGCCAGCGTTGCAGCCGCGAGCGCGATGCTGAAAGTCTGCGGAAAAGTTTCGGGGAAAAGTCTAAACGGAAGTGTGACCGCCAGCCAGCCTTTAAAGGCGTCGATCAAGAGAACCACGATCCCCCACTTTTTGCCGACGACTCTGAAAACGTTTGTCGCGCCGATATTTTTACTACCGTGTTCCCGGATATCAATGCCCTTGATCGCGCGGGTCAGGAGCAGACCTGTCGGGATGGAGCCGAGCGTGTAAGCTAGAGTAATAGAAATAAGTTCTTTCATGTGAATTTTTTCCCGGGAACCGGAAGGTCCCTGAATAAATAAGACAGAATCGAGGCAACGGTTAGAATTCCGGCGATGTTCCAAATTAACGGTGCCAGAGAAGTTCCCAGAAGGACCGCGGTTAAGGTCGCCATCTGGGCGGCGGTCGTCATCTTTCCCAGAAAGTTGGGCTGTACATGAACTTTTCCAGAGACCAGAAAGATGATGACTAGACCGCAAAGAATAAAAAGATCACGGAAGACAACGGCTACGGTGAACCAAACCGGCGGATGATGCGGTAAGCCGGACACCAGAAGAAGACCGAGGAAACCGCTGAGAAGCAGAAGTTTATCCGCGAGCGGATCCAGAAACTGCCCTAGAGGCGTCTGGTTTTTTGTAACGCGCGCGATTAAGCCGTCAAGAGCGTCGCTGATGACTCCCGCGATAAACAGCCAAAAGGCGATCCATCTGTGGTGTTCTTCGCCGGGTTTATATGAAACAAGTTCTGTAAAAAACATCGGGGTGATCAGAATACGGAAAACGGTGATGAGGTTAGGAAGGTTCACGCGTGAATTTCTTCAGCAGCCGAATGATCCTTGGGGGTCACGGCGGGAGAAGAAGAATTCGCGTCCTGATTAACTTTGACCGACACAAGTTTAGAAACGCCGGCCTCCTGCATCGTTACCCCGTACAGCGCGTCGCCCATGGCAATGGTTTTGCGGTTGTGAGTCACGATAATGAACTGAGATTTTTCGAGGAATGTTTTAAGCACAGACAGAAACCGGTCAATGTTGGCTTCGTCCAAAGGCGCGTCGACTTCGTCGAGGACACAGTAAGGCGACGGCTTAATGTGGAAAAGAGCAAATAAAAGAGCGATTGCCGTCAGCGCTTTTTCACCGCCGGAAAGCAGTGAAATATGCTGAGGTTTTTTTCCGGGAGGGCGAACCACAATATCAATCCCGGATTCCAGAGGGTTGGTCTCATCCACCAGCACAAGTTTAGCTACGCCGCCGCGGAACAGGATCTGATAGTATTCCTGAAACATTTTCTGGACATTTATGAAGGTTTCTTCGAAAAGCCCCTTGGTCGTCTTATTAATCTTGCGGATGGTTTCCAGGAGCTGTTCACGGGCATCTTCCAGGTCTTTTTGCTGTCCCATTAAGAAGTCGTACCGGGTTTTTAATTCTTCATATTCTTCAATAGCCAGCAGGTTGACCGTGCCGAGGGCTTCGACTTTCCCTTTTAATTTATCGATTTCAGCGTCCATTTCCTCGCGATTGATCTCTTCCCCTCCGGTAAAGTCTTCCTTTTTAAGATCCGCGAAGACAATGCGGTAAGTTTGCTCAAGGCGTTCGCCTATATTTTTCTGCTGATAATTCATGTCCAGCATTTTCATTTCAAACTGATGATTATGGCTCTGAAGTTCCTGAAGGCGTGTCTGATGCACCTGAAGGGTGGCTTGAAGTTCCTGCAGGGTATTTTCAGTCTTTTCTTTCTCCTGACGGATCATTTCCAGCTCAATATCCGCCTGGCGCCGGGTTTCTTCCAGTCCTGCCTGGTCGGATTCAATCCTTATATTCTCTTCCTGAAGATTCTTTTCACGGTCATTCAGGTTCTGGGTTTCGCTTTGTAGTGAAGCGACCCGCTGAGTATTCCGGGTCTCCTGGTCTTTCAGGATTTGAAGGGATTGAGTTAAAAGACTTTCGCGTTCCGTAAGGTTTGAAAAACCGGCCTTCATTTCGGCGTGCACTTGGAGGGCTTCCGATTTACGGCGGTCCAGAGCTTCGAATTCGTGTTCCAGCGTTTCGAGGCGGGTCCGGAAATTTTTCTCAATCTCCTGCGCGGCTTCAACCTGGGTCTGGAGCGCATTTTTTTGGTTTAACGATTGGGTGTACTCATTCTCAAGTTCCTGAGTTTCATAGCTGAACAGATCGAGTTCTCGCTGAAAGGAAGTCAGACGGTCTTCCATACCCCGGCGCATAGATTCGAAAGATTCCTTACGGACCATGGTATCCATCTTTTCCGCTTCAAACTGATCATGAGCTTTTTCCAGTTCCTGAATCCGGTAAAAACAGTTCTCGGCTTCAGCGACTTTTTGAGCCAGGAAATCATTCAGATGGCCCTGGTCCGCCTCCAGCTGAGTTAATTCAGCGGAACGTTTAAACTCGCCTTGTTCAGCGGAAGAAACGCCCCTGTAATAAATTCTTCCAGACGGGCCGTAAACGAATCCCTCAGGAGAGATTAGCTTGTAGTCAGAAGCAAATCCGGATAATTCTTCCAATTCCCCGGCTGTTAAAGATTCCAGAATCAGAACATTTGAAATCAGCGGAGCGAAAAGGTGGCTGTAATCCGGATGAACCTGAACGACAGAAGCCAGTGTCCGCTGAATTTTCGGATGCTGAGGGAATAAGTTCTCTGAAGAAATATGGGGAACTGAAGGCCTTACAAAAAGACCGAGACCGCCAGGTTTCTGGGTTTGTATTTTCTCAAAAAGGCTCCGGGCGGTATTCCAGTCCTCAGTGACCAGGGATTTACAAAAATTTTCCAAAGCTGCTTCCAGAGCCCATTCAAAACCGCTTTCCACCGTAAAAAGATCGCGGATCGAACGGATAAAAGCTTTCTCTTCGTCGGAAGCTGCAGCGATCAAGTTCTCTTCTCCGGCGCGCGAGGTTCTTTCCAGCTCCTTGAGCATATCAAAGCGCGTTGATTTTTCGTGAAGCAGACGTTCCGTTTCCTGAATATCCTTTTTACAGGCTTCATAACGGACTCGGTTTTCAGCGGTTTCCGCTGAAATACGTTCCCCATCGGCAAGCAGGGCTTTGAGGCGTTCGGTCAGGCTGATAATTTCCTTTTCACAGGATTCTTTCTTGGCGACCCAGGCTTCATTTTCCTGGCGCACGCGGGCCGTGCTTGCTTCCTGGCGCTTCTTCTGCTGGGAATTAGTCTCTAAAAAAGCTTCAAGGCGGTGGAACTCGTTGCGAAGCCGTGTGGTTTCGGCGGCAGCCTGAAACGAGTGAGCTTTCAAATCATCGGCGGCCTGCTTGACCTTTTCGAGTTCCCCCTCGATAGTTCTCAGCTGAGTTTCGGCGCTTTGAAGCTTCTCACCTGCCGTCGCTTTTTCCGCGCGGGCGTTGGCGATTTCCTGATTTTTGAGCGCGATATCAATCGCGGCCTGCTGGATACGTTCGGTCAACTGGCGGTTTTCTTCTTCAATTTGTCCGCGCCGTTCGGCAACTTCCAGCTGTTTTTCCTGATTGAACCGGATTTGCTGAAGATTCTGATCCATTTTCGACTGTATGCCGTAACGGTTGGCTTCAGCCCGGGAATAATTAGAAAGAATCTCTCTCAGTTCTTCTTGAAGGCGCGCCTGATTTTCTCGAATCGCGGCGGCTTCACTTTCAATGGTTTGCTGTTCTTCCTGAAGGCGGGTATGTTCTTCTTCGAGCGTCTGTTTGTGCGAAGCAATCTGGTCGAGTTCGATAAAAGCGCGTTTAATCTCAAGGGCTTTCAGCCGTTCAATTTCTTCGCGGTATTTCGCGGCGCGCTTAGCCTGACGCTCCGCGTACTGAATGTTTTTGTGAACTTCCTGAATGATATCGTTAAGACGGAGGCGGTTTTCTTCCGTGCGCTCCAGTTTGCGGATGGCTTCTTCTTTTTTAACCTTGAATTTTGAAATGCCCGCGGCTTCTTCAATTAAGAAACGGCGTTCTTCGGCATC
>CAYLPP010000014.1:0-69303 GCA_964385615.1 uncultured bacterium | reverse complement strand
TTGACAGTGTGAACTGGAATTTATTCCCCGGGCTTGGAGTTGAGAGAAGGGCGGAGCTTGAGACGACGCCTGGGATTGGCAGAACGCGTGAGCGGGGTTGGTGGGAGCAGGTCGGAGCTGTGAGTAAGTACGTGGAGAATCCGCTGGGCTACATAGACGACATGATCAGTTATTTAAGAGGAATTGATGAGCATAAGTTAACGTTTGAGGAGAAGCAAGGGGTGCTGAACAGTGTGGGGCGCGTCATGGCCTTCTTATATATGAAGCACCCGGAGGTTTATGGCCGGGAAGGATACCGTGAGTTTGAGGGATGGAAGACGTCCAATGAGGAGATTACCCTGGAGCGGTTTGAGACGGCGGTGAGTGTAAATTTAGACGAATTGGTTGTGGGCGTCGGGAAGAATGGCGGGCTGAAGACAATTCCGCGGAAGGAATTTGACGGACAGATCGATCAGATCAAGAGCTTGCTGGGTTTATCCGCCCGCTCGGAGTTGCGCAGCCGGAAGTACGTTCTAGAATCAGACGCGCGCGAATGGAAAAATTTTTCGACCACAATCCTGAATCCTAAAAACGGCGAATCCATCGGGATTCGTGTGGTGCGGACAAATGAATTTTATCCTTATTATAACCTCTATATCTCAGTTGGAGATGAGCCTGGCGGCAAACTCGAGGAACGGGGGCGCATTGATTTCCGGATTTATGACGACAAACTCATGATCGGGGATGTTTTTCCGTTTGGCCGGGAAAGCGAACGGTTCCGCGGGCGGGGGATTACGGCGGCTGTCATGAACTGGCTGGTTTTTGCCGCGAAGGAAACCGGCAGGACCGAAGTGAGTAACGCTGGAACGGCTGTGGCCGCGCTCGCGGCGATTTACCTCAAACTTTTCGGAGATCAGCTGTCGGCGGGGCGAACGGCTCTCCGGCCCTACGACGAAGTGAAAGATATCTTTTATTCCACAGAAATCGCCGGGATCCTGAACCTCACTTATGACGGGAAATTCGGTAATCTCAGTCTTGAAGCGGACCGGCAGAACGGAGATTACAAGGTTCTGAGTTCGACGATTGCTGAGTTAACCCCGGGGCTGAAAGTGCGCGTTGTGAATGGAAAGGTTTCTATCCAGAAAAACGGTCTAGATTTTACGGAAAAGGGAATCGTCACAGGCTTTAATCACCTCATGGAGTTTGAAGGTAAACCTCACCCACAGCAGCCTCTTTTTCCCCCTGCCCGCTCAGAGTTGCGGAAGGCTTCGATCACGGTTTTGAAAACGGTTTTGGGTGAAAATGTTCCTGAAGCCGAACAGTCCAAAACGGCTGAAATCTTTGTCGAGTCCGGCGCGCCCGCGGTTTTAAGTGAGCTGGAAGATTTAAAAAACCGAATGTTGAATCAAATTCCTGAATCAACTTCACGGACGATTGATCAGGTTATCGCCGCGCTCTCGAATCTTCCGCCGGGTGGGTTGGATATTGCTTACGCGGTTCCGCAAGGTCAGGGGAAACAGCCCGTGCTTGATTTTGTGGATGCTGTTAAACGTTTCGGCATCATCCGCCGTGTGCTGGTTTCAGGCACTGAGCAGATTCCGGAAGAATTAATGGCTCTGCGCAAATCGAATGTTCTGGTTTCTCCGTTCAAGCTGACCGGCCGTAAAACGGAATTTTCAGGAGATCAAACTCACGCGGGGTTGGTAGCTTCTTCAGATTCAGATGTCGCCGGTTTGAAGGCGGATTCGGGCTTCATTCCCGTGATCAGCATGGATGACCGGCCTCTGGACGGCAGTGACGCCTCCCGCCTGGTCATTGCTCTGCAAACCGCTGTGGCCCTTTTGTTGGCGCATGAAGTCCGGAAGGGGAATGAAACCGCCCGGCTCAAACCCGCTGAGCTTCTTTCCAAGTACAGCCTGTTTACCGGCTTTGAAGCCGCAGTTGTTTCAGGAGATGGGACCAACATCCGGGTTTCAGCCGCGGGTGTCCGCGCTTACTTGCAGTGGCAGGCCATGCAGCAAATGGCCCGGTCCGCGTAATCCCGCTCAAGGTTCTCCCGCGAGGGCCGTTAATTCAAGAAGATAAAAGGTAACTCCCTTTCGGGAGCGTTCAACCCAAAACCCGGGTTTCACGATGTACGAATCCTTCTTCGGTTTAAAAGAGTGTCCTTTTAATGTGACGCCGGATCCCCGGTTCCTTTATCTCAGCCGGCACCATCACGACGCCCTTTCTTCCTTATTATATGGAGTCCAGTCCCGGCGGGGTTTCATGCAGCTCTCCGGGGAAATCGGCGCCGGAAAAACGACGATCAGCCGTATGCTTCTGGGCAAACTCCAGAATGAAAAAGTTCACACTTCTCTGGTGATTAACCCCAAGCTTTCTGAGTTCGAGCTCCTGCAGGTCATCGTGGAAGATTTTGGAATCACGCCTAAGGGCAAGAAGCGCAAAGATTACTTTGACGCCCTGAACAAGTTTCTGATTGAAGAGCTTCAAAACGGCTATAACGCCGTGGTCATTATAGATGAAGCCCAGCTTTTAACGCCTAAAGCGCTTGAAGCCGTGCGGCTTCTTTCTAATGTCGAGACGTCTTCCTGCAAACTCCTTCAGATCATTCTCGCGGGTCAGCCGGAGCTGAAAGATCTTTTGAACCGGCCTGACCTGGTTCAGCTCAAGCAGAGAGTTACCATCCGCACGCATCTCCCGGCCCTTTCGCGCGAAGAGATCGGCAACTATATTGAACACCGTTTGAAAGTAGCCGGTGCGCCCGCGAATTTCTTTACGGCCCAGGCACTGGATATGATTCATCATCTTTCAGCGGGAATTCCCAGACTCATCAATGTGCTGGCTGACCGCGCTTTAATGACGGCGTTCACCCAGAATATCCGCATGGTCGAAGCCGCGATGGTTGAATACGCTCATGCGGACGTGGCGGGAGTTGCCGCGTGAGCCTGATTCAGCAGGCCCTTGAAAAAGCCGGGAAAGTTTCTACGGCTCTGCCTGCTCCTGAAAAAATTGAGCCCGCGAAAATGATTCGTGAAACGCTCCGCGCTGAAGAAAAAATTATCCGCGAGATGTCACCCCGTCTGGAAAAAGCCGGGAGCCCCGCGTTGGTTTTTTACGCCGCGGCGGCCTGGGCGCTTCTTGCCGCGGTCGGGGTTGCCATTCTGGTCTGGTTCTTTCTGACCTACGGTAAAAAAACTGAAACTTCCCCGGTCATGATGGCAGGGGTTTCCTCCACGTTGGTTCAGATTCCTCAGGCATCTTCAAGAGCGGCAAATACGCCCAAGTTTGTTTTAACCGGCGTGACGGAATCTAACGGCGCCAAACTGGCTTTGATTAATAATCAAGTCGCGGGTGTGGGTGACCGCCTCCGGGAAAAAGCGTTCGTCAAAAGTATTAATGAAGATTCCGTGGTTCTCGATTACGACGGCCGGGAAATCCGCCTTAATCTTTAAAGAAATTCCTGTTTGACAATCCCTCCTTTCTTTTTATAATCACACCACTTCAATATTGTTCTTTCAATTTTCCGCAGGTGCCTGTGCCTCAGGGCCGGGCTTAATAGGGAAGTGGGCTATGAAGAGAGGTAACTTCATAGACCCCGCGGTGCCGCCGCTGTTGGTGACAACGAAAGCAGACGTCAAGCAGACGACCTTCAAGGCCGCTGTTTGACGTACCTGATCATAGGATCAGGTAAAAGCCACTGAGACCGAAAGGTTTTGGGAAGGCCTGCAAGTAGGAAAAGCATTAAGGTCACCTAGCCAGAAGAACTGCCTGTCCAAGTCTCCGAGCAGAGAAAAAGCCCGCGTGTTCTGTCTTTAGCCCCGGCTTCCATCCTGTCTCTGGAGGAAGAAAAGGGGTTTTTTTATGTCCAGGAACGAGCGATTCCTGACTGTTTTTCTGTTATTGCTTCTCACCATCAGTTCTTTTCAAAGTCCGGCTTCAGCCGCTTCCATCACAACGGAAGAAAAAACCGTTCCTGATTCCAACGCTTCTGAGGCTTCCCCTGTTACGACCATGGTTTCCGCTACCCGCCGTGAAACCGCTGTTGAAAAAGTGACCCGTTCGGTCACTGTGATTACGCGCGAGGAAATCGAACGCAGTGGAAAAGTTTACCTGCTCGATCTTTTGCGCGGGGTGCCGGGTTTGACCGTGACCCAGTTGGGAACCACGGGAAGAGAAGCGCATATTTTGATCCGCGGGATGAATAAAGAATCCACAATGGTCATGATCGACAGTGTTCAAGTAACTAACGGCAACCAGAACCTGGCCGCGCTGGCTAATTTTACGACCGCGGATATCGAGCGCATTGAAATTTTGCGTGGTCCGCAGAGCGTGCTCTACGGCGCGGACGCTGCCTCCGGTGTGATTAACATTATCACGAAAGCGGATCACCGCAAAGGTCTTCATGGCAGTGCCAAAGCGCAGTACGGTACTTATGACAGCTTCTATGAAGAAGGGGAATTTTCCGCGGGGTATGAGAAAGCTTCTTTTTCCGGCGCGGTCGGCCGGATGGACAGTGACGGCCTGGCTGAAAATGATGATTATGAAAACACGACTTACCGCGCGCATGCCAAAATTCAGACTACTGAGAATTCCGATCTGGATGTCGCGTTTCATCACTACAATTCCATCGTGGGGATCGACGATGGTTTGATCAGCGGAAATTTCCGGACGGATCCCAACCGCAATACCCGCTCAAACCAGCAGGTGCTCAATACCAAATACACTGTCGCACTTTTCGACTGGTGGCAGCAGCACGTCCAGTACTCGCTGTTTCATGACAAAAATACGTCAATCGATCCCCGGAATCCGGATGTCTTCACCGGGTCTGACCCGGAAAGCAAGCTTCAGCTCAACTCCAACCGTCATACGTTTGAATATCAGTCTGATTTTTATATTTCGGATTGGGATGTTCTGACTGTCGGCTATGAGTTTGAGCATAGCGCGGTCAAAAGCAAAAGCAGCAGCACTTATGACCGACTGACCCGCAATCACGGATGGTTTGCCCAGAATGAGCTGACACTTTGGAAAATCTGGACCATTGTCGCGGGAGTCCGGATGGATGAGCATGAGCTTTATGGTTTTCAGGCGTCTCCGCTCGTTTCCACGGGGCTCTGGATTGCCAAGACCCGCACCAAACTTAAAAGCAGTTACGGTAAAGGGTTCCGTTCTCCGACCTTCAACCAGCTTTTCTTTCCGAATTTCGGCGACCCCAACCTCCAGCCCGAAACCAGCTGGAGCTGGGACGCGGGTTTTGATCAGCAGTACTTGGGCGACCGGGGCAGTTTCACCGCGACTTATTTTGACAGCCGTACCCGCAACCTGATTGCCAACCTGGCTTTGGCCACTAATATTGGAAGCGCGGCCAGCCGGGGCATTGAATTGGAAAATCATTTTAAAATTATGGATGGCCTGTATTTCAACACCAGTTATACTTATACCCACTCGATTGACCGGGCAACGCACAAACGGCTGGCCCGCGTGCCCAGGCATCAAGGCAAGTTTGGTCTGAGCTACGATTTCTGGCGGGTTCATTTCACTGCCGATTGGTTTTGGGCGGGAACGCGTGAAGATTCCAACGCGGTCAGGCTCAAAGAGTATGAGCGTCTCGACTTGGCGTTGTTTTACGATTTAACAAAATATTTCCAGATTTACGGACGTGTGGATAACGCGACTAACGACCGTTATCAGGAAGCCAACGGTTTCAATATGCCCCTCGCGCAATTTACGGGCGGTATTAAAGGAAAGTTTTAATGGAAGATAAAGCGCCCCGCGGTCATAAGACTTCCGGTGAATACCAGAAGAAAGGATTGATTCTGGTCAATACCGGCGACGGTAAAGGTAAAAGCACCGCCGCTTTCGGCACGGCGGTGCGCGCACTGGGCCGGGGCTACAAAGTCGCCATGGTGCAGTTCATTAAGGGGAAATGGAAGACCGGCGAAGAAAAATCCTTCAAGCTTTTCGGCGATCAGTTCAAACATTTTGTCATGGGAGAAGGATTCACCTGGGACACGCAGAATTTTGAGCAGGACGTTAAGACGGCCCGCAGCGCCTGGGAAAAATGCAAAGAACTTCTGCATGATGAAGAACATCAGCTGGTCATTTTTGACGAGATCAATTACGTCATGAAATACAATTTCCTGCCTGCCGCCGAAATTGCCGCGGAACTTAAAAAGAAACCGGCCTTGAAGCATGTTTTTCTGACCGGAGGCGGGGCGCCGGAAGAAATCGTGGAGCTCGCGGATCTTGTGACGGAAATGAAATGCGTTAAGCATCCTTACCATAAGGGCATTAAGGCTCAGCCCGGGATTGAATATTAAAATGCTGACTCTTCTGACTGGCGGGATTCGAAGCGGGAAAAGCCGTTACGCGCTGGATCTGGCCGGTCAGTCCGGCCGTCCGGGCCCCAATTATTTTTTGGCTACCGCCGAACCCCTGGATGAAGAAATGAAACTTCGCATTACCCGCCATCAGGAAGAACGATCCGGTCATTTTGTGACGGTGGAAGAGCCGTTATTCCTGGGGAAAGCGATTCAGAAAGCGGGAGGGGAAGCCGGCATTATTCTGGTGGATTGCCTGACGGTCTGGGTTGGAAACCTAATGCATCATTTTGAAAGTCAGCCTCCGCGCGTCCGGGATGAAATCGAAGCTTTTCTGGGCGCGGTCAGTTTGCGCGGCGCGGATATGATTTTCGTGACCAATGAAGTCGGCCTGGGATTGATTCCTCAAAACCCTCTGGCCCGCCGTTACACCGACGAATTGGGAAAGTTAAATCAGGAGCTGGCCAAAATCTGCGATGAAGTTATTTTTATGGTGTCGGGAATTCCGGCACGGATTAAAAACCCGGTGAAAAATCATGCGTGACTGGACGACCGAAGTCAGCCGTATCAACGGTTTAAGCCCCGCCTGGAGAGAAAAAGCCCGCCACCGTTTAAAAGAACAGACTCGGCCCGAAGGCAGTTTGGGGATTCTGGAAAGTCTGCTGGAGCGGCTTACCGCGATTCAAAAAAAAGAAAAACTCGAGACCGCGAAAAAACGCATTCTGATTTTCGCGAGTGATCACGGGGTCACTGAAGAGGGTGTCAGCCTGTATCCCCGTGAGGTGACTCGGGCCATGGTTCTAAATTTTTTAAATGGAGGAGCCACGATCAACGCGCTTGCCCGCCAGATTGGCGCGGATATTAAAGTGGCGGATGTCGGCGTAGACGCTGAGTTTGAACCTGACCCTCGTTTGACGCACGCTAAAATCGCGCGAGGAACACGGAACATGACCCGTGAACCCGCCATGACGGAGGAGGAACTGGACCGCGCTCTGGTCGTGGGTTCTGAGCTGGTTTATCAAGCCAAGCGTGAGGGGATTCAGTTATTGGGTTTGGGCGAGATGGGCATTGGAAATACCACTTCGGCCAGTGCCGTGAACGCGGCTTTAACCAAGGAATCCGTTGAAGCCATGACCGGCCGGGGTACGGGCGTGGATGATGTCATGCTTCAACATAAGATTTCGGTTATTAACCGCGCTCTTGAAAGGCATGCCGCTTTTTTCTCCGATCCATTTGAAGTTTTACGCCGGGTGGGCGGTTTTGAAATCGCGGCTTTGACCGGCGCCATGATTGCGGGAGCGCGTGTGGAAATGCCGATGGTGGCGGACGGCTGGATTGTGACCGCGGCGGCGCTCGCGGCGGTCCGTCTGAATCCCAGGATTTTGGATTATCTGTTTTTCGCGCATCAATCTGAAGAGCGCGGGCACAAACTTGTGCTCGAAAAACTGGAAGTTCAGCCGATTTTGAATCTTTCCATGCGTCTGGGCGAAGCCAGCGGCGCGGCTTTGGCGATGGGCGTGCTGGACGCGGCCGCGCGGGTTTACAATGAAACGGCGACTTTCACGGAAGCCGGGGTTGCCAACCGCCATGAATGATTTCCTGAACGCGGTCCGGTTTTTAACCATTCTTCCCGTTCCGCCTGATCCGCGGCCTCAGCCCGGAAGCCTTGCCCGGGCAATGGTTTATTTCCCGCTGGCCGGGCTTTTAATCGCCGTGATTTCTTACGGCGTTTTTATTTTGGCCGGAACTTTTTTGCCTCATTCGATTGCTCTGCTGGCGCTTCTGATTTCTCCTGTTGTGATCAGCGGGGGGCTTCACATGGACGGCCTGGCGGATTTTTGCGACGGATTTTTCGGCGGAAGGGAAAAAAGCTCCGTCCTCCGCATTATGAAAGATTCGCGCATCGGCGCTTTCGGCGCCTTGGGGCTTGTGTTCGCGGTGCTGTCCAAATACGAACTCCTTAAGGTTGGAGGTTCCTACGCCCCTGTTTTTTTTCTGGCGATGACCGCATCGAGAGGGGCGCAGGTCGCGTTGAGTTTTTTTCTCCCTTACGCGGGAGAAAGTGAGGGCCTGGGTTCACAGACCGCTGGAAAAGTCAGCCGGGGAACTTTGCTTGGAGCGTCCGTTTTTATGATTTTGCCTGCGCTTTTTTTTCTCAAAGAGAGCTTTTTCATTCTCCTTCTCCTGGCACCGGCGCTTTTTACTCTGGGTTTTTATTTCAAGAAACGGGTTGGCGGTGTGACCGGCGATCTTTTGGGCGCGGCCAGCGAATTGACGGAAATTTTCGTTTTTTTAGTCACAGCCGCGATGGTGAACCGTTATGACGTCTGAACACGGCGGGCATCTGCGGGATTTTTCCGCTCGCTTTCAGGTTCCTGAAAGCGAGATCGTCGATTTTTCCAGCAATATCAACCCCCTGGGTCTGCCTGAAGCGGTACGCCGTCTCTATCTGGAATCGGTTCATGACGTGACCCGGTATCCGGATCCCGATTCGCATTTTTTCCGTCTTGAAGCCGCGAAACAGTTTTCGCTGAATCCCATGAACATTCTGGCTGGAAACGGCGCGGTTTCGCTTCTCGCGCTGGCTGTGCGGGTGCTCGCGCCCCGGCGCGCGCTGATTATTGAACCCTGCTTCAGTGAATACCACCGGATTCTGGAACAAAACGGAGCCGATGTTCTGGCGCTTGAACTGCGGGAGCAGGATGATTTTAAATTTCATCCGGAGCGGATTACCGGCGCGCTTTCAGGAATCGACCTTCTGGTTCTTGGTCATCCGAACAATCCGACGGGAACCGCGCTTAACCGTTTGCAGATGCTGGAACTTCTTGAACAGGCCCGCTTAAGGAATGTTTTTGTGCTGATTGATGAAGCTTTTGCCGACTGGGTGCCTGAAATTTCGGTGGTAGATCACTTGCGTGAAGATTCGCGCTTTCTGGTGGTACGGTCTCTGACCAAATTTTACGCGCTCGCGGGATTGCGCGCGGGGTTTGCCGTAGGCCCATCCGCTTTGATCACCGAAATGAAAAAAAAGCAGGAAGCCTGGTCGATGAACCGCTTGGCGGAAAAGCTGGCTGTCGCGGTGCTTCAGGATTCGCAGTTCCGCGAGTGGACTCTCCGCTGGTTTCAGCGGGAATCCGCGCTGTTTTTTAAAGATTTGCAGGAGCTGGGAGTTTTAAAAGTTTATCCCGGTCAGGCCAATTTTTTTCTGGCCCGGCTTGAGGAAGCAGTCACTCCCTCTCATTTGACGGAATCACTGGGAAAACAGGGGATTTACATCCGTTCCTGTGAAAATTTCAGAGGGCTAAACGCTTCTTACTTCCGGTTCGCGCTTCGTCAGCGGGCCGAAAACCGTCTGCTTTTGGAGGCCATCCGCGAATGTCTGGACTCGTCTGCGCCTTCGTTCTCGACCTTGTAATCGGCGACCCGGTTTACCGTTTTCACCCGGTGCGTCTGATGGGCACCGCGATTGAGAAGGCCGAAGCTTTTTTGCGGGTGAAACCCGGGTATGAAAAAATAAAAGGGGCTGTTCTGGCCCTTCTGCTTCCAGTTTTTGTTTTTACGCTGGTTTGGAGTGTGATCGCTCTTTTGAACCGGATCCACCCGCTGTTGGGCTGGGCGGTCAATGTTTTCGGGATTTACGCTTCGGTTTCCGTGCATGATTTGAAAAAAGAGGCGGTGCGGATTTACGGAGATTTGGGCAAGGGCGATCTTGAAAAAGCCCGTTTGAATTTATCCCGTATCGTCGGCCGTGACACGCAGTCTCTGGATAAAAAGGAAATTTTGCGGGCCTCGATCGAAACGGTGGCTGAAAGCACTGTGGACGGTGTCGCCGCGCCGTTATTTTTCGCGGCTCTTGGAGGCGCGCCTTTGGCGTTGGCCTACAAAGCCGTCAACACACTGGATTCCATGATCGGGCATTTGAATGACTGCTACCGGGATTTCGGGTTTTTCGCGGCCAAACAGGATGAAGCCTGGAATTGGATTCCCGCCCGGCTGGCTTATTTGACAATTTCTCTGGCCTCGTTTTGGGTTAACGGGCGGGGAAGTGAGTCGTTTTACACGGGAAAGCTTCATGGTCTTGAAGGTGGTTCCGGGATCGGAGATATTCCCGAAGCCTGTTTCGCGGGCGCACTGGGATTACAGTTGGGCGGGCCCAGTGTTTATCAAGGACGGGTTGTGGAAAAACCGCTTTTGGGGTTTCCTAAAAAAGATTTTGACCGGGAAGATTTGATGACCGCGATTCGGCTGATGACAACGGCATCCTGGATCACGCTTCTCACGGCCATTTTATTGAACTGGGGATGGAGTACGGTATGGCGAATGATTTCATTAATGAAATAGAGAAAAGCGCGGTCTATAAAACCATTTACGGCCGGCGGGACGTGCGCAGTCTGTTCACTCCCAAGCCGATTCCTTCCGAAACCCTGGCCCGGATTCTTCAGGCGGCGCATCACGCGGGCTCCGTCGGTTATATGCAGCCCTGGAACTTTATCGTGGTCGAAGATTTGGAAAAACGCCGTAAAGTGAAGGAAGCTTTCCTAGAAGAAAGGCAGGAAGCGGCGAAACTTTTCGACAAGGAAAAGAAAGAGAAATATCTTTCCTATAAACTGGAAGGAATTTTGGAAGCGCCGGTCAATCTGATCGTGACTTGCGATTCCGCCCGCTTCGGCCCTCAGGTGCTGGGCCGGCACAGTATGCCGGAAACGGATGTTTACAGCACTTGCTGCGCGATTCAGAATTTATGGCTGGCCGCGCGTGCGGAAAATATCGGGGTGGGGTGGGTCAGTATTTTGAAACGTGAAGCGCTTCATTCTATTTTCAATATTCCTGAGCGCATTACGATTGTGGCTTACCTTTGCCTTGGTTTTGTGACGCATTTCCCTGATAAACCGGACCTGGAAAAACTGGGTTGGGCGGAGCGCCTTCCTCTGGACCGGTTTGTTTCTTTTGATTCCTGGGGCGGGACTCCCGGCGAATGCCGTAAAGATTTACCGGAAATTCTTAAAAGCATTGAAGAGGAGCTTAAGCCTTGACCTTTCTGGTTCTGATTCGCCACGGTGAAACGCCTTGGACTGTGGAGAGGCGTTATCAGGGGCACACGGACATTGGCCTCAGCGCCAAGGGGCGCGCGAGCATGAAGCGCGCGGCCGGAAGGCTGAAGCGTTTGAAGATTGACGCGGTTTACACTTCAGCGCTGAAGCGGGCCAAAGAATCCGGGAAGTTTGTGGCCGGGGTTGCGGGCAAAAAACCGCGGGTTGACGCGCGGGTGAACGAACTCTGTTTTGGTGAATGGGAAGGTCAAACCGCCGCGCATCTGTTTAAAATTAAAAACAAGGCTTTTATGTCGTGGATGAAGGGGAAGTGGAAAACACCGGAGGGCGGTGAATCTTTGATTTCTCTGCGGAAAAGAATAAGGAGTTTTCTCAAGGACTGTGTTCGGAGGCATAAGGACCAGACCGCCGCGGTGGTGTCGCACGGCGGAGCGATCCGCATGATGATTACCGAAGCGCTTGGTCTTTCGGACAACCATCTCTTTTCATTTCAAGCGGACCCGGCCTCGATCGCGGTACTTCGCTTTGCCGGAAAAAAGGATGTTCGTCTTTTGTATTTAAACGTCCGTGACAAAATTGTCTTCGGGCCGAAAGCTTTCTGATATGAAAGAATTTTATTCCTGCATGGTCGCGGGCACGCATTCGGGAGTGGGTAAGACCACCTGGGCGTTGGCGCTCATGGCTTTGGCCCGCCGTAAGGGGCTGAGTGTTCAGCCTTTCAAGGCAGGGCCGGATTATATTGATACCGGATTTCATCATCAGGTTTGCGCGCCCCGCAAGTCCCGCAATCTGGATTTATTTCTGTTGTCTCCGGAACAGGTGCGGGAATGTTACGGCCGTAATTCTTCCGGCGCGGATTTTTCGGTCACGGAAGGCGTTATGGGGCTTTTTGACGGCCGTTCAGCTACGGCTCAAACCGGATCCAGCGCGGAGCTGGCGAAGATTTTGAACCTGCCTGTTCTTCTGACGGTTGACGGTTCCGGCATGGCTTCCAGCGCGGCCGCGGTGGTGCTGGGTTTTCAGAAGATGGATCCGGACCTAAAGCTGGCCGGAATTTTGATCAACCGGGTGAACAGTGAACGGCATTTTAAATGGCTCAAAGAAGCGGTTGAAACCCGAACGGGTGTTCCTTGTCTGGGGTATTTGCCCAAAGACCCGGAGCTTTCGATTCCCGAAAGGCATTTAGGGCTGACGACGGCGGGTGAAATTCCCGACGCGGTTAAAAAAGTTGAAAAGGCCGTTTTATTTCTGGAAGCTCATCTTGATTGGGAAAGATTGTTGACTACCTGTAAACAAAGCGGAGCGCGGAACTCAGAGCCTCCGTTTGAACGCGCAAACAGCGGGTCGAAGCGTGTCTGCCGTATCGGCGCTGCTTATGATTCGGCTTTTTCTTTTTATTATGAAGACAACTTTGACCTTCTGCGGGAAGCCGGCGCGGAAATCGTTTTTTTCTCTCCGATGCGGGACGAAAAAATTCCTGACGGTGTCAGCTTGCTTTATTTCGGCGGGGGATTTCCGGAAATCCATGCTGAAGCATTGTCCCGCAATACGGTTATGATCGAGTCCATCCGGGCGTTTCACGCTTCGGGCGGTTTGGTTTACGCGGAATGCGGAGGTTTTATCTATTTGACCGAAAGCTTTATTGATTCTAAAGACCGGAAATTTCCGCTGGCGGGGCTGGTGCCGGGCATGATCCGCATGGCTGGAAAGCTTCAAAATTTCGGCTACCACGAGCTGACTGCTCTGCGGGACACTTTTCTTTTCCCGAAAGGAACCAAGCTCCGGTCGCATGAGTTCCATTATTCGATCTGGCAGGATGGGCGTTCAGACGGCGCTGTTTACCGGATTGAGGAGCGCCTGGAAGGTTTCTGCGCGCCGGGGCTGGTTGCCAGCTATCAGCATCTGCATTTTGGATCCAATCCGGAACTGACCGGCCGTCTGGTCCGGGCTTGTGAAATTTTTTCTACCCAATCGAAGAAGGTTAACGTATCATAACCGCTCTATTCAAACCAAGGAGTCTTGAAATGAAGAAAATGATTTTATCCGTTTTTATTCTGATCACTTTTGCTTTTCCCGCTTTTGCCGCTGAAACCATTGCTGACGCGGTTCCGGCGGTTTCTTCCGCCCAGAATTCCACGGGAGCGCTGGCGTTTACCGTTACGGGTTCAGGCAAGCTGATTCCCCAGGCCGGTGAAGTTTTCACCCAGGGTGGAAATTATGAAGGCAAACAGCTTCCTTACTTAACCTCTACGCCCCAGCCGATTACTTATCCCCGCTGGGCGCTTCGCCAGGGCTGGGAAGGGCGTGTCTCGATCGCGATTGAAGTCCGGAAAGACGGGACTGTGGGACGCATGAAAGTCATGCAGTCCAGCGGGCACCAGATTCTGGATAACGCCGCGGTTAAAGCTGTCCACAGCTGGAAATTTCATCCCACCATGAAAAACGGTCAGCCGATCGTTGATTGTGTGCAGATTCCGGTCACCTTCAAAATCAGCGAGCAGTAGTTTCCGCTGTGCGCGTTGCGCACATTTTGAAGTTTTAAGACCGGCCGGATCTTCTCTTTAAGCCGAAAACATTTAAAATCGGCGTATGCCGAAGAACCTTCAGAAATATCAGCGCGCCGTCCTTTTCCTGATTACGCTTTCCGCTTTTTGTCTTTTTCTGGGCAGGGCGCCTCTTATGACGGTTTTGCTTTTCTGCTCTTAGAATGCGCTGTCCCTTTTTCTGGCTGTCCGCGCCTTTCCTCGCGGGGATTTTGTGTTTTGAATGGATCCCTGTGCGCCTTCCTGTTTTTTTAATGTTTTTTCTTCTCCCGGCGTTAGGGTTTTCTATCCGTTCCCGCGGTTTTCTTCCCGCGCTTTGCCTGGCCTGGTTTTTTCTTGGCGTCCTTTACAGTTACGCGGATCACTTCCAGCCTCCGGACGCGGTGGAGCGTTTCTCAGCAGGTTCAGAATTTGTCCGCGTTAAAGGGGAAGTGAACAGCCTGCCTGAAATTAAAATAAAAGGGAAAAAGCGGACGGTTTCCTTCGTTCTCGATAGCAGGGAGGTTTCCCGGCACAGTGCCCGCGGGAAGGTTCAGGTTTATTTGATTAATCCAAAAATAAGTCCTGGGCCGGGAGATTTTCTCTCTCTCTACGGAAAGTTAGAACCGCCGAAATCTTTCAGCCGTGACTTTGATTATCCGGAGTACTTGCGAAGCCAGGGGATTACGGCTGTGTTTCAGGGGATCGGGTGGCGGTCGGTTTTTATTCTCAAGAAGGGCCATTCCTCCTGGATTTTTAGAATCCGTGAAAAGATCGCGGAAACAATCGGCCGTTATGCCGGAGGGCGGGATGGAGCGGTTTTTAAAGCGCTTGTATTGGGAACCCGGGCGGGCCTTGATTCTGAGACCAAGGATATTTTCTTCCGGAGCGGTACTTCGCACTTGCTCGCGATTTCAGGTCTGAATATCGCTCTGGTGGCCGGAACTTTTTATCTAATCCTGATTGCTTGCGGGATTGAGCGCCGGATGGCATCCTTTTTTGGGATTCTATTTTCCTTTTTTCAAGTGGGTGTGGCGGGAATGGGGTATCCGGTTTTGCGCGCGGGCTGGATGGCGGGAGCGGGTTTTTTGGCGATTGTGCTCAACCGCCCGCGTCATTCCCTGAACCTTTTCTTCCTGGCGCTTTTATGCGTGCTTCTGCCCGATACCCGCGCGGCCGGGAATGTTTCATTTCAACTCTCATTCCTTTCGGTTTTATCCATGATTGTTTTCTTTCCGCTCTGGGAAGAGTGGAAATGGAAAGATTTTTGGGCCGTGCCTCTGGCCGTAACGCTTGGAACTTTTCCGGTGGTTCTCGGGCATTTTGGAGGGATTTCCACCGTGGGCTGGCCTGCTAATTTTTTCGCGGTGCCTCTTTTTCACTTCACGCTTTTAAGTGTCTTAATGGGGCTGGTTCTTGCCTGGGTTCCTCCGGCCGCTTTTTTATTTTTCTCAACCGCGTCATTCTTTCTGAAAGCAACTTTGGCGTGGATTTATTTTTGTGCGTCTCATCCGTGGAGTTACGCGCGGATAGGACCGCTTTCAGCCTTTCAAACGGCGGGATACTATTTGGTTTTGGCGGTGCTTATTTTGCTTGGCAGGTCACGCTCAGAAAATGCGCGGGGGAGGAAGAAACGTTTTTTACCTGATGAGCCGGAGAGGCTTCAAAATAAAGACTCTCTCCGGGCGTGAGCGTGAAAGATTCACCGCCTGTTTTGACCATGACTTCACCCTGAATCAGATAAATGAATTTTTCGGTTCCTTTCGGCGCCCGTTCTTCAGGAGTTTCCGTATTCGGCTGAAGTACCGTCAGCACAGGGCTCATTTTTTTTGGCGGATACTCCGGAGTGAGCATTTCCCTCTGAATACTTTTCCCGTGATGAGCCGTTTTGTGGGCCGGGGTGTGCGAAACCCGCGAACAAGAAGTGTCCGGGTCCGTATAAAGTTCCGCGAGAGGAACTCCCAGGACTTCCGCGATTTTGACGTGGCTCTCAACCGTGCCGATCATGGTTCCGGTTTCAATCCTCGAAAGGGTCGCCTGCGCGATTCCGGTTTTGCCGGCGATTTCCACGAGCGTCAGTCCTTTTTCTCTGCGCAGATTCCTGATTTTGGGGCCTAAATATTCGAGCATGACAGGATGGTATGTGCGCACACCGCGGGTGTCAACGGGAAATATGTGCATAATTCATATTATTTTTAATTTTAAGGCAAAAACCTTTTGAGTCTTGAGACGGGGATGTTTATAAAAAGAGCCGTGTAAAGAAAAGAAAGGAGGTAATAAGCCATGATGAAAAAGACCATGAAAACTTTTCTGATCGCGGTTCTGATGATCGGAACGGGTTATCTGTATAACTTTTCCATTCTGCACGCGGCTCCCGCGGTGGAGGCGCAGGCCAAGGCGGTGAATATTAACACTGCCGGCCCTGAAGAGCTTCAAACTCTTCATGGAATCGGTCCTGCGATCGCTCACCGCATTGTGGAGTTTCGCCAGGCCAACGGCGGTTTTAAAAAAGCCGATGAACTGGTTCAAGTGCGGGGCATTGGAGAAGCGAAGTACGAGAAAATCAAAAACCAGGTTTCCGTTTAACGGCAGGGGAACCGTGACCGGGTTCAGGGGGAATGGATTTCGCGTGAAAACGCGGCCATTCCCCTTGTTTTTTATGTAAAAATGAGGAATTATGAAACTAGCAATCTAAAGCAATAAATAGCATCCGGGAATGGTTTTGATAGTTTATTTTAAAATCAAAAATTACCTGTCCTCAGGCCTTGCTTTTTAGGCCTTATCAACGTATCTTCTGGTGAAAGATTTCGCTGTCTTTCCCCATGAAAATCAACCACTTACGTTATTTTAGCTTTCGGCGGGGCGTTGCTTTTTTTACGCTCCTTTTTTATGTCGGCAGTCAACCCGCTTGGACTGCTCCGGAAATCCTTTTCGACCGTCCTCTGGGAGAGGTCAAAACCTCTGAAAACTCTCCAGCCATCCCGCCTGAACTTGGAACCTTGATGGAAACTTTCGGGGAAAATCCTTCTCTTTTTATCATTCCTGACGCGCATGGGCAGTATGAAGCGCAGAAAAGTACCGACGGCTTGTTGGAATTTTTAAAAGCCAACCGCGGATTAAACTCTCTTTTTATTGAGGGAGGTGCCGGACGGCTTGATCCCTCACGCCTGACCTTTTTTGATAACGGCGCGCTGAATCTTGAAATTGCCGGTACGCTGATGCGTGAAGCTGAAATCGGCGGTGCCGAGAGGTTCACGCTTCGGAACCGCGAGTTTGTGACGGCTTACGGTACTGAAGACCTTCCGCTTTATCTTGAAAACTTTCAGCTCTATCAGGAAATATCCTCTCAAAAAGACCGGATAAGCGCGGGCCTTGAAAAGAAGTTTTCTGAAATCAGTAAGGAAGCTTCCCGGGTTTTTTCAAAAGAGCTTTTTGAATTTTTTCGGATATGGTCGGGTTTCGAAGACGAAAAAATTCCGCTTCCGGTTTATCTATCGGAACTTGAAGGGCAGGCCCAGAAAATTCTTCAGTTGGATTTAGGGAATGCGCGCGCGCAGTTAGAGTGGCCGATGCTGGTCCGTTTTTTTGAGCTGAAACGGCGTCAGCCCCTGATAAACGCCAAGAAGGCGGAAACGCAGAAAGAAAAACTTTCGGCGTGGGCCGCAAAGAACAAGATGGAGAAAATACTTCCGCTTCAAAAAGAAAACGGCGGAATCCCGGAAACATCCGGGCTCCGGGAATCCTGGGAACGCTTTTACAGCCAGGCCTCTTCTAAAGGATTCCGCTTTGAAGAGTATCCTGATTTTTTTGTTTTTGAAGGATTTCAGATTTTGAGCGGAGAGATTGAAGCCCGTGTCCTGATGGAAGAAATGGAAAAATTACGGGAGCAGGTTCTTCAAAAGCTGGCCTCGGAAAGCCGGGCTCAGGCGCTTCTCGAGAAATTCAGACAGTGGCTGAAACTTCGGAAAATCCTTTCGCTTTCAGTGACATCTGCGGAATACCGACTTTGGAATCAAGATTCGAGAACCGGCCTTGAAACCGTTCTGCCGGCGGATCTCCGCGAAGTTTACGGAAAAGCATCCAGGTTTTACGATCTGGCAAATCAGCGTGATGAAACCATGGGGCGCGAAATTTTAAGCCTTCTGGCCGGGGATAAGAAACCCGCGGCCGTGATCGCGGGCGGTTTTCACACTGAAGGTCTCTGCAGGCAATTCCGGGAGCGGAAAATTTCTTACGCCGTGATCATGCCCCATTTGAGTCAGATCGAGGATTCCCGCAAATACGGCGACGCGATGAACGGAAAAAACCGCAAACTCGATTTTGGGGCGTCCGCCGTCCGCGTTCCGCAGTGGATGATGGACGATGAAGCCTGGCCGTCAGCGCTTCAAACCGCGCGCGCGGAAATTCGAAGACAAATTACCGATTATGGAATTTCCAAAGGGGCTTCACCCGCCCGGGCAGAATTGCGCTCGGCCCATAAAGACGGATCCGCGGAACATCTTTTGCCTGATTACGGGGGGAAAATGCTTCCTCTTTCGATCAATGTTAAAAATCGCTACCGCCTTTACAGCCCTCCGCCCGCGTTAAATTCCGAAGCGTACTATGAGAATGATCCGTTGGAATCCGACCCAGGCGTTTTGCCTGAAGAAGGCGGGAGGAAAGCTCAGCCGGAAAGAATGATTGAACACGCCCTGGCTTATCTTGAAACGGCCGTTCAAGAATCGCATAAATCCACGCTTGAGTGGCTCAGGAAAAATGTTTTTATTCTGGCCATGCAGCTCCCGACGGTTCTGTTTTATGAGGACGACAGGCCGGACGATCTTTTTGAGAAAACCCTCCAGGTTTCCTACCGGCGCAACGCCATCCTTTTTTCAATGGAATTTCTAAAAATGCTTAATCCGGATTCTAAAATTGATCAGGCGCTGGTTGGCTTGTATCTGATGCGTGCGGCGGATTTAATGCTGGCTTACCACAGTGAAGTTGAATCGATGACGTATGAAAATGAGAATCGCGGGCTTTTACCCGAGATTTTTGGGGAAATTTACGAGGATCTCCAAAAAAGAAAAACAAGTTACCACTGGAGAACGCATCTCCGGATGGCGGGAGATGATCTTTACGCGGGCGGTGCCGGTTTACCGGCACCGAGGGCGGCCTCTTCGCTTGCGGATGCTTCCAGTATTCTCAAGAGAATCGCGTTTGTCCGGAATGCTGAGAAAACAAATAAAGCCTCAAAACGCGCGTCGGTAGAAGCCCGCAGGGACGAGCTGATGTATGAAACTTCCCGGATTATCCGAATCTACGACGAGAAAAACTGGCAGGATCTCGGGCCTCAAAAAGCGGAGTATCAGGGGAAGGATATTTCCGAAATTCCGCACGGGGAGCTCGACGATATGCTTTACGGCGACTCCGGCGAAAATCCGGGACTGATTAATCTCGCTTCCAAGCAGGCGGATGAAAAAATGAGGCTTCTGAAATATCCGGAACTTGAAACACTCAGAGAGATGGCGCAAGCTACGGATCAGGAGTGGGCTATTTATCAAGGGCTGGGAATTACCGGTTATGAAAGCCGTGAAGCTTTTAATCTTCGGCTGGCGGAGGCGGAGAAAAAGCCTGTGTTTATGCCCGATATCCGCGCGGAGATTTCCGGCTACATCAATGAGCTGAGCGAGATCGCTTTTTTTTATCAAAGTTCGGGGGATAAATTTCAGGCTGACAGAATTTATGACCGCGTGCTTTTGCTTTTGAAAGCGCTTCAAAAGGTTGACGGAGTGGGGTTTTTCCCCATGCAGGTTCAGCAGCAAATTCTTTATCTTCATCTTCGCCGGGGAAACATTCAGGAATTTGAAAAGGAATTCGGCCGTTTTCTGGATACAACCTACGCGGGTTTTGCTTTCCGGAACTCCCAGCGGACTACTCAGGGGATTTACCGCACGCCTGCCGGCATCAAAGCGGGATGGGGCGGGATTTTATTCTGGATGGATGGAGCTCTTCCGGATATTTGCCTGAAACTGCAGGTGATTGCCGCCGCTTATCCCGCGAAATCCGCGGAAGCCGCGAAAATTATTGAAATTGAAAGTGAAATTAAAGATGTCTGGTGGCAGATTTTAAAAGCCAACAGGTTCAACACGGATTTGAGGAGCACCCGCCAGGAAAGAATGACTCGCCCCATGGTGGTTGCCGCGAAGGAAAAAGAAGCGGACACTTCAACCGCGGTTTCGGCCGGCGGACAAATTCGGAAAGTTGAAGAGCCCTACCGGATTTTTTATGGATTCAGCTGGAAGCAAAGACCGGTTCCTGCGGATATTCCTGCCGGACAGAAACCCCCCGAAATCGCGTTTCGTGTAACGGCTTTCCGGCGGACTGCCGATGGAGGGCGAAATCCGGCCGGGTTTATCGATATCCTCATGAAAAGGAATAAGGACAATACCTACTCCGCGCAAATTGACCCGGAGGGAGAAAAGTGGGCAGGTCCTTTCCCGTGGGTTTCGGAAATTCCGGGATTAGAATCCGGCAGCCCCGGGATGGTGGTTCATATCAGCGACTTAGAGTTAGTCGAGGGAATCGGCAAAGCGTTGATGCAGTTGGCCCAAACGCTTATAGAAGCCAGCGGAGGGGGAACCCGGATTGATGTTTCCCGCGCGATTCTGCGCCAGCGGACGCCAACCGGTTTTCAATACCGGCATCCTAAACAAGGTTTTATCGAATGGCCCGCGGGAACACTTCAGAAAAGCAGAGTGCAGCTCTGGAAGCGTCACTCCGGCTTTTTGGGTGTTATTGTTCATACTCGCTCAGCGAAGTACCGTTTGGAGTCCATGCTGGACAAAGAAGGGAACGGCCGTGTTTACCGCGCGGTTCCCGTTTCCGTGGACCCCGCTCGATTTCCTTCGATAGCCGTTAAGGTTTTCAGCGATCAAGGCCGCCGCCGGCGCGCTTTGAGAGAGAGTCAGATTAAGCATGAAGTTCAGGCGCTCCGGGCCGCGGGAAAAGACAATGAATATGTTCCCATGTTTTATGGATCCAAAATTGGCTTTTCCCAGGACTCTTTTTCATTAATCGCCATGGAGTTTTTGGAGGGCGAAAGTCTGAAAAAGTGGGCGGAAGAGAACGCTTCCTTACCGCAAAAACTTTCGATGTCAGTGAATGTTGTCCGCGCGGCTTCGATGATGCATCGAAACAAAGTGGTTCATCTGGATTTAAAACCCTCCAATCTGTTTGTTACGGCCGCGGGGAAAGTTAAGATTCTGGATTTTACTTACAGTCAGATCGGCAGGAAGCCCGCGCCTTCGGAGCGGAACACGGATGTCCGCGGAACGCCCGCCTACATGGCGCCGGAAATGTTTTTTAATGGAACCGGGCCTTACACTCCGGCAACGGACGTTTACCTTCTTGGCGCGAGTATTTTTGAGGTTTTGACCGGGCAAAGGCTGTTTGCTCTGACGCCGGAACAAGAACGGGAAGGGCAATACGCCAAGCTGGGGCAGGAGCGTAAAAAACCGCTGCCTCAAGCGGATCTTGAAGACCGGCTTCCTCTGGAAAAAGAGCTTAAAGAGAAGGTCGGTAAAATTTTGCGTAAGGCGCTTGATCCGGATCCGAAAAAGCGTTTTCAGGATGCCGGAGAATTGCTGGAGGTTCTCAGCGCGGAACTTCCCCCGGATGTTTTTTCTCCGCCTGTGCGCTCTGAGGTCCGGGCGACAACCCCTGCGCCTGCCTATTTAGGAAAAAAAATCGAACTTAAAAGATTCGGTAGTAAAGTTTATACATTGACCCGGTTTCTTGACAGCGGTGCGGGAGGAGAGGTCTATCTGGCCTCAGCTTCCGGTCAACCGGATATTGCCGTCAAAATCATCCCGTCGCATCTTTTAAACGATCCTGAATTTCTCCGCTCTCTGGTCTCCCACGAAGTCAAAGTTATGCAAGCCGCGTCAGCTAGTAATTTGTATGTGCCTGAATTTTATGGTGCTGGTCTTGACAGCGGTAACGGATATTCCGCGATCGCAATGGAATATATTCAGGGGGAAACTCTGGCCGCGTGGGCTGAAGGGAAGCCGGACGCGGAAAAAATCCGCGTTGCTTTGAAAACCGCCAGGGCGGTTGCTTCTTTGCATATGCTCAATGAGCCTGTGGTGCATCTGGATATTAAACCCTGGAATTTTTTGGTGACTCCCGCCGGGAAGGTGAAAATACTGGATTTCATGACCTCTCAGATCGGCACAAAGACAATGCCGGTTAAAGCTTCCTGGAAAATTACCGGAACACCCGCCTACATGGCTCCTGAAATTTTCACAAGGGGCAGCGGGCCTTATGAACCGTCCACGGATGTTTATATGCTGGCCGAAGTTCTTTTTGAACTCGCTTCCGGGCAGAAGCTTTTTCAGGCGGGAAATCCGGTGGATTACATAGCGGAACATAACCGCCAGGTCACGGAAGAGGAACTTGCGTCGCGTTTGCCGGAAACTTGGCATTCTTTTATTCCGGCCCTGCGTAAGGCGCTGGATGTTGCTCCGGAAAAGCGTTACCGGAACGCGGAAGAATTTTTAACGGTACTCGAACAGGCGGCGTCTGAAGAGCTGAGGCCGAAAGCCTTGAATGACCCGTCGCTTTTTGTCGGGAAAAAATTAACAGTCAACGGGACGCAGTATTCCGTGGATAGTTTGGCCGGCGCCGGCGGTTATGCCTGGGTTTTTAAAGCCCACAAGGATGACGGCGGATCTTCTAATCCGGTAGCAGTTAAGATTTACAGATATGTGAACCGTGAAGCTGCCAGCAAAAACGAATACAGAGCTTTGATTGAATATGCCCGGAAGGATAAAGAGCATGTGCCCGCGGTGATTGGGTGGGGGCATATTGACGGTCCTGAAGATCCTATGCCGTCTATCGTCATGGAATTTTTGGAAGGGCAGGATCTCGCGGCTTGGGTGAAGGGTAAGGATGCTCCCCAAGTGTTGGAGCAGGCCCTTTCCGTTCTTGAAGCCGCGGCCTCTCTGCATCCTGAAATTGTGCATCAGGACCTGAAGCCCGCGAATATTTATATTACGGATACCGGAGTTAAAATTCTGGATTTTGGCGTGGCTCGTTTCGGAAGCAGAATCGGGAAACCGCTTTCACGGGTTAAGGGGACCTACCTTTTTGCCGCGCCGGAAGCGCTTCAAGGTTCTGGCGTCCTGACTCCGCGGATTGATGTGTACAGCCTTGGCGTTATTCTTTACTGGATGGCTTTGCACAAGCCGCCTTTTTCGAGTCCGAGCGACGGCGATTTTAACTCGCTTCTCTATTTGGAAAAGCTCAAAATTGAAAAAAATCAGTCTCCCGGCACGGCGGAGATCCGCAGGGCGCTCTCAGACTTAAGCACGGAAGCGTTGGATGTCTGGGGCCCCGCTGCCAAAGTCATTGCCCGGGCTATCAATCCTGATCCTTCAGCCCGTTATGCTGACGCTGAAGAAATGTTCCGCTCGTTCCGGGCAGCTATTTCCCGGTCTGAGTCCCGCGTTCAAGTCATGTTGGCCGGCAGAGTTTATGAATCGAAAGCGGGAGGCGAGTCGTTTGGCGGCGGGTTGTCCGGGGTTTACCGCGGCCGCGACACTGTGAGCGGGCGGGAGACAGCCTTGAAAGTTTATGACACCTATTCCGGAATTTCTTTCGAGGCGCAAGAAGAAGAATTTAATCTGA
The DNA here is from genome assembly GCA_964385615.1 of uncultured bacterium. Lineage (GTDB taxonomy): Bacteria > Omnitrophota > Omnitrophia > Omnitrophales > Aquincolibacteriaceae > CAYLPP01. Next base: position 45,765 of record CAYLPP010000014.1, on the reverse strand, counting down.
TGAAGCAAGCCCATGAAGCTTCCCCGGAATTCGTGCCTGATGTTCTGGGTGTTGGCCGGGTCACGCAAAGAGATGATGAAATTAACGGCGATACGGCTCTGGTTATGGATTTTGCGGAAGGTCAGCCGCTTAACAGCTGGAGAGAAGGAAAAAGTTTTGTGGATCTAAAAAAAGCCGCTGAAGATATTCTCGCGGCTCATTCGGCAATTTACCGCGCCGGAGTGCTTCATGGCGACATCAAACCTCAAAATATTATTATGACTTCTCAAAACAAGCCCGCGGTTATTGATTTTGGTCTGGCACTGCCCGCCGGACAAAATCGTAAGAATAAGGGTTTCACGGACCAGTTCGCGGCGCCTGAAGCTCCGGCGGGTACTTTGGAACCGCAAACGGAAGTTTACAGCCTGGGACTCCTTCTTTTCTGGCTCGCTGCCGGGAACCGGCTTTTTAAAACACTCAGCCCAAAAGTGCTTCGGGCTGAAAAGCTTTCCAGGAATTTTACGCCTTCAGAAATAATTCAGCGCTTGCGGGAAGAGAATGCGGAAAAGGAATGGGAAAAATTCGCGCCTGTGATTGCCAAAGCGGTCCGCGCTAATCCTGCCGAACGTTACGCGAATCCCGCGGAATTATTTGAGGCCTGGCGCGCCATGGCCCGTTCTGAAATACGCACCGCGGAAGAGAACTGGGTTCCGATTAATTGGGATAAACCTATCGTCAATTTTCTTTTGAAGCATCAGGACAACCCCGTTTTTCCCAGAATCCGGAAGAAAAAGGGCGGGAAGTATGAACGGCTTTACGCGGAAGGGGAAAATCTGGAACGGTGGGCTTACACCGCGAAAAGTTTGAGCGATGAGGAATTTGAAAAGCAGATTGTTGAATGGACTTTGCGGATTGGTAAAGCGGTGGAGCTTATGGAAGCTGAAGGGCTGGAGCATGGCGATTTACAGCCTCGAAACGTCATTATTACAAAAGAAAACCAGCCGGTCCTTATTGATTTTAGCGATGAGTACACGTCTGACCGTGAAGCGATTTCCGGATTTATCTCAGCGTCCTTGCTGGCGCGGGCTGTTTCCTCCATGAGTTCTCCGACAGGTTTACTGGACGCAATGGATATTTTTAGAGTGGTAAACGAACGTTTTTCCAATTTAAACGAGCTCGGCAAGCAAAGGTTTTCCACGGTCCGGGAGTGGGACTCAGCGCTTCAAAAATATTATGAAGAACGATGGGTCAAAAAAAGATCGGAACTCCGTTCGATCGATTCGGAAGAAACGGAGCGTTGGCGGCTGATGGCCGAGCCGAAAGCCGCGGCTTTGACCGCTGAAGGTTATCAGGCTCTGCCGATTTATTCCCGGGCTTTAACGGGGCCTTATTTCTCAGTTATTTCTGACGCGTACCGGCTTGAACAGCAGGTGCTTGGCCAGGAATGGCTGATCGGGGCCCGAGTCATTCATGAATTGATTTTTAATATGCTCGAATACGCTTTTGGCGGAGCCGTGGGTTTTAAAGTTATTGAGCAGGAAGGCGGGCCTGTTGTGGAAATCACGGCTTGGGACAATGGCTACGGTCTCGGAGATCCGGAGGTTGTGAGGCAACGAAGCCAGAGGAAATGGTATGGGGGCAATGGGTTTCGCAAACTTTCCACTGTGGGAAATTTTGTCGAGATCGTTACGGGAGAAGGGATTTGGCGGCGCAACGCGGACGGCGAGTTTGAGCAGGCGGCCTCCTTGATGACTTTTGTGCCGGGTACCCGGATTACAGTGCGCATTCCCTTCGAAAGGACGACGGTTTCTCCGCGCTCCGAATCGCGCGCCGGTTCCGCCGAGAAAAAAATTGAAGCTCCGCCGGTGACTGAAGAAAGGGCCAGGGAATTTTCCAAGGCGCTGGAAGGGATTTATGAAATTTTGAACCGGCCCGAATTCCGCGGCTTTCTGCACATGGCGCCGTCTTTTATTTACGGGCTGCCTCAGAATAATTACGCGTTTAAAAAAAATCCGGAACTTCAAAAAGAAATTCAAAAATGGTACGCGGAAATTTCCGGAAGATTTCCTGATATCGTTCCGTTCATGCGGAGCTTCCGGATGTACGGCGATCTTCTTTTTAACGAAAACAACGAAGCCGTTCTTTTATTCGGAGAAAGTGAATCGGGGAAAGGGTCGCTTGGATACGCTTTCAGCCGTGTCTCCAACGGGCGGGTTAAAATCGCGTCCGCGGATGATATTAATCTGATCCGCATTCCAGGCCATTTGCTGGCGGGATCCGCTTATTCTTTTGAGAATCTCAGGGCCAGGGCTTACGACTCTGAAAATAATATACCTTATCAATCTTATTTAGGCGTGGGGCTGGTGAGAGCGGAGTTTCGGCTTTCCGGAGGTCCTTTTAAAATGCCTATTAGGAATCCCGGAGAAAGCCATTTGAAACAGTACATGGCCGGTATTTTCCCGGGGTATGAAGGAACCGCTCTTGAGCCGTGGACTGTCACGATGGTTAATGAGTCCATGGTGGATCCCGGTGATTTTGAAAAATACGCGCGCGTTCATTTATCTGAAATCGAAACGCAAAAAAGGTCTGAGCTGAGGACGGACGTCCGGTTTGGCGGGCGGGATTTTGAGGCCGGGGGTGTGATCGGCGGTGACGGTGGTATCGGCACAGTGCATAAGGTTACGGAAAAATCAGATCCAAGTAAAACCGCGGCGCTGAAAATTTATACAAATAGTGGCGGGTATTACCGTGAAATGGCGGAACTTGAACGTAAAGCGATGGAACTCTACGCGGCTCCTTTTAATGGGCGCGAGAATCCGTTCGCGGTCAAGGTGTATCCCTCGCAAGCGGATGACACGGTGCCCGTTCCTTTTATAGGAATGGAATACATAGATGGGAAAACGCTTCTCGACTGGCTTTACTTGAATCCGGTTACTGAGGAAAAATTGATTGAAATCGTGAGAAATATTCTGAAGGCGGTTCATGAAGCGCATCTTCGGGGAATTGTTCACCGGGATCTGAAGCCGGCCAATTTTATGGTTACCGGAAACGGCTCTCTTAAGCTGATTGATTTTAATCTCTCGCAGGTACAAGGCCGGATACTAAGTTTATATCCTGGGATGGCCGCGGACGAGGTTATTCGCGGGACGTTGGATTATTTAGCGCCTGAAATGACCCGAGGGGTGTGGGTTGTGAATCCCCGCGCGGATGTTTTTGTCCTGGGGCTTGTTCTTTATCAGTTAGCGACAGGGCATCAGCTGATTGAGGATGTCCGCGTTGCGGATATTCCCCGCTTTTATGAAAGTTTTCCTAACCAGGTGCAGATCGAAGCGGCTATTTCGAAAGATAAATTGAAGAAACTTTCAGAAATTATCGCGGGCGCGCTGAAGGAAAACCCGGATGACCGGCTTTATAAAGATGCCGGTGAAATGCTTTCCGCTTTTGAGAAAATATACCCGCCTGCGCGCGCTGAATTGCGCGCGAAGGCTGACGTGATTTCCGCCGGCAGGGCGGATGCTTTTTTTAGGGAAGCCGGAGAGATTTATGAGATTCTCAGCCGTCCTGAATTTACACAGTATCGGGGATACGTGCATTCAATCCTGAACGGTTTATATGACGGAAATCCCGGAAGTATCGAGAACGGCGCGTTAAAAGAAGCTGTCACCGGCTGGATGGATAAGATTCGTAAAGAATATCCGGAGATCGTGGCGCAGCTAAAGATGGAAATTGTCCATTCGGACATTCTATTCAATCAGAAGGGAGACGCGGTCATTCTTTCGGGAGTATCAAGGTCCGGCAAGAGTTCTCTTGCTTATGCGTTCACGAAAGTTTCCGGCGGACGGTTGAAATTCAGCGCGGATGACGAAGTGATTGTCCTGTGGATTCCCGGGTATTTATACGCGGGGCCTGCCGGCAGGGTGGAGGGATTGCGTGCCCGCGCTTATGGAGGGGAAGACGCGAGATTCCCGGTAGACCCGGTTTTTCAGTTAGGGCCGGTGCGGACGGTTATTGAACAACACAGCGATGAGAATTTCTGGGTTAGAAACCATTTTTATGCTTACGTGAAGCAAACCATAAAGAGTTTTGATCCGCAGCGGCTTGAGCTGCCGATTCGCGAGATCCGGCAGGTGCATAAGTGGACTGAACCGGCGGAATTTGAGCGTTTTGCCGGAGATATTTTACCGGTGATTATGGGCGAGCAATCTTCCGGTGAAGTGCCGTCCGCCCGGTCTGAGTCGAGAGCCGCGGCTTTGGAAGTTGCCGCAAAGACGACCGCGAAAATTCTGGGGCTTGACGTGATGCGCGAGTTGTACGGTGTCATGTTCCCGGAAAGTAAAACGGAGATTTTCATTCAAGGGGAAGACCGTTCGGAGCTTGCCTCCGGATATTCGAAGCTTTTCAAGGCCGGTGCTTCGGCGGTGCTTCCGGCGAAACTGCTTTTGAATATTCCCGAAGACGCGCGCAGCCAGTACCTCGACCTTCTTGAAGAGGGTTTCCAGCAGAGTGGAAGCCCGGCGGGGAAGGCGGTTTACTTCGCGGGGCGCGGAGCCGAAGAACTCGCGCGATGGGTCAAGGGCCGTCCGGCCTCCAAAGTTTTTGAAATTATTCAGCAGGATGAAGTTCTGGCTGCCGGACGCCGTTCCAAAGACGCTATTTCCGTTTCCGTGACATCCGCGCCGGAAAATATCAAAGACCTTTATCATCTGCCTTCTTTTTTGATCGATCCGGCGGTTCTGGAAAAAATGGATCCGGCCTCTTCCTTTAAATATATGAATCAACTGACCCAGCTTCAGCTTTTGGCCGCGGTCCAGCTCAAGCGTGATCTGGGGGATGTGGTTCACGTTAAGGAATACACTCAGCGCATGGCGGAATTTTTGGGTAAAGTCGGTATTGAGTACATTTCCCGCGCCGGGCTTGTGACGCCTACGGCACAAAGCCTGCTTTCTGAAACGCTGGGCCGTTACCTCCGCGCCCAGGAACTCACAGGGGCTTCAGCCTAATCAATTGAAGGACCTAAGGCTTTTTGCTAGAATGCCGTCCTTATGCCAGTGACCAAACCGCTCACCTTTCAAGAACTGATCCAGAAGCTCAATAACTACTGGAGCTCCAAGGGCTGTCTGATTATGCAGCCTTACGATCTCGAAGTCGGCGCCGGCACGTTTTCACCCCACACGTTTCTTCGCGCCCTGGGCCCGGAGCCCTGGAACGCGGCCTATGTAGAGCCCTCGCGCCGTCCAACCGACGGGCGTTACGGGGAAAATCCTCACCGCACTCAGCACTACTATCAATACCAGGTTATTATGAAGCCCGCGCCCGAAAATTCTCAGGAGCTTTATCTCGACAGCCTGCGCGCGGTCGGGATCGACCCGCTCGCGCACGATATCCGGTTTGTGGAAGATGACTGGGAATCTCCTACATTAGGCGCATGGGGCCTGGGTTGGGAAGTCTGGCTCGACAGTCAGGAAGTGACGCAGTTCACTTACTTCCAACAATGCGGGTCCATCGATCTTGAAATGGTTTCCTGTGAAATTACTTATGGGTTGGAACGTATCGCTATGTTCCTTCAGAAGAAGCATTCCATGTTTGACGTGGAGTGGACGCCGGGCGTGACTTACGGCGACGTTCATCTGCAGGGGGAGAAAGAATTTTCAAAATTCAATTTCGAAGCTTCGAATCCTGAGATGCTTAAACGGCATTTCGAAGATTATGAAGCTCAGGCCAAGCGCCTTCTTGAAGAAGGTTTGGTGCTTCCGGCTTATGACGCTTGCCTCAAGACTTCTCATTATTTTAATATGCTCGATGCCCGCGGCGCGGTCAGTGTGAATGAGCGCCCCCGTTATATTGGAAGAGTCCGCGCATTGGCGCGCGGATGCGCGGAAGGTTACCTTAAGAGCCGTGAGGCACTCGGCTTTCCTTTAATTAAGAAGAAGAAACAGCATGCATAATCTCCTGGTTGAACTCGGCACTGAAGAACTTCCGACAGACGCGCTCAACGTCGTTTATGGCGTCCTTGCGGGGAAGGCGCGCGAAGTTTTTCAGAAAAACCGGCTGGCTTTCAGCGATATCAAGGTTGAAGCTACGCCCCGCCGGATTGCTCTCTATATAGAAGGCCTGGCCGTCAGGCAGGAAGATGAAAATCTTGAGATTTCAGGGCCGTCGGTGGAGAAGGCTTATCAGCCGGACGGTACGCCCACCCCCGCGCTTCAGGGATTTTTGAAAAGCAAAGAAGCGTCGGCCTCCGATCTTGAAGTTAAAGATACTCCGCGCGGTCAATTCGTGGTGATTCGCCGGCTGATTAAAGGAAAGACTTCTTTAGCGGTTATCCCCGCGATTCTGACGGAACTTTTCAACTCCCTTTCTTTTCCCAAAAATATGCGCTGGGAAAAGTCCGGGTTTCGGTTTCCCCGGCCTATCCGCTGGCTGGTGGCCCTGCTGGATAAAAAAGTTCTGCCATTCACATTCTGCGGTTTGAAAGCGGGCAATATCAGTTACGGTCACCGGTTCCTGTCGCCCAAAGCTTTTAAAGTGACTTCCGCGGATTGGGAAACTTATAAAGAGGCGCTCGCGGATGCCAATGTCGTGCTTGAGCAGACCGAACGCAAAAGTTTGATCGCGAGCGCTCTGCGCAGAAATTTCGCTCAAAAATATTATGATGAAGAACTTCTTCAGACTACGGCCCAGCTGGCGGAAGAACCGTTTCTTCTGGAAGGCGGATTCAAGAAAGAATATCTTGAGCTTCCGAAAGAAGTTCTGGCTTCCTGCATGAAAAAAAATCAGAAAATTTTCGCCTGTTATGACGGTTCCGGGAAGCTGAATGGAAAGTTCGCCGCGGTCATGAACGGCGCGCGCCCCAAACCTTCTCTCCCGCGTATCCGCGAAGATTACGAGAACGTGCTTGAGTCCCGCCTGAAAGACGCGCGTTATTTTTATAAACAGGACACTCAGGATAAGCTCGAAAGCAAACTCCATTTGCTCGAGCAGGTGACTTACCTCGGCAAGCTAGGCAATATGAAACAGAAGGCGGAGCGGATCGAAAAACTTTCCGCGGAGTTCGCTGATTTCGCGGGCCATGCCGGTCTTCAAGCTGATTTGGCAAGGGTTGCGAAGCTTTCTAAAATTGACCTGATGACGCATTTGGTTTATGAGTTTCCCGATATTCAGGGCATCGCGGGCCGGGAGTACGCGAAGATTTCCGGTGAAAAGCATGAGGTGGCTGAAGCGATCGGCACTCAATACCTTCCGAAAAATCTGAGTGAAGATTACCGTGAACTTTCCAAGCAAATGAATTTTTTGGGCGCCATGTTCGGCATTGTTGACCGCCTTGATCATCTTGCGGGAGCTTTTGGCCTTGGAATGCAGCCTTCCGGCAGTCAGGATCCTTACGCGCTTCGCCGTGCCGGCGGGTCGCTGATCAAGCTTATCCGCGCGTTTTCGATTCATTTCTCCACGAAGAATATGATTGAAACGGCCGGACGCCTTTACGGCAATGTGCTGACGGAATCTGGATGGCAGGATAAACTTAGAAAGTTTTTTGAAGACCGCGTGATTTTTGAATTGCAAGTCAAGCCGGGCACGAAAGAACACGAAATTTTGCTCGCGGTTCTTCGCTCCGATTCTGATAACCTCGCGCAGGTTTTTGAACGCTATGAAAAACTGACGGCTCTTTATCACAAAGATCCCAAAACGTTTCTTAAAGCGGCAAAAGTGATAGAGCGCACGGGCAACATTATTAAAGGAATCAAAGTGGAAGGGGAAGTCAGGCCCGAAGCTTTGAGTGAACCTTCCGAAAAAGTCCTGTACCAGGTGCTGGCCGATAAGGCCTGGGAGATTGAAAGTATCAAGGATTGTGATAAGGCGACGGCCCGCTTTGGCGAGGTGTTTTATCAGCCGGTGAACGACTTTTTTAAGCAAGTGATGGTCAATGTTGAAGATGCGTCAATCCGCTCTAACCGCCAGATTTTAATGAAAAAGATCAATCAGCTCTATACGGAGCGTATTGCTGATCTTTCGTTGCTATCCGGCCTGGATTCGATATAATACCCACCTTTCCGCAATTATAAGAAGGCTGTGCCCCGAAGGCCCCGCCCTTACAATATAAAGGAGTTAAAAAGGAGAACCATGAAGACTATGTCCAAAAATAAAGCTGCTTCTACCGGCAAAAAAGCCAAATACGTTTACTTTTTCGGCAAAGGCAAGGCCGAAGGTGACGCCAGCATGAAAAACCTGCTCGGCGGTAAAGGCGCGAACCTGGCCGAAATGACCAACCTCGGCATTCCTGTTCCCGCCGGTTTTACCATCACGACTGAAACCTGCGATCTTTACAATAAAGCCGGCAAGAAATGGCCTGCCGGTCTTGAACAGCAGGTGAAGGAAAACATCAAGCGCCTTGAAGAAACCATGGGCGCGAAGTTCGGTGACCGCAACAATCCGCTTCTTGTTTCCGTGCGCTCTGGCGCCGCGGCTTCCATGCCGGGCATGATGGACACCGTTCTGAACCTCGGTCTTAACTCCGAAGTCGTTCAAGGTTTGATCATCAAGACCGAAAACGAACGCTTCGCGTGGGATGCTTACCGCCGTTTCATCACCATGTTTTCGAACGTGGTCATGGGGCTCAAGCATGAACATTTCGAACATATCATGGAACACAAAAAAGAAAAGCTGGGCGTGAAGCTTGATACGGAGCTCAATGCCGGCGATCTTAAGGATTTAGTCCGCCAGTATAAAGAAGCTTACCGTAAAGAAACCGGCGAAGATTTCCCGGACAATGCCTACGATCAGCTTGAAAAATCCATCAACGCGGTTTTCGCTTCCTGGAATAACCCGCGCGCGATCAAGTACCGTCAGCTTTATGATATCCGCGGTTTGCTCGGCACCGCCGTTAACGTTCAGTCGATGGTCTTCGGCAATATGGGCGATACTTCAGGAACGGGCGTCTGCTTTACCCGCAACCCCTCCACCGGTGAAAATAAGTTTTACGGTGAATTCCTCGTCAATGCTCAGGGTGAAGACGTGGTCGCCGGTATCCGCACGCCGGAACCGCTTGAAGATCTGGCCAAGCAGTGGCCCGATATTTACAAACAGCTTGTGAATCTCCGCTCCAAGCTTGAAAAACATTACAAGGATATGCAGGACATCGAGTTTACGATTCAGGAAGGCAAGCTCTACATCCTTCAGACTCGTAACGGCAAGCGCACGGCTCCGGCCGCGGTCCGCATCGCGGTTGAGTTGGTGAAGGAAGGCCTTTTGACTCAGGAACAGGCCATCATGCGCGTTGAGCCGAAATCGCTTGATCAGCTTCTGCACCCGACTTTTGATCCGAAAGAAAAGAAAGAAATTGTGACGGCGGGTCTTCCGGCGTCTCCCGGCGCGGCCACGGGCCGTATCGTTTTCAGCGCGGAAGAAGCTGAAGCGTGGGCTGGAAAAGGCGAGTCTGTGATTCTGACCCGTATTGAAACTTCTCCTGAAGATATCGGCGGTATGAACGTGGCCAAGGGCATTTTGACTGCCCGCGGCGGTATGACGTCTCACGCCGCGGTTGTCGCGCGCGGTATGGGCAAGTGCTGTGTTGCCGGTGCCGGTGAGATCAAGATTGATTACAAGTCCAAGAGCATGAAGATCGGCTCCAAGACTTTCAAAGAAGGTGATTGGATTTCTCTCGACGGCAGCCTGGGACAGGTTTATGCCGGGAAGATGAAGACGCTCGAAGCTGAGCTTTCCGGTGATTTTGGAAAACTTATGGTTTGGGCTGACAAGATCCGCACCATGAAAGTCCGCACGAACGCCGATACTCCTAATGATTCCAAGGTTGCCGTGAAGTTCGGCGCTGAAGGAATCGGGCTCTGCCGTACGGAACATATGTTCTTCGAAGGCGACCGCATCATTGCCGTCCGTGAAATGATTCTTTCCGACGACAAAGCCGGCCGTGAAAAGGCGCTGGGCAAATTGCTTCCGATTCAGCGCGGTGATTTTGAAGGTATCTTCAAGGCTATGAACGGCTTGCCGGTTACGGTCCGCCTTTTGGATCCGCCCTTGCATGAATTCCTTCCTCATGAAGACGCGAACCAGAAGGAAATGGCTGAAGTTCTGAAGGTTTCTCTTGAAACCGTTAAGGCTAAAGTCAACAGTCTGCATGAGTTCAACCCGATGCTTGGCCACCGCGGCTGCCGTCTCGCGATCACGTATCCTGAGATTTATCAGATGCAGACGCGCGCGATTATCGAAGCGGCGATTAACGTGAAGAAGCAGGGAGTTAAAGTTTTCCCTGAAATCATGATTCCGCTTGTGGGCATGAAGAAGGAACTTGATATTCTGAAAGAGGAAATGATCGCGACTATTGAACAGGTCTTTAAGGAAAAAGGAACCAAACTTCCTTACATGATCGGGACGATGATCGAAATCCCGCGCGCGGCTCTGATCGCTGATCAGATCGCTGAAACCGCGGAGTTCTTCTCCTTCGGTACCAACGATTTGACTCAGATGACTTTGGGTTTTTCACGTGACGATGCCGGTTCTTTCCTCGGCGCCTACGTGGAACGCGGGATCTTCGAAAAAGACCCGTTCCAGAGCCTGGACCAGGAAGGCGTTGGAAAATTAATTCAACTTGGCGTCGAAAAAGGCCGTAAAAGTAGGGCGGACCTGAAGGTTGGTATCTGCGGTGAGCATGGCGGTGACCCTGCTTCCGTGGAGTTCTGCCATAGCGTCGGTATGAACTATGTCAGCTGCTCCCCGTACCGTGTTCCGATCGCCCGTCTGGCAGCTGCGCAGGCGGTGTTGCGTCAGAAAAAGAAGAAATAACAGCCCTTACAAGGCAGAACCTTTGAGCCCTCCGGGCGCGCGTGGTTAACCCGCGTCCGGAGGCCCAATGGACTATGGCCAAGAAAAAAATTAAAACAAAAAAAGTATTGCCCAAGAAGTCCAAGACTTCCGTTAAGCCGGTTTCCCGAAAGGCCCCGGCTTCTTCCAAGAAACTTTCCCGCGTTTCCTCTGAAAAGCCTTCCTCAAAAGGCAAAGCTGAAGAGAAAAAACCTAAAACTGAAGAAAAGCTTCGCCGGGAATCTCACGATATTCTGGTTAACGAAGCTTCTTTAGAATCAGGCAATGAGCGCCGGAAGCGCCGGCGGGACGACGACGAGGAAGACGATCACGAAACGAATCCGGCGCAGCGCCGTGAAGCGGAAGAGGAGCATACGCTCGACCGCACGCCGATGAAGATTTACCTGAAGCAGATCGAGCATATTCCTCTTCTGACTCCAGAGCAGGAAATTGATCTGGCAACCAAGATTCAGGCGCAGGGAAAGCAATCCGCGGCTGCCCGGCACCAGATGATCCGCTCCAATCTCCGCCTGGTTATTTCGATCGCCAAGCGCTACAGCAATATGGGGCTTTCCTTCTCAGATCTTGTTGAGGAAGGCAATATCGGCCTGATGCGCGCTGTGGAAAAATTCAATCCGGAACGAGGCTACCGGTTTTCGACTTACGCTTCGTGGTGGATCAAGCAGGCTATCATGCGCGCGTTGTCCAACCAGGGCAAGACCATCCGCATTCCGGTTTATATGTACGATATTATCGCTAAATGGCGCCGGGTCCGTGACGGACTTCTGCAAAAACTCAACCGTGTGCCGACCCGTAAGGAAATCGCGAAGATCATGCAGGTTTCCGTGCAGAAAGTGAAAGAAATTGAAAATATTGCCGGCCGGCCCAGCTCGCTGAACGCGCCGGTCAGCCTGGACGGCAGCGCGGAACTGATCGATCTGATCCAGGATGATTCCTCGCACGCGCCTGATATGCAGATTGCCGAAACTCTCAAGAATGAACGGATTAAAAAACTTCTGGAATTTCTGGACGAGAGAGAACGGAAGATTCTGACTTTGCGTTTTGGCCTGGGGGAACAGGATGCCAATACGCTGGAAGAAGTTGCTCAGCATTTTGACATTACCCGCGAACGCGTCCGCCAGATCGAAGCCTCCGCTTTGAAGAAGATCCGCGAACATCTCGCTGAGCAGAACGATTCGCTCGGCAATTACATTAAGGAATAAAGAAGGATGCCTCCCATGGATATGAGCGCCGTTAAAAAGCTTGTCCGCAATGTGCCCGATTTCCCTAAAGAAGGAATTCTGTTTAAAGATATTACGCCTATTCTAAAGAATCCTTCCGCTTTTAAGGTTGTCGTGGACTATCTTTGCAAGGAGCTTAAAAAAAAGAAGGTGGATGTGATCGTTGGTATTGAATCGCGCGGGTTTATTTTCAGCCCGGTCGTGGCTTATAAGCTCGGCGCCGGTTTTGTTCCGGTGCGTAAAAAAGGTAAACTTCCGTATAAGACAGAGCAGGTTGGTTACGCGCTGGAATACGGCGAAGCAATTCTTGAAATTCATAAAGATGCCCTTAAAAAAGGTGCCAGAGTCGCGATTATTGATGATCTGCTGGCCACCGGCGGAACCGCGTTTGCCGCGGCGGAATTAGTGGAAAGACTGGGCGGAAAAGTACAGAAAATCGCTTTTCTTGTAGAGCTTCTTTTCCTCAATGGCCGTGAAAAGCTTTCCAAGTACGACGTTACCAGCCTGATCCAGTATTAATCCTCATTTCGCTTGTGCTGACGGCATAAGAAGCTGATTGATCCGCTTGCGCCTATGTGCAAGTGCGAGTGCCTGAAGTTAGTGGATCCTCATTGCACTTGTGCTAACGGCACAAGTGCGATAAGTAGTCGGACTTCTCAGTCCTCCTCTTATCGGCCGCGTGCTTCGTAAAGGATCGAGCAAAAAGCGTTCTTCGCCCCGGTAGCTCAATTGGATAGAGCAGATCCGTCCTAAGGATAAGGTTGCTGGTTCAATTCCGGCCCGGGGCATTTGCATCCAAATGCAAATACCTGATCCGTGACGGTTTAAGGAATACCGTCTACGGTCAGGCATTTTTGCCCTCCTATACAGCGTTGACTTCCTATAATCCCTGTACTAGTATGAAGCATCCTTCGGGGAGAGGATTTAAAATTATCACAAACACTGACTACAAAAAGAGTAAGCTCCATTTTTCAATGGGGCTTTTTTTCTTTTTAGCCCTCATAAACGCCGCATCTTCCGCCGCGCCCTTCGTTTACGCGGCCGATCAGGATTCCTCATCCACCTCTGATTTTTTAAAGCAGAAACAGCAATGGCAAAAAGAACGCGACAAGCAGATGGCGTTTCTCGATAAAAAAGAGGAACAGCTCGAAAAAATCAAGCAAGGCCTTCTTCAGAAGATTCAGGACTTTGAAATCCGTAAAAAAGCCTGGGATATTGAAAAGCGCGAACTTAAGCCTGATGTTCCTGAATCGACGGCGCAGATTCTGGAAGAACTTCACCGGAAAGACGAAGAGATTCTTTTCCAAAAGAAGAAGATTGAGGATCTTGAAAAGAGACAGAAGGCGGGCCGTTCTGAAAGACTTTCTGAAAAAGACAAGGAATTGACGGCGAAAGGCCAGGCGCTGGCCCGTTGGGAACAGGACTTGAAACAGAAAATGGTTTCCGGTGAGCAGTTTAAGAAGATGTGGATGGAGAAGCTGAAAGATCTTGAAAAACAGCAGGGAGAGTTAACGGAACAGAAGAAAGCTTTTGAAATGCAAAAGTTGAGTCAGGACCTTGAGGCTCAGCGGGGTATGAAGAGCGGAGGAGCTCCTCCCAAGGGTGCCGTTGAGTCCGGAAAAGATTTTCTTATGGAGAAACAGGCCGAGTTTGAAAAAGCAAGGCAGGATTGGGATAAAGAACGCGCCTCCCTGTTGGACAGTCTTGCTTCACAAAAGAAGCAGATCGATGCCGCGCCTAAGCCGGATACCAAGTTGCCTGAGGCCGTGAAAGATCTGGAAAGCCGGATTGCCGGTCTTGAAAAAGAGAAGGAAAGGCTGAAGTTGGAAGCCTCGACGCGGGAAAAAGATCTTGAAGCAAAAACCCGCCAGCTTGAAGAAAAAACAGGGGAGCTGGAGCAAGCGCGTCAGGCGGTTCAGGCCGGGCAGGGTGAAAAGGAACAGACCCTTAAAACTCTGGAAGCCCAGAATACCGCGCGGGAATCGGAATTGGCGCAAAAAGAGCAGGCGCTTGAAGCCCGCCTTGAAAGCCTTGATAAGAGGGAAAAAGAGCTAACGGTCAGGGAAGAAGCGGTTAACGGGCAAAAACAGCTTGAACGGAAGGTTTTGGACGAAAAGAGCGAGATAGAGAAATCCCGCCAGGCGCTTTTAAATGCCCGTGAGATTTTCGCTCAGGAAAAACAGTCGTGGGAAAGCCAAAAGAAAAATGAACTGCAAAAACAAAGTGCGGATATGGACGCCGCGGCAAAAGATGAAATTAAAACCCTCAAGGCTCAGCTTGCCGAGCTGAACGCGGGTTTGACCCGTCTTAAAACTGAGAAAGAAATGATCGGCAATCAGCAGACGGATTTAATTTCCGAGGTTCAAAAATTAACGGATGAAAACCGCCAGCTGAAAGAAGCGGCCGTTTCCAAGGATAAGGCGGCTCAACAGCTTGAAGATTTGCGTTTGCTGAATGCGGAGCTTAAAAAGAAAAATGAAGAGCTGAGAGCCGGCGCGGCAGAAGCTCTTGAAGCCTCCCAACAACGTGACGCGGATCTTCAGGCGAGTCTGCAGGATATGGAATCCGGTAAAGCGGTTCTGGAAAAGCAAGTCGCGTCGCTTAAAAGCGAACTTGCCCGCAGTCAGTCCTCCCTTCAGGGGAAACTCCAGGAAACGCTTGAGATTTCACAGCAAAAAGAAGCGGACCGTCAGGCGGAGCTTGAAACTCTTAAAGCTGAAAAACAGCGGATGGCCGGCGAGCTTGAGAATTTAAAATCAGAGCTGGAACAGGCAAAAATGCTTCAGGAGCAGAATCAGCAGAAATTAAGTGCCCGGATACAGGCGGATGTCGAAAAGCAGAAGGAAGCTTCCGCGGCTATCCGTCAGGAACGTGAAAAGTTTAATGCTGAAAAAGAAGACCAGCGGAAAGAAATCACACGGTTTCAGGAAGACCGCAGGCAGTTTGAGTCAGAGCTCCAGAGTTTTGAGAAAGAAAAAGCAGAGCTGGAGAAAAACAAGCAGGAGCTGGCCGCCTTTAAACAGCATCTTGAGGACCGTCAGGCTAACGCTCTCCGCAAGGAAGAAGCTTTTATTGAAAAGCAAAAAGACGTTACCCTGACCAGCCGGCAGATGGAAAATCAGAAGGCTGAGATTGAGCGGTTAAAAGCCGATCTGGAAGCGGAGCGGCAGGATTTTGTTCAGCGCAAGCAGGAGCTGGAAAAAACAGCGAGTGATTTGGAAGCTGAGCGTAAAGAACTTGCGGACAATAAAAAAATCTGGATGGAAAAACAATCGAGTTTTTCAGGAGAAAAACAGAAGTTCGAAGAGCTCCAAAAACAGCTGGATGGCGACAAGGCCGCGTTGGAACAGAAACAGCAGTCCTTGACCGTTTTGGAAGATCAGCTCAAGAATAGACAATTAAATTTGGATAAGCGGGAGTCGGAGTTTGAAGCGGGGAGGAAGGCATTTGCGTTTGAGAAAAAGGAATGGCTGGGCAAGCGGGAATCCTTGAATCAGGAAAAACAACAAGCGGAAGCTCTTAAGCTTCAGCTTGAAGACGCGAGGGGAGAATTAAACCGCAAGGAACTTGATTTGGCTTCCAGGGAAAAAGAGTTATCGGACCGCGCGGCGGCTTTTGAAAGCGAGGTTAAAGCCAGATCGCAGGAGCAAACCGTGCTTGAAGCGAGCCGGAAGAAGATCGGGGAAGAGGAAACAGCGTTACAGGAAAAGACGCAGGTTTTTGAATCACTTCAGCGGGAATTTGAAGCCCGGCGTACCGATTTTGAGAAACAGAAAAGCGGTCTGGAGTCTGAACGTGCTGCGCTGGAAGCTGAAAAAGCCGGTATTGAGCGGATGCGTAAGCAGGCTGAAGATGAAACTTCCGCGGCTCGCTCGAGGATAGACCGAGATTTGGGCGAGTATCAGAAAAAAATAGAAGCTTTAAAAAAACGCGAAGAAGAATCTATAAAAGATCAGGAGATTCTGCAAAGCCGTCAGGCTCAGGTAGAAGAAAAACAGGCCCGGCTCGAAAAGCTTTCAAGTTCTGTTGAGGCGGGAAAAATGAAAATCAAAGACGAAAAAACACAGTTGGAGAATCTCCGTGACGAGCTGGTTCAGGAAAAAACTGCTTTTCAGACTGACCGCGACCGCTGGGCTCAATCTGTTGAAGAGATGAAAAAACGCCAGCAAGCTTTTGAGGAAGAGAAGACCGCGTTCGGCCGTAAAATCTCGGCCTACGAAAACGACAAGCTGGCATGGACAAAAGCCCGGGATTTGCAGGAAGCGGATTTTGCCGCTAGAAACAGTTCGCTTCAGGATAAGGAGCGAGATCTTGAAGTCCGGCTGGGAAAACTCCTCCCTCTCAAGGAGAAGTTGGCTCAGGAAAGAAAAGCTCTGGATCAGCGGCAAAAAGACATGGAAGCCCGTGAGTCGGCTGTGAGCGCTCAAACCGCGGAGCTGGAACGGGGCCGTGATCAGCTTGACGCCGCCCAAAAGAAATGGGAGCTCGAACTTTCGGGACGTAAAGAAGAGTTCGCTTCACAGAAACAGGACCTGGCCAATCTTAAACTTAGCCTTGATCAGCGGACTCAGGGATTGGCCGATCAGGATAAGGAACTTGCTGCTTCCCGCGCTCAGCTTTCTGATGACAAACTTCATTGGAACGAGGAGAAAAGAGCCTGGCAGAATGAAAAAAGCGGTGAAGAAGCCCGGCTTGGGGCTTTGGACGCACAGCTCCAAGAACGCCAGAAAACGGTAACTGATAAAGAAGCCCGGCTTAGCGGACTCCAGAAAGAACTTTCTCAGGCTAAAGCGGATCTTTTGCTTGAGCGTAAGAAGTTAGAAACTGAGAAAACCCAATTTGAGAAAATGCGTTCGGAATGGGAAGCTAAAATGACCGATAGCCGGAACCTAATCGCGGCCGATCAGGCTTCTCTTGCCGAGCGCATCCGTTCATTTGAAGCTGAGGAGGCCGCGTTCAAGGTCGGGACTCTGAAGCTCAGTCAGGATCAGACTATTTGGGAAGAACAAAAGAAAGCACAGGCGTTGGAAATGGCCGGCCGTGAGCAGGCTGTTTCAGAGCTTAAAACCAGTCTGGAATCCCGGCAGGAAGCTTTAAACGTCCGTGAAAGCGCGCTGAATCAAAAGGCCCGTGCCGTATCTGATGAGAAAAAACAGCTGGGCGAGGAGAGACGGGTTCTGGACGCCGATAAACAGGCTTTTGATTTGAAATCCTCTGAGCTGAAATCATTACTTGATCAGGACCGGAAGCGTTTTGAAAATGAGAAACTTCTGGCTGAAACGCGCATTAAAGATCAGACGCAGTCTCTGGATTTGCGGAGTAAGGACCTGGAACAGCGGGAAGCGGTTCTTTCGACAGGACAGAAAAAGCTGGAATCTGAAACCCTCATGCTTAAGGAAGCGAAAAGTCAGCTTTCCTCGCGCCAGGATCAGCTTTTACAGGAACAGGCCAAGTTTAAAAATCAGCAAGCGGCTTTGGAACGGGATAAGAGTCTTTACGAAAAGCAGTTGACGGAATTCAATCAGCTTCGAACGGCCTGGGAAGCTGAAAAAACTGAATTGAAAAACAAACTTGATTCAGAAAAGCAGTTGGTATCCGCCGCTGAAAAAGCGGTTTCCGAGCGTGAAACCAAAGCTTCGCGTCTCGAAAATGAAAACGCTCAGGTGAAAAAAGCTTTGGAAGAAAAAGAGCAGGCTTTTACGGCCGAGAAGCAGGCTTGGGTTCAGGAGCGGAGCGCCAAGGAATCCGCCATGCAGCAAGCCCAGACGTTTTTAACCCAGAATGCTCAGAGCCTGGATGCCCGGAATCTGGAGTTGGATCAGCGTCAAACGGCTTTGGACAGCAAGGCCGGAGATCTTGAGACCGCCCGCAAAAAACTGGGAGAACAGGCTGACGAATTTGAGAAAAGACGCGCGGCGCTGGAAACTCAAAACGCGGTTTACCTTCAGAATGTGGAAACGTTTAATGCTTCCAGACAAGCCTGGGAAAAAGACCGGCTCGCCAGTGAACAGTCTCTGGAACAGAATCTGAAAGCCCTCGAGCTGGCAAAAGCTAAAATTGAGCAGGAGAAAAATAAATCGGCGGAAGAAAAAAGAAATTATGATAACGCGATCAGTCACAGCCGGGAAGAGCTTGAACGTAATTTCGCGTCTTTGACCGGCCGTGAAAATCAGCTCAGCGCTCTGCAGACCCAGATTCAAGGGGAGTGGGCCGCGTTGAGAAAGTCTGAAGCCGATCTGGAAAGTGCCAAGCGCGCGGCTCAGGACGGACTGCAAAAAGAGCAGGGCAGACTCACCGAATGGGAGGCCCGGCTCAGCCGTCAGGACTATCAGCTCCAGGAAAAACAGCGTGTTCTTGATGCTCGGGAACTTCAGGTTCGCCGCCGGGAAAGCCAGTGGCTTCCGGCTCAGTCTCCAACCGAACAGATGGTGATGGAAGAAGCTCAGCGGTCCGGCATTGAACGAGCGGTTCCGGCGCCTGCCCCGAAACTTAAAAATTAGCCCTGATGCCGTCTGATATTAAAATCCAGAAATCCCGGATGCGGGAAGCCCTGAAAAAAAAACTGGAGCTTCTTTCGCCCCGTGCCCGTCAAATTAAAAACCGGAAAATTCTTTTGCGTGTTTTAAAACATCCGGCGTATCGCCGTTGCCGGACACTTCTGACTTATGTCTCATTTGGAACGGAAGTCCAGACGTCCGGTTTGATTCTTAAAGCCCTTGAAGATGGGAAGCAGGTTTACGCGCCCCTGGTGCTTTCCGGAAAGAAAATCCGCATTTACCGGGTTGCGAATTTTAGAAAAGATCTGCGTAAAGGAGCTTACGGTATTTTAGAACCGAAACCCTCGCGCTCCCGGCTTGGAAAACCCGCGTCCATTGAACTTGCGTTTGTGCCTGGGCTGGGTTTTGACCGGAAAGGGCGCCGGCTCGGGCGCGGTGCCGGTTATTTTGACCGATTTCTCGCGAGGTTGAGCGGCGCGGAGAAAATAGGTTTAGCTTTCCGCTGCCAGATGGTTAAAAGAGTTCCGGTCGCGAAGCATGACCTTCCTGTGGACCAAGTGATTACAGAGTAAGAAAGAGAATGAGTTTTACTGAAGAACCTTATATTGAAATGGGAGTTCCAAAAGCACCGGTTCAGCGTAAAGCCTACACGCCCAGCCAGGTGAACCGGGGTATCCGTCTGATTCTGGAAGAGAAATTCGCCAATCTCTGGATTGAGGGCGAAATTTCAAATTTTAAAAAACATAGTTCCGGCCATATGTATCTGAGTTTAAAAGATGATAAGTCCCAGATTTCTGCCGTGTTTTTTAACGGGCAGAACCGCTTTTTGAAATTTGAACCCAAAGACGGTCTGCAGGTTCTGGCTTTCGGACGAATTTCACTTTACGAACCGCGCGGGCAGTACCAGCTTTACATTGAAAGGCTGGAGCCGAAAGGTGTGGGAGCTCTCCAGCTGGCGTTTCTCCAAATGAAGGAGAAGCTGGAAAAAGAAGGTTTGTTTGATCCGGCGCACAAAAAACCGATTCCGAGATTTCCAAAAGTGGTAGGTGTTGTCACGTCCCGCACGGGCGCCGCGTTTCAGGATATTTTGAACGTGGTCAACCGCCGTTTTTGCGGTACGACGATTTTGCTTAATCCGGTGCAGGTGCAGGGTGAAGGCTCTGCGGCGCAAATTGCACGGGCCATTGGAGAATTGAACAGGCTGGGCGGAGTCGACGTCATGATTGTAGGCCGGGGCGGTGGAAGCATGGAAGACCTCTGGGCTTTTAATGAAGAGGCTGTGGCCCGCGCGGTTTATGAATCCAAGATTCCAGTGATTTCCGCCGTCGGTCATGAAATCGACTGGACCATTTGTGATCTGGTCGCGGATCTACGCGCGCCTACGCCTTCTGCCGCGGCGGAGCTTGTGGTGCAAAATCGCCAGGAGCTGGAACGGGGATTGATGGAAAAGACAGCACGCCTGCGCGGTCAGATGTCGATGATTCTTGAATCTAAAAAGCAGGAACTCGAAATTCTCGAACAAAGTCACGCGTTCAAACAGCCTCAGATCCTGATTGATCAGTTTTCCCAGCGGGTCGATGAGCTTTTGCGTCAGATGCAGAATTACCTGAAATCCCGCTATGCGGTGAAGAAGCAGGCTTTCCATGCAGGGGCGGGCCGGCTCCACGCTTTGAGCCCTTTGGCCATTCTGGACCGGGGGTATTCCGTGACTTTCCGGGAGGATGGGGGCGTGCTGAAAGACGTTCGAAAACTCAAAAAAGGTGATAGAATACGCACCCGTTTGAAAAACGGCACTGTGGATTCGACGGTGACCGGAATGGAATCAGGGGAGGCATCCCATGGCTGAAGAAATCAAATTTGAAAAAGCCCTTGAAAGGCTCGAGAAGATTGTTGAAGAACTTGAAGAAGGGAATGTAACGCTTGAAGACGCGCTCAAGAAGTATGAAGAGGGCGTGAAACTTTCAGCCGTTTGTCAGCAGCGCCTGGCCGCGGCTGAAAAGAAAATCGAAGTTTTGACCCGGTCTCTGGACGGGAATTTGAAGCGCGAGTCTCTGGAGGATTCAGATGAAGAAGAAAAATCTTCCCGGAAAAAATCCAAAGCTTCGAAAGCGGTTCCGGAAAAAGATGATGAAGAGGACCTCCTGATTTGAAGTACGAAAGTTATTTCAAGTCCTACCTGGAATTGGTGGAAAAATCCCTGGACGAGATGCTCCCGCCCGCGTCTCAGCATCCCTCTGCGGTTCATGAGGCTATGCGTTATTCCGTTTTTCCCGCAGGCAAGCGTTTCCGCCCGGTTCTCACGCTTGCTTCTTGTGAAGCCGCGGGAGGTTCCGCTCTGGACGCGGTTATTCCGGCTATTTCTCTGGAGCTGATTCACTGCTATTCGCTGGTTCACGATGATTTGCCCGCTCTGGATAACGATGACGAACGTCGAGGCCAACCTTCCTGCCATAAAAAGTTCGGGGAGGCGCTGGCTATCATGGCCGGGGACGGACTTTTGAACCATGCCTTCTATTTACTGTCCCGAATTCAGCCTGCTGGGAGGGCTATTCAGCTCCTGGGGGAGATATCGACGGCCGCGGGAACTTATGGTATGATCGGCGGTCAGGTTGCTGAACTGACGGCTCCCGCGGGGGAGCTCAGCCTTCCCATGCTGGACTTTATCAGTATCCATAAAACTGGAATGCTGATCAAAGCTTCCGCCGTCAGCGGTGCGATTGCAGCCGGTGCCTCCAAAGACATTAAGTCCCGTATGCTTCATTACGGTGAAGCGCTGGGCTTGGCCTTTCAGTTGATTGACGATTGCCTGGACCGTGACGGTTACACCCGTCTGATTCATGAAACTGAAGTCCGCCAAAGAGTGAGGCACTTGATCGCGCATGCTAAACGGGAAATTCATCCGCTTGGCAAAAAGGCTGAAAAACTTCTATTTCTCGCGGACTTTCTTTTGAAACGTCTGCCCAGAGGTAAACATGTATCGATGGATCGATCGAATTAATTCACCCGCGGACCTGAAAAAGGTTCCGCTTGAAAACCTGCCGGAAGTGGCGGATGAATACCGCCGTTTTCTGATCGAAGCGGTCTCCAAGACCGGCGGTCATCTGGGCGCGAGTTTGGGCGCGCTGGAACTGAATATCGCGCTTCACTACGTGCTTGAATCTCCTGCGGATAAAATTTGCTGGGACGTCGGCCATCAGGCTTATGTCCACAAGATGATTACCGGCCGGCGCGAGCAAATGCACACCCTGCGTCAGCATGAAGGTATCAGCGGTTTTCCTTCTCCTTTTGAAAATCCCCATGATCATTTTATCGTTGGCCACGCGGGTACCGCGATTTCTCAGGCTCTGGGTCTCGCGGTCGCGCGTGATCTGCGCAAATCTTCTGAAAAGGTCGTGGCCGTCGTCGGCGACGGGGCTTTAACCGCCGGTCTTTCTTATGAAGCGCTGAACAATGCCGGCCATCTGAAACGGGAAATGCTGATTATTCTGAACGACAATGAAATGTCGATTTCCAAAAACGTGGGCGGGATCAGCAAGTACCTGAATAAAGTTCTGACCAATCCTCTTTATAACCGGGTCCGCTCTGAGGTTGAAAAACAGATCGATAGATTCCCTCGTTTGCGCCGGTTGGCGGCCCAAAGCCTTGAGAGTGTCAAGCATCTGCTGATTCCCGGGATTCTTTTCGAAGAAATGGGTCTGCGTTATTTTGGGCCCGTTGACGGCCATGATGTAGTGAGTCTGGTTGAGACTCTGCGCAAGGTGCTTTCGCTTAAGGATTGCAGTCTGCTTCATATTATTACGCAGAAAGGAAAAGGCTGCGGTTTTGCTGAAAAAGACACGGAAGAGCGCGGTCACGGCGTGACGCCTTTTAACGTGAAAACAGGCGAGAAGATCAAGAGCCCGCAGGAAGTTGAAAAAGCCAAAACCGAAGGGCTTGCCTACACCAAAATTTTTGTTCAGTCCCTGATCAAGCGGGCTCAGGAAGATGAGAAGATTGTCGCCATTACGGCGGCTATGCCTTCCGGAACCGGGCTTGTTGAATTTCAGAAAAAGTTTCCGGAAAGATTTTTTGACGTCGGTATCGCCGAACAGCACGCGGTGACTTTCGCGGGCGCTCTTTCCAAAGGCGGTTTTAAACCCGTCTGCGCGATTTATTCCACTTTCCTTCAGCGCTCTCAGGATAACCTGCTTCATGATATTTCGCTTCAGCGTCAGCCTTTGGTTGTGGCGATGGACCGTGCCGGACTGGTCGGCGCCGATGGAGCGACGCACAACGGTGTTTTTGATATCAGCTACCTGGGGCACATTCCCGACGCCGTAATTGCCGCTCCTAAAGATGAATTTGAAATGGATCAGATGATGAAGCTCGCGCTGGATTACCCGCATTTATTCGCTCTGCGCTTCCCGCGGGGAAATGTGCCTAAAACTTATTTGGATTATACGCGCGCGTCCGCGCCTTTCGCCATTGGTGAGGGGGAAGTGATCCGCGAAGGCAGTGACGCAACCTTGCTTGCTTTGGGCAGTATGGTAGAAATCGCTCTCAAGGCGCATGATTTGCTTAAAGCTCAGGGCACGAATGTGCGGGTTGTAAATATGCGTTTTGCCCGCCCTCTTGACGGACGTTTGATTTTGGATTCGATTGAAAAAAGCCGTTTTCTTTTCACTCTGGAAGAACATGTTTTAACCGGCGGGTTCGGTTCCAAAGTTTTGGAATTTCTGGAACAGAATAAAGCGTCGGATGTATTTACGCACCGTTTCGCGCTGCCCGATCATTTTATTGAGCAGGGAAGCAAGGAAGTCCTCTTTGACCGCTTCGGGCTTTCACCTGAAAAAATTGCCGCCCGCGTTCTCAGCGAACTCCGCTTTAACACCCCTGCTTTTTCCCCGGCTTCCTGAGCCCTGACCCTTTCATGAAAAAAGTTGCCGTCATTTATAATTCAAGCAAGCCGTCCGCGGCTGAACTCCTGCCTAAGCTTCGTGATTGGCTTCAAAAGCGCGATTGCCAGGTTTCAGAGACCGGTGAGATTGAATCGATTGAAAGCGTGCTCCACGGCGCGGAATTGATTATCTGCATGGGCGGTGACGGAACCCTTCTTTCCGCGGCATCCCGCCTGCGAGGCGCGGCCGTGCCGGTCATGGGAATTAACATGGGCCGGGTTGGATTTCTGACTGAGGTTAAAAAAGAAGAGATTTTTGAAGAACTGAGCACGTTTTTTCTGGGGCATTCTGAAATTGAAGACCGCTTGATGCTGTTAAGTTCGGCCCGCAGTGAAAAGACGAAGAAGGAAAGACGGTTTCTCGCGCTTAACGATATCGTGATCGGGCGCGAAGGCTTGTGCCGGATTCTGCATCTTGAGATTCATGTTTCGGATGAAAAGCTGACCAGCTTTGCCGGGGATGGTGTGATTATCGCTTCTCCAACGGGGTCTACCGCTTATTCACTTTCAGCGGGAGGCGCGATGGTTCACCCTCATCTGGAAGCTTTGATTATTACGCCAATCTGTCCGCATACATCTTCACTTAGACCGATTGTGGTTTCCGCCAGCGAAAAGATATCTGTCCGGATTCACAATCCCAGGGGTTCCGCCAAGGCCCTCCTGACCGCTGACGGTCAAGAAAATCTCGAAATCGACGATAGCTATACTGTTGAAATTATGAAGGCTAGCACGCCTTTGAAGCTCGTAAAAAGTTCACGGCGCGGTTATTTCGCTACTTTGAGAGAAAATTTCAAATTTCCGGTCTGAGACGGACAACCTATCGGAGTGTTTGTGGCTAAAATTCTCGTAGTTGACGATGAAAAGATGATTTGTGAGGAATTCAGTGATATTCTTCAGGAAGACGGTCATGAAGTGGATATGGCCCTCAACGGCATCGAAGCTATTGAAAAAGTTAAAGCCGCGGACTATGATCTGATCTTCCTGGACGTGCTGATGCCCAGGATGGAAGGCCGTGAAGCTTTTGAAAAAATTAAGCAGATTAAGAACATCCCTGTGGCAATCATGTCGGGATACATTCCGGCCAACAAGGAAAAGGAAATTCTGGCGCTTGGAGCCGTGGCCTGTTTTAAAAAGCCTCTCGACCTCGGTAAAATCCGCGAACTTGTAAACAAGGTCCAGAACTCAAAAACGAATTGATTCCAACCCCAACCCGTTTTTCTCCGGTTTTTCCATGACACGCGTCCGCTTTGCCCCTTCACCTACGGGCTACCTGCACATCGGCGGAGTCCGCACGGCTTTATTTAATTATCTTTATGCCCGGAATTCTGGCGGAAAATTTCTTTTGCGCATTGAAGACACGGACCGGGAAAGATCCAAGCCTGAATTTGAAAAAGAAATTCTGACTTCCATGGAATGGCTCGGCCTAAAATGGGATGAAGCCATTATCCGTCAGAGTGAGCGTCTGGAAAAATACCGCGCGTATGCTCAGGAGCTGATCCAAAAAGGCTTGGCCTACGAGGAAAAGAAAGACGGGAAAACCGCGGTAAAGTTTAAGATGCCGCCTAAAAAAGCCGTGTTTCATGATTTGGTGCATGAAGAACTTCAGTTTGATACCGCGCTTTTTGACGACCTGGTGATTATTAAATCCGACGGCTATCCAACGTATCATTGGGCTTGTGTGATTGATGACCATGAAATGGAAATCACGCACGTGATCCGCGGTGACGACCATGTTTCCAATACACCCCGCCAGATTCTTCTTTATGAGGCTATGAGCTGGAAACCTCCGAAGTACGCTCATCTGCCCTTGATCATGGGTGGAGACGGAACCCCGCTTTCTAAAAGACACGGCGCCGTTTCGCTGACGCAGTTCCGGGAAGACGGTTATATTCCTGAAGGATTGCTGAATTATCTGGCGCTTTTGGGCTGGGGAACGGAAGGCAATCAGGAACTTTATTCGCTTGAAGAATTATGCAAGAAATTTTCCTTGAAGCGGATCAATAAAGCTAACGCGCGCTTTAACTCTGAAAAGCTGGACTGGATCAACGCTCAGCAGATCAAAAAGCTTTCGGAGAACGAGTACCTTGCCAGAGTTACCGCGTTTTATGAAAAAGCGGAAATCAAAAAAATGCCGGCGGAACGGTGGAAACGTATGGCGCTTCTTTACCGCGGCCGTATTAAAACTTTGAAGGACCTTTTAATTCAGGCGGCTTATTGTTTTGACGCGCCGATCGCTTACGACCCGCCGACCGCGGCTTCCTTTTTGGATAACAAACCCCTGAAGCGCCATTTGGAAGCGTGGATGGAAAGCGCCGCGGATGAAGATGAGAAGTTTTTCGAAGACCCCGTCCGCATTGAAACCATGACCCGCGAGAACGCCGCGGGCTGGGGGATTGAAGCCAAAGATATGATTCATCCGCTTCGCTTTGCTATTTCCGGAAAAACGGTCACGCCCGGCCTGTTTGAACTGATGAGCGTGCTGGGCCGTGATCTTTGCGTGGCGCGTCTGAAGAAATTTCTCCAGTTCGGAAAATAACATGGACGACTGTCTTTTCTGCAAAATCATCCGTAAGGAAATCCGCTCCAGAGCTGAATATGAAACCGATAAGATTTACGCGTTTCATGACATCAATCCGCAGGCGCCGTTTCATGTGCTGGTCATCCCAAAACAGCATATTGCCAATGTCGGAGAAGCTTCGGATGAGGACCGCGCGATTCTTGGAGAATTGCTTCTGCAGGCCGGGGAAATTGCCCGCAAAAACCAGTGGGAAGATTACCGCCTGGTTTTTAACAATGGAGCCGGAGCCGGGCAGACGGTTTTTCACATTCACCTTCATATCCTGGCTGGAAGACCGATGACCTGGCCTCCGGGCTGAACATAACCTTTTAAAAATTGTATGAGCCGTAAGAAAACTGTCCTGACGATGGGTGTCGAGCTTGAAACCTACTCCATCGCGCTTCCTGAGTACCGCATCTGCCGTGAACTCCACTTTCCCAAACGCTCTATCGTTGAAAAAGGGGAACGGTTTACCCGTGATGTCAGCATCGGCTCTGAATATAACAGCCGTATTTTTGCCACGATCCGCGAATCTCTCTTTCTTCTTAAAAGCAGTCTGCGCAAGTACACGCATTTCCGCAGTCATGAGGAAAAGAACGAACGGTTTGTCATTTTCCCGATCGGCGGCTGGACCGACCGTTTCGCGGGAACACATATTCACCTGGCGTCAGGGAAAAAAGGGATTTCTTACGAGCAGGCCAAAAAAATGGCCGCTTATCTTCATGATCACATTCCTTTCCTGATCGCGATCGCCGCGAATTCTCCGGTGTGGCGCGAGAAAATTACGCCTTGGGCCAGCAACCGGATGATGAAGGGGGCCGTGACTTACTGCCATGTGACGAAAAGGGGGCATCTGACCCGGCAGAAATACCGTGAGATTACTTATAACCGGGGCGGAAAGAAAAAACCGCCTACATTAGAAATCCGCACTTGTGACAGCGCTTTACCTGAATTCATCGCGGCTTTGCTGACGGTCTGCCGGGCGGTTGCCCTGCGGTGCCTTGCGCGGAAAGGTTCCCTAAACCATTCGACGCACGCGAATTATCTTAAAGCCCGGGAGTCCGCGATTAAAAAAGGAGTCAAAGCCCGGCTGGTCTGGAATAATCACTGGATGAGCGTTTCGGACTACACGGATATTTTTTTCAGAAAGTATGAAGAAGAACTCGGGAAAATGGATGTTCCTGATGAGGTTTTGAGCGTATTTAAATACCTCAAAAAAGGATGGAATCAGGCCGAAGTTATACGTAAGGCTTCTGAGAAATGCCGTAAGAAACATCTGCCGACCTGGCAGAGACAATTTGCCAGACGCTATTACACCGCCGTTCAGGAACTTCTGGACGGAAATTCGTTTGAACAGTTTTCTTCAAGGCTGGGCGTGAGACTTCCGAGCATCAAGCGTGCCTGGCTGGGAAGAAAGGAGGCCCGTTGGTAAAAAAACGCCGAAGACGCCGCCGCAAAGAAACTTTGCGGGGGAAACCCATGATCGGTGTGACCAGCGAAGTCGTCAAGCTTAAGCCTTTCTACGCGGAATTTGAGCTGGTCTGTGATTACCGCTATATCCGGGCCATTTTGAGAGCCGGCGGTGTTCCCGTGATTATCCCCGTTAATCCTTTTCCCCGCGATATTAAATCCTACATGAACCATCTTGATGGTTTAATTATTCCTGGCGGCGCGGATATCCACCCCAGTTTCTATGGGGAAAAAACGAAGAAAAAAGTCAGGCCTATCTATCGAGGCCGCACTTATTTTGAAATGACCCTGATCCGGGAAGCGCAAAAAAGAGGCAAGCCAGTGCTGGCGATCTGTTACGGGATGCAGCTTTTGAACGTCATGCGCGGAGGCACTCTGCATCAGGACATTAAATCCGAAGTTAAAGGTGCCCGCAACCACTGCTCTAAAACTCAGCCGCTTCATAAAGTGGAGATTCAGCCGGGTTCCGTGCTCCATAAGATTTTCCGAAAAAAAACGATCGAAGTGCATAGTGAGCATCACCAGGCTGTGAAACTTCCTGGAAAATCTTTGAAGATAACCGCGGTCGCGGAGGACGGTATCCCTGAAGCCGTTGAAGGACCCTCCAATACTCTAGCGGTTCAGTGGCATCCCGAGCGTCAAGCCAAGGACCCCTTTCAAACGCGTCTTTTCCGTTATTTTATGAGTCAGGTGCGGGAAAAACGCCGGCAGCAGGCCTGATCTCCTTCGGGATTTACACCTTGAGACTGGCCCCGGAAGTGGTTATAATACCGCCTCTTCTTTAAATCTTCGGAACTCTTCTGAAGCCGATATTATTTTCTCCGTTGGGGGATGGTGTAACGGTAGCACGACAGATTCTGGATCTGTCTGTCTAGGTTCGAATCCTAGTCCCCCAGCCATTTGACACTCCGGAGCGAACCTGTTTTTCTCTTGGTTCCGAAGCCTCTACACCTTTTCCCTTAGGCCCTTTTGGAGGGTAGAGGCCGTCATCATTCCCGCCGGGTGGCGGGGTCCAATCAGGCGGGTTCTTCAAATCAAAGTTCATTTCCGGTAAGTCTCCCCAGAATTTCACCGTAATCTTATTAGGCGTATAAACGACTTCCTTTACGAGCAACAGAATAAGATTTCTCTTCTCTTCGAACGAGAAAGTTTCAAAGATTTCCTGAAATTCCGAAAAAAGTTTGGTGAATGTTTCTGTATCAATGACGTACTGGCTTAGGTGGTGCATGTTTGTGTTGATACGGTGAGATTCATTTTCCAGCTTCTCTTTTGAGGCTTCCAAATCTGACATTTCGCTTAAAAGTGTCTGCACCCTCTTTTGAGGCATGTCCTCGGATTTGAGGATATCCACGAGCCGTCTTAATCCTTGATTCGTTTTGACAAGCTGGGCTTCAATACCGTCCTTTTCTTTCTGTAACGGCCCAAGGCTTTTCTTGGCTGTTGTATTAGCCTTTTCAATTGATTTCCTAAGAAGGTTTTGGTTCTTTCCGAGGGTCTTGAATTCGTTAATAAGAAAATTTTCCAATTCATCCGCCGGGAGCGTTCTGATGGTGCAAGCAGTTTTGCCTTTAGCAATCGCCTCAATGCAACGGTAATAAAGATAAACCTTTCCGTTTTTTTGTTTAGAGGAATTGCTCATCTGGCTTTTGCAAACTCCGCAACGGATAAGGCCTTGAAATAGCATTTGATATTTATTTTGTTTAAAAGTCTTTCGGGTTTCGCGGTTAAGGGAAAGGATATTTTGGACATCGCTCCATAGCTTTGAGTCAGTAATAATAGGTTTATGCTCTCCGTCAAAAAGGTATTCTTTATCATTCTTATTATCGGTGAAGCGCACTTTCCCAATATAAAGTGGATTGGATAAGATGCTTGAAACTTTCTTTTTGTCGAACTTGGTGCTCCCGCCGCCTTTTCTTCCTTTAATGTAAAATTTTTTTGTACGGTATCCCATCTCGTTTAATTTTTTGCTAACGGCGCCCATCGACCCAAGTTTCGGGTAGAGTTCGAAACAAAGCTGCACAATCTTGGCTTCTTCTGGATTAACGATCAGCTGCTTCTTTTTGGAGTCATAGCCAAGCGGAACCCGCCCCCCGCAGTACATCCCTTTTCGGGCCATCGCGAGACGTTTATCGTAGGTGCGCTCCTGTGCCATCTCGCGTTCAAATTGTGCGAACTCAAGCATGATGTGAAGAAGAAGTCGTCCGGCAGAAGAAGTGGTGTCAAAGTGCTGAGTCGTAGAAACAAATGTCACGCCGTTTTGATTAAAAACCTCAAGGAGTGAATAGAAATCTTTATGGCTTCTTGTTAACCGATCAATTTTATAAACCACGATAACCTGAATATGGCCCTTCTTAATATCGTGGATTAACTGTTTGAGAGCGGAGCGATTAAGAGATCCTCCAGATTGACCGGAATCCTCATACGTTTTGAAAACCCGCCAGCCTTGAGATTTTTGGCTTTTGATATAGGAAAGGCAACTGTCCCGTTGATTGTCGAGAGTAGAATAAGCCTGAGTCTCAGCCCTTTCATCCACAGAAACGCGGGTGTAAACGGCGCAGTTGATAATCTTTGATTTCGGGTCAGAGTGCATGACTAAATAATAGCTAATTTCAGGATAAAAAGGAAGAGCAATCCCTGTTCATGGGAAAGCCCTTATTCCCAAATAGATCTTATATGAATTCCTCCTCAGGGGTGCTCGCGTAAAGAGCTTCTTCCAGCTTTGTCTTTTTGTCTTTAGCGAGTTCCTTTTTCAATGAATCAATAATATGCCCGTCGATTCTTTTCCAAATATAGGAAGCGAATTTGACTGGCTTAGCATGGCCGTGCTTATCTCGGTATTTAAGATCATAGGTCGCCACTTTTTGATACAAAATCGACAAGGAATCAGGAAGCAAGTCTTCGCCGAACCGTTTTAAATATTCCGGAAAAACCTTCCGTCGAAGTCGGAATGCGACAAACCCAATATGCCGGAGAACGATTTCCTCAGCGCATTTCCTTGAGCCCTTTTGTGCTTCTGCAATCAAGCGCCGTTCCTCGGCAAGTGGAATCTTGCCATATTGCTTCATGATTTTGTGGTAGGTCTTCCACATATCAAATTTAACGGATATTTGTCGGCCCTTTTGAAGGTTTCTTGTGCGAGGATTCGGCAGACAGTGTCTGCCGAAATCACTCCGATTATTAAAAATAAGAGATGGGAGAAAGATTTTGATGTGATTGACGGTGGGTTAAAGGGATGGTAACATTCCTTACATGAAGCGTATCTTTATTGGGCTAATGGCATTTGTGGCTCTCGCAGGGCTTATTAATTGCGTAGTAATTGAACCCGCGCATGCTTACAAAGAAGATAAGGCAGTTTCGGGTTCGGCAGATGATTCCCAGTGCTGTTTTTTCTGCTGTTCGATTCACCATCAATGGCTTCCGTCAACTCCAAGCGTTAACGCTTTCACAAATTTAATTGCCATGTTGTTTATTCCTACAGCTCTCAGCTTTGCTCCCGATCCGCCCGCCGGATCAATTTTTCACCCACCTCTCGCCGTCTAATCCTAGACGCAATCCGTCTGTCTTTCCGTAATTTAATCTAGTCGCACTCTAACTTTTAAAAGACGGTTATGAAAAAACAAATCCGATATTTTTGCCTTTTTGCTTTATTAACATTTTCGACTTCTATTGTTCAGGCTTCTGACGTTCTGAATCAGGAGAGTCTCTCTCTTGACCAGGCGCTTAGGATTGCTTTTGCCCAAAATCCTAAAATGATTGAAGCCCGTAAGGACATCAGCGCTTCTAATGGCAGGTGGATTCAGGCGGAAGCGTTACCCGATCCGGAGCTTGACCTCAGTATTGGCGGGTTAAAGAAACAGACTAAAGATGAAAAGCAAGTCAGGGACGGCAATCTTGATACGGTTGCGATTAAGCAACCACTCGATCCGCTGGGAACTCGCTTTCTGCGTGGCCGGATTGCCCATGATGGCGTTAATATTTCGAAGAACCAATTAAATATTGTCTGGTCTCAGATCTCAGCCCAAGTGATCACTGTTTATGCTCAAATCCTCGCTTTTGAGAAAGCTTTGGATGTTGCTCGCGAAAATCTTCAAACTACTCGCCAGTTTTTGAGTCAGGTAGACACTCGTTTTCAATCTGGCAGCACCCGTAAAAGTGAAGTGATTCGAGCCAAAATTGAAGTGGCCCGTGCGGAGAATGATCTCCTTGTTGTGGAAAAGGATTTAAAAGTTTCAAAGGGACAGATGAATCTAGCCCTGGGACGGCGTGCGGAGGACGATCTTTCTTTAAAAGATGCGCTTAGTTATGAGCCGCTTGCTATTCAATATGCCAATCTTATTGAAAAAGCGGTGGGGCAGAGGCCGGATGTGCAGATCGAAAAAACGCTTCTTAGCTCCCGCAAGAAAAGTTTTTGGAGCGCAATTCTCAAAACTTTCCTTCCTCAAATGGCGATTGGAATTGAGCGAAGCACGCAAGACTTTGACAATGATACATCTCTTCTTCTTTCCGCGTCCTATCCTCTTTGGGGATTTAATCTTGGTCAAGTGAAGGAAGCAAAAGCGGAAAAAGAAAAACAAGTCGTACACCTCGAGGCATTTAAAAGACAAGTGGGTTTGGAAGTTTATCAGGCTTTTCTTGAAGCCGAGCTCGCGGATAAACAGGTGGTGCTGCAAAAGAAAGCTCTTGATGAAGCTAATGAGCTTTTAAGGCAAGTGACAACACAATATGAAGAAGGTGAGCTTGCCTTCTTGAATTATCTTGAGAATATTCGCACGATCAAAGAAACGCGACTTGCTTATTACAATGTCCTTAAAAATTATCAGGAAAAAATAGCGCAGCTTGAGCGTTCATTTCAGAAAACGCCGGTTCCAGAAGGAGAAAAATAATGAAAAAGTGGCTTCTTTTATTAATTCCATTGATTGTCATCGGGTGTAGCCCAAAAAAACAGGAAGCTCCTCCAGAGTCTAAAACTCCTGTGGTTGTCATGAAGAAAGAAATACAGCAATCCATAGATCTGAAAACAACCAAAGTCGAAAAACGAAAACTGATCTCTTATTTGGAGGTCTATGGCTCGATTTCCCAGGATACGGAGAATACGGTTTATGTCGCCTCTAAATCAAAAGGTGTGTTAAAAAGCCTTAAAGTTGCTGTGGGACAAACGGTGGAGGAAAAAAGTCCTATCGCCACTGTTCAGACTTCCGCTGGGGAAGAGGAGCTTCTTTCACCTTCTCACGGCATCGTCATTTCTCAGTATGTGAAAGAGGGCGATTCTGTTGATCCTTTGACTTCAATTGTGACCATTGCGAATCCCGATGTCTTAAGAGCTAGTTTTGATGTGTATGAAAAAGATTTGGGAAAAATTCAATTAGCGCAAAAAGTAATTGTCACGACTTCCGCTTATCCTGATAAAGAATTTGAAGGAAAGGTGGTTTTCATTTCTCCTCGTGTGGATGAAAACAGCCGGACCATTAAAATCCGGGTGGATGTTGAGAACAAAGACCATCTTGTGAAATTCGGTATGTTTGTGAATGGGAAAATTGAACGCGAGTCCGAACAGAAATTTTTCATTGTGTCCCGGGCAGCCGTTCAAAACATGGAAAATGGCGATACGGTGTTTGTTGTGAAAGACGATGAAACCTTTGAGGTGCGGTCAGTAAAGGTAGGGACTCAAACTGACAAAGAGACAGCCATTACCGAAGGGCTTAGTGAAGGAGAGATCATTGTGACGCAAGGCAGCTTTATCTTGAAATCCGAGCTTTTGAAAAGCGAATTGGGCGAGGAATAATATGCTTGAAAAAATGATTTCCTTTTCAATTCGTAATAAACTTTTAATTTTTGTGTTCACTTTCCTTTTAATTGGTATTGGAATTGTTGCGCTCACGAAACTTCCTATCGATGCAGTGCCGGACGTAACAAATGTGCAGGTCCAGATTCTCACCAAGTCTCCCGCGCTCGGTCCTCAGGAAGTTGAAGAACTGATTACTTATCCCATCGAAGCAGCTATGAACGGTCTTCCTAATATTCAGGAAATAAGATCTGTATCGCGCTACGGAATTTCCGCCGTAACGGTTGTCTTTAAGGAATTTGTGGATATTTATTTTGCGCGGCAGCTCGTTCAAGAAAAACTGATCGAGGCGAGAGAGTCTATTCCTCAGAATTTAGGATCACCGGAACTTGGGCCGACAACCACGGGGCTTGGTGAGGTTTATCATTTCGCGGTAGAAGGAAAAGGTTATACCCCGATGGAGTTGAGAACGCTACTCGATTGGGACATTGGCTATCGTTTGAGAACAGTTCCCGGGGTTGTGGAAGTTAATGCTTGGGGAGGCTACGCCAAGCAGTTTGAAGTACAGGTGGACCCTAAGAAACTTGTGGCCTATAAAATTCCGCTTAAATCTGTTTTTGATGCCGTCATGGAGAACAATGCTGTTGTAGGAAGTGCCACGATTGAGCATTTTGAAGAACAGCTTCTTATCCGTGGTGAAGGGCTTATAAAAAATACGGGCGATCTCGAGGAAACAGTTGTTGCGGTTCGGGAAGATAAAACGCCGATCCGTGTCAAAGATCTCGCTGTGGTTAAAGAAGGTTTCATGCCTCGTCTTGGTGCGGCCACGATTGACGGGCAGGGTGAAACGGTTATCGGTATGGCTCAAATGCTGATTGGTGAGAACTCCCGTATTGTGTCCAAACGGGTGGATGAAAAAATTAAGGAGATCCAGAAAACTTTACCTCCCGGTGTAAAGATCAAAACTTTTTATGACCGCACCACTTTGGTTGACCGTACTTTGCACACGGTACAGCAAAACCTGATCGAAGGCGGCATTCTTGTAATCGCAGTCCTTTTTCTTATTCTTGGAAATTTCAGGGCCGGAATTTTTGTCGCGCTTGTCATTCCTCTTTCCATGCTTTTTGCTTTTATCGGAATGGTGACAGGAAAAATATCTGGAAATCTTATGAGCCTGGGTGCGATTGATTTCGGACTGATTGTGGATGGTGCGGTAGTAATGGTTGAAAATATATTGAGAAAACTTCATGAATCAAAGGCTAAAGGAAAGGATGTGCCTCTCGTCATTGAGCAATCCGCCCATGAGGTCGCGCGGCCCATTCTTTTTGGCGTAGGGATTATCATGATTGTTTATCTTCCTATCCTGACATTAACCGGGACGGAAGGAAAAATGTTTAAACCGATGGCTTATACAGTGATTCTTGCGCTAATCGGTTCTCTGATTCTCGCTTTTACGATTGTGCCGGCCTTATGCTCTATGGGGTTTGCGAAAGGAGTGCATGAAAAAGAAATCAAATGGCTAAATCGTCTTAAGGGTGCTTATGAGAGACGTTTAACCTGGGTGCTTAATAAACCCAAGCGGGTTATGTTTTCCGCACTCTTTTTATTTTTATTCAGCCTTGCGCTTTTCCCTTTTTTAGGCGGGGAATTTATTCCTGCTCTGGATGAAGGCGACATAGCGATTCAAGCTTGGCGGCTTCCGAGTATTTCAATGCAAGGTTCAGTAGCATCGACTTTGCGTGTTGAAAAGACCTTAAAAAAATTCCCGGAAGTTTTAACCGTTGTTTCAAGGACTGGCAGTCCTGAAGTAGCTACGGACGTAATGGGAATTGAGCTTTCAGATATTTTTGTCATCCTACGTCCTAAGAAATTTTGGAAAACTGCAAAAACCAAAGATGAGCTTATCGATAAAATGTCTAAGGCGCTCAGTGAAGAAGTCCCAGGGGCAGGATTTGGGTTTACGCAGCCTATTGAGATGCGTTTTAATGAACTCATTGCAGGGGTGCGTTCAGATATTGCTGTAAAGCTCTTTGGCCCTGATCTTGAAACCCTTCACCGTTCAGGAGAAGAGCTTGCGAAAGTGCTTTCTAAAATTAAAGGAGCTCGTGACGTTAAGACCGAGCAAATAGAGGGTCTTCCAACCCTGCGAATTATTCCAGACCGAAAAGAATTAGCGCGATATGGGGTCAATATCAGTGATGTCCTTTCGACTGTGGAAGCAATTCGCGCGGGTCATCCGGTGGGCGTTTTATTTGAAGGTGTAAGACGCTTCCCAATAGTCACGCGTTTCGCTTTTGATGCGCCACCGGATCTTTCGACGATCAGAAATATTCCAATTTTTACTCCGCGTGGAATTCCTATTCCTTTGGGGCAGATTGCTGAGATCTCGATTGAAACGGGGCCCGCCCAGATTAGTCGTGAATTCGGACAAAGAAGAATCGTGATTGAATGTAATGTCCGAGGCCGCGATATTGAGAGTTTTGTAGAAGAAGCTCAGAAAGCGATTGATAAGGACGTGAAGCTCCCGAGCGGTTATTACCTTGAGTGGGGCGGAACATTCCAACAGCTTCGGAGCGCACGGCAAAGGCTTATGATTGTTGTGCCTACTGCGCTTTTTGTTATCTTCGTGCTGCTCTATTCTGCTTTTGGATCTTTGCGAAGCGCTTTGATTGTTTATTCCGGAATTCCTCTTGCTGCAGTCGGGGGAATTCTTGCGCTTTTTATCCGCAGAATTCCTTTTAGCATTTCAGCGGGGGTTGGATTTATTGCCCTGTTTGGTGTTGCGGTTTTAAACGGGCTTGTAATGGTTTCATTTATCAATAAATTGCGTAAAGAAAATAAGTTAAAAATTCCGGAGGCTGTGAAAGAGGGAGCCTTAACCCGGTTCCGTCCTGTGCTTATGACGGCTCTCGTGGCAAGCCTGGGATTTATTCCCATGGCTATTTCCCACGGAGCGGGGGCTGAAGTGCAGCGCCCTCTTGCTACGGTTGTTATCGGGGGGCTGATTTCCTCTACTTTTTTGACTTTGCTTGTATTGCCCGTCCTTTACAAACGATTTGAAAAAGAAGAGACTATTGATTAATGAGGAGTTTAAAACATGAGCGAACATAGCCATTCACACAGCAAAAAGCATAAGGGGCATGATCATTCACACGCTCATTCCCATGGCATCATAGATCCGTCCATCGTCAGTCATGAACGCGGTCTTTGGGCCGTAAAGTGGTCGTTTATAGCCTTGATGATAACGGCGATACTTCAGCTTATCGTTGTTATTGCGTCAAACAGTATCGCTCTCCTGGCAGACACAATTCATAATTTCGGAGATGCGGCTACGGCCATTCCGCTCGGCGCTGCTTTTCTATTTGCAAGATTGAAACCGAGTAAACGATTTACTTATGGCTATGGCCGCATTGAAGACCTCGCCGGTGTTATGGTTTTGTTATTGATTTTTTTTAGCGCAGTTGTGGCGGGATATGAAGCAGTGCAAAGATTCTTTCATCCCGAGGCTGTGCATCATTTAGGGGTTGTCATTTTAGCCTCGATTCTTAGCTTCGTAGGAAATGAAGGTGTTGCGATTTTTAGAATTAAAGTAGGAAAAGAAATTGGGAGCGCGGCGCTTATCGCTGATGGTCATCATGCCAGAGTGGATGGTTGGGCGAGTCTTTCAGTCATTGCGGGAGCGCTTGGAGTTCATTTCGGATTTCCTTTAGCGGATCCGATCGCAGGTTTTGTGATTACAGTTTCGATTCTTTTCATCGTTTGGAGTTCGGGGAAAGAAATCTTGACTCGTATGCTTGATGGTGTCGATCCTGATGTGTTGGATGAAGTGACTCATGCGGCGGAACACGTGGCGGGAGTAAAAAAAGTTGATGAGATCAAAGCTCGCTGGGTAGGCCATAAGCTTTATGTGGAATTAAATATCGCTGTAAAAAACGATGCGTCCGCAAAAGAAGGCCACGAGATAGCAAAAGAGGTCCGCCACGAACTACTTCACCACCTTCCTCATTTGGGCCATGTCATGATTCATGTTGATACGGAAAGTAGTTTCGGAGGCGAGCATTATAAAATGGGCCAGCATCGCCACGGTAATTTTCCGGTTCATTCCCACGAATAAGGTTTCTTCATGAGAGCCATCGCACAATCCATTCTTTTATTTATCCTTGCGGGATTTTGTGAAATCGGCGGTGGCTATTTAGTTTGGCAGTCGATCCGTAATGGGAAAGGTTTGGCAGTCGGTCTATTAGGCGGTGTTATTTTAATTCTTTACGGTATCATCCCTACGTTTCAACACGCCAACTTTGGGCGTGTCTATGCAGCTTATGGCGGCGTGTTTGTTGTCATGTCTCTACTGTGGGGATGGGGTTTTGATAAAACCGTTCCTGATGGTGCAGATATGATTGGCGCGCTTCTTTGCTTGGTTGGAATTGCACTGATCATGTATTGGCCGAGAGGCTGAAAATGCTCGATGGTAAAGGACATTGGGAATCCGTCTATAAAACAAAGGACCCATCTTGCGTAAGTTGGTACCAGCCGCATTTAGCGATATCTCTGAAATTTATTTCTGAAACAGGTATTTCTAAAAACGCTTCCATCATTGATGTAGGGGGAGGTGCTTCAACGCTTGCGGATGATCTTCTTGCTCAAAAATACGAGCGTATTACGGTGGTTGATTTATCGTCGGAAGCTTTAAAGAAGGCTAAGGCACGATTAGGGAATTGTGCGCAGGAGGTGACTTGGATTGAAGCCGATATTACCAAGACATCATTTCCTCCTGACAGTTTTGATTTGTGGCATGACCGAGCAGTCTTTCACTTCCTGACAAATCCGGAAGACCGAAAAAAATACATTAAAACTTTGACGAACTCGCTCAAATCTGGCGGGTATTTAATTATGGCAACTTTCAGTCTTGAAGGCCCTCTAAAATGCAGCGGTCTGGAGGTTATGCGCTATAGCCCGGAAACATTGAGCCGGGAATTGGGGGAGAGATTCAGTCTTTTAAAAAGCAGCAAGGAGCGTCATCAGACACCTTTTAATACTTTTCAAAATTTTGCTTATTGTCTTTTTAAAAAGAAGTAGCAATTTATTCAGAATTAATTTCATAGAGGGGTATTATTTAACGTTTTCATGAAACTTTTTTTCAAAGCAACGGTATCCCTTCTAATATTTTATGGTCTTATAGCTTATTTGCTGCTTCCAATTTTATGGGTGCATTATGAGTTTCATCCCGCTGTGCAAAATTCTCCAAAAACAACGCAGACAAAAGAGGGGATTCCTGGAGATCCTCTTAACGTTGGACTTATTGGCAGTCAATCAGAAGTTATTCATGCGCTGCTCAAAGCCGGTTGGCACCCCGCAGATCCCGTCACATTAAAAACGAGTTTAGAAATTGCAGAAAGTGTTTTGATCGGGCGTTCTTATCCGGATGCTCCTATTAGTAATCTTTACCTTTGGGAACGGCGGCAAGATCTTGCTTTTGAGAAACTGGTGGGGAATAATGCCAGGCAGCGGCATCATGTACGGTTATGGCGCTCTGATGAACTTGGTATAGGAGGACGGCCTCTTTGGATTGCGGCGGCGACCTTTGATCGTAGTGTTGGAGTCAGTCATCGCACGGGGCAAGTGACCCATCACATTGCTCCTGACGTGGATAAAGAACGTGACAATTTGATGGAAGATCTTAAGAATGTGGGGCAGCTTTCAGCTCTTTTTCAAGTGACTGGCGTAGGCGTGACATTGCAGGGCCGTAATGGAGGCGGTGACTGGTATTACACCGACGGTGAAATCACCATAGGAACGATTTCGCTGAACAATGAAACGAATTTGCAGATGCCAGAGATCAAATCAAACCCTGTGCCGATTCAACTGAAGAACAGCGGATTTGAGATAGTGAAAAGTATTTTTAAAATTGCTAATAAAACAACTGCCTTATAAGGTTTGGGTATGCGAATTCTAATTGTTGAAGATGAAATTAAAACTCAGGCCTATTTAAAAAAGGGACTCACTGAGGCTGGATTTGTTGTGGATACGGCCAAGCGAGGGGACGAAGGGTTGTCGTTGGCGGCATCAAAAGATTATGATTTGCTTATTTTGGATGTGATGCTTCCAGGCATGGACGGTTGGTCCGTGCTTACTGAGTTGAAAAAAGGGGGGAAGAATGTACCCGCATTATTTTTAACCGCGCGTGACTCGGTGGACGATAAAGTGAAAGGCTTGAAACTCGGGGCGGATGACTACTTGGTTAAACCTTTTGCGTTTTCGGAGCTTCTAGCCCGCATTCAAACTATTCTTAGGCGTGGTCAGAATCGCCCCCTCGAAGTATTGAAAATTGCAGAGCTTGAGATTGATTTTTTAAAGCACAAGGTTACGCGCGGTGCTAAGAAGATTGAATTAACCGGAAAAGAGTTTTTGCTCCTCTCATTTATGGCGCGCCGGGCCGGAGATGTTTTGTCTCGAACCATACTTGCTGAACAGGTTTGGGATATGAACTTTGACAGTGATACGAATGTGGTTGACGTCGCAGTACGCCGTTTGCGCAGTAAAATCGACGATCCTTTTGGAAAGCCTTTGATTCATACGATACGCGGCATGGGGTATGTTCTTGAAGAGCGTTGAACCCCGGAAATCTCCATCTCCCATTTCCATTTCGTTAAAATTAACTCTTCTTTATGCAATCACGAGTTTCGCTTTATTGGTCGGATCGGGGATCTATCTCTACCGTGCGCTTGCGCATGACTTAAAAATGGATGATAGTTCTTTTCTAAAAGATCAGATGCATTTTTTTAGGCAATTCATTCATGATCGCCCTGCGGAATTTGGAGAGCTTAAAGAAAAAATTGAATTAGAAAATTCGGCAGGGGGAATCCCGAGATATTTTGTGAGGATTTTGGATGAAAAGAAGGCAGTCCTTGTTGAGAGCTCTGGCATGCCTGTTCCGGCAGCTGAATTTCCGATGTTTAATAGTCAGCAAATTGACATCGAAAACTACACACAGCGAAATTGGGGTGGAAGGATTTATCTGTTGTCTTCAGCCTGGGTCCTGTCCGGTTCTCCGGAAAAAAAATGGCTCCTTGAACTGGTTTCAGATGTTACCGCAGATGAAAAAATTCTTAGAATTTACCGGCGAAAGCTTAGCGTGATTCTATTTGGAGGTGTTGTTCTGGCAAGTCTTGCAGGGATTTGGATTACCCGCAGAGGGTTACTTCCGCTCAAGAAGATGGCAAGCTCAGTTAAGAAAATCAGCGCCGAGCATCTTCACGAGAGGTTAACGAGAAATGATTGGCCGGTTGAACTGAGGGATTTAGCCGTCGCGTTTGATGGTATGCTAAAGCGGCTTGAAAAATCTTTCGCTCAGATTTCCCAATTTTCAGCTGACCTTGCTCATGAACTCAGGACACCGATTAACAATTTGATGGGGACCACAGAAGTTTTACTGACTAAATCGAGGGCTCAGGAAGAATTCAAAGAGCTCGCGGAATCCAATCTTGAAGAATACAGGAAACTTTCACGGTTGATCGACGATATGCTTTTTCTGGCGAGAGCAGAAAATACGCAAGTTCTGCTCAAAAAAAGCGCATTCGATCCTTTAAAGGAAATCCAAACCGTCAAAGAGTTTTACGACGCGCTTGCAGAAGAAAAAGGGATAAGGATTTCATGCGAAGGAAATAGACAGATCCTCGGGGACCCCCTTTTATTTAAGCGGGCTTTGACAAATCTTGTTTCTAACGCCGTTAAATATACGCCAAAAGATGGGGAAATTACTATCCAAGTAAGAAAAAAATCCGATGAAGTCACCGCTGTTACTGTTCATGATACAGGTACTGGCATTAACGCAGAGGATCTTCCCCGTATTTTTGACCGATTTTTTCGCGCCGATCAATCCCGCTCTCATGACCCGGGAGGGACGGGGCTTGGACTTTCCATTGTCAAATCCATCATGGAGCTTCATGCGGGTTCTATAGAAGTTCAGAGCCATCAAGGTCAAGGGACTACCGTTACCCTAATTTTTCCTGCCCAGTAATTTGAAGATTACCAACCTGTAATCTTCCCGTCATACTGCTGACCATTTGTATTGCTATCATTTCTCTGTGTAAACCAAGGGGAAATGAATGCGTCCAGCGGTTAAATTTATTGTATTTTCTTTTTTGCTATTAGCAGGTTGTGCGAGGTTTCATCCGGAGCCCTTGTCATTATCAAAAGGGCTAGAAGAATTTCAGGCGCGAAACCTTGAGGACCCGGGTTTGCAGGCATTTATGGAAGCCGCGCTTCATCATAAGATGGAGACATGGCCGCTTCAATCCTGGGATTTAGATTTATTGACGCTTACGGCCCTTTATTACCATCCGGATTTCGATTTAGCTAAAGCCCAGTGGAAAATTTCTCAAGGCGGCGTTATAACTGCTGGAGAGAGACCCAATCCCACGATGGGATTTTTGCCCGAGTATAAAGTCAGCCCTTCCAACATCTCTCCTTGGCTTTATGGATTTACTTTTGACATACCTGTTGAAACGATGGGGAAACGCGGCAAGAGGATCTCTCAAGCCCGTCACCATGCCCAAAGTACTTATCTCAACCTTGCTGTCACGGCTTGGCAAATTCGGGGCCGTGTCCGGAACGCTTATATCCAGCACCAATCAGCAAGGCGCCGTAACGAAATTCTTCAGCAAGAGGTCTCGCTTCAGAAGGAATATTTTGAATTTCTTGATAGCGGCCAGGGGACAAGTTCTGTTTCGCTGCCGGATCGCCTCCAGACACAGCTTTCACTTTATCAAAATCAACTGGCACTTTCAGATTCAGAAAAACAGGTCGGGGAGACAAAAATCATTTTGGCTGAATCGGTTGGTGTCCCTGCGGCCGTCTTGAATGAAATTAAATTTGAAGCGGCTTTCCCTGCTAAAGCCGATTTAACGCCGGATCAAATTAAGGAAGCCGCGCTTACGAAACGGCCCGATCTTCTGGCGAGTCTTGAAGACTATGAAGCAAGCCAATCAGCCTTACAGCTTGAAATCGCCAAGCAGTATCCCGATTTCCATATTGGCCCTGGATATACCTGGGATCAAGGCGTCAATAAATGGTCTGCGGGTATTACGCTCACACTGCCTCTTTTAAATCACAATCAAGGTCCTGTCAGAGAAGCTAAAGCGCGGAGGGAAGAAGCCCGGATTAAAGTTTTGGGACTTCAAGAAAAGGTCATTTTTGAAGTTGAAAGGACTTTGCATGGCTATCAGGCTGCCTTGAATAAACTTCAAATGGCGCACGATCTTTTGAGCAACGCTCAGCATCAACATCATCTTGTGGAGCGGATGTTGAAAACAGGTACGGCCGGCCAACTTGCCCTGCTTAATTCGGAGCTTGCTTTAAAAAGTAGCGAGTTAGCATTCTCAGACGCTCAATTCAATTTTGATACTGCACTAGGAATTCTTGAGGACTCCGTAATGTTTCCAGTGGCGTCAAATAATTTCCAAATGGATGCCCTCATTCAGGAGAAGGTTAAGGTCAATGAAGCTGCTAAAAATAAATAAAATGACTCAGCCGAAAAACGTGGCGTTTGTTGTTTTGGGGATTGTTGTTTTTTGCGTTATTTTTTTCTCAATTCGGCGAGGGGCGGGAACGGGCGAAGGGGAAAAGGCTGTTTCTAGAATCCGTGAGGGGAAGGGGCTGCCGGTTATCGATCTTACAAAGGATGAATTATCTCTGAATGGTATTAAGGTCGAAATACCGGAAGCTATTTTGTATCAATTGGCACGTAAAGTGAGGGGGTGGAGGATCGGAGTCAAAGAACTCGAATTTTATATATCTCCCGCTCAATTAGCCAAAATGCCGGATGCGCTCTCATATGTATACATTGAAATGCAGACAGATCAAAATGCGTCTAAAGAGATTCCGGAGAAACTTGTCGTGAATTTTGGGAAAGATCTATCGGCTGAAGCTGAAAGAGTGGATGTGAAATCCCATCTTCTCACGGCATCTAAATTTTTATTCCGATTCCCTAAAAAAAAGCTGTCCGGAACGTCTGTCGAGGAAGTGACTTTAGAAATACCTGAGGGGCCTCAGACGAACGCAAGCCTTGTCCCTGCATCCGCGATTGTTTGGTCTGAGGGAAAAGCCTGGGTGTATGCAGTAGAAAACGACGGTGGTTTTGTTCGCCGGGAAATAAAAATTCTTAAGCTGGAATCTCAAGATTCCCCTAAATGCCAAAACTGTATTTTGATCCAGGAGGATAAGGCGTTTGAAAGCGGCGTTGTGGTCCAAGGCGCCCAGCAGTTATTGTCTGAAGAATTCATCGCGGAAATTGGGGAGAGCGCGGAATGAGCGGAACTCATCAAGCAGGATTGCTGAATGCTATCGTAACTTTTGCTCTTCGCTTTCGCGGGGTTGTGATCGCCTTGTTTCTTGGGTTTTTGGGTTACGGCATCTTTAGCTTGGCAAAAGCAAAATATGACGTTTTTCCTGAATTTGCCGTGCCTCAGATCGTGATTCAAACTCAAGCGCTGGGTCTTGCTCCGGAACAGGTTGAAACACTTGTGACTTTACCCATCGAAAATTCCTTGAATGGTGTAGCAGGCATTGA
Source organism: uncultured bacterium (assembly GCA_964385615.1). GTDB lineage: Bacteria > Omnitrophota > Omnitrophia > Omnitrophales > Aquincolibacteriaceae > CAYLPP01. Next base: position 1,924 of record CAYLPP010000014.1, on the reverse strand, counting down.
TTCCATGCATTCAAACTCAATTCAGGGATTGTCCGTGATCACGCTTACCTTTAATGCTGCGAGTGATATTTATAGAGACCGCCAAGTTGTCGCCGAAAGGCTCTCAACATTGAGCGGTAATTTGCCTCAAGGGGTTCAATCGCCGGTGATGGTTCCTCTGACATCTTCCACAGGAGATTTATTGACGGTGGGAATTACTTCTAAAGAGCATTCTCTTATGGATCTGAGAGTCCTCGCGGATTGGACCTTGAGGCCTCGATTACTGGCAGTTCCCGGAGTTGCGAAAGTTGCGATTTTTGGCGGCGATACCCGGCAATTTCAAATTCAGATTAATCCGGAAAAATTAAAGCAGTATGGATTGAGTGTAGAGGATGTCATTAATATTTCGCACCGGATTACCGGAGTGCGGGGTGCTGGATTTATTGATACGGGAAATCAGCGCATCATTGTTCAAACCCAAGGACAATTTACGAGCCCTGAGAAACTCGCTAAAACTGTTTTTACGGTAAGTGCGCAAGGCAATGTCACTTTAAGTTTAAGGCTTGGCGATGTGGCGAAAGTGGTGGAAGCTCCAGAACCACCCATTAGTGCGGCGGGTGTGATGGGAAAACCGGGAGTTGTATTAAATGTTTGGGCTCAGTATGGAGCCAATACATTAGAGGTGACTCAAAATCTTGAAAAAGCAATTAACGAGCTCAGACCCATTCTTGAAAAACAGAAGATAGAAATTATGCCCGATCTTTTTCGGGCGGCCACCTTCATCAATAAAGCGTCAGAAAATCTACGAAACTCCCTTTGGGTAGGGGCCTTCCTTGTGATTGTAGTGCTTTTTATTTTCCTCATGGATTTCAAAACAGCAGCCATTTCAGTGACCGCGATCCCTCTTTCTCTTTTAGCTGCGGTAGCGGTCATGCAGCATTTAGGGCTTAGCTTGAACACAATGACATTAGGAGGGCTTGCTATCGCGATTGGTGAAGTCGTCGATGACGCAGTGATTGATGTGGAGAACATTCTGAGACGTATCCGGGAGAACGCTAAAAATCCAGAACCAAAACCCTTATTTCAAGTCGTGCTCGATGCGTCTATGGAAGTAAGAAGCGCGGTCGTTTACGCGACTTTTGCTGTGATTTTAGTTTTTATTCCCGTTTTAACCATGTCGGGTTTGGCCGGGCGTCTTTTTGGTCCGCTTGGTATCGCCTACGTTTTTTCGATTCTTTCTTCGTTGCTTGTCGCGCTAACACTCACTCCGGCATTGAGCTTTATGTTTCTTAGCGGGAAAACAGCCGCCCACGTGGATCCTTTCTTAGTCCGAAAAATCAAAGAATATTACAGGCGGATTCTTTTGTTGGTTGAGAAATATCCTAAGGCAGTGATTAGAACAGTTCTTATTTTTACCCTGGTAGGGATAGGGATATTGCCCTTAACTAAAGGCGAGTTTTTACCGGCGTTTCGGGAAGGGCATTTTATCATTCATATGCTTGCGGTTCCGGGTACTTCTATTGAAGAGTCATTGCGTATCGGAAATCGGGTGTCGGAGGAACTTTTAAAACAGCCTTATGTCCGGTCTGTCGCGCAGCGTGTGGGGCGTGCGGAAGCGGACGATACGTTTGGACCTCATTCGAGTGAGTTTGAGCTTGATCTCAAACCTCTGTCGTCAAAAGAGTCTGAGGAAGTTGAAGATCAAATTCGTGAAGTCCTGGCTAAGTTTGTGGGCGTGAGTTTTTCAATGAATACATTTTTAACCGAGCGTATAGAAGAAACGCTTTCCGGATTTACAGCCCCTGTCGTGATCAATCTTGTGGGACAAGAGCTGGATATACTTGATCAAAAAACCAAAGAGGCGACAACGCTTCTTTCGAAGATTCCCGGTGCTGTGGACGTCACAGTGCAGGCTCCGCCCGGAAACCCTCAGCTTTCCGTGAGT
>CAYLPP010000013.1:0-75871 GCA_964385615.1 uncultured bacterium | reverse complement strand
TATTCAACGGAATCCACGTCTCCGCCCTTCGGGTCATAGCTGACGAATTCGAAGAAAAATGGAATCTGCTGGTCTTCGCATTCGGAACCGATACGTTCGACGAACGCGTGCTTGATTTCGTTCACGCGCTTGTCATCAAACGGGCTGTAATAAAGAAGGATCTTGATCGCGTCCGCGCCAAGAGCTTTCACGCGGCGCACACTCATGTCTTCAAGCAGGTCCGGCAGACGGCCCGGGCGGGTGTTATCGTAACCGGACGATTCATAAGCAAGCAGGAGGCCGGCATTCTTGGAGCGGGCTTTGGCAGCCGGGATTCCAAACTCAGGGTCCAGAAGAATAGCGCTGGCGTGCGGAGTCAGATATTTGCTGACGATAACTTTGAATTCTTCCATCATCGCGCGGGTGACTTCTTTCGGATCCACGCCTTTTTCTTTGGCGATGGATTTGAGAAGAGAACCGCGCTGGTCCATAGCCGCCGCGGAAATAATGCCGTTGGAATCGGAAAGTGCCTTGAGTTTTTGAAGCTTGCCTTCTGAAATCTTCATTTTATTTTCTCCTATGTAGAGCGGGCTTCGAGCTTTCGCTCGTTCCGCCGAATGTCCCGAAATCATGAAGATTTCGGGGCTTTAATTTTTAGTTTAACCGCCGAGGGCTTCGTCGATGTTTCTCTGGATGTTTTCCTGAGACTGGAAGCCGACCATCTGGCTGACGACTTCGCCGTCTTTGAAAAGCAGAAGAGTGGGGATGCCCTGGATGCCGTACTTCTGAGGCGTGTCCTGGTTATCATCGACGTTCATTTTGGCCACGGTGATTTTAGAGGTGTTGGCCGCGGCAATGCGGTCAACGATAGGGCCGAGCATTTTGCAGGGACCGCACCATTCGGCCCAGAAATCCACGAGCACAGGCTGGCTGGATTTTAAAACATCAGAGTCAAAACTGCCGTCAGTAATCGTCTTCGCGTTGCTCATAAATGCTCCATCCTATTGATTTTATTGAGGTAAGGATAAAAACAGCGTTCCCTCGCCTTTGAGGGGCTTTCAATATACACCAGCACCCCTTTTTTGTCTAGCTTTCAGCGGGAAAAGGCCCATTTTAAAAAAAAGCTCCAAAAAGCGCCCTTTATCTGTAAAAATAGCCCCGCAATGAGGCGAAGATTTCAGTTCTTTCTACTGGCGGTTCTTTTTTATTTCTTACCGGGACCCCTTCTTTTTTCCGGAGAATTCGCTTCTCTCCCGCCCTTTACTTCAAACGATCGTGTACTGGTATTGGCCCCTCACCCGGATGATGAAACCCTCGGGGCCGGAGGCGCTATCGAAAAAGCCGTCAAAGCCGGCGCTCAAGTCCGCGTCGTTCTTTTCACGAACGGTGAAAACAATAAACTAGCCTTCAGCATTTATAAAAAAAGTCTGGTTCTGGGCGCGCAAGCGTCTCTAGAAATGGGCCGGGAAAGACGGCTTGAAACCATCCATGCCCTGAAAATTCTGGGTGTGAATGAAACGAATGTGATCTCGCTGGGGTACCCGGATTTCGGCACCCTTAAAATCCTGATCGACCACTGGGATAAAAATCATCCTTACTCCAGCCTGGCTGCCCGCCAGAAGCAAGTGCCCTTTAAAGAAGATTTCTCACCGGGCGCTTTGTATACCGGAGACAATATTCTGAAAGACTTGGAATCAATTTTGAATGAGTTCAAACCCACTAAAATTTTCGTTTCCCACCCGGCGGATGAACACCGGGATCACCGCGCGCTTTATCTTTTCACCCGCGTCGCGCTTTGGGATCTCGCAAGCCGGTTCCCTCCTCCGCAAATTCACCCTTACCTTGTGCACTTAACCGGATGGCCAAACGCTTCTCACGGGGCGGATTTCGCGGAAGAACCGCCGGTGGAACTTGAATCCAACGGACTTTCCTGGCGGGCTTTGAATTTAAGCCATGAAGAAATCAAAACCAAACGCGAAGCTATTCTGCATTACCCTTCTCAGATTCCCTACTCGCACGACACGCTGACTTCCTACGCCAGGACAAGTGAAATTTTCAGCGATTACGCGGATGTTCCCCTCCCACGGCAAAACGGCCCGGAAATACACTGGCAGGTCCTGGATAATTACAATCCGGTTCTGCTGACGCAAAAAACCGCTCAGGAAAAATTCGTCTCTGAAGTCGCGTATGCCCGCGAGGAAGACAGAATCCTGATCCGGGTGAAATTGAAATTTTTAAGAAACCGGATGATGGGAGTTTCCGTTATGCTTCTGGGGTATCAAAGAAACGTCCCCTTCGCGCGGATGCCTAAAATTCAGATTTTTTCCCGGCTGGATTCTTTATCCGTGCGCGATAAAAGAGAAAATTTAAAAACCTCCGGCGTGACCATGACCGCCCGCGGAAAAGAACTCATTTTCAGCGCGCCCCTTTCACTGTTCAACAGCCCGGACTTCATCCTGACCGCGGTCAAAACCCGGCGCGCGTGGGATATGTCCGTGGATGAAACGGCCTGGAGAGTGCTGTCATTGGAATCTTGAAAACCCCCAAGCGCTCCCTGCTGTTAATCACGCTCATTTTTCTGCAGGCCTCCTGCGGAACTCTTTCGTCACGGACAGTTTACGATCCCTCAGAAGCGGCACAGCGCCTGAGAAACGGCGGATCGCTCAAAGATGAGGTCGATCGCCTTGCGTCTCCCTTAGTAGACAGCGGACAAATTTCCGGCATGGCTGTCGGCGTGCTGACATCCGACGGTCTCACGCGAAGTTTCACTTACGGTTCCGCGGAGCGTGACGGAAAAAAACAGCCTGTTTCAGAAAATGATTTATTTCAGGTAGGTTCCGTTTCCAAGCTGGTCATCGCTTCCGTTCTTTCAATTCTCGCGGATGAAGGGACTCTCCGCTATGAAGACACCGCCCGCGGAATTCTGCCTCCCGAAATAAAAATAAGCCCCTCGGCCGGGAAAATCACCCTTTACGAACTCATCACTCACACCAGCGGTCTTCCCCGAGAATCCAAAGGGTTGGCGCAGTTCCGGCTTTTTATCCGCTACCTTTTCACGGGCGAAAACCTTTACTCGTACCTGGACCGGAAATACCTTTATGAGTACCTGCGCGTATGCAAAGTCAAACCGGCGGAAAAGCGAGAGTATCAATATTCCAATATCGGTCTGGCGCTTCTGACCCACCTGATCGAAATAAAGACCGGAAAAACCTTTCCGGAACTGGCTGAAGAAAAAATCTTCCGTCCTTTAGGCATGAATCACACAGCCTTTTTTCTGACCGAAGCTCAAAGGCAGAACCTGATCATGGGCCACTCGGGCTCTCAGGAACCCCGCTTCATGCGCCGCCATAAAACGCTCCCCGCCTGGAACATGGGCGAAATCATGCAGCCGGTAGGCGGGCTCTATTCCACTTCCGGCGATATGCTTCTTTTCTGCAAAGCGCATCTGGGGATGACCGATTTCGCTTCCACAGGCAGTCTGACTAAAACCCATGAAGTGCAGTTTGAAACTCCGGCTGAAGGTATCGCTCTGGGATGGGTCACCAATGCTTTTTCAGGAGGCCGGATTACTCTGCACTATAAGCACGGAATGACTTCAGGCTACAGCGCTTATGTCGGCATGAACATCAAAGACCGCTTAGCCGTTGTGGTAATGCTCGCCGATTTTGAATGGGACGATAAAGTCGGGCACAATCTCCTTTTGCGTCTTTCGGAGGCAAAAGAGCCGGAACCGGACAAACTCTGAAGCAAAAAAGGATTTGTTTACCGTAAGTGTAATGGCATAATGCGCTTATGTTTTTATTCCTGAAACTGATTCTGGCGCACATGGTTGCCGATTTCATCCTCCAGTTTGAGGAACTGTATCAGCTTAAAATCCGCAGTTGGCTGGGCCACTTCTTTCACGCCCTGATACACGGCCTGGTCACCCTGCTTTTGCTGTTCCCTTATATCACCGATATCCGGGTTGTCGTTTTCGTCTGCGCTATTACAGTGATTCACTATCTTCAGGACCAGATCAAATACTCCCTGCAGGCCAAAGACCCCAAAAACACTTTCTGGTATTTCACCGTCGACCAGATTTTTCATTTACTATTTCTGTCCGCCGTCTTTTTTCTGCCCGAAGCGCAATCCCAACCCAGAACTTTCGGGATTCCGGCCGTCGACAAAATCTATCTGAACCAGGACCTGACTTTGCTGGCCATTTTATTCATCAGCGTTACTTTTAAAGCCAGCTACTCCCTGCACTCCGTGCGTAAAACTTTCTTCAAAAATTCCCGGCCTGATCACTTCATCACCAGCTTTGAAATGAGCTGGGGATTAATCGAACGGCCGTGGATCTCTTTTTGTTTTCTTTCTCCATCTTTGGCCGGACTCGCGTTTTCATTTGTACCTGCGCCTTTTCGTCTGACATCTCCTCGCATGAAAAACGGCCTGGATTTCTTTCTGAATTATTTTTATGCCGCGCTTTGGGGATGGGTGTTTGGTTTCTGGGTGAAATTATGACCGTCTCCTCAAAAAGGAAAATTCAGAACCTGGAAAAAGTCCTGGCCCTGAACGCCAAGATCAACTCAACTCTGAACCTCGAGGAGCTTCTTGGCGTTATTATGAACACCGCAGCGGAAGTCGTGAACACTCACGCGGCTTCGCTCATGCTTCTCGACCCTTCCGGCAATCACCTTGTTTTTAAAGTCGCTCTGGGCTGTAAAGCCAACACCCTCAAAGAAAATTTTCAAGTCGATGTCGGTGAAGGCATCGCGGGAACCGTCGCCAAAACACGCAAGGCTCTGATCGTCAACAACACGCAAAAAGACAAACGCTTCGCCAAGCGCTTCGACCAGTCGACCGGCTTTAAAAGCCAGGCGATCTTGTGTGTGCCTATGCACGTGAAAGGCAAAATTATCGGCATTCTGGAAGCCATTAACCCGAAAGGGCGCAAGGAATTCGACGCCGATGATCTTTCGCTGTTTCAGGCTTTTGCCGATCAAGCCGCGCTCGCGGTTGAAAACGCTCGTATGCACGGTGAAATGCTCCGCCAGGAAAAGACCCGTCAGGAACTAAAAATCGCGCATGAAATTCAGCAGAATTTCTTACCCGACCTTTCCGGCAATCAATTCGCGGTGGAATTGGCCGCGCGCAGTCTGCCGGCCCGGGACGTAGGCGGAGATTTTTATGATGTCGTCAAAATCGACGAGCACCGGACCGGGATTGTGATCGGCGATGTTTCAGGCAAAGGCGTGCCGGCGGCTCTTTATATGGTAAGAACCATGTCGGAGTACCGTTTCCTGGTGCAGAAATGCGCCTGCCCCGCGGAGCTGGTCACGAAACTCAACGCCATCCTGGCCAAGAACAGCCCGTTTGGAATGTTTGTCACGCTTCTTTATTTGATCGTCGATAACCGTGAAAAGAAAATCGAATACGTTTCCGCCGGGCATCACCCGGTTTTAAGAAAAAACTCGGGCGGAACTCTGGAGGAATTCGAAAATATTGGCGGGGTGCCGGTCGGCCTGGCCGATGGAAGCCAGTACCAGAAAGGTTCCTTCAGCTGCGCGGAAGGAGACAGCCTGTTTGTTTACACCGATGGTGTTATTGAAGCCCGCAACCCTTCATCGCAGGAATACGGCATTGACCGTCTGAAGAAAATTCTATCTTCTCCCCGCGCGAGCGCTTCTGATTACGCTGAAACGGTTCTCGCGGATCTGCAAAATTTCGCCAAAGACGCGCCTCAGCACGACGACACAACCCTTTTAGCCGTCCGGATTCCATGAACCTGACTAAAAAAGCCGGCTCTCTGATTCCTCTTTTAGTTCTAATCGGAATCGTCTTTTTAAAAATCATTCTGGCTCAGCCGCTCGAAAGTTTCTCTCTCAAAGTCTTCGATCAATTTCAGCGTCTCAAACCCCGCGTTTATAATCCGGAAACACCGGCCGCGCTGGTGGATATTGATGACGCGAGTCTGACCAAGCTGGGCCAATGGCCCTGGCCTCGCACGCTGGTTGCCCGGCTTTTTACAAAGCTTACGGATTCGGGCGCGGCCGCGGTCGTTTTTGATATTGTCTTCGCGGAACCCGACCGTACCAGCCCCGGGCAGGTTGCCCACTTATTGCCGGAGGCCCCGGGAAAAGGTAAGAAGTGTCTTGCTTCCCAGCCCGACCAAGACCCGAATCTAGCCAAAGCCCTTGAAGGCAAGCCCGCTGTCACCGGTTTTATTCTGACTTCCGGAGAAAACGGAGTTCTTCCGGCACTTAAAACCGGCTTCGCTTATTCCGGAGATGATCCTAAAAATTTCCTGCCGTCTTTCAAGGGCGCGGTTGTCAATCTTCCCAATATTGAAAAAAGCGCGGCCGGTAACGGAAGTTTTAATTTTTTGGCGGAGCGTGACAGCATCATCAGACGGGTTCCGGTTGTGTTCCGCATTCAAGACAAGCTTTTTCCCTCGCTGGTCATGGAATCTCTGCGCGTCGCTCAAGGCGCTTCGGGCATGATTCTCAAAAGCTCAGGCGCCAGCGGTGAAACAGGGTTCGGAGAAAAAACCGGGATTCTTTCCATCAAGACCGGAAACATGATCATTCCTACCGATGGAACGGGGAAAATCTGGCTGTACGACAGCGGGCATAAAGCGGAGCGGTTTATTCCGGCCTGGAAAGTCCTTGAAAAAGATTTCGACCCTAAAATGGTGGAGGGTAAAATTATTTTCATTGGGTCCAGCGCGGGCGGGCTCAAAGATCTTCGCGCTACCCCCCTGAACCCCGTCAGCGCTGGCACGGAAATCCATGTTCAGCTTGCTGAACAAGTCATGGAGCAAAACTTTCTTTCCCGCCCTGACTGGGCATCCGGCGCCGAAACCGTTTACGTTTTCTTGCTAGGCCTAATCCTGGTCTTCCTTCTGCCCCGCCTGGGTGCGCTTGCCTGCGCGGTTCTTTCGATTTTATTTATCGCGGGAGCTTTTATCTTTTCATGGCACGCGTTCACTGCGTGGCGCCTGCTTCTGGACCCCGTCGTGCCGTCTCTGGCTTCGCTGATCATTTATCTCGCGGCTTCCCTGCTCAATTATCTTCGCTCCGAAAATGAACGCCGTCATATCCGCGGAGCTTTCAGCCGTTACCTCGCGCCGGAAATCGTCAAACAGCTGGAAGACAAGCCGGACCAGCTGAAACTCGGCGGTGAAATGAAAGAAATGACGGTGCTTTTCGCCGACATCCGCGGTTTCACGACTTTTTCCGAACGTTACAGCGCCCAGGAACTGACCCATTTCATGAATCGTTTCCTGACGCCCATGACGGATATTATTTTGAAAAATAAAGGAACAATCGATAAATACATGGGCGATTGCATTATGGCTTTCTGGAACGCTCCCCTGGAAGATAAAGATCACGCGGTCAACGCCTGCCGCGCGGCCGCGGCCATGCAGGACCACCTAAAACTCTGGAACCTTGAAATGGCGGAAGAAGCCAAGAACCAGGCAAAAAGTTTCCAGCCCATTGAACTGGCCATTGGCATTAACACCGGTAAATGCTGTGTCGGCAACATGGGTTCCGATCAGAGGTTTGATTATTCCGTGCTGGGTGACGAAGTCAATCTGGCTTCCCGCCTGCAAGGGCTTTCAGGATTTTACGGCGCTAGTATTTTAGTCAGCGAAAGCACGGCGCTGGCCGTGAAAAATCAGTTTGAATTCGTGGAAGTGGATTTAATCCAGGTTAAAGGAAAGACCAAGCCGGTGCGGGCGCTGGCGTTAGCGGGCGCGCCCGGAACGGAACAGGAAGCTATCTCTCTCTTTTTGAAATTCCTTGATAAATACCGCGGACGCCATTGGCAGGAAGCCGAAGCGGTTTTAGATATTTTTAAAGGGGATTTTACTTACCTGAAGGCGGACATACTCAAGAGCACTTTCCGGGAAAGAACCCGGTCCTACCAGACTTTTCCGCCTCCGCAAGGCTGGAACGGAGTTTTCATTGCCGATTCAAAGTAACCTTAGCTGCGGGGACCGGTTTCGCCTTGGCCGGTATAAGTGTCTGACGAGTTCGTAAAAGAAATGTCGTTCTGAGTCGTCTGCCCGATCACACCATTCCGGTTTTGAATCCTGACATTAATATCAGCCGTCGAACTGCAGCCGGTGCAAGAGCCGCCGCTTTTGGGCGCCGTGGGATATTTAAACTCCGCGTCGCCAATTCCCAAGTCAAAAGACCTCTGCCCTAAAAGATAAGTCGCGGTTCCTCCGGCCGTTGTCGCCGTGATATGTGAATTCGCGGCTCCCCCCACTGTGCGGTTTCCAAAATTAATTTCATACTGAAAATCGTAAGTATCTCCGGCGTCAGCGCCATTCTTAAGCAGCGTCGTTCCTGTCTGGCTATACATAAAAACGCCGTCTTGAATGCGTCTTAACTCCTGAAGCCGTGAGATTCCGTCTTGAACCTTGTCTCCCAAAACCGCCAGCTGGGAGGCTTTATCTGATTCACGGCCAAGCTTCTGCAGAAATTTCCCGGTGCGGTCAATATTGCGCAAAGGCTCACGCGCTCTGGCGCGGTCCTGGCCTGACTGGCGTGAAGGATCAGCCCCCTTACCCTCAGGGCCGGGCTTCGCATTTCGGATGGAAGTCTTAGTTTCAAGCGCGTTTGAAATTTTTTGAAGATCCTGTTCAGGAATGAGAAACGGCACCAAAGGTTCAGTGTTTTTGCCTTCAATCACCGTGCCGAAACCCGGACGTGTAACTGTGACCTGCTTCTCCTGACCTCCAACCTGATTACTGACAATAATCTGGCCGATCCGATGAATTGTGTTGGTCCGGGCTCCGGGGCCGAGCAGAATAACCGTGGATTTGTTTCCCGCCACTTCGCCGGCCACAATCGTTCCGCGGACACCGATACTTCCGGCCGGCAGATCAACTTTCATATCGGAAGGTTTCTTGCGCGCGATTTTTCCGGTCACAAAACGAAAAACCCCTTTCACGACCTTGGCATTGACCTGTCCTGACTCTGAAGCCGGGTCATAAATAAATTTATCAATAATGATCGCGCTGTTGGGACCGATGGTAAAAACCGTTTCATCAAGAAGCAGAATCTGCAGAGTGCCTTCTGAGTCCGTGGAAACCGTATCCCCAATGTAAACGGGTTCCCCGCTTTGAGCCATCCGCCCGGCCAAGCCTTGGCTCTCAATTTTAACGGAACCCGTAACGGCGGCCACGACGCCAATTTTGGAAAGATCTGAGGAAATCACGGGAGCATTCAAAAGCCCTGGAGCAGGCGCGGAATACGCGGGAGGTAAAACCGAAACGCAAAGAACAAATACTGCGATCTTTTTATAGAAATTCACGCGGTATCTCTTTTGTCAGAAATTCCGGAGCCGGTTGTATTCACGCCATTATTGTCAAATTCAATATTATGCGCGGCGTAACTGGCAGGTTCTCCCCCGCTGTTGATCAACGCGACGGTAATATCCGCATTTCCGCACATGGAACAATTTCCGCCGCTGGGACTTTCATCAAAGAAAAAAACCGCGGGATCTCCGCTGTCGCCGAAAGGCTGTTCGTTGAGCGTGTACTCAACAGTTCCTCCAGACACCTGCGCCGTAATCCGGTTGTCGGATCCGGTACCTCCCACGGTATCCGCGGAATCTCCGCCAGCAGCCGTATCCTGCCCAGCGCTTTGGGTCGGATCGCCTCCGCCGCCAGTTCCGCCTTCTTCACCTTCCTGATCTTCCGACGAAGACGTCGGCCCCAAACTGCCCATTAAACTGTCCAGTTCCGCGGCCGGGATCTCAAACGCGGGTGAAGGCCCTGAACCGGGTCCATCAATAACAGAACCGTACCCCGGACGGGTTACAGTCACTTGTTTGTTTTCTCCGCCGACTTCATTACTCAGCGTAATCTGCCCGATACGGCTATTGCTGTTATTTTTTGAACCGGGCCCCAGCAAGACGACAGTGGACTTCATTCCATCGGCATGGCCCGCGACAATGGTTCCCCGCACGCCAATACTGCCCGCAGGCAATTCCACTTTCATGTCTGCCGGTTTTTTGCGCGCTATTTTTCCGGTCACGAAACGGAACGCTCCCTTGACCACTTTAGCGTTAATCTGACCGTTTTGCGTTGAAGGATCATAAATAAATTGATCGATAACGATAGTGCTGTTCGGACCAATCGTAAAAATCGTTTCATCCAGAAGAAGCACCTGCAGATTACCTTTATCATCCGTCGAAATTTCATCGTTCAGATAGACTGGCTGACCGCTTTTAACGATAACTCCTGCCTGGCCTTTACGGTCCATTTTCACGGTTCCCCGGACTGCCGCAATCACCCCCACTCTGGAAGCATCAACCGCGGGAATAACCGGCGCGGTCACCGGAGCTGAAAAGCCAGGAATGCTGAATAAGAAGAAAAACAGACTGCTTAAAACCGGGAATTTGAGTTTCATTAAAACTCCCATTTTTTAGTCAGCATGGCCTGAATCTTGTGATTGGTGTACGTGAAATTGCTGATATTGGAAAGCGACCGGTAATATTCGTAAGTGACGGTCGCCGTCACGTCTTTAATAAAAGACGGCAGGTATTTGCCCACCCCGATGAGAAGCGTGGACAAAGGAGCCCCGTAAGTCACACGATAGCGAAACGCGCTGTCATGCCGGTGAAGTCCGTCTACCGCGGGATCAATTCCTTTATAGCGGTCAAAATTGACATCCACGGAGTTAATCAGGAACTGCCCTTTTCCCAAAAGCCAGGTGTGATAAGGTCTCAAACCGAAACGGTTGTAAGTTTCATATTTCCGGTGCGCGTTTTTATGACCGAAAATAAGGTTAGTTCCCACTCTCATATTAAAAGGAAGCGCGTAACTGGTTCCGCCGGTGAGGGTTTCTTCCCAGCCCGTGCGGTCACGAGCCGTCTGGTTTTCTTCAATAGGCAAATAGTCTTGATGCTCAAAACGAAAACCCCCGTTTAAATTCCATTTCGGGGTCAAAGCGCGGTTTACGTCAATATTTCCGCCCCGTGTGCGTAAATAATTTTCACGCGAGAGAAAAACATGGCTTCCGGTAAAAGACGGGGTCACATCCGCCCACTTCGTTTTAATCAGCGGACCGATTTCATATTGAAAGGAAGAAAGGTCGAGACTGTCGACCTGCGTCTGCTCCTGAAGGAAATACGTAAAAGACGCCAAAAGCTGATGCCCGGCTTGAGTTCCCAGGTCCTGGGCGACATCCACGGTTGTAATATTCAGGAAACTGGTGTCTTTGCGCCTGCGTGACGTTCCGCTGGTATTGACCGGGGTTCCCGCGAAGAGCACGCGCTTATCCGACGGCGACGCGTTACGGTTATTATCAAATTCAAAACCGTTACTTTGAGTTACGGAAAATTGGGTTTTACGCTTTCTTTTTTTAATTTCATTCTGATAAAGCCCTACCTGGCTTTTCAGGTTTTCCGGAAGAGGCGCGTTTTCCAGTTTCTTAAGTTCATTTTGGGCATCGATCAAATTATCGAGACGGAAAAGCACTACCGCGTAAAAGAGCCGGACTTCGTGAAGATTGGGATTTGTGATCAGAATGCGTTCGAGGGTGCCGGCCGCGCCGAGCAGGTCCTCAGATTTAACCTGCTGCTGGGCGAATTGAAAATTCAGCTCAATATCATCGGGACGGGATAAAATCTGTTCAAACGTGATTTTCCCGGTTTGTTCAAAAACTTTTTTTTCACGAGCCTTCCGTGCGGTCTCAACCGCCTGCTTTTCAGCGGCGGTTTCTCTTTCAATAACGCGCGCGTCATTTTCTTCCGCGGCCTGCGCCGGAAGCTGGGAAACAGCCAGAGCAAGAACCCCCCAGGCAACCACTTGAGCCGAAAAAATCTTTTTCATTCGATTCTCCCGTTTTAAAACCGGTTTTTCGAAGAACTGCATAGTTCTAACAGAGTATCGGCACTATGACAAACCTTTTAAGCAGAATTCGAGCTCCTCCCTGACGGCAGGCTCAGGCTCTGTTTCCAGTTTTTTCTTAAAGAGTTCTCTCCAGCGGACAGGCTCAAAACGGCTGAGGCCCCAAACCGCGTGCAAACGCACCAGCCAGGCAGGGTCGGCCAGCGCTTTTTGAAGATAGGAAACAGCTTCCGGCCTTCCAGAGTTTCCAAGCACCACGCAGGCATTACGGAGCATTTGCTTGCGGGAAGCGCGGAGAAGCGCGGTACCTGAAAATTCTTTTTCATACTCCGCGTTTGTGCTCAGGCTGAAAAGTTTTTCCATTTGAAGCTCCGGCCCGAAGCCGGAAGACGCCGTCAACTCCCCGCAATCGGTCTGTTTGGATTTAGACGTAAAGGGGCAAATATCCAGACATTCGTCACAGCCGAAAACCCAATCTTTGATTTTAGGGCGAAGCTCCCGGGGAATAATCCCTTTATGTTCAATGGTCAAATACGCGATACAGAGACGGGCATCGATTTGATAATCCGTGTTAAGCGCTCCGGTCGGACACACCGATTGACAGGAACGGCAGGTTCCGCAATTTCCCTCCGCGGGAGTATCCGCTGTCAAATCCAGGTTCATGACAATTTCGGACAAGAAAATCCAGGGGCCGAACTCTTTGCTCAGGACAAGGCTGTTTTTTCCGACAAACCCGAACCCCGCCTGCCTCGCGGCGAATTTTTCGGGTACCGGCTGAATATCCACGCAGGATTTGGCTTTGAACGCCGGGCCGGCGGTTTTCCGGATATCTTCGATCAGTTCCAAATGCTTTGCCCGGATAATTTCATGGTAATCCCGGCCCCAGGCGTAACGCGCGATTTTTCCGGTCAATCCCCCGGCCGGTCTTTCTTTTTTTTGAAAATCGAAATAGTTGACGCCAAGCACCAGAACCGAAGAAGCGTCCGGCATATCTTCGAAAAATTTTTTCTTCCGGGCTTCAAAATCTTCCAGGTATTTCATACCGCCATGAAACCCCGCGTCCGTCCATTCCCGAATGGCGCGTTCACCTTCCTCCAACTCAGCCAGCCCAGTGATACCTGACTGGTGAAATCCCCGGGCGCGTGCCAGTTCCTTGATTTTCTCAGCTGAAATCATAACGGCTTAGCGGAGGGGCATAATCCGCGGATTTCGCAGTGACCGCAATCGGGCCGGCGAGCCGCGCATCGCCGTCTTCCATGCCAGATAATTAGATGAGAATAATCTGTCCAATCTTTTTCAGGCACCAAGGGCATCAGATCGTATTCAATTTTAACCGGGTCGGTGTTTTTGGTAATTTTCAGCAGGTTGTTAATGCGGATCATGTGAGTATCCACCGGAATAGCGGGAATTCCAAACGCGTTCCCTAAAATAACATTGGCCGTTTTCCTGCCCACCCCTGGAAGCTCGTAAAGGTCTTCCATCCGCTTGGGCACTTCCCCTCCAAAACGCGCCTCGATTTCCCGCGCCGCACCCTGAATACTTTTGGCCTTATTCTTATAGAAGCCGGTCGAACGGATTAAAGACTCCACTTCAGCGGGGTCAGCCTCGGCAAAATCCCGGACTGTGCGGTATTTTTTAAAGAGCGCGGGAGTGACCATGTTCACCCGCTTGTCCGTGCACTGAGCGGATAGAATCGTAGCCACCAGAAGCTGGAGCGGGGTCGTAAAATCCAGCTCACACCGGATGTCCGGGTAGGCTTTGCGGAGACGCTGGATGATTTTTTTGATCCGGCTCTTTTTTTCCTCTACGGTTTCTTTCACCCGCGTATTATAATCGAAGTCCTATGAGAGTTGAAGCACTGCCAAGAATCAGTACCGCCCATCAGTCGCATAAAATGCGCGCCATTATTTTTGAAAATCATGGCGCGGCGAATGAGCTTATTTACACCTACGTCAACACTCCGAAGCCCGGCCCGGGCGAAGTGCTGATCAAAGTGCGCGCCTGCGCTTTAAATCACCTGGACATCTGGACTCTTCGCGGAATGCCCGGCGTTAAGATCAGTATGCCTCACATTCTCGGCTGTGACGTCGCGGGCGAAGTCGTTGCCGTTGGGCCGCGCGCGAAAAAAATCAAGGGCCCGGTGATTGCCGCCCCGGGTATTTCCTGCGGAAAATGCGATCACTGCAGAAGCGGCTGGGACAGCCTTTGTGACCATTATAAAATTACGGGGTTCCAGGTGAACGGCGGTTACGCGGAATTCGTCTGTGTGCCGGAAAAAAATGTCATTCCGGTCTCACCCAAAATCAGTTATGAAGAATGGGCCGCGGTTCCTCTGGTTTTCCTGACAGCATGGCATATGCTTGTCACGCGTGCCCGCCTGAAGAAAGGCGAAACAGTTCTGATTCACGCCGCGGGAAGCGGTGTGGGCAGTGCGGCCATTCAAATCGCCAAATACCTGGGTGCCAAAGTCATTACGACTGTCGGTAGTGATGAAAAAGTCAAAAAAGCCAAAGCTCTGGGCGCTGATGAAGTCGTTAATTACCAGAAAAAAGACTTCACCGAAGAAGTCAAAAAATGGACTCATGGCCGGGGCGTTGATGTCGTACTGGAGCATATCGGCCCGGCGACTTTCTCCAAGAGCCTTTTCTCGCTCGCGAAAAAAGGCCGGCTCGTGACTTGCGGTGTGACCAGCGGTCCCACGACTCCGCTGGAACTGCGCTTTGTTTTTGCCCGCCAGCTTTCAATTGCCGGATGCTACATGGGCGGACTTCATGAACTAAAAAAAGTGGTGCGTCTGATTGAGAAAAAAGCGCTCCACCCTGTAGTCGACAAGGTTTTCCCGCTGCGCGAAGCCAGGCAGGCTCTGGAACGTATGCAGAACCGCGGCAATTTCGGGAAAATCATCCTGACGCCGTAAAGCCCGGTCAACCATGGCGCACTCCCGCAGTCACCTCTCAGGCATTCTCTATATGGTCAGGGCCGCTTTCGCCTTCTCGCTCATGGCCCTGTGTGTCAAAATCACCAGCCGTACTCTGCCCAGTCTCGAAGTTGTTTTTTTTCGCAGTCTGATCGGCACGCTGATGCTGGCCGCAATCATGAAAGCCAAGAAAGTTTCTTTCGCGGGCGGGAAATATAAGCTCCTGATGGTTCTGCGGGGAGTCACGGGATTTATCGCGTTATCACTTCACTTTTACACGATCGCCCACCTTCCGCTGGGAACGGCCGTGATGCTGAACTACACCGGTCCGATTTTCGCGGCCCTGTTCGCGGTCATTTTTCTGAAGGAAAAACCCGGCCTGATTCTCTGGCTTTTGACTCTGCTTTCTTTCACGGGGATTTTTATGCTGGTGGGAGCCCGGATCGACGCCTGGAACCTGATGGTTTGCTTGGGACTGCTTTCAGCGGTTTTTGTCGGTATGGTCTATGTTTCCATCCGCGCACTGGGGCACCATGAATCTCCGCTGACGATTATTTTTTACTTCACGGCAATTTCAACCCTTGGGTCACTGACCTTTTTGCCTTTTGGATTCCGCTGGCCGGATTGGCATGAATGGCTGCTTCTGATCTGTGTGGGAATCGGCTCTTTTTACGGTCAGCTGTGGATGACTATCGCTCTAAGGCGGGCTCCAGCCTCCCTGGCCAGCCCGTTTTCTTATCTGACTCCGCTGGCGAGTTTTTTCTACGGGTTTCTTTTTTTCGGAGACAAACTCAGCCGTGTCTCCCTGGCGGGCGCGGGGCTGATTATTTTATCGGGAATTCTAATTTCCTGGGTGGGAACGCGGAAAGCTTCGACGGAAATTTATTAGCCGGGTTACGCCATTTTGTGAATCTGAATAACTTCCAGCTTGATCTTACCGGCAGGCACCTGAATCTCAACCACATCCTTTTCGCTTTTTCCAAGCAAGCCTCTGCCGATGGGCGAAGTAATTGAAATCTTCCCTTTGGTCAAATCGGCTTCATCCTGAGCGACAAGAGTGTAGCGGATGGTTTTACCCGTTCCGTGATTTTTCACGTCAATCGTCACTCCGATATAGACCTTACCTTCCGGCATATCTCTAGGGTCGACAATCTGGGCGTTAGACAGCTTAGCCTCAAGATTTCCGATCCGAATTTCCAGCTGGTGCTTGGCTTCCTTGGCAGTTTCATATTCGGAATTTTCCCGAAGATCCCCAAGCGAACGGGCAAACTCAAGCTGATTGGCCACTTCGCGTCTTTTCTTGGTCTTGAGAAAATTAAGTTCTTCGGCGAGTTTTTCGTAACCTTCGCGGGTCAAAATAACGCGGTCCATGTTTTATTCCTTCTTTAACTTTTAAATTCCTATGTATTTGGCGTACAGACTTCTGGCCTGCCCTGCATCTTCCGTTCCTTTAATAATGGCCCTGCCGCTTGAAAAAAGAGTGATTTCATACGGCGCCGCCTTACAGCGCAGTAAGTACTCATTAAACTGTACTTCGGCAAGATTAGCAAGTCTTGAAGCAAGATTTTTGAAATTAATTTCCGCGGAGCCTTCCTGCCTGAAAATCTGCACCGCGTTACGCCCGCAGAGCGAAACCGCGTGGGTCGCGCTTTTTTTCTGCAAATAAGGAAATTCTTGGGATTTGCACCCGGCGCAAGGCTCTTTGCGGAACTTGTCGACGGAAATCGACTT
Source organism: uncultured bacterium (assembly GCA_964385615.1). Classification (GTDB taxonomy): domain Bacteria; phylum Omnitrophota; class Omnitrophia; order Omnitrophales; family Aquincolibacteriaceae; genus CAYLPP01. Next base: position 59,396 of record CAYLPP010000013.1, on the reverse strand, counting down.
GAACTGACGGCTCCATAAATCCATTTTCCAGAGTTTGCGGTCTACCGCTTCCCGGTGACCCGCTAAAAGCTTGATGGCTTCAATCGCCTGAAAGGACGCAATCATATGGGCCACCGGCGCCAGAATTCCAACCTGGTCACAGGTCTGGGCCGCGCCGATATCCGGCGCCTGGCCGAAAAGACAGCGAAGGCAAGGGCCCTCTCCAGGGAGAACCACATAAGACATTCCTTCCGTGCGGACCGCTCCGCCGTAGATCCAGGGAATTTTATTTTTAAGACAAAAATCATTAATCAGAAACCGTGTTTCAAAATTATCGGTTCCGTCAATAACCAGATCCATCCCGCGCAGTAAAAGCTGAATCGTTGCCGGATTAACATCCGCGACTTCGGCTTCAACGCGGACTTCCGAATTGACTTTTTCAAGCTTGGCTTTCGCGACAATGGCCTTGGGGAGATTATCCGCGAGATCTTTTTCATCATAAAGAACCTGGCGCTGAAGATTGTCAATTTCCAGAAAATCGCGGTCGATCAACCGGACCGTGCCGACCCCGGCACGGACCAAAAGATTGGCGGAAACGGAGCCAAGAGCTCCGATCCCAATCACAGCCACGCGGGCAGACTCGAGCTTTCGCTGGCCTTCCCTGCCGATTTCCTTCAGAACAAGCTGTCTAGAATAGCGGGCGTATTCCTGCATGACTAAAAGATTACCACAGATTGGTAAATTAGCACGATTCCAAGGGCCTGATTTAAAGCGAGGAGCCCGACGTAAATCCGGTGCAGACGGTCAAATTCTGAACGCCCGGGCATATCCAGAGCCATGCCGGGAACACTTTCCTGAAGCGCCTCGAGCCTCCGGGTTACCCCGAGACCGGCTGTCAGGGAAATCAGGCCCATCAAAATCACGCAGGCCAGAATTTTCCAGACCGATTCACTCTGTTCAGGAATAAACCGGTAAGAAGAAAGCGTGGTAATCAGCAAAAGTGAAAAGGCCACGAATTCAACGGCGTGAAGACGTTTAAATAAGCCGGAAAGAATCTGCGTGACTAAAGCGCGGGAAGCCATCGAGCGCTGAATCGCCGGCGCGGCCACAACCGCGGAAAAGAAAAGGCCTCCGGTCCAGAGGGATGCTGAAAGAAAATGAATCCAGAGAATTAAATGCCAGGCTGACTGCGCACTCATTTCCCTACGTACTGGTAGGAACTGTCAACAAGACAGGGTTCGTAACCCGCGGACGTGATTAAATCTTCGAGATCCGCGCGGCTAAGATCAATGGGAGTTTCAGAACCGGCATCATGCACGATTTTCTCATTCAGATTGGTTCCGCCCAGATCGTCAACGCCGAAAGAAAGCGCGACCTGCCCCATTTTCAAACCGGTCGTGATCCAATGCGCTTTGATGTGCGGGATATTATCAAAAAGCAGGCGTGAAACCGCGTAAACTTTCAGATCCATGTAACCGCCGGCTTCGCCCAGTTTTTGCATCGGCGTATTTTCAGCGTTGTAAGCGAGCGGAATAAAAGAATAGAAACCTTTTGTTTTATCCTGCAGATCGCGAAGACGCAGAACGTGATCCACCCGGTCTTCGTGAGTTTCCACGTGGCCGTAAAGCATGGTGGCATTAGTCCGAAGGCCGAGGCTGTGCGCGATTTCATGAATCTCAAGCCATGTATCGGCGCTGATTTTTTCGTTACAAATTTTTTTGCGGGTTTTGGGATGAAAAATTTCAGCGCCTCCGCCCGGCATCCCGTCGAGACCCGCGGCTTTCAGCTGTTCAAGCACTTCACGGTAAGAAAGCCCGCAACGGGTGGCCAGATCGTCAATTTCCGGCGCCGTCAGCGCTTTGATATAAAGAGTCGGGTTAACCTCGCGGATTTTCTGAAAAGTCCTGATGTAATAATCCATTTTCAGATCCGGATTGTGTCCGCCCACGATGTGGACTTCGTTAATCTGCCACTTAGCCAGAGCCTCCTGGACTTTCTGCTGAATCTCTTCCGGAGAAAAGGTGTAACCGCCTTCTTCACCCGGCCGGCGTGAAAACGCGCAGAACAAACAGCGCAGGGTGCAGACATTCGTGTGATTCATATGAAGATTAACGGAATAGAAAACGCGGCTGCCGTTCATCCGGCGGCGCACAATCTGCGCGAGAGAGCCCAGCGCGGGCATATCATTGGATTTATAAAGCCGGACGCCGTCTTCAAATGAAAGACGCTCACCCGCCTGAATCTTTTCGTAAATATCCTGCAAAGGTCCGAAATCAGCCATTATTTGTTTTCACAATTATGGGGGTTATTCTTGCGGGTTTCGATTTCTTTGAAAAGTTCATCCACAAGGGCGTGCTCATCGACCACACGGTGCTGTTTGCCGTCGATATAAATCATCCCTTTATCTTTGCCTCCGGTAATACCGAAGTTGGACTCATGCGCTTCGCCGGGTCCGTTAACCACACAGCCCAGCACGGAAATGACCATCGGGTCTTTAATATTCTGCGCCCGGCTCTCCACTTCATTGGCAAGCTTGAAAACATCCACTTCCGCCCTACCGCAGCTGGGGCATGAAATCACGCGCACCCCTTTACGAAGACCAAGCGCTTCCAGAATCATTTTCGCGACTTTAATTTCTTCCACGGACTCCGCCGTCAGAGAAACACGCAGTGTATCGCCGATACCTTCGGAAAGAAGCATCCCAATGCCAATCGAGTTATAGATACTTCCACGCAGAAGCGTGCCGGCTTCAGTGACACCCAGATGCAAAGCGTAAGGGAAGGTTTTGGCTGCCAAACGGTAAGCCGCAACCATGGTCGGCACGTCTGAAGCTTTCAGCGAAATGATAATGTCCTGAAAATCCAGTTCTTCGAGAATCTGAACGTGGCGTTTGGCGCTTTCAACCAGCGCTTCAGGCGTGGGGCCGAATTTTTCCATTAAATCTTTTTCCAGCGAACCGCCGTTAACGCCGATGCGGATGGGAACTTTCCGTTCCTTGGCTTTTTGAACGATTTCCACGGTACGTTCTTTTTTTCCGATATTGCCGGGATTCAGGCGAAGCTTATCGACACCTTCATCAAGCGCGATCAGCGCGAAACGGTGGTTGAAATGAATGTCGGCAACCAGCGGAATTTTAATACGGGATTTGATCTTGCCCAGCGACCGGGCATCCGCTTCGGTCGGGCAGGCCACACGCACAATTTCACAGCCGGCTTCCGTCAGCTGGTGAATCTGATCCACCGTGGCTTCCACGTCGCGGGTATGCGTCGTGCACATGGACTGAATACGCACAGGTGCGTCACCGCCGACGGTCACACCGCCGATATTAACCTGCCGGCTCTGCCTTCTAACGGGGGGCTTGGTGTCGTGCATTAGACAATCTCCAGCATTCTTTCAATGCATTTATGGGCGCGCTTGGCCAATTCTTCCGGAACTTTGACTTCCGGCTTTAAGGTCTCGAGCGCTTCCACGACTTTTTCCATGGTATTCATTTTCATGTAACTGCAAACCGCGTGCGAGCTGGCGGGAATAAACGTTTTCTCAGGATTATCTTTACGCATCCGGTGAAGAATCCCCGTTTCAGTGGCCACGATGAATTCCTTGGCCGAAGATTCTTTCGCGTAGCGGACCATGCCTTCCGTCGACAGGATTTTATCGGCAAGGTGCATGGACTTGGTCAGGCAGCCGCATTCAGGATGCATTAAAAATTCCGCCCCCGGATGCTCCGCTTTGATTTTATTGATTTCCGCGGATTGAATCAGCGCGTGCGTGGGGCAGTAACCGCGCCACAGGTCCATATTTTCACGGCCTGTCTGCTGTTTCACGAAAGTTCCCAGGAAGAAATCAGGAACAAAAAGAATTTTCTTATCCGCGGGAATCGCGCGCACGACTTTTTCGGCATTCGAAGAGGTACAGCAGTAATCGCATTCAGCCTTCACGGCGGCCGCGGTGTTAATGTAGCAGACCACCACGCCATCCGGATTCTTTTCCTTCCAGGCTCGCACGTCTTCAGGCCGGATCATATCCGCCAGCGAACAGCCTGCTTCCACGTCAGGCACCAGGACTTTTTTGTCCGGGCAGAGAATACTGGCGGTTTCAGCCATAAAATGCACCCCGCAGAAAAGGATGACATCCGCGTTGGTCTTTTTAGCTTCCTGCGCCAAACGCAGTGAATCGCCGGTGAAATCCGCGATATCCTGAATCTCGCCAATCTGATAATTGTGGGCCAGAATCACCGCGTTGCGTTCTTTTTTCAGCGCCGCGATTTCTTCCTGAATACTGTTGTAGATTTGTTTCGCCATTTGAAAAGGAGTTAGGCTTCGAGAAGCTTCTTTCTCCGTTCCTCCTTTTTGGCCTCACTCTGTTCTTTCACCTGCTGTCCGAGCTTGGTCAATTCCTGCGAAATATGCATGGAGCAGAATTTTGGACCGCACATGGAGCAGAACTCAGCATCCTTAAAATAATCATCCGGTAAAGTTTCATCGTGCAGTGCCTGCGCGTGTTCCGGATCGATAGAAAGCGCGAATTGTTTTTTCCAGTCAAACGTAAACCGCGCGCGGGAAAGCTCGTCATCACGGTCACGGGCGCCGGGACGCTTGCGCGCGATATCCGCCGCGTGGGCCGCGATTTTATAAGCAATCACTCCCTGCTTCACGTCATCCAGATCGGGAAGACCCAAATGCTCGCGCGGAGTCACGTAGCAAAGCATGGCCGCGCCTGCTTGACCGGCCATCGCCGCGCCGATCGCGGAAGTAATATGATCGTAACCGGGCGCGAAATCCGTCACAAGCGGGCCCAATACGTAAAACGGGGCTTCATGGCAAATTTCGATCTGCTTCTGAATGTTCATGGGGATCTGGTCCATCGGGACATGGCCGGGGCCTTCCACCATAACCTGCACGTCTTTTTCCCAGGCTTTTTTAGTCAGCTCACCCAGGGTCGCGAGCTCGGCAAATTGCGCCGCGTCGCTGGCATCCGCGAGACAGCCGGGGCGCATCCCGTCGCCAAGGCTGATCGTGACATCGTACTTTTGGCAGATATCAAGGACCTTGTCGTAATTCGTATAAAGAAAATTCTGCTTCTTATGCTTCAATGACCACTGCGCGTGAATCGCGCCGCCGCGGCTGACGATGCCGGTAATGCGGTGCGCGACAAGCGGAAGATGCTCGATCAAGACCCCGCAATGAAGAGTCATGTAATCGACACCCTGTTTTGCCTGATGTTCAATAACTTCCAGCATAATTTCGGGCGTCAAATCTTCAGGTTTTCCATTGACGCGTTCAAGGGCCTGATAAATCGGAACGGTTCCAACTGGAACAGAGCTGTTGGAAATAATGGCTTCGCGGGTTTCGTCCAAATGACTGCCGGTGGAAAGATCCATCACGGTATCTGAACCGAATTTCACGGCAAGCTTGAGTTTTTCAAGCTCTTTGGGAATATCTGAGGTTACGGCAGAGTTGCCAATATTCGCGTTGATTTTGCAGGCGGCATTGATACCGATAGCCATAGGTTCAAGATTGGTGTGATTGATGTTCGCGGGAATGACCATGCGCCCGCGGGCAACTTCAGAGCGCACAAATTCAGGGTCCAGCTTTTCGCGCTTCGCGACAAACTGCATTTCTTCGGTGATGACTCCTTTTTTGGCATAATGCATTTGGGACCGGTTCTCATCTCCGTTGCGTTTCTTGACCCATTCATTCCTGATCATGACTGCTCCCTGCTCGAACGGAAATTTCAAATTCCGCCGAAGTTGTACTTGTTCACCGGAACAAGCATTAAGTTAAAGATTCGCTGACGCAAGCTGATTTTTACGCCCCCATTTTTCAAGCTCTCGGGGGAAATATTTGGGCCTCTGGTTTTTAAGCACTGCCACAACAGGCAGATTCACCCAAGGCCACTTTCCGATCTCACCTTCAAGATCCAAAACTGTTTTTTCTTTTTCATCGGCGCCCGGCGCGAAAAAAGCGGCAAGCCCGTAGGGAAACTCGGGATGCGCTTTGCGTTTCACGCAATACGTCACACCGGGGACTCTGCTGATGCAAACGGCCGCGGCGTCTTGCTTTTCTTCAGGCACTTGCCAGACCGCCATATCCTGCGGTGCTGGAAGCTCTTCTTCAGCCGGGAACAGCACGGCCAGCCGGCGAAGCACTCCCTGCTTTTCAAATTTCTTAACCGTTTCCAGAAAAAAAACCTCGTCCACTCCGGAGGTTTTAGCCAGCCGGCTGAACGGTTCATCCGTCAGAGGGAAATCTTCCTGTAAAAGCCGGAGGACTTCCGTTTCTTCGGCTGAAAAAATCTGAAACGGCCTTTGCGCGTCCGCGCTTTCCGGTATTCCAGCCCGGAAACGCTTTGAAACCGGGAAACTCAGTGTTTTAACACCGCCCGCGGTTTCGCTCAAATGATTCAAATGCTCTTCAAAAGATTCACCCGCGGGAAGCATCAGTGTGAACCAGAAATTAAAAGAATGCAGTCTTCGGCAGCTCCTGAAAACTCCCGGATGCCGGTTGACCCGCAAAGCCGCGATTTCAAAATCAACTTCTTCTTCCGGAAGCTCCATGGCGACCGCCACACTTTGATAGCCAAGACTCCGGCGCTCCAAAACCGCGGTGACCGAACCGATCACTCCCCGCTCTTTTAAACGGGTCAGTCTCAGAAGAACATCCGCTCCCGCGACACCGATTTTCCGCCCCGCTTCTTCAAAAGGGCGCGCGGAAACCGGAATCCCTTTGCGTAAAAAACCCAGAAGCTGGCGGTCTTTATCGTCCATGATTTCCCAATTTCCGGGTTTGAAGAATCGTCGGCCTATCTACAGGTTTCATGGGTAGTTAGGCCCGATCCGGAAGGTATAAATTTTTGGAAGGCCTATAATAGCACGGGTGTTTTTGCTTTGTCCAGCACCTGCGCAGATACAGCGGGGTAAGTTCAGGGAAAGATGAAATAAGGCTAAAACGAGGCGTCGCGGCGCTCGCGGATATGATGCCTAACATCAACCCCGCGCTTGAGATAGATCACATCTTCGGCAATATTTGTAGCCAAATCACCGATTCTTTCAAGGTTATGGGCTACCATAATCAATCCGACGCCCGTGCGGATGTATTCGGGCTTTTCGGCAAGAATATTCTGGATTTCATCATAAATCTTATCGTTAAGATGATCCACGATGTCGTCCCGCTCCAGAATAGCGCGGGCTTTTTCAGGATCGCTTTCAATAAACGCGTCCAGTGCGTCACGAACCATACGGCGGGCTTCAGCAGCCATGACGGGCAAGTCCTGGTAAGGCTTAAGAGGCGGTTCCTGATTAATCGCCAGGGCTTTTTCAGCGATATTCACCGCTTGATCCCCCATGCGCTCAAGATCATTGGTGATTTTAAGACCCATGGTAATCAAGCGGAGGTCTGTGGCGGTCGGCTGGTAAAGAGCGATAAGCTCGTGACCAAGCTCATCAATTTCAATCTCGTAAAGATTGATTTCCTGGTCACCCTTTAAAACAAGCTGAGCTTTGGCGGAGTCTCTCTCAAAAAGCGCGGTTGAAGCATTTTCAATGGCCTTTTCAACCAAAAGGCCCATCTTGAAAACCTTCTCTCGAATTTTTTTCAACTCATCATGAAAATGTCGCTGCACTTTTTTTATCACTCCTTAGTATGTTAAAGGGCACATCAAAAAAAGCAAGAAAAGTACGGGTAAAACTCCGGTAAAGACCGTATCTGTTCCCGTCCGCTTCGGCGCTTATCTTAGAAAATCCCGAAGGAAAAGCAAGTTAATATTAAAACCCCGCACCCCCCCCGGCCGCTACTTGTTTGCCAAAGCGGCGCGGGTCGTGGCGGTGAAGGTCTCAATCGTTCAGGGGGGCTTAAGGGGCGTGTAAATATTGCCCAGGTCGAAAAGTTTCTGCGGAATTTTCTCGTTCACGCTGGCAATAATCACGGGGACATCCTTGATCCCTTTTTCAACGCGCAATTTGGTGAAGAACTCTTCGCCGTCCATAACCGGCATAATCATATCCAGCACGATTAAATCAGGTTTTTCCTTTTCAACGGCTTCCAAACCCTGCTTGCCGTTAAACGCTTTGACGATTTCGAAAGATTCCCCTTTTAAATAAAGACTGTAAAGCGTGTGCAGATCTTCATCGTCATCCACAATTAAAATCTTACTAGCCACTTTTCCCTCCTGACTTACAAGTTTACCGGAAACTCGACTTTGAAAGCCGCGCCTTTGCCGAGCCCTTCGCTTTCAGCCCAGATTTTCCCGTGATGTAAACCGACAATATCACGTGAAATCGTCAAGCCGACTCCGATCCCGGTGCTGGAAGCGGTCTTCTGGACAAACCGGTCAAAAATCTTCTCCAAAAACTCTCTTTCAATTCCGATACCGGTATCCGTTACCGACGCAAGAATTTTATCACCATTTCTCCGGCTGGTCACAGTGATTTTTCCCTGCTCCGTGAATTTAGCTGAGTTTGAAATCAGATTCACAAAAACACGGTAGAGCATATCCCGGTCGCCGTGCATGGGAAGTTTTTCCTTGGAAAGCGAGCTTTCCAACTTGATGCCTTTGTTTTTGCAAATAGGCTCGAGATCCTGAAAAACCTGCTGGAGCACATCATTTAAATTAAGCGGAGCCCGGACTACTTCCTGCATACCGGATTCAATCTTGGTTAAATCCATAATGCTGGTAATCGTGCGCATCAGGCGGTCGGTGTTCGATTTTAAGATGCTTAGAACCTGGACATACTTTTCGGTCTCACCGGTTTTCTGCAATTCCTTTTCAAACCACCCCACCGCCATTTCAAATTTAGCCGTAGGGGTTTTTAGTTCATGGGCCACGTCGCGGATCAGCGAATCTTTCATCATCTCGATACGGCGAAGTTCCGTCACGTCACGCATGACGCATTGAATGAATTTTACGTTACCGTCATGGTCAAGCATGGGGGTTAAATTGATCAGATAACTGATCTCAGCCTGCGTCGTTTTGTGCAAATGCGTGGCGGGAAGATTAGTCTCAGGGGTTTTGGTCTGGGAAACCCGCTCAAGTGCATCTTCAAACTTTACCCGGGATTCTTCTTCATTAAGGGTCAGAAACAGCTTCAGACCTTCAATCATAATTTCTTCCTGCGTGCATCCGGAAATATCTTTATTTAAAAGAGCGATTTCGCCTTCAGGGCTCATGATAAAAATAATATCACTCGCGTTTTCAACGATCAGGCGGTACTTTTCCTCAGACTCTTCCAAAGCTTCGGTGCGCGACCGCAAGTGATCTAAGCTGGTTGCCAGACGCGACACCATTTCATTGAAAGCCTCTCCGACATCCTGAATTTCGTCAAAAGAATCGACCAGCGCGCGCGCGGATAAATCTCCCGCTAAAATCTGCAGAGCTGTTCTTTTCAGAGTAAAAAGCGGGCGGATAGCCAGCCAAGTCACCCCCGCGATCAAAAGGGCCAGAAAAAACGCCATGATGAACGCCACCATCAGACGCTGTTCAAAAATTTCACGCAGTTCATTTTCAAAACCGTGCTGACTGAACGTAATTAAAACCCGGCCCAAAATACGGTCGTGAGCCCGGATAGGCACGGAGCCCAGATAAAGATCCTGGCCGACACTTTTCACGCCCAGAAAATTCCGGTCTCCCATTCCGGGAGGCAGGGTCACATAACTGGCCATTTGATCATTATTAGCCTGAGAAACAATGACGCCCTCGGAATCCTCAATCCGGACTTCAGCCACGTCAGGACGTTTGGACATCCACTCAATGTTAGCCAGAAGCACTTGCTGGTTTTTAAGGATCAAGGGAACCTTCACGGTTTCAGCAAACACTTCCGCTACCGACAAAAGCCGGCTTTCGGTGTGTTCTTGAACCAGAAGGCGAACGGTTCGGAAAGTTGTGCGGAACAACAGAAGAAGCAGTAAGGCAACAAGCACAAGCACCGGGAAGGCCAGCTTGTAGCGGAGTGATATCCGGAACGGGCGGTCTTTTTTATGATACTTCAAAAGTTTCTTGGTCAGCTCTTTACCTTTTTCCGTCATACCGCCTCATAAATCATCTCTTTACATGACCTTTCGTATGTCTATAATCTTCCTACGAAAGACACACCCGGGGCTTTGCCCCTGAAGGACTTCCTTTAAATAACGATTATGAAAGCCGGAATCTTTACTACTACTGTAGAAAAAATTGCTGAAATGGGCGTTCAACAGACACGCCATTTCAAACTTGTCTTCGAACCAGGCACCGTTTTTGATTTTGATGCCGGCCAATTCGTCAACATTCTCATTCCTGAAACCCCCGAGCGCAAAGCGCTTAAACGCGCCTATTCTATCGCATCCCCTCCTATCTGGAAGGGTTATCTCGACCTTTGCATTAAATTAGTTCCTGGGGGAATCGGCACGGGTTACGCTTGGACCCTGAAAGAAGGCGACAAACTTACAATTCAGGGACCTTTGGGACGATTCACCGCCCCGAAACCTCTGCCCAAAAAAATTGTCTATATTTCAACGGGAACCGGTATCGCGCCTTTCCGCTCAACCATTCATGTTCTTTTAAAAGAAAACGCGCCCGTGGAGATCTGGAACATTTTCGGGAACCGGTTTGTGGAAGACATTCTTTACAAGGAAGAATTTGAAGAGCTGGCGAAGAAACATTCGAATCTTCACAATGTCTTCACGGTTTCACGCCCCAAGCCGGGTCAATGGAACGGCGAAACAGAATACGTGCAGAATATGCTGAAGAAATACATAACCAGCCCCGCGGACACATCCATCTACATTTGCGGTCTGACCAACATGATCAACGAGGTCAACAAAACCGCGCTTGAAATCGGCTTCACCAAAGAACAAATCCACTTCGAGAAATACGACTAGCACCACGTTTCTTTTCTTCTCAAAGGATTGCCGCAGTTTATATTTTGAGCAGGTTCCTCCCCCTTCAATCGAACTTAAAATATTTAATTCGGCTCATTTTCCGAAACCGAATCGGATCCCGCCGGGAGGTCAGATGCGGCCAATTCTTCCCCAGTGTTCGTCTCAATGCTGACCGCGTTAACAAAAATCATCGAGGAATTCTGCACATCAGGGAATGAATCTGCCAGAACCTGCGTCAAATTCGCCGAAATAGGCTCCAAAGACACGGCCGTCAGGGATGTTTCGGTATCAGGGCTCTTAACCCCCAGCGCAATCTTAACACCGCTGGTTTCCGGAATTTCAATCTTTTGATCTTTCGGAAGCTTTTCGTTAACAGTGGAAATTGTTTTTTCAAGAAACTTGATGGCATCAGAAATTTTATCCACATTCTGCCCCAGAGGATTTACCATCTTCCCAAGCCAGAGCGTGCTCAAAAATTCCGACCTCGTCTGGCCGGGATAAGCCTTTTCCACCAGCTTCAGATAAGCCAAAGCCTTGGCAAGTTCTTTCACGGCTTCAATTACCTTGGCATTTTTTGCCTTCGGGTCATCCAAATCTTTCGCTTTCGTCATCAATTCATTGGCTTTAATCATCGCATCTTCAGCGATTTTAACGGCGGTGACTAGGCCTTCATATTTATACGCCGGAATTTTACTCAAAATGACCGTTTTGGCCCGCACGTATAAAATCGGGTTTCCTCGGGGAATGGCCACTTTTCCTGGTCCGGTCAAAGCCGATAATTTCAAACCGCCGGCCAACTTCTGAAGTCCCATATCGATATTGATAATCCTCGTGTCTTTCTCCTCCGCTTTCGCGTCCTGAGCCGTTAGTTTTAAATAACCCCATTCATGCGCTTCAGCCTCACCCTTTCCGGTATCCGCGAATCCATGAACCAAAAAATACTGATCCGCCATTCCAAAGGATGCGAAAAGCACAGTTACGATCCTATTGGCGCCCGCGCAATTCGCACAAAAAGTTTTACCGTCCTTGGTTTTGAAACTCGGCACTGCCTGATCCCCTTTAGGCGACGCCATCGCTCTATAAAGAATGGAAACAAATACGGCCAGCTGAGTTTCCGCGGCATCAATTTTTTCTTGTTTTATTTTACCGTCAGCGTAATCCTTGACCATCTGATCATGCTTTTCCCGGATTTTTTGAGCCAGCGCGCTGAAAGTTTTGAAATCGTCCGAATGGATATCGATTCCAAGTTCCGTCAGGTTAAACTTCGCGGCCTTCTTGCGGATAGTGTCCCAAACCCCCTTATCAAGCACCTGCATCAACTGCACTGCAATCTGATTTGGGTCATACCCATTTTCAATCATCTTCTTAAGCTGAGGGCCGTAACTTTCGGGAACGTCCCCGCCGCCGTTAAGCATCACCAAAGTCAACGCCAGCAGAACCTGCGCAAACTCAGGATTATCCTTAAAAATCTCAGGCGTTAATTCACTACCGTCATAATTGGCTAAAAAATCAATATATTTTAGAGCGCTTTTTTCTTCTGAAGTAAAGCTATAAGCCTCGTCCGCAGTCTCATCACTAATGAGTTCTCCCTCAGAATCAGCTGAGGACAAAGAAGAAACGCTGTCTACTGCAGGTAAAACATCAAGAGAATCTGCCTGAACATTCAAAAAACCTTCGGCCGTGGCTTGAATTGACCTCTCAAGCTCTGAGCCACTCACAAAAGATTGCGGTTCTTTTTCACTTTCTTCAGAATTGGCTAAAGAGATTTTTTGAATATCTCTTTCATTTTTTACGCTTTCCGTGGTTTGAACCATTCCACCGGCAGAAGAATTTATCTCTCCGTACTGAAGCGTGTCATTAACCGCGGGCTGAGTCACGGGAGGAACTTTGGATTCAGCTTGCGAAACGGTATCGGTATAAGTTTGTACCGGCTGGCTTTGTGACAAATTGACACCGCCGCTCATCAAAAATTCATTACTAAACGGATCAGAACCTGCATCTGCGGGCTTTTCTTCTTCTTTTTCCTGTTGAGCCTCCTCAGCAAGTGGCTTTTCAGGCGTTCCGGAGTTTTGTCCCAAATTATTAACAGGGGCTCCCCCCGCATCAGGTGCCGATAGATCAGCATACCCCGAAGAGTATGGAATACCGGCTGTCACCATAAAGACACTCAAAAGAACGGATAGAAACTTCTCGATTTTCATGATGAACCCCTTTTCTTGGCTAGATTAAGTTCTTAAATAGAAGATATTATGTCTACGCTATCAAAACAAGAACGGTTTGTTAATTGCTAGAAAAGACTAGCTATCTGAAAGATTCCAAAAATACGGCTGCCTAAGACTTTTGTAGATAGGAAAACTTCCTATTTCGATTTTAAAAAGTAGCTGTTTTTATGAAGGATTAAATCGCGGATCAAGTCGTCATCAGCGGGGGGGAATTTAAAGTCCGACAATTTCTCTGGTGTAATCCACCGGAAATCCTGGCAATCGACGCGGGCGGGTTCTCCGCTGACCCAGTCGCAAAACCAGAAGTCCAGGAGAAGGTCTTTCTCCGGATAAGTGTGCCGGACCTGTTTCAGCAGTGAATGGGGGCTTATCGTAACGCCCAGCTCTTCTCGAACCTCCCGGATCAAACATTCTTCGATCGTTTCACCGGCTTCCCGCTTACCGCCCGGAAATTCCCAATACCCGCCAAGATAAGATTCGGCTTTGCGCTGAGCGATCAGGATTCTGCCTTGATGACGGATGATCGCGCATCCAACTTCGATTAATTTTTCCGGAAGAGAATTTTTCATAAACGCGGCCATTTTACCTTGTCTCCCCCGCATTTCAAACCTATAATCCGGTCTATGAATGCTGCCGCGACTGCTTACTCTAAAATCCCGATCGCTGAAAAAGCGGCCGAAAACGTCGCGAAGTCTCTCCTCAAAAAACTGGGCGGAAGACAGCCTGACGTCGTCGTTATCTTCGCGACCTCAGACCACCGGAAAAATTATCAAAAAATATTGAACCGCGTCGCTGAAATCACGCAGGCGAAACAAATCACCGGCTCCAGCGCCGCCGGCGTTCTGACCGACGAGATGGAAGTGGAAAGACAAGCGGGAATCGCCGCGATGGCCATTGTGGATTCCCCCGGATGTCAAAGCTCCTGTTTTTTAATTCCCAATCTTCAGGAAAATAATTTCCGCGCGGGAGAAAAGCTTGGTGAAAGTCTGCGGGCAAATGTTGCTCCTGCCAAGATGATGCTTCTTTTCCCTGATCCCTTCAGCTTTCAAAGCCCTCTGTTCTTCGACGGCCTGGAGAGCGGTTACGGTTATCTGCCTATCGCGGGCGCGGCCGCTTCTGAAGACGGCAGTGAAGAAAAAACTTATCAATTTGGAGATGGAAGATCTTCATTTGACGCCGCGGCCGGCGTCGTTTTTTCGGGGAGGGCTGACTGCGAAATCGGTCTGACGCGCTCCTGCAAACCTTTTGGAGAACCTCTGAAAATCACGCGCGCGGAAGGCAATATGATTTATGAAATCGACGGCCGGCCCGCTTACGATATTCTGCTCGAGTCCATTTCCCATATTGATTTTGACGACCCGGGCCAGCTCTTTCAAAGGATCTTTCTTGGAGTCCCGACCAAAAGCTTTCAGACGGATTTTTCGAGCAATTACCTGATTCGAAACATCCTGGGAGTTAACGCTAAAAAAGGAATGCTTTCATGCGTTTCTCCCGTGGAAGAAGGAGACTTTGTAACTTTCACGGTCCGTGACCGGATCGCCGCGCGGCAGGACCTGCGGGAAATGCTTCAGGATATGAGCCTGCGCTTCGTCGACCGCAAACCCTCTTTCGGCTTTTATTTCAATTGCTGCGCGCGCGGGGCCATGCTTTACGGCGAACCCAACCACGATATTCAAATGATTCGGGACGAATTCCCCGAAGTCCCTATTGCAGGTTTTTTTGGTTACGGCGAAATCGCCCCGCTTGACCACGTGAACCACATGCACCAGCATTCCGGAGTCCTGGTTTTAGTCTCCTGCTGACCGTTTCTCCGCAAAATAAAAAAGCCCCTGTTTTCACAGGGGCTTTTTCAATCTTCTAATTTGTCCTTCGAGTCTTAAGTGCCGGCTTCCCAGGAAGCAAGGTATTTCTTCTGTTCCGGAGTCAGCTTGTCGATCGGAATGCCCATGGATTGAAGCTTCAACCGGGCTACTTCCGCGTCAATCTGCTGAGGAACGCTGTAAACCTTGCGTTCAAGCATCTTGGCGCTCTTAGCCATGTACTCGGCAGAAAGAGCCTGGTTCGCAAACGACATATCCATCACCGAAGCCGGATGGCCTTCGGCCGTGGAAAGGTTGACCAGACGGCCGTCCGCCAGAAGATAAATCCGTCGGCCGTTTGAAAGCGTGTATTCCTCCACGAAATCCTTAACCATCTTCTTCTTGGAAGCAAGCTTGGTCAGCGCGGGAATATCAATCTCAGCGTTGAAATGGCCGGAGTTGCAAACAATCGCGCCGTCTTTCATTTTGCTGAAATGTTCACCGCGGATAACATTCAAATTTCCCGTTACGGTTACAAACACATTTCCCTTCGCGGCAGCCTGGGACATGGGAAGAACTTCATAGCCTTCCATGACCGCTTCAATGGCGCGCAGAGGATCAATTTCCGTAACGATAACATGAGCACCCATACCGCGAGCGCGGCTCGCGAGCCCGCGTCCGCACCAGCCGAAACCTGCAACCACAAAAACAGAACCGGCAAGCAGAACGTTGGTCGCGCGCAAAATACCGTCAATCGTGGACTGACCGGTACCGTAGCGGTTGTCAAAGAAATGCTTGGTGTTGGCATCGTTGACGGCGATGATCGGGTACTGGAGCAGACCTTTTTCTTCCAGACTGCGCAGACGGATCACGCCGGTCGTGGTTTCTTCAGTCCCGCCGACAATATGCGGAAGCAGACTGCGCATTTTGCCGTGAAGTTCAGAAACAAGATCCGCGCCGTCGTCCATCGTCAGGTTGGATTCATGCATCAGAACCGCCTTGATATGCTTGTAGTACGTCGCCCGGTCTTCGCCTTTGATCGCGAAAGTACGAATACCAAAATCCTTGACCAGAGAAGCCGCTGTGTCATCCTGCGTGGAAAGCGGGTTAGAAGCCGCAAGCACGATATCCGCTCCGCCCTCTTTTAAAGTGCGCATCAGATTTGCCGTTTCGGTCGTGACGTGAAGACACGCTGAAACACGCAGACCTTTCAGCGGTCTTTCTTTCTGGAACCGCTTGCGGATAGAAGTCAGCACCGGCATCATGCGGTCAGCCCACAAAATGCGCTTCAGTCCGGAATCCGCGAGTTTTTCGTTTTTAATGTCGTATTTCATCATTACACCGCCACCTTTGCGCCGGATTCCTTGATCTTCATTTCCTTACGGATCTTGGAAACGGCATCTGTTTTTTCCCAGGTGAAACCTTCCTCGTTACGGCCGAAATGCCCGTAAGCGGCGGTCCTGCGGTAAATCGGACGGCGCAGGTCCAGCTTCTTGATGATTCCATTGGGAGTGAAGTCGAAAATGTTGCGGACAGTCGCGACGATCTGCTCGTCGGAGAAAAGGCTTGTGCCGAATGTGTTGACCATAATCGACACAGGCTCAGCCACGCCGATGGCGTAGGCAACCTGAATTTCACAGCGTTTGGCAACGCCAGCAGCCACAAGGTTCTTGGCTACATACCGCGCGAAATAAGCCGCGGAACGGTCGACCTTTGAAGGATCTTTACCGCTAAAAGCGCCGCCGCCGTGACGGCCGACACCGCCGTAAGTGTCCACGATGATCTTGCGGCCGGTCAAACCGGTATCCCCGTGCGGACCGCCGATTTCAAAACGGCCTGTCGGGTTGATGTAAATCTTGGTGTCAGCATCAATCCACTTGGCCGGAATAACTTTCTGGATCGCCAGCTTCTTGAGGTCTCTTTCGATAGTCTTGAGCGTCACATCCGCGTCATGCTGAGCGGAAATCACGATCGCGTCAATGCGGACCGGATTGCCGTTCTCATATTCCACGGTAACCTGGCTCTTGGCATCCGGGCGAAGATAAGGAAGCTCGCCCTTTTTGCGGATTTCAGCAACCCGTTTCACAAGCTGCTGAGCGAGTGTCAGCGTAAGCGGCATGAGTTCAGGAGTTTCGTCCGTGGCGTAACCAAACATCAAGCCCTGGTCGCCCGCGCCGCCTGTGTCAACGCCCATGGCGATGTCGGGAGACTGTTGTTGAATAGCCGTCCAGATACCGCAGGTTTTATAGTCAAAACCGTATTCGGCGCTGGTGTAGCCAATTTCGCGGATGACACCGCGCACAAGCTGCGGGATATCCACATAAGCTTCGCTGGTGATTTCGCCGGCGATCATGACGGCACCCGTGGTGACCAAACATTCGCAAGCCACGCGGGAAGCGGGATCTTCCGAAATCAGGGCGTCCAGGATCGCGTCGGAAATCTGGTCGCACATTTTGTCAGGATGACCTTCACTGACGGATTCAGAAGTAAAAAGATGACGGTCTTTTTTCATTTTGAATTTTTCCTTTCGAGCACAAGCTCGCTCCCTGCGGGAGTTCTATTTATTTTTTAGAACCGAACACCGAATTTGCCTTTTCGTAGGAGGCTAAATCACCAATATCCAGCCACTTTCCTTTAATGGGGGTGGCGTAGAGGGAGGCTGTTTCGGCCAGCCAGCGCATATAATGCCCGGGCTGGTCAGGATTATTGCCCGATGCTAAATACCTGTCAAGCAAAAGCCTTGTCTCGGCAGGAAGCCAGTAGACACCGCAGGAAGCCAGTGTGGTAGGCGGATTAGCGGGCTTTTCATAAAACGCTTTCACTCTTCCGTCCGGAGAAGTTTCCACAAGTCCGTACTGCTTGGCGAGATCTTTGTCTTTCACGTCATAAACCGCGATAACCGCGCCCGGCCGTTTCGCTTTTCCAAATTCGGCGAACTCACGCAGACTGGAATCAAAGAAGTTATCGCCGGCTAAAACCATAACGTCTTCTTCCCCTACCTTTTTAACCTTCATCACCAGCGCCAGGTCGCCGATCGCGCCAAGGCGGGTGTCATTAGACTTAGTGCCGTCATTGACAACTTCGACAGGCCAGGGATACGAAACTGTTTTAACCCACTTATCAAAATGTCCGGCAAATTTATCATTGGTCACTAAGTAAACCGCTTTCAGCTCTTTGATTTCCTTGAGCTGGTCCAGGATCCATTCCAGAATCGGCCGCCCGCCCACAAGCAGAAGCGGCTTGGGCGTATTTTCAGTCAAAGGATAAAGGCGCGTGGCATAGCCCGCGCAAAGAACTACTACTTTCATAAAAATCCCTTTCAGCTAATTTTTTTCAGCAGATTAATATTCGGAATAATCACAGGATCAATTCCGTTCATGTCCGCCAACTCGTAACTGACCCAATCCGCGAGAATGATCAGAGAGAAAAGCCGGGCAGCCGGTGAACGCCCTTTAGAGCGGAGCTCGATGGCATCCCCGCCGGCCTTGCGCACCAGTCCCTGCACGGCTTTAATTTTACGGGTAAACGCCGGCAGATCGGTTTTATCAGAAAGAAAAACGGCCGCGGATTTCCGGACAATATCCTTGGGAAATCTCCAGGCTTCTACTTCATTGTGAAGCATTTCCGGAATCAGGTGAAACGACGCCAGCATCTTGGAATTTTCAGCCAGCTGAGCGCGCCAACGGGTTACAACCGGTTCTGAAAAACCTGAAAATCCATAAAAGTGAACGGACTTTCCGAAAAGTTTTTTGGCAATCGCCCGGGCTTGAGAGCGCGAAACTCCTCGAACGGTACGGAGGACTTCATCACTGTCAGCGGATGAAAAGCTTAGCCATCCCCACTTATGGAAGACCGGCACCAAAGAAAAAGTCAGATACCCAATGGCACAGCGCGGAGGAAGGCCTGCCGGAACTTTAATGCATGGGATTTTTTTCAGGGCAGCCGTTTTTTCAAGCTGACCTCCCGAAGTTAACGCCAGAATTTTCGCGCCCGCCCGCAAAGCCGGAGCGATCTGGTTAAGCGTTTCGGGGGTTTGGCCCGAATAGCTTGAAAGAATCACCAGCGTGGATGCATCCACCCAGCGAGGGAAACGGCCGGTCCGGTTGACTTCAAAAACCAGCGGTTTCCCAAAACTCGTTAGAGTCTTTAAGATATCTCCGCCGATCGCGGATCCGCCCATACCGCAAAACAACACCTTGGAAATTTTTTTACCCCAGGCCGGCGCGATGAATTTACCGCCGATTTCAAGCCCTTCTTGGATATGGACATCCATGCTTTCAATAATATGCTTCATCTCAGTCCTCGATCAGATCTTTGCACAAGCGCCGGATTTCAGCGTCTAAAAATTCCCGAACCTCAGCCCCGGTATGGAACTGAAGCGCTTCCTGCGCAAGCTTTTTAGCATCTTTATAGTTGATGGAACGAATGGCTTTTTTGACTTTAGGCAAAACGACCGGACTGGTGCTGATTTCATCAATATCCAGCCCCATTAAAAGAACCGCGATCGAAGGATCACCCGACATTTCTCCGCAGCTTCCCACCCAGCGGTTGTGCCGGTGCCCCGCCTCAACCACCTGTTTTATTAAATGAAGAATGGCCGGATGAGTGGGTTCGTAAAGATAAGCTATTTTTTCATTCACGCGGTCAACGGCCAGAGCGTACTGAATCAAGTCGTTGGTTCCGATTGAAAAGAAGTTGACCTCACGGGCCAGAATGTCGCTGATGATCGCCGCCGACGGAATTTCAATCATCGCGCCGACTTCCATATTCGGATCAAAAGGAACGCCTTCTTTTTTAAGTTCTTTACGGCACTCCTCAAGAATCGCGTTAGCTTTACGGAGTTCTTCCACATTGGAAATCATGGGGTACATGACTTTCAGGTTTTTATGAACACTCGCGCGCAGAATCGCGCGCAGTTGAGCCTTAAAAACATCCACGCGGGTTAGACAAAACCGAATCGCGCGCCAGCCCAGAAAGGGGTTCATTTCCCGGGGGACATCCAGAGAGGAAAGAAATTTGTCACCGCCCAAATCGAGGGTGCGGACAATAACCGGATGAGGCGCCATTTTCTCCGCGACCTGATTATAGGCACGGTATTGTTCCTCTTCATCCGGAAGGTCTGTTCGGTTCATATAAAGGTATTCCGTGCGGTAAAGACCGATACCATCGGCGCCGTGTGAAACCACTGACGGGATTTCGTCATGAAATTCGATATTGGCGGCGAGCACGATTTTCTTTCCGTCCTTAGTTTCAGCCGGAAGGTCACGCAATTTATCGAGCTCGGTCGTTAACTCTGAAAAACGCCGGCTTTTCTGCTGGTACTCTTCAATCGTCTTGGGATCCGGATTAATGATCAGGATTCCGCGGGTTCCATCCACGATCACCGTATCGCCCGTCTTAACCCGGTGAGTTACCTGGTCCATACCGACCACTGCCGGAATTTCCATCGACCTTCCAAGGATAGCCGTATGCGAAGTCGGTCCGCCGATTTCCGTGACGAAAGCCAAAACCTTTTCCTTATCCATCATGGCCGTGTCAGACGGCGAAAGGTCGTGAGCGATAATGATTCCCTTTTTGTCGAATTTCTGAAAATCCGCTTCCTGGCCATGCAGATTGTGAAGAATCCGTTTACCAATATCGCGAATGTCCGCAATACGTTCCTTAAGGTAATCGTCGTCAATCTGAGCAAAGGCCGCGAAATACCGCTGAATCACGGAACCAAACGCGTGCTCCGCCTGCGCTTTTTTATCTTTAATGATAGCGATTACATCTTCGATCAAAGTGCGGTCTTCGAGAATCATCAGGTGGGCGTTAAAAATATCGGAGTTTTCACGGCCGATCTGGCTGGAGATTTTTTTACGGATACCAAGCACTTCCGCGCGGGTGCGGGTCAGAGCGTCTTCAAACCGCGCGATTTCCTTCCAAACATCCTCCCCCTTAATTTCAACCTGGGCGATATTAAAAGAAACCTCGCTATGGAGTACAAAAGCCGTGGACGTAATCACGCCAGGTGAAACAGGTATTCCCTGAAGCATTTCCATTTTACTCACCAAAATTTCCTTCGATTAAGCGCGAAATTTCATCAAGCGCGGCCTGAGCATCGTCACCGGCCGTGCGCACCGTAATCGCCGTACCGGCACCGGCCGCAAGCGTCATAATTCCCATGATGGATTTGCCGTTCACTTTTTCGCGGCCTTTTATGACTTCAACTTCACACCTGAACTTATTGGCAGTCTGCACAAGCAATGCCGCGGGGCGGGCATGCAGGCCCTGCTTATTCTGAATCGTAAATTTTTTCTCTAAATATTTCTTTTTAATACCGTCGTTCACCGAACACCTGCAGCCTTCGCGGCCTTTGAGACATTAAAATAATGTTCAAAAATCATGCGCGCCAGGACTTCAGAATCATGGCGAACTTGCCCATCCGCTTTTAAAATTTCACCTTCAATAATCTCATACCCTTTTTGCCGGATGGTATCCAGATCCAAAATAACGGGAACAGATCCTGTTTCCCGGTATTTCTCGACCATCTTTTCCGGGATGGTCTGGGTATTGACAAAACACGCGTCAACGATGCGCGGGTCGGTATGTTCCAGCAGGACGCGGAGATGATCCCAAGCCGTGAAACCTTCGGTTTCCCCGGGCTGAGTCATCACGTTACAAATATAAATTTTGTACGCGTCAGATTTTAAAATCGCGTCATAAATATCCCGAATCAGAAGATTCGGAAGAATGCTCGTGTAAAGACTTCCGGGGCCAAAAATAATTAAATCCGCGCTTTCAATGGCGTCAATGGCTTCAGGCCGGGCATGGCAGTCATCCGGCTTCAGCCGGATATTGCGCAAAGGTTTTTGAGTATCCGTAATCCGGGTTTCACCTTCCACGAAAGTGCCGTCGAGGAATTCGCCGACCAGCGTGACTTTTTCGAGCGTGGAAGGAATCACGCGCCCGCGGATAGCCAATACTTTGCTGGATTCCGCGATCGCTTTCTCAAAATCTCCCGTAACTTTTGACAGCGCTGTGATAAAAAGATTACCGAAACTGTGTCCCTTAAGACCGTCGCCGGTTTCAAAACGGTATTGAAAAAGATCTCGAATCAGCGGCCCCGCGTCCGCTAACGCGACTAGGCAGTTACGAATATCCCCAGGAGGCAGGACATCCATTTCCTCGCGCAAACGGCCGGAACTTCCTCCGGTATCCGTCACGGTCACAATCGCGGTGAGATTGTTGGTGAAAATTTTAAGCCCGCTCAAAAGCGTGCTCAATCCGGTTCCTCCCCCAACGGCTACGACACGGGGGCCCCGGGCAAGCGACTCCGCCTGACGGCGCTGATAAACAATATCGATCAATGGACCGTCGCGGTGCGCGGGCATAAGCGCGCGCACGAAAATCCGGACCGTATTTTTAACAGACGTATAAACAAGAAAAATCCCGAAAATCAAAAGGGCCATGGCAAGCGCCGCCATCAGCACGCTTGACTGAGAAATAGTCTTGATCGCGGCAAGAGCGACGGCGGAGATCAGGCTCAAGCCAAGAAGGCAGAGCACGATCCAGCGCTTAACGCCAATACCGGGATAAAGCCATTTGAAGAATTTCATTGTTTAAGGGGAAGTCCTGTTTGGGTTTTCAAATTTTTTTCTGATCAGCACCTGCGCTCATGCGCAAGTACAGCAAGTCACGGTTAAGATAACCTTTACCGGCCTTTTTAGCCACCGGCGCCCTTGCGCCGGTACAATCAGGCATGTTTAAGGTAAACATGTCCTGATTAGTGTTTCTTGTCTTCTTCGCGTTTGATCAAATCGTAGACTTCATCAGCAGTCTTACAGCGTTTGAGCAGTTCGCAAAAATACGAATCCCGGAGGATACGGGAAATCTGAGCCAGAGCTTTCAAGTGAGGGCCCGCGGTTTCCTTGGGCGCCACTAAAAGGAAGAAAATATAAACAGGCTCTCCATCGAGCGCTTCAAAATTAACGCCCTTCTGGCTGATGCCAAGCACCGCTACAAGTTCGCCAACCCGGTCGGTTTTACCATGAGGAATTGCAATCCCCTGGCCAATACCGGTCGAGCCGAGATTTTCACGTTCCACCAGCGCTTTAACGATGGCTTTCTTATCGCCAATATCCTTAACTCCGGCAAGCACATCCACAAGCTCTTTGAGACAATCTTCCTTCTCAACAGAGTCAACGCCGATTTTAATTCCTTTTTTGTCCAAAAATTCCGTAATCTTCATGCCTGGATACCTCCGTACCTCTATTAGAAATTGGGCTCGATCAATCCGTGATGACCATCTTCACGTTTGAAAAGAACGTTTATTTTCTGGGTTGAAGAATTTTGAAACACTAAAAACGGTTTTTCTGAAAGTCCGAGCTGCATGCTGGCCTCTTCGACAGACATGGGTTTTGCCTCAAAGTCCTTCGTCTTAACGACGCGGGGCTCTTCCTGCTCTTGCATCTTCCGGTTCCGGCTGACAGCTCTCAGCGCGGGCCCGAAAACATGTTCGCTTTTGTGGTGATCTTTGATTTTTTCGCGGAATTTCTTAAGCTGCTTTTCAACCTTGGCGTAAGCCTGGTCGATTGCGGCAAAAATATTTTCTTTCGCGGAACCTTCACCGTAAACACGCATATGCTTGGCAAGCAAAGTAATTTCCGCAACGAAGAGGTATTTTTCTTTCTTTAAAAGGACGTGCGACTCCACAATCCGGGAATCATATTTCTCAAACTTACCAACCTTGTCACGAAGATGCTCTTTCATTCCCTCCGTAAGCTTTAAATTTTTTCCCACAAAACGAATATCCATATTGTTTCCTTTCCGCTGCTAAGCGAGAGTGAATTTTTCTCCGAGATAAAGCGACCGGGCTTTCGGGTCCGAGGCCAGGAACTTGGATGTTCCCGAAACCTCCACCTTTCCGTCGCATAAAAGGTACGAACGGTCGGTGATCGAAAGCGTTTCGCGGACGCTGTGATCCGTCAGCAGAATGCTCAGGCCCTGGGCTTTAAGCTTCTGCAGGATTTTCTGTACTTCAAAAACCGCGATCGGGTCGACACCGCTGAACGGTTCGTCGAGCAGGATCAGCGAAGGGTTGGTCACCAAGGCGCGCGTAATTTCGAGACGCCGCCGCTCACCGCCGGAAAGCGTGTAAGCCTTGTTCTTGGCCAGATACGCGATATCAAGCTCTTCAAGCAGCCGCTCCAGCCTTCTTTTACGCTCCGCCTGCGTGATATCAAGCGTTTCCAAAATCGCCATCACGTTTTCTTCAACCGTTAATTTACGAAAAATAGAAGGCTCCTGTGAAAGATACCCGATCCCAAGCCGGGCGCGCTGGTACATAGGAAGCGCCGTAATATCTTCGCCTCTAAAATAAATATGACCTTCATCCGGCTTGATCACGCCGACCACCATATAGAAGGTCGTGGTTTTACCCGCGCCGTTAGGCCCGAGCAATCCGACGATTTCCCCGCGCTGAATATTAATACTCACACCATTAACGACAGTACGGCCCTTGTAAGATTTGCGTAACTGCTTGGTCTCGAGAAGGTACATTACAGTGACAATGCCTCCGTGTTACTGTCTTTGTTGTAGACGGCTTCGGTATCACCGCCGAGGATGATCCGGCCCTCTTCGGCCAGATACACAACGTTGTCGCTGAAAGTCTTGTTTCCATCCGGGTTTTCAATCGCTACATTTCCGGTCGCAACAATCTTGGAAACCTGCTTGCTTACTTTGTTATAAAAAACATCCATATCATCAGAACTGAGCTTCCCGCGCTTGTCCTGAGCCACCACGTTTTTGTGAAAATGCGCCACGTTTTCATCATAATCAATGACCAGAGGGCCGTCGCAGGTGATGGTTGTCGTGCCCGCGTTTGGATCTTTGGGATCCTGCACCAGCACCGTCACATTTTTCTTAAACTTCACTTTCTTAAGATTTGAATCTCCGCTGGCGCCGATGCCTTCCACGTCAATGTTGTCTTTTTTAACCTGCGCGTGCACCTCAGTTTCCATGCGGTGTTCATCAGGATGAATATCCAGCTCTTCTGTTAGAAGGCGCGTGCCGTTTTCGGTCGTGGCCACTACGTTCTTCTCCAGTTTCACCTTGTTTTCAATCTTGTCATACTTGCCTTTGTCAGCCGTAATCGTAACCGGCGTTTCTTCAGCATAAGCCTTAGCCATGACGTTGATCAGAAGAACTGTTTTTTCCAGAATATTGGCGGAATCCCCTTCAATTTCAATCTGCTTCTGACCTTCGGGGGTATACTTGGAAAAAGAAAAGGAATACACCTTGTGCGGGGTTTCCTGGATAACCTCATCCGCGCCGTTTCCCGCCTGCTGACCAGTCATCAAAACCTGCATCCAGATCAATCCGGCGTAAAACAGAATAAAAAGCGCACAGGCAAATACGATTTTTTTAATCATTGAGTAACCGTCCTTTTCAAATCTTTTTTGGATTCGGGTTTTGTTTTCCAGCGGTTATGCATCCAGGCCCACTGCCCCGGATATTCCCGAATCACTTTCTCAAACTGAGCCATCCAGTTTTCCGTCATCCTCTGGACTGCAGCTTCGCGATCCATCCCGGACTCCGGGCGGATCACTTCACCCACCACAAGCTTGTACCGCGTCAAGCCATCCCGAATCAGAAAGTTCGGGAGCATCGGCGCGCCTGTCGACAAAGCGATTCTGGCAGGCGCGACCGGCGTGTAAGCCGGTTTACCGAAAAACGGAACAAAAGTTCCTTTCAAACTGTCAATATCCTGATCAGGCAGAAGCCCGATAATTTCCCCTGCCGCGAGCTTTTTAAGAATCTCACGGCTTGAATCATCACGGTAAAGCGTCGGAACATTCATCTTCTGGCGTAATCCGACAATCCAGCGGTTGTAAGGCTCGTAATAAATCCGCCGTGCCAGCACCGCGCCTTTATAACCCTTAAGCCCGAAAATCCCGGCCAACAATTCCCAATTGCCGATATGGGCCGTCATTGAAATCAGCCCCTTTCCCTCAGCAAGAAGACGGTTGTAAGTTTCCACCGCCCGGGCCGAATCAATAAACCGCTCCGCTTTTTCAGGAGTCAGCTTCGAAGACTGCAAAATTTCCGCGCCGGTCACGGCCATATTTTCAAAAACTTGGCGCGCGATTAAATTAACTTCCAGTTCGCTTTTTTCTCTTCCCAGCGCAAGCTTTAAATGCGCCAGCGTTTTTTCACGCTGCCTGCCGACAATCAAAAAAGCCATCCCCCCGCAAAACTTAGCGAGATGCAGGGCCCAGCTCCGGGGCAAAAGCGTGAACAACCCCGCGCACCCTCTGACAAACAGATAAAGAACAAAACGGTAGGGCTTATTTTTAGCCACTACACAAAACCCGCTTTCAATAAGTCCTGAACATCCAGAAGGCCGACCGCCCTGCCCTTCGCGTCTACTACCGGAAGCTCGTCGATCTTACGGCTTTTGAGCAGATGCAGCGCCTCGGCCGCGAGTTTTTCTTCACGGATGACCAGCGGATTACGGGTCGCGACTTCACGAATCATTTTTTTCAAAACGGCTTCGCCGTCCAGGCGTAGGTGACGGCGCAAATCGCCGTCCGTAAAAATTCCCAGAAGCCTGCCTTTAGAGTCAACCACCGAACAGCTCCCCGCGCGCGCCGATGTAATCGACAGGAGAGCTTTACGCACGGAAGTCTTCCCCTCAACAACCGGGTTTCTTTTACCCGTACGCATTAAATCTTTAACTTTCAAAAGTTTCTTCCCAAGACTTCCGCCAGGGTGAAGCTCCGCGAAATCTTCCGCGCGAAAACCTTTTTGCTTCAAAAGCGAAAGCGCCAGAGCATCCCCCATGGCCAATGCCGCCGTTGTTGAAGCGGACGGCGCTAAATTCAGAGGGCACGCTTCCCGCGTCACCGCGAGATCCAGCACAATGTCCGCGTGCTTGGCGAGCGTTGAAACCGGATTACTGGTCAAAGCAATCATCGGAACTCCGGTTTTTTTGACCGTCGAAATCATACGGACAATTTCTTCCGTTTCACCGCTCTGTGAAATCGCGATCAAAACGTCTTTACCGGTGACCATCCCGAGGTCGCCGTGCACGGCTTCCGCGGGATGCACAAAAAGACTGGGCGTACCGGTCGAAGCCAGCGTCGCCGCAATTTTACGGGCGATAAAACCCGGCTTTCCCATGCCGGTCACAATGACACGGCCTTGACAAGAGGCCATCACTTTTACGGCCTTCTCAAAATTTTTCCCGATTTTGGGAAGCAGACCGCGGATGGCTTTCGCCTCAGTCTCCAAAATCCGGCGCGCTGTTTTTAAAATATCCCTGCTCATACCGGAACCTGGGAATCCTCCGAAACAACTTTCTTCAGTTCCAGCAGAATTTCCAGAAGCGGTTTAAGTTTCTGCAAATGCAGAGCATTAGGCCCGTCCGAAAGCGCTTCCGCGGGATTTTCATGAATTTCCATAAAAACACCGTCAGCGCCCGCAGCGACAGCGCACTTAGCCAGAGTCGGAATGAACTCCGCCAGGCCTCCGGAAGCCGTTCCCTTTCCGCCCGGGAGCTGAACCGAATGGGTCGCGTCAAAAACAACCGGGTAGCCAAAACCCCGCATAATCGGAATGGAACGGAAATCATTCACGAGATTCTGATAGCCGAAAGAGGTTCCGCGTTCAGTCAGAAGGATTTTTTTACAGCCGACTTCTTCAAGTTTTTCGACGATATTCTTGGCGTCCCAGGGAGAAAGGAACTGGCCCTTTTTCACGTTTACCACACGCCCGGTTTTACCCGCCGCAAAAATCAGATCCGTCTGACGGCACAAAAACGCGGGAATCTGGAGAATATCAATGACTTCAGCAGCCGGTTTGATTTCTTCTTCCGTGTGCACGTCCGTCAAGACGGGAAGTTTAAATTCTTTTTTAATTTTCGCCAGGATAGCCAGACCTTTTTGAATCCCAGGCCCGCGGAAAGACCTTCCGGAAGAACGGTTGGCTTTGTCATAACTGGCTTTAAAAATATAAGGGACCTTAAGCTCAGACGCGATCGCGGAAATTTTTTCCGCGTGGCGCATCGCGTGCTCTTCACTTTCAATCACACACGGCCCGCCGATCAATACGAGACTTTTAGGCTCTCCAAAAACAATAGAAGGGGTGACTGCAACCGTGTGGATAGGCATGCGGGCTTACTCGACTTTCTCAAGCGGGGTTCCGCGTTCTTCAACCGCGGGGATATGCCCGTTATTTTCGGCTTTGCTGGAAAAGCCCATCTCATCCGCGTATTCCAAGGAATGCTTGATGAACTCGCGGAAAAGCGGATGCGCTTTGTCCGGCTTGGATTTAAATTCAGGATGATACTGGCTGGCGACAAACCAGGGGTGATCTTCCAGCTCAATCAACTCGACCAGTTTATTCCCCGGAGACAGGCCGGAAATTTTGAAACCGTTCTTCTGAAAATCTTCGCGGTATTCATTGTTGAATTCGTAACGGTGGCGATGGCGCTCCATCACTTCATCGGATTTGTAAGCCCGGTAAGCATTCGTGTCTTTTTTAACATGACAGGGAAACGCTCCGAGGCGCATAGTACCTCCGAGGTCTTCGACTTTTTCCTGTTCTTCCAGAAGGCTGATCACCGGATAGGCGGTCTTTTTATTGAACTCCGTAGAGTGCGCGCCTTTCCAGCCGAGCACATTGCGCGCGAATTCAATCGTGGCGCATTGCATCCCAAGACAAATTCCAAAAAACGGAATTTTATTTTCCCGGGAGTACTGAATCGCAATCAACTTGCCTTCAACACCGCGCGAACCAAATCCGCCCGGTACCAGAATCCCGGCAACGCCTTTAAAAATCTGCTCGCAATTGCTCTTCATCACTTTTTCAGAATCAATTTTCTTGATAATAACCGCGCTGTCATTGGCAATTCCGCCGTGTTTCAGCGCTTCGTAAATAGATTTGTAAGCGTCCTGAAGGTCAACGTACTTCCCCACTACCGCGATTTTGACTGATTTTTTCGGAGAAAGCGCCCGGTCCACCACTTCTTTTTTCCAGGCGTGCAGACTGCCGGCCTTATACTCAATTCTCAGGAAACGGCAGATGACTTCATCCAGTTTCTGTTCCTTGAAAACCAACGGCACTTCATAAATTGAGCGGACGTCACGAGCCTCAATCACGGCCGATTCTTCAACGTCGCAGAAAAGTCCGATTTTGGCTTTCACGTTTTTGGAAAGTTTCTTCTCAGTCCGGCAAAGCAAAATGTCCGGCTGAATACCGATTTCGCGAAGGGTGTTCACGCTGTGCTGAGTAGGCTTGGTTTTAAGTTCGCCCGCGGCCTTGATGAACGGAACCAAAGTCAGATGAACGAAAATCGCGTTTTCACGGCCGACCTCATGGCGGAATTGGCGGACGGCTTCAAGAAACGGGAGCGATTCGATGTCGCCGACCGTTCCTCCGATTTCCGTAATCACCACGTCAAAACGCTTCCCTTTGGTGACTTCGCGAATTCGCGACTTGATGGCATCCGTCACATGGGGAACGACCTGCACGGTCGCGCCTAAAAATTCACCGCGCCGCTCTTTCGTGAGAATCTCATGATAAATCTGCCCGGTCGTCACACTGTTGGCTCTTCCGGGAAGCGCGCTGGTGAACCGTTCGTAATGGCCAAGGTCGAGATCCGTTTCCGCACCGTCTTCGGTCACGTAAACTTCACCGTGCTGATAAGGATTCATGGTGCCGGGATCAACGTTGATATACGGATCCAGCTTCTGGATGGTAACTTTCAGGCCTTTGGCTTCAAGAATACGGCCAATCGACGCGGATGCAATGCCTTTACCGAGAGAAGAAACCACGCCGCCTGTAATGAAAATATATTTTGGCATAAGGGTGTATTTTAATCCTTATTCATTTCACAGGCGAGGGCTTTTTCTAAGAGATTCTCGCCTGTTTGATTTGAGATTCGACCGCGGCC
This sequence comes from uncultured bacterium, assembly GCA_964385615.1. Classification (GTDB taxonomy): domain Bacteria; phylum Omnitrophota; class Omnitrophia; order Omnitrophales; family Aquincolibacteriaceae; genus CAYLPP01. The sequence continues at coordinate 29,611 of CAYLPP010000013.1, read as the reverse complement.
AGATCTTCGGCCGTGTCCACACTGACTGAATCATGCCGCGTTTCCAGAACCCGGATTTTCCGGCCCTTTTCCAGAACGCGCAGCTGTTCCAACTTTTCGGAATTTTCTAAAACCCCGGCTCCCCAGCTCACAAACTGGAGAAGAAATTCTTTCCGGTATCCGTAAATCCCGACATGTTTTAAAAAAGAGAAATCCGCCGGCATTTCACGGTAAAAAGGCAGCGGAGACCGTGAGAAATATATCGCATTGCCAAGCGAATCACAGACAACCTTGACCACATTCGGATTTTCGTATTCTTCCCGCGAACGCTTACGAACGGCCAGCGTCGCAATCTCAACCGAAGCATCCGCAAAACAATCCGCGAGCTGGTCAATCACTCCAGGATCAATCATGGGTTCATCGCCCTGAATATTGATCAAAACATCCGCGTTGATTTTCCCGGCAATTTCCGCGACACGGGAACTTCCGTTCGGGTGATCCGCGCGGGTCAGCATCGCTTTTCCGCCGGCCTTCTGAATGCAATCGGCAATCCGCTGATCATCGCAGGCCACGATCAAGTCCTGGATTTTGCGCGCCTGCTTCGCGCGCTCCCAAACCCGCTGAATCATGGGCTTTCCGTCAATCAGCTTTAAAACTTTTTCCTGCAGGCGGGTTGATCCCAGCCGGGCCGGAATAACACCGACAACTTTCACTTGCCGCCCGCGAAACTTTCCACCGCGTCGCGCAATTCCTGGACTGAAAGTGTCGCCGTTCCGAGCTTGCCGACCACGATACCTGCCGCCACATTGGCGATTTTAGCCGCGTCTTTCATTTTCGCGCCGGCCGCGAGCGCCATCGCAAGCACGCCGATAACGGTGTCCCCCGCGCCGGAAACATCATAAACTTCCTGCGCCGCGGTGGGGATTCTCGTTACAGATCCATTTTTTTCAAACAGCGCCATACCGTCTTCGCCCAGCGTAATCAACAAAGAATCGGCTTTCCAGGATTTGATCAATCCCCGGCCGGCTTCCTCAAGCGAAGAAGCCTTGCGGTGATTCAAACTCAAAAAGGCTGAAAGCGCTTCTTTGCGGTTCGGCGTAACAACGGTTGCGCCGGAATAATAAGAAAAATTCTTTTCTTTCGGGTCCACCAGCACAGGCTTACGAAGCTTCTTAGCCTGTTTCACGATCTCTTTTAAAAGCGCGGGCTGAATCACACCCTTACCGTAATCTTCCACGATCAGAACATCCACGCCGCGGAGCCTTTGCTGAACAAATTTCACGATTTTCTTCAGAGTCTCACGGCTGACATCGTCAGAGCTTTCACGGTCGAAACGCACCACCTGCTGGGAATGGGCCACAATCCGAGTCTTCAGCGCCGTACGCCGGTGGGCGTCATAGACAATCCCGCCGGTATCAATCCCGCGGCTGCGCATGACTTTAACGAGCGCGCGTCCTTCCAAATCGCGCCCGACCACACCGCTGGGATAAACCGTACCTCCCAGGGTATGAATATTATGAGCAACATTCAGGGAACCGCCGGGCATATAATTTTCATCTTTAACCAGCACGACCGGAACAGGAGCTTCCGGAGAAATCCGGTCGACAGTGCCCCAAATAAAGCGGTCGAGAATAAAATCACCAACGACAAGGATTTTAACTTTACCGAACTTAGCGATCAGCTCGAGAAAATTTTTCTTTTCTGAAGGCGTCAGTAATACCGGTTGTTTCGAAGATTTTGAAGATTGGCTCATAAAAAAACGACAGAGTCCTGCAAAACGCGAGGACTCTGATAATTTCGCAACTGGTTTAGTTTCAAGAGGTTAAGAAAAGCCGTAAAACAGGGTTTAGTGTATCATTCCCCGCAGGGCCTGTCAACGAATTGAGTAAAGCCTAAGTTGTTTTTTGATAATGAGTTACGTCTAGGAGGCGGCTGCCAGGCGGGTATGGCGGAAACGCTTGAAGCTTTCATAGAAGCCGGAAATCTTAAACCAGAAGACCAGGGGATTATCGGAACTTCTGCTGATTTTCACCCGAGGCATTGAAAACGGGCCTTCGGGCAGTTTTTTCAGTTTTTTGAAAGAGGTCGTAAAAGCAAGATGGTATCCTGCCTTTTCAGCTTCCTGAAGCACCCGCTCGTCAATATTCCCCACCGGATAAGCCAGATAACGGATGGGTTTTTGGAAATCTTTTTCCAGCTCCGTTTTTGACACTGTAAGTTCTTCCCGGATTTTCTCAGTCGAAAGTTCAGAAAGAACCGGATGCGTTACCGTGTGGCTCTCAATGTCGATCCAGTTTTCCCGGTTCAGACTTTGCAAGACGTTCTCGCTCAACCGGTCCGCGGCTCCCGACCGAACCTGCCCGCTGATAATAAATAACGTAACCGGAAACCGGTATTTATTCAAAACCGGATAAGCGTCATTTAGAAAACTGATATGCCCATCATCGAAAGTAATCGCGATTTCACGGCCTTTGGGTTTCCGCTTCCCGGCATGAATCGCCTCCATATCTTCAAGAGAAATCACCCGATAGCCCAGAAGGTGAAGAAACGCCATCTGGCGGGAAAAAGATCGAGCCGTAACGTAATTCTTGGATTCCAGCGCGTTTTGCTCCGCCCCTAAAAAGTGGTACATGAGAACCGGAACCTGCCCGGGAAGCGGAAAAACAAACACCGCCGCGGTGAACAGAATTAAAATTCCCGCCGTCATCGTAAAAAGAATTTTTTTAATCATGACTCATCTTTTCCTGGAATATATTCCTTAAGCTCAGCCGTCACCCGGCCCAAAACAGGAATACCGACCGTCATTTTGAGCGGAATCCTTCTCTTGTCAAGACTGATCCAGCCGCGTATCTTGCCTTTCCTGAAAAAAATCCCCTGAAAGTTCATGAGAGGTTCTGCTTCCAGTGCCTGAAACTTCCCAACGCCTTCAATCGTGACAGGGTTGACCTCATGCAGACGGACTTCCAGGCTCCAGTTTTTTTCGTCTGCCTGGACAGGGATAAAAACCGGCTTATTCCTTTCGAGCTTCAGTGTTCTAAAAAAATAACCGCACGAAAGCTGATCTTGCGTGTCCGGTTTAATTTCCAATATTTTCTCATCGTTTCCGGATTTAAAAACCGCCCTGTGCGCTTCCTGATCGTATTTCATGCTTTCTTCCTGCTGACGCCGGCCTTCCCGGATTTTTTTGCTGTAAAAAAGCGAGTGGAATTTTTCAGCGTCCACGTAAGAATGGTGCTCATCACGCACTTTGTAAACCCAATCAATCGCGCCGTAGGATTTAACCGTAACGATAATGTGATAGACGGGACGGCCTTCATACATCATTTTTTCTTTAACTTCCGCCCGGCCTTCGCCTACCGGAATTCCCAGATAGTTCACACCGTAAACCAGCGTCTCACCCACGAATAGCTTTTTAGCCGGAATCTCCACCGCCTCAAACACCGGCTCTTCCGCAAACGCAAGCAGTTGAAACAAAAGAAATAAAAAACAAAATTTAACGAAAAAAGATTTAAAGCTGCTCAGAGTTCCTGCGGCGGCACCGTTCACCCCTCCAGCAAGAAAGCCGGTTTGAGAGGGCTTCACTGCGCGAAAGACACGGATTTTCCATTCCATTGAAAATCCGGCTTTCGAGCTGCCTCTGCAGGAACTCATTCGCATCTTCAAATCCGTATATTTTTTTCTTCGATGGCGGCGAGAACTTCTTCGGGAGTCAATTTCTGAAGGCAGTCACGGTGTTCACACGCGCTGTTATAGCGGAATTTCTGATAACACGGCCGGCAAGCCAGATCCTTTTTAACCGAAACAACCGCCTGAGGGCTTGAAGGATAAGGCCCGTAAACAGCGGGATCGACCGGGCCAAACAGCGCGGCAACCGGTGTTTTAAGGGCATGAGCCAGATGCATGAGCCCCCCGTCGTTACCCAAAAAGAGCGCGGCTTTTTGAATCAGCGCCGTTGAAATTCCAAGATTGGTTTTTCCGCAAAGGTTTAAAGCGGGACCGGAAAAATTTTTTAAAAAATCGCCGGCCAACTCCCTTTCCCCCGGACTGCCGAGCAAAATAACGTGACTCAACCCGTAACGGTTCATAAGTTTTTCCGACAGCCGCGCGAAATAACGGGCCGGCCAGCGTTTAAAATGCGCGTCTTTTCCCCAGGATTCTCCGCCTCCTACCGTTACCGCGAGAAACCGTTGCGCGTTTTCTTTTTTTAAAATTTCCCCGGCGGCGGCATCTTCGCGCGGAGACACGAAATATTCCATCGCTTTATCCGCAACTGGAATACCGCATTTCTCCGCGAGCCCGCAAAAATAATCCGTCACATGTTTCTTTTCGAAACCTGAAGGAATAGCCGTTTTTACGTTATGAAAAAATCCGCGCCGTTTGTAATCGAACCCGGCCCGAACCGGAATCCCCCACAAAAAGGCGGCCATAAACCCATATTCGCCCCTCAAAGAATAATCCAGCATCAGATCGTACTTTTCCTTCCGGTATTTCCGGGTCAAATTCCAAAGATCGCGTAAAGCACGTAAATTTCCCTCGCGGTGCCAGACGTCTTTGTCGATCGAATCGATTCTGTCAATATTGGGGTTACCCGTAACCACGGCTTCCGTGCGGGAACCCAGAAGCAGATCCACGCGCTCAATGCCCGGCATTTTTTTTAACGCGCGGAAAACCGGAGTTAAAAAAAGGAGGTCTCCAATTCCATAAGGCTGGACAATTAAAACCCTGCGGATCATTCAACGAACCTTTCCCGCCTGGAGCCGTCTACCGTTTCAATGGCGGAAAGAACATCTTCTTCCGAAATAACATCCAGGCATAAAAAATGAATCTGACATTCATGAGCGAGGCAGGGGTCACAACCCACGTCTTTCCAGACAAACCGGCTTTGATCCCCCAACGGTCTCCAGCGTTTGGGAGAAAGACCCGGCTGTCTTCGCCCGAAAACCGAAACCACAGGGGTTCCGACCGCGGCCGCGATATGCGCGGGGCCGGAATCATTCGTCACCAGCAGAACCGCGCTTTTTAAAAATGCCCCCAGTTCGGCCAGATTAAACTGCCCCGAGAAATCTTCCACCCGAACCTTGGCCTGATCTTGAATCTTTTTGATCAACGGCTGGTCAGCCGGCGTACCGATCGCCGCGAACCAGGCCGGACGCTTCACGGCAAGCAAGTCGGCCAGCCGGCCGAAACGCTCTGCCGGCCATCTTTTAGAGGGACAGCTGGCACTGGGACTGAAAACAATAAGCGGTCTGTCCGCGGAAATTCCGCGCGCTTTTATAAGTTCACGGATTTTTTCTTCTTTATTTTCCGGGACCGGGAAATAAAGCTCCGGTTTTTCCGGAGAAGAAATTCCCAGCGGGGCCAGCAGATCAAAATTGTATTCAACCTCATGCTTTTTCCCTTCTTTTTTAACATCGTCAAAAGCATGCGTCAGCGCCCAAGCCATGCGCCGGTTCCAGCCGACGCGTACCGGAATTCGGGCCAGCTGGCTCATGAGGTGCATTCGGTTAGTCGCGTGCAGATGGATGACAACATCAAATTTCTTTTTTGAAATTTGAGAAGCAAAGGCGAGAACGCCTGAAAAATTTTTCTGAGCGCCTTTTTTATCGTAAAGAATAACCTCATCAAGATAAGGGTTACCTTCAAGCACCTGCCGGTTTTCAGTAAAAGTCAGGGCGGCGATATAGGCGGATGGAAACCGTTTGCGGAGTTCCGGAAAAACAGGGGTGGAAAGAACCAGATCGCCGATCCGGTCGGCGCGCGTCACAAGAATTCGGGGATTTTCAGGAAGAGAAATTTCAGCCATAACGCTTTTCAAAACCGCCGTTGAAAGTGTTCATGACTTCCATGCAGGCCTGAAAAACTTTTTCGGATCTTAAATCTTCGAAACAGCTTTGACGTTCAAAACGGCATTGCGCGGCTTCACACGGCGAACACTTCACGCCTTCGCGGACAATTCTCCAGTGGGGACCGGAACGGCCGTATTTTTCGTGATTCGTAGGGCCAAACAAACTGACCACCGCGCGGTCCATTTCATGGGCTAGATGCATGACGGCGCTGTCATTAGCAAGAACCAGCGCGGAGCGGGAAACCAGCACGGCTAATTCCCTCAATGGGGTCTCACCCGCTAAACTAAAAACCCGGTGACGGTCTTCCCCTATCAGCGAACGGCAAGCGTCGACGGCGCCGGAATCGCCCACGAGAATAATATCTTTATTTTGTTCATCCAGAAGCCTGCGGATGACTTCCCTAAAACCTTCCAAACGCCATGTCTTGACACTGCTGGCCGCGACCGGCGCGATCACAATCCAATCTTTATCCCCGCGGACGCCTTTGTATTTCAACTTATGCAGAAGCCTGCGTTCATCCTCCGCGTTAAAAAAATCAAAAACAGACGGAGTTTCCGCTTGAAGCCTCATCTTTTCAAGCACTTCCAGGTGCCTTTCGCGCATCGACACCGAACGGAAACGCCGAAAAACCGGGCTGCGCTTTTTAGCGGAAACAAGAAAAGGCATCGCGGAATTACGCAAATCAACCACACAATCGTAGCGTGTTTTACGCAGTTCTTTCAAAAATTGAAGTTTTTCTTTCCAGGAAGCTTTCTTATCGTAAATCAAAAGACGGTCTACCCACCGGCTTCCGGTAAGCAGGGACGCGGCTTTTGGCCCGCAAACCACCGTCACTGAAGCGCCTGGATAATGCCGGGCCGCCGCAGTCAGCGCGGGCATGGTTAAAATAACATCTCCAATATTACTCAGTGTGACAAACAGCAGGTTTCCTTTTTTGTCCACGCCGGCTTCCGCGGGGCCGGTAAAAGCCGGATGCTCCCCTGAAAAACCGCGAAGCCAGCCTTTTTCTTCCAGCGCCGTCATCACACGTTCCGGTGTGATAAAAGACAGCCATCCTTCCACGGGAAGTTTTTTCCCATACCAGGGAACGGTATACCCTTCGGGAATATGACTCAGCACAATTGTATCGCCGGTACCCCGGGGCCCCGTTAATTTGGGATCCGTCGGTCCAAAAATTGCCATCACGCGCGCGCCCACGCCGGAAGCAATATGCATGGGCCCGGAATCGGCGGATACCACAAAAGAAGCGCCACTGAAAACTCCAGCCAGTTCTCCCAGCGAAGTGCGGCCCGTAATATCCACGGGGTGTGACGCCTGAGTGTAAGAAAGCATTTTGCGCGCCAATTTACCGTCACCGCGCGACCCGGTCAGAACAACCGCCGCTTTTGTTTTTTGAGAAAGCAGATCCGCTAAAGCCGCGAAATGCTCAAGAGGCCAGCGCTTATGCTCCCAATTCGCGCCCAGATGAAAGCAGATATAAGGCGCGCTGACACCATGCTGCTGAAGAATTCTTGAAGCCCGCTGTCCATCTTCTTTTGAAAAATAAAACTTATAGGAAGGCGCGGCTGGACATTGAAATCCGTCCGCTTTAAGCAGTTCCATAAAATAATCCACATGGTGCAAATCATGAGAAGGCTCAGGAACCGCCGTCGTAAGAAAAAAGCCGGATTTGGTTTTGAAGCCCGTCCGCTTTTTAACCCCTCCCAGAAAAAGCAGAAACGCACGGGTGCGCGAACGGTGGAATAAAAAAGCTTTGTCGAATTTTTCACGGCGCAATTTTCGGATGAATTGAATCCGGGCCCAAAAAGACTTTTGCGCTCCCCGCTCGTCGAACTCCAGAACCCTGCTGATATCAGGATTGCGCTCCAGAATCTCACGGCAGCGCGGAGGGGCCATGCACACAATTTCGGCTTCGGGAAATTTTTCCCGGATCAGATGAATCGAGGGGACCTCAAAAAGAATATCCCCCAGCCAGTTTTTGGTCACGACCAGAATTTTCTTCATTTTATTTTCCGTTATTGAGACACATTTTCAAAACGGTTCAAAGCGGTTAAATGCCTTTTAACCGCTAAAAAAACTTCATCAACTGAAATTTTTTTCAGGCAGGCCAGCTTGTCTTCGATGGCGCAGGTTCCCTGATAACACGGCTGACACGGAAGATTACGGCTCAGCACCGCCGCGTGATTGGAAGGCGGCATATGCCGTTTCGGGTCCGTCGGCCCGAACAGCGCGACGATCCGGGTTTTCATGGCCGCGGCGACATGCAAAGGTGCGGTATCTCCGCTGACGACTACGTCCATTTTCTGCATCAACGGAACCAGATCACGAAGGGACGTTTTCCCAACCAGATTAATGACCGCGTCAAAATCCGTGGCCCAGACCGCGGCCGCTTCATCGTCCGAAGAACCCATCAGCACGATTTTACAATTCAGCTCCCGGGAAAGCCGTCCGGCCAGTTCGCGGAAATAAGAAGCCGGCCATCTTTTAGTTTCCCATTTAGGGCTGGAGCCGACCACCAGACCGACACGGGGAACTCCCTGTCTCAACACATCTTCTCCGAGCAGGTTTTCAATTTTAGCGCGGTTTTCATCATCCGACCAGAGTTCAAGCGTTTCATCCAGATTACGGATTCCCATTTTAGAAAGAACACGGTACTGATTTTTCACGGGCGGTTCGGCAATTACCGCGTACCGCTCGCCCCGGTTCAAAAGAAACCCGAACGGTTTTCTGGAAAAACCGTAGCGCTCCGGAATTCCTGAAAGAAACGCCAATAAATGCGTCCACTTCGAATTTTGAAGATCCACGGAAGCATCAAAACCTTCCCGGCGAAGACGCCCGGCCAATTTCCGCAGGTAAGTCCAATTCGAAATTTTAGAACGGTCCACGGTAATGATTCCGTTCAAATAGGGCGCTTTTGAAACCAAACCGGCTATTTTTTTATCCACCAGCATTTGAATCCGCGCCTGCGGAAATTTTTCACGAAGCATACGCAGACTGGGCACGGCCAGAATCACGTCCCCTACCGCGCCGAGTTTAATAACCAAAATATTTTTTTCAGGAAGCGCTTCCCGGTAAACCTGCAGGGTTTTTTCAACCATCTGATCAAGCGTAAATTCCCGCTCTACTTTCGCGCGTAAATTCGCCGCCATTTCCGCGGCGCGGTCCGGATTATTTAAAATTTCCATCATTCCGGAAGCCATCCCCTCAATATCTCCCGGCTCAACCAAAAGTCCGTTTTGACCGTGATCAATAATATCCAGAATCCCCCCAAGCTTGGTCGTCAGCACGGGAGTTCCCACTGCCCCGGCTTCAATGATCACCCGGCCAAAGGCTTCCGGCACCAACGTTGAAAGCACCAGGAGGTCCGAACTTGCAATCAGTTCGGCGATATCACGCCGGGTTCCCAGCATCTGAACGCAAGATTCCAGCTCCAGCTGTTTAATCGTTTTCTGGAGAAGCTCCGTGTATTTCGTTTTACCTTTTCCTTCAGAACCAATAAGTAAGACTTCAAACGGCTGTTCCAGCCGGCTTTTCATTTTGTGCACGGATTTCAAAAATTCCACCTGCCCCTTGATCGGAGAAAGCCTGCCGACATTGACGATACGCAGCGGACCGGAGCGGTCACGTTTCGCGGGTCTGGCGGGAAACTGGCTCAGATCCACGCCCCGGTGAACCAGGCGGATACGGTCGGGAGAAACACCAAAATCATCAATCATGTGCCGCGCGATCACGCGGGAAATAGCGATAACTTTTTTTCCCCAGCCCATGACACGGCTGAGCGGATGGGCCTTATAATAACCGTGACAGGTCGTGACAAAAGGCACTCCGGCTTTCCGCGCGGCCAGCCAGCCGGCCCAGGCAGGAACACGGCTCCGGCCGTGAACAATGTCGATTCTCTCCCGCTGGATAATTTCAACAAGCTTGGGAACCATCGCCAGTGTCGTCAGGTTTTTTTTATGAACCGGAAGCGCGTAGTGCGGAACTCCAATTTTTTGAAGTTCCGCGACAAGCTCCCCCCCGGAAGAAACCACAACGGCGTGTTCCCCGCGTTTTTTCATGGCCCGGGCAAGGTCTACCACTCCGCGTTCGACACCGCCGACATGTAAGGACGGAAGCAGTTGAAGAACTTTCACAAAATCTCCTGCAATCTCTTTTTAAGCATCTGATCCTGACGCGCGACCAAATCCGTAGCCGGGTGAAGATTCAGGTTTAAAAGTTTTTCTTCCAGATTCCCGAGGTCCGCTGAAATCACGGCAGATTCACTTGCGAGGATATCGTGAAAACGCCGGTGTTTTTTGGGAAGCCCTTCCGAATCCAGGCTGAGAACTACCACTTTCTTCCCGGAGCGAAGCGCTTCGGAAATCATGGAAACACTGTCTTCGGTCACAATCAGAATATCCGCCAGAGTCATCATCCCGGGAACCACTTCGGGCCGGCTGTCTTCTTTGGCAATAACTAAAAGCTGGCAATTGGCATGACCGGCCACCGATTGTTTGAGATAACCGCAGATGTCTTCCGAAGTACGGCGGGAAGTGGTGACCATATAATCGCCCGTTTTTTCCGCAACGCGGTTAAGGATTTCAAAGAGACTTTGAATATCTTTAAGGCGCAGAGAGAAGTGCCGCGTCGAACCGCCTAAAAAAACGGCAACTCCGTTTTTTTCAGGCGCCCGCATACCAGCCGCGAGTTTTCCGGCCGCGTTTTCCATTTCACCGGCTTCCATTCTGGCCGGCGTAATCAAAGTGCGCAGAGTCCCTTCCGGAAGAATTCCTTGATCATGCGCGGGTACCAGCGCCAGATCGTAGCGGAAAAGATTAAAAGGAAATGCGGGATTCATGGCCACAAGGCTCTTGGCACGGCAGTCCCGGGCCAGGCAGAGATTGAGCGGAGCCAAACCGGAGCCGGCTGAAATCACAAAATCCGCGCTGAGATTAACAAGAGCTTCCACAGTTTCCTTTTTAAAAAAATACTTCAAAACACTCATTCTTCCTTGCGCCCAGGGAAGAAAAAAAAGCGCGAACACCGGAAACAAAACCCGGTGGAGACGTGAAAGGTATTCGACTTTAAGTGTAGTCACGGGATATTCCATGCCCGGCCGGCCGTATTGAGTATCAATGCGCTCAAACTGTGCGGCAATTCCTTCAGACTGTTTAACGTGCCCGGGTTTTCCATCCGACAAAATCAGAATTCGTTTAGTCCAGCTGTATTTCCAGCGTTTCACACCCCAAAGCCATTGTTCAGGATTTTTCGAAAGATGCTCTTCCAGAAGAGCCAGGTACCGTTTCGCGCCTTCGGTCATTTCCTGTTCACTGTCCGACTGAAATTTCAGAGCCGGGTAAACATAAATATCGTAAAAGGTTTTATTACCCCGCCGGACCATGAAAATCGGGTAAAGCCTTGCCTGCGCGCGCGCTGCCAACTCAAAAGCGCCGGTCGGTACTGTGGTTTTCCGCCCCAGAAAAGGAAGGATCAGCCCCCCGTTTTTTCCGGCATCCTGATCCCCCAGAAGCCCGATCAATTCCTTGCGCCGGAGACTGCGGAAAAGCCCGCGCACTCCCATTCCCGTGCTGATCACATGAAACCCCGCGGCTTCGCGGATACGGTTGACGATTTCATTCATGCGCGGAAATTTTTGTTCACGCGCCAATACGGCCACGGAGCGGTTCTCGCTTTGCGCGAAAAGCTGGAGCATTTCCCAGTTCCCGAAATGCCCGGTCAGATAAATCCCGCCCTGGTTTTCTTTGAGTTCATCAAAAAAAGCCTGCGACGTATGAACTTCAAAAAGATCACGCGGAGGTATTTTCCCGAGGGCCGGGAGTTTCAAAATTTCCAGGCCGGACTGAACAATATGCTGATATTGCTTCTTAACAATGTCCCAGCGCTGTTTTTCGGTGAACTTCGCGCCGAAAGCAGCTTTCAGATCCGCGTAGGCTACACGCCGGCGGGAATGAAACCGGAACACGCAGGAACCCAAAAATCTTCCAAGCCCCGCGGATGTTTCATTGGGAAGACTGGTTATAAATCCCGAAACGGCCTTGAGCCCGGCCGCTCCGAGACTGTCCAGAACATCTCTCACGAACGCTCCAGCACCTTAAGCAGGCGTCGGTTGAATTCCTCTTCACCGCTGTGAATGCGCATACGCGCCGCCAGAATGAGAGGGTTCAAAATTTCGGAAATCATGGCCGGACTCCTAAAGAAATCTTTTTCCGTGGTTACGATTTCTTCAATGTAGGCCGTATCGCTGACTTCTTTAATCTCTTTCAATTCTTTTTCCGTGAAAACATGATGGTCGCTGAACTCGAAATTGCGGACCGCCTTGATTTTCATTTTGGAAAGCAGGAGCCGGAAAGACCGGGGAGAACCCAAACCCGAAAAAGTCGTCACTTTCTGACCTTGAAGCTTCGTAATAGGAACCCGCGCTTTTTTCTTGGCGCGGTAAAAAAACAAAGGCTCCAGATAAGCTTCGGCGATCACGGCTTCCGGGGCTTTCTGATGCACCATTTCCTTCAGCTCATGAAGCTCCTTGACCGCGATCAGGTCGGAATGAGTAATGACCACCGCGGAAGCCCGGCGCAGCTGAGCCACCGGTTCGCGCAGAATCCCGCGAGGAATCAGCTTGCCGTTTCCAAAAGGATTTAAAGCGCTGAGGGTGACAATTTCAAAATCACGGCGGATCGGCCAGTGCTGCATACCGTCATCCAGAATCGCGGCATCCACTTTCTGCTTCTGAATAATTTCGTCGGCCACCTGCACGCGGTTCTTTCCGACACCGATGACGGCGCGGGGCATATGCTGACGGTACTGCTCAACTTCATCCTTCCCATAACCGCGGGTCAGAATCAAAGGCGTGCGCTGACGCTCCGTGATCCGGCGCGCAACATATTCCACCAGCGGAGTTTTCCCGGTACCGCCCCAAGTCAGATTCCCGATGCTAATCACCGGGAAAGGAAGCTGTTTGGGTTTTAAAATGCTTTTTTCGTAAAAATTCCTCGTGGTTCCTGACGCGACCCCATAAATCCCTGAGGCGACATCCAGCAAAGGCAGAACCATTTTTGAAACAAATCCGTTCTCATACCCTTCCGCCAGTCTGCGGAAATAATCTCTCATGAAAAACACCCTTGTTCCTTTCTTCTGGGCTCAAAAATCGGGCAAGCCATTCCAAATGACGGCGCGAAGCCCCTTGAAGCCGATGCACTGACGCAAAGGCATTCTGGCCGATGCGGTGCCGCTCCTGGGCGTTGCGGAGAAGGTCTTCCAGCGACATTTGCAGCGCTTCTTCCCCTGCCACCTGAATGGCCCCTTCCTCTTGAGCCAACGTTTCGTAAACTTTCTGGAAATTAAAAACGTGCGGACCGTACAAAACTGCTTTTTTAAAACTCGCCGGTTCGATGGGGTTTTGTCCGCCGTGCGGCACAAGACTGCCGCCCATGAAAACCACATCCGCCAGCTGATATAAACGGCGGAGAATACCCAGCTGATCCAGGATTAAAATATCGTAGGTGTCGGCTTTCCGCCCGGAAGCCAGAACCGTTTGAAGCCCTGAATGACTGTTAAAAAAATCAAGAATCTGCCCGGAACGTTCAATGTGCCGCGGCGCCAGAATCAGACGCAGCTGCGGGAATTTCCGGCGGGCCGCCGAAAAAACCTTCAAAATTTTTTCTTCTTCCCCGGGGTGCGTACTGCCGGCGATCCAAACCAGATCACCCGACTTAATTCCCCACCGGCCTTTCCACGAAGCGTCGCCGTCGTCATCTTCCCGTCCGGCAAGATTGTCGAACTTCAAATTCCCAAGCACTTTAACTTTAGCGTCTTCAATACCCAGCATTCTAAAGCGCGCCGCGTCTTCCTCCGACTGAGCCAGCACAAAATCCAGCTTATCGAACAGACCGCGGAAAATAAAACGAAACCGCAGATACCGTGACGCCGAACGGGGTGAAAGACGCGCGTTAATAACCCCGACAGGAATCCGGGCGCGGGAAGCTTCAACCAGCAGATTCGGCCAAATTTCAGTTTCGGCTAAAAGAATCAGTGAAGGCGAGAAGGCTTTGAGAAAAGCCCGCTGGGCCCAGCTCAGATCAAAAGGAAAGTAATGCGGAAGGACACGGGAAGAGTCCGTTTCAGCCGCGAGAGCCGCCGCGATTTTCTGACCTGTGGGAGTCACGGTCGTCAGGACAATTGTCCAACCGGGGTACTTTTCGAGGAACAGGCTAATGAATCTGCGCACCGCCATGACTTCACCCACGCTCACTGTGTGAAGCCAGACAATTTTGCCTGTATTTTTCGGTTTTTTATAAAATCCGGAACGCTCAGCCAGAAGCTTGCGGGGTTCAGCCGCCTGTCTCAGCTTCACCAGAAAAATCGGAAAATAAAAAACCGCAAAAACAAGAAATGAAAGATTGTATAAAAAAATCATCCTGACCTTCTAAGTCCCGGCGCTACGCGCGAGGGTGAGCGGCCTCATAGGCTTCTTTCAGCCTTTTGGTCGTCACATGCGTGTAAATCTGCGTCGTAGACAAATTCTCATGCCCCAAAAGCTCCTGCACGCTTCTTAAATCCGCGCCGTTGTCCAGCATATGCGTGGCAAAAGAATGCCTGAGCATGTGGGGAGAAACTTCTTTTTTGAGGCCGGTTACCCGGCAATATTTCAAAATCATGCGCCTCACACTGCGGTCCGTCAAACGGCCGCCTGAGCGGTTTAAATAAAGAGGTTTTTTCTGTCCGTTATCGCGCATCTTAGGCGGTTTGTGCCCTGTGTATTCCTGAACAGCCTTTAGCGCCGCCTGCCCCAGAGGAACAATCCGCTCTTTTTTGCCTTTTCCGCGCACTCTCACCAAGGCGCTGAAAAAATCCAAATCATCTTGATTCAGTCCAACCAGTTCACTGACGCGCAAACCAGAGCTGTAAAGTGTTTCCAGAATAGCCCGGTCACGTTTGCCTTCCCAGCTTGCGGCCGCCGGCGATTCAATTAACCGCACCACTTCTTCACGCTCGAGAAAATTTGGGAGTTTCTTTTCACGTTTCGGCGTGGCAATACCCGCCGAAGGATTGGTTTTAACCACTTCTTCCCGGGCCAGAAATTTAAAAAAAGAACGGATACAGGCCAGTTTTCTGGAAATTGAACTCTTGGAATAATTCTTATCTTTCAAAAGCGCGAGGAAAGAACGGATGTCGATATAGTCCACGGACTCCACGCCCTTCTGATCCAGAAAGGCTGAAAATTCCCGCAAGTCGATAGCGTAATTCTTGACCGTGTGCGAGGAAGCGTTTTTTTCGCTTTCCAGGAATTTCAGAAAATTCTGAACGTGAGGATTCATCAGGGTTCGACAGTTCCCTTTTCGGTGTCGGAAACTTTCTCGTCTTCGCTCAATCCGTCACCTTCTTTTGGAAGTTTATTCATGATGTGATTGCATTTCGGATAATTCGAACAGCCGTAAAAAGTACGGCGTTTTTTAGAGAGACGCTTGATCATATCTCCGCCGCAATTCGGTTCAGGGCATTTGACGCCGGTCGGAATCGGGCGGGCAGTCTTACAATCCGGAAAGCCGGAGCAAGCCATGAACTTACCGAACCGGCCCCACTTGATCACCATGACCTTAGCGCAAACCGGACAATTGTATTCCGTCGGGATCGCTTCCTGGCGCATATTTTTCATTTCTTCACGCGCCACCGCCACATCGGCTTCAAAAGGCTTGTAGAAATCGATCAGCACTTTTTTCCACTCCAGCTCACCGTCTTCAATTTTATCCAGCTCTTCTTCCATCCGGGCCGTAAACTGAGTGTCCAAGATATTCGGGAAATGCTTAATCAAAAGATCGGCCACCGTCTCGCCAAGCTCAGTCGGCATGAGCGCGCCGCCCTTACGGTTAACGTACTCGCGGTAAAGCAGTGTAAAAATCGTAGGCGCGTAAGTGCTGGGCCGGCCGATACCTTTTTCCTCCAGAATTTTAACCAAACTCGCGTCGTTAAAACGCGCGGGAGGTTTTGTAAAATGCTGATTCCCAAGCAGTTCGAGAAGCTTTAAAAGCTCTCCAGCTTCCAGATTCGGGAGCTCGAGATTTTCTTCCTGCCCGCTTTCTTCTTTTTCTTTTTCATCGGCAGCCGCGGATGAAGCGGTTCCGAAAACCAGGCCGAATCCGGGGAAGATATTCCGCCGGCCGGTCGTTTTGAAGGAATATTTGTCGCCGGCTGAAATCGAGATTGCGATATTCTCATCCACGGCGGGAACCATTTGAGAAGACGTGAATTTTCTCCAGATCAAATCATAGAGTTTGAATTCCTCATCCGTCAGATAAGAACGAAGCATTTCAGGCTCACGAAGCACGGAGCTGGGGCGAATAGCCTCATGCGCTTCCTGCGCGCCTTTTTTGGATTTATAAACCGGCGGTGAAGGCGGCAGGTATTTATCGCCGAATTTTTTACGGATGTACTGAGCTGCTTCCGTCTGGGCCGTCACGGAAATATTCACGGAGTCCGTACGCATATAAGTGATTAAACCGACCGTGCCTTCTTCGCCTAAATCCACGCCTTCATAAAGTTTCTGGGCGACCCGCATGGTTTTAGCGGCGGGAAATCCGAGACGATTATAGGATTCCTGCTGAAGTTTACTCGTGGTATAAGGCGCTTGAGGATTGCGGCTGCGTTCTTTCTTTTCAACCTTTTCAACCTTGAATGGAAGCGAAGAAAGTTCCGCTTTAATTTTTTCGGTTTGTTCGCTGTTCTTGAGCTCAGCTTTTTCTCCGTTAATTTTATCAAGCTTGGCAATAAACGGACGGTTCGCATTTTCTTTCTTATCACTTAAAAGACGGGCTTCCAGCGACCAGTATTCTTCCGGTACAAATCCGCGGATCTCGCGTTCACGCTCGACGATCATGCGAAGCGCGACCGACTGCACACGGCCGGCGCTTAAACCACGGCCGACTTTTTTCCACAAAAGCGGGCTGAGTTCGTAGCCGACAATGCGGTCGAGAATACGGCGGGCTTGCTGAGCGTTAACGAGGTTCATGGCGATATCACGCGGGTGTTTAAAAGCTTCCTTAACCGCGTCTTTGGTGATTTCGTTAAAAACCACGCGCCGGATTTCCTGTTCCTGATTATCTTCACGGAAAATGTGATTTAAATGCCAGCTGATAGCCTCCCCTTCACGGTCAGGATCGGGTGCCAGGTAAATCGTCCGCTTGCCTTTTGCCTGCTTGCGCAAATGGCTGACATTTTTCATGGCTTTCTTAATCACGATATATTTGGGTTCAAAATCCTGTTGGATTTCCACGCCCATTTTACTCTTGGGCAGGTCCCGAACATGCCCGAAAGAAGCCTCGACCTGGTAATCATCTCCCAAAAACTTGTTAATAGTCTTAGCTTTGGCGGGTGATTCTACGATAACCAGATTACGAGCCTTACCAACTGGGCCATCATCGGATGCCGTTTTGCGGGATTTTTTAACTGCCGTCTTTTTAACCGCCGGTTTTCTTTTCGCCTTGGGCTTGGCCGCGGGTTCAGCCTCCGGGGAAGGCTCTGCAGCGGGCGGATCAGCAGGAGCTTCTTCGCCGTCGCCCCCGCCTACAAACTGAACAATTTCAACCTGATCGCCTTCCTTAAGTGGGACATCTGCCAGACGGGTTCTGGAAACCACATTCTGATTATGTTCAACGACAACCGACTGAGGATTGATCTCTAAAGCATTCAAAAGAGCAATTAAGTTTGAAGCTGCCTGAATGCTGCGGGTTTCACCATTGATCAAAAGATTCATATTAATCCATTCCTTCTTTGGAAAAAGATGGGTTCCATTGTACCGAAAAAGGCAAAACTTGCAAACGTTGTTTTATCGGACGTATTTTGGAATACTTAAGTGGGCTTTAAAGCAGGGTTTAGCACCCGCGCTTCATTAGCACGGGTACAGCCAGAACGAACTTGAAGTTCGTCTGGGCTAGGAAATATCTTCCCAAGGGTCGTTTTTACCGGAAGCTGAAGGGCCGGAACCTTTATCCGGGCCTTTCTTATCCATTGATGCGGAAAGCTTGTAGAGTGCTTCAAGGTGAGAAATCTGAGAGTCGCGGATAGCTTCTTTTTCAATCCGCTTGATCATGCGCTTTAAGACACCAATCCGCATACCGAACTTCTCAACGCAAAGAGTTGTAAGTAAACGGGTTAAGAGATTAACATGAATTTCCAGGTCCTGGATCCGCTCATCCGCCTTGGTGGATTGTTCAAGCAGTTTCTGCACCTGCTTTTTCAGATGCGCCATATCGGTATGAAACGCAAGCGAACCGGCTGCATTGGTAAAATCGGTTTCTTTCTTTTTCGAGCTCTTCTTTTTCACAAGTTCACGTCCTTGGTATAAAAGGTATCATTCCTGCAGGAATGACGCAAATAAAATAAAAAAGGCCTCCCCTGAAAATCAGGGAAGGCCTTTTAGAATAAGGCTTTAGATCAATTTTTAAGCAAGAACCACACGCGTCTTGGCCCAACCATCCGCCACACGCTCACCCTTGGTAATCAAAGCCACGATCTCAACGATGTAGCCCACTACCAGCACAAACGGGATGATCAAAAGAACGTTCCGGATTAAAGACTGAAGCCAGGTCACTTTAGCACCATCAAGGCTGATCAGCTTCAAACCTACCATGGCACGGCCCGGAGAATACACAGCATCACGGACAATAAGCCAGAGGATGTTCACAAGCACCAGAATAACACTGCGAATCCCTTCGGGAACATTCAGAAGGATAATACCGAGGATCAAACCGAGAATAATGGGAATGATGATCAAATCAATCACACCCGCGGCAAAACGTCTGCCTTTGGGAGCCGTAGCCCCACCGAGGGATCCGCCAAAATTTTCCATACTTTGAACTCCTTTCAAGAGCTTGAAATGTAAACGATAACTGTTTAAGTATTATGCCCTGTTTCGGCATACCCCGCAAGTAACTTTATACCCCTTCAAAAGTCTTAAAGAAGCGTTCCTGAGGCAGAAGATAACAACTCATAACGGCCGTCTAACCGCCGGCGGATGACCCTTTTCAGCTCCAAAGAGGTCAATAATACCGCCCCCTGCCCCGGACTATGACAAGAAAGGGTATCCATCACTTCTTCTCTTGTTCTGGGACCGGCCTTAAGTGACTGGAGAATTTTCATTTCTTCCAGACTTCTGTTTTCCAACGAATTTCTCTCAAGAATATTTTCCGGGTTTTGGTCTCTCAATGAAACCCAGTCCAAATCAAGTTTCAAAACCTCCAGAATATCCTGCGCGTTTTCGGCGAGATAAGCCCCTTGTTTGATCAGCTGATGAGTTCCTTTTGAATTCATGGCGTCTACCGAACCGGGCAGGGCAAAAACATCCCGCCCCTGATCAAGAGCCAGTTGCGCTGTAATTAGAGAACCGCTTTTTTGATGCGCTTCAACCACCAGCACTCCAAGACTCAATCCTGAAATCAACCGGTTCCGTTTCGGAAAATTTTCAGGAAGCGGCGGCATGGTTAAAGAATATTCGCTGAGAACCGCTCCCCGCTCACAAATTTTTTCCTGAATTTTTTTTCGGTGCCGTGGATAATCCGTATGCAATCCGCATCCGAGTATCGCCAGTGTCCGTCCGTGAGAAACTGAAAGAGCACCTTCATGCGCGCTAAGATCAATTCCCTGCGCCATTCCGGAAACGACCGTAATCCCGGATTCAGCCAGTCCCGACGCAATTTTACGGCTTTGGCAAGCCCCGTAGAGACTGGCATGACGCGAACCTACAATCGCGACAGCGGCTGAATCTTCTTTTAAAATACGCCCCGCCACATACAGCACCGCCGGCGGATCAAAAATCTGGCGCAATATTTCCGGATAATCCTCATCCCAAAACGTCAGAACCTCAATTCCTGATCGGCCGCAAGCCTCCAACTCCCTGCAGGGATCAAAAATTTTAAGCGCTTCTTTGACCCCTTGCGCCCGGTCCATAAAGTTTTCTTCGAGAATTCTTTTCAAGAGAACCGAGGGGGCGCAGTCTTTCAAAATTTCCATAAGCGAAGAGCACACCCCGCTCCCCGCCTGGTTCAAAACCAAAAGAGCTTGAAGGTCATTAACAGTAAGAGGCACTCCGCATCTATGACATAAAAGCAGAGTTCGGGCGAGAAAAATTTAGAAGGAAAAACCTAAAAGTGCGCCTTCCGCACTTTTAACGGTAGAAAATAGCCCAGAGATAATGGCTTTGAAAAAAAGCCAAGCCTTGAATGACGCAATACCCGATGATCACACCGGTCGCGAAAGTCAGAAATCCGCTTTTCATTTTTTGGCACCTGCCTCTAGAATTATTTTTTCAATCAGACGCGCGGGAACATCGTCACGCACCACTACTTTTCCGATTTTAACCGGAAGGACAAACCGTAATTTGCCCGCTTTTTTCTTTTTATCATGCATCATGGCGGAGGTCACATCAGAGACCTTCGCCGAAAGTCCGGAAACTGACACCGGCAAATCCAGGTTTTTCAGAAGAGCAGCCAGCCGGACAAAATCTGTTTTCTCAAAAAGCCCCATCTCAACAGCCGCTCTTCCAGCGCAAACCATCCCGATCGAAACCGCTTCGCCGTGGAGAAGCTTCTTATAATCGAAAGCTTTTTCAAATCCATGCCCGAAGGTATGTCCAAAATTGAGAATCATGCGTTCCCCGGAAGTTTCAAATTCATCCCGGCTGACTACGCCGGCTTTAATCCTTGAAGACGCTTCGACAATCGTTTCTAACAGATCCGGATCTTTGCTTAAAATTTTGTCCGCGGACTTTTCCAACAGCGTAAAAAGCTTAGGCTCGCTGATCACGCCGTATTTAACCACCTCGGCAAGCGCAGCCGTCAGTTCCCGGACCGGCAAGGTTTTCAGCGGTTCCACATCCGAAATCACAACCTTGGGAGGATAAAACGCCCCAATCAGGTTCTTGCCCTCATTGAGATTAATTCCTGTCTTTCCGCCAATCGCGCTATCCACCTGAGCCAGCAAAGTCGTGGGAGCATTAATGAACGCAACCCCGCGAAGATAAGTTGCCGCAGCAAACCCGGAAAGATCTCCAGTAACTCCGCCGCCCAGCGCAAGAACCGCATCCCGGCGCTCGAAACCTTTTTCAAGCATGAACCCGTAAAGCTTGAAAAGTTCCGCGCTGGATTTAGCGGTTTCCCCTTCAGGCAAATAATAAACCGTTGAATCAAAACCGCTTTTCCTCAGAGAAACTTCAACCTTCTGAAGGTGCCACTTGGCAATATTCCGCTGAGTTACAATCAGGACTTTTCCTTTAATACCCGCATTCGCGATCAGACCGCCGCACTTCGCAAGCAAGCCGGAACCCGTCACAATTTTATAATTGCCCCTGAGGCTTTTAACCGCTGTGATTTTCAAGGTTTTATCCGTTTCCCTTTTTCAAAATATCCAAAATCATTTGAGCAACCGCTTCCGCCGTCTTTCCATCCGTGTTTACTTTGAAATCCGCGTTCTTTTCATAAATGGACCGGCGGTTAAAAAAAATCGTTTCCAGATTCTTGAAAGGTTCAGGACCTTTCAAAAGCGGCCGGTCTTTTTTATTACGAACCCGGTCCCATAAAACATTCAGCGAAGTTTCCAGATAACACAGCTTCCCGCTGTTTTTCATCCTCTGAACATTTTCAGGCCTTAAAACAGTGCCCCCGCCGGTCGCGACTACCTTGTCTTTCATTTTTGAAAGCGCGTCAAGCGAGATGCTTTCCTGCTCGCGGAAAAAAGCCTCTCCCTCTGTCTGAAAAATGTCCGGAATACTGCGCCCCAGCTTTGTCTGAATTTCCTCGTCAATATCCGTGAAGGTGTAACCCAGAAACTGCGCCAGTTTTTTTCCGGTCACGCTTTTTCCGGAACCCATCATGCCGGTTAAATAGATATTAGCCATGAATCTGCTTTAGGTAGCCATCGAGATTTCTTTTAATTTCAGCGATCGAATCCCCGCCGAATTTTTCAAGAAACGCATCCGCGACTGTAAACGCGGCAAGGTTCTCCCCAATCACGCTTCCCGCCGGAACCGCGCAAAAATCTGAGCGCTCAAAATCAGCCTTCTCAGCCTGTTTGCTCTTCATATTCACGGAAGACAACGGCTGGCCCAGCGTTGAAATGGGTTTCATGGTCGCACGAATAACAATATCCGCGCCGTTAGACATACCACCTTCAATTCCGCCCGCGCGGTTTGTTTTGTGGTAATAACCCTTCTGGGCATCATAAAAAATTTCATCATGCGACTGGGAACCGAAAAGACCGGCCAATTTTGTGCCGGAACCAATCTCAACCGCCTTAACTGATTGAGAGCTCATAACAGACGCAGCAAGTCTGGCATCCAGCTTTCGTTCATAATGAACATAGGAACCCAAACCGATCGGAAGACCGCTGACCCTGACTTCATACTGCCCGCCCAGCGTGTCTTTCTGCCGGCGCGCTTCGTCAATCGCGGTTTTCATTTCTTCTTCGGTTTTCTTTGAAACGCAATTTGTCTCGGAACCCGCGGTTTTTTTGCGGATATCCGCGGCCGAAAGAATTTCGAGCTCCGCGTCCGCGACCCTGGCTTTTCCAATCTGAATCACGTGGCTGGCCACTTCAATTCCGAACTCTTTAAGCAGAAGCTGGCAAAGCGCGCCGACAGCCACACGCATGGCGGTTTCCCGCGCGCTGGCACGCTCAAGCACCGGACGGATCCCCTGATTGTATTTCAATGAACCGGCCAAATCCGCGTGACCGGGGCGGGGGCGGAAAAGATCAGGCATTTCATTAATTTTAAAATCTTTATTGGTCAGCAAAAGCCCAATCGGGGCTCCGGTCGTCACCCCTTTCACGACACCACCCATAATTTCCACCCGGTCGGTTTCAATTTTCTGGCGGCCCCCGCGTCCATAGCCCTGCTGACGGCGCGAAAGCTGGCTGTTGATATAATCCAAATCAAATTTCAGTCCGCTCGGAACGCCTTCAATAATGGCCGCGAGATACTGCCCGTGAGATTCGCCCGTCGTGATGTAATTAAGCATTCGACACTCCGTAAATTTTTAGAATTGCCGGGATTAAGTAATTTCCGTACAAAAAACTGCAGACACCCGCCATCGCCAGATACGGTCCGAAAGGAATTGTTTCCTGTTTCCGGAACCACCGCATATAAAGCGCGACTGGAAGTCCTAAAAACGGCGACAAGAAAAAGATCAGCAGAACTTTTTCAAATCCCATCATACTGCCCATCATGGCCAGCAGTTTAATATCGCCGCCGCCCATACTTTCTTTCTTAAAAATCAGATTGCCGAGAAATCCAACCGCGAGAAGAATTCCTCCGCCGGCCAAAAGTCCCAGAGCCGAATGAGCCAGGCCAAGATACCAGATATTCTGCCCCTGGAGAACGGGCCAAACCGCGCTCATCGCCAACCCCGTCAACATCCCCGGGAAAGTCAGCTTATCTGGGATCAATCCCGTTTCAAGATCCGTAACCGTCACTGCCAGCAAAATTGAAAACAGAACAGCCCCAGCATAAAAAAACGGAGAAAGTCCGTAAATTTTTAAAAGACACAGCCATGAAAACGCATTAGCCAGTTCCACCGCGAAATAACGCGGAGAAATCGGCGCCGAACACGCGCGGCATTTCCCGCCCAAAATTAAAAAACTGATCAGCGGAATATTGTCCAGCGGTCTAACCGCTTTGCCGCAATGCGGGCAATGCGAGCCCGGCGAAACAATCGATTCATCTTTCGGCATACGGTGAATGCACACGTTTAAAAAACTGCCGATAACCGCGCCAAACACGAAAACAACAACCGCTGGAAGCACCGCGAATAAAGTTTCCATTAATGCCTTTTCCGGGCTTCCAGCCCTGCGAGAAGAGCTTTCTTCATAACCGGAACCGGGGCTTTCTTTCCGGTCCAATGCTCAAAGGCTTTCGCGCCCTGATGAAGAAGCATCCCCAGCCCATCCAAAGTGTTGTGACCTTTTTTACGGGCTGAGTTTAAAAATTCCGTTTCACCGCGGTGATAAATCAAATCGTAAAAAAGTTTCTTCCGGTTTTTCGCTGCTGGAATCACCGAATCATTTAAAATTCGTTCCCCAGGTTTCAAACCGGCCGAAGTCGCGTTCACAACCAAATCAGCCTGCACAAGGGCGTCCGGGACTTCTTTTAGTCCGATTGCCGTGACAGGAATTTTGGGGAAAATTTTTTTAAACTCTTTGGCCAACAGCCTCGCGCGCTTCTCGCTGCGGTTGGCAACCCAGACCGCCTGCGCCCCGGAACCCGCAAGAGCGGTAACTACCGCGCGCGCCGCGCCTCCGGCGCCAAGCACCAGCGCTTTTTTATTTCTCGGATTAACTCCACCGTCCTTACGAAGTGAAGTCAAAAACCCGTAAACGTCGGTATTGGTTCCGGTCCACTGCCCTGCTTTTTTAAAAACTGTGTTGACGGCTCCAACCGCCCGGGCTTCCGGAGTCAATTGATCCAGGTAAGGAAGAATCACCTGCTTGTAGGGCACGGTCACGTTAAACCCTTCAAGCAGGCTTTTCTTTAAACCTGAAGCGGTTTTCCGGAAATCTTCCGGACGCTGTTCCAGAACCAGATAAAAAGCCTTAATCCCGGATGCGGAAAACGCGGCTTCCTGCATACCGGGAGAAAGCGTGTGACTCAACGGGTATCCGAAAATTCCGTAAAGCTGGACGGGTTTTTCTTTTTTCGTCTTATTCACACAGGTGAATGCTGGGGATGAACCGACTTTGAAACACCGTGCGCCGCGACTTTGTTGACGGCAAAAAGATACGCTTTAACGCTGGCTTCAATAATATCGGTGCTGGTTCCGCGGCCGCTGACTTCCTGGCCTTTAATCTCCAGGCGAACGACCACTTCACCCTGCGCGTCCATACCGCTTGTGATCGACTGAATCCCGTAGTGGGCCACACGCGCCCCGGTTTTCACAATCGACTCAACGGCTTTGTAACACGCGTCCACCGGCCCGTCGCCTTCACACTTAGCTTCATGCGTCTTACCGGATTTGGTCAACCGGACTTCCGCCGTAGGCTTTTTCCCGGTTTCACTCAGTACGCGCAGGAAATCCAGCTTCCATGTTTCCGGCGTCGACACAATTTCATCCTGCAGGATGGATTCAATGTCTTCGTCGAAAACATATTTCTTCTTGTCCGCCAGCTGTTTAAAACGGTCAAACGCCTTGTTAATATCGTTTTCATCCAAACGGTACCCCAGCTTTTCAACGCGTTCCGTGAACGCGTGACGGCCCGACAATTTGCCCAAAATCAGCTGATTTCCGGACAACCCAATACGCTTGGGATCCATGATTTCATAGGTCTGACGTTTTTTGAGAACGCCATCCTGATGAATCCCGGATTCATGTGAAAACGCGTTACGGCCTACGATAGCCTTGTTGGGCTGAACGACCATACCGGTTAAATGAGAAACCATGCGTGAAGCCTTGGTGATTTCAGATAATTTAATATCGGTATAGCAATTCATAAAATCCTTGCGGGTATCAATGGCCATCGCGATCTCTTCCAGCGACGCGTTCCCCGCGCGCTCTCCGATACCGTTGATAGTGCACTCCACCTGATTCGCGCCAGCCAGAACCGCGGCCAGAGAATTCGCGACCGCCAGCCCCAAGTCATTGTGGCAATGCACGGACAAAATAACCTTTTTGCCCAGCGATGGGTTCTTTTTGATCAGGTAGTAGATCAAATCTGAAAATTCCTGAGGCACCGTGTAGCCGACCGTGTCCGGAATATTGATTGAGGTTGCACCCGCTTCAATCGCCGCGCGTACGGCTTCCGCCAGAAATACCGGTTCGGTGCGCGCCGCGTCTTCAGGCGAGAATTCAATCTGCTTGAAATCCCTGGAAGCCGCCTTGATATTTTCGTGGGCGATTTTTAAGATCTCACTTTTCCGCTTTTTCAGTTTGAATTCACGATGAATCTGCGAGGTGGCCAGAAAAACATGCAGCCGCTTTTTGGCCGCGGGCTCCAGCGCGCGCTTGCAGGCATCAATGTCCTTAGGAACCATGCGCGACAAACCGCAGATAATGGGCTTGCGCACCTGTTCGGCAATCATTCGAACAGCCTGCATTTCACCGGGCGAAGACGCCGGAAAGCCGGCCTCAATCACGTCAACATTCAACGCGGCCAGCTGAAAGGCGATTTTCAGTTTTTCATCGGGGGTCAGAGACGCGCCGGGAGACTGCTCACCGTCGCGCAGAGTGGTGTCAAAAATATGGATTTTGCGTTTCGCTTTAGTAGACATAATTCGCTCCTGATTTGCGTGCGGCAATCAGGCTTGTCCTTCGGCACCCTTCACCCTGCGGCAGAATTGGCTGCGGGAGTTGCCTCCGTTGAAGCCTGGCTGCTGCCGCGTAAGTGTTTGGATTTTTAAACTTTTGCTTTCACTTTCTTGCCGGCAGCTTCAGACGGTTTGTTTCCTAGGCCGCTGATCCAGTGCATCATGCTGCGTAGCTCGGTGCCGATTTTTTCGATAGGATGAGCATCGCATTCGGCGCGCATTTTGTCATAATTCTTGCGGCCTTTTTTATTTTCATTCATCCATTCGCGGGCAAAATCTCCTGTCTGAATTTCCTTCAGAATCTTTTTCATTTCCTGACGGGCTTGGGTGCCGATGACGCGCTTCCCGCGGGAATAATCACCATATTCAGCCGTATCGGAAACGCGGCGGTGCATACCGGAAATACCATGCGCGAAAATCGCGTCGACAATCAGCTTCACTTCATGCTGACATTCAAAATAAGCCATCTCCGGAGCGTAACCCGCGTCCACCAGAGTTTCATACCCGGCGCGGATCAACTCAGACAAACCTCCGCACAAAACAGCTTGCTCGCCGAACAGGTCAGTTTCCGTTTCTTCTTTGAAATTGGTCTGAATCACGCCGGCGCGAGTTCCGCCGATAGCCTTGGCGTGAGCCAATGCCAGATTCAGAGCATTTCCGCTCGCGTCCTGATAAATCGCAACCAAGCACGGAACACCTCCGCCTTCCATAAACTGCGTGCGGACAAGAGCGCCGGGACCTTTAGGCGCGACCATAAACACGTCAATGTTCTTGGGCGGTTTGATGTAGCCGAAATGAATATTGAAACCATGAGAAAACAGCAGGGCTTTACCCGGCTTCATGTAAGGAGCAATGCTCTTTTCATAAATCTCAGCCTGGAGATGGTCCTGGGTCAATATCTGAATAATATCCGCTTTCTGCGCGGCTTCTTCAGCGTCCACCGGCTTGAAACCGTCAGCCACGGCCTGATCATAATTTTTACCGCCCTTGCGCTGAGAAATAATGACTTCAACGCCGGAATCACGCAGGTTAAGCCCCTGACCGCGGCCCTGAATACCGTAGCCCACAATCGCGACTTTTTTACCTTTTAAAAATTTTAAATCCGCGTCTTTATCGTAGTAAATCTTCATAAAAATCTCCTTTTGAAATATCTCTGTAATTTTTAAACCGGAAACCGCTGATTATTTCGCGGCGGCCTTAGCCTTTTTCTTCGGAGTTTCAGCTTTTTTCACAGGCGCCGATTTCTCACAGCCAGGCGCCGTGATTTCTGTACGGCGGGATAGCGCAATTAGGCCGGTGCGTACCGTCTCCAGGATCCCGATAGGAGCCAGAAGCTCGAGCATAGCGTCAATTTTACTTTCTCCGCCCGTAACCTCAATCGTCAAAGTTTCAGGATTCACATCCACGATCTTGCCGCGGAATGTGTTCACAATCTGCATGACGTCATTGCGGGAATCGGCGTTATTGGTGACTTTCACCAGCAAAAGCTCGCGGTCAATCATTTCATCTTTTAAATCCTGAACATGAATGACGTCGATCAGCTTGCTCAACTGCTTGATGATCTGTTCGAGCACCCGTTCATCACCATGAACCACGATGGTCATGCGGGAAATTGTTGAATCATGGGTCTCGCCTACCGCAAGGCTGTCAATATTAAACCCGCGGGCAGAAAAAAGGCCTGCGACGCGCGCAAGCACGCCAAAATGATTTTCAACCAGAACTGCAATCGTATGTTTCATCATAAAATCTCTTTCTCCTCGTTTAGGCACTTACGCCAACGCGCAAGTGTGTAAGCGGGACAGCTCAATGAAAGCTGTCTCCGTTTACGCCATATCCATGACTTGATCCAATGCGTGTCCTGCGGGCACCATCGGATATACGTTGTCGCTCTTGGCCACAAGAACATGAACCATCGCCGGGCCTTTGTGAGCTAACGCTTTTTTAATTGCGGGAACGACGTCTTCTTTTTTCTCTACCCGGATCGCGAACATTCCATAACCTTCGGCAAGTTTCACGAAATCAGGATTTGAGGGGCCGAGCGTGCTGGCCGAATAACGTTCGCGGTAAAACAGCTGCTGCCACTGACGAACCATTCCATGATGGCCATTGTCCATCAGAATCAGCTTCACTGGAACTTTGTAATGAACCGCCGTCGCCATTTCACAAAGTGTCATCTGGAAAGAACCGTCGCCGTCAAAGCAAACCACGGTTTCATCAGGACGGCCCAGCGCGGCGCCGATCGCGGAAGGAAATCCAAAGCCCATCGTGCCCAAACCGCCGGAAGTAATCATTCCGCGAGGATTCGCGAATCCATACCACTGAGCGGCCCACATTTGATGCTGACCGACGCCGGTTGTAACAACCGCTTCGTGATCCGTCAATTCACCGACTTTATCAATAACATATTCCTGACGGATTTCACTCCCGGTTTGAGGATACTTCATGGGGTGTTTCTTTTTCCAGGCTTCGATCTGTTCGTGCCAAGCCTTGGTCTGCGGGCGCAGATCCCCGACATACTTAATCAATTCCTTCATCACCGGCTTAATATCTCCGACAATCGGATGATGCACCTTGATAACTTTCGAAATCGAGGACGGATCAATATCGACGTGAACAATTTTTGCGTGCGGCGCAAACATATCAATCTTACCGGTAACACGGTCGTCAAAGCGAGCGCCAACTGCGATCAGCACATCAGACTGCTGGACCGAGTAATTCGCGTAATGCGTTCCGTGCATACCCAGCATACGCAAAGACAACGGATGAGTTTCAGGAAAAATACCCAAACCCAAAACCGTCGTCGTGATTGGAATGCCCGTTTTTTCAACAAACTCCATTATTTCTTTCTGCGCGCCTGAAACCACGGCGCCGCCGCCGACATAAAGGCAGGGCTTCTTGGCTGACATAATCGTCTGCGCGGCTTTTTTGATTTCTTCGCGCTGATTTTCAATGGGATACACTTTCTGCACCGGCTGATAACTGCGGATGCTGACATCTTCCGGCCACTCAAATTCGGCTTCAGCACGGCTGACGTCCACAGGAAAATCAATCAGCACCGGACCCGGCCGGCCGGTTGAAGCAATATAAAAAGCTTCGCGCACGATCCGCGCGATATCTTTGGGATTTTTCACCAGATAATTGTGCTTGGTCACGGGGCGCGTAATACCGACCACGTCCGCTTCCTGAAACGCATCCGAACCAATCGCGTGAGTCGCAACCTGGCCGGTAATGCAAACCATCGGAACTGAATCCATATAAGCCGTCGCGAGACCCGTCACTGTATTAGTAGCGCCGGGACCGGAAGTCACAAGCGCGACACCGGGGCGGCCCGTTGCGCGGGCGTAACCGTCAGCCATGTGGGTCGCGCCCTGTTCGTGACGGACCAGAATGAATTTCAGTTTGGAATCATAAAGCGCGTCAAACGTGGGGAGAATCGCGCCGCCGGGCAGCCCGAATACATAGTCGACGCCCTCTTTTTCAAGGGATTTGATCATGATTTGAGCGC
>CAYLPP010000012.1:7458-80866 GCA_964385615.1 uncultured bacterium | reverse complement strand
GGAAAAGAACCTCTTGAAGTTTTCAAGAAATCGATAGATAATGTACGCCCTTTGCTTGAGACAAAATCCCGCAGGGTGGGTGGCGCTACATATCAAGTTCCTATTAGTGTTCGCCCCGAACGCGGAAATACCTTGGCGATGCGTTGGGTTCGTTCCTTCGCGAAAGCAAGGAAGGGCAAACCGATGCATGTGAAGCTGGCCGAGGAACTCCTCGACGGTTACAACAAGACCGGTTCTGCGTTCAAGAAAAGAGAAGACGTCCACAAAATGGCGGAATCAAACCGCGCATTTGCACACTATCGCTGGTAAGTCAGCGGACAAAAGGCTTACACCGCTCTACGCGGTTTTTACCTGAAGGAATTTATGGCAGACGATAAAAAAATTAATTATCCGCTTGAGAAAATCCGTAACATCGGGATTGCTGCGCACATTGACGCCGGCAAAACGACGACTACGGAACGTATCCTTTATTACACTGGCCGAACCTACAAGATCGGTGAAGTGCACGAAGGAACCGCGGTTATGGACTGGATGGAACAGGAGCAGGAACGCGGTATCACGATTACGTCCGCGGCCACGACCTGTTTCTGGAAAGACTGCCGTATTAATATTATTGATACGCCGGGCCACGTAGATTTCACGATTGAAGTCGAGCGTTCGCTCCGCGTGCTTGACGGTTGCGTCGCGGTATTCGGCGCTGTTGAAGGTGTTGAGCCTCAATCTGAAACGGTTTGGCGTCAGGCGGACCGTTACCGTGTTCCCCGCGTTGCTTTCATTAATAAGATGGACCGCACCGGCGCTCAGTTTGAAGTAAACGTTCAGCAGATGCGTGACCAGCTTGCCGCGAACGCTGTTCCGATTCAGATTCCCGTGGGTCTTGAAGATAAGTTTAAAGGCGTGATCGATCTGATCGAAATGAAGGCGTATCTTTTTCATGATGAAACTCTTGGCGCTAAGTTTGATACGGCTGAAATTCCGGCTGATTTAAAAGAAGAAGCCGAAAAAGCCCGCGCGTATATGATTGAAAAAGTAGCAGAGCATGATGACGCTCTGATGAATAAGTTTATCGAAGGACATGAACCGACCAAGGAAGAACTTAAGAAAGCCATCCGCCACGCGACAATCGCTTTGAAATTAACCCCGGTTATCTGCGGTTCCTCGCTTAAAAATAAAGGTGTTCAGCAACTCCTCGATTCAGTTATTGATTACCTTCCTTCTCCTAAAGATGTTCCCGCAATCAAGGGAATTAACCCGAATGACGACAGTGAAGTTGAGCGTCATGCGGATGAAAACGAACCTCTTGCCTGCTTCGCGTTTAAAATTGCCAGCGATAAATTCGTGGGTTCTCTGACCTATATCCGTATTTATTCCGGTAAGCTTACGTCCAGCTCTTATATTTACAATTCCCGTAACGGTAAAAAAGAACGTATCGGCCGTCTTCTTTTGATGCACGCTAACAAGCGTGAAGAAATTGAAGAAGCGGGTGCCGGAAACATTGTTGCCGCTGTGGGTCTTAAAGATGTGAAGACGGGTGATAGCCTTTCTGATGAAAATCATCCGATCGTTCTCGAAAAGCTTTTCGTTCCTGAACCGGTTATCTGGATGTCTATTGAGCCTAAAACCAAAGCGGATCGTGACAAAATGTCTGACGCGATCGGCCGCCTTGTTTCTGAAGATCCGACTTTCCGCGTGAAGAGCGATGCGGAAACGGTTCAGACGCTTATTGGCGGTATGGGTGAATTGCACCTTGATATCAAGATCGATATTATGAAGCGCGAATACGGCGTGCAGGTCAGCGTCGGTAAGCCTCAGGTCGCTTATAAAGAAACAATTACAGCCGCGGCGGAAGCCGAAGGTAAGTTTATTAAGCAAACCGGCGGCCGTGGTCAGTATGGTCACTGCTATTTGAGAATTGAACCCCTTGAAAAAGGTAAGGGGATTGAGTTTGAAAATAAAGTCGTCGGCGGTGCTATCCCTCGTGAATATGTTCCGGCTGTCGAAGACGGTGTTATGGATGCCTGTGCCGGCGGTGTTCTGGCTGGTTATCCGGTTACGGACGTTAAGGCTACCGTTTTTGACGGCAGCTACCACGACGTTGACTCTTCAGAAATCGCTTTCAAAATGGCCGGTATTCTTGGTTTTAAAGAAGCTTTCCGCAAAGCTAAGCCGGTTCTTCTTGAGCCGATTATGCTTGTGGAAGTCATTGTTCCTGAAGAATATATGGGCGACATCATCGGCGATTTGAATTCCCGCCGCTGCGTTATCCAGGAAATGACTAACCGCGGACATTTAAAAGTCATTAAAGGTCTGGTTCCTCTTGCCGAAATGTTCGGTTATGCGACCGCGATCCGCTCGCTGTCACAGGGCCGCGCGAATTACACGATGGAACCGCACAGTTACCAGCAAGTTCCGAAACAAATCGCAGATAAAGTGATGGGAGAACAGGCAGTTTCTAATTAAACTGCCTTAAAAAATATGGCCGGAAACAGAGAAAAAATCAGAATCAAGTTAAAAGCTTACGATCACCGCATTTTGGACCAGTCCGTTCAGGAAATTGTCGGCACTGCCAAGCGCACGGGCGCTAAAGTTGTCGGCCCGATTCCGCTTCCGACCCGTATTTGGAAGACTACGGTTCTTCGGGGTCCCACAATCGATAAGAAATCCCGTGATCAGTTTGAAATGCGCACGCACAAACGCCTTATTGGAATTGAAGAACCGACCTCCCGCACGGTAGATGCTCTGATGAAGCTGGATCTGCCTGCCGGTGTGGATGTCGAAATTAAATTATAAAAGAGAAGATAAAATGATTGGTTTACTCGGTAAAAAAATTGGAATGACGCAGTTGTTTGACGGTGAAGGAAAGCAGATTCCTGTGACCCTTCTCGAGGTTGGTCCTTGTAAAGTAACGGATCTTAAAACCAAAGAGAAGCAGGGTTATGTGGCGGTTCAGCTTGCTTTTAACGCCTGCAAAGAAAAAAAGTTGAATGCGCCCCAAAAGGGCCAGTTTAAAAAAGCTGGTGTTTCGCCGATGGATTTTATCCGCGAGATCCGCACGGAAGAAGTTGAGGGTCTTGCGGTCGGCAGTGAAGTTGGAGCCGGCAGTTTTCAGGTTGGTGATTTTGTGGACGTTGAAGGCACTTCAATCGGCCGCGGTTTCCAGGGCGTTGTGAAGCGTCATCATTTCAAAGGCGCTCAGACTTTCAGCCATGGTGATATGTCGCGCCGCCGTCCGGGTTCTATCGGCGCCTCCTCATTTCCTTCCCGCGTTATTAAGGGTATGAAGATGGGCGGGCATATGGGCAATAAGAAAATTACGGTGCAGAACCTGAAGGTTGTGAAGGTTGATGAAGCGAGTAATCTTCTGGCGGTTGAAGGTTCGGTGCCCGGTTTTGAAGGACGTTACCTCATTGTGCGCAGTGCGCTCAAAAGAGGGACAAAAGGACGCAAGTGGAAGGTTCAGGGCCAAACAGCAAGTTCCCCGGAACAAGCTCCTGCAGTTCAGAATCCTGAAGAAAAAGCTTAATTAAAAAAAGGTGTCTTCCTGAGTCATGCTGAGGGATGGGAGATTTTCATCCCTTTAAGCGTCACGAAGACAACAAAGAGAGAGATATGAAGGCGACGGTTTATTCAAAAGAAGGTAAGAAAAAAGGCGAAGTGGTTCTCAATCCCGAGATTTTTGCTGCGCGGATTAATAACCGTCTTCTTGAGCTCGTGCGCAATGCTTACAGCAACAATCTCCGTCACGGAACCGCGGACACAAAAGTCCGTAAGGAAATTCGCGGCGGCGGTAAGAAGCCTTGGAAGCAAAAAGGTACGGGGCGCGCGCGTCACGGTTCCACCCGCTCTCCTATTTGGCGTGGCGGCGGTACCGTTTTCGGTCCTCAGCCTCATTCTTTCTTCGTGAACCTTCCGAAGACGATGCGTAAAGCGGCTTTGATTTCCGCTCTCAGCCTTCGCGGTGAGCAGAAAAATATTCTTCTTCTTGAAGATGCCAAGCTCGAAACGCCCAAGACAAAAGAATGGGCCGGTATTTTTAACGCTCTTCCTCTGGAAGACAAGCGCGCTCTTTGCATTGTTAAAGAAGTGGATGAAAATTTGGAACGCGCCAGCCGGAATATGAGCCAGTGGATTGATGTGAAGCGCGCCAGTGATTTAAATGCTTACCATATTCTTCAGCGTGAAAAAATCGTGCTTGAGCAGGATGCGGTTTCTGTCATTGAAGTCCGTCTTCTGGGTGAAGCGAGCGGAACTTCCGCTGTTGCTGTTGAAGAGAAGAAAGAGAAAGCGCCGAAGAAGCGCGTGATCAAGAGCAAGGCTGCTAAAAGCGCTGTTCGCGCCGCGAAAAGAACCAAGGTCGCTGTGAAAGCTAAGAGCGCGGCTTCTAAAGCTAAGAAAAGCGCCGCCAAGAAGGGGTCGAAGTCATGAATCTGAATCTTTATAACGTTATTCAGGAACCTTTGATCACGGAAAAAATTACCAAGGAAACCGAAAAGAGCCACAAGTACGCTTTCAAGGTTCATCCGAAGGCCAGCAAGCGTGATGTGAAGGCCGCGATTGAGAAAATTTTTAACGTGACCGTGACCAAAGTCAATACTGTTAATAACTCCGGCAAGTTGAGACGCGTCCGGTATCAGCCGGGCAGAACCGCGGATTGGAAGAAAGCGGTTGTTACCGTCAAGGCTGGCCAAAAAATCGATATCACGGCTTAACCGAGGAATTTATGGCACTGATTAAATATAAACCCACAACTCCGACACGGCGCTTCGCGAACGTTGCTGATTTTACCGACGTTACCACGGATCGTCCTTACAAACCGCTTACGATTATCAAAAAGAGAACCGGCGGACGCAACTCCAATGGTCATATTACGGCTCGCCGCCGCGGGGGAGGCCACAAGCGCCGTCTTCGTCTGGTGGATTTTCGCCGTAATAAGTTTGGTGTTCCCGCGACGGTTCTGACGGTTGAGTATGATCCGAACCGCAGCGCTCGTATTGCTCTGATTCAGTATCAGGACGGCGAGAAAAGCTATATTCTTTGCCCTGAAGGCCTGCTTGTCGGCCAGACGGTTATGAGCGGTGAAAAAGCTGAAGTGAAACTTGGCAATCACCTGCCGCTTCGTCTGATTCCTGAAGGCACCGCGATTCATAATATCGAGCTTTATCCTGGTTTGGGCGGTCAGTTAGTCCGTTCCGCCGGCGGTGTTGCGCAGATCCTTTCAAAAGAAAACGAATACGCACACATCAAACTTTCATCCGGTGAAGTCCGCATGATCGCTCTGAACGCGTACGCGACTGTGGGTCAATGCTCAAACATTGATCATGAAAATATTTCTCTTGGAAAAGCCGGCCGTCACCGCTGGCTTGGCATTCGTCCCGCTTCCCGCGGTGTGGCCAAGAATCCGGTTGACCATCCGATGGGCGGTGGTGAAGGTAAGTCCAAGGGCGGTAACCATCCGCAGAGCCCGTGGGGTCAGAAAGCCAAAGGCCTTCGCACCCGCGCGCGTAACAAGGTCACTAACAAATACATCGTGAAGGATCGCAGAAAATGAGCCGCTCTTCGAAAAAAGGCATTTACGTAGACGAAAAACTTTTGATGAAGGCCCAAAAGGCCAAGGCTAAAAACGACCGCCGTCCGATCAAGACCTGGTCCCGGCGCTCGACCATTACGCCTGACTTTGTGGGTTTGACTTTTGCCGTGCATAACGGAAAAGTTTTTAACAACGTGTTTGTCAGTGAAAACATGGTCGGACACAAGCTGGGCGAATTTTCTCCGACCCGTACTTTCAGAAAGCACAGCACATCGCAGGATAAGGCCAAGGCTGTGGCTGCGGGAGCTAAGACTTAATCATGACTAAATCTGCCAAAAAAGAAGCCGCTGAAAATCAGGTTCTTTCAGCCAGAGCAAAAGCTAAGTTTGTCCGTATTGCGCCGCGCAAGCTTCGCAATGTGATTGATACTATTCGCTGGAAGCATCCCGAACAGGCGTTCCGCATTCTGATGACCATCCATCAGAAGGGTGCCCGGATTGCTGAAAAGGTTCTCAAGACAGCCGTGGCGAATGCCAAAGTGCTGAAAATGGATGAAAACCGTCTTTTGATTTCAGATATTCGCGCTGACGGCGGTCCCGTTATGAAGCGTTTTATTGAACGCTCTATGGGGCGCGGCGATAGGATTCTGAAGCGCACGTCACACCTTTCGATTATTTTGACGGAAGGTCAGAAGAAATTTAAAACCTCTGCCGCGGCACCGGAAGCGCATGAGGAAAAGAAAGAAACCAAATCCGGAAAGAAATTTTTCGGCCGCAGCAAAAAAGCCGCTGCTGGCGCGTAACAGGAGGATCCCTTGGGTCAGAAATCGCATCCGTACGGTTTAAGGCTTGGATACATCAAGCCGTGGAAAGCCCGGTGGTATGCTCAGAAAAAAGCATTCACCGATTACCTTCACGAGGACATCAAAGTCCGTAAATTCCTGAAGGAAAAACTTTCCTTCGCCGGCGTTTCCAGCATTGAGATCGACCGGTCTTCAAACCGTGTTCGCGTGCGTATTTATACCGCTCGTCCCGGGGTCATTATTGGACGCCGCGGTCAGGAAATCGACAAGATTAAAGAAGAGCTTGCGAACCTGACCAAAGGTGAAGTCCTTGTGGATATCAAGGAAGTGAAGAATCCTCAAACGGACGGACAGCTGGTTGCTGAAAATATCGGAATGCAGCTTGAGAAGCGTGTCGGTTTCCGCCGCGCTATGAAAAAAGCGGTTCAGATGGCCATGCAGAAGGGCGCTCTTGGAATCAAGGTTCTCGCGAAGGGCCGTCTTGGCGGTGCTGAAATTGCCCGTGATGAAAAGTATCACGAAGGAAAAGTTCCTCTCAGCACTTTCCGCGCGGATATTGATTATGGATTTGCTGAAGCGCATACCACCTACGGTTCCATCGGAATCAAGGTTTGGATTTACAAGGGTGACATTCTCGTGAAGAAAGAACAAGCTGCCGCGCGTAAAGAACGCGAAGCGCAGCT
Source organism: uncultured bacterium (assembly GCA_964385615.1). GTDB lineage: Bacteria > Omnitrophota > Omnitrophia > Omnitrophales > Aquincolibacteriaceae > CAYLPP01. Next base: position 73,854 of record CAYLPP010000012.1, on the reverse strand, counting down.
GCTTGAAAAAATGAAAGAAGAAGCCAAGCCGGAAGCAAAAGAAGATTCTCCGGCCGCTGGGGAAGCAAAGGAATCCTAAGGAGTTTTTATGTCGATGCAGCCGAAGAGAGTCAAATTTAGAAAACAACAGCGCGGATGGATGGGCGGCGTTGCCACGCGCGGTAGTGAAATCGCTTTCGGTGATTATGCTTTGAAATCTCTGGATCGCGGATGGCTTACGGCCATTCAGCTTGAAGCGGCCCGTGTCGCTTTGACCCGTCACGTTAAGCGCGGCGGAAAAATCTGGACCCGCGTTTTTCCGGACAAAGCTTATTCCAAAAAACCCGCGGAAACCCGTATGGGTAAGGGAAAAGGCGCTCCAGAATATTATGTCGTGGTGGTTAAACCCGGGCGTATTCTTTTTGAAATGGGTGGTATTCCTGAAACCTTGGCCAAGTCAGCTCTTCGGCTTTGCGCTTACAAGATTCCGTTCCGCACCAAGTTTATTACGCGTAAAGGGGTAGGGGCTTAATCATGATGAAGATTGAAGAATTGAGAAATCTCGGTCCTGAAGAATTGCGCGAAAAAGAAAGTTCTCTGCGCAAAGAATTGATGCAGCTTCGTTTTCAGGCTAAAACCGGCAAACTTGAACGCCAGGGCGCGATTCGCGAAACCCGCCGTACGATTGCCCGTCTCCTGACTGTTGCCAATGAATTGAACCGTGAAGGCGCCGTCAAGACTGCGCCTGCCACTCCGGTGAAAAAAGTTAAGGCAGTCCAGCCTAAAGCGGAAGAGAAAAAAGCAGTTAAAAAGAAGCCTGAAGCCAAAGCTGTTAAAGCTCCGGCCAAAGCGAAAAAGGGTAAGTAAGCCATGACTGAAGAAACCAAAGCTAAAAAGACAGCTGTTAAGAAAGTTCAGGCTCCGAAAGCCGCTCAGTCTGGCGCTTCCGAATCTTACGGCCAGCGTCAGAGAGAAGGCGTTGTGCTTAGCAATAAGATGCAGAAGACCTTGATTGTTCAGGTGACGCGTCAGATGGAACATCCGGATTTCAAAAAAGTCATCCGCCGTAACGTGAAGTACGCGGTGCATGATGAAAAGAACGAAGCTAAAATCGGCGACAAGGTTCGTATTATCGAAACCCGTCCGCTTTCAAAAACCAAGCGCTGGCGTCTTGTGCAGGTGCTTGAAAAGGTGTCGAAATGATTCAGATCAGAACCATTCTGGATATTGCAGACAACAGCGGTGCTAAAAAAGCGTCTATGATTGGCGTCATTGGCCGCCGTGGTAAGCGTATTGCCCAGGTTGGCGATGTCATTACCGCGAACGTCAAGGAAGCGATTCCTGACGGCGGTGTTAAAAAGGGCGAAGTCGTCAAGGCTGTGATCGTACGCACTAAGTCCCCGATCCGCCGTAAAGACGGTTCGGCTGTGAAATTTTCTTCAAACGCGATTGTCATTATTGATGCTCAGAAAAACCCCAAGGGTACCCGTATTTTCGGCCCTGTGGCGCGTGAGCTTAGAGAGCGGGAATTCACCAAGATTCTTTCTCTCGCCCCTGAGGTGGTGTGATGCGTATTCGTAAAAATGATCAAGTGGTTGTGATTTCAGGTAAAGATCGCGGCAAAAAAGGCCGTGTGATGCGTGTATTGGCAAGTGAGCACAAGGCTCTTGTGGAAAAGATTAATTACCGCAAGGTCGCGACTCGCCCCAGTCAGTCGAATCCCAAGGGCGGTATTCTTGAGATGGAAACCAAGATCCATGTTTCCAAGCTTCAGCTCATCTGCCCCCGCTGCGGTAAGCCGACTCGCGTTAAATATACGATTCTTGCGGACGAAACCAAGCAGCGCTCCTGCCATCTCTGCCATGAATTGTTGGGGGAGACCAAATAAAATGAGCACGACAGCATTCGTTCCCAGACTCGCTGAAAAGTATAAGAAGGAAGTGGTTCCTGTTCTTAAGCAGGAATTCAAATATCCCAACGCGATGCGCGTTCCTAAACTTGAAAAAGTGGTCGTGAATATTGGTGTGAAAGAAGGCCAGGAAGACATCAAGCTTTTTGAACAGCTTGCGCATGAACTTGGTCAAATTACCGGCCAGAAGCCTCAGGTTAACCGCGCGAAAAAATCAATCGCCGGCTTCAAGCTCCGCGAAGGTTCTCCGGTCGGTTTGAAGGTTACTCTCCGCCGTCAGCGTATGTGGGAATTCCTTGACCGTCTTTTTAACGTCGCGATGCCCCGTATCCGTGACTTCCGCGGTTATTCCGAACACGCTTTTGATGAACGCGGTAACTACACTCTGGGAATCACTGAACAGACGATTTTCCCGGAAGTGGAATTTGATAAGGTTAAGAAAATCAAGGGCATGAACATCACGTTTGTGACCACCGCTGAAAATAAGCAGGAAGCTAAAAGATTTCTTGAGCTTCTGGGACTGCCGTTCCACAAAAAAGAGGTGAAGAATGGCTAAAACATGTTTGGTTGTAAAGCAGCAGAGAAAACCTAAATTTAAAGTGCAGGCTTATACGCGCTGCAAGCAGTGCGGCCGTTCAGGCGGTTACATCCGCAAGTTCGCGCTCTGCCGTATTTGCTTCCGGGAACTTGCCGTCCAGGGATTCATTCCCGGCGTCGTCAAGTCCAGCTGGTAAGGAGAAAACAATGCCTGTTACTGATTTTGTCGCAGATTTTTTAACGGTTGTCCGTAACGCCGCCAAGGCCAAAAAGGACAAGGTTACCGTTCCCGCTTCGAAGATGACCGTGAAAATCGCGGAAATTCTTAAAGAAGAAGGTTTCGTCGAGAACGTTAAGCCGTTTACCGAAGAAAAGAAAAATTACATTCGTATCCATTTGAAGTACATTCGCGGTAAGAAGCCCGCTATTCAGGGCTTGCGCCGTGTTTCAAAGCCCGGCCGCCGCATTTATGTGAGCTGTGATGAAATTCCCCGTGTTCAGGGCGGATTGGGCGTGGCGATCGTTTCCACATCCAAAGGCGTTTTGACCGACCGTCAGGCCCGTCAATCCAAGGCCGGCGGCGAACTTTTGTGCAAGGTCTGGTAGGAGTTTAACTATGTCACGTATCGGAAAAAAACCTATTACGATTCCCAGTGGTGTGAAAGTCGCGGCTCAGGGATTGAATGTTTCTGTTCAGGGCCCGAAGGGCAAACTGGATATTAAGATTCATCCCCGTGTGAAAGTCGCGGTTTCCAATGAAAAAGTTGAAGTGACCCGTCCGACGGACAACCGTGTGGATCGCGAGCTTCACGGTCTGACCCGCAGCCTTATTCAGAATATGGTCGTGGGTGTGACTCAGGGATACACCAAAGAACTCGAAATCGTCGGTGTCGGTTTCAAAGCTATTGTGAAGGGTAAGATTCTGAACCTCGCTCTCGGCTACACGCACCCGATTGATTTTAATATTCCCGAAGGCATTGAAATCAAGTGCCCCAACCCGACCCGCGTGGTTGTGACCGGTTCCGACAAGCAGAAGGTCGGTCAGGTGGCGGCTGAGATCCGCGGTTTCTATGAACCCGAACCCTATAAGGGCAAAGGTATCCACTATGTCGGCGAAGTGATCCGCCGTAAACAGGGTAAAACGGTCGGTTAATAGCCGGAATTAAGGACGATAAAATTATGAATACAAAAGACCTTGCAAGACAGAAAAGACACGGAAGAATTCGCAAGAAGATGGTCGGCACGCCTGAGCGTCCGCGCCTCGCGGTTCACCGCTCCGCCAAGAACATTTATGTTCAGGTGGTAGATGATGTCAATGCGAAGACTCTTGTTTCGATTTCCACGCTGGATAAAGATTTTTCGAAGTCCGCGCCGAAGTCGGGCAAAGTGAAGAAATCAGAAAAGCTCGGTGAAGTTTTTGCGTCCAAGCTTAAGGAAAAAGGAATTACTCAAATCGCGTTTGACCGCGGCGGTTATCTTTATCATGGCCGGGTCAAAGCTCTTGCTGAATCGCTCCGTCAGGGCGGGATCAAGTTCTAATGCAGAAAAAAGGAGAAACCACTTTGGAAGAAGAACCGAAACCGAAAAGAGAGCGGAAGGAACAGCCCTCGAAGCCGATGTCTTCTGCGGCGACTCTTGCTGCCACTGGCCGTTATGAAAAAGTTATTCAAGTTAACCGTTGCGCCAAGGTTGTGAAGGGCGGACGCCGCTTTCACTTTAGCGCGCTTGTTGTGATTGGAAACGGTCAAGCCGAAATGGGTTTTGCCTTGGGCAAAGCCAATGAAGTGGCAGACTCCATCCGCAAAGGTTTGATTGCCGCGGATAAGAGAAGGTTTAAAGTTTATTTGAAGGGCACCACGATTCCGCACGATATCATCGGGCGTTACGGGGCGGCCAAAGTGCTTCTTAAGCCTGCGGCTCCCGGTACCGGCATTATCGCCGGCGGTGCGGTGCGCGCCGTTTGTGAAGCTTGCGGTATCAAAGACATTCTGACCAAGAGTCTTGGCAGCGATAATTCCGTGAACGTGCTTAAAGCGACGGTTGATGGTCTGAGAAGGCTTGTCAGCACGCGCGAACGTCACGAAGAAAATACACCGGAAGGCTGAATTTCATGAAAGCAAAATTTCCTTACAAAAAAAGAAAGAAACGGGTTGGTTTTGGTATCGGTTCCGGTCACGGAAAGACTTCCTGCCGTGGTCAGAAAGGTCAGCGCTCACGCTCCGGCTTTTCTCAGCGCCTCGGCTTTGAAGGCGGTCAGAACCCGTTGTACCGCCGTATTCCCAAGCGCGGTTTCAACCGTGCCTCTCTGCAGGAACGGATTGATATTGTGAATGTTGAAAGCCTCTCCAAGCTTCGTGAATCGGAAATTTCTCCCGAAGTCATGAAGAAAAGGGGTTTGATCCACCAGAAGCTGGTGAAAGTTCTGGGGCAGGGTGAAGTGAAGAAGGCCCTGAAGGTCAGCGCTCATTATTTCAGTGAGTCGGCCAAGGAAAAAATCGAAAAAGCGGGAGGGCAGGCGATTGTGATTGCGTCTGCTGCTAAGAAAACAGAAACATCGGAATCATAAACAGGATCTTGGCGGAAAATGCTTCAAGCTTATTCCAATATATTTAAAATTCCTGAACTCAGGAAAAAGATCCTTTTTACGCTATTGATTATCGCGGTTTACCGCGTCGGCGCTTATATTCCGACGCCGGGGATTGACGGCGTGGCTCTGTCGCGCTTCTTTCAATCCATCTCCCGGACTCCGGGAGGAACGATCTTTGGCATTATGGGAATGTTTTCAGGCGGAGCGCTCCAGAAAGCGACGATTTTCGCTCTGGGCATCATGCCTTACGTTTCCGCGTCTATTATTCTTCAGCTTTTGACGGTGGTTATTCCTCAGCTTGAAAAGATGGCTAAGGAAGGCGAAGAAGGCCGTAAGAAAATTATTCAGTATACCCGTTATGGAACGGTGATTCTGGCCATTATCCAGACTTTTTTCATTTCGCTGTGGCTTGAAAACCCGAACGCGTTCCAAGGCACCGTGATTGTGCCGAACCCGGGCTGGGCTTTCCGCCTGATGACGATTTTGACTCTGACCACTGGAACAGCTTTCATTATGTGGCTGGGCGAACAGATTGATCAGTACGGCATTGGCAACGGTATTTCGATTGTTATCACGGCCGGTATTATTGAATCGGTTCCGACCGCGCTGTGGCAGACCTGGCTTCTACTTTCGCCGTTTGATCCGTCGCGTCAGCAGTTAGCTTGGTGGAAATTCGCTCTCATGATCGGCCTTTTCGTCGGCACGGTTATTGGCGTTATTCTGATTATTCAGGGTCAGCGAAAGATTCCGGTGCAATACGCGAAACAGCTTCGCGGTAACCGGATGTACGGCGGGCAAAGCACTTATCTCCCGCTGAAAGTTAACCAGGCGGGTGTGATTCCGATTATCTTCGCCCAGTCTGTTATTTTGTTTCCGGCCACGATTGCCGGGTTTTTCCCGAAAGCGGGAGCGCTCAACTGGGTTGCCAGGCACCTGTCGCATGGTTCACTGGTTTATTCTTGTTTTGAAGCGTTTTTAATTTTGTTTTTCACGTTCTTTTATACGGCGATTACGTTTAATCCGATCGAAGTCAGCGAAAACTTGCAGAAGTTCGGCGGTTTCCTGCCCGGTATCCGGCCCGGAAAAAATACGGCGGAATATCTGGATTACGTGATGACCCGCATCGCGGCAAGCGGCGCCATCTTTCTTGCGGTTATCGCGCTGTTTCCCAGCGTGATTTCGTCGCCGAAAGTGCTGAACATTCCGTTTTTAATCGCCAGCTTCTTCGGCGGTACAGGTCTTTTGATTATCGTCGGTGTGGTGCTGGACACCATGCAGCAAATTGAATCCCAGCTTTTGATGCGTCACTATGAAGGGTTCATCAAAAGAGGGAAGCTGAAAGCTCGGCGCAGCTCATGAAGATGATCTTGTTGGGCCCTCCGGGAGCAGGTAAGGGTACTCACGCGGTCATTATCAGCAAAAAGTACGGCTGTCCTCAGCTTTCAACGGGCGAAATTTTAAGAGGCCATATTCGCGGCAACACTGAACTTGGGAAAAAAGCCAAGGAAGTGATTGAAAAAGGCGGATTGGTTTCTGATGACCTTGTTAACGCGATGATGTTCGAGGAGATGAAGCGTTCCGGTCTTGACCGGGGATTTATTCTCGACGGTTATCCGCGCACGATCGGTCAGGCGGAAGCGCTCGATGGTTTTTTGAAAAAAGAAAATACGAAGATCGACGTGGTTTTGAATTTCGCGACTTCGGAAAAAATGATCCTGGAACGGCTTTCAGGCCGCCGGGTCTGCACTAAGTGCAATGGAAATTATCATATCCGCAATATCCGCCCGAAGGTTGAGGGGATTTGCGATAACTGCGGTGAGAAACTCACGCAGCGTAAAGATGATGAGCCGGCTACGATTCAGAACCGGCTTAAAATGTATGACAAAGAAACAAAGCCCCTGATTGATTATTACGCGAAACAGGGACAGCTCCATGAAGTGCCGGGCGACTTTGATGTGCCTGAACTTCAGGCGGAAATTAAGAAGCTTTTTGAGAAGTTAAAGTTGGCATGATTTCGCTGAAGTCCAAGCGAGAAATACAGATCATCCAGGAAGCTTCCGAGATTTTAAGAAAAGTTTTTGCGAAGGTCCGGCAGGAAATCAAGCCCGGGGTTACAACCGATGAGCTTGACGCGATGGCCGAAGCGATTATCCGGGAATCGGGCGGTGAGCCGGCGTTTAAAGGTTACCGCGGTTTCAAAAAAACGGCGTGCATCTCGCTGAACGAAGAAGTGGTGCACGGGATTCCGGGCCCGAAAAAGTTAAAAGAAGGCGATATCGTAAGTTTTGATATCGGATCCAAAGTCAGCGGTTACTATGCTGACGCGGCAAGAAGCTGGGCCGTCGGGAAAGTTTCTCCTGTAAGACAGAAACTGATCGATACAGCCCGTGATTCATTTATGGCTGGGCTTGACGCGTATAAGCCCGGATGCAGAATCGGCGATCTGTCGGAAAAAATTCAGCAATTGATTGAGTCCCGCGGTTTTCAGGTGGTGCGGGATTATGTGGGACACGGAATTGGGCGCGCGCTTCATGAAGAGCCGCAGGTTCCAAATTACGGCCGAGCAGGGCACGGGCCGAAAATTGAAAGTGGCCTTGTCCTGGCCATAGAGCCGATGGTAACGGAAGGCAGCTGCGCGGTGGAAACACTGCCGGATGGCTGGACGGTAGTGACGAAGGACCGTAAATGGGCCAGTCACTATGAAGATACCGTGGCTTTTTTTGACAACGGCTACGTGAATTTAACCGGGGACAAAAGCTAACTTATGCCTAAAGATGATGCCATTGAAGTTGAGGGCGTAGTGATCGAGCCCCTGCCCAACGCGATGTTTCGGGTAGAGCTTGAGAACGGGCACAAGGTTTTAGCTCATATTTCCGGTAAGATGAGAATGAATTACATCCGCATTTTGCCGGGTGATAAAGTGAAAGTGGAGCTTTCGCCGTACGATTTGACGCGCGGGCGCATCACTTTCCGAATTAAATAATGAGGAATTTATGAAAGTTCGCAGTTCTGTTAAGCGTATTTGTGAAAATTGTAAGATTGTCCGCCGCAAACGGGTTGTGTATGTCATCTGCACGAATCCTAAGCACAAGCAGCGGCAGGGCTGAGAGAAAGAAAAGTCAACTTGAAGCTAAAAACGCTTCAAGGATAAAAAGGAGCAATTAAATGCCTCGTATTTTTGGTGTTGATATTCCGAGAGAAAAAAGAACGGTCATCGCGCTTCGTTATCTGTACGGAATCGGCAAGTCTAACGCCGTTGACGTGCTTCAGGAAGCGGGTGTGGACCCCAATAAACGCGCCAAGGATTTGACCGAAAAAGAAATCTCGGCCATCACCACCGTCATCCAGAAAACCTGCAAGGTTGAGGGTGACTTGCGCCGTGAAGTCCAGCAGAACATTAAACGCTTGATGGACATTCGCTGCTACCGCGGTACGCGCCACTTGAAGGGCCTGCCGGTTCGCGGTCAGCGCAGCCACACTAACGCAAGAACGCGCAAAGGGCCGCGGAAGACTATGAGTGGTCTTTCCAAAAAGCCGCCCGCGCCTAAATAAGATTTGACTAAGGAATCAGGGAGAAATCATGGCTAAGAAGAAAAAAATTAAACAAGTCGCCCGCGGAGTGGTGCATATTCTCGCGAGCTTCAACAACACCTTTGTGACCATCACGGACCCGAAAGGCAACGCCCTTTGCTGGTCGTCTGCCGGAGCCGCGGGTTTCAAGGGATCCAAAAAATCCACGCCTTTCGCGGCCCAGATTGCTTCCGAGCAAGCTGCCAAGAAGGCGCTTGAACACGGCATGAAGGAAGTGGAAGTGTTCGTCAAGGGTCCGGGCGCCGGCCGTGAATCAGCGATTCGCGCGCTTCAGGCTGCCGGTCTTGCCGTCAGCGCGATCCATGACATGACCCCGATTCCGCATAACGGCTGCCGTCCGCCGAAGAGAAGGAGAGTTTAATCATGGGACGCTATACAGGACCCGTAGTCAAATTACACCGCCGCGAAGGTGTGAACCTTGGGCTCAAGGGCCGCCGCGCGACAGATGAAAAATACGACAAGCGCATTAACCAGGTGCCCGGTCAGCACGGCAAAGGCCGCGGTAAGCTTTCCGACTATGGTGTGCAGCTTCGTGAAAAACAGAAGCTCAAGCGGATTTACGGCCTCATGGAGCGCCAGTTCCGCGTGTTCTTCGACCGCGCCGCTCAGAAGCGCGGTGTGACCGGCGAACAGCTGATCGAACTTCTGGAACGCCGTCTTGATAACGTTGTTTACCGTCTGCTCTTTTCGGCTACCCGCCGCGAAGCCCGTCAGATGGTCAGCCACGGCCTGATTTTTGTGAACGGCCGAGTGGTGAATATTCCTTCTTTTATCGTCCGCCCCGGTGACAAGATCGCGGCGCGTAAGAAGGAAGCTACGCAGAAGCGCGTGCAGGCGAGCCTTGAAAAGTGGAAAGACCTCACGGTTCCCGAATGGCTTCAGTTAGACGCGAAAAATCTTGAAGCCACGATGGTGCGTGTACCGACCAAGGCTGACGCGGCTCTGCCGGTTGAAGAATCTCTGATCGTCGAATTGTTCTCCAAGTAGCAAAGTTGAGTTGTCCCCGCAAGGGGGGAAATAATCAGTTTTGAATAATCCACAGGAGGATTAAAATGGGAATTCGTTGGAAAACTTTTGAAATGCCGAAGCGGCTTGAAGTTGATAAAGCCACTTTAACCCCGACTTACGGCAAGTTCACGGCTGAGCCGTTTGAACGCGGTTACGGCACCACGATCGGCAACGCGCTTCGCCGCGTTTTGATTTCCTCGATCGAAGGCGCTGCTATCACCAGCATCAAGGTTGAAGGTATGCAGCACGAATTCTCTTCGATGGAAGGCGTTATGGAAGACGGCGCCCAGATCGTTCTGAACATCAAGAAGCTGGTGCTCAAATATCACGGCAAAGGCCCCAAGAAGATTGTGGCTGAGTCCAAGAAAAAGGGCCCGCTTACCGCCAAGGACATTCAGGCTGATGAAACGGTTGAAGTCATCAACCCTGACCTTGTCATCTGCACCCTGACCAAGGATGTGCCGGTCCGCATTGAGATGGAAGTCGGCCGCGGCCGCGGTTATTTGCCCGCTGAGCGCAACAAGCAGGAAGGCGCTCCGATCGGCATGATCCCGGTGGACTCGATTTTCTCTCCGATCACCAAGGTGAATTTCCTTGTGGAAGACACCCGTGTCGGTCAGATCACTGACTATGACCGCCTGATCCTCGAAATCTGGACCAACGGCGCGGTGACTCCTGAAGAAGCTCTGCTTTATGCTTCTAACATCGCCCAGCGGCACATGGATATCTTCGTCAACTACGGTGAAATTCCGATTGAAGAAGAAGAGGAAGAGGAAGAAGACCAGGGCTTTAAGGAAATGATCAACAAGCCCATCAGCGAACTGGAACTTTCTGTCCGCAGTGCGAACTGCCTGGAAGCCGCCAATATCAAGACCATCGGCGACCTGATTCAGAAGACCGAAGCCCAGATGCTGAAATATAAGAATTTTGGAAAAAAATCTCTCTCTGAAATTTCCGCGATTTTAGTCCAGATGAACCTGACGCTGGGCATGAACATCGAGGAACGTTTGAAGGGGAAAAAGTCCGCTCCCGCCCAGGCCGGAGCTTAAAGGTAGAAAACAATGCGCCACAGAAGACTACGTAGAAAACTTGGAGTTAAGAGCAATCACCGCAAGGCCCTGTTGAGGAACCTGGTCCGCAATCTTGTGATTCACAAGCAGATCCAGACCACCTTCGCCAAGGCTAAGGAAGCCAGCGCTTTCGCGGATCGCATGGTTCAGATTGCGAAAGAAGGCAGTCTTCATTCGCGCCGTCTGCTTATTTCCAAACTCGGCAACTCCCAGACCGCGCACCAGCTGATCACGCAGATCGCCCCGCACTTTAAAGAGCGCAAGGGCGGTTATACTCGCGTGCTTCGCATGGGCAACCGTGTGGGTGACGCGGCCGATATGGCCCTTCTTGAGTTCACGGCGGTGATTGAATCGCCTGAAAAGAAGAAAGCCAAGAAGGAAAAGGCCAAAAAGCCCGCTGAAAGCGTGAAAGAAGTTGCTCCTGAGCCGAAGAAAAAGGCGAAGGAAGAAACCAAATCCGAATCCCGTAAAGAAGACAAAAAGACGGCTTCTTCTGAAGAGAAGAAAGAGTCTGACAAGAAAGGCGGCTTTTTAAGTGGCCTCCGCAAGTTCTTTAAAGGGGACGAACAGTAAAATCGAACTCTCCCGCAGAGTTCTTTCAGTAGCTCCTTCAGTCACCCTGGCCATCGCGGCCAGGGCGGCTGAACTGAAGGCGCAGGGCAAAGACGTTGTTTCCCTGTCCGCCGGTGAGCCTGACTTCGATACACCCTCCTTCATCAAAGAAGCCGCGATTACCGCGCTTCAAAAAGGCCAAACTAAATACACACCCGCAGTCGGCACCATCGACCTTCGCAAAGCCATCGCGGCCAAGCTCCTGAAAGATCAGGGCCTGACTTACCCCGCGAACCAGATCATCGTTTCAACCGGCGCCAAACACTCTATTTTCAATGTGCTCTTCGCCCTTTTAAACGAAGGCGATGAAGTCGCGATTCCCGCGCCTTTCTGGCTCAGTTACCCCGAAATGGTCACGGTGCTGGGCGGTAAATCCGTTTTTCTTTATACCGACGAAACGACTGACTTCAAACTCACGCCCGAAATTCTCCGCAAAGGCCTGAGCGATAAAACCAAAGTTTTGATCCTGAATTCACCTTCAAACCCCACGGGCGCGGTTTACTCCAAAGAAGAAATGCAGGCCCTGGTGCAGGTGCTCAAGGATTTCCCGAAAGTCGTGGTGATCAGCGACGAAATTTACGAAAAGCTGATTTACGACAACCGCAAACACGTTTGTATCGCTTCACTCGACCCTGAAATTGCCCAGCGCACCATTGTGATCAACGGCATGAGCAAAGCCTACGCCATGACCGGTTGGCGCCTGGGTTACGCCGCTTTCCCCAACAAGGAAATCGCCGACGCCGCGGGAAGCATTCAAAGCCACTCGACTTCCAACCCCACTTCTTTTTCGCAGGCCGGCGGTGTTGTGGCCCTCGAAAAAGGGGACGAAGAAGCCGAGAAACTGCGCCAGGTTTTCGAAAAGCGCCGCACCAGCTTCTATGAACAAATCTCCAAAGTCCCGCACCTGAAGCCCTTCAAGGCTCAGGGCGCCTTCTACCTCTGGGTCAACTGCGCCGACTCCAAAATCGACTCCGTGACCCTCTCCGACCGCCTCCTGGCCGAAGCCCTTGTGGCCGTGGTGCCCGGCAAGCCCTTTGGCTCCGACAAGCACATCCGCCTCAGCTTCGCCACCTCCGACGCCCAGCTCGCCGAAGCCTCCAAGCGCCTCACCGCCTGGTTTAGCAAACTTTAATTTCTAGTAATCTGGAAACTTTCCCTTTGTCATTAGGATATATTAGAAAATGATCTAACTGGCTTTAGACGGATTGGAATTTCGCTAAAACACCAATGAATCTGAATTTACCTGACAAAATTCACGCTGATAAGAAAATCATCGCCTTTTGCGATGAATCATCTCAATCAGGGCATAGATACTTTGTGCTGGGGGCTGTATATTTCATCCCAACAAAACCTGATGAATCAGATTTAATAATCCAGAAGATCGAAAAAAAACTAGCAGATATCAAAACCAAATACCGCTTAATGCACGAGCTGAAGTGGGAGAAAATTCCTACGGAAGGACGGTATCGAGAAGGTTATAAAGAATTCCTTCGGCTTTTTTTGGAAAATATCGGTCGAATTCGTTTTCGTTGTTTAGTTGTCGATACGGTTAAGTACCCTTTAAATCACAAGGTTTACATGGGGGGCGATGCTTTGACTGGGTATGTTAAATTTTATTGTACTTTCTTATGTGATGGATTGATGAAAAATAAGGGGGATCATTTTTTTGAAATAATAATTGATAGGTACTCCTCTGACTTCAATCGAGGTGTTGAGATTTTAGAGCAAACCACAAACTGGCGCTTTATGAGAAAAACGAATGGAGTTGAAAGTTATTTAGAACATTGTTCTATCTCCGAAGGGAAAGCTAAAGACCATAACCTCCTGCAGTTGGTAGATTTGTTGGTTGGTGCAATCTCATTTGTTTGGAATAAAAAGGGCACCAGCAAATCTAAGAGGGGTGAATCGAAAAGCGAAATGATCGAATTTATTCAAAGGTTGAGTAAAAAAGATCTGTCAAAACCAACAGGTTTAAGTAGGGAAGGCTTTAATATCTGGGAGTTTGTGAGTCAGAAAAAATGAATTCTAAGACTGGCCATAACACATTCAGCGTTGCGTTCAAATCGGGAAGTCTATGCGAAAAATCCTAGGAAATCTTGTGCCTTTAGCGGAAATTGAGAATTGGTACATAAATGAAAGAATGTCTGCCAAAGAAATCGCAGAACAGATAGAAAATAAGTATAAAAAGCCAATTAGCCGACAAACCGTTCATTTTTTTATCAAAAAAAATTTTTCTACCCGTCGTCATTCTGAATCAATGCGGAATAGAGTCGTTACGGGGCGAATGAATTACAAAGATTTGAAAATTGATTACGATAAAAGGGAAATAGACTACGCTGAAATTTGGCATAAGAGATCGCCTGATTTTACTGGGCAGTTAAAAAACCCTAAAACAAGACAGGTTTCTTTGCCTCAGCCATATGTGGATAAAATTAAGACGTATGCGAAACAGCGAAAATTAACAATAAAAGAGACTATTTTAGAGATATTTCCAAGTTTGGCAGGAAAATACGAAAGATACATTTTGCGTCCATTGCCTCAGGCATTTGAAAGAGGTAATAAAGCACGCGTGAAAGAGACCTTGACTTACTTAGATCAATTTTTTAAAGAGTTTAAGGATTAGGTAATTGAATTGGGTGCCGGTACTCTCGGTGCCGGGTTGCAGGGATAATGAATGAATCCGCAAATGGATGAGGGGGTTCAGCCGCTGGACAAGGTCATGAAGGCGCTGATGCTTTCTGATACGGATTTGGTGGATAAATCGACGGATAATCTGACTTTCCGTATGGTTTTAAAGGCCCGCAAAGGGCGCCGGATCAAGGCGCGCACTCAACTGCGGGTTTTGCGGGCGCTCAATGACTGCTCGCCTGAGAAGAAATTCACTCACGAAGATATCTTCACTTATTTGGGTCCGTGACCCAGTGTGCGGAAACGGCACTTTCTGTTTAATTTCTTCAAGTCTTCATTGATCCTCTCCTGAAATTCTGTATTTTGGAAGCATGGCTTCCAAAACATTAACTCACGAACAAATCGCAGGGCGCATTTTCATTATCCGTGGTCACCGGGTCATGCTCGATTCTGACCTGGCGCATCTTTATGGAGTTACCACCAAACAGCTAAACCAGCAGGTAAAACGCAACCCCAAGCGCTTCCCCGAAGATTTTATGTTTCAACTAACCAAAGAAGAACTGGATAACTTGAGGTTGCAATTTGCAACCTCAAGTCTGGGCTCTTTAAGGTCGCAAAATGCGACCTTTGAAATGGAACGTCTAAGGTCACAAAATGTGACCTTAGACAGAGAAGGAAGAGGGCGGCACAGTAAGTATTTACCCTATGTCTTTACAGAGCAGGGGGTTGCCATGCTCTCGGGGGTTTTGAAGAGCGACCGGGCTATTGATGTTAATGTCGCGATTATGAGAGCGTTTGTGAAGTTGAGGCAGATTTTATCAGCCCATAAAGAGCTTTCGGCCAAGCTGGACCAGCTGGAGCGCAAGACCGAAAGGCATGATGAAGAAATCAGAGCCATCTTCACCGCGATTCGCCAGCTGATGAGACCCTCAGAACCTTCCCGCCGGAAAATCGGGTTTCATTAGGCGGTCGCAATTTGCGACCAGTTCAAAAACACCGTCTGCGGGCGGTTCCCTTTTAGTTAATCCCTCCTAAGATATTCCCTTAAAAGCAGTTACGTCAAATTAGCCCTCAAATATCAATTTTTGTATAAAAAAGGTATATAATTAATATGGAATTTGAGTATGATATTGCTAAGTCTGAAGCAAATAAAGTGAAGCATGGCATCTCTTTTGAAGAAGCGCAGGAAATGTGGATGCTTCCAGGCGTGATGGTTTCAGCCAGATCGGAAAATGAAGAGCGATTTCTCTTTATTGGCATTTGGCAGGGGAAGTATTACTCGTGCGTTTTTACCTGGCGGAAAGAGGCGGCCCGCATTATTTCTGTCAGGAGAAGCTGGGAAAAAGAGATAAAAATTTTTGAGGAGAGTTTTAAAAATGAAAAAGAAAAATAAAATTTCAGCTGAGGAATTTGACAAGAAATTCGACGAAGGCAAGGAAGATATTACCGAGCATCTTGATTTGAAGTCGGCTCGCGTTGTTTACCCGGTTCAAAGAATCAATATTGATATTCCGGGTGAGATTCTCAAAAAAGTGGATAGGGAAGCGGATCGCATTGGAGTGCCGCGCACTTCATTGATCAAACTTTGGATCGCTGAGCATACTGACCGCCTGGCTGGCTAAAATTAGTGATACAATAGCCGCCATGTCGAAAACAGGGAAATGGCCGGCCCCGGCTCTTTTAATCATTACCCTCTGTATGCCTCTGCTCAGCGGTTGTCACCCCAAGCCTGTCACGGATTTCTACTATCTGGTCTCGAAGCAAACGTTTCCCAGCCAAGCGACTACGATGAACCTCACGATTGTCCGGCGGTATGAGAAGGAAATCTGGTGCAAGGATGGGGGGAAGCTGATGGAAAAGGATGGCTTCACCACCCAGTGCCTTTATAACGAAAGAAGTTACGATCCGGCGCTGAACGGGGAGACGACCGGCAAGTGGTATATTCTTCACCGCATCGACAAGATCCTGTCTGTGGCTATGATTTTTGAATTTAACCACCCTCCTCCCGATGAAGTGATCCTGGCTCAGCTGAAAAAGATTGCGCCCCATCCGGTCAAGATGGCGGCGTTGTTTCACGCTCCTGCCGAAGCTCTTATTTTTTCACCTGCCGGTGACATCCGGTATCAGGAAAAACTCAAACCTAATTAGGCGCCGGTATTTTTGGATGTGAAAAGCTGTGAGAATTGCTTGTCGGGGTCGCTGTTTTTGATTTTGCGGGCAATGGTGTAAAAAGCCACAGCGCCTGAGAGAGAGCCTGTCAGAAGTAAGAAGATTTTAAGAGCGCCGGCCGTTCCCGAAAAGAAAGCCAAAAGACTAAAAATAAAAAACCAGCTTCCAACGGCTGGATACTGCACGTTCTGACTCACGGCGGTTATGATTTTATGCGTGAGCGAAGGGCTTTCGGGTTCTTTCTTTCCGCCTGTTTCCGCGGTATTGCGTAAAGCGTAGTCATTTCTCTGATGATTGATTTTTCTCAACAGCGCGCTTTCCTGCGCGTGGTGCATGACGAGTAATAGAATTTCCGCCAGAGCTGTGCCGATGCCTATGACCACCCAGAGGTTGCTTCCCGTTAAATTTAAAATGCCGACAGACAGGCAAAGAGGCGCGAGCAATTGCATGGAATATTGAAAAATGGTTTCGGCGTAAATTGAAGTAAGGCCGGATTTTTTATAAAGTCTGATTTCTTCCGCTGAGCAGTAAAGAACAGACCAGCCCGCGCTCAGAAGCCCGGCGATCAGGATGAGGGGTAAGGAGCCTGAAAGCAAAAAGAGGCAGGCGATCAGCATGGTTGCTGATAAAGCGGCGGTGATGAGTTTGCAGGGAATGTTTTTCTCAAGCAGGGAGCGGGTCAAATAAATGCTGAATAAACGGGGTAAACTGAAATGAAAGACCCCGTCTTTTTTGTGCCGGGGCTGGCAAATATCGCGAAGCTGTTGAACGGTTTCCATAATTGGGTTTTATCATACGATAACTTGTTCTGAATCGCAAAAAGGAAATTAAGCGCCCGCGGTGGTACAATACCTTTCCCATGACCCATATAGTGGATCAAAAGCTGGAAGCATACGCGGGAAAGCACAGCACGGCTGAAACCGCGCTGTTTAAGGCGCTGGCGAAGGCGACTTACGCTAAAACCGCTATGCCTCAAATGCAGGTCGGCCATCTGGAAGGCCATTTCCTGCGGTTGATGGTTAAGGTCTCAAAGGCTAAACGCATTCTTGAGATTGGCACCTTTACCGGCTACAGCGCGCTTGCGATGGCGGAGGGGCTTCCGGCCGGCGGCAAACTCATTACCTGCGATATTGATCCCAAAAATACGCGGATTGCCAAAGAGCACTGGAAAAAAAGCCCGCACGGTAAAAAAATCGAACTTAAATTGGGCCCGGCTGTTGAAACTATCAAGAAACTCAAAGGCGCTTTTGACATGGTCTTCATTGACGCGGATAAAAATAATTATATTCAATATTGGGAGCTTTGCGTGCCTCGGGTGAAGCGTGGCGGTTTTCTGCTCGCTGACAATGTGCTTTGGAGCGGACGGGTTTTAAACCCCAAAGAAGAAAGCGACCGGCATATCGCAGCTTTCAACCGCCGCGTAGCGCGCGACAAGCGGGTTGAAACCGTGATGCTGACGGTTCGTGATGGGATCACGCTGGCGGTTAAAAAATGAATCCTGAAATGGATGAAGGCGTTCAACCGCTGGATAAAATTATGAAAGAGTTGATGCTTTCAGACGCCGATCTTGTGGACAAATCGACGGACAATTTGACTTTCCGCATGGTTCTTAAAGCCCGCAAAGGGCGCCGGATCAAGGCCCGGACTCAACTCAGGGTTTTGCGCGCGCTTAATGACTGCTCCCTCGAAAAAAAATTCACCCTCGAAGATATTTTCACCTACAAAGGCCCCGGCGGGTAAGGTTTCCGGGGTCTAAATTTTCTTTTCAAATTTAAGGGTTTTTCTTATAGAATCCCTCCCTCAAACGGGGAATTCCCAGGGAGTTGGTATGCGCGCAGGCTGGATTAAGAAGGTCTTTTTGGCAGGGGTTTTCATGGCGTTGGCAGTGAGTCCTGCTTACGCTAAAAGTGACAAATTCATGGATATTCTGGGGCAGGTCCTGGGCGGTTCCTCCTCGAACTCTCAGTCCAACGGCTATAACAATGGCTACAATGACGGTTATTATGAGGACAATTCCGTGTTGGATCAGGACTATGAAAGCTTGAACCGGAACCGCAATTCGGTGCAAAGCTCAGAGCGCAACCTCAACGAAGCTTACCGCCAGATGCAGGCGCATCAGCAGGCCGGCCTCGACACTTCCGCGGATCAGCAGACTATCGCCAGCCTTCAGCAAAGCTACCGGGACGATTTAAACCGTTATCAGCAGAGCAGTCAGCAATTAGCCTGGCGCAAAAGACAGCTGGCTCAGCAGAATGGCTACAATCAGAATGGTTATAACAACGGTTACAATAATGGCTACAACAACGGGTTCAATCAGAATCGTGGTTTTTACCGCCAACAGCAATACCCCCAAAATGATGCCGATCTTCAGGATTATTACGACAGCGTGGACCGTAACCGCCGGTCCATGGCGAGTTCTGAAATCGACCTCAGAAATATGCAGGCGCAGTTAGACCAGCAGAGAGCGGCAGGGCAGGACACTTCCTCGCTCGAGCAGGCTATTTCCAGACAACAGCAAAGCTATCAGGATGATTTGAACCGTTACGAAGAGTCTCGCCGTCAGCTCTACCGCAGGAAGAATGTGCGGGGTGGCGGATGGAATTAATCAGCAAGTTATTTTTTGCGCAGAGAACGCAGAAAAAAGAAAATCCCCACGCTTAAAAGAGCCGCGAAGAAACACCACACCGAATCGAAAGTCTTCCAGTAAATCCAGCGTGAAAACCCCGCGAAAATAATATTGATGACTCCAAGGGCGCAGAGTTTCTTGTGGCTTGAAATCAGGTAGGAAACGTAAGTTGCTCCCAGATAAAAAAATCCGTTCAGCGTTGAAAATTTTTTGATGTGATAACGCAGGCTATGCCCTACGACCGTGACTTCGTGCGGATACTGCAAGAAGAACCAGGCAAGATACATAGCGGTTCCGACGCCCATCAGTATGAAAACGGAAAGAATCCGGCGTCTTTTTAGATCAGGCTCCAAAAGATAAACGGCGATTGGTGAAATAATGGGCCAGATTAAATAAGCGAAAAAAAGAAAAGCCGCGGTCAGAGGTTTGAGCCACGCCTGCAAAGGTCCGCCTTTAACGCCTATCCAGATCAGACCTTCAATGAATTGCTGAATGCCGAAAAGAAGGGGAAAAGCCGCGATTACCAGCTCATTTCGGGAGCGGGTGGTTTTGAGGGTGACGGCGCCGGCTGTGGTTAAGACGGCACTGCTGGCGAAACTGGGTATCGGCCCGAAGCACATGGCGTAAAATTACCATAATGCTATAACGCCTGTCATGAAAAAAATGGATCTTGCGGATTTATTCCGTACAGTCCGGTTCTTCGGGGCATTTATTTGTAAGATAGTTCAGACAGTTTCCGCTGTTTTTCAGACGGTTCCCCCGTCTTTTTAAGTTAGTTCCCTTAGAGAGAAGTTGGCACGGTTATTGAGTTAATCCCGCCTGAAAGAAAACTGTATCTACAAGCAAAAGGAGGCGTTTTATGGTTCAGGTTATTGCCAAAGAAGAACTGGAAGAAAAATTTGAAAGCCACGAACCCGCGCAGGTGATTAACGTGCTTTCTCCGGAATACGCTCATTGTGATGAGTCCCTAAAGGCGATTTTTACTCTCGCCCGGTTTCGTGGTATTATCCCAAACTGCTTACAGGGGCTCTCCCAGGAGGGGTTTTTTGGATTTTCCGGCTGTTTGGACATTAATAGTTATTGTGGGAATGGTCGTGGCTTTGGGCCGCAGTTGGGGCACGATGGAATTTGTGCTTTCAACCGCGCTGACCTTTTTGCTCATTCCCGGCATTATTACTCCCAAAGAAGCCCTGGCCGGATTTTCGAATGAAGGTTTGATTACTGTAGCTCTCCTGTTTGTGTTAAGTGAAGCGATCCGCAACACTGGAGCGCTTGATTCCGCGGTCTTCAACTTTTTAGGTATTTACCACCGCCGTCCCAACCTTTCTCTTTTAATGCTTAAAATGATGGCGCCTATTGCCGGGCTTTCGGCTTTTCTCAACAATACGGCGATTGTGGCGATTTTTACGCCGATCATCAAAAAGTGGACGCGTAACAGCAACCTGCCGGCGTCTAAATTTTTTATTCCGCTTTCGTTCGCGACCGTGCTTGGCGGCTGTATCACGCTGATTGGAACCTCCACGAACCTGGTGGTGCACGGTCTGATGATCAATAACGGCATGCACGGAATGCAGTTCTTCGAATTGGCGAAAGTAGGGATTCCGGTAACGATTGTCGGCCTTTTGTATATCGCTTTTGTCGGCAGGCACTTATTGCCTGACCGCCAGGGCGTGAGCGAATTTGTGACGGAGCACAGCCGTGAATACGTCATTGAAATGCGCGTGAAGAAAGGGTGCCCGCTGGTCGGAAAGAATGTTAAAAATGCCGGCCTTAGAAACCTGAAAGGCCTTTTCTTGGTGGATATTGAACGCGAGGGTAAATCGCTGGGCCCTGTTTCAAGCACTCAGGTTCTTGAAGCTGAGGATTGCCTGATGTTCGCGGGGGTGACGTCCGCGGTGCTGGATCTTCAGGAAATTCCGGGACTGGTTCCGGCGGATGAAATGTTTGAGCGCGATTTTTCAAAAATGCGCGCGCATTTAGTTGAAGCCGTAGTTTCGCACGGCTCTCCGATTTTGGGAAAAACAGTTAAAGAATGCCATTTCCGGGGGAAATACGGCGCGGGAGTTGTCGCGATTCACCGGAACGGCGAAAGGATTCAGTCCAAGATCGGGGATATTACTTTGCGCGCGGGCGATACGCTTTTGCTTTTCGCGCCTGAAGATTTTCTTAGCTCGTGGAAAGATTCCACGGATTTTTATTTAATGTCTTATTTGAAAGATATCGCGCCGGGCGGAGGCTTGAAAAGCTTTATTGTGCTGGGCGTGACTTTGCTGATGGTGATTGGCGCCGTGCTCGGAGAGATGGGGTATTTTTCGATCGGCGGGCAGAAAGTCGGAATTCTTCAGATGGCTTTTGCCGCTGTGATCGCGACGCTGATGTGCGGGGCGCTGCCGGGCGCGGAAGCTAAAAAGGCCATGCGCTGGGACGTGTTGATTACGATTGCCTGCTCATTCGGTATCAGCTTCGCGATGCAGAAGACCGGGCTGGCCGCGATGATTGCCGGGGGTGTGGTGAGTGTGGCCCAGCCTTTGGGGTTGGTTGGGATTCTGGCCGCGATTTATCTTCTGACTAATTTTTTGACGGAAATTATGACCAACAATTCCGCGGCCGCTCTGATTTTTCCAATCGCGCTGGCGACCGCGCACAAGATGGGTGTGAGTCCCATGCCTTTTGTGATGGCGGTTACATTCGCAGCGTCGTGGGGTTTTTCCACGCCGTTAGGTTATCAGACCCACCTTATGGTGCAGGCCGCGGGCGGGTATAAATTCAGTGACTACCTTAAAGTCGGTCCCGTTCTTAACCTGATTTGCTTTCTTTTCTCAATCGCGCTTATTCCGGTTTTCTGGAAGTTTTAGGAAAGCGCCCTTCTTTCCGTTATGGAACTGCGGAAGCTTACAACCGGACAGGAAATTGACCGGGAGGGTCTTGAAGACCTCCTGCGTGACCTCCGCTATCAAAAAACGGATATGGTGATGAAGCCGGGCGAATTTGCCCGGCGCGGAGCCATTTTCGACATTTACCCCATGACCTACCGGAGCCCGGTGCGCCTTGAGTTTGAGGCCGACCGCATTTCCTCCATCCGTGATTTTTCCATTAATGACGGCAAATCGCTGGCTAGTTTCGAAGAAGTCTTCCTGATTCCCGTGACTGAAACTCTCGAGAAAAAAATGAGTCGGCTTTCCGGCCAGTATCAGGATTTTGAACCGGTTTCCCAGATCAAGGATTTGCGCCCCGGCGATTATGTGGTGCATTTGAAATACGGCATCGGCCGTTTTTTGGGCACCAAAATGATTCAGGTTAAAGGTGACCGCCTCCGCCATATGGCGATTGAATACGCCAACCGTGAAATTATTTATATCGAGATGCATGAACCGCTGGAGCGCTATATCGGCGGGCACGGTCATACGCCCAGGCTGACCAAACTGCACGGTAAAGAGTGGGAAACGCTTAAAGAAAAAACGAAACGCGCGGTTGAAAATGTGGCGCGGGAAATGATTGTGATTCAGGCAATGCGCAGTATGGGCGGAGGCTACGCCTTTCCGGCTGATCACCCCTGGCAGAAAGTGTTTGAGGATGATTTCCCGTTTGAAGAAACTCCGGATCAGAAGCGGGCGATTGAAGAAGTCAAGCGCGACATGGAATCCAATAAGCCAATGGACCGTCTTTTAGCCGGGGATGTCGGTTACGGTAAAACCGAAGTTGCCATCCGCGCGGCTTTTAAAGCGGTGAACGCGGGCAAGCAGGTTGCGGTGCTGGTGCCGACGACAGTGCTGGCCGAACAGCACTACCACGTTTTTAAAAAGCGCATGAAAAATTTTCCGGTCACGGTGGAGGTTTTGTCACGTTTCCGCTCAGCGAAAGATTTGAAGAACGTTGCCGTATCCGTGCGTGAAGGCACAACCGATATCGTCATCGGAACTCACCGCCTGCTTTCCAAAGATATTCAATTTAAAGATCTCGGCCTGCTGGTAATTGACGAAGAACAGCGCTTCGGCGTTAAACATAAAGAACGCTTAAAGCATATGCGCGCGGAAGTGGATATTTTAACGCTTACCGCCACGCCGATTCCCCGCACTCTTT
This sequence comes from uncultured bacterium, assembly GCA_964385615.1. Classification (GTDB taxonomy): domain Bacteria; phylum Omnitrophota; class Omnitrophia; order Omnitrophales; family Aquincolibacteriaceae; genus CAYLPP01. Next base: position 51,058 of record CAYLPP010000012.1, on the reverse strand, counting down.
ACATGGCTCTGCTGGGCGTGCGCGATATGTCGGCCATTAACACTCCGCCCAAAATGCGTCTGCCGGTTGAAACTTATGTTTTGGAATATAACGATCAGACGGTGAAACGCGCTTTTGAAAAAGAACTGGCCCGGAACGGACAAATTTATTTTATTCACAACCGCGTGGCTTCAATTGAAAAAATCCACGCGCATCTGAAAGAACTGGTTCCGCAAGCGCGGTTAGGCGTGGCGCACGGGCAGATGGATCCTGAGTCACTGGAAATGGTGATGGACGCGTTTGAAGAAAAGAAAATCGACTGCCTGATTGCCACAAACATTATTGAGTCAGGGATTGATATTCCTAACGCGAATACGATTTTCGTAAACCGCGCGGATCTGTTTGGTTTGGCGGATTTGTACCAGCTGCGCGGAAGGGTGGGGCGTTATCATGAAAAACGCCAGGCTTATGCTTATTTCATGGTGCCTAAAAATTACATTATGCCCAAAGACGCGGAGAAGCGTTTGGCGGCGATTGAGCGTTTTACGGAATTGGGTTCCGGCTTCAAAATCGCTCTGGAGGACCTTGAAATCCGGGGGGCGGGCAACCTGCTGGGGCACGAGCAAAGCGGATTTATTCATGCCGTGGGTTTTGACCTTTACTGCAAAATGCTCAAATCTGCTATAGAAGAGTCCAAAAAGACAAATAAAGCGCCACGGGAACGCTCCGTTCGCGGGCACTAGTCAGAGGACTTGGGGAAAAGCGCCTTGAAAAAGGCCGGACCCTGGGGCATAATAAAGCCCTCCAAAACCTCTATGAAGAAACCCCTGATTTTACTCATCATTTTGACCTTTTTTTCGGCCCCTTCAGCCCGGGCTGACCGCCAGCTTTTAGACCAGGTGGTTGCCATCGTTAATGATGACCCTATCACCCAGAGCGAGCTTGACGGTGTTATGCGCCCTGTTTATGAGGATTACAAAAGCCAATATTCCGGTCAAGCCCTCATGGAAGCCATGGTGGATGCCAAGCGCAAAATCCTGAATCAGCTGATCGAAGATAAGCTCGTTTATCAGGAAGCGATCGCGCAGAAAATTGAGCCGAATGAAGCTGAAGTTGAAGGAATGCTTGGCGATTTTAAGAAAAAATTTAAAAGCGATATGGATATGGAAGACGCGCTTTCAAAAGAAGGTATGAGTTTTCAGGCTTTGCGCGAAAGACTTGAAAGGCAGTCGGTGATCCGCCATCTTCAAGACATGGAAGTGCGCGCGAAGGTTGTCGTTTCACCGTTGGAAGTTGAAGAGTTCTATGCTCAGCATGCGGATGAGTTTTCCAGTGAAGGCACCGTGAGAGTCCGTTCTTTGACGGTTAAGAAATCGGAAGAGGCCCGTGAAAAAGGTCTGACGGATGAAACCGCGAAAAATAAAATCGAAAAGCTTAAAAAGCGTATTTCAGACGGAGAAGATTTCGGCGTAATTGCTCAGGATTCTTCAGAAGATACCAGCGCCAAGATGGGCGGTCTCAGTGAATGGATTCGCCCCGGAGAAATGATTCCCGAAATTAACCAGGTTATTTTTTCCCTGAAACCCGGGCAGATTTCAGACGTGATTGAAACGCCGATGGGTTACCATATTTTCAGACTCGAAGAAAAGAAGGAAAAATTCCGCAAGACGCTCGAGGAGGCCAAGCCGCTGATTTATGACCGGCTTTTCCGTGAAAAATCCATGAAGCGTTTTCAGGAATGGATCAATTCTCTCAAGCGCAACGCTTACATTTCCATCCGGTAATTCACTCCGCTTCATGAAACAATCCCTGATCGCGGTCACGATGGGAGACCCGGGCGGAGTCGGCCCCGAAATTATCGCCAAAACTTTCCGCCAGTTTAAACCTTCCCGTCAATACCAGTATCTCATCACCGGTTCGCAGGAACCCTTTGAACTTCTTCAAAAAAGAACGGGTTTAAAGATCAAGGTCCCGGTAATCCGTTCGCTTTCTGAAATCGGAAAAGCTCCGGTTTATTTCTGGAAAGTTTATGAAGGCCCGGTAAATCCCGGAAAAGTTTCACTCTCCAACGCTAAGGGCGCTTTCGCGGCGCTTGAAGCCGCGGCCTATTCTGCCGCGGCTGGAAAAATCAAAGCGATTGTTACGGCTCCCTTGAATAAAACCTCTATGAGGCTGATGGATCCGAATTTTACCGGACACACGGAATATCTCGCTGATGTTGCGGGCGTCAAAAAATTTGCCATGATGTTTTACGGGCCGAAACTGAAAGTAACGCTGGCGACGATTCATGTGCCGATTAGAAAAGTGAATACTTTGATTAAACGCGGACTGGTTTTTGAGAAAATTCAGCTGACGCACGATTTTTTCAAAAAATTTTTACGCAAAACCCCCCGGCTGGCGGTTTGCGCGCTAAACCCCCATGGGCGGGAAACGGGGACTGAGGATGAAGCGGAAATCAGGCCCGCGGTAAATAAAGCCCGGAAAAGGGGCTTAAAAGTTTCAGGACCACTCTCCGCGGATCAACTATTCTTTGATGCCTACGAAGGCCGGTTTGATGCCGTAATCAGTATGTATCATGACCAGGGGCTGGCACCGTTTAAAATGATTTCCTTCCGTGACGGCGTGAATGTCACGCTGGGGTTGCCTTTTATCCGCACCAGCCCCGATCACGGCACTGCTTTTGATATTGCCTATAAAGGCCAGGCGGACCCCGTTTCCCTGCGCGCTTCATTGAGTCTTGCCGAGAAATTGGCTTCCCGCTGATGACCACTCAGATTGAACTGCTGAAAAAACACGGGCTCAGCGTTCGCGGAAACATGGGCCAGCATCTGCTGATCGATCCGAATATTCAGAAAAAAATAGTTGATCTGCTTGAGCTGAAAAAGGGGGAAACCGTTTTTGAAATCGGCCCCGGGCTTGGAGCTTTAACCGGGGAAATTCTGGGCCGGGGAATCAAGGTTATCGCGGTGGAAAAAGACCCCCGTTTTGTTGAAATTCTTCGGGAAGAATATGGAAGCACCGGTCTGCTTGAAGTGATCGAAGATGATATTATCCGGTTTGATTTTAAGAAATTTTGGGAAAAATCCGGGAAAAAGAAAAAGATCAAAGTGGTCAGCAACCTGCCTTATTATATTACGGCACCGATTTTATTTTGCCTTGCGGACGCGAGGTTTATGATTTCTCAGGCAGTGCTGATGATGCAGACGGAGGTTGCCGACCGCGTGCTCGCTTCTCCCGGTTCGAAAGATTACAGCCGTTTAACGCTGGCGGCGCGGTATTCGGCGGATGTGCGCCATGCCTTTGATGTTTCCCGCGGTTGTTTCACGCCTCAGCCGGAGGTCAGCTCTTCGGTGCTGGTTTTTGATTTCTTTCCAGAGAAGCAGCTTTTAGAACCGAAACTCGAAGCCCGTGTTTTTAAACTAATCGAAAAAGCCTTTTCGCAAAGACGGAAGACTCTCCTTGGAATTCTGAGCCGGGATTCAAAAACCGGAAAAAACCGCGAAGAGCTGGAGAAAATTTTCATGAGTCTGGCGATTAAACCCACCGCGCGCGGGGAAGAACTGCTTTTTAAAGATTATCTGGCTCTGGCGGAGGCGCTTAAATAATGACCCTTAAAAAAGTCACGGAAGGAATCTGGATGTGGAGCTGGATGTCGCCGGAGAAAGGCTATTTTTTTAACGGCACACTGGTCTCAGACGGAAAAAAGCGTGTTCTGATCGACCCTGTTTTTATGGATGGAAGTCTTTTGGCGCAAATAGAATCCCATGGCGCGTTTGACGCGATCTATCTTTCCAACAAAGACCATGAGCGCATGGCTTATGATCTCAGAAAAAAATGGAAAACCCCGATCGCGGTTCATGAACATGACGAAACTCTTTTGAGGGAACGCGCGGATTTCACTTTTCGTGACGGCCAGGATCTTTTATGCGGGCTTAAGGTGATTCACCTGAGAGAGCAAAAGTCTCCCGGAGAATGCGCTTTTTATCTGACGGACCGGAAGATTTTGATTGTAGGGGACGCTTTAATTGGACACCCTTCGGGCAGTCTGAATATGCTTCCTGATGTCAAATACGCGGATGTCCGCAAGGCTCAGGCGGGGTTGAGGCGGATTTTTTCCATTCATTTTGAAACCCTTCTAGTTGGAGACGGAGAGTTTATTTCGGAAAATGCCTACCGTAAAGTGGAAGAATATTTTGAAAGGCATTGCTGAAATGACGGATGTAACGGAAAAAACAATTTGGGATATTGCGATCGTCGGAGCGGGGGCGGCGGGATTAATGGCCGCGATTACGTCCGCCCGCGCCGGAAGCCGGGTTTTGATTCTGGATGGGCGTGAAAAGATCGGCGCGAAAATTTTGATGTCCGGCGGCACTCGCTGTAACGTGACAAATCAGACTGTTACGGAAAAAGATTATGAATCGGAGCAGGGGAAAATCGTCCGCTCCGTGCTTGCGGCATTCCGGCCGGAACAAGCCCGGAATTTTTTCGAAGAGCTCGGCGTTGAACTGATTTTAGAACCTAACGGGAAGTATTTCCCGTCGACTCATTCTGGCCGGACTATTCTGGAAGCGCTGGTTAAGGAAATGGACCGAAGCGGGGCGGTGCTGGAATCGGGTCAAAAAATTACCGGGATCGCGTTTCATAATGAAGTTTTTGAATTAACCGCGGGCTCCGGCCGTGTGTTCCGCGCGCGCGCGGTGATTTTGGCGACGGGAGGCCTTTCCTTTCCCTCGACAGGCAGTGATGGTACAGGATACGAACTCGCCAAAAAATTCGGTCATAGCTTAATTCCCACTTCACCTTCTTTAACTCCGCTTCGCGGAAATGACGCCGGCTTGCAAAGTCTTTCGGGCGTTGCTCTTCCGGTTCGGTTGACGGTCCGGCGAGAGGGTAAAAAAATCTATGAATTCGAAGGGGATTTTTTATTTACGCATCAGGGGTACAGCGGGCCCGCCGCGCTGAATGTCAGCCGGCACTGGATCCGCTCCGGGGGAAAAGCTGAGATTCTGGTCAGTTTCGCGCCTTCGTTCAATGAAGATGAACTCCGCGGTGCCATCGAGAGTGAAATTGCGGAAAGTCCAAAAATGACATTGAAAAGATTCCTTTCGATGGAGCTTCCTGTCAGTCTGGTAGAAGTGCTGATGCGCAGACTGGATTTTCCTGAAGATTTGATTCTAAATCAAGTCAGCCGGGAGCAAAAAAATAAATTAATCCGCAGTCTGCTTTATTTTCCACTTCCGGTTACCGGCGATCTTGGTTACGCTAAAGCGGAAGTAACTGCCGGAGGCGTGGACTTTTCGGAGGTTGAACGGCTGACGCTTCAGTCTAAACTGCAGAAAGGGCTTTTCTTTGCCGGTGAAATTCTGGATGTGGACGGCCGGATAGGCGGGTTCAATTTTCAGTGGGCCTGGGCCAGCGGTTTTGTTTCGGGAAATGCCGCCCGCAATTATTCAAAAGGAGCGAAGACTGATGTTTGAGATCCTAAACCGGGTTTGGGATGCGCTTCATTACAAACCGCTTGTTGTTTTTTTTCTGATTGGAGCGTTTCTGACCGAAATTCTTTCAGGTTACTTTAAGGTTTTTCCCGCGTATCTTAAAAGCCTGAATTTCCGCCGTGTGGTTACTCCGATTGCCGGCGTCATTATTCTTTTTCTAGCCGCGCTCTTTTTTCTGGATGAAGCTTCTCAGAAATTTATTCCGCACATCCCGGAAGCCGCGGGTTCAGCGGTTCTGAATTATGGAGCGGAAATGGGCCGGAGTATCTGGATTGTTCTTTTTTTAGCCTACCTTTTTTCTGTTTTTAACCGCAAAGCCCGCCAGACTGTTTTCGGCGCGGTGCTTGCGACTTGCCTTACGGGTCTTTCCGCCACAGTGCTTAAGCATCTTTTTCTTCGCGCCCGTCCCGACACGGGAAAAGGCGCGTTCGCTTTTTTTAACTGGGACAATTGGGTTGGTGACAACCGGGCTTATCAGAGTTTCCCGTCAGGGGATGTCAGTATCGTGGCAGGGGCTTCTTTGTTTTTAATGATACGTTTCCGGCGTCAGCCTCTGGCCGCCGTTTTATTCGCGCTGACTCCAATGGCAACCGCGTTCGCGAGGGTTTACTACAACCGCCACTGGGTTTCCGACACGTGGATGGCGCTGTGCATCGGTTTTGCGTGCGGTCTTTTGTTCGAACGCTACAGCCGTTTTAAAGAGTCTTCGAAAATTCCCGCCTGATCAGGCGCTGGCCATCATTGCGCGGCGCATCATACCGGCTTTATCAAGGGCTTTAATTCTTTCATCAGAATTTTTCAAAACCCCTGCCGATTTTACAGATTCAGTCATCGCCGAAAAGTTTAAATCCGTTTGAGGAGGATTTAAAATCTTTGGTTTTGGAAGATCGATGCTGAATGCCGTGATGCCGAAAAGGAAAAGTGGAATCATCACGAAATGCTTCATGACAACCTCCGTTTGGAAAGGAAAGTGAATATGATTATCCTGCTTTCTCTTTTCAAAGGGAAGAAGAATGATGAAAAAATTTTCATTTCACAAAAAACTTTATAAAAAGTTTTCCAATAATTGGTTATGCGGAAGTCATGATTAATCGAGCCGCTTGAAAGGGATTCAAAGGCCTTTTTGGGGTTTTGGCATCTCTTTCCGGCGCGGAACGCGGGGAGATTTTTGAACTGTTCTGAAACAGAAGAAAATTCTTAAGCGTTTTTTTTGCCGAACTCGCTGAAATTTTCCAGAAGTTTCCAGACCCTATGGAAACCTTTTCGGCCTGTGAAAGGTTAGGCGCAGGCAGGCTTATGGCAGGGTCTTCAAGGACTCCCGCAAAGCCGGCCTGCGCGTTTCCCACGGCTGCCGTCATTAGAATAAAAGCTGAAATATAGAGATTTGAAAATTTCGGTTTTCTTAAACGAGGCATTTGAACCCTCCCTTGCAGGATAATCTCTCTGCTGTTTCTATTACGCCGTAGGGGGCTGTTTGGATTTACTTGTTTGAGGTTTTATGGTAAAAAGGGCCACCATGACCGACCCTTCGGCCCATACAGATGTTACGGCTTTGATTAAGCGGATTGCCCGCGGGGACCGCGAGGCTTTTTCCCGTTTTTATGATCTCTATTCTTCGCTGTCCTTCACTTTCGCGCTTCGCATTTTAAGAGTCCGAGCTGAGGCTGAAGATCTGGTTCAGGAAGTTTTCCTCCAGATATGGAACCAGGCTTCCAATTACAACCCCGGCCGGGGCAAGCCGGAGGCTTGGGTTATTACAATTACTAAAAGCCGCGCAATCGATAAACTGCGTTCGCGCCGTAGAAGGGAAATGAAGGGGGATGTTCTCGAAGAACAGTTCCTGAACACCAGCCGTGAGGTTGAAAACCGGCAGGAAACCCAGGCTGAGGTACGGCTTACGATGGGCAGCGCGCTGGCGGAACTTTCGGATGTGCAAAGACAGGCATTGGAGCTGGCCTATTTTGAAGGTTTAACTCAGTCAGAAATTGCCGAAAAATTGGAAGTGCCGATCGGCACCGTGAAAACCAGGATCCGCGACGGTTTGAAAAGCCTACGGTCCGTTTTAAAAATTAAATCGGGGGAAAAGCTGTGAGCGGCCACGAGAAGTGGATTGAACTAGCAGACATTTACGCCGCGGGCGCTTTGGATGGAAGCGACCTTCAGGAGTTCTCCGCTCATTTACCCGGCTGTCAAATTTGCCGGAATCATGTTCATCAGACCGAAGAAGCGTTAGCTTCGATTCCGGGTTCTCTTTCATTAGTGGAGGCTCCAGCGGTTATTAAATCAAGATTAATGGAAGAGATCGGTGAACCGGCTTTGGCCGGCGCGGGCGCGCCCGCGTTTTCCATGAGCTGGGCTGCCGGCGCTGTTCTCGCTTGTTTGTGCATCGCGCTTGGAACCGCGTTTTTTCAAACCCGCCAGAAAATGATGGATTATAAGAAGGTGGCGGATCATTTATCAGAAGCTGATACCCAGCTGGTTTCCCTGAGCGCGATGGACCCGAGCCCGCGGGCTTTCGGTAAAATGGTCTGGAACCCCAAGAAATGCGAAGGGGTTTTTATGGCCATGAATCTTTCCAAACTTCCTGAAGGAATGGTTTATGAGCTTTGGGCTATTTCCGGTTCCACGCCGGTTCCCGCCGGAACTTTTACCGTGGACGCGGGCGGGTGCGTGAAAATGGATCTTAAAGAAATGCCCAAAGATCTGAAAGTCGATAAATTTGCCGTGACCCTCGAACCTGCCGGGGGTGTGCCTCAGCCGACCGGCGCGATGCATTTGATCGGTGCTGTTTAATTCATGAACCGGCTGCTCTGGCTGGCATTGGGCGGCGCGGCTGGAACTTTTGCCCGTTACTTTCTCACCGGCTGGATGACCAAATCAGTTCCGACGATTTTTCCCATCGGTACTTTCACGGCCAATGTCGCGGGCTGTTTCCTGATCGGTATTTTCGTCGCCCTTGCCGAACAGCGGGGAATGGATTTTTCAATCAAACTTCTTCTGATCACAGGTTTCTGCGGCGCGTTCACCACTTTCTCCTCTTTAATTTTCGAATCATGGTATTTGATGAAACAGCATGGTTTTATGCCTGCTTTCTGGAATATTGGTTTGAGCCTTCTGGCCGGTTTCGCGTTTTTCGGTGCTGGGTTCTGGCTTGGGAATTTTTCGAAACCCGCCGTTTGACACTTCTTACCCGGGCGTGCTAACCTCTTCCTTCCTATGAGTTTTGACATTGAAAAAGTGGCCGATCTGGCCCGTTTAAGCCTGAAACCCGAAGAAAAAGCCAAGCTGACCGGCGAACTTTCGGCTATTCTGGATTACGTAAAAAAACTGGAAACTCTCGACACCAAAAATGTTGAGCCGACCAGCCATGTGCTTAACATTGAAAACGTTTTCCGCGAAGATGAGGTTAAGCCTTCACAGGTCCGCGACAAAGCTCTCGATCACGCCCCCTTGAAAGACGGAAAGTTTTTTAAAGTTCCCAAGACGGTGGAAAGAGAATGAGCTCCGAAGTCTGGACACTCCGTGAATCTTTGGAAGCCGTTAAAAATTCGGGCGCACCGTCCGTTCATAAAATTTTTTCAGACCGTACCGCGAAACTGAATCCCAAAGTAAACGCTCTTCTGCGTTTTGACTCCGCGCGCGCTCCTCAGGCCGGCGGACAGGGGATTTTGGCGGGTGTTCCGGTGGCGGTTAAAGACAACATTTGCGTTTCCGGCCTCGAAACCACCTGCGCTTCTAAAATTCTTAAAGGTCATGTACCGCCCTACGACGCGGCGGTGATTGAAAAACTTAAAGCCGCCGGCGCTTCGATCTTCGGCCAGTGCAACATGGATGAATTCGCTTTCGGGTCTTCTTCCGAATCTTCTGCTTATGGACCGGTCAAGAATCCCTGGAATCTTGATTGCGTGCCGGGCGGTTCCAGCGGAGGTTCTGCCGCGGCGGTTGCCGCCGGGCTTGTACCCGCTGCTTTGGGAAGTGATACCGGCGGTTCGATCCGCCAGCCCGCGTCTTTCTGCGGGGTGGTCGGCCTGAAACCGACTTACGGAAGAGTTTCCCGTTACGGTTTAATCGCGTTCGGTTCCAGTTTTGATCAGATTGGCCCGCTGACCCGTACCGTTGAAGATTCCGCGATTATGATGAACGTGATCGCGGGACACGATCACCGGGATTCCACATCGGCTTCCAACACGGTTCCGGATTACACAAAATCTCTCAGGCGGGACGTTAAGGGGCTTAAAATAGGTTTGCCAAAAGAATATTTTATTGAGGGGATTGACCCGGAAGTTGAAAAAAGCGTGCGTGCGGCCGCGGAAGTTTATAAGAAACTCGGCGCGGAAATTAAAACCATCAGCCTGCCCAACACGGAACATTCCGTGGCGGTGTATTACATTGTGGCTGTCGCCGAAGCCAGCTCCAACCTGGGCCGTTTTGATGGGGTGGAATACGGCTTACGCGTTCCGGCGGCAACGCTGAAAGAGATGTATCAGGAAACCCGCGATGCCGGTTTCGGCCGTGAAGCCAAACGCCGGATTCTGCTTGGAACATTCGTTTTATCCGCCGGTTATTATGAAGCGTATTATCTCAAAGGTCAGAAAGTCCGCACCCTGATCCGCCAGGATTTTGAGAAAGCGTTCAATGAAGTAGATGTGATTTTGACGCCGACCGCGCCGTCCGCCGCGTTTAAAATCGGTGAAAAATCCAACGACCCGCTTTCAATGTATTTATCCGATATTTTTACGATTCCCGTCAATCTTGCAGGAATTCCGGCAATTTCCATTCCGTGCGGATTTACTTCGAAAAACTTACCGATCGGTATGCAGTTGATGGCACGGCCGTTTGACGAAGAAACTATTTTCCGCGCGTCCTACACTTTTGAGCAGGAAACCGAAATTTATAAAAAGAGGCCGTCACTGTGAATTACGAACCCGTGATCGGCCTTGAAGTGCACGTTCAGCTTGGAACCAAATCCAAGCTGTTTTGCGCCTGCGGAGCGGAGTTCGGCGCGGAGCCCAACAAAAACACCTGCCCGGTCTGTCTGGGCTGGCCGGGGAGCCTGCCTGTTTTAAACCGCAAAGCTCTTGAGCTGGCCATGAAAGTCGGCCTGGCGTTGAACTGTGAAATTAATGAGCGCCTGAAATTCGACCGCAAAAATTATTTTTACCCGGACCTTCCAAAAGCCTATCAGATTTCCCAGTTCGATCAGCCTGTGAATAAAAAGGGCTGGCTGGAAGTGGAATACAAAGACGCTAAAGGCCAGGTTCAGAAAAAGAAAATCGGTGTGACGCGCGGGCATCTGGAAGAAGACGCGGGTAAACTTCTGCATGAAGGCATTAAAGACGGGAGTTTGGTGGATTACAACCGTGCGGGCATTCCGCTTCTGGAAATTGTTTCGGAGCCTGATATGCGTTCGCCCGAAGAAGCTTACGCTTACCTGACGGCTCTTAAAGCGATTCTTCAGTATTTGGAAGTCAGCGATTGCGATATGGAAAAAGGCCAGTTGCGTTGTGATGCTAACGTTTCCATCCGGCCCGTGGGTCAGGAAAAATTCGGCACCAAGACCGAAATCAAAAACCTAAATTCTTTCAAAGCCGTGCAGAAAGCTATCGCTTATGAAATTGAACGCCACACCAAGGAATTAAATTCCGGCGGAAAAATCAGCCAGGAAACCCGGCTGTGGAATGATGACAAGGGTACGACTTCTCTGATGCGCTCAAAAGAAGAAGCGCATGATTACCGGTATTTCCCGGAACCTGACCTGGTTCCGTTCACGCTTTCACGCTCCGTGGTGGACGAAGTCCGTAAAACCCTTCCTGAGCTTCCCGCTCAGCGCGCGGCGCGGTTCACTAAAGATTTCGGTCTGACGGAATATGACTCGTTTGTTTTGGTGGAAGACAAAGAGCTGGCTAATTATTTTGAAGACTGCGTTAAGGAAAAAGCCAGTCCGAAACTGGTCAGCAACTGGATTCAGTCGGAGCTTTTGGCGCTTTTGAAAATTGCCAAAAAATCCATCGCTGAATCGCCGGTAAAACCCAAAGGTCTGGCCGGGCTTATCGCTTTAATTGACAACAGTACTATCAGCGGAAAAATCGCCAAAGATGTTCTCCCTCTTATGTTTGAAACGGGGAAGGCCGCGGACGTTATCGTGAAAGAAAAAGGTCTGGTGCAGGTGACCGATACCAAGCTGATTGAAGATGTCGCGGCCCGCGTGATCGCGGCTAATGAAAAATCAGTCACGGATTTTAAGGCCGGCAAGCAGAACGCGCTGGGCTATCTGGTTGGGCAGATCATGAAAGAAACGCAGGGCAAGGCTAATCCCAAGATCGTCAATGAAATCCTCCAAAAAAAATTATCTTCTTAAAACCGGAAACGGCCTATTTCCGCACCGTTCGGTCCTTCAAAATAAAAGCCGGTTTGAGCGGGCCTCACTGCGCGAAAGACACGGATTTTCCATTCCATTGAAAATCCGGCTTTCGAGCTGCCTTCATAGGCAGTTTCCGTCTTAATACGATGCTTACTTTAGGCATCGAAACTTCATGTGATGAAACCTCCTGCGCCGTTTTAAAAGACGGCGAAAAACTGCTTTCCAATATTATTTCTTCAAGCCTTTTCCGCCACAAACCCTTCGGCGGAATCGTGCCGGAAATCGCTTCCCGTCATTCGCTGGAGCAGATCGAAGTCGTTTTTGAAGAATCTCTGGAAGAAGCCAAAATTAAAGCGCAGGATCTGGATTTAATCGCCGTGACGGAAGGCCCGGGTCTTATCGGGTCACTGCTTGTCGGGATTTCATTTGCCAAGTCGCTGGCTTACCGGCTTAAAAAACCGCTGATCGGCGTGAATCACCTGGAAGCGCATCTTGCAGCCAATTTCATTGGAACCGGAACTCCGGATTCCTATATCGGCCTGCTGGTTTCGGGCGGACATTCCATTATTTCCCTGACGAAAAAAGGAAAAATTGAAATTTTAGGTTCCACGGTTGATGACGCGGTGGGCGAAGCTTATGACAAGGTTGCGAAGCTTTTAGGCCTTGGTTTTCCCGGCGGGCCCGTGATTGACAAGTTAGCTCTGCAGGGGGATTCCAAAACTTTTCGTTTTACCAAACCCAAACAGGACCGGCCGTTTGATTTCAGCTTCAGCGGGATTAAAACCGCCGTGCTTTATGAAGTGCAGAAGCAGAAAAAAGCCGCGGGTGAAACCTTGTCCGAGGATTTCGTTAAAAATATGTGCGCCAGTTTTCAATCAGCGGTAGTCAGCTGGATGGTGGATAAATCACTCGATGCTGCCGATGCTAAGAAGGCAAAGGATATCGTGGTCGGCGGAGGAGTCAGCGCGAATTCTTACCTCCGCGGGCGTTTGCCGGAAGAGGCTATGACGCGGGGAATCAAGGTCTGGTTTCCTGAAAGAATTTTGAGCCTGGACAACGCGGGAATGATCGCGCGCCGGGGCTGGGAAATTTTCAAGAAAACTAAGAAATCAAACTGGGCCATGACCGGGATGCCCAATCTCAAGATGGGCCGTTAAACGGATCGGGAATTAAGCTCCGATCGATCGGGGGAATTATGTTTTCATTTTCGGCGAATGATCTCGATATGACTCTCCGGCTTTTTTCGGCGGCGATTCTTGGCGGGCTAATCGGTCTGGAACGCGAGAGTCATGGAAAAGACGCAGGGGTGCGCACGTACGCGCTTGTTTCCATGGGGTCGGCGCTTGTTATGATTCTCTCAGTTAATATTTATGAAATTTATAAAACCGCGAATGTGGATCCGTCCCGTATCGCGGCGCAGGTGGTCAGCGGTGTCGGTTTTTTGGGCGCCGGCGCGATCATGCGTTTCGATAAGGAAATCAAAGGGTTAACGACTGCGGCAGGTGTCTGGACGGCGGCGGGTATCGGTCTGGCCTGCGGAATGGGGCAGTATCATCCGGCGCTGATTACGACCGGATTGACCCTAATTATTTTGGTGATTTGGTCAAAGTTGAACCGATTCTTCGGCGGAAAAGACTTTTAACGAACCAGCGCCAGGAACAGAAATCCGATCAGAAAAAATCCCAAAACCAGTTTGGGTGAGTGGTCTTTAGCTTCGTTGATCGTAGCATGAAGCGCCAAGTATAAAAACCCCCCCGCGACATGGACCATGACAAGATTCATTATTTGCCCTGCGGCGCCCCAATGAATCATCCAATAACCAATCAGCCATCCCGCGAGTGTTGAGGTTTCAAACAAAAGAGTATTGATCAGCGCGCGCGTGCTTTTGAAGCCTGCTTTCAGGAGCAAAGCGCAGAGGGCGAGACCTTCAGGCAGTTTATGAATAGCCACCGCGAAAAAAATGGAGTGTTGGTGGCTGTCACCCAGATTTCCGCCGAGCGCGATGGCGATGCCGTCCATAGCGCTGTGAATGCTCAGCGCGACGGCCAGCAGAAAGAATACGTTAAAAGTTTTAGACTCAGGCTGATGCTCGAAATGAGAGGCCGCGCAGGCAGGGCATACATGGCTGACGTAACGGCTGAGCAGGAAAAACAGCGCGTAGCCGCTCGCGAACGAAATGAGAACGGAAATCCAGGAAAGCGTTTCAAGCGCTTCCGGGACAATATGAAAAAAGGCTGTGGCGAGCAGGGTTCCGGCGGCAAAACTGATGAGCGCGCAGAGCTGACGGTGTGAAACGCCGATCGCAATCGCGAGAAAACCGCCCAGTCCCGCGCTGACGTAAGAAGCCAGGGTTTGACCGAGTGATGAATCCATGACGGGCAAGTATAATCCCGGGGTTGACACCCCACAAGCAAAAAGATAAAATCCACCCTCTTATGTCAGAAGTAAAAAACAAACTAAAAATTGCCCTTCCCAAAGGAAGCCTCGAAGAAGCTACTTATCAGCTTTTTAAAAAGGCCGGATTCAACATCAGTGTAGGGTCACGTTCCTATTTCCCGTCAGTAGATGACGCTGAGCTTGAAGTTATTCTCTTCCGCCCTCAGGAAATGTCCCGTTATATCGAAGACGGTATTATTGACTGCGGGCTGACCGGTCACGACTGGATCCTTGAAAATGAATCCAAGGTTGAAGAGCTTTGCGAACTTCAGTACTCCAAGCGCACCCGCAACCCGATCCGCTGGGTCCTTTGCGTGCACAACGATTCTCCTTTCAAAAGTGTCAAAGACCTCGAAGGTAAAAAGATTTCGACGGAACTGGTTAATGCCACAAAAAATTACCTTAAGAAACACAGCGTGAACGCGGAAGTTGAGTTTTCATGGGGCGCTACGGAAGTTAAACCGCCTCGGCTTGTAGACGCTATTGTGGAAGCTACGGAAACCGGTTCCAGCCTGCGTGCTAATAATTTGAAGATTATCGATACGATTCTGACCTCCGTGCCGAAGTTTATCGCGAATAAAGCCAGCCATCAGGATCCGTGGAAAAAGAAGAAAATGGAAAATATCGTGATGCTTCTTCAGGGGGCTATCCGGGCTCAGGAAAAAGTGGGTCTGAAAATGAACGTGGCTAAAGCCGATCTCCCGAAAATTCTTAAAATTCTTCCGGCTCTGAAAAAACCGACGGTCTCTTCGCTCTCTGAAGAAGGCTGGTATGATGTCGATACTATTATTGATGAGTCGGTAGTCCGTGAAATTATCCCGGCTTTGAAAAAAGAGGGGGCCTCGGGCATTATCGAGTACCCGCTCAATAAAGTTATTCCCTAAACGACCAAACAGGAGGTTCGGCATGCCTTGGGCACGCAAGCAGCGCAGAAAAAAAATGAACAAGCATAAGCGCAAGAAAAAACTGCGCAAGCACCGGCATAAGAAGAAATCCTGGTCGTAATTTCACCAGATCTAAAAAAGGCCGGAACCCGTCAAAAGGTTCCGGCCTTCTTTCTTTCATATAGGCTCCATGAAGATTAAAAGTCCCGCCAAGCTGAATCTCTATCTCAAAGTCACCGGCCGCCGGCCGGATGGTTATCACAAGCTGGTTACGCTGTTTCACCGCATTTCGCTTTCAGACACGCTTGTTCTCAGCCGGCGTCCCTCGGGCATTAAGCTAACCTGCAAGATTTCCGGTTTAAAACAAAAGTTATCCTGCGGTGAAGATAACTTAATTGTTAAAGCCTATCGTCTTTTGCGAAAAGAGTTTCCTGGATTGGGCGGAGTCCGCGTTCAGCTGACAAAAAAAATTCCCATGGGCGCGGGGCTGGGCGGGGGTTCTGGAAACGCCGCCGCCTTTTTATTGGGGATGAAAGAGCTTTACCGCTTGAAAATTTCGGACGAAAAATTTTTAAAACTTGGAAGCCTGCTCGGTGCGGATGTTGCCTTTTTTATGATGGGGGAAAAACAGGCGGTCGGCCGCGGAGTGGGGGATATTCTTTGTAAAATTCCCGGCCGCGTAAAACTCTGGTTCGTCTTAGTTGTTTCGGATAAGGGACTTTCAACTCCTGAGGTTTACCGCAGTCTGCCGCGCGCGCTCCCGGCCGTTTCCTTGACAAGAATAAATCACACCGTTAGACTCCTTTGCGCTTCTCTTGAAAGAAGGCAAGCGGACAAAGTTGCGGGCTTGCTTGAAAATGACCTCGAGGCGCCAGCTTTTAAGCTCAGGCCAGAGTTAGGAAAACAGCTTAAGGGAATGCATGAGAAGGGGATTCCCGCGAGCCGGATGACTGGGAGCGGACCCACGCTTTTCTCAGTTTTTTTTGATTCGAAAGCAGCCCGGAAAACGGCTCAAGAACTGCGCCGGGAATTTCCGAAGAATAAAATTTTCGTTTGTTCGACGTACTGATTTTTACTGCCCGGTGGTGAAATGGTATCACACTGCCCTTTGGAGGCATGATTCCTGGTTCGAGTCCAGGCCGGGCAGCTTTGCTCATGCAAAGCTACTGCACCGCGGCAGTACAAGGAAGACTGCCTACGGTGCGGCAGCTGATCTAGTGAATAGCCGGTTTCACCGGGAAAGTTTAAAGAAGACTTTCTCCGGCGAAGGCAGCTTTGCTTCTGCGAGTAAGCTTGCTGAGAAGTTTATGCTAGTTATTGTTAGTTAAAGACACCTCTCTTTTCTCCTATACAGCCTCTAACTTGGAATCCTCCTATACGTGTGGTATCTTTTGAGCATCTTTTTAAAAGCCTAAAGATATCCTTATGCCTCAAAAAATCAAAAATTTTTTACATAAAACAATCGCGCTAGCTTTGTCTCTGAGCTTTCTGCTCACGGGAGCGAAGCCTTTTCCAGCTATAGCGGCACCGGCGGGTCCTTCCTCAGTTGCTGGAGCTAAGTTTCCGGGGGAAATTGGACAGGTTTCAGTTCCGGGCGAGAGTGGAAGCATTGAAGATTCCTACCAGGGTTCGTCCGGCCAGACCGTCGTTCTTATTCAAGACGCTCACTCAGTGCCGGAAGCGCAAAAGAACATTCAGAATCTGATCAGCCATTTTGAAGAAAATTACGGGATTTCAATCGTGGCTTTGGAAGGCGCTTCTTCAGAGCTGGATGCCCGGATTTTTAAAAATTTTCCGGAAAAGCGTCAGCTTGAAAAAGTTCTTTCAGCGTTCATGGAAAAGGGGGAATTGCCCGGCGGAGCCGCGGCCGCTCTTTTGGGGAACACGCCCGCGGTTTATCACGGGGCTGAAGACTGGAATCTTTACGAAGACGGCTTAAATCTCTACTCTCAGACGATGGCTGAAGAACCGGTTCTTTCAAAAGAGAATCACGCACGCGCTGAAGTCCTTGAAAAAAAGAAAAAGGAAATTTATTCTCAGCCACTTTTTGATCTCGACCAGTCCCTGCGGAAGTTTTCAGAAAACGCAGAAAATTTTTCGCAGATACTTGAACAGCTCGCTCTTATCTTGCCGCCGGAAAAAGGATCAGATCTTGAAGCTCTCATCAAGGAAATCCAGATGCCGGCAGATGCCTCATTTGAAACGAAGGTGTTAAAAATTTCTGACAGTTTCACCTCCTTTTTGAACAAATTCTCTGAGGAAGATCTGAGGAAATTCAACGAATCCCTCCAGGCTTTTAAAACCTCAACGCTGTCCGCCCGGTCTTTTCTGATGTATCTCAAAGAAACAGCTTCAAAATACAGTATTCCTTTTTCGCTTTCACCGGAACTTCAGCGTCAGGCCAGGCATGAAGCGCGTCTGCGCGAAATGGAAGGAACCCGGGTTTTCCGCGAATTTGAAAAATACGCGGGTGACGCGAAGGAAAAGCTTTTCCGCAACAACGAAGAAAGAAAGCTCGACCGGGAGAGTGAGCTGCTTGACCTTCAGGAAAAAGCGGTGCGCCTTGAACTTAGCCGTGAAGGTTGGGAAAAGATTAAAAAAGAAGGGCGGTTTGAAACAAGCTCAGCTTTCTATCAAAACGCGGAACAGCGTGACCGCGCTTTCTTTAAGAATCTTCAGAGGCTGATGCGTGAAAACGGCCGAAATCAGGCCGTGATGGTTGCCGGCGGTTTTCATACCGCCGGACTGAAGGAACAGCTGCGGGAGAACGGGATTTCTTATATCACGGTTATTCCCGCGATTAACGCGATGCCCGACGATTCCATTTACCGCTCTCAGATGAACGGCGAGATTTCGTGGAAAGGTTATTTAAAGCCTGAAAACGGCAAACTGTCGGTTTCTGAGGGTTTCACCCGGGCTCTCCGGGATCAGCTTTTAAAGGCGGGCTCTGA
The DNA here is from genome assembly GCA_964385615.1 of uncultured bacterium. Taxonomy (GTDB): domain Bacteria; phylum Omnitrophota; class Omnitrophia; order Omnitrophales; family Aquincolibacteriaceae; genus CAYLPP01. The sequence goes on along the minus strand of CAYLPP010000012.1, from coordinate 32,952 downwards.
AAACCCCATACTTCTGAAGACTTGGCGGGATCAGATTATCCGCGATCTTGCTTCGGAAGAAAAAACCGGACAAGCGGGGCAGTATCTCCGTTATCTTGACGAAGTCTTTCGTTCTGAGTCTGCGGACGGCTTCAGCCTAAAGTGGAAAGAAAATATAGAAAATTTTCTTCTCAAAATGAAAACTCTGGATTCTCAAAATCGTTTAAACACGCCTGAGGTTCTCAACCTCTTTAAATCTTCCAATATTATCCCTCGTGTCAGCGGTGCGGCGATACTAACCCGGGACCTGTTTGATCTTAAATCCCGCTCCGAACTCCGGGCTTCAAATCGTTTAATTCAGGCCTGGGGAGAGCTGACTAATGATTTTGTTGGAGTGCCTCGTGACTCGCGGGATGAAGTATCGGTTATCTCACAAACGGCGATGGTCAAGCGGTTGGTTTCTCTGGCCGGGGGTCAGGCCCGTATTCTGGCTGTTGGCGACGGAGATTTATCCGTTTCTATGGATTTGAGAGAGGAGCTTGATTCAGACCAGCATTACCCGATCACAGTGATTGAACCTTCGCTGGATAAGGGCCGGATACGCAACATTATGCGTCCGGGTTTTAATGTCATTGTAAAACCGGCTGAAGAGGTGACTTCACTTGACGTGAAAGACCCTCAGGATTTGATTTACGGACTTTATTCTTTTGAATACACGGACCGTTTAAAAACTCTCGAAGTGCTGAAAAGTTTAGCCGCTCCCAGAGCCCGTTTTCTTTTTGGATTTCATGTTAAAAATTCTGCGATCGATACCTCCCGTCAATTTCAGTTTAACGATCTTAGGCAGAGCATTTTATTTCTTAACTTAACCCGGCGCCTTTTAGATCGGGCGGTTTCTTTGGATGAATATGAAAGCACCGCTCAAACGTATCTTGACGCTATGAGTAAAAGCTTGAAGCCTCATTCCGCTGAACTGGGAGCAAAGGCGATGTTTATTGTGAAGCAGAATATACAGCGGTGGAACCCTGTTTTTACCGTGGTCAGTTCTGACGTCGATAGTATTTTGGCGCAAATGTATCAGGAATATTTTGACTATGTTTCCCGCTACGCGCCGTTTGAGGAAAAAGAGGCAGGCGAAGGTTTTTTAAGACAGGCGGGAATCGCTTTGAATGTTCCTTCGCGGGAAATTGACGCGCTTGTCTCTCATCTGGGGCAGGTGTTCAAGGATGAACAGGAAGTCCGGGCTTTTTTGACTCAAAACGGATTTACGGTCGATTCAGTTGAAGCGGTTAATATCCGCGATAAACCAGGACTCCTTGTCGTTGAATTTCGCCGTTCGGAATTGCGGATGCAGGGTGAGGCGGATCAGGAGAAATTGGCCCGAGCCGTTACTGTTTTATCGGAGACGTCCATATTTAAGGAGCGTAAAGACTGGGAGCCTGTCTGGACGGCGGCCTCCGAAATCGACTCGATTTTAAAGAAACTCAATCCGGCATGGAAAAAATTCAGCGTTATGGGGCACCACGACGGCGCGCTTTGGAGCCTGCAATATGATCCGGACCGTTTGTTGATTGTTCAAAAGGGCGCGTGGGCCGGTGACGAGTTGAAACTGGAATTGCGCAAGAAGCCGCTTGATGGAAATGATGACGGGGGAGAGGAAATCAAAGGATCTTCCCCGGAAGATTTCGCGGAGAAATTAAACGGATTGATCCGCCGGGAACTGGGGTTAAACGAAACTCAAGCCAGTCCGTTTTATTTGACCGCGGAAGAAGGGCGCGTCCGGTTTCACTTTACTTTGTCCGGCGGGCAGGCGGAGCAGCCCCTCACACTTCCGGAAGTTTCCATTGATCCGGAGAACAGCAAGATTTTTTCAGGGCTCTTTCTGATCTATTTGCTTTTGGCAGAGTCCAATCTGAAATCTTCCGCGCGGAAGCAGGCGGATGTGGTTTCAGCCAGGTTCCTTAATTTTGGGGGAATTCTCCTTCTTGCTGTATCGTTAATGCTTGCGGTTGGCGGAGTTTTATACTGGTATTTTGATTCAAGCGGGGGAAATAAAAATCTTCCCAAACCCTCTGTAAACGTTCAAGTGCTGGACCCTGCGGTCAGCCTGACGGATGATTTCGGCGACGAAGACCTTCAGAAGTTTGATTCATCGGTCCGGGTTTTAACGCCGCCTCTTTTTGATACAGTGCCGTTTAAACATGATCCTTCCAGCGGTTTTCAGATTACAACCCGTTTCGGTCTTCCTCCGGTGGATATTGTTCTAAGCCGGGAAGACGGCCGGCCGTTGGGGGATATGGATGAATTTAAAATTGCCTTGTGGAATGAGGCCGCGGCGCCGAATCCCGGAGAAGATTTTGAGCAGGAACCGCCCGTTATTATCACGTTTGTTTACGAAGACGCGCAGAGGCCGGGAACTTTTGAAAGATTTTCTCATCAGGTTCCGTTATTTCGTTCACCCAAGCTGATCAAAATCGATTTGACCCGTGAGACTAAAAGACCCGGCCCGCTTCACTCCATTAATATTCATGTTCCGCCCGGTCAGCGCGAGCCCCAGGGAGGCAGGATTCTTAATTTCCGCGTTCAGAAAGGCCTGACTTATCCCAAGCGCTCTGAACTGCGCGCTGAGATTCTGAACTCTCTGGATCCTGAAACCGGCGGAAAATTCAGCATTACGGCGGATGATGGTTCAGTCTTCGAATTCCAGCTTTCGATAGAAGATGTTATTACCTTCAAGCGTTACCGGCTTAGAGTTTTTCAAATGACTGAAGCCGGCCCGCGGGAAGCGGGCTTTGCCCACGCCCGTTTTTACCGCGACCGGGTTGAAATGCAGGAATCGTTTTCTTTTCTGCACGCGCCTGAAGATGGCATCGCCTCAGCTTTTTCGGAAGCTTTGTATGTTTCTGAATCGGTCCGCGGGCAATACCGCGGTGCCGGCCGGGCTTTGATGATCACGCTTATGATGCTGGCTCAACGGCAGGGAATTCAAAACTTTATTCTTCAGAATGTAAGTAAAGACGCGGAGAAATTCTACGCGGGCCTGAATTTTAAAGCGCTGATCAATTGGGACGAAGGACCCGTCGATTTTAGAAGAACGATTCCTCAGGCTGAAAGTCTTCCTGAAATTTCAATCGAGAAAGTCCAGGGTGCTCGTTCTGAGCTTCGGATGCCGTTCCCCGAGTTTTTGCGTGAAGAAGCTGAATTGCTAAGAGGAACATCTCCTCTTGAAAGATTTTCCAAACCGCGGCTTTCGGAAATGGCGAGCGCGGCTGAACAGCTTTACAATCAGAATGTCGAAAGTTTAATTCCTTTTTTCCTGGCCGCGGACGCGGACTCTGAAGAATATGAACTCTTAGTGACCATTTTCGCCTATAACGGCAATTTATTGACCTACGCCCGCCTTCGAGAACTTTATCCGAAACTTTCAGGAAAAAAACAAAAAGACCTTCTGAAGATTCTCCGGCAAATTCAGTTTCAGGCGGTCATTTTTCGGGAAGGCGGAACGGATGGAAAAGCGGATATTATCAACAGACGCACCTGGCCGGGAAGGCTTGACCGCACCTTTGCGGTGCTCGACCGTTTTATGGAGAAATCTGAAAACAAAGATAAAAAATTAAAAATTGCCGATTTCGCGGTTTCTGAAGGCGTGACCACTCTGGAGCTGGCGCGTCATTATCAGGATAAAGGCGTCAAGATTACCGGCTATGACCGGACTCTGGGTTTTTATGTGGTGCAGGGAGAATTCGCGGTTTATCTTTTTAGCGATTCAGGGGAACTCCTTCAGATTGTGACCGAAAAATCCGGAATTGTGAAACGGGGATCGACCGCCTGGAACGCGCTTGCTGAGTCAGGTACCCGGATTTTTGGAAAAATGGATAGTGTTCGAAAAGAGAAGCTTCCTTATGTGAGTCTGCTAAGCCCTGAAGCCGAAGAGTTTGCCCGCCTGCATCCGGACATTCTCGAGTTTAAACGCCAGGATATTTTTCTGCCTTTGCCGGAGCAATACGATTTTATGCGTGTCTCCGGCCTGCTGGTCCGGGGCCGGGTCAGTTATTTTTCAGATGAAACTATTAATAAAGCCCTCCAGCAGATGGGAACCGCTCTTCGTGACGGCGGAGAGATTTACAACATCAATATTGGAACAAACGCTTTCGATAAACCGGTCGTGGATTGGGATCTTTACCAACGGTCCGGCGATCAGCTGATTTTGGCTGGGACGGAAGTCAGTACAGAGTCGGAAGCGAATCCAGCGTCTCAGGTGATTGCGCTGCCGGCCCGTTCCGAACTCAGAACGGAAGACCGGATCAATGCTGGTGAGCGAGACTGGATTCCTGAAATGAAACAATTATTCCAGGAAGAAAAATTTGAGCCTAAAAAAGGTGTTTACCTGGCTTCGGGCAAAGATAATGAAACGCTCTCTCTGATGGTTTCTCTTTTCCCGGGACTTGAGACGATTTATCTCGTGGATCCCTCTTATTCAGAACTTGCCCGGATTTCTGTCGGGTTCTCCATTGACTGGCTCAGGAGCGGAGACTTTGAAATTGAGAATTACTGGGATTTCAGTTTTTATAAAAGCTGGGAAGAAACGCTTAAGAAGGGGGAGGATTTAACTCTCACGCTTAAACACCGGGTTACCGGCCGGGAAGTTAAAGTTGTTCTTGTGCCTAAAAAATATGAAGAGGCAGAGGTTCAGGGAGATTTCTCAATCGTTAAAAATGCCGGGTGGGGAGGAGATTTGGCGCATGAAACTGCTTTTTGGAACAAAATCCTGGAAGCAACCGCTGAAGGCGGAAAGGTTCTGGTTTCGCAGGCGGCTATTTATGCCCGCGCGGAACCTCAAGCTTCTGTTGCGGAGAGAAAACGGATTTTGATTCCCTTGGGCAGAATTCGAAAAGAATCCTGGGTTTCAAAGGAGCGCGATCCGTGGGATCCTGTTTCAGGTTACGAGTGGGCCGTTTTTAGAAAACAGGCTTCCGCCCGCTCCGAATCGAGACTCGTGACGCAAGAGAAAATTTCCGCGGTCATTGAGGAAGTGGCCGCGCATTCCGGGCTGACTGATTTTGATGATCAGACCCAGCAGAGACTTATTGAGAAACTGAAAAGTTTGAAGCTGGAAGCCGGTAAAACCGCGCTGGTTTTGGGCCCTGGAAGCGGCGATTACCTTCCGGTGGTTTTGGAAAAACTCGGTTTAAAAACGTCGGTTCTTGAGCCTGACTCAGAATATTTGTCTTTTCAGGTAGAACTTCACAGAGGCTTTGGTCTGGACCAGGAAATTCCCGCTTACCAAAGCTACAGTGAGCTGAAAGGGAAACACTACGATTATATTTTCGCGCTGGCAATGATGAACCCCGTGTACCGTTCAGTCGAATACTCTTTGTACTCAAACTTCGCGCCGGCAGCAGTCTTCCCTTATTTAATTCAAAGAATGCGCGACATTTTTTTGACGGCGCTAAAGTCAATCAGCCCTTCCGGAAGCTATCTGATCGTTAACGATCTGGGTGAAACGCTTATCTCGGCCTACAAGCAGGCGGTTCCCTTTATCGCGGACCGCGCGAATCTTCGTTTTGATCTTCGGGAAGATATGAATGTCGATGAATTTTCAATTCATACGGCTTACCTGAAAGAATCTCGAACGGGAGTTGTTTATTTCGTTTCACCGCGGTCGGAAGTCCGCGCTTTGAATGATTCAGATCAGGCGGTGCTTGTCCGGGAATATCCAAAAACTGAAAAATCCAAAGGGAATGAAATCGCTCTTCTCGTAGACGGACCGGAGTTCTCAGAGGAGTTTAAAGATCTTCATGTCATTTTGGTGCGATCAGAAATGCCGACGCCCTACGGGTATGATGAAGATCAGTATTTCCTTCTTGTTTTTGACCGGACTTCAAGGGAACTCGCCGCCAAAGCCAGCCTGGCTTACCGTGAAAACGGCAGGGATTGGGAAGTGCTGGCACCCGATTTGAAAAGCGTGATTACAGGCAAAGGGTATATGCAGCGCGCGATCAAACTGCTTTTAAGGAGCGGTGCGGTTCAGCGCTGGTATTCGGCTAACTACCGTTCCGCGGACGCGCGTAAAATGTATGAAGCCATCGGCCGGAGCAGTGATTACTCCATGTCTGAAGTTCCTGGTTATGGCGAAGATATTCTCGCTCTTGTGACGCTTGCCCCCGGCGTTCGGCCGACAGGGGAGTTCTCCCGTTTTTTTAAAACGCCGGTTCCGGGCGGATCCAGCGCTGAAAAATTACTGCATGATCTTAAGCGCGCCAAAGAAATTCTATCTGCCTGGGACGGAGAACGCTCCGGAATTTTTGACACGGTTAAAGACGAGTTTTTAGCCGGTCAATTTACCCGCGCGCTAAATCTGCTTGGAGATCTTGCTTATTATTTAAGAAACCACTGGGAAGATCACTCTCTGGGCGTAATGGGCCGGCCGGATGAAATTCTGGATTTAATCGAGTCTTCTTCAACGGCGATTCGTGTTCTTTCCCGTTCCGAAAGCCGCACCCTTGAGCCGATCGACAGGCGCTACGGTGTGAGACTTGATACAGGTGTTTATGTTTATAACGACCCCGCGGTTATTTCGGTTTTGAATACCGCACTCAAGGAACGTCAGGCGGGTTTATCGGTGATTCCCGCGGGCGATAAGGCATTTCAGAATGTCGGCACTATTTTTCACCAGGCCGGGTACGAAAATATTCTTTTCCCTCAATCTTCCGGGTGGGTTGTTTTTATCAATGGACGCACTCTCGCGGGAACTTCTGAGAAAGAGCGCCAGATTCTGCTTTTAAGCGCGGCTTTTTACGCCAGCCTTGAGACTTTGAGACCCGATGAGCAGGATCATATCCTGCAGTACACGAATAATCTTTTTCAAAAGTTTCTCGATGCGTCGCGTAAAAATCAGATGACGGTTGAAGCCGTCATTCCGACCATTCAGCTGGCGAGCGCGATGGTTGTTCCGCACTTGACCGGACTCGGAGCTTTGAAAGAGGCGGAGTTCGCGAGAAAAGGTGGGGAGTTTGTGAACCGCATTGTGCCTGCGTGGAAGGAACGGTATGAGCGCTTTTTGAGTACCTGGGATGAAAAGAAGCCTTTCGTGGATCTTGAAAAAGAAAATCTCGCGGACGCACTGGCCGCCAAAGGAGTCACCGAGATTCAGCTTGAAGGTCAGAGTCAGCCGATTTCCTTGAGTTCGGAAACTGCCCGTCAAACATTGAAGCAGATTCAGGATTTAATGCGTGAAGGGCGTATGCATTTTGAAATTGACGTTACGGGAACTTTGGCGAATATCACAATGGTCCGTTCCGAACTTCGCGCGGATCAATCCGCTTCGCCGGCAATCACGGATTTTAACGGTTTCCCTTTAGGCAAGGCTCAGGTCGCAGTACTGAAAAAGTACAAGGTGGACTGGTTTCTGGATGTGATTGGAAACGGAGATAATTCTTTAAGAAAAGATCCTTATAGCTTTGATCCAAATTTCCCGTGGTTTGACGGGCTTGCCCGGCCGGAAAAACCGGTTTACGAAACCATACGGTCTCTCATGTGGCAGACCGTCATTAAAAAAGCTGAGACCGAAAAAGATTTAGAAGGTGTTCAAGAGTTAACCCGGTGGCAGGACCGGCCTGTAGCGATCCTTCACGCGGGTTTAGTTCAGGATTCCGTGACGGGAAAAACAGGAATTATCATGGCGCCCTCCGATACCGGAAAATCAACGCTGGCTTATTATTTGTCGAATCGTTCCGGAGCGCCGGCTTTTAAAATTCTTGCGGATGATGATGAAAATACTTATGTCATGCTGAATCAGCAAGGCCAGCCGGTTGCCGTCGGGAACCTTCTGCCTGAGACGGTTGTCACAAAATACAAACATATCGGGGAGGGTCCCGCCGCCGAGAAACCCCTGCCCGTTCTTGAGGATGACGATGTCCACCCCGTGGAATTTGTCATCTTCCTGGATTCTTCGCGGGCATTGGGAGATGTTAAGACTCACGAAGGGATTTCCGGAGCAGCCGAAGAATCCATTTTGGACGATGCTTATGTATCGGTGAAAGGTATGAAGCGCGAAGCGTTCTTGACGTCTTTCGCGAAAATTCCCGTTCTGACTTTGGGTCATCAGCTTCCCGCGGGTTACAGCCGGGAATTGTCTGATGATGAAACTTTTTCGAAGGATGCCAAAACTGTGGGGGAATGGGTTTCAAAATTTCCCGCCCGCTCCGAAGCGCGGATGAATTCCTCCATTCATATGGCGCATTTTCAGTTAACGGCTAAACAGATTGAAAGAAAACTCGGGATTTCAGTTGATGAACTTCTTTCCGGAAAAATCGTGGACATCGGGCTCGAAACCGACAGTGAAGGTCTTTTTGCTCCCGATATATTGACTCCTATGAATCTGGTTACCGAACTCCGCAAGCAAGGTAAAGATATTGTGGGACTTGACCCGAATGCCCCCGCGGAACCTGCCGGCTTTTACGTAAAGGGTGTGGCTCAGAAAATGCCGTTTGAAGACTCAAGCGTGGACCTGGTTATCAGTGTTGGTCTTTTTGATCCTGCTTACTGGTATCAGATTATTGATAAACCGGTAATGGCTTACTACGAAACGGCCCTCGAGATTAACCGTGTCTTAAAGCCCGGGGGACGCGCGCTGATTATTCCTTACAGCCGTATAGACGATGAGTTTTTCAGAGCTTTTAGAACCATTTCTTTTGAGGTTGCTCCCATTGATGAGAAAGTCGGGGAATATCTTTTTACAAAGCCCGCGAGATCTGAAGTGCGGTCTGATAAAAGCATTTCTTCCAGCTCCCTGCAAATTACCGCACAAGACTTTTCGGAAATAGATGATTTATACGGCTGGGTAGAACAAAATACAGGCGAAAATGATAAAATTTTAGTGCTTCCGTTTTGGCTTTTCCAAGGAGCAATCGCGGATAAGGCGACCTTTAGGCAAACAATGGTTGCTCAACTGTTGCCCCTGCATTGGAAAATGCCCCCCGGTGGCCCCTATAAGGTTTTTATAGGGAAGAAATTTTCGGAAGGCCAAACAATCTATTCGTTTCTAATATCGGAAATTTCATTGGGGCAAGAAAAACATCCCGCAAGCCCTAGTGGAACTACATTAGTTCTTCATAATACCAATATTCGATATCTGCCAACCATACTTCAGCACGGTTTATATGCAATGCCTCTACGGTATATTTTCCATAATGGAAACATAAAACCGCCAAGCGACGGAGTAACTTTATATTTTGATTTACCCAATAATTGGCTTGTCAGTGAAACCGGGCTGGACTATGCCCTTAGCGCGGAGAATGACCAATTAGGCGCTAGTATTTCTGATGAAGCTGCCGCGATAGCCCCTCTTGGTTTCAAAGGGCTTAAAGTAGCTGAAGAGGCTGGGTTTTTAAGGCGTATTGATATGAGCCGTTTAAATATTGACGCTACTCAATCTGATTTAAAGGAAAGATATTCCCGGGGAGATATAAATGAGAGCGCTTTCCTTGAGTTAAGCGAAATGCTTGAAAAATTAAAGCGGAATAATGAGTCTCCCGCGGCATCTGAAAGGAATAGCGCGCTCCGCTCCGAAATGCGCGCGCGGACGGAAGAAGAATGGCGCACCTATTTGACGAAACTTGTCGCAAAGCTTGAAAAAGGACAAGCCCCTACGCCTGAAAACGTTGCGGCTGTTTCAAATGGAGAATTGGACGCCGCCGCCATCCGCGGCGCGATGTCTCACCACAAAATTTCGCGCTCTTCCGTGGGAATGGTGCGAGAAAGAATTATTCAGAGAAGCCGCGAAGAGTGGGTCGTTTATCTTCGAGGGCTTGCGCAAGGACTCGATCCGAAACTTCGCAGAACGGTTGCGAATGTTGCCAGAGCGTCAGGGTTAACTTCACGGCAGATCAGAAAAGCGATCAGAGACCATAATATTCCGTATTCGGAAATTGGAATTGAGCAGGGCGGACTCGGCCGGCCGCGAAATGACGCACGCTCCGAAATTCGGGTTGATTATTCAAAATTAATTAATTCCGTGAACCGGCAGTGGAATTCTCTCGACGGTAAAGGGTATTTCAGAATTGCCAGACAAATTTATGAAAACCTGTCGGATAACGGCAAACGTCTTTATTTTCACAATTATGATAGCCGCGCCGCGATTTTTGAGTCCGTCCACGGTACAGGCTTTGAGAGTGAAGAAGATTATCACAGCGAACTTTCAGATGCCGACTATGCCCAGCTGGTGCTGGAAGGGCTGGCCCTGCTTGTGCTCGATGGTCCGCTGAATGCCCGTGAACAGGCAGAACAATATAAGAATGCCGGCCAGATTGTTCTGCTGGATCAGCTTAACGCGAAACAATTCGCGGCGCTCGAGCTGATTCTTACAAAGTTTGGTAAAAAATTTCCCCAAAATAATAAACTGACTCTCTCCGAATTATTCAGCATGGCTTTTTCGTATTTTCATGGAGATGATGCTGTCAGCGATTACATTGATTTTTCACGGCGCTTCCGGTACGCGCCAGGCGAGTACGCTTACACTCTGACAGCGTTCAGTCTTCTTGCAGCCGCTTTTCATGTGCAGGGTTCTCTGGAGTTTCATTCCTGGCTGGACAACGAAGATGTCGAAGCTTTCTCGCCCGACGTGCTCTGGGTTATCGCGCAGTTGTCTAAAGATCAGTTGGCCGAAGTGACGAAAGAAAACCAGGGATCAGTTCGAAAACTCCTGAAAATTTCGCTACTGAAAGTCATTTTCAGCTTGAGCCCTGTTTTAGCCGGCCCTGGAAAAAAGAGATTTACGGGAGAACTCGCGAAAACACGGCGAGAGCTGGCGGGACAGCCCTATTTTGATGAGCTTGAAGCGGCCATTCAGGCTAATGCCGGAAAACTTTATGAGTGGCATCAGGATTTAAGCCGTGAATATGCCGCGGGCCTGCCTTTTCTCCTGGCCTTCCAATGGGATTTCTTTTCAGGGTATTACAGCAGAAATTCGAGGGAGACATCGGTTCAGAGATCTTTGAGCCTGATGGAACTTATTCAGGCTGCGGACCAGCCCGGCATACAGCCGGCGCTTGAAAATACTCCAATCGGAGCAGTTTCAGACAACGCGCCGGTCAAGTTTTGGAACGGTATTAAAAAAACACGCACGCGTAAAGTCATGCACGACTGGGAGAAGCTTGGAAATTTTTTAAATTCCTTCACCCGCTCCGAAGTTCGAGCCGCACCGGAGGAGACGAGAATTTTAGAGCAATTTCTTTTGAATGTCTCTTTCGCTCGTGAAATTATTGATCAAACGGTTCCTGAAAATTTGCGTGAAGCTGCTATGGCTGTTTATGTTTTGGAGCAGCTGGCGACCGCCAAACGCGTCTCCGCGGTCTCTGAACCGATTAATTTTAAACCCGACGTCCAGACCTATTTGATTCGTCTCCTGAAAAAGGAAGGAATCCTAAAAGACGGTTACGCGGATCGTACTGCCGACGCGCTGCCAGCGATGCGCGTGAAACAAACTTCCGCACCTGCCACGCTTAAAACTCAGTCGATACGCGGTATTGCCGTTGAGTATTTCCCTGAAGCGAAAGCGTCCGTTTTGGTTCCATCCGTCGTGCGGGTGGTCAATGAAGTGAACCAACGTTATCTGACTTCAGACGCTCAAATTGCGGAATACCGGAAACAGCTTTCCAACTTAACGGCTTCGGGAAACTTCAAGGTTTCGAATTTTCCCGCGAATCCCGCGGTTTTACGGAACCGGTTCATCAGCCGGGACCGGCTTGAGAAATATGTAAAAGTGCGTGATTTTCTGAAGACAAAGGGATATCAAGGCCGTGTTGTCAACCCCTTGGGGGGCGGAGACATTGAAACGGCCTCCTACCTCACGGATTCTTCTTATTACAGAATTTTTGACGCGCTTCCGTTTGAAGGAACTCTTGACGAAAAAACACTCCGACTTTTGCGGGAAGTGTATCAGTCCGAAAAAGCCGCGCTTGGATATAACTCGACGCTTGTTTTAGGGGCCATTGGTTTTGCCAAAGCGCCCCTTCTCTGGGAACTTGAAGCCATGGGCGTGGATATGGGCAAAGTAAAAATTACCAAAGACGCGGCGGCAGACCGGTATTTCATTGATTATGAATGGTCTTACGATGGAAATTCCGCGCCTACGCCCCGGCGTATTGAATATAACCAAAGAGAATTTGAAGCGGGAGAGACCGCTCCTGAAGGTGTTTTTAATCCGGAGGACGGTATTTATTTGAGCAAGGCTAATCTGGATGGCGGAATTTTCAAGAATGAAGAACTGCCCGCTGTGGTGGTTTCATTTCAAGATGCGTACCGTGTAGGCTACCGGAAATATTCAATAAAGGATATTTTGGGAATTCAGCCTCAGGCGAATTCCGGGTCCTCGTATGCTCAGATTGAAGCCGGCGCTGTTTTAGTTAAAGATCAGGTTTCTGAGGATGATGCTTGGGGTGATCTTAGAACAGAGCTGTCAGCCCGCTCTGAAGTAAGAATCGCGCCTAAGGCCGACGCGGTAAAGCTGGTTGCCGAAGCACTTGCGCCTGGAAATGAGAGCCGGGCCGTGGCGGTTCAGATTGATGAAAGCGTGATTGCTGATTTAATTGCGCAGTACCGTAAAAATAAAGAAGCTCTCCGGCTGAAAATGCTGGCGCAAGCGGATGTTTCGCGTTTTGATGCTGTGCAGGCTGTCATGAATGATCTGGATTCCGGACTTGATCAAATCTCAGGCGCGGTGAGCCGGAAATTCGCTGTGGGCCTGGTTCTTCCTGATGGTAAGATAGATGATCATTTTCTGGCCGGCTTTTTAAGCGGTCTGGATAAAGGCGTTGTTGGAGAGCTTTTGAAAGACGGCCGTGTTCCTGAAGTTTTCAGGAAGGGGCTTTCTGATTTGGCAATCCAGGTCCGCGATGTTCACGTAGAAAAGACAAATGCCATTCAGTCAGAGCAGGCGGAAGTACCGGCGGCGTTTCTGGGCAGCAAGATTGCGATTAATGAAATGTTTTTGCCGTTGTTTTTGAATCCTGCGGATCTTGAGGCGCTTCAGCGCAAAAATCCGGAAGCTGCCCGTTGGATCGGCAAAGTGGTCAGCCGGGCCCTGATTCATATGGCCGATCTTTCTCAAGATGAAAACTACAGGGGAAAACCGCAGGAGATCCGCGACGAGCTTCTGCGCCGTTTGAACCTTTTTGAGCGGGATTTTCAGAGCTTAATCACGCTGACCCAGTCCGGAGGGCGTTTGGCCTTCGGGGTCAATACGGCCTTGGCCGAGGCTTTATTTGAAGAAAAGGTCAGCCGGGTCATTGGTTCTGCGGCGTAAACTGTTGCTTTTGTTAGGTTTAGAGCTTGAAACCCCTTCCGAAGGATTTTGGGCTTTACTTTTTTTCCCTAAAAAGAGAGAATACACGCCCCTCATTTGCCGGGCGTATTACAATAAATAACTTTTAAAATCAACTGTTGAGGAGATTAACGCCGATGATTTCCGAACGGTGTTCCTTTTGCGGCCGCGATAAGCGCAAGGAAGTCCGAAAGATTTTTGCCGGGCCCGGGGTCTATATTTGCGACATCTGCATTCGCATCTGCGGTGACATCCTCAGCAAGGACGCGCCCAGCTACATTAAACAGTATGATGTTTCCGAAGGCCTTTCAGTTCCCAAGCCCCGCGAAATTAAAGCTAAGCTTGATCAGTACATCATCGGGCAGGAAAAAGCCAAGAAACAGGTTTCGGTTTGCGTTCACAATCATTACAAACGGGTTAAGAACCGTAAGAGTGACGATGTTGAGCTTGAGAAGAGCAACATTATGCTCATGGGGCCGACCGGTTCCGGTAAAACGCTTTTCGCGCGCACGCTGGCTCAGCTTCTGGATGTGCCGTTCGCGATCGCTGACGCGACCGCGTTAACGGAAGCCGGTTATGTCGGCGAAGACGTTGAAAATGTTCTGCTCCGCCTTCTTCAGGCCGCGAACTTCGATGTGAAGCGCGCTGAGCTGGGGATTATTTATATTGATGAAATCGATAAGATCGCGCGTACGTCTGAAAACGTTTCCATTACCCGTGACGTTTCGGGTGAGGGCGTTCAGCAGGCGCTTTTAAAAATTCTGGAGGGAACGGTCGCTAACGTGCCTCCGCAGGGCGGGCGCAAGCACCCTCAGCAGGAATATATCCAGATCAACACGAAAAACATTCTGTTCATTTGCGGAGGAATGTTTTCGAATCTGGACAAGATTATTGAACGCCGCGTTTCCAATAAGTCGATGGGCTTCGGCGCCCCGGCTGCGGAAAGCAGTAAGCCTCAGAATGTCGGTGAGATGCTGGAACGGGTTGAAACTGAAGATTTAATGAAGTTTGGTTTGATCCCGGAATTCATCGGCCGTTTCGCGGTTACCGGTGCGCTGCACGCCTTGAATGAATCCGACCTGGTGCGTGTTCTGAAAGAACCCAAAAACGCGCTGATCAAACAGTATGAAGAGCTCTTTAAAATGGAAGGCGTGAAACTGACGTTCATGCCGGACGCACTTGAAGAAATTGCCCGCAAGGCTATTCGTAAGGGAACGGGTGCCCGCGCGCTTCGCTCTATCCTGGAAACCTTGATGCTGGATGTGATGTACGATATTCCCTCTGAAAGTAATGTTTCCGAATGCATCGTTTCGCGCGAAGTGGTCGAGGGCAAGCAGGCTCCGGCGCTGCTTCGAGGCGGGGAGTGGGTTAAGTCGGCATGAAAAACAGCAAGCTTAGATCCAGTTCCTTTAATGAAGCGGTTGCAGGGTACGGCTTTTTGATGCCGAATTTTATCGGGTTCATGCTTTTCACTTTGATTCCGGTTGTGGCTTCGATGGCTTTGAGTTTCGTGGACTGGGATCTTTTGTCCGCGCCGAAGTTTGTCGGTCTTGATAATTTTATCTCGCTTTTGAGAGATCCCTATTTCTGGAAGTATTCCTGGAACACGGTTTACATGATGCTTTGCATTCCGCTTTCCATGACCGGTTCACTGCTTCTTGGAATGGCCATGAACCAGAAGCTTAAAGGCATTGTTTTCTTCCGCACGGTTTACTTTTTACCGACGCTTTGCTCAGGCGTCGCGATTTATATGCTGTGGCGGCTGATTTACAACCCGGAGTTCGGTGTGCTGAATATGGCGATTTCCCGGTTCGGTGAAATTGTCGGGTTGTCTCTTCACGGCCCGCAATGGCTGACGGATGAGAGCTGGGCCAAGCCGGCGCTGATTATCATGGGCGTGTGGCAGACGGTGGGCGGATACAATATGATTCTTTATTTGGCCGCTCTTCAGGGTGTGCCCCGCGATCTTTATGATGCGGCGGAAGTGGACGGCGCTAACCCCTGGCAGAAATTCTGGGCTGTGACCTGGCCTCAGATTTCGCCCACGACTTTTTTTATCGCGATCATGAGCGTGATCGGCGGTTTCCAGGCGGGTTTCGATCCGGCTTATATTATGACGGGCGGGGGACCTAATGGTTCAACCACGACCTTGATCTATTATCTTTTTAACAACGCGTTTCAGTGGCACAAGATGGGCTATGCCGCGGCTATCGCGTGGGTGCTTTTTATCATTGTTTTTATTTTTACGCTGATCCAGTGGCGCTTTTTCGGTAAAACGGTCCATTACCATTAAAAAGAAAATGGAAACCATGACTCAGGAAGAAAAGAGATCCAGACGGCCGATTCCCGATTATCTGCGTTCCAAGAAGGAACTTAAGCTTGCCAGTTTGAAACCGCTGCCGAAGTGGAAAAGGCCGGTTCAAAAAACTTTTTCCTATCTGGTTCTGACGGTGGGTGCTATCAGCATGGTGGCTCCGTTCCTTTGGATGGTGACAACGTCTCTTAAAGAACCTGGCGCGGTTTTTTCATTTCAGAAAAACTGGTGGGAAGAGTGGATTCCCATGTCGTTTGTCTGGAAGAATTACGTTAAGTCATGGTACGTGGTGCCTTTTGCCCGGTTTTATCTGAACTCGCTCTTTGTGACTTCAGCAGTAACTTTGGGGCAGGTTGCCACCAGCGCGATGGCCGCTTACGCTTTTGCCCGTTTGAAATTTCCGGGCCGTGACAAGATTTTCTTCGGCTACCTGGCGACCATGATGGTGCCCGGCGCCGTGACCATGATTCCGGTTTTTATTTTACTGCGCATGCTCGGTTGGGTGGATACTTATAAAGCCTTGATCATCCCGGGTATTTTCACGGCTTACGGCACGTTTATGCTGCGTCAGTTTTTCCTGACGCTTCCTAAAGAACTTGAAGACGCGGCAAAGATTGACGGCTGTTCTTACGTGGGGATTTTCTGGCGGATTATTCTCCCGCTTTCAAAACCCGCCCTGGCCACTCTGACGACTTTTACTTTTATGGGCGCCTGGATGAACTTCATGTGGCCTTTGATTGTTATTAATACGGAAGATAAGTTTACGCTTCCCGTAGGGTTGGCTTATTTCCAGAGTCTGCACCACACGGACTGGACGCTTCTCATGGCCGCGTCGGTTATGATGATTCTGCCAATTCTTCTGGTTTTTATTTTTAATCAGCGGTTCTTTGTTGAAGGAATCAAGCTGACCGGTATCAAGGGTTAGCATGGACACGGCATTTCTTAAGTCGTGCCTAGGCTGTGCCGACGCATTGGCGTCGGCCTAAGTAAATGCAGGCGTTGGTGCTGGCTGCCGGAAAAGGCACGCGGATGCGCTCGTCGCGTCCTAAAGTTCTGCATGAAATTTTTGGTACCCCGCTATTGGGGCATGTTTTAAACACGCTTCGGGAGCTTGGCGTTTCAAAGCCTGCTGTGGTTATTGGAAGCGGAGCTGATCAAGTTCGCGCTTATCTGAAAAACACCGGGGCTTCGGCGGTTCTTCAGCGTGAGCAGAAGGGCACCGGGCACGCCGTGGAAATGGCGAGGCCGGTTTTAGGGAAATATCAGGGAGATATTCTGATCTGGCCCGGCGATATGCCGCTGCTTGAAACGAAAACCCTGAAAGAGTTTATCCGCAGGCACCGCGAAAGTAAGGCTGAAGCCAGTGTGCTTTCGGCGCTTCAGCCGGACCCCAAAGGTTACGGCCGGATTTTGAGAAGCGGGGGGCGTTTTTTCGCCATCCGTGAAGAGCTTGACGCGACGGAAATGGAACGCCGTGTTCAGGAAGTGAATACCGGGATTTATCTTTTTAAGGCGCATAGGCTGTTTGAGACGCTGAAAAAAATTAAACCGGCGAACTTAAAAAAAGAATATTATCTGACCGACACGATTGAAATTCTGGCCGGTCAGGGAGACGCGGTTGAGGCGTTTCCGCTGGCGATGGCCGGAGAAGCGCAGGGGATTAATTCCCGCGCGGAACTTTCGGAAGCGATCCGGACCATGAAGAGTAAAGAAATTTTGAAGCATCAGGCTAACGGCGTTACATTTATGGCGCCTGAGCAGACGTTTGTCGAGCCGGGCGTGAAAATCGGCGAAGACACGCTGATTTACCCCTGGTGCTATATTGAGGCCGGCGTAAAGATCGGTAAAAATTGCCAGATTGGACCTTTCGCGAAAATCCGCAAAGGAACTGAAATCGGCGATGAGTCTATCGTCGGCAGTTTTGTGGAAGTTAACCGGTCCAAACTCGGGAAAAAAGTTTACGCCAAACACCTCGCTTATCTCGGCGACGCGACGCTTGGTGACGGTTCGAATGTCGGCGCGGGAACGGTGACAGCCAATTTTGACGGTGTCAAAAAGCACGCGACCAAGATCGGTAAAAAAGTTTTGTTGGGTTCCAATACTGTGATTGTGGCTCCGGCCGTGATTGAAGACGGCGCTAAAACCGGCGCGGGTTCAGTCGTGACGGGCGGAAGCAGGGTTAAAAAAGGGCAGGTTGTGGCAGGAGTTCCTGCCAGACCGTTGTCTTCGGGAAAAAAGAGGTAATTATGTTCGGCGTTGAAAAGAAAAAATACAGCGGTGATGACCAGCTGGTTATTCTGGGCGGAAATTCCAATCCTGAATTGACCCGTGAAATTGCTGATTTGCTGGGCAAATCTCCGGCGGACGTTCTTGTCGGCCGTTTCCCGGAAGGGGAAGTTCAGGTTCAGATTAAAGAAAACGTCCGAGGGAAAGACGTTTTCATTATTCAGTCGACCTGCACGCCGCCGAATGAAAATCTGATGGAGCTTTTGATTTTAATCGACGCGGCGCGGCGGGCATCGGCCAAGCGGGTGACGGCAGTGCTTCCATTTTACGGTTACGCACGTCAGGACCGTAAAGATAAACCGCGTGTTCCGATCACGGCCAAGTTGGTGGCGAATCTAATTATGAAGTCAGGCGCGGACCGGGTTCTTTCGATGGATTTACATGCCGGACAGATTCAGGGCTTTTTTGATATTCCGGTGGATCATCTTTATTCGATCAGCATCCTGGGAGAATACCTACGCGGTAAAAAACTGAAGAATCTGGTTGTGGTTTCACCGGACGTCGGAGGTATTCGTATGGCCCGCGCGTATTCAAACTTGCTCGGCTGTAATTTAGCGATCGTCGACAAGCGCCGTGAAAACGCCGCCCAGACGCACGTGATGAATATCATCGGTGACGTGGAAAATAAGAACGTTGTTATTGTTGACGACTTGGTTTCTACCGCCGGTTCATTGGTTGAAGCCGTGAGCGCGCTGAAGAAAGCGGGTGCGCTGGAAATTTACGCCGCAATCGTTCATCCTGTTTTGGTGGGGGAAGCGATTTCAAGAGTCCGCAAATCCGAGCTGAACGAGTTGATTGTCACGAACTCGATTCCGCTGGGCCCGGAAAAGAAGACCGAGAAGATCCAGCAGCTTTCTGTGGCGCCGCTGCTGGCGGAAGCGATTGTCCGCATTCACAGGAATGAATCGGTCAGCTCATTGTTTTCAGAAATGAAAGTCGAAGCATAAAAAATCAGTAAAAAAATTTCAAGGAGGAAGTAAAAATGGCAACGATGAAATTAGCGGCGAAAGTCCGCGAAAAAGTAGGTTCTCAGGCTTCAAAGGCCGTGAGGCGGGAAGGTTTTATTCCGGTGACTTTGTACGGACACGGGATGAAGCCCCTTTCTCTCCAGATCGGTCAGAAAGAGCTTCACACGGCTCTTCACACCAAGGCGGGTGAAAACGTAGTGCTCAGCCTTGAGGTGGAAGGTGTGAAACTCAAGGAATCCACCTGCCTGATCAAGGAAATTCAGCATAACCCGGTTAATGAACGTATTGATCACGTGGATCTCGCGGTCATTTCCCTGACGGAAAAAATTGACGTTAAGGTGCCGGTGGTTGTGCTTCACGGTGATGACGCTCCGGGTGTTAAAGAAGGCGGCGTTCTTGACGTGGTTCATCACGAAATCGAAGTTGAATGTCTTCCGACCTCAATCCCTGAAAAGGTTGAAATTGATGTCCGGGCCATGAAGATCGGTGACGCGGTTCACGCGTCTGATCTGAAACTGCCTTCCGGTGTTGCGTGTAAGCTTGAAGCTGATGAAGCGATCGTCATTCTTCATCCGCCGATGAAGGAAGAAGTTCCGGCTGAAGATACTGGTGCGACTGAGCCTGAAGTCATTGAAAAGGGCAAGAAGGTTGATGCTGAGGAAGGCGCTGCTCCTGCGGCTGCTCCTGCTGCCAAAAAGGCCGAGAAGTAAGATCAGTGAAACTGATCATTGGGTTGGGAAACCCCGGAAAGAAATATTCCGGGACCCGGCACAATGCCGGCCGGATTCTCCTGGAGAGAATCGCGGTTGCTCAAGCTAAGACGTGGAAGGTTCAGCAAGCGTTTAAATCTTTAACTGCTGAATTGAACTGGGAAGGCCAGACAGTTCTTCTGGTTTGTCCGGAAACGTTCATGAATCTTTCCGGAGAAGCTGTTCGGGCGGTGGTTCAGTATTTTAAAGTTGATACGGCCCGTGACCTTCTGATCGCCGTGGATGACACGGCCATTCCGCTTGGAACTCTCAGGTTAAGAATTTCCGGCTCTGACGGCGGGCATAATGGATTAAAGTCCATTCAGACCTGTCTTGAAACTCAGGATTATCCGAGGCTTCGGATAGGCATTGGAGCTCCGGAAGGTTCGATTTCCCTGGAAGATTATGTTCTGCAGAATTTCGCGGAAGGGGAGAAAAACCTCCTGGAGGATGCTCTTGGCAGAGGCGTGGAAGCCTGCCATCTCTGGCTGACCCAGCCGGCGGACCGAGTTATGAATGCTGTAAATGCCTCAAATGAAAAGGGTTAAACCTTAAACATAGAGGTTGCCTCACCCAGTCTTTTGTGTTAAATTGTTGCATCTCAAGGGCGGGTTAAAAACCCGCCCTTACTAGCAACTACGGGCTTTTCACGAGCCCGATTTGCTGAAGCTGCGCATCGGCGCAGCTACTATTCACTAAAGGGAGTTATTCTTGATGAAAGCTTACGAAGGTGTTTTTATTTTTCCCCCGGACTCCGCTCCGGATGCCCGCAAAGCCCAGCTTAAAAGTCTGGACGATCTTTTCGCGAAGTTTCAAGCCGAAATTCTGCAGAAAAATGAATGGGGCAAGAAACAGCTTGGTTACCATATCAACAAGTTCAGCGAAGGCCATTTTCTGGTCGTCGATTACAAAATGGAAACTTCAAAAACGGAAGAGTTCCGCAAATCCGTTGAGCTTCTTGAAGATGTGATTAAGTACATGATTACGATCAAAAATATCGAATCTGAAAAAAAAGCGGCCAAGCTTGCCGCTAAGCCGGCCTCAACGCCCGCTTCTCATTCCGCTTCCGCGGCCCACGCTTAATCATGGCCGCTAGTCTGAATAAAGTCCTTCTAATCGGAAATCTGACGCGTGATCCCGAATTGCGCTACATTCCTTCCGGCCAGCCTGTGACTTCGTTCAGCATTGCCGTGAACCGCGTTTATCTTTCCCAGACGGGTGAGAAAAAAGAGGAAGTCAGCTTTATTCGCTGTGTTGTTTGGGGAAAGCGCGCTGAAGTTTGCAACGAATACTTGAAAAAGGGCAGCCCGGTTTTTGTGGAAGGGCGTTTGCAGAGCCGCAGTTGGGAAGCTCAGGACGGCAGCAAGCGTTCCACGATCGAAGTGGTTGCCATGAATGTTCAGTTTTTAAGCAAGGGCGGCGGCCGCCAGGAGTCCTCTCCGGAAATGCCCGAAGCCGATGCCATTTTTGAAGAACAGCCCGGGTCCCCTTCGGGCAAAGCCTCGGTCTCAGCCAAAGAGCTGCAGCCCGACGATGAAATCCCCTTTTAAAGGAGTCTGCTAATGTATCGTAAACCGTTTCAATCAGGTGAAGGATCCAGTTCAACCGCTCGTCCGGCAGGTAAAGGACGCTCCAAGTTTGGGGATAAAAAGCGTGATGACCGCAGAGGCGGAGGCGGACGTTTTTTTCAAAAGAAAGTCTGCCGTTTCTGTTCTGAACGGGCGTCTTTCATTGACTACAAAGACGTCGAGAAGCTCAAAAAGTTTTTGACCGAAAAGGGCAAAATTATGCCCCGCCGCATTACCGGAAATTGCGCGAAATGTCAGCGCATGCTTGCCCGTGCTATCAAGAGGGCCCGTCATTCCGCGTTTGTCGCGTTTCAGATCGATTAATCTTACCCGTTTAAACTTCAGGTTTTAGAGGAGATGTTATGGAGTTGATTCTTTTGCAGGATGTCGAAAAAGTTGGAAGAAAAGGGGAAGTCGTCCGTGTTCGTGACGGTTTCGCCCGCAATGTTCTGATTCCCCGTAAACTCGCGCTTGCCGCGACGTCTGAAAATCAGACCTTTGTTGAAGAGCATAAGAAACGCGCTGAAATCCGCCGTGAAAGAGAGCGGACCACCGCACTTGCTCAGGCTGAAAAAATGTCTTCCGTGAAGATTAAGATTGAAGCGCAGGCCGGTGAGCAGGACAAGCTTTTTGGCGCCGTGACTTCTGAGGAAATTGCAGAAGCCCTTGAAAAGAAGGGGCACGCTGTGGATAAGAAACAGATTCATCTTAAAGAACCGATCAAAACGCTGGGCTCTCACGCGGTTTCGGTTGAAATCTACCATCAGGTTAAGGCCAATATCACCGTTGAAGTAGTCCGCAAAGCCTGAAATCCGGGCGGGAACCCGTGGCAAACTCTTCTCAGTCCCTAAGCCTTCTGGAAAAAGTTCCTCCGCACAGCCGCGACGCGGAGATGGGCGCTCTCGGCGCTATGATGTTCGACGAAACTGCCTTTATCAAGGCAGTTGAAATCCTCCGGCCTGAATATTTCTACAACGACAGCCACCGTAAAATTTTTTCGGCCATGATCGCGCTTTTTCAAGAAAGTAAACCGATCGACCTTTTAACTGTTTCCGAACAGTTACGCCGTCAGAACCATTTGGAAGACGCGGGAGGAGTCAGTTATCTAACCCAGCTGACTACATCCGTGCCTACCGCGGCGCATGTTGAGCATTACGCCAAAATCGTTAAGGAAAAAGCCCTTCTTCGCGATTTAATTTCCAATTCCACTCAGATTGTTCAGCGGTGTTTTGAATCCGATACTGAAGCGAGAGAAGCTCTCGATCAGGCGGAAAAAATGATTTTTGAAATCAGTCAGCACCGGATCGAGGGAAAAGCTTACGCCTTAAAAGATATCATTCACGGCAGTATGGAAACGATCGATCAGCTTTATCAGCGTAAAGAACACATCACGGGTATCGCTTCCGGTTTTCATGAGTTTGACGTGCGGACCGCGGGACTTCAGCCTTCGGATTTGGTCATTGTGGCCGGACGCCCTTCGATGGGAAAGTCGGCGTTTGCTTCCGCTATCTGCGAAAATGCCGCGATTAATTTAAAAAAACCCACGGTTTTCTTTTCCCTGGAAATGAGCAAGGAACAGCTTGTTCAGCGTCTTTTGTGTTCGCATGCGCGTGTGGATGCCCAGAAAGTAAGGACTGGATACCTTTCGCATCAAGATTGGCCGAAGTTGACCAACGCTGCGGGTAAACTTTCCGAAGCCCCCATGTTCATTGATGACACCCCGGGACAAACGGTTCTTGAGGTTCGCGCTAAAGCGCGCCGGCTGAAAATGCAGTACGATATTCAGCTGATTGTTATCGACTATCTTCAGCTGATGCAGGGTTCCGGCCGAGTGGAGAGCCGGCAGCAGGAAATTTCAGAAATTTCCCGGTCTTTGAAAGCTCTCGCGAGGGAATTGAAAGTTCCGGTGATTGCCGTTAGCCAGCTGTCGCGCGCCGTTGAAAGCCGCACCGGCAATCGGCCTATGCTTTCAGATTTGAGAGAGTCGGGTGCGATTGAACAGGATGCGGATGTTGTGGTATTTCTCTTCCGTGAAGAGTATTATAACCCGACCGAGGAAAATAAAAATCGCGCTGAGGCGATCATCGCCAAACAGCGTAACGGGCCGATCGGCACGATTGATCTTTTATTCCTGAAAGAATGGACCCGTTTTGAAAATCCCGAATTTAACCGTATGGAAGCAGGTTCTTAAATGAAGCGCTGGTTTTTTTGGGTTTTGGCCTTGGTTTTGGCCTTTAATCTGCCGTCGCCCTCTATTTTCGCAGAGGGTGCGTCCGATGAAAAGCCCGCTCCCGCGCAAGCGGTTGCTGATCCTCAGTCTCAACAGCCCGCTAAGACTACCCCAAACCGTATTCTCTCCATTGATGTCCGCGGTAACCAGCTGGTTAGTACGAATACCATTTTAAGCAAGCTTCGGACTCGTGAAGGTCAGCCTCTTGTTCAGGAATCCGTGAATGAAGACGTGAAGCGCCTTTACGCCATGAATTATTTCCAGGATATCCGCGTGGATATTGAAGAATCAGCGGATGGGTACAGACTCCATTTGGAAGTGATTGAGAAGCCCATTTTAAAAGAAATCATTATTCAGGGCGCGACGGTTATTAAGGAAGATAAATTGCGCAAGGAATTAAAGCTTGTTGAGGGGCAGATTCTGGACCGTAAAGCGGTTAAGCTGGGCGTGGAAGGAATCCGCAAGCTTTACTCAAACAAAGGTTTTAAATTCGTAGATGTGGACTCTGAGGTTAAAGTCAGCCGTCAAAGCAAAGAAGCGACCGTCATTATCAAGATTCAAGAAGGGTTAAAGTACAAAATTAAAACTTTGACCTTTGAGGGAAATCAGTCTTTTAAAGATAAAAAATTAATCAAGTTGATGAAAACCCGCCCCAAAGCCTTGATCTTTCTTCATACCGGTGTTTTTAAACAGGAGAATTTCGAAAAAGATATCGAACGCCTTAAGCTTTTTTATGCTCAGGAAGGTTATCTGGATGCCCGGATCGAAACGCAATTTGATTATGATGACAAAGAGCATTGGATTTTTATTAAAATTTTGATCGATGAAGGCAAGCATTATGTAACCGGCGATGTTCAGATTAAAGGAAATAAGCTCTTCCCTGAATCTGAAATCTGGCAAGAGCTGGAGATGCTTCCGGGTTTAAGTTACTCTCAATATTATTTGTCCAAGGATGTTGAAAATATCGTGAATTATTATCACGCCCGCGGGTATATGGATGCGCGCGTGGTGCCTGATGTGAAGTTGAACCGTGACTCAGGTAAAGTGGATCTGACTTACAAGATCGAAGAGGGTGAACTGTACTTTATTGAGAAGGTCACGATTCGAGGCAACACGAAGACTAAAGATATTGTGATTCGCCGGGAACTTCGCGTCCGCCCGGGCGAGAAATTTGACGGCGATAAAATTGAAAAATCAAAACAGCGCCTTCAAAATCTAGATTATTTCGAAGATATTACCTATGACACGGAACCTGCGTCTGAACCTAATCGCAAAGATCTCGTCTTCCGCGTTAAGGAGAAACGTACCGGTGAATTGTCTTTCGGCGGCGGTATCAGTTCCGTGGACCGGTTTGTCGGTTTTGGGGAAATTTCCCAGAAAAACTTTGATCTTTTAAATTGGCCGCGCTTTACCGGCGGAGGGCAGAGACTTTCACTTTCAGCCCGCATTGGTTCCATCAGCCGCAATTACGACCTTAGTTTTGTTGAGCCGTATCTTTTTGGTAAACCGATAGCTTCGGCTACGAATGTTTATAACACTCAGCGTTTTAAAGAGAACGTTGACTTCGACGAAACGCGCCGCGGTGTCGGGACTACCGTTTCAAGGGCCTTTCGGGATGTGTTTCATTTTGGAACCGGGTACACACTTGAAAATGTGAAAATTGATGATCTTTCAGAAGATGCCCCTCCCACGGTAACTCGGGTTGAAGGCGGAAACTGGATTTCAAAATGGCGCGCCCTGATTTTCTCGTTCGATAACCGGGATAATATTTACAATCCCTCCAAAGGCTGGCTGGTGAATTTTAATGGAGATCTTGCCGGCGGTTTTATCGGCGGTGAGCATGATTATTATATGCTTCAGATCAGCGCTGCCAAGTATTGGACCTTTTTCAAGAAACATCTGCTGGAAGCTCACTTGAAACTGGGTACGGCAGACAGTTTTGGCGGATCGGATGAAGTGCCTGTGTTTGACCGGTTTTACGCCGGCGGTTTAGGTACGGTTCGCGGTTTTAATTACCGGCGCGTGGGTCCGAAGGAAGCCGGGGATGCCATAGGCGGTGAGTCCACGACTCTGGCGAGT
>CAYLPP010000012.1:0-7448 GCA_964385615.1 uncultured bacterium | reverse complement strand
CCCATTCCCAAACTGGATGCTTTTAAGGGCTCTATTTTTATTGATGCCGGTAACGTTGACCCTGATTCTTACCGGATCGGTTTTGGAGATTTTTCCGTCAGCATCGGCCCGGGTCTTAAGATTAAGACACCTCTGGGTCCCGTTGCTTTTTATTACGGTTTCCCTATTTCAAATCGTGACACCAAAAATAAGAACGGTCGTTTCGAATTCAGTTTAAGCAGAGGTTTTTAACATTTTAGAAATTCCAAGGAGGAGTTTAAAGATGAAGAAAGTTTTTAACTTTGCGTTTTTGGCGGTTGTTTTTTTTATGACGGGTCAGATTGCAGCGCATGCCGAAGGCGGGAAACAGGCTTTCGTGGATGTCGCCAAGGTTTTTGACGCTTACAACAAGACCAAAGATAATGACCGCACTCTTCAGCAGTCCGGCAAGAAAAAAGAAGAAGAGCGCGATTCAATCGTCCACGATATCCGTCAGGCGAAGGATGAAATGGCTCTTTTGAGCGATGAGGCTAAAGCCAAGAAACAGGACAGCCTTGCCGCCAAGATGAAAGAGCTCGAGGCTTTTGACGCTCAGACCCGCCAGGCTCTCGGCGAACAGCGCAACAAGGTTGTCCGTGAAATTTTTAAAGATATTGATGATGCCATTCAGAAGTACGCCCAGTCTAAGCAGTTTGACATGGTTTTCAATGAGCGCGCGCTTCTGTTTCACAATGACAAAATGGACATCACCAATGATATTACGGAAATTCTGAATAAGGAGTATGGTTCCAAGAAGAGATAACATGCTCCAGAGAACACTTCGAGAAAAAATCCACCTTGAAGGCCAAGGCCTTCATACTGGGTGTATTGTAAAGCTTGATATTCACCCCGCTCCTGAAAATACGGGCATTGTATTCTGCCGTGTCGATTTGGATCCGGAAGTTAAGGCTAAAGCTTCGGTCGAGAACGTCCGGTCAGACGAAATGCGTCAGACGGCATTAGCTGTCGGTTCCGGGCTCGTCCGCACCATTGAGCATTTAATGGCCGCGTTCCATGGTCTTGGAATTGATAATGCTCTGATCGAAATTGACGGTGAAGAGATCCCGGCCATGGATGGAAGTTCCCGGGATTTCACACAGGCGCTTTTGCAGGCCGGGATCGCCGAACAGAGTGTTGAGCGGAAGTGGATTGAAATCAAGGAGCCGGTATTTGTGGATAAAGGGGATCAATCCCTTTTTATTCTTCCAGCGCCAAATCTGATGATTTCCTATACGCTGAGTTACCGGCACAAAGATTTACAGGATCAGTTTGTGACAATGACGGTTGTTCCTGAAATCTTTGAAAGGGAACTGGCTCCGGCCCGCACTTTTTGCCTGAAAGAGGAAGCGGAGTATCTTCTGGCTCAGGGGTTCGGCCGCGGCGCTAATCCCAAGAACACTCTGGTGTTTGAAAATAATCAGCCTCTGGAAAACACCCTGCGTTTTCCAGACGAAGCCTGCCGGCATAAAATGGTCGATCTGATGGGCGATTTGTTTCTTGCCGGAGGGTTTATCAAAGGTCACGTGATTGCCGCCAGGAGCGGGCATTCATTGAATCTGGAATTTGTCAGAAAACTGGCCGCGCAGAATAAGAACACGCAAAATCAGGTAAAGGACGTGCCTATGTCTTCGACGCTGAACATCGATGATATTCAAAAAATTCTTCCGCACCGTTACCCGTTTCTTTTTGTGGACCGGATTGAAAATTTTGAACCTGGGAAAAAAGCCACGGGTTTTAAACAAGTGACGATGAATGATTATTATTTCCAGGGTCACTTTCCGGGGCATCCGGTGATGCCGGGAGTCATTATTATTGAGGCGATGGCTCAGGTGGGCGGCGTGATTATGCTCTCAAAACCGGAGAACCGCGACAAGATTGCTTATTTTATGAGTATCGACTCAGCGAAGTTCCGCCAGCCTGTTGTTCCGGGTGATGTGCTGAGAATGGAAGTTGAAGTTCAAAAAATCCGGGCCAGAACCGGCCAGTGTGTCGGCATGGCCTACGTGGGAGAGAAACTTGTATGCGAAGCGGAAGTGAAGTTCGCGGTAGTCGACAGGTGACGATTCACCCGACGGCGATTGTTCACCCCGATGCTGAATTAGCGGAAGGGGTGGATGTCGGTCCGTTTTCAATTATTGAGGGAACGGTTAAGATTGGCCCCCGCACCCGTGTTGGAGCTCGTGTGACCATTGAAGGCCATACGATCATTGGGGCGGATAATGAAATTTTTACGGGGGCCGTGGTCGGCAGCCGTACGCAGGACAAAAAATTCCGCGGTGGAACCAGCTATTTGCGCATTGGGGACCGGAATAAAATCCGTGAATATGTGACCTTGAACCCGGGAACCAAAGAGGGAACAGAAACGGCCATTGGCAGCGACAACCTTCTGATGGCTTATTCTCACGTAGCTCACGATTGCATTATTAAAAATCACACCATTCTGGCTAATAGCGCGACCTTGGCCGGCCATGTGATTCTTGAAGATCGTGCCATTATCGGCGGCCTTTCGGCGATTCACCAATTCGTGCGCATCGGAACGCTGGCCTTAATCGGCGGCTGCTCAAAAGTGGTTCAGGATGTGCCTCCTTTTATGATTGCGGACGGTCATCCAGCACGTGTTTATGCCGTAAATACTGTCGGGCTTGAGCGCGCGGGGTACTCTAAAGAAGAGAAGTTTTTTATCCGCAAGGCTCTCAAAATCATTTTCCGTTCAGGGATGACACTTAAAAACGCGATGACGCGTTTAGAAGAAGAAAGCAAGACGGGTTCTTTCCCCTCATACAAGGTTTTCGCGGATTTTTTAAAATCTTCAGAGCGCGGCATTTGCCGCTGACCCGCGCATGGTTCATGGCCATGGCAGGCTGTTCCGCCGCGTTAAAACCGGAACTGAATGACAGCTTATGAAAACCATTGGAATTATTGCCGGTAACGGCCGTTTTCCTGTTTTAGCCGCCAGGGAAGCCCGTGAAAATGGATACCGCGTTATGGTCTGCGGGATTGAGAAAGAAGCGGATCCCGGACTGGAAAAAATGGCCGATGCTTTTTCCTGGGTTAAAATCGGCGAACTTAAAAAGTTAGTTAAATTTTTTCGGAACAACGGTGTTCACGAAGCCATCATGGCCGGAAAAATTGAAAAAGTCCGGCTGTTTCAGGAAAATGTGAAGCCGGATTTCGAGATGGTCAAGGTCCTGGTTAAAACACGGGATTTCAAAGACGATTCCCTCCTTAAAGGCATTGCCGACTACCTTCATGAAGAAGGTATCGATTTAATGGACTCCACTTTTTTGATGCGTGAAGCCCTCCCGGGCCCGGGTATTCTTGGCCGGAAAAAACCATCCAAAGAAATTCTGGAAGATTTGGATTTTGGTTTTCGAATGGCGAAGGTTATTGCCGGGGCTGACATTGGGCAGACCGTGATCGTGAAGAAAAAGGCGGTTTTGGCAGTGGAAGCCATTGAGGGAACTGATCATGCGATCCGGCGAGGCGGGGCCCTTGGAGATGGTAAGGTGACCATTGTAAAGGTTGCCAAGCCTAACCAGGATATGCGTTTTGATGTTCCCGCGGTCGGACTTAAAACTTTGAAGGCTCTTGTGGATATTAAAGCGGAAGCGTTTGGTTTTGAAGCCGGGAAAACATTATTTTTGGATCGGGAAGATTTTTCAAAAAAAGCGGATGAAGCCGGCATCGCCGTCGTGGGCCTGGCCGGTGATGTCACTAAAGAATTGTGAGAATTGAGAAAAATGGAAGATAGAAACAACGAGTCCCTTAAAAATCTGGAGCGAAAACTTCAGGAATCAACCGCGCTTTATGAGATCGCCAACGCGATTAATTCCGCGGTCGATCTCGAGAAGATTATGTCGCTGGTCATGCAGATTCTTCATGAAAAAATGGGAATGGAGCGGGGAACGCTGACTCTTCTGGACAGCCGGACCGGCGACCTGATCATTGAGATCGCGCATGGAATGGATAAGAAGGCCATGGAGCGGGGCCGTTACCGGATCGGTGAGGGGATTACCGGTAAAGTGGTTGAGGCCGGCGAACCAATTGTGGTTCCGAATGTCGGCAACGAACCCTTGTTTTTGAACCGCACGAAGTCGCGCGGAGATATCAACCGCAATAATATTTCCTTTATCTGCGTGCCGATTAAACTCGATAAGAAAACGATTGGCGCTATGTCGGTCGACCGTCTGTTTTCGGCGGAGATTTCGCTTGAAGAAGACGTCCGTCTTTTGACGATTATCAGTTCTATGGTTGCTCAAGCGGTTCATATCCACCAGATGCACGAGAAGGACAAGGAACAGCTGACCCGTGAAAATATTCTGCTCAAGAAAGAGCTGAAAAAGAAGTTCCATCCCGCAAGCATGATCGGCGGTTCAAAAAGAATGGAGGAGGTTTACGCCTCCATTGAAACCGTCAGTCAAACTAAGGCGACGGTTATGCTTCGCGGGGAGAGCGGGACCGGCAAGGAAATGGTCGCGCACGCGATCCATTATTCGAGCAGCCGCGCGGACGGGCCGTTTATTAAAATTTCCTGTGCGGCGCTTCCGGATACTCTTCTGGAAACGGAACTTTTCGGGTATGAAAAAGGCGCTTTTACCGGTGCGTCGACAAGCAAGCCGGGCCGTTTTGAAATGGCCAACGGCGGAACACTTTTCCTGGATGAGATTGGCGATATTTCACCCAGTACCCAGATTAAATTGCTCCGCGTACTTCAGGAAAAAGAATTTGAGCGTGTTGGAGGCACCCAGACCATCCGTGTCGATATTCGTTTGATCACCGCCACCAATAAAGACCTGGAAACAGAAGTCCGCGCCGGAAAATTCCGCGAAGATCTTTATTACCGTCTGAATGTTTTCCCGGTTTTTCTTCCGCCTTTGCGTGAGCGGGGAGAGGATATCCCCTTGCTTCTGGAATATTTTATGAAAAAGTCGGGTGAGGAAAATGGAAAAGCGGTTAAATTTATTTCAACCGCGGCCATTGAAAAGCTGGTGAATTATTCCTGGCCGGGGAATGTCCGTGAACTGGAAAACGCGGTTGAGCGGGCTGTTATTTTGTCTAAATCCGATACGCTGACACCGGAACTGTTCCCGATCCTTGGCGTTAAAAAAGATGATACCCGTCTGCCGGTCCCTCCGATTCAATCTGAGGTTCAGGAAGGGGAAGCCAATGGAGCCTCCATGATTGAAAAGGTGGAAGCTCTGGAGAAGAAAATGATCCAGGATGCTTTGACTAAAAGCGGGGGAAACCAGCGCAAAGCGGCCTCCGAACTGGGCATTACGGAGCGGATTCTAGGCTATAAAATCAAGAATTACGGTCTTAAATAGGCATCCCCCAAACAATCCTGTTTTTTCCCGCAAAACCTCTACAAAATTGTACTTTTTTCACCTTCCGGTAAGAGCATCCTCGAATAGAAGGGGGTTGGCACAAGCTTTGCATATCCCTGGGCCTGTACAGGAGCCCTTCTATGAAGAAAATTGAAGCAATGATACGCCCCGAAAAGATGGACGCGGTCCGGATGGCACTGGAAGATTCCGGCTATCCCGGGATCACCGTTACGGAAATTACGGGGCACGGTATGCAAAAAGGTACTCTTCAGCAGTGGAAAGGGGCCAGGTACAAACTGGAGTTTCTCCCCAAGGTCAAAATCGAGATGATTTGCCGTGATGAGCATGTAGATAAAATCGTGGACGCCATCCTGGATGCCGCCTCAACCGGCGCGCTGGGAGACGGGAAAATCTTCATTTATGACGTGGCCGAAGCCGTTAGGATTCGGACCCGGGAGCGGGGAATTAACGCCCTGACTTGATATTTTAAAACGCTTTCAGCACGCTGCCGCAAAGAAGCGTCAGTCCCTAAAAAGCCCGATTTGATGGGCTTTCCGGCCTGTTTAACCATCGGCAGACAACAACGAAAGTAACTTGACAAGGGCTGAGCAAAGGGCTACGATTTCCACCTCCTCAGAGGGAAATCTGAGTTCTTTGTACCGACCCAAATTCACACATCACGAGGTTTAAAATGGCTGATATTTCTGAAGTTTTCGGTTCAAATGTTTTTAACATGAAGACCATGAAGGAAAGGCTTCCCAAGGACACCTACAAGGCCTTGAAAAAGACGATTGAAATGGGCGCTCCGCTGACCGTGGAAGTCGCCAACGTTGTCGCTAACGCCATGAAAGACTGGGCGATTGAAAAAGGCGCGACGCACTACACTCACTGGTTTCAGCCGTTGACCGGCCAGACCGCTGAAAAGCACGACTCTTTTATTTCTCCGACCTCTGACGGCGGCGTTGTCATGGAATTTTCCGGCAAACAGCTGATTCAGGGTGAACCGGATGCTTCTTCTTTTCCGTCCGGCGGTCTTCGCGCGACTTTCGAAGCGCGTGGTTATACCGCTTGGGACTGCACTTCTCCGGCTTTCCTGAAAACGGATGATGCCGGTGACGTGACGCTTTGCATTCCGACCGCTTTCTGCTCTTACACGGGCGAGGCGCTCGACAAGAAAACCCCGCTCCTTCGTTCCATGGAAGCGGTTTCCAAGCAGGCTCTTCGCGTTCTTCGCGCGCTTGGCAATACCATGTCCCGCAAGGTTTACTCAACGGTCGGTCCTGAGCAGGAATATTTCCTGATTGATAAGAAGTATTTCGATCAGCGTCTTGACCTGATGGTTTCCGGCCGCACGCTTTTCGGCGCTCCGGCTCCGAAAGGTCAGGAACTTGAGGACCAGTACTTTGGTTCCATCAAGGACCGTGTTTCCAAGTTCATGAAGGATTTGGATGTTGAGCTTTGGAAGATGGGCGTTTCCGCCAAGACCAAGCATAACGAAGTCGCGCCTGCTCAGTTTGAAATGGCGCCGATTTTCTCCACGACCAACATTGCGACTGACCATAACCAGTTGGTTATGGAAACCATGCGCAAAGTCGCCCTCCGTCAGGGTCTTGTCTGCCTTCTTTATGAGAAGCCCTACGCTGGCGTTAACGGTTCCGGCAAGCATAATAACTTTTCGCTGGCTACCGATGACGGTATCAACCTTCTTGAACCCGGTCATACTCCGCATGAAAATGAGCAGTTTCTTGTTTTTCTCGCGGCTCTGATCACGGCTGTCGACAAGCACGCGGACAAATTGCGCGCTTCTGCAGCCAACCCGGGCAATGACCTGCGCCTTGGCGCCAACGAAGCCCCTCCGGCCATCATCTCAGTTTTTATGGGCGAAGAACTGACCGAAATCCTTGAAAATCTCGGTAAGGGTAAGAAGGCTTCCTCGAAAGGCCAGCATTATCTGAACATCGGCGTGGATTCTCTCCCGTCGCTCCCGAAAGACAACACGGATCGCAACCGCACTTCTCCGTTCGCGTTCACCGGCAACAAGTTCGAATTCCGCATGGTGCCGTCTTCGGCTTCCATCTCCGGCCCGAACGTGGTGCTCAACGTGAT
>CAYLPP010000011.1:0-89026 GCA_964385615.1 uncultured bacterium | reverse complement strand
GTCATTCTTGAGCCGTCTCTTCGTAAAAATCTTGAGAGTGTTAAAAATCTGTTACTAAAAAATCCCGCGGGACTCTATGTCAAACTTGAACAGCTTGCGGATATCGAACAGACCTCAGGCCGGTATGGAGTCCTTCACAGCGGCGGGAGAAGGGTACAAACCATCACCTGCAATCTCAAAGGTCGGGATTTGAAATCATTCATTAAAGAGGCGAAAGAGAAAATTAAAGCATTGTCTCTTCCGGCAGGAATGTATTTTGAATGGGGAGGAGCTGCTGAAGCTCAATCCCGGTCTACGCATGATTTGATGCTCCACTCGATCTTGGCTGGGTTAGGGATTGTTGTGCTTTTAAGCATTGTTTTGGGGCATTCGCGTAACGTGTTATTAGTTTTAGCCAATCTTCCTTTTGCATTTGTTGGAGGGGTCCTGGCGATTTTTATTTTAAGACAGCCGATTTCCATTGGAGCACTTGTAGGATTTGTCACGCTTTTTGGGATTACTCTTAGAAATTCAATCATGATGATTTCTCATTATGATCATTTGGTAAATGTCGAAGGCTGCATTTGGGAAATGGAGACAGCCATTCGAGGAGCCTCTGAACGCTTAATCCCGATTTTAATGACGGCTCTTGTAACTGCCCTCGGTCTTTTGCCTTTGGCTCTTGGAAGCGGAACTGCGGGACGGGAAATCGAAGGCCCTATGGCTCTTGTTATTTTAGGCGGTCTTGCTACTTCCACCGCACTTAACCTGCTTGTTCTTCCGACCCTTGCTCTTCGGTACGGGAAGTTCACGCAACAAGAAAACGAAGAAGTTAGGGGTAACTAGTATCCGAATTTTTTCACAAATAGGAGGATGAAAATGAACACAAGAATGTTTCATGCCGGTGTTTTGTCAGCAGGGATAATTTTAATTTTGCTTGGGAGTGGATCGCTGGCTTATGCAGAGAAAAAAATAGGCCGCGAGAGTGTCCCTGAACAGGTCCAAGCCGCTTTTCAAAAGGCTTACCCGCAAGCGGTCATCCGCGGCTATGAGCAGGATGTGCAAAACGGACAGCCAGTCTATGAAATCGAAAGCAAAGAGGGGCATATTCGCAGGGACGTCATTTATAGCGGGACGGGGCAAGTTTTAGAAGTTGAAGAGGTTGTTAAGAAAAGTCAGCTTCCACAAGCTGTCATTGAAACTATTCTGGCGCAGTTTCCAAAAGCGGATATCTCAAGAGTTGAAAAAATCACGCGAGATAAAGATATCGCCTATGAAGTGGGCCTTAAGGAAGGGGTGAAGCATTTTTCAATTGAAATTGATTCTATGGGTAAGATCCTAAAAAAAGGTTGAGTAGTCCTGAAATAATGGCTTTGTCGAATACCTGACAGCCATATATTTTAAAAATGGGGACAAATAATGACAAAAACAACGAAAAAAATAATCACACAGTTTTTGGTATTGCTCATTGGTGTCAATGCTTTCACTTTTCTCTTTTTGGCTTACTTAGGAAAGTTAAGCACGGCTCCAAAAGATTTGGTCTTTATTGATTTTTGGGGCAGGTTATGTGTCTATTCTCTGTGGTTTACCGGGTATGCGCTGTACCGGAAATATCTGCCCGACAGAGTTTTTTTGCGCGGAGTCGTGATAGTTGCTGTGTGTGTCAACATACCTCTATTTCTTCTGCTTGGTTACTTTGATAAATTAAGCACTTCCGCAAAGGCTTTGCCTTTTATCGATTTTTGGGGACGGCTCACAGTTTATTCCGTATGGTTTATGGCCTATGAGGCATACCGGAAATATATCCAAGAGGATTCTAACTAGGAGGTGCTATGTACCGTAAATTTTTGTGGATGAGCTTGATCTCCATATCTTGTGCTGGATGTGCTTTGTCCCATTATCAGATTATTCCTCAAGAAAAGACGGGGCCGAAGGGAGGCTCTTTCGTATTTATTGACCAGCGGATTCCAGAATATATTGAGTTCGTAGCCACTCCTATTGAGATTGTAAAGGGGGAATGGAATTTTCAAATTTATAGCTATGATAAAAATCTACAGCCAAAATCAATTTCCCGAAGCTGCTACATCGAAGTTGAACTTCCGGACGGTACTAAAAAAGGTATTAATTTATGGAGCACGAAGCCTTTTTTTTGGAGTAAGGGTATAGGTCATCTGGAAAATACAATAAAATTGGATAGCATGAAAGAGTTTAATGTTTTTGTTGCATTGAGAAGCGGCAGCATTCGGGACAACCTAAAATTTAAATACCCCAACAAGTAGAGGATCGTTTTTCAGGCTAGATTGATTCTCTGGGGAAAAATATAAAAAAGACCTGAGAGTATTTATCTGCATTGGGTTTGCTTTAAAAGAGGTGGTGAGATATGCGGATTTTATTGATTGAAGATGAACCGAGCATTTCAAATTTTGTAGCTCGGGGAC
Organism: uncultured bacterium; assembly: GCA_964385615.1. Taxonomy (GTDB): domain Bacteria; phylum Omnitrophota; class Omnitrophia; order Omnitrophales; family Aquincolibacteriaceae; genus CAYLPP01. The sequence continues at coordinate 86,609 of CAYLPP010000011.1, read as the reverse complement.
TTAAGGAAGAAGGATTTGCTGTAGACGTTGCAAATGATGGCGAGAATGGACTTTATTTATCTCAAATCAATTCTTATGACATTATTATTCTCGATGTCATGCTGCCCGTTAAAAATGGCATCGCAGTTTGTAAGGAACTAAGAACTGGAAAAAATAACGCGTTGATTTTAATGCTTACCGGAAAAAGTACTGCCAAAGATAAAATTCTGGGTCTTAATTCCGGCGCGGACGATTATCTTGCTAAACCATTTGTTTTTGAGGAGCTGCTGGCGAGGATACGCGCATTGATTAGGAGAAGAAATTCGGGGCAAAGTACGACGTTAACAGTCGATGATTTGGTGCTTGATCAGTTAACGCATCGGGTTATTCGTGCTGGAAAAGAAATCGAGCTAACGAGTAAAGAATTCGCTTTGCTTCAGTATCTTATGCTTAACGCCAATCAGGTGGTAACCCGCACAATGATCTCAGAGCACGTGTGGAATGAAAGCGTTGATACTTTTACGAATGTGATTGATGTTTACATTAAATATCTTCGGCAGAAAATTGATGACGGGTTTAAAAAACCTTTAATCCATACCCTTCGGGGTACGGGATATATCTTTAAGGGGCGAAGTGTTTAAGTTTAATTCGATTCGTTTCAAGATCAGCGTCCTTTATGTTTTAGTGCTAGGTGTCATTCTTATTATTTACAGTTCGATTCTGTATTCCTTGCTGCAGCGGGTCCTTTATAACGATATTGATGATCATCTTCAGATTAAGGCGCATGAACTCTCCGATCTTATGAACGTTTTCTCGCATGCCACGGCGCGGGTGACGACTTCTTTCAGCATGGGGCCGAAACAGCTCACTCTTCATCGCGATATTAATTATGCCCAGTTATATGCTGAAGGTCTCAAGGCGCAGATTGTTAAATCTCTCAATGAGTATGAATTGAAAAATGACTATGTGGCTTTATGGACTGAGCAAGGCGAGCTCATTGCGGGTTCGGATAATATCTCACAGGATATATTGAATCGGTTCCATTTTTATGCCCAGCTTTCTCTACTTGAACAAGAAAAAGTTAGCAATCTTCAATTCACCGACGAGCCTTTACGGCTTATAACAAGCTCCGTTCGCATGAGTGATGGGGGGCTTTACATTATCCAAATAGCGACATCCACAAAAGGTATTCGGAAAATAGCTCAGAGGTTATTACGTATTATTCTTTGGTCTCTCCCATGCATTCTAATACTAGCGAGTTCTGTCGGGCGCTGGCTAACCATAAATATTTTAAAGCCAGTTAGAGCGGTGGCCCGAACTGCTGAAGAAATAACGCACGATGATTTAGGGGCGAGAGTCCAGGTAAAGGATGTTGACGATGAGATGCAGTATTTGGTGCAAGCGTTCAATCGCATGATTGTCCGGCTTGAACAATCTTTTAAACACATTAGCGAGTTTAGTTCTTATGTGGCGCATGAACTTAAAACACCGCTTGCGGTCATTCGGGGGGAGTCGGAGATTGCTTTACGCAAAGAACGTTCACCCGCTGAGTATCAAGAGGCTCTGAAAGCCAATTTAAAAGCGGCCGAAAGGGTGATTCGTATCACGGAAGATCTGCTTCTGCTCTCGCGCCTTGGATATGAATCGAAGTCCCTTGAATTCAAAGAAATTAATTTGAGCCATTTTTTGCAGGAGATTTATGAGCAGGCAAAAATCTTGGCCGAATCTAAAAATATTCAGGCCGGCATAAGCGGCTTAAAAGAAAATATTATGATAAATGCCGATGAACTCTATCTGCGCCGATTATTTCTAAATCTCATTGATAACGCCATTAAATTCACCTCTGAAGGGGGTAAGCTCAATATCGAAATTCAACAATTAAAGAAAAATATCCAGATCTCCATTTCTGACACGGGCGTCGGCATCTCCGAAGCTGATTTGCCTCAGATTTTCAATAAGTTTTTTCATCGGGATAAGCCCGGGGCTCCGCCGGGGCACGGCTTGGGGCTTAGTATCGCTGATTCCATCGCAAGAGCTCACCACGGCGAAATTAAAGTAACTAGCCAACCGGGTGAGGGAACCACTTTCACAGTTATTTTGCCGGTTATTTAAACCGCTTCTCTTCCTTCCAAGATTAGAAAATTATAATTTTCATCTCATTCTCCTCTCATTTGCTTATTGTTACCATTGGTTCAGGAATAAGGAGAGTGCAGACATGAAACGAATCCTTCTTGTAGATGATGATCCGAATATTCAAAGCATGTACAGCAAATTGCTCAAAGGAGAAGGCTACGAAGTTTACCAGGCTTTAGATGCAGAAAAAGCGACGGAGCTTCTTATTACGCAGCCGATTGATTTAGTTTTGCTCGATATCAATATGCCCAGACTGGATGGGGTTTTGATGCGTGAAGTCATCGAAGAGTATGACAAAGATATCAAAATCGTGGTCTCTAGTGTTTATCCGCTGAGAGAACAAAAAAAGCGGATTACTCATGCGGATGATTATTTTGATAAATCCCATGGTTCAGAGTGGTTACTGGCTATTTTAAAAAGAACTTTGATGACTCAGAAATTAACGGCGTAAAAGCATTATTAAGGAAAAAGAGAATAGTGAAAATGAAGTTTCGTAAGCTTGGTTCTGTTTATTATTTTTCCGAATATCTCCTTCTTAGAGGGGTAGCGGCGTTTATAAACTTTTTCCCCGTTAAAGTTTCTGGTTGGATGGCTGAAAAAGTGGGGGATCTTCTGTTCCTGGTTATGGCGAAGCGTAGACGGGTTGTATTTTCTAACCTTGAGATTGTTTTTCATAATTCAAGGTCAAAACTTGAGAAGAATAAAATTGCCAGGGCCGCATTCCGGAATTTCTCGGTTTCGTTGGCAGAATTTTTTAGGATTCCAAAAATTATTCAAACAGCTAAAAAGAACTTTCGATTTAAGAATATTGAGCGCATGGAGCAAGGCTTTTCGAAAGGTAAGGGAGTGATTTGGGTTGTTTCTCATCTTGGCGCCTGGGAGCACCTTACTTTTCTTCCTTATCTAAAAAACTGGTCCATCTCGGTTGTTGGCAAGCCCATCAAAAATCCCTATATAAATCGATGGGTACTTTCTCTCCGGCACGCGACTGGGCTCAAGTCTCTTGAGAATAAAAAGTCGATTCGGGCCATTCTTTCAGCGCTGCATAAGAATCATTTAGTCGCTATCTTGATCGACCAGTGGGCAGGTGGTGACGGGATTTGGGTGGATTTCTTTGGAGAGCCCACCTCGACAACATCTATCCCTGTGCGTTTAGCAAAACGGACAGGAGCTGCGCTTATTCCGGCTTATTGTGTGAGAAAGGGATTTGGACAATATGAGATTCAAATTAAAGAGGAAGTTTCTATCGAAGGGAATGAAGATAATTGGGAAGAGCAAACAACTCTCAAGCTCAATCATTTGCTCGAAAAGCAAATCTTGGCCTACCCAGAGCAATGGCTTTGGACGCACCGCCGCTGGAAAGGATATGAGCGTTACAAAGAACTTAAATCTGGAAGTAAATTAGGGATGAATCCGAAAATGGTTAGAAATTTCAATTAGAACGATAAGGAGATTATCTTGAACCCAAATATTCTTAAAATAGATGAAGAGACGAAATCCGAAGATATTTTTCATGAAGAGGCGGAGCTGCTTGCTTTAGAGAGTCGCTTTTGTTCTTACGGAGACACGGTTCACTATGCCGCAGTGCCTAAAATTTTTGAGCGATGCAGCGGGAGTTTTCTTTATGATGCCGAGGACACACCTTACCTTGATTTGCAAATGTGGTATTCCACGGCCAATCTTGGATACGCCAATCCTCGGGTTAGCGATGCTGTTAAAAGGCAGATGGATAAACTCCCCCAACTGGCAAGTCAATATCTTCACCGTGAAAAGATAGAACTCGCGGCGCATATAGGAAGAAGCATCGAGGAACGTTTTGGTTTAAAAGGCCGTGTGCATTTTAATGTTGGTGGAGCCCAAGCTGTGGAAGATGCTCTAAAAATTGTGCGAAGAAATACTGGGCGGCAGCGAATGCTTGCTTTTGAAGGTGGCTATCACGGCCGGACTTTGGGAGCTTCCTCGATTACTTCTTCTTACCGTTACCGTGAGCCTTTCGGTGAGTTTCCAGAACGGGCTCATTTTGAGCCTTATCCGTATTGTTTTCGTTGCCCTTACGATAAAAAACGTGAGAGCTGTGAGCTTTATTGTGCCCAGCAGTTTGAGCGAAAATTCAAACACGAGTTTTCTGGTTTTTGGAACCCGAAAACGGGGCATTCAGAATTCGGTGCTTTTTTTATTGAACCAGTCCAGGGGACCGGCGGTTATATCATTCCGCCTGCTGGATATTTGCAGCGTATCGCTAAAGCGTGTCAGGATCACGGAATTTTGGTTGTAGCTGATGAAGTGCAAATGGGACTTTATCGGACGGGTAAATTGTGGTCGATTGAGCACTCCGGCGTAAAGCCCGACATTATTATTTTCGGGAAGTCGCTTACTAATGGACTTAATCCGCTTTCCGGAATTTGGGCACGCGAAGAACTGATAAGTCCGGAAAAGTTTGGACCCGGCTCTACGCATTCAACCTATTCTTCAAATACCATCGGTACTGCTGCAGGTCTTGAAGTGATGAAGATATTTTCAGAAAAAGACTACGGGAAAATGGTTACAGAAAAAGGTGCTTATTTTCTGGGGCTTTTAAAAGACCTCCAGAAAGTTCATCCGGAGATTGGAAATGTGGATGGACTTGGTTTGGCGCTGCGAATGGAAATTTGCGAAGCTGACGGCGTTACGCCTAATCGGTTGATGCTTGACCGGATGTTCCAGACAGGACTTAAGGGAGACTTGAACAGTCATGGCCGCAAGCTCGGTCTTGTATTGAATGTGGGCGGATATTATAAAAATGTGGTCAATCTTGCCCCGTCTCTGGAAATTAGTTATGAGGAAATGGATCTCGCACATGATCTCCTTGATCAAATTATTAAGAAAACAAAAAGGACTATTTGATGCCTGTCGAATTTCATTTTTCTTTCAAGAAACCTGCGAAATCCGTTTCAAAGCCGGAAGGTTTTTCACTCAATGGTGCCACGCGTGGAACCGTCATTTTAATTCATGGACTAACGGGGACGCCAAATGAAATGAAATTCATAGCCCATTATCTGCATCGTCAGGGCTATTCGGTTTACTGTCCCCGATTGGCTTATCATGGGGAGCCTTTGGAGATTTTGAAGAAGGCCAAGTGGCAGGATTTCTACGATTCAGTCCGCACTACTTTTTTAAATTTAGATAATCAGCATAGTGGCCCGGTTTTTGTTGGCGGCCTTTCTATGGGGGCTCTTCTTGCGTTACTGCTCGCAGAAGAATTTCCGAATAAAATTTCAGGCGTGAGTTGCCTTTCGCCAACCCTTTTCTATGATGGTTGGAATGTTCCCTGGAGCAGGCATTTACTGCCGTTAGCTTCTTGTACCCCTTTGAAGTACTTCATTTATTTTAAAGAAGAATCTCCATATGGGATTAAAAATTTAGCCGTTCGAAAACGGATTCATGAGTATTACAGTTCCGCGGGACTGGATGATTTGAGGGATGTTGAAAAATACGGGTATCCCTATTTCCCCGTGGCGCTATTTGCTGAAATGAATCAGTTAATTAAACGTGTGTGTTCCAAGCTGTCAAATGTTCATCTCCCTGTCCAGCTTATTCAGGCCGCCGAAGACGATATGACTAGCATTAAGAATTCTCAGTTTATCCATGACCAGATTGCTTCAGAAATGAAAGAGATTTTTCTGCTCCATGACTCCTATCATGTAATTACGGCGGATCAGGAGCGGGAAACTGTTGCTGAGAAGGTGGCTGATTTTTTTAGCCGAGTTCCCGTAGAAGAAGGCGTGCTGCAAAGCGAGATAAAAACATGAACGCGCCATTAAGGCGATCTCTGGATAATTTTCCGGAAAAGCGGGAGCATGTTGTATTCTTTGATTTTGATAATACCCTTACAGAATTTGATGTTCTTGATTCAATCATTCAGAAGTTTTCAATCAATACCGACTGGATAAAATTTGAAAATGATTGGCAGGCCGGCAGGATCGGATCTAAACAATGCTTAGAGGGACAGCTTCAGTCCCTTCGAGTTACTCAACAAACTCTGTCCGAATATCTGTCCGAGATCAAGCTCGACCCGCACTTTAAGAAGCTGCTAATCTTTTTTAAAGATTGGGGGATAAAAACCCTTATCGTCAGTGACAGTTTTTCTTTTTTTATTCGCGAGATTTTGAATCATCATGGAATTGATAACGTCCCGGTCTATGCTAACGAACTGGAATTCCGCGGAGATCAGTTGATCCCTTCGTTCCCATTTTTAAGTGCGGACTGCTCGCGTTGCGCTCATTGTAAAAAAAGACATGTGCTTAACGCAGCGGATAAAATTACGGTCTACGTTGGCGATGGCCTCTCTGATATTTGCCCAGCTGAGCATGCTGATATCGTTTTTGCTAAGGGGAGACTTTCCGAGCATTTTAAAGAGCGGGGGCGATCCTGCATAAATTTTGAATCTCTCCTGGAGGTTCAAAGTTTCTTTGAGCAGCTTGAAATTTAAAAAAGATGAAAGGTGCCGCCATGATTTCTGAGAGATCAGCCCCTGTGAAAAAGATGATGTGGAACAATATTGCTTTTTTTACGATCACTACTATTCTCGGTGTGATTGGTACGCCCCTTTATATCCACCGCTTTGGCCTTTCGATGCCGGAAGTTCTTCTTTTTGTGTTTTACATGATTATCACTCCATTAAGCATCACGATGGGCTACCATCGCTTATTTGCCCATGCGACTTTTAAGGCAAAGCCGTTAGTTCGTTTTATTATTCTGTTTTTCGGTGCTGCGGCCTTTGAACAGTCGGCGCTTAAATGGGCATCTCAACATAGGGATCATCATCGCTATGTCGATACGGACCTTGATCCCTACAATATCAAAAGGGGATTTTTCTACGCCCATATAGGCTGGCTGATTTTTTGGAAGCATAAAACCTGCTACGAGAACGTAAAGGATCTTCAGAAGAGCCGCCTTATCATGCATCAACATCAGCATTACCGTCTTTGGGCTGTTATGAGTGGAGTTCTTCTGCCAATCGCGATAGGTGGGCTAACCGGTCATTGGTTGGGAGCGCTTTTATTTAGCGTTTGCACAAGAATTACGTTGGTTTATCATGCGACTTTTTGTATCAATTCATTTTGCCATATGTTTGGGCAGGCTACTTATGACAGAAATTCTTCCGCAAAGGACCATTGGTTGGCTGCCCTGATTACTTTTGGCGAGGGGTATCACAATTTTCACCATCGATTTCCGTATGATTACCGCAATGGAGTGCGCTGGTATCATTGGGACCCTAGCAAATGGATTATTGCAGGGCTGGCTAAGCTTGGGTTGGTTTGGGATTTAAAGAGAGCAAAGAATGCCCGGATTATTGCAGCGCAATTTTCGGACGAAACTCAAAGAATCAAACGAGCATTGATTGAAATCGAAAAGCATGAGGCCCTTATGCCAGTATAAGATTAATTTAACAAGCCAGGGAGGCGTTTGCCGCGATCAAAATCAAAGATAATTTTTCACATTATAAATCAACCAATGGAGGAGTCATGAAATTGTCACAAAGTTTGATGTTGGGTTTTCTTGTGTTGGGTTTAAGTTTTTCATCGTCATCAGTGTTATTCGCGCATGAAGGACATGATGATGCTGCGTTTGTAAAACTTTTACAGTCTTCGGCGGCAGCCCTTCAATCTTCTCAGCCGTCTCTTTCGGCTGATCTGACTGCGTTTGCAAATGAAGAAGCCAATGAAAAAGAAGGAAAAGAGGAGCCGAAAGAAAAGAATACGCCGGAAAGACAGGCTCGCCGAGCCGCGCATTTGAAGCTCCTGAGGGATTCGGCGGCTGCTTTGCAAGCGTCGAAGCCGGAGCTTGCGGCAGGTCTCACGAAAAGAGCAGATCGAACTGCAAAAAAAATGTCAAAAATGAAATAAGATTAGTCAAGAGCGAAGCCGCTTTGTCTAGGCGGCTTCGCTCTTCTATGAAATTGAACTTGCGGACGGTATTAAAACTGGGGCTAATTTGTGGAGTGCAGACTCTTTTTTTTGGAATAGGGGAATAGGTCATTTGGAAAATGCAATACGACTGGATATTGTGAAAGAGTTTAATGTTTTTGTTACTTTGAAAAGCCATGCCACGCAGGACAATCTCAAATTTAAATATCCATTAGCTTTGAGATCTTAATTTTGAAAGCCTTGGCCAGTTTTTCAACGGTATCAATTTTTACAGGGGAGGGGTGCTTGCCTTCGAGTCTTTGCACATGCTTGTAAGCGATATCGGCGTATTCCGCCAACTGCTCTTGAGTCCATTTGTGCTTTTTCCGCAGCTGTCGCAGCTTCTTGCCAAATTTGAACCGGATTTCTTTTGCCATGTGGTTGAATTCTAGAAATGTCACCACATAACTGCCACCACCCAACTGGCCTGTCCATTAAGATTCCTTCAAGCCGAGCCGATGATTATACCGCCCTTAAAATTGTGCAAAAACGATAAAATGTGCGATATGTCAAACGATCAATCTATTAAAAAGCTATTGATTGTGGATGATGACGAAGCGGTCCGAGGCGTCTTAACCGAAATGCTTCGGACTATCATTGAGGAGATCCACGAAATCTATACGGCAGAAAATGGGGAAAAAGCCGTTGAACTGGCTAAGCAAATGACTTTTGATGGTGTTTTTACCGATATGCAAATGCCGGGAATGGACGGCTTGGATACGCTTCGGGAACTTAAAAAACTTCAACCTGAAATTACGGTTATTGTCATGACGGGTAATGCGTCTCAAGAGCGATTGGATGCTGCGCTTAGAGAAGGTGCTGTCGATTGTTTGATGAAGCCCTTCACAACAACAGATCTAAGAGCTGTTCTTGAAAGAAATTAATTCTTTGGAACCGGGAATGAAAATGAAAACATTCTTAAAAGTCTTTTTATTGGCATTTCTGCCCAGGGCTTTTTATTTATTTCTTCACTGGAAATACAAAGGCCTCATCATTGATGATATGCCAAGAACTTACTGGCATATTGCAACCTCCATCCTCCACGGAGCCGGCTTCTCTCTTGATGGAAAGGCGACCACCTATGTCGAGCCTTTTTATCCTATTCTTTTGGCATTTTTAAGATTTATCAGCGCCGACAATTACTGGTTTGTGCTTTTTATTCAGATTGCTGTGTATTCATTGGGAAATGTTCTCTTCTATAAACTTGTTTTATCTTTCACCTCGAACCCTCGCACCGCCTGGATAGCTTCTGTCCTTTACGCTTTCTATCCGTATGCGATCCGGCGGTCTTTGAAAATTGGAGTCACGTTTCTTTTGGTCCCGCTTCTTATCGGGGCGATCTATACCATCCGGAAAGCGGCCAATCCGCGATATGCACTCCTATCTGGAGTTGCTTTTGGGTTTATCCTAATTACGCGCAGCATGTTGCTTCCTTTTGTCGGTATTGCGTCGTTGTTTCTGCTAGTGAAAAAATATTACAGACAATGGCTTCTTTTTACCGGTACTGTTTTGATAATCATGACTCCGATGATGATTCACAATTATCGCGTTGATCAGGCCATATTGCCGACGCGATCGGGAATCAATCTTTTTATAGCCAATTGCGAATTTACGGATTTGCTCAGGCCGGAATATCACCTTGATTTATTGGTCCCTTATGCTCAGGAATTGGCAAGAAAGGAAATGCCGGATTATGAGCACAAAAGTCCAAAAGAAATTGACCGGTTTTTTGCAGATAAAGCTTGGGATTTTGTAAAGAAGAACCCCGGCCGTATTTTGCAGCTTAAGATTGAAAATTTAATTTACTTTTTTTGTCCTTGGGTGGTCCCTTTTTATTCGCTTGCGGACGGTCATGTAGAAATCAATGGCACAGAAGGCCGCATTGTGCCTAATAATTTAAACCAGCCTTGGCGCCAGACATATTGGGTGATGATTCATGCGGCGGCTTATGGGTTCATTCTAATCACGGCCCTGGCGGGGATGTTTTTACGAAGGTCATTTCTTTTCCGGGAGGATCTTCCGATGACGGGGCTTCTCTTGTACTTTGCCGCACTTTATTCGCTGTTTTATTGGACAAGCACGCGCCTCGAAACGCCCGTGATCTTTGTGCTTATATTTTATTCGTCCGCCGGGATCAATTCATTAATAGAATTTTCTCAGAAATACAGAGTAACCGTAAAGAATAAGATTTCATTGGGAGAGAATTTTGATGTTAATCGGATAAGTTGCATTCGCGCATAAATTTAGCGGCGCCTATTTTCTATAAGAGTGAGAATGATTGGGAGTGTTAAATTTTAAGAGAAGAAGAGGTAAGCGACTAAATTGTTTTAGCTTTGACTTCTTTGAGAAGTTCTATTCAGTCATTCCGAAACTCTTAGCTATAAGCTAAATCTTGTGGAGTGTCACGGAAGCTTCTCCTGTCGTAGTTTTCTCACCACAAGCCCCAATTTCCGCTCTTCTTCTCCTGATGGTTGACAAAATTTTTCTCGAATAATGCTTTTTCGGATTTTGATAGTTTATTCTCTCAAGAAATAACTTTATGGGTCAAAACTTAACCTGCTCGGCAGGTTTTGAAAAATTTGACTGAAAAAACATTCGAAAATGAATAGCAAGCGCGATCAAAGCTAATTTATTTTGGAGCAGAAGCAAGCAGGGCATAATCTCCCCATACTATGAGGGGATAAATATGAGATTTCATGTCCGACTGACTTGGAAGCTTTGAATATTTAGACTCGGATTGCCGTCAAAATTGGCACCGCGTGATTTGTCTGTGTTTCGTTTGGAAGTTCTTGTTTGGGAACTTTCAAGAAAACATAGGAGATGCGGTTAAAGGCTGTATTTTAGAAAGACCTTACCAGAACGCTAGAGAGTTCCTTCCGTGAAAGCGTTCTCAGAGAGTCCGTGTGAGAGAGGGTAAGTCGTAGTCCGGTTCCAAAACCGGCTGTCCCGTGGGACAGGACACCCACACTTGTGAAAGGCTCTCCCTGCCTAGATAAAAAATGGGAAAAACCTGACGGGTGGACTCTGTCCATTCGCAGGTATTTCTATTTTAGGAGGTACTACACGATGACCGACAACTTTCGGGGTAAATACCCCATTCAGTTGAATGATCGTGACTTTGAGATTTTTAGGCTGATCCGTTCGGATGGAGCCAAGACTTCGGCGGACCTTTCCAGGCATTTCTGGAATGAGAAATCCCAAAAAGCTCATGCCGCTTTTCAGCGTCTTCGGCGACTTGTTGATACTGGATTTTTGGAACATGGAAATCCAAAGCTTCTTTATCTGACTGAGAAAGCCAAAGAGGTATTGGCGAAAAAATCTACCACGGGGGTAGAGCCCAATGCTCAATCTAAAAAATGAAAATCTCCGAAGTCCGGCTTCCCGGGTTTTTGCGCATCTCAGCGAAGAAGAAAGAATTGATCAGGCATGTGAACTTCTAGCTTTGGGAGTCCTGAGACTTGCTGAAAAACGGGGGCTTCTCAAGAAGCAAAAAGAGGAAGCCCTTTTATGCCCAGGTCAAATAAAGGATGCTGCTTAAAATGACAAAACAAACTCTACCCCTCAGAAAGAATTTTTATTTTTTTGCTTTTAAAAAAAATAAATATTTTTTAAAGGAAAGAGCGTCGAAATTGAGTTTGTTTCGCATGTCCAAGCATTGCCAAGGTATATGCGGAGGCCCTCGTATATACCGAAAAGATGGAAATTCGCGCTATCTCATTTACCCACCTCGTTCCGCCACTGCGGCTTTTGGCCGCAGTTCCCGAAGACCACCCTCTCCCTTAATGGTACGAGGAGATGGTGGTCTTCGGTGGCTTCACTCGGTGGAGTTTGTGATAGCGCGAAAGAAGAGAAGAGATAACTAATGGAATCTACACTTCTAACTAAAAAAGGTAAGAAGCAAAATTGGCAATATGTTGAAATCGGGGAAAGAGATCTTTTGTTGTTTAAGATAATTCTGATACAAAAATTTTTGAAAAGGGATCTTGCGATTAAATGGATTTTTAACGGCAATGAAAGCTATGCGGCGGTTAGGCTTCGAAAGTTAAAGAAATTCGGTTATCTGAAAGGTGTCCAGATTCTGGTGGGGCAGCCTGAAAGTTATCTGCTGTCGGGCAAAGGTGTAGAGGCTCTAAGAAGGGTGGGTTATCTGGTGGGAGCAGGAAATTCTGGTTTACCGGCACCACAAAATTTTATTGAGCTTGCGACCTACGAGCACGATTTTAAGATGGCGGAAGCAATGTTCCTTTTCAAAACGCTGGGGTTTTTCAAAGACTGGAAAAGCGAAAAAATGCTGAGGATGGGAACACAGGGAGAAAGGAAAGTTCCGGACGGTTTTTTTACAAGAAACGGAAGAGGGATTGCCGTTGAGTTGGAGCTACACCCCAAGAAGTCGGAGACCTACCGCAAGATTTTTCAGGTCTATGCAGATGACCCGAAAACTCATTACATTTTTTATCTTTGCGGAAGTCTTGCATTAATGGAGAAGATTATGAAATTAACGGAAGAGTACAGCCGTAAGGTTTATTGCTTTGCCCTTTACGAGGACTTTATCAAGCTCCAAGCGGAGACCGTTTTTAAGGCTACCCACCCGGAACGGGAATTTAAAATCAAGGCGGTACTCAAAAGATGAGCAACGGCCAAGGTGGGTCATTTCGTCCTTTCAGGGATATCGGCGTTTCTTTTTACGAGTGGTTCTTTGTTTGGCCTTACAAAGCCGCTCGATTTTTGGTGGCGCATCAGGCATTTGAAGCGGGGTTAAATAGTTATGTCTATTATGGGATAATTATTACGCCGTTCTTTGCAGATTGGGCTCTTAGTTTGTGGACATACTATTCATCCTCGTGCAATGGGCCATTTCTCATATGTGAAGTTGATCGGGTATTGAAAATCTTCGGCTGGCGTGGGATTCTCATTTTCTTTTTCCGGTTCGAGGCACACCTTTTATTGATTTACTCGGGTATTTCTTTTTATGCCATAAAAAAGAAAAGCAGAATAACGATGACGGCAAAACAAAGCATGGATCAAAATTTTGATGCCGAATGCCTGGGGTTAAATCTTATTACAGGCAACTCAATGCAGACTAAAAACTATGCGGAAGAATTACCGGTGGAAATCATTGGCGAAGGTCCGTTGATGCGAAACATTATGATGCGTTTTCTGGAAGCCGATGCCCAGAGAGGGAAAACGATTATTATTCTTGCTCCTGATGAAGAAAAAGATTTACTGGAAGAAGTGACTATGGTTTTAAGGGAACGAAAGCAAGAGGAAATTCGTTCTTTTTTCTATTACTCCTCTAACAATAAAGCTCTCTCAGCCAGTTATTCCCCGTTTTGGGGAACGGATGAAAATGATATTGTCCGTTTTTTGGAATCTTGGTTAGAGCTTCGAGATTTCAGTAAAGAAGGAGTGATATTAGGATGGCTTATCCAGTCTTTAAAGAGTTTAGGTAAACCATTCGGGATCGATGATTTGGTTGCACTTCTGGAAAAGAAAAATATAGCCTTCTCGATTCATGAGAGCAGGTTTATTCATAGGTATATTCGGGAGTTTGAATCCTTAGCGAAACACCGCCGGGCCCTCAAATTAAAATTAATCAGTTTTGGTAAAAATCTGAGACTGGATCAAGAGCTCTTTGTAAGCGCTTTTCCTCTGAATCTTCCGGATATCCTGAAGTCTAAAAAACATCTTTATTTGGAACTTGAGCCTAAGAAAAATCCTTTGACGGATTTTTTGCTCTGGCATTTGAAGAAAGAAATTTGTAGCTATGGCCGTTCAAGCAGCCCTTTTATTTATTTGCTCTATCCGGAGAGGTGGGCAGACAAGTATTCCCTTGATGATTTTAACGTAAACTCTGTGCTGCGAGTTTTTTCAGCGCAGCCGTGTTATTCCTACACGCCTTCTCGATGGAACGTCATTTGTCTTTCCAGCTCTGCGAGCGAAAAGGTACTTCGGCGGCGATCTCCCTTTATGAAAGAAGTTAAAAAGGAAATGGAGCAATTGAAAAACAGTAATGATTTCCAATTGATTATCAATGAAGAGGCATTCCGCGCTGCCGAATTAGTGGCTAATGAACTTCGGCCGCAGGAGGCTTTGGGTCTTTTCCGTTTTGGTGATTACCCCTATGAGGCAAACTTTTCTTGGTTCCATATTCCGCCTTGGACAAAAGGGGCAATGGAATACGAGCCGTATCAGCGGCGGTTTAAACCGGCAGATATGCTTAATCTTCGGAAACTTGCAACAGGGAGCAAAGGCGTATTGCCCGATTATGATGTAAGCGCGTTGGACATTATCGAAGACTTGAAACCGCGTGAGGACGGGACATGAAAACTCGCACTACTTGTGCGAGTTCTTAACTAAGAAAAATCCAAAGTAGCCTCGGAGGAATTATGTTAAAATTAGAAAATTCTATGAAGAAATTAGACCCTGCAATTTCAAAAGATCAAAACTATGCTAGCTTTGTCTCTGGGATTCAGAGCCTTCTTCATCAAGCTCGGAGCCAGGCTGCGAGAGCTGTTAACGCCATATTGACAGCTACTTATTGGGAAGTCGGTCGCCGGATTGTGGAATATGATCAGGGCGGAAAAGCTAGAGCTGAATATGGGGAAGAACTGTTAAAGCGTTTGTCTCAGGATCTCACGCGAAAAATCGGCCGTGGGTTTGCGGTGCCTAATTTAGAACGTTTTCGTATCTTTTACTTGCAGCACCGGAATGCTTCAATTCCCTCAACGATGTCGAGGGAATTAAGTCTGACATCCAAGAAATCCTCGACAGTGTCGAGGAAATTCGACGTGGAAGCTTTAGCTAACGGTTTTCCTCTTTCCTGGTCCCATTATGCTCGGTTGCTTTCTGTAAAAAGTGAACATGCTCGTAAATTTTATGAGGCAGAAGCATTGCGCGGTGGATGGTCAGTTCGTCAGCTTGACCGTCAAATCGGGTCTCAATTTTATGAGCGTGTGGCTCTTTCACGTGATAAAGCTGCCATGCTTAAAAAGGGTGCCGTCAAGAAGGCCACGGATCGGATGACAGCGGAAGAAGAAATTAAAGATCCTTATGTTTTGGAGTTTCTGGATCTTAAAGATGAATATTCGGAAAGCGATTTGGAAGAAGCTTTGATTCGGCATCTCGAAACTTTTCTTCTGGAGCTTGGCGGAGATTTTACTTTCGTGGCCCGGCAGAAACGGCTTCGTGTTGGAAATGAATGGTATCGCGTTGATCTTGTATTCTACCATCGGGTTTTGCGGTGTCTTGTTCTGATCGACTTGAAGATGGGTAAATTCACGCATGCCGATGCTGGGCAGATGCATCTCTATTTGAATTACGCACGTGAACATTGGGCTCACCCAGAAGAAAATCCGCCCGTAGGTTTGATTCTTTGCGCAGAGAAAAACGAAGCAGTCGCAAAATATGCTTTGGCAGGATTGCCTAACAAGATCCTTGCGGCTGAGTATCGGACAGCACTACCCGATGAACATAAATTAGCTGAAGAACTTAAACGGACACAGCAACGATTAGAACATTCTAAACGAGAGTAAGTTTATTCATGCCCTTTATCATTGCGAAAAGTATTTAATGAAGGAGCAAGTGTAGACCCTTCGCCTCTACACTTCGGGTTTAATTTTAAAAGTTTGGACTCAGGGAATCCTTTTTGGTAGCATTTCCTCCTGCCATGAGGGATAGGGCGCTCGGACAGTTTTTGACACAATCTTACGTTCTTTGTATTGTTTCGCTTGATCTTCGCTTCCGGCGCTCTTAATCTTCCATTCACCCTTACGAATGCGATACAGCAGAATTGGTATCTCAATGCTGAAAGTAGGTCGTCTGGGAGTGGCGGTCGGGCAGCCATTTCTGTAAGATTAAATCAAAAGCCCGCTTCCTTCCGTATTCTGATTCCTGCTTTGTTTTTTAGAGTTAATCATCTAAAATCGGGTATGCATAGTCCGAAAGTCGTCATTATCGGCGCGGGTGTTTCTGGTCTGACACTCGGCTGGAAGCTGGCTGAAGCGGGTATGAATGTCCGGATTTTTGAAAGCGCTCCGTCCGCCGGAGGTTTAGCGGGTACGTTTCGTCAGGATGGTTACTCTCTGGATATCGGGCCTCATTCATTTTTCACCGAAGATTCTGAAGTGCGTGAAATGGTTTTAAGCCTTTTTGGTCCTCAGGAAAGCCTGGAGGCCAAGTCCCGACGGGTTAAACTTCACTTCCAGGGAAGGTGGTTGGATTATCCCTTCACCGCGGTTTCCGTTTTATCCCAAATGGGATTGCCATTCTCCACCGCGGTTCTCCTCGATTTATTGAAAGCAAAAATTTCTCCTAAGCCGCTGCCGTCCGGCAGGCAGGAGGATTTGAGTGTCGAAGACTGGGTTCCGGCCTGTTTCGGAAGGCATCTCTACGAAAGCTTCTTCAAACCTTACACCGAGCAATTTTGGCAGATTCCATGCGCTGAACTTTCGGCCCGGGCGATTCCAACTCACACCCAGCTGAGTTTCGCCAACGCGTTACAGTCCATTTTGAGGAAAACGCGGACGAAAGGCGCCTCCAGTCAGATTGACCGTGAGAAACTCCCTACTTACTATCCTAAAAAAGGGTACGGTGAAATCTCGGAAAAGATTGCGGAGCGGTTTTCCTCCGCGGGAGGAGAGATTCATTTTTCCTGCCGGGTGGAATCTTTAAACCGGCATTCTGACGGCACATCCCGGGTTGTTTATTTAAAAGGTTCTGAAAGGCATGAAGCTGAAGCGGATCATGTGATTTCAACCCTGCCGATTTCTATTTTTGCCGGCATGATTCGTCCCTCATTGCCTCCTGAAGTCTTGTCTTCAGCGGAAAAGCTGGAATTCAGACCTTTTTTAATGCTGGGTATGGCTCTGCGCCGTCAGAATGTACTGAGCGCGGATTATATCTACACGCTCGGCCGCCCTTACAACCGGATCACGGAATTTAATAAATTCAGCCCGGCCCTAAGTCCTGCCGGAGAAAATATCCTGGCAGTGGAAATCCCTTGCCGTTACGGTTCCGAAATCTGGAATGCCTGTAAGGAGGACCTTTTTGAACAATGCCTTCCCGGTCTGGAGAAGGACATTTCTCTGAAGAGGGAAGAAGTCTCCCGTCTTTTTCTGGTTAAAGCAGCCCACGCGTATCCGGTTTATCGTAAGGGGTACGAAACACACCTGCGCCGGGTTTTAAAAGTGGTCGAGGATATTCCGGGTTTTTCAACGTTGGGACGGGGCGGAGAATTTCATTACATGGATGCTGATCAGTGCGTTCGCCGGGCTCTGGATCTTTCCAAAAGACTGGTTCGGGATTATCTAGGGGTTAAGGCATGACGGGAGCTTCGCCGGATACCTCCCGCAATTCCTGGATCGATTATTGGAATCGCGACCGTTTCTGGACCGGGAATAAAATCTGGGAGAAAAACGCGGAGATTTTTTTACGCCGAGCGGAACCCGTCGTTAGATTTTTAAAAACCGATTCTGTCCTGAACATCGGCTGCGGTCCCGGTCATTTGGAGCAGTTGCTTGCCCCCCTTGTTTCAGGAATCTGTGCCGCGGATACTTCGGAAAACCTGGTTTCTCTTTGCGCTTCAAGGTGTTCAGCCTTGACGAACGTCCGGACTTCGCTTTTAAGCCGGAATTACACAGACCTCAGCGGTTTAGGGCGCTTCTCAGTGTTTCTTTGCGTCAGCGTGGTTCAATATTATGAAACGCTGGAAGATGTGGAGGCTTTAATCCGTTCTGCCCGCCAGTCCGCTTTGCCCGGAGCCCGGATGCTGATTGCGGATTTGCCGATGAAAAGAAATGCAGCCGGATTTTTTCGTGATGTCATGGATTCCATCGCGTTTGCCGTAAAAGAAAAGTATTTCACGGTATTCATTCAGACCGCCTGGAGCCTGCTTTTTGGGGCCGATGGCTACCGGAATTCTTCAAAAAAGTTCAAAGCCCATTTATTTACGCGCGAGCAGATTCAGGCATGGATACAGAAAATGGACCTCAACGCGGAAATAATCGATCAAAGCGTTTCGATTTATGCTAACCGCCCCAGTCTTTTAATCCGGTTTGACTGATATGGTCACACGCTGCCGGATTTGCGAAAGTACGCTCGACCGTTTCCTGGATCTAGGGAAAATGCCGTTGGCGAATGCTTTTCTAAGGCCTGAAGAGCTGGGGCAGGAGTCTTTTTTTGACCTGGCCGCCGCGTTTTGCCTGGATTGCGGGATGGTTCAGCTTTTGGAACAGCCGGCCTGTGAAAAAATGTTTCACGCGGAGTATCCTTTTTTTACCGGGTCCTCGCAGTTCATGAAAAACCATTTTGAAAAACAGGCTTTGAAGATTCTCGCGAAATACCCGCCTTCGTCCGATCCTTTCATCGTTGAGATTGGGAGCAACGACGGAACCTTTCTTTCTCACTTCACCCGTCACGGCGTCAGGCACGCCGGTTTTGAGCCTGCCGGCGGGCCGGCTGAAATCGCCCGGGCACAAGGGGTTCAGACGGTGCCGTCTTTTTTTGATGCTGGATCGGCAAGTGACCTTGCGGGGCAGGACGGCAGGGCGGATGTGATTTTTGCCGCCAATGTTATGTGCCATATGCCGAACCTTCATTCTGTGTTTGAAGGGGTTTCCCGTCTGCTTAAGCCGGCCGGAGTTTTTATTTTTGAGGATCCTTACCTCGGAGACGTGCTATCCGGCACGGCTTATGATCAGATTTATGACGAGCACGTCTTTCTCTTTTCGGTTCGAGCGGTTATGGGGCTGGCCCGCAGGCATGGAATGGAAGTCAGTGATCTGGAGCCGGTTCCGGTTCATGGGGGCTCCATGCGGTTTACCGTCAATTTCAAAGGCAGTAAGCCGGTTTCCCCGCGGGTTGACGAGGCGCTGGCCGTTGAAACGCAAAGAGGTCTGGATAAGGCGGAAACCTTTCACCAGTTCCGCCGGCGGGTTGAGGAGTCGAGAGACGCTTTAAAAAATCTTTTGGAAGATCTCAAAAAAAAGGGAAAACGGGTAATGGGCTACGCGGCTACTTCCAAAAGCACGACCGTTCTTAATTATTGCGGAATTACGCCCGGCCTGCTCGAATCAATTTGCGATACAACGCCTGCCAAGCAGGGAAAACTAAGTCCGGGAGCGCATATTCCCGTAGTGCCTTATGAAGATTTTAAGAAAAATAATCCGGATTACGCGCTTCTGTTCGCCTGGAATCACCGGCAGGAAATTTTCGCCAAGGAAGCCGAATTTTCCCGCGGAGGCGGGCAGTGGATTCTTTTTGTTCCTGAGGTGCAGATTTTGGGAGCCGGCCAGTCATGATGGATGAAAAAATCCTGACACCGGAAGAGTTTGAAAAAGTTAAAAATTTTTATCAAGGGAAACGGGTGGCGGTAACAGGTTCCAGCGGTTTCCTGGGGTCGGCACTGATTGACATTTTAAGCGGTATTTCCTGCCGTCTGATCTGCCTGAGCCGAAGCGGAATATTTCCAAAAGCCAAAGGCCGGGCGGAATTTATTTTTGAAAAAGCTGTTTATGATGACGGAAAATTCTGGGAGCGCGTGCTTCCGGGAACGGACTTTGTTTTTCACTTCGCCGGTCAAACCAGCGCGGCGGAAGCCGAAACGCATCCTGACCGGGATTTTCAGGCCAATGTCCGGCCTCTTACCGTGATGCTTGAAGTCTGCCGGCGGAAAAACCTGAAACCGGCTGTGATTTTTTCCGGAACGGTGACTCAGGCTGGAATTCCCGAAAAACTTCCGGCGGATGAATCCGCGCCTTCAAACCCGCTGACTGTTTATGACCGCCACAAACAGACCGCGGAAGACGAGTTAAAAAACTATTCACGGCAAACAGGCGCTCCCGGAGTTTGCCTCCGGCTCGCCAATGTTTACGGCCCTGGCCGGCAGGTTTCAAGCGTGGACCGCGGCGTTCTCAATCAAATGATCCGCCGGGCGCTGGCTGGGCAGGCGCTCACGGTTTATGGTGAAGGAAGACAGATCCGGGACTATTTATTTATCACAGACGCGGTTAGAGCTTTTTTGCTCGCGGGTGTTCACGCGGACGAGCTCGCGGGAAAGCATTTCATGATTGGAAGCGGGCAGGGGCAAATGATCCGCGATGCTTTTCAAATGATCCGGGAATGCGCGGAAATCCGCACCGGAAAATCCGTTTCGGTTGAATTTGTGGAGCCTCCTCCTGGCCGGCCCCAGATTGACGCGCGGAACTTCGTTGCTGATTTCGGAAATTTCTCGGAAAAAACCGGCTGGAAACCTTTGACGGGTTTTCGAGAAGGCGTGGAAAGGAGTTTTTAGATATGGCATCCAAAGTTTTGATTTTAGGAGGAGCCGGTTTCCTGGGTGCGCATCTGGTCCGCCGCTGTCTTGCTGAGCCGGGGGTGGAAGTGACCGTTCTGGATTCTCTCGATCCCCGTTTTATGTCTTCAATGCAATCCCTTGAGGAAGTCAGTGACGCGATCCGTTTTGTAAGGGGAGATATCCGTGATGAAAAACTGCTCGCGGAAATGGTTCCAGGGCATGACGTGATTTTTAATCTCGCGGCTCAGTCTTCGCACACGCTGTCGATTCAAGATCCGCTTCACTGCGCTGAGATCAATGTTCTCGGCAGTTTGAAACTGCTCGAAGCGGTGCGTCTTTTTAATCCGCGCGCGTCCGTGGTTTATGCTTCAACGACGACCGCTGCCGGAAAAGTGTTTGGAGAAGCGGATGAAGAGCATCCGGAAAAACCCGCGGGCATTTATTCGGCTAACAAAGGCGCGGCGGAAAAATATTACCGGATTTATTCCAGTCTGTATGGGCTGGATACGGTCACTCTGCGTTTCGCGAATTTGTACGGACCCTACGGAAAAACGAGCCCCGATTTTGGTTTTATCAATTACTTCATTGGTTTAGCGGTTCAAGATCAGCCTCTAAAGATTTTTGGGACGGGGAACCAACTTCGTAATGTCCTCTACGCTGAAGATGCCGCGGAGATTCTTTTGCGCTCAGCCGGGCACGAAGCGTTACGCGGAGGCGTGTTTCTGGCCACCGGCCCCTGGCATTTTTCAGTCCGCGAAATCGCACAGACGGTAGTCCGTGTTATTGGAAAAGGGCGGGTGGAATTCACCCAGTGGCCCGATCAGAGGCGAAAAATTGAAGTGGAAGACGCCGTGTTTACATCTGAGAAACTTCGCGGTTTGACGGGCTGGAAGCCGGAGTATGATCTGGAATCTGGTCTTCGAAAAACCCTTTATGTAATGGATTTACCTGTGAGCGGAGCCGGGGCTAAGAAATGAAAAAGATCGTTGTGACGGGGGCTCTGGGGTATATCGGTTCCAGGCTGATCCGTGAAATTCCAGCCCGGTTTCCCGGCTGTGAAATTGTGATGATTGACCGTGATCCCTCCGGGCATCGCGCCTCTTTGGAAAATCTGCCGAAGGAAGGCCGGTATTTTTTCACGGAAGGCGATATTCTGGATTTGGATCTGGGGCCTTTTTTTAAAGGGGCAGACACTGTGATTCATCTGGCCGCGCTCAGCGACCCCGCCGAAAGCTTTAAAAATCCGGAAGAAACGGAGCGTGTTAATATTTTGGGAACTGCGCGTGTTGCTGAAGCCTGTCTTGAATCCGGCGCCGCGCTTTTTTTTCCGTCCACCACGAGCGTTTACGGAAAAGAAAACGGAACGGCTTTTGAAGACGGTCCCCCGGAGGAACTCATTCCTCAGAGTCCGTACGCGGACTCCAAACTTAAAGCGGAAAACCTGCTTCGCTCTGAAATTTTTAAAAAACTCCGGTTTTCAATCGCCCGTTTTGGGACGGTTTTCGGCCCTTCGCCCGGAATGCGTTTTAATACCGCGGTTAATAAATTCTGCAAACAAGCGGCGGAGCATAAGCCTGTGACGGTTTGGCGGACCGCGCTGGATCAAACCCGCGCTTATCTGGATTTGACCGACGCGGTTGAAGTGATTTTATTTTTGACGGCGAAGAGGCTTTTTGACGGACAGGTTTACAACGCGGTGACTTTGAATGCAACAGTACGGCAGATTTTAAGCGCTCTCAAAAAAAATGTCACTTCACTTGAAATTCAGGAAGTGGATTCTCCCGCCATGAATGATTTTTCTTACGGGGTTTCTCCCTTGAGGCTTGAAAAGGAAGGGTTTTCCTACCAAGGGGATTTAACCGCAGGAATTAAGCAGGTCCTCGAAATTCTGACTGTTTCCGGGATTTAATCCGAACTATCTATTGCTAGCCGTTGCTATATCACTATAAGCAACCTTTTGCCTCCAGGATGGCTATAGGGTATTCTTGTGGTCTAACCAATTACATGACAAGCAGATACCTCAAGTTTTACTTTAAACTGATTTCCGCTTTTCTTGCGGTCGTTTTTATTTTGACTCCGCCAGTTCCGCCCCGGGTGTGTGCGGAAGAGAAAAATTTTTTACCCGCGAAGAAAAATCTTTTTAAAACCCTTTCTGAAATTGAATTACCCAATGAAACCGGGAAGATTCAGGAATTTTTCCGAGGTGAAAAAAACGGGCGGGCGGTTGTTTTAGTTCAGGACGCTCACGCGATCGCGGATGGTCAGCGCAATATCCAAAAAATAATCGATTACTTTCAGACCGAATACCAAATCCGGACAACGGCGGTGGAAGGGGCTTCCGAAAAACTGGACGCGGGAATTCTAAGAAGTTTCCCGGACCACAGTGCGTTGGAGAAGGCGCTTGAAAGTTACACTGAAAAAGGGGAGCTGTCCGGAGCCGCGGCGGCGGCTATCTTAAATAAATCTCCCGGTGAATTTATTGGCGTGGAGGACTGGAGCCTGTATCAGGAAGGCTTAGATCTTTACCGGCAGGCGCTTGAACGGCAGAAGGAAATTCTTCCCCGGATTTATAAATTACAAACCCGCCTCAATAAACAGAAACAAACCGTTTTTTCTCCGCGCCTTCTGGCGGTGGACCGGGCGCTGACTGAATTTGAAAAAGGAGAAACGGATTTCTCGCGGGTGATGCTCCTGCTCGCTCAGGAAAATGAACCGCGTCCGGATTCGGCTCTGGCGTCTGTTCTGAAAGAAATCAGGCGTGATGAGAAAGACTCCGTTCAGATTCAGGCTGAAGTTAAATCTGAAGCCGAAAGGATTTTGAAATCCGGACCCGCGCCCGCCGTTTTTCATGACAAATATCAGGCCTTTCAAACCTCCCGCCTTTCAGCAGTCGAATTCGCGGTTTTTCTGGAAACTTATCATGCCCGGTTTTCTCCGGAATTGCGGGAATCCTTGCGCAACCACCGAAAAATTCAGGCGATTGAAGGAACGGATTTTTTCAGAGAGTTTAAAATTTATTCAAACACCGTTAAAAGGCGGCTTTTAAAAACTCCGGAAGAAAAAGAAGCGGACCGCAAAAGCCGGGGTTTACGCCTCTGCGAAAAACTGGCCAAGCTGGAGTTGAGCCGGGATGAATGGATCCAGCTTAAAGCCCGGAATCTACCTGCTCTTGCAGGAAGCCTTCGTGTCTTTTCCGAATTTTACCGGAATGCGGAAAAAAGAGACGGCGTCTTTTTTGAGAAGATTCAACGGCTCATGACGGATCAGCATCCGGAAATTATGATGATTGCCGGAGGTTTTCACTCTCAGGAATTAATGCGTCTTTTCCGCCAGGCCGGCATTTCCTACCTGCTCGTCACTCCTGAAATCCATGACTTATCCGGTCAGGCAGCCTATCTCGCGCAGATGAACCGTGAGGTTTCCTGGAAAAATTACTTTCATCCGGAAAATGGGCGTATTTTTCTTTATCCCGCGTTCATCCGTTCTGTCCGTGACCGGCTTCTCGAGTCGGGGGATCTGAAAGAATGGCGCGATCAGCTGATCCGTGATCTGATCGCTCAAGAAAGAGTTTCGGAAGCGTGGAGTTATACCCGGTTTCTAGACGAAGTTCTGAAGCCGGAAGAAAAGAAAATTTCCAGGTATCCCTGGCAGGAAAAAATCAGCCGGTTTCTGGAAGGCCTGCGGGGACTTGAGTCTTCCGGAAAACTCACGGAATCAAACATTGCGGCCCTTTTAAAACCCGTCAACATTGTGACGGAAACGGGCGGTCCCGCCGTGCTTCAGCTTTCGGCCTGGATGAATCAAGAAGTGCCCGCGCGCAGAGCGCGTTCCGAAGTCCGCGCTGCCGGTTCCGATAGAGAAGAAGCCGTCAAGAAGGTTAAGTTATTGCCGGAATCTCCGGAAAATTTTCGGGCAAGAGCTTGGAAAGGTCTGAAACTTGCCGCTCTTTATCTCAGCGCCGTTTTTGTTTTAATTCTGCTCAATCAAATTGTTATTCATTTCTTTCTTTCCAATATAAGCCGGGTGCTGGTGGGGGTGGATCTTCCTGAACAAGTGCCGGAGGCACAGCGCGCCTATGAGGGGATGGCTCATAACCATCCTGACGGTCTCAAAATTCTGGTTCAGGGAACAGAGGAAAACAGGAATACGCCCCGGAATTTTATTTTCCATTTCGTTGCGGACCAGGGGCGTCTGAGCCGGGTTTTATATACAGGGCCGGGAAGCTGGCTGGCGGTTTATCTGGGGTTCAGAATTGGATCGGCGGTTATCCGCAAATTAAAAATGGCTCTTTTCAATTGGTATTACAAACCGCAGGCGGCATTCCGGTTTTCCTTTATCGCGAAAGCCGAAAGAATTTTTCAGCGGATTTTTACCGCAGGTCTCTTGATTTATTTTTCTGGAGTGCTGATGAACGTGGTTGATGCATTCCTGTTTCACGGCGTTGCCGACTACATTCCTCTGACAAACCATTACCTGGTTTCTCCCGGTGATCTTTTGATCTGGGGCGGACTTGGCCTGATGGGATTATCCGTAACAGTTGTTCTCCTGGTGACCATTTTCGAAACTTTTCAATATCGCTCCCCGGAAACTTCGGGAAATTTCGAAACCCACGGGCGTTCTGAACTCCGCTCAGAAACGGAACTCACGGAAGATGAAACTCCCGCTGACCCCGAAACGCTTGAAGGAAATATCAAGGAAATTCTACGGAGAATGGCGCTTTGGAACTCCCTTCTTGGCGGAGAGTTTTCAATTTTCGTGCCGCCTGTTGAGGTATTCGGGCAATCCGCGGCAGAAGCTGTTTCCTCGCTAGAAGCACTGCGGGCCTCCGGGCATTTATTTGACCGTAGTCCCGTAAAAGTGAAATCCCGGTCGAGCGGTGTTTCAACCGAATGGACTTTCGT
The DNA here is from genome assembly GCA_964385615.1 of uncultured bacterium. Taxonomy (GTDB): domain Bacteria; phylum Omnitrophota; class Omnitrophia; order Omnitrophales; family Aquincolibacteriaceae; genus CAYLPP01. Next base: position 61,359 of record CAYLPP010000011.1, on the reverse strand, counting down.
TGTCTGGGTGAAACGGCGTTTTAAACAGCAGGTCACGGAGTATTTGAAGAAAAGCAATCCGACCGCAGATCAAGTAGGCCGGATGGAACTTTTATTGGAGCGTATCGCGTCTGTTCCTGAAGCGCGGTCTGAGGTTAGGGCCGAAACCTCACCCGTTGAAAAGGAAGAAGATCTCCGCAGGGCTCTTGAACTCTACCCGCTTATGAGCGCTCAAATCAAAACCTACGGACTTTACCATCTGATCGAAACGGGTACTTACGCATGGAGTCCGGCTAGAGATATTTTCGGCTTGGATATTGAGGATGAATATGAGCTGACTATCCAGGGAGTTCCTGGCGAGGAAGCCGAATGGGGCGAGTGTACGGTCGGATCATGCGTGTCCGCGCGGGTTTTAAACGCGCACGGGATTAAGGCTTCCGTCCACCGCATTAAAATTCCTAACCGGTTTTCTTTTCGTCCGGTTGAGACCGGCGATCTTTTAGATGTTTCAAGCTGGGAAACTCTGGAAGACCGTTTGCGCGGTTTGCCCCGGAGTCCAAGTCCGGTGGATTATGAAATGGAACTCCAGCACGCCGTAGCCAGAACGGAAAAGGGAACAATCGTAGATGCCTCAGGCTATTACCGAACTTACGCGCCTGAACAGATTCCGATATGGCCGGAGGATATTCATCCGGCTTCGAAGGCTGTCAGGTCGGGTTACAGGATTGAGAGCTACCGCAAGAAAGATTTTACTGTTAACAGTATGGGGTTTCCTCTTTCGAAAAATGAGCCGGGTGTCTGGCCTCCAACGGTGGCTTATCAACCGCTTAAACAAAGAAATCTTCCTGAAAAGGACGGGCGCCAGCTCACAGTGACGACCCAGGTTGGCGTTTCATCCCTGGGGCACCAATTTATTTTCTCGTTAGCGGGGCTTTACCGCATTTTTGATCCGGCAACTCAGGCGGTCTTGACGCCTCAGAGTTTTTTTATTTTCTGGACTGTTCCGATGGAGCAGTTTCCCGTTGAAAAGCGGGCGCAAATCCAAAGCCTGCTGGCTTCCGGCGATACCGAAGAAATGCTTCGTTTCTTTCTGAACCCCGCGAATGGCGCGCAGGTTTTAATTAATGATAATGTGAATGTTTCAGACGGCAGTCTGCCTGCTGAATGGGACCGCCTCCCGGAGATTCTGAAAGCCGTCAGGGAAGACACCCCTTACTTTTTGACTTTTATTTCCAAAGTGCCTAAGCCGCCTTACAAACCGGCCAGCGCTTTTATTTTCGAGCCGCGGCCTCCAATTCAAAATGAAGAAATTTCCGCGGTCTATGTCCGGGGCGATTTCAATGGGTGGGCGTCTCCCGGTTTCCCGATGACTTTTGAAGATGGAGTTTGGCGGGCATCGATTCCGGTTAAAGCCGTGGATGGCGGTTACAAGTATTACGTAGTTTTTAAAGACGGTTCTGACCGTTGGGTTTCGTATCAAAATGATATTTTTAATCCTATGGTCAACAAAGGAACCAGTGACAATCACCGGCTTTTTTCTTATGGGAACTCATTGAAGGAGCATCTTTTTAAGAATGTGGAGCCCGGAAAACTTAAAAAAACAGCCGGGGAATTAACGAATCTTATTTTAGATTTTCAGGATAAAGGATTTACCCTTTATGGCTTGGCCGCGGGGTCCACAGAAGGATTGAACCCGGAAGCTTTCAGCGTTGAGTTCGGCCAGCTTATTTTGGTTAACCGGGAGGGTGTGAAGAAAATTAATGAACCGGGATTCAAGGGGTATGACCCCGCCTTCCTTAAAGAAGTCGTGCTGTCTCTGATCCGCCGTGAAGACACGGAGCTTCCTTACGATACGAATGAAATTGACGAAGGCATTCGAGAGGCTCTCTCCGCCAGGGGGCGTTCCGAGCTGAGGGCGGTCACTTTCCCAAAGTCGATCGGCACCGTGGAAATTAAAAGCTGGATGGAGCAAAACGGAGTTTTTCCGGATTCAACAGCCCTGGCTGGTTTCTATCGGCTGGTTAACCGGCTTGAACCCGTTCGTGATAATGAGGTTCCGGATCCCCGGACCGCTCTGCTTTTGCGCCAGCTCAAGAACTCGTGGGTTTCGCGTGAAGTTGCCGCTCAAAACGGAAGAACGGATATTAATACCGCGCGGCCATTGGCAAGAGGCCTTGACGCGGCGAGTTTCATGCGCGTTATAGCCCCGAATATTCAGGGCCCGGGAATGAGCAATGACGAATTGTCCGTGCAATACTGGAAAATGCATTGGGAAACTCTTGATGCTTCGCAAACGGAGCGTCAGGGTTCCTGGGGAAATCATTACCCGACGGCACTCCTTGAATTTCTTTATCAGCGGCTGGATCGCCTGCTTCCCGCCAGGGCGGGGGAGAAACCGAAGGTTCTGGATTTGGGTGCCGGGGATTTGTATGTAACCCGCAAACTTGCCGAGCGCCGCAGGGATTTGGATTTAACCGCGCTGGACCCGGTGGTTCCCAAAGAGCCGGTCCAGGGGATCACCTTTAAACAGGCGTCCGCCGAAAATACCGGTTTCGCGGACCATTCCATGGATGCGGTGATCTCCATGTACGCGCTGGACTATACCGATAAGGAGCGTTCCGTTGAAGAACTAAAACGGATCATGAAATCAGGTAAAGCGGTGCTTCAGCTGCATCACCCGCAATCCCAGGTTACGGTCAATGACCGCTCCGCCCTGATGCTGGATTACCGGATGCTGGATATTTATCACGAGCTGATTTCCATGGTCCACGCGGGTAGTTTCCAGGGGCTTGCGGGAGTTCGGCGGAAAATGGCTGCTCTTCCACGCGACCCTTATGCCCTAGGGGGGCAGGAGAAGTATATTGAACATGTTGAAAGAATGATCGCGCTTCTTCAGACTCCGGCGGCTGGGCAGGCAATCGGCGCCATTTACGGGGATACGCTTCGAATTTATCTCGATATCTACAATCTGGAAAAATTTCTTGCCGGGCTGTTCACGACGGCCGATGAGGTTAAAGCTTTTTTCCGGCGTCACGGTTTGGCCGCCGAAGTGACCGTTTTTTATGACTCGAAAGGTGCTCCGATCGCTTACGGCGTGGTTCTTGGGGGAGAAACGCAGTCCGAATCGGAGGCGGTGCCCGAATCTCTCTTCCCGGCGATTTCTGATAAAGAAGCCGGCTTATTGAGATGGGTTTATGAACTCAATAACCTTTCCCTGAGCGAGATCCTGCGTCTTCGTGTTCCGGAAAACGATCTCCGGAACTTGAAAACCATTCTGCAGGAAAATCTTAAAATGGTTCAAACGGATCCGGAATTAGCGCATCGCCGGGCGGGGGCGCGGGATTTTCTCGAAGAAATGTTCGCGGGATACCTGGCGGATCTTGAATCGTTGATTGCAAAGCAGAAGCCTCAATCGCCGCAAGCCGTAGACCTGAAGTCTTTCAGCCCTCAAGCGGAGGCGGCCCGGGAGCTGGCCAAAAAAATGCGCGGGCTTATCAGCCGGGGGATTTCCGACCAAGAGGATGATCTTATTGATTGGTCCACAATCAGTGAAAAACTTTTGAAAATCGCCGCTCTTCCGCTGGATCAAGGACAGATCAAGGCGGGTGCCGCGGACTTGCTGAAGAAGGGTAAAAGGGTGGTGCCCCAGAAGCGTGATCTGCTGGTTGCGAAGCTCACGTCGATTCTTTACAAAGCGAAACAAGAGAGCGCGCGTTCTGAAGTCCGCGCCGTGCCGGCCCATTTTGACCTCGAGGTTAACAAGGCGGCGGCCGTGATCCTGACATTTATTAAAAAACTTCCCGAAACTTACGTCCGTCAAAACCGGATTTTTTCAAGTAATCAGAATGAAGTGGAAACCATTACGCTGAAGAATTTCGTGCGCACTTACTGGGATGAAATTACTGAAATACTTGGGGATACGCCGTCTCTTTGGCCGGCCCAGCTTAAAAATTTCGGGCAGGAGAATTCTCCCACGGAGCGTTTTCTTCGGCTGTTGGTACCCGCATGGCAGTCTATGGGACGCTTCGGGCGGTATTCAGGTTCTGAAGCTCTGCGTGAACCCGACTATCTGGGAGATTTTCGCCGTGAAACCAGACTCCGCGCGCCCGGAAAAAGAAAAGAGCGTCAGGCTTTCCGCGCTTTTGTCGGCGGTCCCGGGTTTTTTCAGGAACCCATTGAAGTGCTTTCCGCTCTTGAACGGTTCAAGGGAATTGAAGCGAAAGTTTTGGTCGCTGGGCTTGGAGGGCAAGCTTCTTTGATGGAAAAATTCATGGCCAATGAGATTTATTATGATCCTCAGGATATTCGGGAAGCCCGTCTTTCCGGAATTCCGACCGCGAAATATTTCGACAAAACGCCCCGTGGTTACCGCCTGAAGCCGGAAAAACACGCTCTCTTTCAGCTGGCAGTTCTCAATTTTAATCAGCGCGAAAGCGTGCAGGCTCTTGGGTTGGAAAAGCTTCACCCGGACTTCATTTTCTTCCGGCAGGTTTTTCAGTACCTTGAAGAATCCAGTCGAGGATTTTTGATGGATACTTTTCTCAAAGCCCTGGATGATAACGGCATCCTTTACAGCAGTTTTCCCGCCATGCATTTCCCGTTTTCAATGACAAGACCTCCTGGTACCCCCAGCCTCAGGCTGGAACGGCAATGGATGGAAGGCGTTATTTACCCTTCCGGCGACGGGACTAAACCGGAACTCGCGTCCGCGAAATACCACAAAAAGGGATACGTGATTCCGGGCCGGGAAAAGTGGGGAAATAATCCATACAAGAATAGGGAAAAAGAAGCCCGGCTCAGGGAAGAGTTTTCAATACTTGCTCAAACTCTAAAAGCTTATTCCGGAAAACTTCCTGAGGAAATTAAGAGCGCCGAAGATATCGACGAAATTGCCGGATGGAATATTGGAGAATACATAGATGGGTTTGATATTCTCCGGGGTGCCCTGCAAGCAGTGACCGTGACTCCGGAATTCCGGACCTGGCTTACGGGCCGTCCTCAAGAGGAGCAATATTTTTTTTACAAGCAAGGGACTCTCTACGGGTTTTATGATTTAGCGGATGTACCGGACTGGGCGGTAAGCCGGATGGATCAAGAATCGTTTTTTACGACGCCCCGCTCTGAAGTGCGTGACTTGTTAGTCAAACCCTGGGTTGATATGATTGCTAAGGCGGAAAAAAATATCACAGGTCTGGAGAAACTCTGGAATCAGACATTCTCCGAAGAAAGCCCCGAACGCGCTGCGGAACTCAGAAGAATTTACGGGACAGCGGATAAAAACGAGCTTTTTGCTTACTGGCGCGGGCGGTTTGAAAAAATGAAGCAGGTGAAGACGAAAGAAGATTTAATCAGGTTTGTCGAAGAAGAAAACAAACTTTTCGCGGCTGAGCCTGATGCGAATCTTCGTGAAGCGATCGCCAAAATCGATGCTGCCGGCGAGCTGGCTGTGCCGGACAGGACTTTTTATTTCAGAATGCCGGGGGACCGCGACCCTGAGAACCTGAGCGTTCTGCCTGTTTCTGCGACGGGTTACTGGATCGATCCTATCTTGAAAGCGTTGGAGTTGTCTGAAACACCTTTTGGTTTCATGCAGCAAATCAAGCTGCCCGAGGGAGAGATTCTGACATTTGTGCATCTGTGGATTCGTGAAGACTTTGAAACGCTGAATATGGCGAGAACCTACGCGCATGAGCGTTATCATATTGAACAGGCCGATGGGTTCGCGGAAGCTTTGGGTGAAATTACGCAGAATGGACTTCTCTGGATATTGAGGGAAGGAACCACGGAATATCTGGCTACCGACTTCATCCGGCGGCATTTTGGCGTTTTGCTTCCGTTCAAAAACCAGTTTTTCATTAACGAGATTTTCTCGAAAATCGGCGCTCAGGCGGGCCGCGATGCGGTTTATCGGTTTCATACCAGCGGTAATCCCGAGTTCCTGCGGCAGGGCGGTTTTGACCCGGACCGCTTGCGTTTGTTTCAGGAATACACAAACGGTCTTGAGCCGATTCGCCGGCAAGTGAACTTGCTTCATTTGATGAAGGCTTTTAAGCCCCATATGAATCTTGTAAATGATTTTTTTGACGGAACCCGGGATGCGAATGACGCTCTTCATGCTTTAAAGAAGGCGGTGCCCGTCTGGGGGCGTTCCGAGGCGCGCGTTGAGAATGTCTCTTTCCGTTTGTTCTCCGAATTGGGGCCGGATGAGATTCGCGGCCCTGTGGATTGGCTGCTCCGCCGTATGTGGAGTGATGAACTCTACACCCGGTGGAACGGAAAAAAAGAAGACGCGCTCATTCTTTTTCGTAAAGATTTTCCGGAAGGTTTTGAGGTGACTGATGAACAGCGTTTTCGCGGATTTCCTTTGGCAGCGTATGCTTATCAGGTTAACAGTGGGTCGAACCGCGCTTTTGGAAATGGAATCTATGTTTTTGACGCGGGAGCTGGAGAAGATTTGCGCCGAAAAAAATACGGCTCCATTCTCAGGGATGAGCTTTTTACCCGCCTCAAGCTTAAAGTTCAGTACCTGGTTATCGGGTCCTCGAGTTTGGGGGGAATTCACAAGGACATCGGCGCTCAGAATTTCCAAAGACGAATGCTTCAGGAGAATCCGCGGGCAGTTACCAGAATAGCGTTTTATCCGTCAGACGAAGGCCCTGTCTATGAACCCACCGCGATTTATACGATCTCAAGCCCTGAGGAGCTGGAAAACGCGCTTCTCCGGCATTCCGCGCAGAAGATCCGGATGATCGAGGTTAATTTAGATAACTATCAACCGGCTTCCCGCTCAGAAGTCAGAGCGAAGAAAATTTCGGAAAAACAGCAGCTTCTAAACGAGATTGATGCAGCCGAACAGCTTTTAAACGATTCGACCTTGGGTTCTCAGGATAAATTTTTCATCCGGGATTATCTTGCGCAGGCCCGCGTATTTTTGCGGGCCAATAAAAAAAGACAGGCTGCCGGGCCGGTTCATGAAGCTTTCGCGGCGCATCCGCAATCCAGCATTCAAAGTATTCAAAAAAGCCGTGTTGCGTTTGAGGCGCTGGACAAACGCTTTAAGAAATTCATTCCCAGGAAAAAAACCGGCCCCAACCCCAAAACCGACAAGCCTGCCCGTTCTGAAGTGCGTTTACCGGGCATTCGTTCCTACTCCGGCGCGCTCCGGATTGCCCGGCAGGCTCCTGTACGTAAATTTAGCGAAGCCTTCCCTGAAGATTTCCGGACCGGGTTTTATTACCGGGGAGTTTACGGTAAAGAAGTACTTGAAGATTGGATCAATTCCGGAAAAGTTAAGAACATTGGCCGCGCCCCAACACGGTGGACCGCGGATTTGAGCGAAGCGCATCTTCATACGTATACCGATTCGCCCTACGGTGAAAATTACCTTTCAAAAACACTGGGGGTGCTTTTGGAAATTCCGGAAGCTGTTATGCGGAAATACCGGAAATCCACGGATATAAACTGGCATGACCTAAAACAGTTTCCTTTAAGTGAAGTTTCACGCGTCTGGCTTGTTTACGCGGACACGGAAAAAGATTTAAAAGAAGACAAGGCGCGTATTATTCAGGTTGAGATAAGACCCCAGTCTTCAAAAGCGGATACTCCCCGCTCTGAATTGAGGCTGGCGGCTGAAAATCTCGTAAACGCGTTCCGGACGAACAGTCCGGGGAGTCTGGATATTCCAGGAATTGTCCGGGCTGCCGCCGGAAATCTTGACGCGTTTATTCCGGAAGTGCAAGCCGCGGTTGAGTCGGAAGCGCTCAAAGAAGACGCGGAGATTTTAAAAGCCGGGATGGAATACGCGGAGGCTATTCGGGCGGTCGATAAGCCGGTTTATGTGAGGTATCAAATTTCCGAGCAGGATCTGGCTCAGTTGGGCGGGAAAGCGGAAGAAGCGCTCCGCGCACTTCTCCAGGCCGCGCATGACGCGGTTTCAATAAATAAAAATATTGTGATTCAAGTGAAGGTGCCTCAGCGTGTCCGCGATCTGCTCAAAGTTGCTGACCATAACAAGCGTGACATTCTGGAAATTGAGAAGGCGGGAGGCAGTGTCAGTTTTTATCATCAGTCAATGCAAGGCCGTCTGGATCAATCGCCTGACCTGGTCATCGGCTCCGTGCCTGAAAATATCCGGATGCTGCTTTCCGACCGCTATGGCGACGGGCAGGAACTGGATTATGGCGCGAAGGACGGCGAGAATCTTCCGGCCAGGGTTTTAACGGCCGGGCTTGTGGCTCTTTCCAAGAAAACCGTGGATTTTCTGGCGCAAGTGGACGGCCGTGAAGACCGTGAGCGCGTTAAAAGCGCTGAAGCCCTCTCAGCGATGGCCGCGGCGATTCAAGAGCTCAGCCGTTACCGGATGCAGGCCCTGCGGACCGCCGCTTCGGCCTAAGCGTAAAAAGACCTGCCTTTTTCAGCGTTTTCTGGTAAAATTCCCGCTCTTATGAATGAGGCGCTTCTTACTTCCGACAGGATTCTGTTTGCGGAAATGCAGGAAAAATGGCAGGCGGATTACCTTGCCTCGCGGTTTCAAGGCGCCAGCTTGATCTTTGAAAATGAGAATGTGCAGGATTTGAAAAAAAAATATCCCGGAGTCACCGTGCTTTCGCCTTTTGTGAATTCACGGATCGGCGCCAAAGAGATAGCCTTATTTCCGGATTTGAAACTCATCGCGACCCGGTCCACCGGGTTTGATCATATTGATCCTAAAGCGGCCGCGGACAAGGGCATCAAGGTTTCCAATGTGCCTGTCTACGGTGAAAACACTGTGGCCGAACACACCTTCGCGCTGATCCTTTCGCTTTCGCGCAGTCTGCGCAAAGCGTATTACAAAATCCGTGATAATGACTTTTCTCTGACCGGCCTGATGGGTTTTGACCTTTACGGCAAAACAATCGGCGTGATTGGAACGGGTCATATCGGTCTTCACGTTATCCGCATGGCACGGGGATTCGGTATGGAAGTGCTTGCCTTTGATGTAAAGCCCAATCACTTTCTCGCGGAAGTCATGGGGTTCAAATACGCGCCCTTCGATGAATTGCTGGGCAAAGCGGATATTCTTTCACTTCATGTCCCGTATATGAAGGCAACTCATCATTTGATTAATCAGGCTAACCTGTCTAAAATAAAGCGCGGTTCAGTCCTGGTGAATACCGCGCGGGGCGGTCTGGTTGAAACCGAAGCCCTGCTTAAAGGTCTGAACGAAGGTATTTTCTCCGGAGCGGGGCTGGATGTGCTCGAAGGTGAAGAGCTGATTCTCGAGGAGAAACGGTTTTTAAACACTCAGGACGCGGAAAAAAAAGACCTGATGAAGAAAAATCAGGACTTGTTAAGCCGCGGGAACGTTATTTACACGCCTCACATGGCATTTTATTCAAAGGAAGCGGTGACACGCATCCTTGATACAACGGTGGGTAACATACGGCGTTTTCTGGAAGGAAATCCGGAAAACGTGGTGAATGGAAAATAATATGGAAAATGATTCGTTGTACGAAAAAGCGGAAAAAGCCATTAACAGTGCTTTTGAAACCGCGAAGCAGTCCGTCAAGACTGTTTCCGAAAAAGCGGGAGAAGCGGCCCTGGTAACCAAGCTTTTGATTGAAAAGGCCGGCCTGGAGCACCGCGTGAGTAAGAAATTCGCCCAGCTTGGCAGTAAGATTTATGAAAAAGCCCAGCGGAAGGGTGAGGAAATCTCCGTGAATGACGCTGAGATCAAGACGTTGATCGAGGAAACTCAAAAGTTGGATGTGGAGCTGGCGCAAGTCGAAGTTGCTCTTGAAAAAGAGAAGCAGCGGCTTAAGTCCGGAAAATAGTTTTAATTTTTACGCGAGCGTGGCGGAATTGGCATACGCGCATGACTAAGGATCATGTCCCGCAAGGGTTGGAGGTTCAAGTCCTCTCGCTCGCACCAATCCTGTGATTGGTACGTCATCGGCGCGGCTTAAGGAATGCCGCGTCCGATGAACGCATTTCAAAATAAAGGAATTTGAGGATCTTCTCGAAAGAGCCAAGTCCTCTTTCCTAATTTTTCTAATTAAAATTAAGAGACCAAATTCACATGAACCTTCCGATTTCAATTTTTCGTGAGTATGACATCCGCGGCGTAGCTGAACGTGATTTGACCAGCGAAGTGGTCGAAAATATCGGGAAGGCTTACGGAACTTTCCTTAAGCGTGATAAGAAATATCATATTGTGATCGGCCGTGACTGCCGTGTCAGTTCGCCCCGCATTCATGACGCGCTGATCAAGGGCATTCTTTCCACCGGCCTCCATGTGACTGACCTGGGTTTGACCACCACGCCGTGTCTTTATTTCGCCGTGCATTATTTCGCCACGGACGGCGGTATCATGATCACCGGTTCGCACAATCCGCCCGATCAGAACGGTCTGAAAATGAATATCGGGACTTCCAGCCTTCATGGCCCGCAGATTCAAACACTCCTTTCCATGATTCAGAAGCAGGATTTTCTCAAGGGTGAAGGAAAACTCACCACCCGTGAGATTGTTCCTGATTATTTTGAGTACCTGTTTAAAGGATTTCAGTTCAAACGTAAGCTCAAGATTGTGGTGGACTGCGGTAACGGGATGACCGGCTTGATCGCTCCGAAGCTTTTCGAGAAATTTGGGCATGAGGTCATTAAGCTTTACACCGAACCGGACGGACGTTTCCCGAATCACCCCGCGGATCCCAGCGAGCCTGAAAATCTGCACGACTGTATTGAAGCTGTGAAGAAAAATAAAGCCGACATCGGTCTTGCGTTTGACGGTGACGGCGACCGCTGCGGCGTGATTGACCATCTGGGCAATATTATTCCCGGCGATAAAATGATGATTCTTTATTCCCGCCCGATTCTCAAAGAAAATCCGGGTGCGACGATTCTGGCCGACGTGAAATGCTCCAACCTTCTTTTTCAGGATATTGAAAAGCACGGCGGAAAAGGAATTATGTGGAAGACAGGTCACTCGCTGATCAAAGCCAAGATGAAAGAAGAAGGCGCTTTGCTGGCGGGCGAAATGAGCGGGCATATCTTTTTTAAACACCGCTGGTTTGGTTTTGACAGCGGGATTTATTCGGCCTGCCGGATGCTTGAGATTCTGGACCGTGAAAATAAAACCATCCCGGAACTTCTGAAGGATGTTCCCAACACTTACGCTACGGCTGAAATCCGCATTGAGTGTCCGGATGAAGTGAAGTTTGACGTGATTAAAAAAGCCGTGCAGACGCTGAAGGCTCAGTACAAAGTGGTGGATATTGACGGCGCCCGCGTTGAGTTCCCGGACGGCTGGGGATTGGTCCGCGCTTCCAACACACAGCCTGTGCTTGTCACCCGGTTTGAAGCCACCAGTGAGAAACGCCTGACGGAAATCCGTAATTTGATCGAAAACACGATCAAAGAAATAAGGCAGAAAATCTAAATGCTCTGGTCTCTGATCATGGCAGGCGGATCGGGCACCCGCTTTTGGCCCGAAAGCCGCAGCCTCAAACCTAAACAGTTTCTCTCCATCTTCGGAAAAAAAACTTTGATCGAACAGACGGTTAACCGTCTGCATCCCGTGATTCCTTCTTCCCGCGTGCTGGTCATTACCAACAAACAGCACGTAAAACTTGCCGGCAAACTTCTGAAGCTTTCTTCCGGCCAGATTGTCGGCGAGCCGGTCGGCCGTAACACCGCGCCCTGTGCTGTGCTCGCCGCGGCTATGTTTCTTAAGCGTGATCCGAAAGCGGTCATCGCGATTCTTCCTTCTGATCACCGGATCGCCAATGAAGCGTTATTCCGCAAAGCGCTGAGTGCCGCGTCCAAATTCACCGAGCAGACCGGGTTGCCCGTCACTTTCGGCATCAAGCCCGCGTTTGCCAATACCGGTTACGGTTATCTGGAAATGGGGCCGAAATTTTCCAAAAGTCAGGGACTGAATGTTTTTCGTTTGAAAAGATTTCATGAGAAGCCTGACGCCGCGAAAGCCAAGAAGTTCGTGAAAAGCGGGCGTTTCCTCTGGAACAGCGGTATGTTTGTCTGGCGCGCGGATAAAATGCTGGAGACCGCGAGAAAACACCTCCCTGAAGCTTACGAGCTTTCCATGAAAATCATGAGTCTGGGCCTGAATAAGAGCCTGAACAATCTCTACAAGAAGATGCCTAATATTTCCATCGACTACGGTTTGATGGAAAAAATGGCCGGAAATATTCTTACGCTTCCCGTGGATATCGGCTGGCACGACCTGGGAGGGTGGCTCGCATTTGAGGAGTTCTGGGAAAAAGACGCGGATGGAAATTCTGTGCGCGGGCGGGCGGTGCTTCTTGAAAGTGAAAATAATATCGTGAAGTCCGAAAAACGCCTGGTCGCCATGATCGGCGTGAAGGATTTTGTAGTCGTTGATACTGACGACGCGGTTCTGATTTGCCCCAAGTCCAAAAGCGAGTCCATCCGCAGTATCGTGCAGGCGCTTAAGGACCGTAAAATGGAAGTCCACCTCTGAAGACCATCCGCTGTTACCTCAAGCCTGAGAAAGAAAAACCGCTTGAAGGTTTCCACCCCTGGGTTTTTTCAGGCGCCATCGACCGGATTGATGACGACTATAAAACCGGCGATCTGATCAAGGTTTATTCCTCGCAGGAAAAATTTCTGGGTACTGGCTATTTGAATCCGCGTTCGCAGATCGCTATCCGCATGCTGACTTTTGACGAGTCTGAAATCAACCGGGCTTTTTTTGAGCGAAAAATCCGCAACGCGGTCCGTTTGCGCGACCGGTTTATGCCCGAAGAAACCGACTGCTGCCGTATGATTCATTCTGAAGGCGACGGGCTTCCGGGTTTGATCGTGGACCGTTACGCCGACTTTCTGGTTGTGCAATTTCTGACTGCTGGAATGGAAAAATGGAAAGAAACTATTGTCGATATTTTCCAGAAAGAGCTTTTATTCCGCGGGATTTTTGAAAAAGACGATTCGGAAGCCCGTGAATGGGAAGGGCTTCCCGAGCGTATCGGTAAATTGGCGGGGGATGAACCTCCCGATTTCGTGGAAGTCCGCGAGAACGGGCACTCTTTTTTAGTCGACATTCATCAGGGGCAGAAAACCGGGTTTTTCCTGGATCAGCGTGAAAACCGCAGGCTGATCGGCAGTGTCAGCCGGGGCAAGCGGGTTCTGAATTGTTTTTCCTACACAGGCGGGTTTTCAATTTACGCAGCTGCGGGCGGGGCCATGGAAACCGTCAGCATCGATTCCTCCCAGCCGGCCCTGAATACCGCGAAAATCAATCTGGAGAAGAACGGGTTTTCAGATAAACAGCACGCGCAGGTCTGCACCGACGTTTTTCAATACCTGAGGGATACCCGCCAGGAATTCGACATGATTATTCTCGATCCGCCGGCGTTCTGCAAAAATAAAGGTCAGATTAACCAGGCTTCCCGGGGCTACAAAGATATTAATATGTACGCGCTTAAGCATCTGGCGCCGGGCGGACTTCTTTATACGGCGTCCTGCTCTTCTTATATTGACCCGGACCTTTTCCAGAAAATCATTTTTGGAGCGGCCAAAGATGTCCGGCGCTCCCTGAAGATCATTCAGAAAACATCTCACTCGTTTGACCATCCTATCAATATTTTTCACCCCGAAGGCGAATACCTCAAAGGCCTTCTCTGCATCGTCGATTAGTGCTGGTGCGCTATCGCCGGCCATAAAGACTTCCCAAAACTAGCCGTAACATTATTCGTCAGGTACACTCATAACGTCGGCCGGTCCTCCGTTTGGAGCAACCCCGGCCCGCAGCGGGGGAATTATGGATATTCTGGATGAAAAGAAATTAGGCGAAGGCAAAGTCAAGGCGCTTGAACTCGCGGAAGATTCGCGTGAAGAGTGGAAACAGCCCAGTTTTGTGGCCGAGCTTTTTCAGGGCCGTTTGCGCTGGGATTTGATCCTGCCTTACCCCGTCCAGAGCGCCGAAGACAAGAAAATCGGCGATGAGTACCTCAGAAAATTGGAAGCCGTCCTTAAAGAACATATCAATCCGGATGAAGTCGACCGTACCGGAGACATTCCCCCGAACGCTTTGAAAGCTCTGGCCGATATGAAGGCTTTTGCCCTGCGCATCCCGAAAGAATACGGCGGGCTGGGTCTTTCTCAGGTCAATTACAACCGCGCCTGCCATTTAGTCGCGAGTTACTGCTCTTCGACCGCCGTGTGGCTTTCCGCGCATCAGTCTATCGGTGTGCCTAAACCCCTTATGATGTTCGGTACCGAAGAACAGAAGAAAAAATACCTGCCCCGTTTTGCCGGCGGTGCGATTTCCGCGTTTGCCCTGACGGAGCCTGAAGTCGGTTCTGATCCGGCGCGCATGAAGACCAAAGCCGAACCGGTTGAGGACGGCAAATACTTCATTATTAATGGTGAGAAGCTGTGGTGCACCAACGGCCCCGTGGCCGAGCTTCTCGTGGTCATGACTCAGACACCCGGAAAAATGGTGAAGGGCCGTGAGAAACAGCAGATCACGGCTTTTATTGTGGACCGCAAGGAAATGCAGGGCGTGGAAGTGATTCACCGCTGCAGTTTCATGGGCTTGAAAGGGATTCAAAACGGTCTGCTTCGTTTCAAAAATGTGAAAGTGCCCCGTGAAAATATTCTCCTGGGTGAAGGCAAAGGGTTGAAGCTCGCGCTTACGACTTTGAACACGGGCCGGCTGACGATGCCGGCCGCCGTGACCGGCGCTTCAAAGTGGTGTTTGAAAGTCGCGCGTCTCTGGGCTAATGAACGCACGCAGTGGGGGAATGTCATCGGCAAGCATGAGGCGGTCGCCAACAAAATTGCATCGATGGCTGCCACGGTTTACGCGATGGATGCCGTGACCTATCTTGCTTCACAGATGGCGGATGATAAGAAAAATGATATCCGCCTTGAAGCCGCGATGGCCAAGCTTTCCTGCACGGAAGCCAGCTGGCACATTGTGGACGGCACCATTCAGATCCGCGGAGGGCGCGGGTATGAAACCGGACCTTCACTCAAAGCCCGCGGTGAAAAAGGCTGGGCGGTTGAGCGTATCATGCGTGACGCGCGTATCAATACGATCATTGAAGGTACCAGCCAGATCATGCGTCTTTTTATCGCGCGCGAAGCCATGGATTCTCATGTTCAGCGCATCATGCCGATTGTTTCTCCTAAAACCAAAATGGGAGAACGGTTTTCCAAACTTTTTTCTTCAACGGCTTTTTACGCGGGCTGGTATCCCAAACAGCTTTTCTACGGCTCTCAGCTTCCTTCCGGCGTGAATATTCCCGCGGAACTTAAAGGCCATATGGCTTATGCCGGGCGTACCGCGCACAAGCTCGCGCGTTCTCTTTTTCACGCCATGATGATTTACCAGCAGGGGCTTGAAGCCAAACAGCAGTTGATGAGCCGTCTGGTCAATGTCGGTACGGACCTTTTTGCCATCGCGGCGACGTGCTCACGGGCGATTAAACACGCTCAGGATAATCCTTCCGATAAGGGCCCGGTTGAACTGGCCGATCTTTTCTGCCGGCAGGCTCGCGGACGCATCGAAAGGGATTTTAAACACCTCTTCATTAATAGCGATAAGTTTGCCTATAAGATCGCTCAGAATGCTCTGGAGTCCAAGTACTCCTGGCTCGAGAACGACATTATCCAGCCGTCCTGATTGTTCGAAAATTACGGCGTGTTGTGATATCATACCCGGCCTATGTCAAAAGGCATCGATACGCTGTGAAAAATTTATGGAATGACAAAGAGGCCGGTAAGTGCAAAGACGCTCTTGACCTGCTTGTTTACCGCTCACGCCTGATTGGAAGTTCCGCCGACCTTTGTGTCTGGGGCGGAGGCAATACCTCCACAAAAATGGACTGGGTCGATCATCGCGGGCGTAAGCGCCGCGCGCTGTGCATCAAAGGCAGCGGTTCCGATCTGAAATCATCTACCCGTAAAGATTATCCCCCCGTGCTTCTTGAAGATCTGCAGGAAGCTTTCAAGATTGAAAATATGACTGACGAGGAGATGGTGGATTACGTTTCCAAGTGTCTTCTTGAGCCCAAAGCCCCCCGGCCTTCCATTGAAGTTCTGCTTCACGCGTTTGTGGATCAGAAAGATATCGATCACACGCACGCCGACGCGATTCTCGCGATAACCAACAACACCCGCGGGCGTGAAATCGCGCGTAAAATTTTCGGAGATGAACTGCTCTGGGTTCCTTATGTGAAGCCGGGGTTCACGCTGGCCAAGTGGGTTGGCGAGGCGTACCAAAAGAATAAAAAAGCCAAAGGCCTGATTATGGAAAAGCACGGTTTAATTACCTGGGCGCCGGATGCTAAAACCAGTTACAGTCTGACGATTGAAATGGTTACGCGCGCTGAAAAGTATCTGGCCGCGGCGCGCAAAAAGAAAAAGTGGAGCCCCGCGAAATACAAAACGGCCGGTACCGCCGAGAAACGCGCATGGCTTCTGGAAAATCTCCCGGTGATCCGTAAATCCGTCAGCGGTCATAAAAAAGTCATTCTTCATTTTAACGATTCTCCTGAGGTCATGGATTTCGTCAATGCCCGCAATACTCCGGAAATCTCTCAGCAGGGTCCGGCCACGCCGGATCATATGCTGCGCACTCGCCGGGTTCCGCTTTATGTGAAGCCGGATGCCAAAGGCCGGGTGACTTCGGAGAGTCTTGCCCGTCAGATTCAAGCTTACGCGGACAGCCATCAGGCATATTTTGACCGTCACAAACACCTGCTTCCCGAAGCTCACCGTAAAATGCTGGACCCGTATCCGAAAGTTATTCTTCTTCCCGGTATCGGGATTGTTTCGACCGGCCTGGATCTGAAAAGCGCGAAGATTGTTTCGGAGATTTACGAGCATTCTGTTTCGGTTATGAAAAATGCTTCGTCTCTGGATTCCTATAAATCCCTTTCCGAAAAGCTGGCCTTCGAAATGGATTACTGGCCTATGGAGCTTTACAAACTTTCGCTGGCTCCGCCGGAAGCCCGTTTTTCCAGGCAGATCGGGCTTGTGACCGGCGCCGCGCGGGGTATCGGTAAATCGATCGCTGAGAAAATGGCGGCTAAAGGCGCTCATGTATTTCTGACGGATATCAATCTGCCTGCCGCCCAAAAAGCGGCTGAAGAAATTAATGGAAAAATCAAAGCTTCGCGTGTTGTTGCCGCCCGCATGGATGTGACCAGTCAGGAAAGCGTACGCCGCTGCGTGGAGGATGTTGTTTTGAAATTCGGAGGGATTGATTTTCTGGTTTCAAACGCGGGCCTTGCCCATGTTTCCTCCATTGATCAGCTGAAACTTGAAGACTGGGAAAAATGCCTCGCGGTCAATGCGACCGGGCATTTTCTGGCCGCGCGTGAAACCGTTAAGGTCATGCAGAGACAAAAGCTCGGCGGGTCCATTGTGTTTGTCGTAACCAAAAATGTACCGGCACCCGGCAAGGATTTTGGCGCTTACAGCGCTTCCAAGGCTGCTCAGGCTCAGCTGGCCCGCGTGCTTGCGATTGAAAATGGCGGTCAGGGGATTCGCGTGAATATGATTAATCCCGACGGTGTTTTTGAAGATTCCGGTCTTTGGGAAAAAATCGGGCCGGGCCGGGCGAAAAGTTACGGCATCGCGTCCGGACAGCTTGAAAAGTTCTATCAGAACCGCAACTTGATGAAAACCCCGGTCCTTCCGGAAGATGTCGCGGAAGCCGCCGCTTTTTTAATTTCTCCGGAATCCTCCAAAACGACCGGCTGTGTGCTGAGCGTGGACGGGGGAGTTCGGGAAGCCTTCCTGCGGTAAGCCAAGCTTTTTTACACAATTTCCGCGGTTTTTGATAAAATTCCCGTCTATGCCTGAGCCTGGAAGACCCACTCCTAACGAAGTTGCCAAAGAGAAGAGCCTTTATCTTCGCGGAACCATTGCTGAAGAGCTCGCAAAAGACACGACCCATTTCGGCAAAGAAGACAATATTCTTCTGAAGTCTCACGGGACTTATGAGCAGGATGACCGTGATCTTCGCCAGAAGCTTCTGGCGGAAAAGAAAGAACCTGCTTACGGTATGATGGCCCGGCTCCGGACAACCGGCGGGAAACTCTTTCCTGAGCAATACATTCAGTTTGATGAAATTGCCGACCAGTTCGGCAATCACACTTTGCGCGCTACGACCCGGCAGACCTTTCAGTTCTACTCCATTAAGAAAGTGAATCTTAAAAAATTCATGCAGGCCGTCCATAAGGCTCAGTCCAGCACACAGGGTGCCTGCGGAGACAATGTCCGCAACGTGCTTTACTGCCCCGCGCCTTTTCATGATCGCGCAAAGTATGGAATTTTTGAGTACGCTGTGAAGGTATCCAATCATTTTTTGGCCAAGGGCGGAGCTTACGAAGAAATCTGGCTGGATGGTGAAAGGATCAAAGGGGTTGAGACCAAAAGCCCTGAAGAAGTTGAGCCGATTTACGGCAAGACTTTTTTGCCCCGTAAATTCAAAATCGCTTTCGCTTTTCCCGATGACAACTGCGTTGACGTTTATTCCAACGATCTTGGAATCGTTCCCGAGATCAAAGATGAAAAGCTGCTTGGGTTTACCATTCTCGCGGGCGGGGGATTCGGCACGACTCATGGCGTGAAAACAACTTATCCGCGATTGGGCAGTCCTCTTTGCTTCGTGAAACCGGAAGATTTGGTCAAGATTGCCGAAGCCGTGGTTTTGACTCAGCGTGATTTCGGAAACCGTGAAGACCGCAAAACGGCGCGTTTGAAATACACCATCGACCGGATGGGGCTTGCCAAGTTCCGCGAAGAAGTCGAAAAGCGTTTCGGTAAAAAAACGGAAGATCCGCGTCCGCTTAAATGGGATGGTATTTATAACCACCTGGGCTGGCATGAAGAAGGAAACGGAAAATGGTTTCTGGGGCTTCCAATTCAAAACGGACGCATCAAAGATGAAGGCAGTTTCCGGATGAAATCCGGCTTCCGCGCTCTTGTCGAAAAATACCGCCCGATGATTTACGTGACCGCTCAGCAGGACATTCTTTTTTCCGGTTTTAGTGAAAACCAGAAAAAAGAAGTTGAAGCTTTTTTGACCTCTTATGGAATCCCTCTTCAGGAGCAGTTTTCCAATATCCGCAAAGATTCCATGGCTTGCGTGGCTCTGCCGACCTGCGGGCTGGCGATTGCCGAATCTGAGCGTGTTTTCCCGGACGTGATCGGGGAGCTTGAAAAGCATATCGCGGATTTGGGGCTTTCCGGCCAGAGGATTATGGCCCGGATGACCGGCTGCCCTAATGGATGCGCCCGGCCCTACAACGCGGAAATCTCGTTTATCGGACGAAGCGTTGGTACCTACAATATCTATGTAGGCGGGAGCCTGATTGGCGACCGTTTGAACGTCCTTTATGCCGAAAAGGTACCCCTGAAAGACCTGTCCAGCACCCTTTTGCCCCTTCTTAAACTCTATAAAAAAGAGAAGCGGGGAAATGAGGGGTTTGGCGACTTCTGTCACCGGGCGGGACTCGAACACCTCAAAACCGCCTCGGCCGGCCTCTAATCGTGTTAAGCCAAATAGCTTCTTTTGTCGGCGCCTGTTGCGTCCTGTTTGGCTATTTCCTCCTCCAGACCAAGAAGGTCCGGGAAACCGATTTGACCTACCTCCACCTGAATTTTACAGGGGGTTTTCTTCTTCTATTGGCCGCCCTTACAACCGACCAGTTTGGGTTCGTCCTTTTGGAAGGAACCTGGGTCGGAGTTACGCTCCTGGGCTATTTCCGCCGTTCCCGGTAACCCTTTTCAGATCGTTTTTTTAAGATTTTGACTGGATTCTGAAACTTTTTTCAGTAAAATAACGCCCGGATATTGCAAAGCATAAAACCATCTGTTAGTTTTTTATTGTACACAAACTTCACCCCCTTCCAGCGAGGGGCAACAGAGGTCGGTATGTTTAAAAGAGCGGCAAGAATACCAATGTTCACGGGGTTGATTCTTGCCGCCTTTTTATTTTTACCCCTGTTTTTAACGCAGTCCGTTCAGGCTGCTGAAAAAGATAAAAACCTTTCCGCTGATTTTCCTCCTATGGAAGAGAGCCGGGCTTACCAGCAGTTTAAAACCCGGCCGGTTTCCGACCTTTCCAAGCTGATTTATCTGATTGACCGCTTCGGCTCCAGCAAGATCGAAGTCGTATATGACGGCCATTATTACAAAGCGGCCTTTGGGGCTCAGCTAGCCAAGTTCTTTCTGGCCCAGAATTACCGCAAAGAAACGGTTGAGCAGTGGATTATGAAATGGTGCAATGTTTCCGCGGGTGGAAACCTGATTTGGGTCAAATTTCCGGATAACCGCTTCAAGCTTTCCCGTGACGTTCTGAAGCAGGAAATTCAGGACCTTGAAGATTTAATTAAAGCTGAAGAAGCTAAAAAGTACGCGGCCCCTGATCTTTCCGCCGTGACCGTCGCCTCAAGTGCCGAAGCCGCCGTAGTCGTGCTTGAGAAAACGGCCAGCGCCGCGACATCCATTGAGAACCAGGCCGCCAAACCTCTCCGCAAGACCACTGCCGAAGCCGTTTCCATCGGTTCCTGATTTTTTCCTCAAAAATTGCTGTTTATATCCCTCTAGCCTTCCGCTATACTATGCCCGCTTTAGACTCTGATTTTGTTTAAAAAGGAAGCGGATCGACTGAATGCCAACCCGTGTTTTGAGTGGTACGCGCCCCACCGGAAAACTGCATCTCGGTAATTATTTAGGCGCTATTGAAAATTTCACCAAGCTGCAGGGCCAGGATGCCTTCTTTATGATTGCTGACCTGCACGCGCTGACTACCGAATACGAAGCTTCGTCTAAAATCGCGGATCAGGTTCAGGAAGTGGTGCTGGATTATCTGGCCAGCGGACTGGACCCTGAAAAATGCACGATTTTTATTCAGAGTGAAGTGCCGGAGCACGCCGAACTGGCGCTTTTGCTCGGTATGCTGACTCCGCTGGGCTGGCTGGAACGCAATCCGACTTACAAAGATCAGCTCAAGGAAATTGAAGGGCGCGACCTGCACACTTTCGGATTTCTGGGCTATCCTGTCCTGCAGGCCGCGGACATTCTTTTATACAAAGCCAATAAGGTGCCGGTGGGCGAAGATCAGCTGCCTCACCTTGAGTTGGCGCGCGAAATTCTGCGGCGGTTCAAGTTTTTGTACAAAACGGATATTTTTCCGGAACCGGAAGCCATCATGACCCAGACACCGAAAGTGCCCGGGCTTGACGGCCGGAAGATGAGCAAGAGTTACGACAACTGCATTTACCTTTCCGATCCGGCGGATGCAGTCGCGAAAAAAGTTAAAGCGATGGTGACGGATCCCGCGCGCAAGCGCAGGGAAGACAAGGGCAACCCGGATGTCTGCCCGGTTTTTTACCACCACAAGCTTTTTAACGCGGATCAGGTGACGGTGGTTGCTTCGGAATGCCGTGAAGCGAAACGCGGCTGCGTGGACTGCAAGATGGAAATGGCGGGCAAGCTCAACGCCTTTCTGGACCCTATCCGCAAAAAGCGTGAAGAATGGGCCGCGAAACCGGCTGAAATCCGTAAAGTGCTTGATAAGGGCCGTGACCGTGCGCGCGAAGTCGCTTCGAAAACGCTGGATGAAACCATGAAAGCTATGGGAATTAGAAAATGACCGAAAACGAAAACAATCAGCCGGAAGAGTTAGTGCCGGCGGAAGAATCGATTCTTGCTCCTGCTGAAGCGCAGATTCAGCAGGCTGAAAATCCTCTTCACGTTAAGATCGCCGTTTATGATGGTCCTCTGGATCTGCTTCTGGACTTGATCCGGAAGAATGAAATGGATATTTACAATATCCAGGTTTCTGAAATTACCAGCCAGTATCTGGCCTATCTGGCCCGCATCAAACAGCTCGACCTGGAAATCGCGGGTGAGTTTATCGTGATGGCGGCGACCCTTCTTTATATTAAGTCCAAAATGCTCCTTCCTCAGGATAATACGGATGAGGATGATGAGGGCGGTGATCCCCGCGCTGAACTGGTGCGCAAACTGCTTGAGTACCAGGCTTTTAAGCACGCGGCCAAGGAACTGGGCTGGATGGAAGATGAGCGCGGAAAGGTTTTCACGCGCCAGCTTTCGGAGTATTATCTTTCAGAAATGGACGCGGCGGATGTCGAAATCGACAGCTTCAGCGCCAACCTTTTTGATTTATTGACCGCGTTTCAGAGCGTGCTGGCAAAAGGCGCGAATGAAGCGATTCACGAAGTTTTTGAGCAGGTGGTTTCAATTGAAGATAAAATGTCGGAAATCCGTACCCGGCTGGTGGAAAACAAGAAAGTCGTTTTCTCTGAGCTTTTCCGGACAGGGTGGACCCGCAATCTTTTGATCGTGACGTTTCTCGCGGTGCTTGAAATTGTGCGCACCAAGATTGCCCGGGTCGTGCAGGAAAAACAGTACGGCGAAATTTACATCGAACAAATGCCTGAAGCGATAGGAGCCTAATTCAATGGGGAAAAAGGAAGACAAAGAAAAAGAACAGGCCGAAAAAATGAAACAGCTCCGCCGTGAGCTTGAGGACAAGCTGGAAGAACAGCTTCCCGCGGTCATGCTGGATGAGCCCTCGCGCGTCGAAGTTCAGAGCATCAATGACGAAGCCGTGGACGCGGACCGGGCCAAGCGGATTATCGAAGCCCTTTTGTTTGCTTCCGCCAAGCCCCTGACTCCGCAGGAAATCCGCCGTGTTCTGAAAGCTTTTTCTATCAAGGATATTGAAAATATCGTGACTGAGCTGGGCGCCGAATACGTGCGCGACGGCCGTAGTTTTGAGATTGTCGGAATTGCCGGCGGTTATGAAATCGCCACCAAAAAAGAATTCGCGCCTTGGATTTTCAAGGTTGAACTTCAGAAAAAAGCCAAGCAGGTAACCCAGTCCGCTCTGGAAACGCTCGCAATTCTGGCTTACAAACAGCCGATCACGCGCGCGGAAATCGAAGAGCTTCGCGGAGTGGATGCCAGCGGTGTCGTGAACACGCTGACTGAGCGCGGATTCATTAAGATTGTCGGCAAAAAGGAAGTTCCGGGCCGGCCCTTCATGTACGGAACGACTGAGAAATTCCTGGAGCATTTCGGGCTGAAGTCCCTTGAGGAACTGCCGAATATTCAGGAAATCAAAAACATTGTGGAAAACTCCGTGAAGAAGGAAGACCTTCTGGGCACTCAGAAAATGGTGACGGTCGCGGAGGGGGCTGAAGGTGCCGTTTCTGAAACCGAAGAAACGCAGGCTGAAGCTCCGGTGACGGAAGCTGAGATTGAAGAAGAAATCGTGTCCGCTTCTGAAAACGAACAGGCTGAGGAAAATGAATCTGAGTCATCTGCGCAGTAAAATTGATGAGCTGGATGCCA
Organism: uncultured bacterium; assembly: GCA_964385615.1. Lineage (GTDB taxonomy): Bacteria > Omnitrophota > Omnitrophia > Omnitrophales > Aquincolibacteriaceae > CAYLPP01. The sequence continues at coordinate 38,022 of CAYLPP010000011.1, read as the reverse complement.
AAATCATCCAGCTTCTGAACGAACGCACCCAGCTGGCGCTGGAAGTCGGTAAGGTGAAAACCGAAACCGGCAAGGAAATCTACGCGCCGGAGCGGGAGAGCCAGATTTATCAGAAGATCGACAAGGAAGCCAAGGGCCCTCTGCCCAAGGATTCTTTGAAATCGATTTACCGCGAAATCATGTCGGCCGCCCTGGCGATTGAAAAACCTCTGACGATTGCTTACCTGGGGCCTGAAGCTACGTTCACGCACCTGGCGTCGCTTTCCAAATTCGGATCGAGCGTGAAATATTTTCCCGCGAGCAGTATTTCTCAAGTCTTCAACGAAGTGAATCTTAAGCACGCCGATTACGGTGTCGTGCCGATTGAGAACTCCATTGAAGGCGCGGTCAGTCACACGCTGGATATGTTTTTCGAGTCCGACCTTAAAATCTGTTCTGAAATTTTGTTTGAGGTTTCGCACTATTTGATGTCGAATTCCGACAAGAAACGCATCAAACGTGTTTATTCCAAAGCGGAAGTGTTCGGTCAATGCCGTCAGTGGCTGGAGTCCCATCTCCCGGATGTTGAGCTGGTGGAAACGGCCAGTACCACGGCCGCGGCCCAGCGCGCGCAGAATGAAGACGGTTCCGCGGCTATCGGTTCCAAACTTGCCGCGACTCTTTATAACCTGCCGGTTGTGGCTTCGAATATTCAGGATTTTGCCCAGAACGTGACACGGTTCCTGATTATTTCCCGTCAGCTGCCGCCGCCGTCCGGTCAAGATAAGACCTCCATTCTTGTTTCCATGAAGGACAAGGTCGGAGCGCTTTATGAAATGCTTTCGCCTATCCGCAAATACAAAGTTAATATGACCAAAATTGAGTCGCGTCCCAGTAAGAAAAAAGCCTGGGACTATTATTTTTTCATCGATTTCGAAGGCCACGTTGAAAAGCCCGCCATCAAAAAAATGCTTCATGAGATGGAAGGGAAGGTCAAGTTCATTAAGGTGCTCGGGTCTTATCCCGCCACAGCCGCCCGCGAAAGCTGAGCCGTTAAGCATTATGAAACTTTTCAAAGATTACATTCATTCTGTGAAGCCGTATGAACCGGGCAAGCCTATTAAAGAAGTAGAGCGCGAGCTTGGTCTGAAGCGCATCATCAAGTTGGCTTCCAACGAAAATCCGCTGGGGCCTTCACGCAAGGCGCTTCGTGCCATGCGCCGCGCGCTTCCTGAAGTGCATCTTTATCCGGAATCCAGCTGTCACTACCTGATTAAGAAACTTTCGGAAACGATTGGCGTTCCTGAAAATCAGCTGGTGATCGGCAACGGTTCCAATGAAATTATCGAGCTGTTGGTGCGCGGTTTCGTGTCGCCGGGCGATGAAGTGGTTTCTTCAGAGATTTCGTTTTTGGTTTACCCGATTCTGACCCAGGTTTGCGGTGCCAAGTTTATAGAAGTACCTATGAAGGATTACCGTTACGACCTACCGGGGATTTTGAACGCGATTACGGATAAAACGAAACTGGTTTTTATCGCTAATCCGAATAATCCGACCGGAACTTATGTCACAAAGACTGAAGTGCGGGACTTTTTAGCCAAAGTTCCAGACCATGTGCTGGTCTGTTTTGACGAAGCCTACGTGGATTTCGTGGAAGCAGGGGATTTTCCCGACACACTAGATGACTTGAAAAGAAACCCGAATATCGTTATTCTTAGGACCTTTTCCAAGGCTTTCGGCCTTGCGGGGCTCAGGGTGGGCTACGGGGTTGCTTCCCCGGAAGTCATCGGTTACCTGCATAAGATTCGTCAGCCGTTTAATGTGAATTCCATCGCGCAGGCCGGAGCGGCCGCGGCGCTGGATGATAAGTTCTTCCTGTGGCGGACCCGGCATCTCGTTAAAAGCGGCCGGAAATATCTTTACCGCGTCTTCCGCAAACTCAGTCTGAGGGCTTTGCCCAGTCAGGCTAATTTCGTGCTCGTGGACACAGGCCGCGACGCGGATGAGGTTTTTAAAGCCCTCCTGAAACAGGGCTTGATCGTGCGTTCCATGAAAGCCTACCGGCTTCCCACGTGGATCCGCGTCACCGTGGGGCGGCGCAGTCAGAACGCGCAGTTTTACCGACTTTTAAAATTGTATCTCAAAGGAGCATAAAAAATGATTATCGTCATGCAGCACTCCGCAACTCCCGACCAGATTGACCACATCTGCGAAAAGGTCAAGGAACTGGGTCTGACTCCGCAGGTTTCCCGCGGCGTGGACCGCACCATTATCGGTGTAATCGGTGAAGAAGAAAAACTCCGCATTCAGCCGCTTGAAGCGTTTCCGGGTGTTGAGAATGTCGTGCCGATTCAAAAACCTTACAAGCTGGCCAGCCGTGACTTCAAACCGGAGAACACTGAGTTTGATATGGGGAACGGTGTCAAAGTCGGCGGTAAGAAAATCGTGGTGATGGCTGGACCTTGCTCTGTGGAAAGCCGTGAAATGCTTTTTAAAATTGCTGAGACCGTCAAGAAGGGCGGCGCGACTTTCCTCCGCGGAGGCGCTTACAAACCCCGCACCTCTCCCTACGCTTTCCAGGGCCTGGGCGAAGAAGGTTTAAAATACCTGCGTGAAGCCGGCGATAAATTCGGCCTTCTGGTCGTGACTGAAGTTATGGACCCCCGTAACGTCGAGCTCGTTTCGAAATATGCGGATATGCTTCAGATCGGCGCGCGCAATACCCAGAACTTTGACCTCCTGCGTGAATGCGGGATGTCCAAGAAGCCGACACTGCTCAAACGGGGACTTGCCGGAACAATCAGTGAAATGATTCTTTCCGCCGAATACCTGCTGGCTAAGGGTAACTTTAAGGTCATGCTTTGCGAGCGCGGCATCCGTACCTACGAGACCGCGACCCGCAATACTGTCGACATCAATGCTATTCCTGTGGTGAAGTCCGAAACTCACCTTCCGATTCTGCTGGATCCTTCGCACGGTACGGGTAAGCGTTCTTATGTGGCTCCGATCGCGCGCGCGGCTGTGGCCGCGGGCTGTGACGGCATCATGGTGGAAGTGCACACCAATCCCGAACAGGCCAAGAGCGACGGTCCTCAGTCGCTTCTTCCGGATCAGTTCGTGAAAATGATGGGTGAACTTCGAGCGATTGCTCAAGTCGTGGGGCGTGAAATTTAAAAAAATCACGGTCGTAGGTCTGGGATTGATGGGAGGCTCGCTGGCAGCGGCGTGCCGGAAGAAGTTTCCGCAAGCCCGGATCACCGGTGTCAGCCGTAATCAACAGGCGGTGCGCCGGGCCCTGAGCCAGAAATGGATTCACGAAGCTTCTGATCTGAAGAAGGCTTCAAGTTCCGCGGATCTGATTATTCTCTGCACTCCGGTGGACACACTTAAACCGCTCCTGAAAAAAATCGAGGCTTCAGCCAGACCCGGTACTTTGGTCACGGATGTCGGCAGCACCAAACAGGAGATTTGCTCCTGGGCCCGCAAAAATCTCAAGCGTATTTCCTTCACCAGCGCTCACCCCATGACCGGTTCGCACCGGCGGGGGATTGAAGCCTGTCAGCCTGGTCTTTACGACAAGCATCTTACGTTTGTCATCCGCTCCGGCGCTTCCAAAGGCTACACGGCAGTCCGGGATTTCTGGAAAAAGATTTCCGGGCGGATTTATGAAATCGATCCGGTTCGTCACGATCGTGTGACTGCTGAGATCAGCCACCTGCCTCACGCTTCGGCGGTCTGTTTGGTGGCTTCGGCCGACTCCAAGTCGTTTCCGTTCGCCGCGGGCGGGTTTATGGACTCCACCCGTATCGCTCAAGCCGATCCCTCCGTCTGGGTTCCGATCTTTATCTCCAACCGCCAAGCTCTCAAACCTGTGTTCAAACGTTTTACGGCTCAAATCAAGGCTTTTGAACGGCTGGTTATGAGGAAAGACGAGGCCGGTCTGCATCGATTTCTGGCCCGTATTTCAAAGCTCCGAAAGGCCCTGCGCGCCTGATTTGACGGCCCTTCCAGGCCGGGTTAAATTCTGTTTGGCAATCTGATCGTTTATGCTATAATCCCTCCACTTCGATTGGACCGATATAACCCTTTCCAGTTCAGGCTTTTAGAACTTCCGGGTATCGCAATGTCCATCGTAATTCTTTTATTTTTCAGGAGGCTTTAGCCCGTATGAGTTCCCAATTTTCCGATCTTTACGAAAAAACTGTCCAAAATTTTGAGGAAGGCGAAGTAGTAAAAGGTAAGATTGTCGCCATCCGTGGCCGGGAGGTTCTGGTAGATATCGGATACAAGGCTGAAGGCATTCTCCATCTGGATGAATTTCCGGATCAGTCTGAAGTACAGATTGGCGCTGAGATGGATGTCCTCTTTGAATCTTTCAATGATGAAGAAGGCATCGTGGTTCTTTCCAAGAGAAAGGCCGACCGTCAGCGTACCTGGAACGACCTTCTCGTCAATGCCGAAGAAGGCAGTATTGTCGAAGGCAAAATTTTCAAGAAAGTCCGCGGCGGTTTCATGGTCGATATCGGCATGGAAGCTTTCCTGCCGGCTTCTCTGGTCGACAGCAAGCCGACCCGCAATCTGGACCAGTTCCTGGGTCTTGGAAGCAAGTTTGTCATCGTCAAGATCAACCATAAGCGCAAGAACGTGGTGGTCTCCCGCAAAGATTTCATCGATAAGGAACGTTCCCAGGCTCGCGGTAAGAAAATTGCCGAGCTTCAGGAAAACCAGGTCATCCGCGGCCGCGTGAAAAACATCACCGACTTCGGCGTGTTTGTGGATCTGGGCGACCTTGATGGTCTGCTTCATATCACGGACATGAGCTGGGGCCGTTTGTCCCATCCGTCCGAAATGGTTAAGCTGGGTGATGAACTTGATGTCATGATCATCAGCATTGACCGCACCAATGAAAAAGTTTCTCTGGGTCTCAAACAGAAAAGCGCCAATCCTTGGGGCAATGTTGAAAGCCGTTATTCCAGCGGTACCCAGGTTAAGGGCAAGGTTGTGAATATCCTTCCGTACGGCGCGTTTGTGGAACTTGAGCCGGGCGTTGAAGGTCTTGTTCATATCAGCGAGCTTTCCTGGACCAAGCGCGTGACCCATCCTTCCGAACTGCTTCAGATTGGTGATGAAGTTGAAGTCATCATCCTGAACATGGACAAGGATGCCAAGAAGATCTCCCTGGGTATGAAACAGACTCAGGAAAATCCCTGGGCCAAGGTTTCCGACAAGTACCGCATCGGTGAAAAGGTTAAGGGTACGGTCCGCAATTTGACCGACTACGGCGCGTTCATCGAACTTGAGCCGGGCATTGACGGTCTTGTGCATATCTCCGATATTTCATGGACCCACAAAGTCAACAAACCTAGCGATGTCCTGAAAAAGGGTGAGCCTGTGGATGTGATGGTTCTTTCCATCGACACCGAAGCTCAGAAGATTTCCCTGGGCATGAAGCAGTTGACTGAAGATCCGTGGGATCAGCTGACCAAGAATCTCGTGGCGGGGATGCCGATGTCCGGGAAGATTACCCGCATCGTCAACTTCGGCCTGTTTGTCGAGCTTGATAATGGGTTGGAAGGCTTGGTTCACGTTTCTGAAATTCCGGCAACCCAGTCTGCCGATCTTGAGAAAAAATTCCGCACCGGCGATTCACTCAACGTCAGCATTCTCAACGTTGATCACGAAGCCCGTAAAATCGCCCTGAGCTGCAAAGAAACCGTTTCAACACGCTAAGTTTTTAAGCCGTGATTCCCTCAGAGTCTGGAAAACGGCGCGTCGTTGTTACCGGCCTTGGAGTTGTTTCTTCCATTGGTTTTGGAAAAGATGAGTTCTGGAACGCCCTGAAAGACGGGCGTTCCGGAATTTCCAAAATCGAAGCTTTTGACCCTTCCGCTTTTACCACCCAGTTTGCCGGTGAAATCAAGAATTTTGACCCGGCCCAATTTATTGACGCCAAGCGCCTCAAGCGCATGGACCGCACTTCCCAGCTTGCCGTTGCCGCCGCGAAAATGGCGGTCCAGGATGCCGGGCTGAATTTTCAGGAAAACGGCGGGCGCGAAAGAACCGGCGTCATTATCGGGACTTCCATGGCCGGCCACGGGTACATTTTAAATCAGCATACGACGCTGATGGAAAAAGGCCCCATGCGCATCAATCCTTTTACGGCGCTTGCGGGTTTTCCCGATGCTTGCACCAGCAATATTTCAATCGAGCTTGGAGTTACCGGCCCCAGCTTTTCTATTTCCACGGCTTGTTCTTCGGCTTCCGACGCGGGCGGTTACGCGTTTGACGCGATCCGCAACGGAGCCATGGATTTTCTGATCATGGGCGGTGCCGAAGCTTCGATCTTTCCTGGCATTCTGGCGGCGTTTTGCGTGGCGCGCGCGATGTCGACCCGCAATGATAATCCGACCGGTGCTTCACGCCCGTTCAGCCGTGACCGCGATGGTTTCGTGCTGGGCGAGGGAGCGGGGATTTTAGTCCTGGAAGAATATGAGCACGCGAGAAAACGTGGAGCAAAAATTTACGCGGAGATTCTCGGGCATGGCATGACGACCGACGCTTATCACATGACGGCGCCGGACCCGGAAGGTACGGAAGCTGTTCGCGCCATGAAAATGGCCATGCAGAACGCGGGCGTAAAGCCGGAGGATATTGATTACGTTAACGCCCACGGCACCTCAACCCCGCTCAACGACAAGACTGAAACGATGATTATTAAGAAAGCGCTGGGCGCGCACGCTTACAAAATTCCGGTGTCTTCCACGAAGTCCATGATCGGTCACCTCATCGGCGCGGCGGGAGCGATGGAATTAATCGCGACCATCCTGGCGATGAAGCACGAAGAGATTCCCCCCACCATCAACTACGGAACGCCCGATCCTGAATGCGACCTCGATTATGTCCCAAATAAATCGAGGAAAGCCAAGATCGAAGTGGCGATGAAAAATTCTTTCGGTTTCGGCGGTAAAAATTCCATCCTGATTCTTGGAAAAGTTTAAGAGGGTTACTCTTTTCTTCCTGACTTTTCTCGCCTTCGATTTTTGCGCCGGCAGGCTTTACACGGCTTTCGGCGTTCCTAAACCCGTTCCCGACCCTGTGCGCGTTTCATCTTCCGCCTATCATCATGGTTTTAACCCTAACGCTGAATCAATGGAGTCCTGGGGCGGAAGTTCTTACAAGTTAATGACCAACTCCCTCGGACTCCGGGATTTTTCGAAACGGAACGTCGAGCTGAAAAAAACGGGACGAAGGATTTTATTTGTGGGGGATTCGTTCACGGAGGGCATTGGGGTTGATTACGAAGAAACCTTTGCCGGGCAAACCGCGCTGAAACTTAAACCTCTAGGCATTGAAGTTCTCGACGCCGGTGTCAGCTCTTATTCACCCGTGCTTTATCTGCGAAAAACCGCGTACTTGCTTGAAACCCTGGGGCTTGAAGCGGATGAGGTTTTTGTTTTTATTGATACTTCAGATGTTATCGACGAGATCAATTACGCCGTGAACCCGGGGAAGGGAAGCCTTCAGATATCAGCGTTGAAGGATAACTCCATTCTGGTCCGCGTTCTTTTTTGTGTGAAGGATTATTTTGGGAAGAAAAGTCATTCCGAAACAAAACGGCCGGAAGACCGCCGTCTGCAGGACTTGTGGAGTTTTGATGATTCGGTTTACTCTCTGCCTACCGTTCAGGAAGGACTCAGGCTTGAACGGTCTCACATGGATCAGCTGTACGCCTTATTGGAAAAGCATCATATCAAAATGACGGTTGCCGTTTATCCGTGGCCGGTGCAGATTTTAAGCGTGAAAAGGGACCAGAAGCAGGAAAGCGTTTGGAAAGAATGGTGCCGTGAGAAAAACGTCCGGTTTATTGATTTCTTCCCCGCGTTTATGCAAGGTTCAGACCCGAAAGAAACGGTCAGCCGTTACTACTTGCGGGAAGACATCCACTGGAACCGGGCCGGTCATAAGCGGGTTGCAGATCTTCTGTGGCAGGAAACAAACGGTTTTCAGATCAGTTCTTCTTCCGATTCCTGAGTATCTTCCGAAGCATCCGCTCCGCGGATAATTCCTCTTTTAGAAGATTCAATAAATCTCACCAAGTGCTGAACTTCGGGGCTGGAAAACTGCTTTTTAATTTCTTCGACGGCCTGTGAAGTATTCAGGCCTGAGCGGTAGAGGAGTTTGTAGCATTTCTTGATTTCTTCCCGGACCGGAGCGCTGATGCCCGCGCGCCTCATCCCGATCACGTTGATTCCCTGCGCCACGCCCGGTCTGCCTCCGCACATGATGAACGGGGGAATATCTTTGTTGAAAGCCGAGAGCGCGCTGACCATCGCCAAGGTGCCGATGCGGGTAAACTGGTGAAAACCGGTCATGCCGGAAAGAAAAGCCCGGTCTTCAACTTCGATATGACCGGTCAGCGAAGCATTGTTGACCATGATGATGTGGCTGCCGAGCCGGCAGTTGTGGGCGATATGGCAGTACGCCATGATGTAATTGTGATCGCCAATCTGGGTCCAGGTGCCGGCCTTGGTTCCTCGGTGAATGGTCACGAATTCGCGGATGACATTGTGACTGCCGATCCGGGTGAAGGTCGGTTCATATTTAAAAGCCAGATCCTGAGGCGTGTGGCCGACGATGGCGTGCATATGAAAAACATTCGCGTCACCGATTTCGGTGCCGGAGCAGATATAAGCTCCGGCTAAAAACTGGTTGTTGTCGCCGATCTTAACGTCATCTTCAATGATCACATTGGGGCCGATGACGTTTCCAGAGCCCATCTGAACATTCTTGCCGATCACGGCTGAAGGGTGAATTGGTGACATGCCGGGCATTCTACACGACTTTCTTTTTTCTGCCAATGACATGCATGACAGCCAGGGTTCCGCCCGCGATCAGGAAAGCCGGCAGGTTGAACGAGCGGATATCGCCTGGGCGGGTGAATAAAACATTCATGGAAAACCAGAGCGCGAGGTTGGCGATCACACCCACGACCGCGGCCGTGATTCCCGAAAGGGCCGTACTGACAGACTTGTTCTCGCGCAAATGTTCAATCAGCGGAGCGCCCAGAAAAATCCAAAGAAAACAGGGCGCGAAAGTCATCCAGGTTGTCACGATTGATCCCAGTACCGCGGATGTCAGCGGTGAGAAAGGCGCCGGATTGCGGTAGGCACCCATGAAACCGACGAATTGCACCACTTGAATCAGAGGCCCTGGCGTGGTTTCCGCCATGCCCAGGCCGGTCAGCATTTCTCCCGCGTTCAGCCAATGAAACGTGTGGACTGCCTGTTGGGCGATATAAGCCAGCACGGAATAAGCGCCGCCGAAAGTCACGACCGCCGCCTTACTGAAAAACAAGGCTTCCTGAACCAGTACGTGATTCGGGCCCAAGCCTAACGCGAGCCCGGCCAACGGCGCGAACCAGATCACGCCCCAAATCAGAATCACTTTAAACGAACGGCTCCATGAAGGTTTTGTGTGAACCGGAAGATCGGGTTCATCCGCGACCGCGCGAGGTTTAATGACATGAAATTTTTCCGGAAGAATTTTACCGCCGAGATAGCCTGTCAGCGCGGCGCACGCGATGACCGCGGGGAATGGAGCGTTTAAAAAGAAAAGGGCGGAAAAAGCCAGTACGGCCAGAATCAGCATGACCTCGTTTTTTAAAGCTTTTTTCCCGATCCGCAAAATAGCTTCGATGACCAGGGCCAGTACCGCCGCCTTAAGGACAAAAAAAGCAGTGCCGATCGCGGGCAATTCATGAAACAAAGCAAAAATGACGCTCAAAATAAGAATGGAGATAAAACCCGGAAGGATAAAAAGCAATCCGGCAGTCAGGCCTCCGCGAGTGCCGTGAAGTACCCAGCCGATGTAAGTGGCCAGCTGTTGAGCTTCCGGGCCGGGCAGAAACATACAGTAATTGAGGGCGTGTAAAAAGCGGTTTTCATTAATCCACTTTTTTTCTTCCACCAGGATTTTATGCATGACGGCGATTTGGCCGGCCGGTCCGCCGAAACTCAGCAAAGCGATCCGGACCCAAACCCAAAAAGCTTCCCGGTAAGTGACCGCGGAGGGGGGAGTTGTTTTAATTTGCATGGCGCGGATTATAGCATGAGGGGGCTCGAGACCCTTCTTGCCCAGGGGGGGAAAGCCTGATAAAATGCTCCAACTATTTGTAAAAAAGAGGGATAGCACTTGTTTCAGTCTCCGGAAAGCCAGTTTAAGATTTTGACCCAGGGCGCGGTCGATATGGTCGCGCCGGAGGAGCTCAAGACCCGGCTATCGGCTTCTTTTGAAAAGAAAAAACCCCTTCGCGTTAAATACGGAGCCGATCCTTCAAGCCCCGACCTTCATCTGGGTCATACTGTTCCGCTTCGCAAGCTCAGGCAATTTCAGGATTGCGGGCACCTCGTGGTTTTTATCATCGGCGATTTCACAGCCCGTATCGGCGACCCTTCGCACCGCAGTGAAACCCGGCCCATGCTTTCTGAAGAGCAGATCAAGCAGAACGCGCTAACCTATCAGGAGCAGGTTTTCAAAATTCTCGATAAATCCAAGACCGAAGTCCGTTACAACTCCGAATGGCTGGCCAAAATGTCGCCGGCCGATTTTCTTCACCTGACTTCGCAATACACGGTCGCTCGTCTGCTTGAGCGTGACGATTTCAGCAAACGCTATAAATCCAATCAGCCTATCGCGCTGATTGAGTTTTTGTACCCGCTTCTTCAGGGCTATGATTCGGTTGTGATTGATTCCGATCTGGAGCTGGGCGGAACCGACCAGAAATTCAATCTGCTGGTCGGCCGTGAATTGCAGAAAATCTGGGGCAAGAAACCGCAGATGATTATGACCCTTCCGATTATTGAAGGTACCGACGGCGTCAAGAAAATGAGCAAGAGTCTTGGTAACGCGATCGCGATCAATGATGAAGCCCGTGATATTTTCGGTAAGCTGATGTCGATTCCCGATAAACTCGCGCCGTCTTTCGCTCAATATGCCAGTGGAATGAGCGAGCAGGAGCTTTCCGCGTTTCTTGAAAAATTTAAACAGGATCCCCGTAACGGCAAGGCCGATCTGGCGGAGAAAATCGCCGGGTTTTTTCAGGGTACTGAAAACGCCAAGCTCGCGCGCTCGGAATTCGACCGTATGTTCAAGGAAAAAGGCTTGCCTGATGAAATTGAAACCGTGAAGCTTCCTCAGAAAAGTTACGGGATTACGGCCCTGCTGGTGGATGCCGGCCTGGCGCCCTCCAAAAGTGAAGCCAAGCGCCTGATCGAGCAGGGCGGTGTGCGGATTAATCAGGAAAAAATTTCCGATCTTGCTCTCAACGTGGATATCACCGCTGAAGTGCTGGTGCAGTGCGGTAAAAGAAAATTCGCGAAGGTTAAACATGGCGGATAAACCCATTTCTCCCGTGAAAGTCCGGGTTGAAAATTTGTGTAAGGATTTCGGGAAATTCCGCGCGATTGATCAGGTTTCATTTGAGTTAAGGCAGGGCGAAGTGCTCGGGTTTCTCGGCCCTAACGGCGCGGGCAAAACCACGACCATGCGGATCCTGACCGGTTTTTTCCCGCCTTCCGAAGGCCGGGTTTTCGTGGGCGGTTCCGACCTTTTCAAAGATCCCCGGAAAGCCAAAAAGAAAATCGGCTACCTGCCGGAGTCGGTCAGCCTTTATCCCGATATGCGCGCCGAAGAATTTTTGAATTTCGCCGCCAGCCTCAAAGGTGTTCCCAGCCGTGAACGGCGCAAACATCTGGAACACATCATGGAGCGCTGTGGGCTTTGGGAAATGCGCAAACGCCTGATTGGCCGTCTCTCCAAGGGTTATAAACAGCGAGTGGGACTGGCGCAGGCGCTGGTCGGTGACCCCGACATTCTGATTCTGGACGAACCTACGAACGGTCTCGACCCCAAACAGATTATTGAAATCCGCAAGCTGATCCGTGAGCTCGGCCGTGAACGCAGTCTGATTCTTTCCACGCATATTCTGCCGGAAGTCAGCATGGTCTGCGACCGCGTGATGATTATGAATCACGGTAAAGTGGTGGCCAGCGGTACAACCGGCGAACTTGAAGCTGGTCTGACCAAAGCGCATGAAATTCACGTGGTCATCGGCGACCGTCAGCGCAGCGATGAAGCGTTGAGTATTTTACGGTCTTTCAGCGCGGTTCAGCACGTTAGCTTTGAGGAAGAAGGCACGCAGGTTTCTTTCTGTCTCACGATGGGTCAGGGAGAAGATCTCCGGCCCGCGATCACGCGCCTTTTTGTGGAGCATCAGATTCCTTTGCTGGAAATCCGCTCCGGCCGTTTGAGTCTTGAAGAGATTTTTATGAAAATCGTGGTGAACGAACAGATGAGCGGCGGGCTCGCGGAAGGAACCGGATCATGAAAAACGCTTTCGCGCTGGCCCGGAAAGATTTTCTCTCTTATTTTCATTCCTGGACCGGCGTTCTGCTTTTCTTTTTCTTTCTGCTGACGGCCGGGATGTTTTTCTCCCTGCTCGTGCTCAGTTACGCCAAAATTTCTCTCGACGCCGCCAAGCAAGCCTTCCAGGGGGTCGAAGGTTTGGGCCTGACCCGCTTCGTGTTCGGTTCTTTTTTTATTAATACCGCGGTCGTGCTGGTCTTTATTGTTCCGCTTCTGACCATGCGCGCGTTCGCCGAAGAGCGCCGTCAGGAAACGCTCGAACTTCTTTTCACTTATCCGCTTTCCGACTTTGACATTGTCTGGGGGAAATTTCTGGGGCTGGTCTGGTTTTTTGAAATGCTGACTCTGCCCACGCTTCTCTACGCCTTTTTCGTCCACAGCATCGGCGGGGAATTGGACTGGGGCCCGCTGGCCTGCGGGTATGTCGGCTTCTGGATGCTGGGCATGGCGTATCTCTCACTCGGTCTTTTTGTTTCTTCTATTTCCGAAAGTCCGATTGTCAGCGCGATTATCACTTTTAGCCTCCTGCTTCTTTTCTGGGTGCTGGACTGGGCGGTAGGCGTCTCTGATGGAATGTTCGCCAAAATCCTGGCCGCGATTTCACCCTTGGCGCATTTCCGCGAGTTTACGGTCGGCGTTCTGGACCTGCGCAATATCGCTTATTTTCTTTTCTTTCATATTTATTTCCTGTTTCTGACCATCCGTTCCATTGAAACCCGGAACTGGAAGGGGTAGGCGATGAAACATTTCTTCATGAGATTTCAGCTGATTCTGGTTTCGATCGTGCTCTTTGTGACGCTCGCGCTGGGCATGATTCTGGTCGGCCGTTTCAACAAACGCTGGGATTTCACCAAAGATAAAATTTATTCCCTGACCGCGCAGACCATCGGTCTTCTTGAAAAACTTAAAAGCGAGAAGATTGAAGTTTTCGCTTTTTATCCCCACGACGATCCGGCGCGTGAAAATTTCGAAGTTTTCCTGAAAGAGTGCCGTCAGCATCATCCGGATTTTAAATATACTTTCTATGATCCCGACCGCGTGCCCTCCATGGCCAAACGGTTTCACGTCGACCGCTTCTACACCGTGGTGGTGCAGTATCAGGGCCGTACCGAAAGGGTGACTGAGCCCAATGAAGAAACCTTCACCAACGCGCTGATGCGATTGGTCAACCCCCAGCGGTATTCCGTCTGCTTTTCAACGACTCACGGTGAAGCCCTGCTCAACGGCGTGGACCGCAACAGCCTTTCACAGCTGCGCCAGAACCTTCTGAATTCAAATTATCAGCTTCAGGAAATTATCCTGTCGCGCGACAAAATCCCGCCCTTTTGCGACGCGGTGGTTATTCCGGGCCCGCATCAGGAATTCGCGCCTGAAGAACTCAATCTTCTCAAAGCGAGTTTTAATACCGGCACGGGAATTCTTTTTTTAATCGACCCGATGGACCCGGGAACCGGTAAAAGTTTCAAAGACTTCATGAAGGTTTTCAGCATTGATCTGGGCGATAACGTTGTGGTGGATAAAATGAGCCGTGTGGTCGGCGGTGATTTCCTGGTGCCGATGGTGGCGCAGTATGTGACCGATCACCCCGTGACTAACGGTTTCAACCAAACCACGTTCTTTCCGGTGTCCCGCAGTGTTCAGCCTTCCGTGGATAGCGCTCCCGGCATTGAAGTCATACCTCTGGCGCTTTCGGGTTCCGGCAGTTGGGCGGAAAATAATCTGGCCGACCTTGAAAAAGGCCAGGCGGTTTTTGACGCGGCGACCGATATCGCGGGCCCCATCTGCATGGCCGTAGCCGCTCAGCAAGAAGGGGAGAAAGGCGGGAGAATGATTGTGGTCGGCGACAGTGATTTTGTGACCGACGCTTATCTTCAGCTTTCCGGTAACCTCAATCTGGCTGAAAGTATGATCCGCTGGCTGGTCAAAGACGACCGTTTCGTGACACTGCCTCCGCGCCAGCTCGAGTTTAAACCGCTTTTCCTGACCACGCCCCAGCGCTCCAAAATGCTGTTCGGGATTCTGGGCATCATTCCCGGCGTGTTTTTAATTTCCGGCCTTGTGATTATTTTTTACCGTAAAAAAACCGTATGAAAACGTCGGTTACTTTTTCCGTTCTGGCCCTTTTCGCGGCAGTCATGGCGGCTTACTTTCTCTGGGAGCCTCAACCGCTCAAAAATATTTCCGAGCCCAAAGCGCCCGTGATGGAAAAAATCATGCCGGCGGATGAAAAAGCCCCGGTGCGCTGGCTTCAGATTCAGAACATGGAAAATAATCAGATTCTGACGCTTGAAAAAAAAGGCGAGACCTGGATGCTCCGCTTTCCGGTGGAATCTCCCGCGGATACATTCATGGTTGACGGCCTGGCCACGGCCCTTCGGGTTTCCAACCGCTCCCAGCGTATGAAGCCTGAAAAAATCTGGGAAGAGTACGGGCTTCTCAAGCCGTCTTTGAAAATCGGCGTGGAAACCGAGCCGGGGCACCGCCGTTATCTTTGCATCGGCGATCATTCGCCCGTGGGTACTTATTATTACGCGCGGTGGGAAGGCGAGTCTGAATACTTTTTGATCTCTGAAGATTTTAAAAAAGCTTTTTCCCGTTCCCTTTATTCCCTGCGGTTAAAGCAGGTTTTCCGCACGCCTCTAAACCAGGTGACCAAAATGCGCATCCGCACGCTCGATAAGGAGTACGAAGTCGAGAAAAAAGAAGACACCTGGTACTGGCTTGAGCCTATCGACCTGCTGGGCAAACAGCTGGAAAAGAAATATGTCGATCAGCTGGTTAGCCAATACGCCGACCTTTACGTGAAGGAATTTCTCGATAATGAAAAGCGCCCCGAAGCTGAACTAGGTTTCACCCTGACCAGCCCGTGGATCAGACTGTGGGGCACGGATAAAGGCAAAACAGTTGAAGAAATCAAGATTGGGGAAGAAGAGCCCACGCGCGATTCTTTTATCGCTTACAATGCCAGCGACAAAGCTTATTTCCTGATCGCGCGCCAGAATGTGCGCAAGCTCTTTCAGATTTTTGAAACGATGGCTTTGGAAAATCAGTCCGAACAGCCGCCGGCAGCGGAAGCCGAAGCTCAAAAAACCGCATGAACGATATTGCTGTCCGGCTCGATCAAATTCGTGAAGGCATTCGTCTGGCCGCTTTAAAAGCCGGGCGCAGTCCGGACGAGATTTCTTTTCTCGCGGTCAGCAAGACGGTGGAGCCGGAGCGTGTCGCGGAGGCTTTTCGCGCCGGAGTGCGCGCTTTCGGCGAGAACCGGGTGCAGAACCTTTTAAGCAAGAAAAGCGATCCGGTTCTGGCCAAACTGCCGATTCAATGGCACATGATCGGCCACCTGCAGACCAACAAGGTCAAACAGGTCATCGGAGAAGTTTCGCTGATTCATTCTCTGGACAGCGTCGACTTGGCTGTTGAAATCGACCGGCAGGCCTCGGCCAGAGGCATCCGCTATGTGGACTGTTTGATTCAGGTCAACAGTTCGGGCGAAGAAACCAAACACGGGTTTGAGCTGGACGGGGTCGCTGACTTGATCCCGCTCATGAAAAAAAGCCGTATCCGCATCCGCGGGCTCATGACGATCGGCCCGCTGACGGAAGATCAGGAAAAAATCCGCGCTTCATTTCGCGCGGTCAGAAATTTGCGGGATGAGCTTCAGCAGAAATTTTCAGGCTACGACTGGAGCATTCTTTCGATGGGAATGTCCGGTGATTACGAAATCGCGATTGAAGAAGGCGCAACGCTTTTGAGAATCGGCTCGGCCGTTTTCGGCCCCAGGCCGGCAAAAGGGGAATGATATGAAAATTCAGGAAACACTCGGTTTGATCGGCGTGGGCAACATGGGCACGGCCATTGTCGAAGGCCTTTTCAAGAAACAGCTGATTCAGCCTTCGCAGGTCGTGGTGTTCGACAAACTGACCGACAAGGCCAAAGAGTTCAGCGCCAAGTGGAAAACCCAGCTGGCTTCTTCCAACGAAGACTTAACGCGCAAAAGCACGGCCGTTTTGATCGCCGTTAAACCGCAGGACCTGCCCTCCACGGCTTCTGAAATGAAACCGGGCGTGACCCGACAGCACGTTTTAATTTCGATTCTGGCCGGCACACGGCTTGAGAAATTCCGCGCGCTTTTCCCAGAAGCGGAGCTGGTCCGGGCCATGCCGAACCTGGGGGCCACGGTGGGGGCTTCCGTGACGGCGCTGACAGCCTCCTCAGAGAGGGCCTTTTCTTTTGCGGAGAAAATTTTTTCAGGATGCGGTAAAATAACCCGCCTCGAAGAAAAGCACTTTGATCTGGTCACCGCGGTTTCCGGCAGTGGTCCGGCCTACTTTTTTCTTCTGATGGAACTCCTGGAAAAAGCCGCCAAAGCGCAGGGCCTGACTGAAGAGCAGGCAAGGCTTCTGGCGGTGCAGACAGCGGCGGGCGCCGGGCTTCTGGCTTCGGCCTCCGATGTTTCGCCCGAAGAGCTTCGCAAGCGCGTGACTTCCAAGGGCGGTACGACGGAAGCCGCTTTAAAAGTTTTTGAGCAATTTAAGATGGCCGACATTGTCAGTCAGGCGGTTGAGGCTGCAACCAAGCGCGGTCAGGAATTAGCGAAAGGATAAATCATGTTTATTATCGGAGAAATGTTCAGCAGTCTGGCTTTTTTGGTCAATGCCATCTGCCAGATCCTTTACTGGATTCTGGTCGCCCGCATTATTATTTCCTGGTTCCCGGTCGAGCCGTATCATCCGGTCGTGCAGTTTATTCACCAGATCACCGACCCGATCCTCATGCCCCTGCGCCGTGTTCCGCTTCAGATCGGCATGCTCGACCTGACCCCGCTTCTTGCTTTCATGCTTCTTTTCTTTGTTAACCGCGTGGTGGTCCGCATCCTGGTCACTCTCGCCCTTCAATTTGGAGCCGGAACCTGATGCCTATGACCCGCTTTCAGCAAAAATCCGATTTACTCGAAAAACTCCGCGAAGCCGTTTCTTATATCCGCAAACACACCGAGCTTCAGCCCGAAGTCGCCATTATTCTGGGCACCGGCCTGGGCAACCTGGCCTCGAAGATCAAGAAAGACTGCGAGCTTCCATATAAAGACATTCCCAATTTTCC
Organism: uncultured bacterium; assembly: GCA_964385615.1. Lineage (GTDB taxonomy): Bacteria > Omnitrophota > Omnitrophia > Omnitrophales > Aquincolibacteriaceae > CAYLPP01. Next base: position 20,517 of record CAYLPP010000011.1, on the reverse strand, counting down.
GGTTTCCACCGTGCAGTCGCACGCCGGCAACCTGCTTTTCGGCGAACTCTCCGGCAAGAAAGTTGTCGTGATGGAAGGCCGTTTTCATTTCTATGAAGGCTACGACATTCAGGATGTCGTGTTTCCCGTGCGCGTCATGAAAGAACTGGGCGCGAAAATCCTGGTGGTCTCCAATGCCGCCGGCGCCATGAACCTGAACTACCGCAAGGGCGAAATCGTGATCATTGAAGACCACATCAATTTCATGGGCGTGAATCCTTTGATCGGTCCCAACGACGAGCGCATTGGCCCCCGTTTTCCGGACATGTGCGCGCCTTACTCCGCGCGCCTCGCCAAAATCGTGGATGACACCGCGCGCGAAATCAAACAGCCGGTGCGCCAGGGCGTTTACGTGGGCGTTTCAGGCCCCAACCTCGAAACCCGCGCCGAGTACCGCATGCTTCGCGGATGGGGAGCGGACCTGGTCGGCATGTCGACCGTGCCTGAAGTGATTACGGCCGTGCACATGGGCATGGAAGTGCTGGGCCTGAGCATCGCCACCGATCTTTGCGACCCGGATCATCTGGAACCCTGCGACATCAAGGAAATCATCAAAACCGCGAACGAAGCCGGCCCCAAGCTCGACAAGCTTCTGGAAGCCGCTTTAAAAAAATTCTGATGCTCGGACGGTCAAAAGTTGTTTCCGGCACCGTCGGTCCGTTCCTCTCGGAACGTCCGTCTACACTCTCGGCGTTTTGGACTCCCAAAACGCCTGCGAGAGTTGCCTTAAAACAACCTTTTGCCCGTCCAGTAAGAAAACTAAAAAATGAATAAAGATTTTGACCAAAGGTTAGAAGACTTAAGAAGCCACGCCAGCCTGTTAAGGGCAGCGTGCGAGAGATTTAATAGTGAATTAAATTTCGATGAAGTTAGAAATGTCGGAGTCAGACTTCGTGTTATAGTCGGATCGCAAGGTGACGACGGATTGCTTTTTGATTTAGCTGGTGAAACGGGCGATGTGTTTCGTGTTATGAAATTAAATCAGTATGGCTTAATTCGAATTACTGAGTCTGATCCAATAACTGGTAAAGTGGTTCAATCTGCGGAGAAAAAGGCCCTTATCCCGCAAGCTTTTGGGCGCCTTCCAATTATTTTTTCCGACAAACCTGATTCTTCCATATATTCCTCCATTGAACTGAAGGATTGGGTGGAGAACGGATTTCTGCTTGACTGGGAAGTTCCGCAAGGTGGACAAACTCCCAAAATAAAAACTTTCAGCCCTCAGTTTTTAATTGAAAGATATGCAGGACAGGAAGGTGCTCATGCTTCTCCGACCCATGGTGTTTTTGGTACATCTATTGAAAGTGTCACCGTCGAGTATGTTAGAAATGGGCAGAAAGTAAACGTTCCCATCGTTTACGATTTTCTTATTCAAATTGGTTTCGCTGTTGCAAGTATTGCTCTGGTGTATGTGGAGAAAAGTAAAACGCGTATGAGTAAAAACTAGAATGACTATTGAAAAAAAGTACGACACAACGCTGAATTTGCCGAACACGGCTTTCCCGATGAAGGCCGAGCTTGCCAAGCGTGAGCCTGAAATGCTCAAGCGCTGGGAAGAGGGCGGTCTTTATCAGAAGATCCGCGCCAGGGCCGTTAAAGCCAAAGAGAAATACGTTCTTCATGACGGCCCTCCGTATGCCAACGGCCAGACTCACATCGGCCATGCGCTGAACAAAATCCTCAAAGACATCATTGTAAAGTACAAAACCATGCGCGGGTTTGACGCGCTTTATATTCCGGGCTGGGACTGCCACGGTCTGCCGATCGAGCACGCGTGTTTGAAGGAAATGGGCAAGCGCAAGGAGCAGGTGGAGCGGGTGCCGTTTCGCAAAGAGGCGCGCAAATACGCCGAGCGTTTTATCGCGATTCAGAAAGAGGAGTTCAAGCGCCTGGGCGTGTTCGGCGAGTGGGACAAGCCTTATCTGACCATGAATTATTCGTATCAGGCGGCGATTGCCGAGTCTTTTCTGCGGATTTATGAAAAGGACTACATTGAACAGCGCCTGAAGCCGGTTCCCTGGTGCTGGGACTGCGAAACCGCGCTGGCCGACGCCGAGCTTGAATATGAAGACAAGGTTGACGAAACGGTTTATGTGACTTTCTCAAACGATGCGGAAACAGGCACAAAAAGATCAGATATTCCTGTTGGGGTTTACTCGTTTTTGGTTTGGACGACTACACCCTGGACCCTTCCAGCCAACGTTGGCCTGGCTGTTCATCCTGATCTTGAATATGTTTTTGCTGAAACCAGCAAGGGGAATTTTATTTTTGCCGAAGCTTTGCTTGGCACTTTGCAGAGCAAGCTGGGTCTGGAAAATATCCACATCGTAAAAAAGGTTAAAGGGGAAGAGCTTAAAGGCTTAGAAGCAAAGCATCCATTTTTAAATCGCTTCTCAAGAGTTATTGAAGCGGATTATGTTTCAGCCGCCGACGGTACGGGCATTGTGCATATCGCGCCGGGCCACGGTGAAGACGACTACAAATATGGATACATTGATAATGATCTTCCAATTCTTTCGCCGGTCAACCATTGGGGTAAGTTTCAAACCACCCTAATCGGAAAAGACCCTGGATTTGATGATAATTTTTTGCAACTTTACCCTGAAGCCGAAGGCTTGCATGTTTTGAAGGCCGGGAACCTGAAGGTCATTGAAATCTTGCAAGGTAAAGGCAAGCTGGTGCATCAGGAAAAGTATTCGCACTCTTACCCGCACTGCTGGCGCTGTAAGAAGCCGATTATTTTCCGCGCGACTCCGCAGTGGTTCATGAAAATCGATCACGATAATCTCCGCTACAAAATGTCGGACGCGATTCAGGGCAAGATCAAGTTCACGCCGGACTGGGGCAAGAATCGCATCGGCTCGATGGTGGAAGGCCGGCCCGACTGGTGTTTGTCGCGCCAGCGTTACTGGGGTGTTCCTATTCCGATTATTCGTTGTTCGGGTTGCGCTAAAGTGTTTGTATCCGAAACGAAAGAGAAAATAGTCGAACTTTTTCAGGAGCATGGCGCGGATATTTGGTTTGAGAAATCTGCTTCAGATTTTTTTCCTGGAAATAAAGCCCCTCGGTGTTGCGCTAACCAAAATCTGATAAAACAAGACGATATTATCGACGTTTGGTTTGATTCCGGCGTCAGCCATCAGGCTGTGTTGAAGGGTGATCGGAAGGGGGAATTAAAATTCCCGGCCGATCTTTATCTGGAAGGTTCGGACCAGCACCGGGGCTGGTTTCAAAGCTCGCTGACGGCGGGCATGGCGCTTGAAGGCGTTTCGCCTTTTAAGGGCGTGCTGACTCACGGCTTCGTGGTGGACGGAAGCGGGAAGAAAATGTCGAAGTCGGCGGGCAACGTGGTCGCTCCGCAGGAAGTTATGAAGGAATTTGGCGCGGATATTTTGCGCCTGTGGTGCTCCTCGGTCGATTACAGCGTGGACGTGCGTCTTTCCAAAGATATTCTCAAACAGCTGGCGGATTCGTACCGCAAGATCCGCAACACGTTCCGCTACATTCTTTCGAACCTGTATGACTTCAATCCCAAGACTGACGCTCTGGGTTTTGACCACCTGAACCCGCTGGACCAGTGGGCCATGAGCCTGACGGATGAAACAGCTTTGAAGGTTGAGAAGTCTTACGAAGAGTTTAACTTTCACGAAATTTATCAGCAGGTCCACAATTTCTGCACGGTGGATTTGAGCTCGTACTATTTTGATATTCTCAAAGACTGCCTTTACACGGGCCGTAAAGACGGCGACCTTCGCCGCTCCGCGCAGACCGGGTTGTTTTACATTTTGAAGAACATGGTCAAGTGGCTGGCTCCGGTTCTTCCGATGACGATGGATGAAGTCTGGCAGTCTTTCCCGATGGAAGAGGGCACGGCCTCGGTGCATGAAAGCCTCTGGACGCTCAAGACCGGAAGCTGGAAAGGTTATTCCGATTGGTCGCATATCCGCCGGGTGCGTGACACGGTCACGCCCGCGCTTGAGAAGAAACGTAGTTCCGGTGTGATCGGCGCGAGTCTCGACGCGAAAATTTTTCTTAAAACGGATCACGCGGAGCTTGCGAAGATTTTACAAGCCAACTGGGGCGAGCTCGCGCGCGTGCTGATTGTGTCACAGGTGGAACCGCTTAAAGAAGGTTCCGCTGATATGGATATGGAAAAACTGGCATATTCATTTAACGGCGTGGAAACGCAAATTAGTGTTTCCGTTTTGAAGGCGGATGGTTTAAAATGCGTCCGCTGTTGGAATTATTCGGCAGTGGTAGGAACTGATTCAGAGCATCCGGGCCTTTGCCAAAAGTGCCTGGATGCTGTAAGGGATTAAGCAGGGCAGAGAAGCTCTCTACAACTCACGGAGGAAATACCGGAGTTACATCCCGCTCATGAGTCTTTATTTCGTCAAACGAAAAAAAGTTCTCAGAAAATTACTCATCGGCCTGAGTCTCTTTGGGCTAGGCGCAACCCTCTTCTCACTTGTTTCAATCATTTCATCCAAGTTTAATCTCGGCACTCATCCGCTGGTTTTCGCCCTGATTCTGAGCTTTATTTTCGCGGCCGCTTTCAAGCGGATCGATAAATACCTGGGCCAGCTTCTCAATCATTACATTTTTAAGAAGAAAACTTACGGCCAGCTGACTCTGCTGAACCTTGCCGAAGAGCTGACGCTTACACTCGACCTTTCTGAGCTGGGCAATCTGATGGTCAACACTTTCGGGGAAATCCTTCATCTGAAGTATGTGACCCTTTTTGTGCCCAACAAGCTCCGTGATGATTACGAAGTTATTTCCGTGCATGGCTGGAATATTTCAGAATCGCGCAAGGTCCGGTTTTCTGAAACTTCCGCACTGATCAAGCTTCTGAAAAGGAACGGCCCTCACGTGGTGGTGCGTGAACCTGCCGTGCGCCAGGTGGCTTGGCAGGAAGCCAACGCTCTGGCCCGTGATTTTGACTCGGTGCGGGCCAGCTGGATTATTCCTCTTTTCGTGAAAGATGAAGAGTTCACCGGGGGTCTTTGCTTTTCAGCCGCTTCGGCTGAGACGGTTTTTGATGAATCGGATTTTCAGTTTTTCCGGCAGTTCGGCGGGATTGTGGCCAAGGCGCTTCGAAACGCGCTGAGCGTGAGTGAATTGCGTAACGCCAACGAGGAGCTTCAGGACGTGCAGGCCCAGCTCCTTCATGCCACCAAGCTCACGGCGATTGAGCAGTTGGCTACGGGGATTGCCCATGAGATTCACAACCCTCTGACCATCATTTCCGGCAAGGCCCAGGTCCTGCTTCTTCAGAAGGACCGGAACCAGATGGATGACCGGGTGGAAGAGGTCCTGAAAACGATTGTGAAGCAGACCAAGCGTGCTGCCGATATTACACGAAAGCTTTTGATGTTTTCCCAGAGTTCCGGATCTCCCAAAGAGATGCTGAGGCTGGAGCAGGTTCTGGAAGATACCATCAGCCTGGTCTCTTATCAGACGTCGCTGGAAGGGATTGAAATCACGCGCAACGTCAGCGCTCTGATGCCTTCCTATTACGCGAATGTTCATGAGATTCGGGAAGTTTTTCTGAATCTGATTTTAAACGCGGTGCAGTCGATCGGCTCGCAGGGGAAGATTCACTGCGAAATTATTTCGCGCCCGCAAGACCAGATGGTTGAGATTTCAGTGTCGGACACGGGCAAGGGGATTCCCCATGAAGTGCTCGACAAAGTTTTTAACCCGTTTTTCACGACGCGCTCCGACGCGGTGGGTTTGGGCCTTTTCGTGACGAAACAGATCGTGCACCGCTACAGCGGTTCAATCCGCGCGGAAAGCCGGTCCGGAACGGGAAGTCTTTTCATTATTCAACTGCCGTACCTGGAGCCGATTGGCCCGGTTGGCGCGGAGCAGAAAGATTCGTTGTCGCTTTTCCCGGCTTCATAAAGAAAGAAGGAAGACAGGAGGATTTAAGGGATGAAGAAGATGCTGGTTGTAGATGATGAGACGGAAATTTGTGATTTTTTGAAGAGCTTTTTCGAGGAGCGTGATTTTGAAGTGCGCACGGCCAACTCGGGGGAGTCCGCCCTGGATGAAATCGAGAAGGTCAAACCGCAGGTCATTTTGCTCGATGTCCACATGCCGGGTATGGACGGCATGAATGCTCTCCGCCAGATCAAGGCGAAGTTCCCGCATATCAAGGTGATCATGGTGACGGCTCTGGAAACCCGCGAAAAAATAGAAGAAGCAATTCGTTTGGGTGCCGATAATTACATCACCAAACCCCTTTCTCTGGAGTATTTGGAGAAAGATGTGCAGGAGAAAATAGCCCAGCTGGCCTAGAAAAAGGACGTTGTGAGCATTCTTCCGAAAATAGATTTCGATTATCAGAAAACCCTCCGTGATATTGCCAACGGGATGGTCCGCCTTCAAAGGCCTCAAAGGCTTTTGAAGCTGATCACCCGGCTGATTGACCGCCAGTTCGCGCTGACACATACCTCTTTCCTGGTCGCCGAATCCCAGAACGACCGGTTTATTTTTTACGATTCCAAAGGCGCGAGCCGTTTTCCGGTGCGCCTGCTGAAGCTTGAGCTCGACAATCCTTTGACGGTTTATTTTCAGCAGAAGCATGGGCGCCGTTCCGCGGATCATCTTTCCGCTTCCGAACTCAAAAAAAAGATCACGGAGATTGAAGATTCCGGCGGGCCGTTTGAACAAATCCTTAAAATCATGACGGCTCTTAAAGTGGAGCTGGCGGTTCCGTGCTTTTATAAGAAGGAACTGCTGGGCCTGCTTTTGATGGGGAACAAAAAAGACGGCTCTGCTTTCAAACCTGCTGAAATTTCTTTTTTCCAGATTCTGGCCCAGGACTGCTCGATGGCCCTGAAGACCAGCGAATATCACCAGTCGCTGATGGAAAAAAACAAACAGCTTCAACAGCACGTGGATGAAGTGGAAATGCTCCGCAAAAAAGAGCGCGAGCTTTACACGCAGGTCATGCGGTGTCTGGCGCAGGAAGTTTATACCAAAGACACTTACACCTACGGCCATATCAGCCAGGTTGAACGCCTTGGCATGATGACGGCCCGTGAAATGGGCATGGACCTTGAAGGCCGGCAGGGGCAGATTATTTCGGCCGGGCTGATTCTTCACGATGTCGGCAAGATCGGGATTCCCGATCATATTCTCAAGAAACCTTCCGCGCTGACGGACGCTGAATGGAAAATCATGAAGACGCACCCCGAAAAGGGAGCGCGGATTCTTCAGCCGTTGACGGAATTCTCGGAAGTCATGGAAATCGTTCTAACCCATCATGAAAATTGGGACGGTTCCGGGTACCCTCAGGGGCTTAAAGAGGAGCAAATCCCGCTTGGCGCCCGCATTGTTTCGGTGGTGGATTCCTTTCACGCGATGGTCTCCACCCGTACTTACAGCCGGGGGCGTTCGGTGGAGCACGCGCTGGAAGAACTGGAACGCTGTTCCGGACGGCAGTTTGATCCGGTTGTGGTTAAAGCCTTTACGACGGCCCTGAAAAGGGAAATGCGCAAACGGGGGGTCGGGTTTTTTCGGGAAGACGAGACGATGTCTCCGCACGCCGCGGCTTAGTAAAAAAGCTTGCCTTCGAATACCCCCCTTACTATAATGGCCCTTCAATTTTGAGGACTTGATATGCCTTCTGATAAAAAAATGGACAAGAAAGACCTGGAAAAGTTCAAACAGATTCTGCAGGTTTTTCGCGCCAAAATTGCCGGTGATCTCAAACATCTTGAGAATGATTCCCTGAATACCAATCAGCGGGACGCGGCCGGAGACCTTTCCAGTTATTCCTTTCATATGGCGGACATGGCCACGGACAATTTCGACAGGGAATTTACCCTGGGCCTGGCCTCCTCAGAACAGCAGACGCTCAACGCGATTGACGTGGCTCTGCGTAAAATCGATGAAGGCACCTACGGTGTTTGTGAAGAATGCGACAAAATGATTCCCCAGAAAAGACTCACGGCCATGCCTTACGGGCGCCTGTGCATCAAATGTCAAGAGATCGAGGAGAAAAACAAACGCCGCTCGTAATTGGGTTTTACCTGCTCGTTTTCTCCGTCTTCCTGCTGGACCAGCTCACCAAGTTTTTCGCTTTGACCTGTCTTGCTTCCGTTGAGACGGTTCCCGTTATTCCCAATATTTTTCATCTGACTCTGGTTCACAATACCGGAATCGCTTTCGGATTTTTTCAAGGTTCGCGTCTGCTTCCCGCGGCCATCACGCTCAGCCTGATTGTTTTGACGGTTTGGGGAGCGAAAAGCGCGAAACACGGACAGAAGCCTGCTGAATCGCTTGCCCTTGCCGTGATTCTGGGCGGGGCCATCGGCAACTGGCTTGACCGGCTGAGGCTGGGCGCCGTGACTGATTTTCTGGATTTCAGAATCTGGCCGGTTTTTAACATCGCGGATTCCGCCATCACGGTCGGCGTCTGTTTTTACCTCTGGATGCTTCTTCGTAAAAAAGTATGAACCCTGTTCTTTTTTCCTACGGTCCATTTCATCTTTATTCTTTCGGCCTCATGGTTTTTCTGGGGCTGGCGATTTCTCTTTTTCTGATGGAGTGCCGTTCCCGGCGGGAAGGCTTTCCGTCGCCGGCTGAAATGGTTTTTGATCTGGTTTTCGTGATTGTCGCTTCGGGTTTCGTGGGAGGGCGGGTTGCCTACGTGATCGAAAATTTTCCGGTATTCCTGGAGAACCCGCTTTCAGTTTTCGCTTTCTGGGAAGGCGGGCTGATTTTTTACGGAGGAATGATCAGTTCGTTTATCTGCCTGTTTCTTTTTACCCGGTTTAAGAAAATTTCTTTTCTGAAGGTTTTGGATTTTCTGGTGCCGTACGTCGCGCTGACGCACGCTTTCGGCCGTGTCGGCTGTTTTTTAAACGGATGCTGCGGAGGCCGGGTTTGCGAGCTCCCGTGGGCGGTGCGTTTTCCGGGAGAAACCCAATCCGTTCACCCGACTCAGCTCTATGAAACCGGCTGGGACCTGGTACTGTTTTTCTTTTTGATCCGCTTGTCCGGCCGTAAGCCCAACAGCGGGGCGGTTACTTCGGCTTATTTCTTTTTCTACGGGCTGGGCCGGTTCTGCGTGGAGTTTTTCCGCGCGGGCAATCCGTTCTGGGGTATTTTCACGGCCAATCAGTGGATGAGTCTGGCGATTATGGCGGGCTCCGCCGTTTTTTACGCGTTTCGCGCGCGCCAACGGGGGAAGGTGTCATGAAAGTTCGTGAAATTCTGGTGGAAATCGAAGATGAGGAAGAAAGTTTCCGGCTGGATGTTTATCTGGCCGAAGCGCTTTCAGACCGGTTTTCCCGTTCTCAGATCAAGAAGTGGATTGAAAAGGGCGGGGTGAAAGTCGGAGGCCGGGAAGTTTCCCCGCATTATAAGGTTAAGAACGGCGACCGCATTCATGTTGAAATTATTTCAGAAGAGAATAATGACACGCGCGCTGAAAATATCCCGCTGGATATTCTTTTTGAAGATGAAGAACTGCTTTTAATCAATAAGCCGGCCGGCATGGTGGTTCACCCCGCGCACGGCAATCCTTCACACACCCTGGTGAACGCTCTGCTCTATCATGTTCAAAAACTTTCGGATTCCGACAGCACCCGGCCTGGGATCGTTCACCGCCTGGACAAAGGAACTTCGGGCATTATGATCATCGCGAAAAACGACCGTTCGCATGAGTTTATCGCCAAGCAGTTTAAGAATCAGACGATTGAGCGGATTTACCGCGTGGCGGTCAAGGGCGTGGTTCAGCATCAGGAAGGCATGGTTGAAGAACCGGTCGGCCGGGCGTTTTTGAACCGTAAGAAAATTATGGTCAGGCCGTCGGGCGGTAAAGACGCGCTGACCTATTACTCCGTGCTTCAGCGTTTTTCAAAAGCCACTTTGCTGGACATCCGGCTTCAGACCGGCCGGACGCATCAGATTCGTGTGCATATGCGTCATATGGGCCACCCGGTGCTGGGAGATGAGGTTTATGGAGTGGTTTCTCCCTGGATTGACCGCCAGGCGGTGCACGCTTTCAGCCTGGGGTTTACCCACCCGGTTACCAAGAAACATATGCTCTTCGAGGCGCCCTTGCCCGAAGATATGCAGAACCTTATAAGCCATCTGGCCGGGGACAGCTAACCCGGCTGACAGAAAGCTCTGATTCCGGTATAATCCTCGACTCATGGCTACCCGGGATCTTCAGACTTTTATTCAGGAATTACGCTCTCACAAAGGACAGCTTCAGGAGATTCATGCTGAAGTGGACCCCGTCCTGGAAATCGCCGAAATTTACGACCGCGTCGTAAAAAACGAAGGGCCCGGCCTTCTCTTTCATAAAGTTAAAGGGTCTTCCATTCCGCTGGCCATCAATCTTTTTGGTTCCCATGAACGCACCGCTCTGGCTTTGGGCGGGAAGCCCGATGAAATTGCCGAGCGCATTGAATCCTTCACTGAAATGAAAGCGCCTGAAGGCCTGATCGACAAAGTTAAAATGCTTCCCAAGCTGGGCGAGCTTTCCGCGATCGCGCCCAAAACCGTGAGCAGCGCACCTTGCCAGGAAGTTGTGATTAAGCCGGGCGAAGGCCCGATGCTGGACAAACTTCCGGTGATTCAGTGCTGGCCGGATGACGGCGGCAAATTTATCACGCTTCCGACGGTGATTACCCGCGATCCTGAAACGGGCAGGCGGAATGTCGGTCTCTACCGGATGCATGTTTACGATAATCAGACGACCGGGATGCACTGGCAGATTCACAAAGACGGCGCGGATCATTTTAGAAAGCTGAAAGGCAAGAACCGGCTGGAAGTGGCTGTAGCTTTGGGCGCGGACCCGATCATTATGTTTTCAGGCGCGTGCCCGCTGCCGCCGGGCATGGATGAGTTTATGATGGCCGGTTTTCTCAGAAAGAAACCCGTGGAGCTGGTGAAGTGCAAAACGGTCGATCTTGAAGTACCCGCGGACGCTGAAATTATTCTGGAAGGGTATGTGGAAGCGGGAGAGCTTCGAATGGAAGGCCCATTTGGAGATCATACCGGTTTTTATTCACGCGCGAAGATGTTCCCGGTTTTTCACGTGACCTGCATGACTCACCGCAAGAATCCTGTCTACGTTACAACGGTTGTCGGCAAACCGCCCATGGAAGACTGCTATCTGGGCAAAGCCATTGAAAGAATTTTCCTTCCGCTGGTCAAAAAGTCCGTTCCTGAAATCGTGGATATGAACCTGCCCTGGGAAGGCTGTTTCCATAACTGCCTCGTGGTTTCGATTCGTAAAACATACCCGGAACAGGCCAAGAAAGTTATGAATGCCATTTGGGGGCTGGGGCAGATGATGTTTTCCAAATGCATTATCGTGCTGGATCACGATGCCAACATTCAGGATCTGAAAGAAGTGGCCTGGCGCACTTTTGGAAACGTGGACCCCAAGCGTGACATCGTTTTTTCTGACGGCCCGGTGGATGAGCTTGATCATTCCGCTTCCCGTGATTTCTTCGGTTCTAAAATGGGAATCGACGCCACGCGCAAAAGTGAAGCGGAGGGCATGATGCGCCCTTGGCCGGAAGATATGGTTATGTCGTCTCACATCACGGAGTTAGTGACACGGCGCTGGAAAGAATATGGATTTACAAACTAATACAGATGAACCGTCGGCCGGCAGAATTGTTTTCCGGCACCGTCGGTCCGTCATAGGCATGACGGCCGTCTACACCCTCAGCGTTTGGTACCGTTCCAAACGCTTGCGGGAGTTGCCTTCAAACAATCTACCGCTTCAGGAATAATTTGTCATGATCCGAAAAATTAAAATCTTTCTGGAAATGATTAAGTTCGAGCATTCGATTTTTGCTCTGCCGTTCGCTTACCTGGGATTGGTTTTAGCTGAAGGCGGTTTGCCCCGCCTCTCTGTTTTCCTTTGGGTCACGCTGGCGATGGTCAGCTTCCGGACGATGGGAATGGCTTTGAACCGTCTGATTGACGCGGAAATCGATGCTAGAAATCCCCGCACCGCCAACCGCGCGATTCCGGCCGGTTTACTGAAGGCGGGATTTGTCTGGGCCATTACCGCTCTTTCTTTTGCTATTTTTGAGCTGACTTGCTGGCAGTTGGGGCCTCTGTGCTTTAAGCTTTCAGCCATTCCGGTTGTATTGACGGTTTTATACCCTTTTGCCAAAAGATTTACATGGTTCTCTCATATGATTTTGGGTATGATACTGGCCATTGCCCCTTACGGGGCCTGGATTGCCAGCCGGGGAGAGTTTTCCTGGATTCCCGGCTTGATCAGCCTTGGCGTTCTCTGCTGGGTCACGGGTTTTGATATGATTTACGCCCTTCAGGACCTGGATTTTGACAAACGGTCAGGGCTTTATTCATTTCCCAGCCGTTTCGGCGAAAATGCCGTGATCCAACTGACCCGCGTTTTGCATGGCTTAACCCTGGCTTTCTGGCTTGCTGCCGGAAAAATGGCCGGACTTGGCCCTCTTTATCTGGCCGGTATGGCTGTAACCGCGGGGTTTTTAATCCGGGAACATTGGCTGGTTCGTTCGTTTGGCCTTAAAAAAATTCAGGAAGCTTTTTTCAGTATGAACGCCGTAGTCAGTGTTACCGTTTTCGCGGTCACGGCGGCCGATCTCTGGTTCAGGAGCTTTCATTCATGAAACCTGTCATCGTTGCCTTCACGGGAGCTAGCGGAATTGTTTACGGGATCCGCACGGTTGAAGTTCTGACCGCGCAGGGATGCCCTGTTGAACTTGTCATTTCCGAATCCGCCCGGTTAGTTTTGCGTGAAGAAACCTCCTTCGGCCCCAAAGGCTGGACCCGCTCTGAAGATTTTGAAGGTATCCTCCCTGAAGATTCTCTGAAACTTTTAACGGTTCACGCACCCAAAGATTTTACCGCTTCAATTGCCAGCGGTTCCTATCCGACCGCCGGAATGATTGTCACGCCCTGCAGTATGGGCACGCTGGGAGCGATTGCTTCCGGCATCAGCCAGAATCTGATTCACCGCGCGGCCGATTGCACGCTGAAAGAAGGCCGTAAGCTGGTTCTGGTTCCTCGCGAAACACCGCTTTCGGCGATTCATCTTGAAAATATGCTGAAGCTCGCGCGCCTGGGTGTGCGGATTGTTCCGGCGATGCCCGCGTTTTATTCCGGTGCTTCAAGCTTTGAAGACATGATTGATTTCATGGTGGGCAAAACGCTGGATCAGCTTGAAATTCCGCACGTGCTTTATCCACGCTGGACGGGGAGCCTGAAAAGGGCCGCGGCGGGAGGCGTTCAGCCGTCATGACGCATGAGCTTAGAACTCTTACGCGCGTCGGAAAAATCTGCTATACCAACAGTCTTCCTTTTTATCACCGCCTGAATGAAAATGCCGGGCTCGAATATTTTGAAACATTTCCCGCGGAGCTGAATCACGCTCTCCGCCAGGGGAAAGTGGATTTAGGCCCGATTTCTTCTCTGGAGTACGTTAAGCATCAGGAAAATTACCTTCTGCTTCCGGGTTTTTCGATTTCCGCCCGGGGTTTTTCAGGAAGCGTCATCCTTTTCTCAAAAGAGAAAATTGAAAATCTTGACGGTAAAACGATCGGGGTCTCGCGCGAGAGTCTGAGTTCCGCCTCACTGCTTCAAATTCTTTTGAAATTCAAATACAAATTTCAGAATCAATTTGAAGCGGCGGAGGCCGCGCCTGAAAAAATGCTTTCCCGTTTTCCTGCCGCCCTTGCAATCGGCGACAGCGCTCTTTTTTATCAGCCGAAAGAATTTGTTTATAAATATGACCTTAGCGATCTGTGGTATGGCTGGACCGAAAAACCTTTTTGCTTTGCCGTCTGGGCGGTTCGCCGGCAGTTTGCCGAAGATAACGCCTCGGAGCTGACTGCCTTCTGCAAAAATTTGCGCAAGAATCTGGAGCGTAACCTGCAAAATCTCGAAGCCTTGCTTAAAGATTCTCTGGGGCTGACTTTTCTCGACGAGAAATACTCCAAAATTTTCGGATATCTTTTCAATCTTAATTACGGCATGGAAGGCGATATACAGGAAGGCCTGGAGCTTTTCTACCGCCTCGCTCACCGGATGAAAGCCGCGCCTCGGCCTGCGGCACTGGAGTTTTTTGATGCTTAAAACTGGAGAAACGATGGACATTTATGACCGTATTTTGAACCGCCGTCTTGAAGGCGAGCGTCTTTCGCTTGAAGACGGTGTTCTGCTTTACAACTGCGACCTTTTGCGTCTCGGTCAGGCGGCTCAGACGCTCATGCGCCGTGCCAATCCTGAAGGAAAGATCACCTTCATCGTGGACCGTAATGTCAGTTACACCAACGCCTGCGTGCTTGACTGCGATTTCTGCGCGTTCTACCGTTCTCCGGGACACGCGGAAGCTTATACTCTCAGCTATGAAACGATTTTCCAGAAAATTCAGGAACTGGTTGATCTGGGCGGGACGCAGGTGCTGATTCAGGGCGGTGTGAATCCCGAACTGCCGCTGGATTATTATTTGAATCTGCTCCGGGCGATTCGTGAAAAATTTCCGACCGTGCACATTCACTCCTTTTCGGTGGTGGAATTCAATATGATTGCCAAAAAGAACCGGCTTCCGCTGGAAGAAGTTTTCCGTCTTTTCAAGGAAGCGGGACTGAATTCGATTCCGGGCGGGGGCGCTGAAATTCTGGTTGAGCGCGTGAGGAAAATGATCAGCCCCAAAAAGGCTTCAAGTGAAATGTGGATTGACGTCATGCGCACCGCGCACAAGTGCGGTCTGAAATCGACGGCCACCATGGTGTTCGGTCATGTGGAAACGATTGAAGAACGTATCATGCATTTGCTTAAAATCCGCGATCTTCAGGATGAAACCGGCGGTTTCCGCGCTTTTATTCCCTGGACGCTTTCACCTAACGGGACTCCGCGCATGAGTCATTTCAAACCGACCGGCGGGGAAGATTATCTGAAGACGATCGCGATTTCACGTCTGATGCTCGACAACATTGAGCATATTCAGAGCGGATGGCTGACGGAAGGACTCAAGCTGGGGCAGATCGCGCTGGCTTTCGGCGCCGATGACATGGGCGGCACCTTGATTGAAGATAAGGTGCTGGAGCCTACCGGGATTCAGGTTCATACCCGCAGTGAAGATTTAATCCGTTTGATCCGCGAAGCCGGATACACGCCCGTTCAGAGGGATACGAATTATAAGGCCCTTCAGGTTTTTAACTAATCCGGGAATGATATGACAGCCTCCGTTAAAAATCCTGAAAAATTGGAAAGCCGTCAGATACGCGGTTATTTTGACACGATCGCGTTCCGTTACGACTTTCTGAATAATTTTCTAAGTTTCCGTCTGGACGAAATCTGGCGCAAAAAAGCCATGAAGCTGGTGCTTGATTCCCGGCAGGACGCGATTCTGGATCTTGGGATCGGAACCGGAAAGTTTCTGGATATTTTTTCGAAAGCCAAACCCTGGAAGCGGATGGTTGGGCTGGATTTTTCGACCGGGATGCTTCAGGAAGCCCGCACCCAACTCAAGCCCGCGACCCGGCTGGTCAGCGCCGATTTTCTTGCCCTGCCTTTTGTCCGTGAAACGTTCGATCTGGTAATTTCCGCGTTTACTCTGCGCAGTGTGCGCAATATGCCTTTATTTCTGAGTGAGATTTTCCGGGTGCTTAAACCTCAGGGAACCACGGCGTTGATGTGTCTGACCCGTCCTAAAAGTGTCTGGTGGAGAATCCTCTATTATCCTTACCTTAAATTTTATCTCCCGTTGGTCGGAGGACTTTTCTCCGGGAATAAAGAAGCGTATGAATTCCTTTCCAATTCCATCATGAGTTTCCAGGATCCTGAAAAAACGGCTCTGATGATGAAGGAAGCCGGCTTTAACCAGGTGGAAACGCGCTACTTCTCAATGGGGAT
Source organism: uncultured bacterium (assembly GCA_964385615.1). GTDB lineage: Bacteria > Omnitrophota > Omnitrophia > Omnitrophales > Aquincolibacteriaceae > CAYLPP01. The sequence continues at coordinate 4,590 of CAYLPP010000011.1, read as the reverse complement.
GGCTACCTTATTAATAGGGAGGAAGCCATGAACGTGGAAGATCGCCTTAAGGAACTTAAAATTACTTTACCCGCGCCCCCGCAGCCCGCGGGTTCTTACAGCCCGGTGATTACGGCTGGGACCCAAGCTTTTCTCAGCGGGCAGATTTCCAGGCTGGCGGACGGAACTTTGATAACGGGGAAAGCCGGCGCCGGTCTTAGCATGGAGAAAGCCAAAGAAGCCGCGCGCGCGGCCGCGCTGAACGCGCTGAGCGTCATTAAAAATTACATTGGGTTTGAAAGGGTTGAAAAATTACTGCGTGTTACCGGGTATGTCCAGGCCGCGCCGGATTTTTACGAAATTTCACAGGTTGTGAATGGCGCTTCCGATTTATTTCTCGAGGTTTTTGGGGAGTGCGGAGTTCATGCCCGCTCCGCGGTAGGAATGGCGAGTCTGCCTCAGAATGCCGCGGTTGAAATTGAACTTACTTTGCTGGTGAGATGAAATCTTTTCTTAAGTTCATTCTCGTTTTTTCAGGAATCCTTCTTCTAAGCGCTTTTCTCGCGCCCCTGCTTTTCAAAGTCCTTCCTTTTAAGTTTGAGCGCATTTTTAACCGTCTGGTCATGATCTTTAGTTTGGCGGCGATTGTTTTCTTTGTGCGTATCCGTAAGCAGGATTTGAAAAACGCCGGATTGATTGATGTTCCCAGGGCGAAGCACTTTTTTTTATTCAGCTTCGCCTCAGGGTTCGGAATTTTGATTTTACTCATGTTTGTTAAAAAATTCTTCGGGATGATGAATTTTAATCCCATGCACCTGTCCGCCGGCGGTTGGGTTCTAAGAGTTTTGGGGGATCTTTTCGCGGCGCTGTTGATCGGAGTTCTTGAGGAATGTTTTTTTCGGGGGTTTATTTTCGGAAGGCTTAAAAGTGCTTTTCGGGGAGCGGCGGCCCCCGCGGTTATTACGGCGAGTGTTTTTTATTCCATCCTGCATTTTCTGCACGGCAAGAGGCCGTTTATTGGGCCTGACCCAGTATTTAAGGATGGTCTAAAACTGGTCTTCGCTCCGTTGAACGCTTTGGCGGACTGGCCCGCTTTCTGGCCGGCTGCGGTTGGTCTTTTTATCTTTGGGGTCGTGCTTAACCTTCTGTACCTGAGAACCCGCTCTCTTTATGCCCCGATAGGGCTTCACGCGGGGTGCGTTTTTTTTGTCAAGCTGGACGGTCTTTTCGCCGACTCTTTAGGTAGGAACACCCTCTTTTGGGGGAGTTCCAAACTTTATGACGGCGTTATGGGATGGATTTTTATTGCTGTCCTGGGCGCCTTTCTTTTAATGCTGTTAAAACCTCAAACCCCGAACCGTTCCTGAGGAACCAATGAAAGCTAAACAAACTCTCGCCCTTCTTGCTGTTTTTACCTTGTTGGCGGTACTGCCTGAAGGCCGTGCCGAAGATAAGAATATTTTCTTTCCAGAAGCCAGCGTTCAGTCTTTGTATGTTTTTTCCGAACACCTTCAGGACGCGAACGCGGAAATTTATCTTTCCAATAAAGAGAACCGAAAGGGGATTTGGGAGCATGATCAATTCCGGTTTTACGGAATGGACGCGGGCGCTCAGATCAGTTTGGTTTCGGGGCAGGAATCGGAAGGGGACAATCCCTGGCAGGCGATAGAAATAAACTCTTTGCCTCACAGCTACCGCAAACTCCAGTTTTTGAACATCCCCGCGGCACGGATCCTTCATTTATACTATAAATCGGAGCTTCCTCCGGAATTTGTGCAAAAGAATCCCAAGCAAAACGTTTACATCTATTTCAGTATTTTTGCCGGTAAAAAGCTGATTCGGCAGATTCGCATTTCTTCCCAAGACAAAGGATGGCAGCAGGAAACCGTGTCCTTTGGCATTTTAGGCCTCCTCAACCGTAATTTCCCCCTCACCTTTGGGCTTACCGGAAATGATGCCTCAGAGGTGAATGTTCAGTTTTTCGCAGAAGCTCTCCAGTAGAAAACTATCAAAATATAGCATTTTTGATCATTTTAGCCTACCGGGTAGTATCTTAAAAAATCGGGGGCTTTTTTGACTCTTTTAAGAATTCCAGTTACACTTCCTACATCAGTTGAAGTAGAAGCTTGGAAATCGAAAGGGAGACAATAAAGACCGGATGCTGAGAAAAGCTTCGAACCTTTCAAATTTCGTTTCAATTTTTATTCTTTCCTTCACGCTCTCAACTGCTTTCCTATTACCTTCAGCTTTTTCAAAAGATTCCGACTCCGGACAAAATGAATCGATCCGCGCTGATTCCAATGCAGTCCTTCCGACTCCGCCCTTAGGTGTGTTTGGCGCGCTCTCTAATTCTGTTGAAACAAAGGAAGATCCTAAAAGCGGAACACCTGTCTGCGGAAACGGTGTTCTTGAAACGGCTGAAGAATGTGATGATGGAAATACGGCTTCAAACGACGGATGCAGCGCGGGGTGTTCGCTTGAGTCTTGCGGTGATGGTGTCAAACAGACCAGTGAGCAGTGTGATGATGGAAATACTCAGAATGGCGACGGCTGTTCAGCTTCCTGCGAAATACAAGGTACTCAGACTTGCGGAAATAATATATTGGAAGCGGGCGAAGAATGCGACGGCGGAGCCGGCTGTGCTTCCGACTGCACGCTTGAAGCCTGCGGTGACGGTAAACTCCAATCCGGCGAAGAGTGTGATGACGGCAACACAAGTAACAATGACGGATGTTCGTCGGTTTGCCGTATTGAAAAGTGCGGCGATCAAGTGGTTCAATCCTCTGAGCAGTGTGATGATGGAAATGCCAGCAACGGTGACGGCTGCAGTTCAAAATGTATCCGGGAATTCTGCGGCGACGGAGTGATTCAGTCTTCGATGGGTGAAGAGTGCGATGACAGTAACGCGGCTAACGGCGACGGCTGTTCGGCAAACTGCAAGATTGAAAACGCGAATTTTGTCTGCGGAAACGGTGTTGTTGAGCTCGGTGAAGAATGTGATGACGGCAACACGAATAATGGAGACGGCTGCAACGCGGGATGCCGGTTTGAAACACAGATTGTCTGCGGTAACAATATTCTTCAGGCTGGTGAGGGGTGCGATGATGGGAACACTCAATCTGGAGACGGCTGCAGCGCGGATTGCCGGGTTGAGGGGGCCGTTGTCTGCGGTGACGGTATTTTGCAGGTAGGTGAAATTTGCGAAGATGGAAACACGCAGTCGGGAGACGGCTGCAGCAGTGATTGTCATATTGAAGATGGAAATTCCTGTACTTCTAATAATCAGTGCAACAGCGGTTATTGTCAGAACGGCACTTGTACTGAGCCTATTTGCGGAAATGGAATCATTGAAGGCAGTGAAATTTGCGATGATGGCGGGAACAATGGAACAACCGGCAGTAACTGCTCTCTGAAATGCAAAATTAAAATTGACGGAAATTGCAGTGGTGATCAGGATTGCGATTCCGGTTATTGCTTTAACGGATCCTGCCGTCTGCCGGTTTGCGGAAACAGTATTCTTGAAGGCGCTGAAGCGTGTGATAACGGCGCTGCTAATGGAATGCCGGGCAATGATTGTTCGGCGGATTGCAGATTCATTGACGGCAGTGATTGCGACGGCGATCAGGATTGCAATTCGGGGCTCTGCTCAAGCGGTGTTTGCCAGCCCACGGTTTGCGGAGATGGCATTATCCAGGGAAATGAAGCTTGCGATTCGGGCCCGGAAAACGGGACTCCCGGGAGTTCTTGTACTTCTGATTGTGAGCGGGCTGACGGCTCACCTTGCGAAACTAACTCAGACTGCTCAAGTGGTTTTTGTTCCGAAGGGCAGTGCTCACCGTCGAACTGCGGAAATGGAATCACTGAAGGAAGTGAAACTTGTGATGCCGGGAACCAAAACGGGGTTGCCGGAAGCGGGTGTGACAGTTCCTGTCAAATTGTCAATTTGTGCGGAAACAGCAGAGTTGATGCGGGGGAACAGTGTGATGATGGAAACAGTGTTGATAATGACGCCTGCCGTAATGATTGCCGGCTTCCGGGATCGGTTTGCGCGGGCTTTTTCACGCAAGCGACTTCTTGCCAAGATCCTCGCCAGTGCCGTTATGGGGTTCAAGGCGCCAACGAAGGGACTCCTTGCTGCTGTGAATTGCGTTCAGGTTGCGGAAATACCGTGCTTGAACAGGGCGAAGGCTGTGATGACGGCAACGTTGTCGCCGGAGACGGCTGCGACGCGCAATGCAAGATTGAGCCCGGACCTGGCGGAGCGGTCTGCGGAAACAGTAAATTGGAGACCGGAGAAGGTTGCGATGATGGGAATACGACAGCCGGAGACGGTTGCGACGCGCAATGCAAGATTGAACCCGGACCCGGCGGGGCTGTTTGCGGAAATAATAAATTAGAACAAGGCGAGGGCTGTGATGACGGCAATGTTGTCGCCGGAGACGGCTGCGACGCGCAATGCAAGATTGAGCCCGGACCTGGCGGAGCGGTCTGCGGAAATAACAAATTAGAACAAGGCGAGGGCTGCGATGACGGGAACGTAGTGCCGGGAGACGGTTGCGACGCGCAGTGCAAAGTTGAGCCCGGACCTGGCGGAGCGGTCTGCGGAAATAA
>CAYLPP010000010.1:0-93241 GCA_964385615.1 uncultured bacterium | reverse complement strand
AAAATGGCGGAGAGGCAGGGATTCGAACCCTGGAGACCCTTGCGAGTCTACATGATTTCCAGTCATGCCCATTCGGCCGCTCTGGCACCTCTCCCGGACACGGTAGACGGTCTTCTTTAACCGTCACTGCGCCGCACTAAATTATAAAATTTAGCGGTAATTTTACCTTCTGTCTTTTCGGAGACTTCTAAAAAAGTCCTGAAGCAAAATTCTGCAATCGGGCTCCAGCACACCGCTGATGACATTCGCGCGGTGATTCAGCCGGTCGTCCCGGGTAATTTTATATAAACTCTCACACGCGCCGGCTTTCGGATCCTTGGCCCCGTAAACCAGGTTCGTGCACTTATTGAGCACGATAGCCCCTGAGCACATGGAGCAAGGCTCCAGAGTCACATACAGCGTCGCACCTTCCAGCGAGCCCCGGTGGCCTTCCTTACCCTCTGAAAGCACCGAAGAAGCCTGCGTCATCGCGATCATTTCCGCGTGCGCTGTCGGGTCTTTCAGCATCTCGTTCTGGTTGAAGCCCCGTGAAATAATCTGGTTTTTATAAACCACAACGGCGCCCACCGGCACTTCCCCTTTGGTCAGAGCCAGCCGCGCCTGTTTCAAGGCTTCCCGCATAAAATGTTCGTGAATGGATTCCGTCATGATATACCGGCAGGAAGACATCGACCCGCGGGAGTGCGTAATATACCAAAATTCCGACGTCCTGTTAAGAATTTCCAGAGGGGGGTATTTAAGAGGCAGAACCCCCGGGCACGAGCCGGAGGTTCTGCGTTTACAGCCGTGAACTTCTCTGCTAGGCGTTGAAATAAAGTGAAAAACACCTGCGATTTCTGACAGTGGCGATATTTTTGTAACAGACTGGAGGGTGAAGCGAGACGTGAGTAAAAACTGCGCCCGATAGGAGTCGAACCTATAACCTTCTGATCCGTAGTCAGATGCTCTATCCAGTTGAGCTACGGGCGCTAGACGCGGTTTTCTTTAAACCGCGCTTGCGCCGTACTTGCACATAAGTTCAAGTACGGGCGCGTAAAGATATCAATGGTAAAACTAAGGCGCCTGGCGCCTTCCTTAGTGCCTTTTTGCAAAGGGATTCACTGTCGGAGAGGTACGCAGTATACAAAAAAACAGGGGGATGGTATAGGGGGAAAATTCACGGCGAAAACAGGGCCCCGCCGAATCGCTTTACCCCGCCTTAGCTGTTTTTTAGCAATTCGCGGAGCACAAGGCGGACATCTTCAGCATATTGGGGGTGAAATTCTAAACTGTTCCAATAATGCCTGAAAACAGCTCCTTCGCCGAAGGTCTGCTGATTCTGATAACTGCCGGGAAGCGGGTGCGCAGGAACAGAAGACTTCCCAATGCAAAGGGCGAAGATCGGCTGAGCGTAATAAAGATGCTCATGGCTGTTTTCCTGAATATAGCGTCTGTAAATTTCGACAAGCTTATAATCAAATAGTTCCGGGTAATAGCAAACAAGCCCGCAGCAAAGTTTTTTTTGAAATTTGAACGGAACGCCTTCCGCTTCGCTGATGTAACGCCCGCCGATTACCGGCCCAATCGGTTTTTCTTCGTAAGAATAAAGAACTTCCCGGTTAGAACCGGTGAACCATTGAATAATCTCTTCGGGTTTTCTCAAAAACAGAACGTCGCTATCCATCGCCATGATTTTTTTCGCTTTGCTGAGAAGATTAAAATCAAACGCCTGAATCAAGTTCACTCTCTTCGACCGGAATTCGTTCAGGGCCGGATAATCGCGAAGCGCTTCACTGATCTTGGGGTCAGCCTCTCTTTTAAGAATAATCCGGCAACCTTGGATATGCTTCCTGAGCAGAGCCTCGTCTTCTTTTTTAAGAGTTCCATCGCCGTGAATCACAACGGAAACATCCTGATAAAATCTTAAAAAAGATTTCAAGGCCAGCAAAGCCATCCGCACATGTTTAGTGCTCGTCAAAATATGAATTTCGCAATCTGGATTCGGCCGGATCTTGATGGGTTTCGTGCTGTAAATCTTTTTACACAGGGCGTGAAAACGGTTTCTCAAAACTTGTTCCGGGAGGGGAAATACTCTGCGGATTTTTTCCCTGATTTTTGATTTTAATTTCTTCAAAAATTCTTTGGGCATTTTTAATCCCCCCTGAAAAATCTGCTATTTTCTAATTTCATAGCAGTGGAGTATTGATTCTCCGATAGGCCCGCCGTTTAAAAACCGGGCTTTTAAATTTTCAGTTTTAAGATACCTCTCGCAATACGTCCGCTCAACTTCTCTCTGCAGATCGTGAACCAGCACCCACCCGCCAGGCTTGATCAGTTTGGAGGCCATATAAATACTCTGCATTCTTCCAGGAATATCTTCGCTGCTCCCGTCTGTTTTTTCATATCCGCACGGCCCGTCGACCAGGATTACGTCCCAGGTTTCTTTTAAAATATCTTCGGGTAAATTGATCTCGAGTTTCGCCGGTTCCGCAATAACATCCTTCCATTCTTCAATTTTGGTTTTGTACTTCACGGGGTAAATCTCGATATATGAAGGCAGTTTGGGTTTTAACAGCTTTATCCAGTTTTCCTGATTTTCAAGAATCACAGTCCGGCTTTGCCCCTTATGAAGCTTGGCCCAAAGAAAGGCGTCGTAGCCCAAGCCGAAAACCAAAAACCGGCAGGGTCTTTGGCGTAAAACACAGGCGGAAACCGCCTCAAGCTCGTGTATTTTCAACTGGAGGCGCGGGTATCTCCATTTAAAGTAACGAATCATTCCGCGCGTGAATAAATCAGCCGTCAGTTTCAATATCCGCTCTCTATTTTTTAAAAATTCCCGATAAAAATCCGGCGAATCGGGTACGGCTCCAGGCAACTTTAAAACGGTCTTGCTTTTTGATGCTCATTAACGGATTTTCGTTAATCCAGTTTCCGTTTTCCTTCATCTCAAGGTAAATCTTGCAGGACGCGCAGGGAATATCGGCCCGAGTCTCTTTTTTCCCGGTCAGCATCTGCCGGGCGTAATTTATTTTTTCACTGTTTAAAACAGGCTCCAGCGCGCCCTTCTCAGCGGTTCCAAAATCACCCCAGTGATTAACGCAGCAGCCAAGCACCTTTCCGTCATAATTAATCTGAGGCTGAATCCAAAGCTGATTACAAATCCCTTTAATGTAGTTGTCGTGGTATTTTTCGCTGTATTCTTTGCGGGAAGAAGCGCCAACTCCGCTTTCTTCTCGGATCAGCTCTTTATTTTTAACCGGAGAAAAAGAATTCTCCGTGTATAAATCTTCCCAGGCAAGCTTGAGCCAGAATTTCATCCCCAGCTGGCGGGCCATTTCTTTCGCGGATTTTATTTCATGCTCATTGTGCCCGAAGGCCACAAACTGCCAGGTCAGCTTTGGGAAATCAGACCGGTATTTCTGTTTGTAAGCGTTTATTTTTTTTATATTGCCGATTACTTTTTCAAAATCTCCGCGGACCCGGTAAATGGAATAGGCTTCCTGGCTTGCGCCGTCAATTGAACAGTTCATGCTGTTAAAGCGGTATTTCACCAGCGCTTCGAGCGTCTTGTCGTCGGCATCATTTAAATTCACGCCGTTATCGGCGCGCAGTATCACATTCTTTTGATAAGCGTATTCGGCTATCCGGGATAAGTCGGGATTTAAAAATATTTCCCCCCAGTTAGAAAGCTCGATATCGCAAACGAACGGATTGCGGTCAACAATTTCTTTAAACGTTTGGAATTTCAATAGCCCGGTGCCGACCGTTTTTTGAATTTTTCCAAGCGCGGTCGGGCATGACGGACACCTTAACTGGCAGGCTGTGGACGCATCCAGGCGGATACTAAATGGTTTCAAACTCATTCGCCAGCCTCTCAATATTCTAGGAATACGCTTCAAAAATTCCGTTTAAACACACCCATACTCTCTGTATTACTTTTAAAGATCGGCCTAATGGGGTGTCAGCTGAAGAAAGTCTAAAAAACCGGCGGAGGGGCTAAAATTACGGTAACTGCTTTTCTTTCAAGGCTTTACGCTTCTCAGAGAGTTCTTTGGCGTGTTCACGGCGGATTCGGCCTTCCTGGAAACGGCGTTTTTCATCCGGTGTTTCCGTGATCAGAGGTGGAGCCAGCGCGGGCTTTCCGTTCTTATCCAGAGAAACCATGGTGAAATAGCATGAATTGGTATGCCGGCGTTCCCCTGTTTGCAAGTCTTCGGCTTCAATACGAATACCGACTTCCATTGAAGTCCGGCCCACATAGTTAATCGCGGCTTTAAAAGTAACCATTTCGCCAATATTGATGGGATCCCGGAAGTCCATCTGATCCACGGCAACAGTTACGCAGTTGGGCGTCGCATGTCTTGCCGCGCACATATAGGCGACAGCGTCGGCTAAGCTCAAAATCGTACCGCCGTAAATCTTGCCCGCGGGGTTGGCGTGCTGGGGCATCATTAAATAGCTGGTTTCGATTTGCGACTCTGAAATCTTTTTACCCTTCAGGATCATACAAAGCCTTTCGTTACCGGGATTCTACTCTCTTCAAAACAACCATTCAACAGAGGATGTGAAGCGCAAATCATTCTTCTTTTTTCCACGGATAGGCCGGGAGCGGTATTGATCAGCCGCCTTAAGCTTAAAAGCCAAATGTTTACTCAGGATAAACCGGAGATAACCCTCCGCTTCGGTCCGGTAATCTGAAAATTCGTTTAGGTGCGGAAAATAATAAAGGTCACCTCCAAACTCCACATTCCCTATTCTCTTGGAGAATGATTCTCTGAAATGCGCGATCGGAGCGCCTTCATCGGGAGCTTGATGGCGAAATTCATATTCATAACCAAGACCTGCCTCCGTCATTAGTTTCAGCGCTTCTTCATCCCAAAACCAATAACCCGCGCCGGCCGTGGGCGTAAGCCGAAGATCGATATTTTCAAAACGGTCATGCTCCGCGCCCAAACGCCCGAATCCGTAAAATTTTTTCCAAAAACTCTTCGCGTAACGAAGACTGCCTTTCGCGCTTTGACTCGTTTTTTTGTCCTGATTATATTCCTGCGCGCCTTCCGCTTTAAGAGTCCATTCATCAATCCAAAGGCGGTTGCGGTTGTACAAAAGTTCCCCGTGAAGACTGTCTGTATCCGTATTGCCCCTCTGGGCTTCGTACCCTGCAGCCAAACGGCGGTCCAGAACCAAGTCTCCGATTTTCTTTTGATCTTTTTCTTTTTTCTCATCATCGCTTTCAGATGTCAGCGAAAAAGATTTCACGTCTTTTTTAGAAATTTCAATCAGGCCGAAAATTTCATGGCCGATTTTAAGCGCGTCCGAAGTTTCTTCTATTTTTTCCGCGGTAAGACGGTCGCCGTTCTTAAGAATAATTTCTCCGGAAATCCCCTGAGGCGCCGCGGTAAAAAGCGTCAAAAATAAAGCCGTGATAAACCGCGGGTCTTTATAAAATTTAAGCATGCTGTCTCCTGACCAGTTCGCGAACCTTATCGCTGTGCGCAGGATATTTTTTAATCAGCTCTTCTTCCCGGGCAAATTCAAGATCTTTGAATTCAAATCCCGGTGAAACACTACATCCGGAAAGCACAAAAGATGCCAAATCCTGAACATAGGCTCCAAACCAGCTCCCGGCAGGCACAACGGCCTGAAGGATTTCTCCGTTTTCAACATTTCGGCCAAGGCGGATTTCTTCAAAACTTCCATCGGGCTTAAAAATGGGTATCCGAAGTGTCGAACCGTCATAAAAATGCCACACTTCATCGGACACTATCCGATGAAGCGCGGAAAATTCACGGCCCTCTAAAAGATAATAAATCAGTGTAGAAGCGGATCTGTTTTCCCCCGCTCCGCTTTGAACTTTTTCCGGGGAGCGGTAGGATTCACGATAGTGTCCGCCTTCAGGGTGAGGTTTGAGATCGAGCAGCCGTATCCATTCACGCGCGCTTTGGGGCGCCGTTTTCATGAAGGATTTCCCGCGAGCTTGCTTTCGACCATATGTTTTAAATTTTTCCAGGATTCGTTTCCCGGCTCTTGCGCCAGCGCACGGTTAACCCGGTCCAGGGCATCAGAAAACCGGCCGGCATTGTAATAAATATCCGCCAGAAGCCCCTGCTGGAGAGCCGAAGAATCTATCCGCACTGCTTTTTCAGCATATTGAATCGATTCTTCGCGGTAAGGCACATTAACCGCCGAAAGCGCGGCAAGCCGGTAAATCTTAGCCTGATCCTTGGAATTCAGCCCTCCGGAAGAAGAATCAACCTGAATGGAGTCCGCGGCCTCCAAAGCTTCAACCGCTTTTTTAGAATGATTAAACGCTTCTGAGTAAGACGCGTGATTAAAAGCGTCCAGAGCGGCTGAGTGCTCTTTAAGAACAACCGACGGAAACCCCGCGGCAATATTACCGATACGCACCCGTCCGTCAGGCATTTTTTCAAACATCGCGGTACGGTTATCTAAATCATCCAAAGCAGTTTTAAGCATTTCAAAATCATGCGCCGTCAAAACCACACCGCCGTCAGCTGTTTTCTTGGAGTTCCACTCGTTAAGAAGTTTGCGGGCGGGCGTCAAAGGCCTGTTTTCGGCAACCGCGATCCCGCCGATCATGGCCGGATCATTTCCGGCGGAATAACCCGATTTTTCTTTTTTAACTGCCGCCGAATTTTCCCTCGAATCAAAAAAGCGAATCACGAGCGGGGACGTTAAAATTAAAAAACCCATAACTCCGGCAGTTGAAACCAGTAAAACCTGCGTTTTTTTAGGCATGCTGGGCCGGCTCAGAATCTCTAGCCGGAAGAGGAACGTTTTGAATAAAAAGAAAAGCTATAAAAAGATCCGTCCAAACCGGGTATTGGAGAAGCCGGTTTTCAAGACCCGAAACCAAAAACCAGGTAATGATGGCTGCTAAAGAGGATACCTTGAAAAGAAAATGAGTCTGACCGTCTACCGTCAGCGCGCGGTGAAAATCTTTAAAAACCCAAAACCAGAAGAAGAGGAAAATAACAAACCCCGCGATCCCGCTTCCGGCTAAAATCGTCAGGTAAAGGCTGTGAAAGTCGGTAATTTCATGCGTAAACCCTTCGCCAAAAAAAGGGTGCTTTTTCATGATCTTTAAAAATCGCTTAACTTGATCTTTGCGGAAACTGCCTAAAAACCCAAAATTATCGTGGTCTATAAAAAAAGTATACTTCCAGGCATTTGCCTCTTTTAAGCCGACGACCTGCTCCACCCTTTCTTTCACCGCCGGATTCAAGTTCCCTGAAGCCTGAAAAGCCCCCCAAATTAAAACCCCTGCAATTAAAAACTTAAACCAGGGAACTTTATAGCGGGCCTTTCCTGAATAAAACTGCTGGCTGACCATCAAAAATAAATACCCCGCGCCAAAACTCAGCCAAGCGGTCCTCGAACAGGAGAAAATCAGACCCATGAAAATAATAGCGATACACGTCCAGATTAAAACCAGACGGGCTTTGTTTTTTTCCGTAAAGCCGTAAGCTAGACCGTAAAAAAGGCTCATGGCTGAAAGCACGCCGAGATGGTTATTGTGAATCAAAACGATATTCCACCAGTACTTTCCGGTCAGTAAATTAGCAAAAGCGATTGATGACTGAATAGAGATGCCTATTAAAAAAAACAGGATGCTTGTTTTAATTAAACGGGGGTTTTGCCGGAGAACGCCGAACAGATACGTCAGCATTAAAAGATTAGCCGCGAAATTAGCCGTAAGTGAAAACGTTTTCCAGGATTCATGGTGAGCAATCCCTGAGGCCAGGGCAATCCCGCAAATCGCGAACAAAAGATAAAAATACGGCGCGGATTGAAATGCCTTTTTCCATGTCGGCAAAAATCGATTTTGAAAAATCTGAACGGCGGCCAGAAGAAAAAAAGCGATGTGCAGATGTTTTATGCTGAAAAATAAATCTTTCAAAAATCCGGAAGGGTGAAAGAAAGAGGCGAAGAAAAAAACGGAATAAACCGCGTAGCTGAGATCGAGCGCGAAAAAAATGGCCAGAATCAGCCAGGCCAGATGCGCCATGGAAAGCAACGAACCGTTGAGAACCGCGGAAAAGAGAATCGCTAGAAAAACCGTGTCGCGAAACCGGTTGCGTCCCGCTTGATGAAGATTGGTCGAATCAGAAATTGCTGTCAAACCAGCATTCATGAGTGATCGGCCCCGGTTAAATTAGAATACGGAGAGGGGGGGATTTGAACCCCCGGTACCGGCTTTCACCAGTACAGCGGTTTAGCAAACCGCCGCCTTAAACCGGGCTCGGCCACCTCTCCAATAATTTTCAGCTTAATCCATCTGAGCAACGCCGTATCAACCACGCAGGGCAAAGCGCTCTTTAAGCTTCGCCGGCGCCATCATGAACCGTAAGATTCATGGCGGAGGAGGTAGGATTCGAACCCACGAGACCCTTGCGGGTCTAACGGTTTTCAAGACCGCCGCATTCGGCCACTCTGCCACTCCTCCCAAGCACAGCAGACGGTCTTCTTTGAGCCGCCGCTGTGTCGCATTGAATTATAAAATTCAATGGAGCCTATTTTAAGCGAGACTCTTCAAATAGGGTTGTAATGCTTTAGGGAATTGATCGACGGAATCATTTTTCGGCTGGACTGTTTCCAGCAGGCAAAGAACCACTCGCGCCAGCGCAACACCCGAACCATTCAGCGTATGCACATATTCAGGTTTGGACGTTTTTTCACGGCGAAACCTGATATTGGCCCGCCGCGCTTGAAAATCCCAAAAGGTACTGCAGCTTGAAACCTCAAACCATTTTCCGGTTCCCGGCGCCCAAGCTTCGAGATCATAACACTTAGCGGCTGAAAAACTCAAGTCTCCGGTGCCGAGCAGAACTACGCGGTAATGAAGCTCCAGCGCCTGCAGAACCGTTTCCGCGTTTACCACCAACGATTCCAGCTCAGTCAGGGAATCTTCAGGTTTTACAAATTTAACCATTTCAATTTTATCGAACTGATGCACACGCGAAAGACCTTTGGTGTCTTTACCGTAAGAACCTGCCTCTCTTCGAAAGCAGGGAGAATACGCCGTCAATTTGACCGGAAGATTTTTTTCTTCCAAAACCTCATCACGCATCAAATTGGTCACGGGAACTTCAGCGGTTGGAATTAAAAAATATTCGTCATCCCGAAGCTTATACATATCTTCTTCAAACTTAGGAAGCTGTCCGGTGCCGGTCATGGATTGACGATTCACCAGCGCGGGAGGCCAGACTTCAGAATATCCGTGCTTTGAAGTGTGAAGATCGAGCATAAAATTAATCAAAGCCCGCTCAAGCCTTGAACCGAAATTAGTATAAACAGGAAACCCGGAACCCGCTATTTTGCTCCCCCATGCCATGTTGAGCCAACCGCGGTCCGTTCCAATTTGCAGGTGATCCAACGGCTTATAATCAAATTTTCTAGGCTCTCCCCACGTCCGTACGACCTGATTCCCCTCAGGCCCCTTGGTAACCGGTACCGTTTCATGGGCCATATTTGGGATAAGGTGTAATAAATTGTCTATTCTTTGAGTAAAACCCTCCACCAAAGTATCAATTTCTTTGATTTTTTGGGATATAGACTTCAGAGAGGCTATAAGCTCATTCGCCTGGTCATTTTTACCCTCTTTTTTAAAGCGGGTAATCTGTTCATTGGCTTCATTCCGGCGGGCTTTTAAATCTTCGACTTCCTGGAGGAGTGCTCGTTTTTCTTTATCGAGACGCAGAAGTTCATCGACGTCTATTTTCGCGTTCTTGGCAGCCAGGCCTTTACGGAAAAGATCCTGGTTTTCACGAATCCATTTGAGATCAAGCACTCCCGGCTCCTACTTTTTCTTCTTAGCGCTTTTGGGTGCTGATTTTTTTTCGGGAGCGCTGGATTCTTTTTTTGACGGCTTCGCTTCCTCTTCTTCACCCTCGATTAAATCGAGCTGAGGGGAAGGCAGAGTTTCATCATCGTCGTCTTTCTCCACAACGCGCGCGGCAGCAGCGACTTTGTGGCCGTCTTTTAACCGAATCACACGCACGCCTTGAGCGTTACGCCCGGAGGTGCGGATTTGATCAACAGGGCAGCGGACAATCATACCGCCGGTTGTCACAATTACGATCTGGTCTTCTTCGCGGACTGTCAGCACATTCACGACATTTCCATTTTTCGAAGTAACCTTGACGTTGATAATCCCCTTGCCGCCGCGGGATTGCAGGCGGTATTCCTTGAATTTGGTTTTTTTGCCGAATCCAAGCTCAGTAATGCTGAGCGCCGTGGCTTCTTTGTCCACAACTTCCATGGCGATAATTTCATCTTTTTTATCGATGTTCATACCGCGCACGCCTGAAGCAGTGCGGCCCATATCGCGCGCCTGGTCCTCGTTAAAACGAATCGCTTTCCCGGAACGGGTGGCGAGGAAAATCTCGTCTTTCCCGCTGGTGATTTTGCAGGAAACCAGCTCGTCTTTATCCCGAAGGGTAATTGCGTTAATCCCGGTAGATCTCGGCCGTGAGTATTGGATCAAGTTCGTCTTTTTAATCACACCGTTTTTCGTGACCATCAGAACGTAATGCTTGTCGTCATACTCTTTAACCTGAAGAAAGCTGGAAATCTGCTCCTCTGAGCTCAACGCCAAGAAATTAACAATGGCTTTCCCTTTGGCCTGACGCGATGCCTGAGGAATTTCATATGCTTTACGCCAGAAGCAGCGGCCTTTATTCGTGAAGAACATGATGGAATCATGCGTGGAAGCCAAAAACATATGCTCCACAAAATCATCATCGTCTTTCATTCCGCCGCCAGTCACACCCGTGCCGCCGCGTTTCTGCTTGCGGTACATAGTCACCGGAATGCGTTTGATATAACCCTGGCGGGAGAGCGTGATAATAACGTCTTCCTCAGCGATTAAATCCTCGATTTCGATTTCCTGCTCAGCGGCGACAATCTGCGTGCGGCGCTCATCTCCATACTTCTTAACGAGCTCTTCGCTTTCTTCTTTAACAATGCTGAGGACTTTAGCGCGGCTTTTTAAAACGGAACGGTAGTATTCGATTTTTTTAATCAGCTCCGCGTATTCTTCGTCAATTTTATCGCGCTCAAGAGCTGTCAACCGCTGAAGCTGCATTTCGAGAATCGCTTGAGCCTGGACAACGGAAAGTTTGAAATTTTCCAGAAGTCCCTGCTTGGCCTGCTCAGGGCTTTTTGACGCGCGGATAACCTTGATCACTTTATCAAGATTCGCGATGGCAATTTTCAAACCTTCAAGAATATGAGCGCGCTTTTCAGCTTTATCTAAGTCGTACCGGGTACGGCGGGTGATAACGTCCACGCGGAATTCGATAAAATTCTCAAGCACCTGCTTGATATTGAGCACGCGCGGCTGACCGTCCACCAAAGCCAGCATAATAACGCCGAAAGTTTCCTGCATCTGAGTGTGCTTATAAAGCAGGTTAAGCACGATCTGAGGAACCGCGTCGCGTTTAAGCTCAATAACTACGCGCATCCCTTCACGGTCAGATTCATCGCGGATATCGCTGATGCCTTCGATTTTTTTGGATTCGACAAGTCCCGCGATCGATTGAATCAAATTAGATTTATTGACCTGATACGGAATTTCCGTAATCACGATCGCGTCTTTTTTGCCGCCGGTTTCAATGTTGGCTTTAGCCCGAATGACAATGCGGCCGCGGCCTTTTTCATACGCGTCACGAATCCCTTCACGGCCCAGAATCAAACCGCCGGTCGGAAAATCGGGGCCTTTAATAATTTTTGTCAGGTCTTTAATCGTAACCGCGGGATTTTCAATCACGGCCAAAATTCCGCTGATTACTTCTTTTAAATTATGGGGGGGAATATTCGTGGCCATACCGACGGCGATACCGCTGGATCCATTGACCAGCAGGTTCGGAATGCGGGCAGGAAGCAAAAGAGGTTCCTGAAGAGATTCGTCAAAGTTAGGCCCGAAATCCACGGTCTCTTTTTCGATATCGTTCAAAAGTTCATTGGCCACCGAATCAAGCCGGACTTCGGTGTAACGCATTGCGGCCGGGTTGTCCCCGTCTACAGAACCAAAGTTTCCCTGACCATCCACAAGCGGATAACGAAGCGAGAAATCCTGCACCATACGAACGAGAGCGTCATAAACCGAAAGGTCGCCGTGCGGGTGATATTTACCCAGGACTTCCCCAACGACACGGGCGGATTTTTTATAAGGCCGGTTAGATGCAAGCCCCAACTCACTCATGGCGTAGAGAATCCGGCGATGCACAGGCTTTAAGCCGTCACGAACGTCGGGCAGAGCGCGACCCACGATGACGGACATCGCGTAATCGATGTACGAATTCTTCATTTCGTCTTCAATTGCCTGCGGAACGATTTTTTCGTTCATTGCATACAGATTTTCATCAGCCATTTTCTATTCCTTTTTTAGATTCTTACCATCGGAGCTTCATGCGCCGATGCTCGCCTGGGACAATTCAGTGAATATTGCTCCGGGCTAAACGTCGAGGTTCCGGACAAGTCTTGCGTGGCGTTCAATAAATTTACGGCGAGGTTCCACCTGATCCCCCATGAGCACCGTAAACATTTCATCCGCCGCGACGGAATCTTCCAGCGTCACTTTAAGCACAGTGCGGGTCTCAGGATTCATGGTGGTTTCCCAAAGCTGGGTCGGGTTCATTTCCCCCAGACCTTTGTAACGCTGAATATTCATACCGTCCTTAGCCCGGGCCTTAACCCAGTCCAGAACCGCGCGCAGGGATTTAACCAATTCACCTTTTTTCTCGTCGCTAATCTCAAAAGCTTCGCCTTCGCGTTCCAGGTAGTCTTTGATGTCAAAATCAAATTTAGCCAGCCGTTTCTTGGCTTTTTCAAATTCCGCGGCTTCCGGAATTTCAACCCATTCGAACGGATCCTGCTCAGGCTCAGCGGCAGCGTCTTCTTTCTCTGATTTCACGGCGCCTTTTTTCTTGGCCCATTTCGCAATAAAATCCTCCTTTTCATCCTGGGAATAAAGGAATGTTTCGAAATGTTCCGCGGGTACACGGACCAAAAACGACGGGTAACCCTTTTTAGCATCTTCAGCCGCGAGAAACCTTTCAAGGTGAATGCTGTGGCGGGAAATAACCCTTTCAAGGTCTTCAATCGCCTGAGTTAAATCAAGAATTTCACGAAGTTCCTTGCCGGAAAACTCGCCTTTCTTTTTTTGTTTCTTAACCTTTACTCCATTCAAACCCATCTCTAAAAGAATACCATTCATTTTTTCTTCGTTCTGAACGTACTCTTCGTGCTTTCCGCGCTTCACTTTAAAAAGCGGCGGCTGAGCAATATAAATATGGCCGCCTTCAACAAGTTTACGCATTTGGCGGTAAAAGAAGGTTAAAAGCAAAGTGCGGATGTGGCTTCCGTCAACGTCGGCGTCGCACATCAGAATGATTTTGTGGTAACGAAGTTTCTCGAGATTAAATTCTTCGGAAATTCCCGCGCCAACCGCCGTAATAATGGTGCGAATTTCCTCGTTAGAAAGCACTTTATCGATACGCGCTTTCTCAACGTTAATAATTTTACCGCGAAGCGGAAGAATGGCTTGAAATCGACGGTCACGGCCTTGCTTGGCCGAGCCTCCGGCTGAGTCACCTTCGACCAGGTAAATTTCACAATTTTTAGGATCGCTGTCTGAACAATCCGCGAGTTTTCCAGGCAGCGCGGCGGAGTCAAGAGCGCCTTTTCTGCGGGTTAATTCGCGCGCTTTGCGGGCAGCTTCACGAGCCCGCAGAGCTAAAACCGCTTTTTCGACAACCTTGTTGGCAACTGTCGGATTTTCTTCATAAAAAGCGGAAAGACCTTCGTAAACAACGGAGTAAACGATACCTTCAACCTCACCATTGCCGAGCTTAGTTTTAGTTTGACCTTCAAACTGAGGCTGAGGAACTTTCACGCTGACAACCGCGGTCAACCCTTCGGTTAAGTCCGTTCCCGAAAGAGTTCCCTCGATGCCTTTGAGCATATCTTTATTTTTCGCGTATTGATTTGTCGCGCGGGTCAAAGCGGTTTTGAAACCAGAGAAATGCGTACCACCCTCGATCGTGTTGATGTTGTTAGCAAAAGAAAAAACTTCTTCGCTGTAAGAATCGTTGTACTGAAGCGCGACCTCAGCCTCAACTCCATCTTTGGTGCGGTTCACATAAAAAATCTTTTTGTGCAGGGGAACTTTGTTGCGGTTCAGGTATTCGATGAATTCTGAAATACCGCCCTTGTAGAGAAAAATCTGTTCTTTGATATCTTTTTTGTGGCGCTCATCACGAAGAACAACCTTGATTCCTTTGTTCAAAAAAGCAAGTTCGCGCAGGCGATTAGCCAGAACGTCGTAACTAAATTCTATAACCGGAAAAATTTGCTTGTCCGGGAGAAAAGAAACGGTGGTGCCGTGATCCTTGGTTTTACCGGTCACCTTAACTTTGCTGACAGGTTTTCCCCGCTCGTAAGATTGCTGATGAATTCCGCCGTCACGTTTTACTTCGACTTCACACCATTCTGAAAGCGCGTTCGTTACGGAAACGCCGACGCCGTGAAGACCGCCGGAAACACGATAAGCCTTATTATCAAATTTACCGCCGGCGTGAAGCGTTGTCATGACAACTTCAAGCGCGGATTTTTTCTGCCCCTTGTGTTCATCGACGGGAATACCACGGCCGTCATCAATCACTTTACAGCTTCCGTCTTCCTGAAGCACGACTTGAACCGCGGTGGCGTGTCCGGCTAAAGCTTCGTCAATCGAGTTGTCGACAACTTCATAAACCAGATGGTGAAGACCCCTGGGTGTCGTATCGCCGATATACATACCCGGCCGTTTACGTACTGCCTCCACACCCTCGAGCACCTGAATCGTCGTTGAGTCATACTTGTGAGCAGCTTCGGCGTTTTTCTTAGACAACGGCTTCTCCTTTGGATTATCAACCTTCGGCATTGACCGATCTCCGTTCAGAGCACTGCGGATTTTTTACCGCAATTGCCCCACTTTAATTTTAATTGTTTTAACAGCGTCTTCACCCAACACTGCCTGGGTGCGCTTTAAAAGCGACTGCCTGTATTTTTGATTCAATTCGTACGCCAGCGCCGACTGATCCACCCAAACAAGTAAGTCGCCGCGCTCTGTTAAAATTGGTTTTGTATGCGGCGCGATTTTGGGCCCCGCGATGGACGGCCAAGCGGTTACCAATTTGCTCCGTTTCTTTTTTTCAGGATCCTGCAGTTCCCTTAAAACGCCGGAAAGCAAATCCTTAATCTGCTGCATCAGTTCAGCTGCATAGGCATCACAACGTACAGATACCCGTCTTTTCCTTTCAGCAATCCCGGCTTATCGGGATCAGTCATGCAGAATGAAATTTTATCAATGTCCAGATTTTTAAGTGCGTCGATCAAATAATGCGGATTAAAACCAATCGCGAGTTCTTCTCCGCTGACATCCGCGAGAAGTTCTTCTTTGGCTTCGCCTAAATTAGGCGAACGTGAAGAAACGAGAATTTTACCTTTCACAAAATCCAGTTTTACGGCTGGCGCATCCGGTGAAGTTAAAAGCGCCGTGCGGCGGATCGCTTGAAGAAATTCTTCGCGGTTTGCCGATGACGTTGTTTTTTCGCCTTTTGGAATAACTTGCTCGTAATTCGGGAAATGCCCTTCGATCAGACGCGAGGTAAGAAAAGTGTCGCCAAGATTAAAAACAACCTGGTTTTGAGACGGGATAATTTGCAAAGTTCCGTCCCACGTTAAAAGCTTCACCAGTTCCTGGACGGCCTTCACAGGAACAATCATTTCCATTTTCTTTCCACCCTTATTTTCGAACTCTTTTTCGGTGTAGGCAAGCCGGCGTCCATCCGTGGCAACAAAACGAATTTTACCAGCCGAAGCTGAAATTAAAACTCCGTTGAGCACATACCGCGTTTCGTCGTAAGAAATCGCGAAAGAGGTTAACGACAGACTTTCTTTTACCATCGCCTGATCAACTTCAATCGCGTCTTTAGCGGACCATTCTGGAAGTTTCGGATAATCCTCTTTACTCAGCCCCATAATTTTAAAATAGGCTTTTCCGGCCCTGATATTGACGGCATTATTTTTTGCAACTGTAATTTCAACTTCTCCCTCGGGAAGTTCGCGGATAATTTCATGAATTTTCTTGGCGGGAACCGTAATATTTCCTTCTTTTACGATTTCTACCGGAATGTTTGTGGAAATTCCAACTTCAAGATCGGTTCCAACCAGACGAAGTTGCCCTTCTTTTCCTGTTTCAAGCAGAATGTTACTCAAAATGGGAAGTGTGTTTGCCTTTTGCGCTGTAACACCTCCGACCAGCGCCAAACCCTTTAATAAATTACTTTTCGAGACTTTAATTTCCATGAAAACTCCTCTTTACTGTATTAAGGCTTTATATCTTAACAAAATAGCCGTCTTATTAATAGGGTTTGTTTATATGTTGATAACTTCCTTAAACTGCTCATTTGATTGAGTTTATGATCTTAAAAAACTGTTTATAATCAAGTGCCCTTTTTCAACAGATCGCGCAGATCATCGACGAGCCGCCGGGTCTCCTCATTTTGTTCAACTTCTTTCCCCAGCTTATTCACAGCATGTAAGACAGTCGTGTGATCTCGGCCGCCGAAATATTCTCCAATCTCAGGTAAAGAGTGATCTGTCATGGAGCGAACCAGGAACATAGCAATTTGCCTGGGACGGGCAATAGAGCGGCTTCTTCTCTTCGCGCGCAAATCCGAAACTTTCAAATGGAAGTATTCAGCCACAATTCTCTGGATTTGATCAATACTTATTTTCTGTTCTTCTTCTTTTAGGGAATCTTTCAGCACTTCCTGGGCAGCTTTAAGATCAAGTTTTTGACGCGTAAGTGTGCAATAAGCGACCACGCGGATCAAAGCACCCTCAAGCTCTCGAATGTTAGACCGGATTTTACTCGCGATAAAAAAGGCGACGTCATCAGGAACGATGACCGTTTCTTTTTCCATCTTCTTCTTTAAAATGGCAACACGCGTTTCAAAGTCAGGCGGCTGAATATCGGTAACAAGACCCCACCCGAAACGCGAAACAAGACGCTCTTCAAGTCCGGGAATGTCTTTAGGCGGCCGGTCACTCGACACGACTATTTGTTTGTGAGCATCGTAAAGTGAATTAAACGTGTGGAAAAACTCTTCTTGCGTGGCCTCTTTTTCGGCAAGGAAGTGAATATCATCAATCAGTAACAGGTCCAGCGACCTATATTTATTGCGGAACTGGTGAGTAGAACGATTTTGAATGGCCGAAATCAGCTGGTTCGTAAATTTTTCACTCGAAATATAAAGAACGCGAAAATCAGGATTTTTTCTTTTGATTTCGTGTGCGATCGATTGCATTAAATGCGTCTTCCCCAAACCCACCGGACCGTAGATAAAAAGCGGGTTATACTGTCTTGCCGGAGCTTCACAAACCGCCAAGGAAGCCGCGTGCGCAAAACGATTACCAGGCCCAATGACAAAATCATCAAAAGTGTATTTACTGTTAAGATCGGATTCGCGGGTTTCTGAAACAGGCTTGGCCGTGGTACGGGGGGTGCTGACGGGTAAGAGGGAGTTTTTAACAGGTTCTTCAACTTTATACTCAATCGCGCGCCGCTGGCCGATGATTTCTTCAATAGCAGATTGAATCAAATTCTCATAATGGTTTTTAAGCCACTGGCCAAAATAAGCATCTGGAACCGCAAGGAGAACCGAAACGTCGTTGATCTGCCGGCAATTGACAGGGTCAAACCATGTACGGAAAGATTGTTCGCTTAGCTCTTTTCCGAGAATATCGCGAACTTTTTCCCAAACGGATGCGGGGTCTGTTTTAGCGTCTGCAACAGAAAGATCTAACGGAGATTTTTGTTTATCCACAAGATATCAACAATTAATCCAAAATTATACACAGGTTATAAACAAAAAATAAACAATTTCAATCAAGCTATTTAAGGCCTCATTCTACCCCGCCCTTCCAAAAAGTCACGGGAATTCTTTTTATTTTTTAATCCAGCTTTGCAAAGCGAGGTCTGTGATGCCAAGCTATTTACCCGTTCATTTAAGGGTTCGATCGTACTGGATTGACTCAATGGGCGATTCTGTTATAATCACGCAACTGTAACTTGAATCGAGTTCAAAACTTGCAAGACGAAAAGAGTTGATAAAGTGAGCAAAAGAACATACCAGCCTTCCAAAAGAAAACGCCGCTCCAAGCATGGATTTTTGGCGCGTAAGCGTACCAAAAGCGGACGCAAAGTGTTAAGCCGCCGCCGTAAAAAAGGCCGTAAACGGCTGATTCCGATTTACCCTTCGTAACAAACATCTTCTCCGTGAAGCAGAATCTGGGCCGGAACCAGAGAATCCGAAAGAAGCGGGAGTTTCAGCTCCTTTTTGATAAGGCCAAACCTGTTCGCGGACGCCTGTTTGCTCTTTGGGTTTTAAATCAGTCAGGACCTGAAGGGAAGACGCTTCCTCGATGCGCGGTGATGGTCAGTAAGAAAGTGGATTCTCGGGCCGCGGTGAGGAATCTTTGGAAAAGAAGGACACGCGAAGCTTTTCGCAGGAATCAAAGCGGATGGATTCCGGGCACTGCCGTTTTATTTAAAGTTAAAACAGCCGGGAAACCGCCTCTTTACAGGGAAATCGAACTTGAAATGAAAACGCTTTTAGGAAAAGCGGGTTTTGTAAAGTGAAACGGTTACTAACCTTCTTGCTTTATCTCTACCGAATAAGCATTTCCCCTTTTTTGGGGAATTGCTGCCGCTTTTATCCTTCGTGTTCTGAATATTGCCGGCAAGCTTTGGAGAAAAAAGGTTTTTTCCAGGGAGCGGCGCTTTCTTTTTTTAGAATTTTAAGATGCAACCCATTGAGCTCAGGAGGCTTTGACCCCGTTGAATAAAGACCGCATGGATAAGAATTACTGGATCGCGCTTGTGCTTTCAATGCTGATTTTAATCGGCTATCCATATGTTTTGAGAAAAATGGGGATTTGGCAGTCCAAACCGCAAGCCTCTGCGCCGGCGGCATCCGTTGATGGTTTTCAGCCTTCCGCCGAGAAAGTTTTATCTGCCGCGAAAGAGACCGAACTTTCCCCCGCGGCCGAAATTCCGGCACAGCTTGAAAAACCCGCTCTTCCCGAATTAATCTCAGACAATAACGGCGTTTATGATGCTGATTTTTCGACTTTTGGCGCTACCGTGACTCGCCTGCGGTATCTTGGCGAGCCCGATAAGCCCGAAAAAACCAGCACGGTTTTTTATGAAAACGATCCCGCTAAACCCGGTATTTTCGGTGTCCGATTTTCAAAGGAAATACTGGATCTTTCCCAAACCGTCTTCGAAAAAGGCCCTCAGTCCAGAGGGGCACACGAATTCTTTTTTGAAAAACCCGGTCATTACCGGCTGACGAAGAAATATATTTTAGATCCCGTTAAACCGGTTATTCATCTCCAGGTGACTTTGAAAAACCTGGCTGCCATTGAGCAGAACTTCCCTATCGAGTTGGATTACGGCCTTCAGTTTGAAGAGTCTGATCACAATGTTCACGCGGCGGTTATGTCTGACAAAATGACGGACGCTAATCCTGGAAAAATCCGCAAAAAAGGCTTTTCTGTTTCGGATAAATTGATTTGGGCCGGTGTTCAGAAAAAATATTTCGCGATTCTGGCGAAACCTGAAGCGCAAGCCATCAGCGCTTTCGCGCGCGTGGAAGATCAAACTCTTTTTCAGACATTGCGCACCGAACCTGTCAGCATTGCTCCGGGACAGGAAATTTCGCGCGGGGTTTTGATTTATGCTGGTCCGCAGAAATATGAATATCTAAAAGAATTTGGATTCGACCCTATTTTTTCTCAGGGGTTTTTCGGGATGTTCAAGATATGGCTTCTTCTGGCGCTTAAATTCCTCTTTGGGTTTGTTCATAATTACGGGCTGGCGATTATTCTAATGACCCTGATCATCAAGGGGCTTTTTACTCCCCTGACTCATATGAGCTATGAGTCTATGAAAAAAATGCAGGCCATTCAGCCGAAAGTGAAATCGATTCAGGAACGGTATAAAAACGATCCTTCCAAGATGAATAAAGAAATGATGGAGCTTTATAAGCGAAATAAAGTCAACCCGATGGGCGGTTGTCTTCCGATGCTCCTGCAGATTCCTATTTTTATTGCGTTTTATCAGGTTTTAAACGAAACCATTGAGCTGAAAGGCGCTGATTTCGCTTTTTGGATTCATGATTTGGCCCAGCCGGATCAGCTTTTCGCTTTGCCGTTTTCATTGCCCGTGCTTGGCGATCACTTTAATCTTCTGCCTTTGTTAATGATTGGTTCCATGGTTTGGCAGCAGAAACTGACACCCCAGCCTTCAGCCTCAGCTGAACAAGCGCAAGTCATGCAGTTTATGCCGTTAATTTTTGGCTTCATGTTTTATCAAATGCCCTCCGGGCTGGTGCTTTACTGGCTAGTCAACAATTTGCTGACGGTTGTGCATCAGGTTTTCATTAAAAAAATGGTTGTGGTCCTTCATCACGAGGATCAGTAAAACTTGAGTTTTACTGCGGCAGCGCCTTAGCTTAAGGAAGGCTAAGTGCGCTGGCCGCATGCTTTAAAATCCTGCACTAAAAAGGCAACCCTCTCTCATGCGGCAGCAAAAATCTTCAGAAAAATTTGATGTAATCGTTGTCGGCGCAGGGCATGCGGGTGTGGAAGCTTCGCTAGCTGCGGCTCGATGCGGGTTTCAGGTTTTGCTTCTGACTATGGACACTGATGCTGTCGCGAGAATGTCCTGCAATCCCGCTATTGGAGGCCTGGCTAAAGGCCATGTTGTCCGTGAAATCGACGCGCTTGGCGGAGAAATGGCCCGTGCGATTGACGCGACCGGTATTCAATTCCGTATGCTTAACCGCTCGAAAGGGCCGGCCGTGTGGGCTCCTCGCGCGCAGGCGGATAAAAAACAATACAGTCTTTATATGCGCCGAAGCATTGAAGCCGAAAAAAACATTTCGCTTCAGCGGGGGCAGGCTGTAGAAATTCTTGTTAAAGACGGAAAATGTTACGGCATCCGTTCTCAAGATGGCCGGGACTTTACCGCGCGCGCTGTTATTATTACCACCGGAACTTTTATGCAGGGATTGATTCACGTCGGGGATGTGAATTATCCAGGCGGCCGGAGAGATGAAGCGCCTTCCGTCGGGCTTTCCGCTTCAATGGCCGCGCACGGTTTGGAAGTCATTCGCTTTAAAACTGGAACCCCCCCCCGTCTCCGAGCGCAAACGATCGATTGGTCTGTTACCGAAGAGCAAAAAGGCGATCATCCGCCCAGTCCTTTTTCTTACCGGACAAAAAAAATAGAAGCTGAACAAATGTCCTGCTTCATGACTTACACCAATGAAAAAACGCACGAGATTATCCGTAAAAATTTGCACCGCTCACCTCTTTATGCGGGGCGTATCAAAAGTACCGGACCGCGTTATTGTCCGTCTATCGAAGATAAAATTGTGAAATTTCAGGATAAAGAACGGCATCAAATTTATCTCGAGCCTGAGGGCCGTGATACGGATGAAATTTACGTTAATGGGTTGTCTACCAGCCTTCCCGCGGATGTTCAGCTTGAAATTATTCATTCGATTCGAGGTCTTGAAAACGCGGAAATTGTCCGTATGGGATACGCGATCGAATATGATTGTTTTCCGCCGACGCAACTAAAACACTCGCTGGAAACCAAAAAAATAGAAAATCTTTTTCTGGCCGGACAGATTAATTGTACTTCCGGCTATGAAGAAGCAGCGGCCCAGGGGCTGATTGCTGGATTGAATGCGGTACGGAAGCTGAATGGCCAGGAAGCCTTCACTTTAGACCGATCAGAAGCCTATATCGGCGTCTTGATTGATGATCTGGTTACGCGCGGCACAAATGAACCGTACCGTCTTTTCACTTCCCGCGCGGAATACCGTCTGGTTTTACGGCAAGATAACGCGGATGAGCGCTTGATGAAATATGGCATCGGTTTCGGATTAATTTCTCAGGAAGTTTACGCGGAAAGTCTGGCTAGAATCGCAAGGGTTCAAGAAGAAATTGGCCGTTTGAAAAAAACATGGTTTCAAAACATTCCTTTAGATCAGATTTTGCGCAGACCGGAAATGGATTTTAAAGCTATGGTTGCTCAGGCTGGTTATGTTTGCGAGCTAAGCTGTGAAGAAGAGATTACGCGCGTTGAGACTGAAATTAAGTACGCGGGGTACATTTCTCGGCAAATGGCTGAAATCCAGAGATTTAAAAAATACGAGAAAAAACAGATTCCTCCTCAGTTTGATTATGCGCTTATTAAAGGAATGAGCCGTGAAGCACGTGAAAAACTCTCAAAAATTCGTCCTGAGTCTATAGGTCAAGCATCCCGAATCCCAGGCCTGTCTCCTTGCGACCTCTCGTTGCTGGCTGTTTCTTTAGGCAAAGGCAAAAACCTTTAATTTATGTAAACATATTTAATTATTACAGTTACACTCATATTTTTAAAATGTTCCACGTGAAACGAAATTCCCCCCTCAATTAATCTCCCCTGCTGATCGATAAATTAAGAACAAAACTATTTAAACGTGCAAAATCCTTGATATAATCGGGCGCAATCTTAAGGAAACTCCAACGCCTTCGGCGTAGAACAGACTAAAAAACAGTTTATGTTTCACGTGGAACAAAGAGTATCCGGAGAGATTCGTTTCAAGGCCATTGTGCGTATAATGCGGAATTTCATCTAGAGGATTCCTAATGAAAAAAGTCTTCGCTTTCTGTAATCAAAAAGGGGGGGTTGGTAAAACAACCTCTGTTATTAATATTGCGGCTTCTTTATCAAAACAAGGTTTCAAAATTTTGATTATCGATTTAGATTCTCAGGGAAATGCTACCAGCGGGCTTGGCGAAGAAAAGCCTTCTATAGAATCCACAAGTTATCAACTGATTGTGGAAAACTCAAATGCCGCCGATCTTGTTCGAAAAACTCAGTTTGAGAATATTTTCCTAATCCCTTCAAATATGGACCTTTCCGGAGCTGACTTGGAGCTTGTGAATCGCGAGAAACGCGAATACAGGCTTAAAGAGAGGCTTACGGAAATTGCTGAAAATTTTGATTTTATCTTCTTGGATTGTCCGCCGTCTTTAGGGCTTGTGACGATTAACGCGTTAACCTCGAGTGACTTTCTTATTATTCCGCTTCAATGTGAATACTATGCGCTCGAGGGACTTGGGCAGCTCTTAAATACATTTCAGTTGGTAAAGCAAAATTTGAAACCAGAGTTGGAAATCGGCGGAGTTTTATTAACAATGGCTGATTTCAGGACCAATTTAACCCAGCAAGTTATTGAGGAGGTTAAAGGGTATTTTAAAGAAAAAGTATTTGAAAGTATCATTCCTAGATCCGTGAAGCTTTCTGAGGCGCCTAGCTTTGGAAAGCCAGCTGTTTTTTATGACCCTTCTAATCGCGGCTCAAAAAATTATGTTTTAATCGCGGAAGAATTTGCCAATCGTTTCAGTTCCCATGCGCCCGAAAAATTATCGGAAACGGCACCGTCCCAAAATTCTGAATCCGCTGCCAAAATCGAGGAGAATGTATGATTAAGAAAGCTTTAGGCAAAGGCCTAAGTTCTTTAATACCAGATAATTATGTAAAAGAATCTCAAAAAGAAACTGCCGTTTCAGGTGTCCGGGCGAAAGTTGTTTCGAGCGGCGGGTTTCAAATGATTCCTCTGTCTCAAATTATTCCAAACGTGGATCAACCACGGAAAGAATTTTCAGATGAAGCAATCCGTGATTTAGCGGCTTCCATTAAAGAGAAGGGGATTTTACAGCCTGTTATTGTGACAAAAAAAGGCGAAAACCAATATATGCTTATCTGCGGAGAGCGCCGTTTTCGTGCGGCTACCGTTTGCGGATTAACGGAAGTACCGGCGGTGGTCAAAGATTTAGCTCAGGATGATTTCCTGGAATGGGCATTGATTGAAAATATTCAGCGCCAGGATTTGAATGCCATTGAAGAGGCGGAGGCTTACCGGCGGTTGGCCGAAGAAAGAATGCTTTCTCAGGAAGAAATTGCTAAAAGGGTGGGTAAAGAGCGTTCAACCGTAACCAATACCTTGCGGTTACTGCGTCTTCCGGATGAAGTTCAGATCTATTTAGCTTCCGGCCAGCTTTCCGCGGGGCACGCTCGCGCTATTTTAGGGCTTATGACTCCAGAGCATCAAAGGCAGATGGCCCGTCGTATCGTTCAGGAGAATCTCTCAGTTCGTCAGGTAGAGGCGATTGTTGGCCGTAGTAACGCCCATAAACGCAAAGCCAAGACAGCTCGGCACTTACGCCCTGAAATTGTGGACTTAGAGGCGCGTCTATCGAGACATTTTGGCACAGAAGTTAAAATTTACCCCAAAAAGAACCAAAAAGAGGGGCGAGTTGAGATTCGTTATTTCTCCTTAGATGACCTTGACCGAATTTTGGAACAGACAGGTCTTCCTAAGGGGTCTTGAAATCTTTAATCAAGGTTTCCATTTGTTGACAGCCTTGAGTGCTGTGTTATAATTTTTCAAATTTTCCGCAGAGACCATTAGAGAAGAACCTCCTTCTAACAATCCGGAAATCCAAAAAATGAAAACAATTTTGAGGAAATTTTTCGCCACTTTTTTGACGGTTTTTATAATGCTGAATGTTACCGGCTGCGGTAACACTCAGGATAAAGACGGGACCATTCCCATTAAAATCGCTTTCTGGGGAAGCCCTGAAGAAATTGATATTATTACCAATTCCATCAAGGATTGGCAGACCACGCATCCCAATATCAAAATTATTTTTGAGCACACGCCTTATACGGGGTATGACAGCAAAATCCTAACCCGTGTTGCCGGCGGAGCGGCTCCGGATATTATCGCCACCGAAGTTGACTACTTCGTGACGTTCGCGACCAAGAATGTTCTTGAAGATTTGACCCCGTATTTTCAGCCGTCTTCAGGCATTACGAAAAATGATTTTTTTCCTACTATTCTCGACCGTTTTACGGTGGATGGAAAAGTTTACGCAGTTCCGCGCGATGTCGCGCCGTTCGCCTGTGTTTTTTATAACAAAGAATTATTTGATGAAGCACAGCTTGAATATCCTAAAGATGAATGGACTTGGGATGATCTACTCCGTGATGCGCGCGCTTTAACCAAGCAGGACGCGAGCGGGCGTACGATCCAATATGGTTTTTATGGATGGGCTTGGCAGGATTTTGTTTATGGTAACGGGGGATCGCTGGTAGACAATGTTAAGAATCCTACACGCGTTACCCTGGATGATCCTAAAACAATCCAAGGCCTTCAGTTTTATTCTGATTTAATTAACCTCTATAAAGTCATGCCGACTCCGGTAGCCCTTTCTAATATGGGGATGGGCGTTGATCTGATGTTTGCCAGCGGAAGACTCGCGATGTTTCTTTCCGGTATTTGGGAAACCCCGGGACTTCGTAATTATACCTTTAAATGGGACGTAGCTATGTTCCCGAAAAATAACGAAGGCGTGCGCGCTTTTGGTTCCGGCGGCTCCGGCTACGCTATTTTGAAATCTTCCAAACATAAAGAAGAAGCCTGGCAGGTAATTCAGGCTCTAACCAGCGCTTCCGGGCAGACTAAACTTGCGGAACGCGGTCTCGCTCAGCCTTCCCGCATGGATGTGGCTTCAGGGCCGGCTTGGGCTGCGAGCGCGGAACCTCCCGCGAATAAAAAAATGCTGAATGAGGCGGTTAAGCATATTGTGTTCAGCCCGTTTCATCCGCTTTGGCGCGAAATCGAAGAAAAATATTTGAAACCGCAGTTGGATCTTGTGTTTAACGGCAAGAAGACCGCGGCGGAAGTTGCCCAGCAGTTAACGCCTGAGATGAACCAGCTTTTGCGTTCGGGCGAAAAATAAATTTTTGAAATCATTCACCTCAAAATCCTGAAAGGACGAAGTTAAAATGGCAAAAACAGCAACCCTCAAAAAATCGAAACAGGCAGGTCCCTCAATGAAGGCAGTCACAAAAACCGAACGTAAGTTCGAAAATAAATACGGTTATTTTACCGCGGATGGCCGTGAGTTTGTGATTACGCGCCCCGATACGCCGCGCCCGTGGGTCAATGTGATCTGCAATGGCGATTACGGCATGACTGAAACCCAGACGGGTTCCGGTTTTTCATGGCGTGATAACTCGAACCTTTCCCGCGTGACCCGCTGGGACCAGGATCTTATCCGCGATAGCTGGGGCAAATACATTTATATCCGCGATAATGAAACCAAGAAATTCTGGTCGGCTACCTGGAAACCGATGATGCCGAAGTTTGACTTCTTCGAAGTTCGTCACGGCCAGGGCTACTCAGTTCTCACCAGCCGCCTCAACGATGTCACGACGGAAAAAACCGTTTTCGTTGATACTGAAGAACCGGTTGAAATTTGGAAAATTAAACTCAAGAACGAATCGAATAAAAAACGCAAACTCAGCGTTTTCACTTACTTCGACTGGCTTCTTGGCAACTGGGCTGACACTCACCGTGAATTCCACAAAACCTTTATCGAAACGTCTTTCGATAAGAAAAACGGAATGCTCTACGGTCTTAAGCGCGCTCCGTTGGTTCCCGGTTTCATTTCGACCGGTATGGTGGAAAAGCCGCTTCAGGGTTTTCACGCTTCGTTTCCCAAGCCGGTTGGTTTTGACGGCTATAAGGAATCTTTCCTCGGCATGTACAACGATCCGCACGCTCCGCAGGTGCTGATTGACGGCAAGTCGAAAAATTCCGAAGGTAAGTGGGGCGATGCCGCCGGCAGTTTGCAAGTTGATGTTGAGCTTGCGCCAAAGGGCGAGCAGACGGTTGTTTTCCTGCTCGGGTCTCCGAACTCTAAGGAACACGCCGCGCAAATCATCAAGAAATACTCCAACCCCAAAGCCGCTGACCAGGAACTTTCCAAGGTCAAGGCGATGTGGGACACGTTCGTCAATGCGACTAACGTTGAAACTCCGGATGAATCACTAAACTTCATGACCAATACATGGATGAAGTATCAGGCGATTTCAGCGCGCCTTTGGGCTCGTTGCGCGTACTATCAGTCTTCCGGCGGTTTCGGTTACCGCGATCAGCTGCAGGACTGCCAGATTTTCTTTTCGACCAAGCCTGAGCTTGCGAAAAAGCAGATTCTTTTGCACGCCGAACAACAGTTCCCGGACGGAACGGTTTACCACTGGTGGCACCACGGAACCAGCATGGGAGCGATTACTCATTGCTCCGACGACCTTCTGTGGCTTGATTTCATCACGCTGAATTATCTGGATGAAACCAATGACTACGGGATTTTGGATATTAAGGCTAAGTTCCTTCCTGATCCGAAGACCAAAGAAGTAACCGAGGGTTCTTTGTATGATCATCTTTGCCGTTCGATCGACAAAGTCTTCACTCGTTTCTCTGACCGCGGTCTTCCGCTGATTGGTGAATGCGACTGGAACGACGGTCTTTCTCACGTGGGCATCAAATGGAAGGGTGAAACGGTCTGGCTTGCGCATTTCCTTTATGGGATTTTGACCCGGTTTGCGCCCATTTGTGAACAGCGCGGCGACAAGTCTCGCGCGCAGAACTACGCCAAGCGCGCGCAGGCTCTTAAAGATGCCGTGAACAAACATTGCTGGGACGGAGAATGGTACTGGCGCGCGACTAAAGATAATGGCGAGATCCTGGGCAGCAAAGACTGCAAACAGGGCCGTATCTTTTTGAACGCTCAGACCTGGGCTGTGATCTGCGGTTCTGCGACTCCGGAACGCGGCAAGCAGGCCATGGAATCGATCCGTAAGATTCTTTATAAGAAATACGGACCGCTTCTTTTCACTCCTGGATATTCCGTGACCGATCCTACCGTCGGTTACATTACGCGTTACGCGCCTTCCGTTCGTGAAAACGGCGGACTTTACACGCATGCCGGCACCTGGGCCATTCAGGCTGAGTGCATCATGCGCGACGGCGATCGTGCGTATGAAGTTTACAAGAGCTTCAATCCCGCTCAGCGCGGACTCGAACCCGACACGTATGCCTGCGAACCGTATGTGACGCCGGGTAACGTCGATGGTCCCGATTCTCCGTTCAACGGACGCGGCGGCTGGACCTGGTACACGGGTTCCGGCGCGTGGTACGCAGTCGTTGTTCTGAACTGGATGCTCGGCCTTCGTCCCGTTAAAGAAGGTCTCTTGATGGATCCTGTTATTCCCAAGAAATGGCCTGGATTCAAAGCTAAGAGACTTTTCCGCGGCGCGACTTATCTTGTCGAATGTGTCAACAAGAACGGAAAAGGTCAGGGCGTGACCGAAGTGATCGTGGATGGAAAGAAAATTTCCGGCACTATTGTTCCTGCGTTCAAGGACGGCAAGGAACATCACGTCAAGGTTACGTTGGGGTAAGCGGTTGCAGTTACGGTACCGGTTCTGCTCAAAATTTTCTGATCAGAACCGGTACCAACACCCTTTGAAATCATCTAATTTCTCCCAGGTTTTTTTAAAACTTCTCTTATTTAGCTTTTCCCTCCTCCTTTTTCGCGCTTTACCGTCCGCTTTTGCCGAAAGCAATTCTGAAAAACAATCCTTTAAAGTTTACGAAGCCGTTCCTGAAGGGCGGTCTTTGTTGACTTCGCCTCAATTTATTCTGATTGATGACTTTAATTCAGGAAAATTTCTGAACCGCCGCGGGGCTTCCTGGCGGACCCGGGGGCCTAACGAATCTGTCGAACTCTCTTTGGACAAAGACGACGCGCGGAGTCAGCATCGCGGGTATTCCATGCGCGCCAACTTTCATTTGCTGCCCCGTGAAAAAGCCCGGGTGGAAAGTTTTCTGGAGCGCGTAGATGTTTCTCAAGCTCAATATCTGGTCATGAAAATGAAACTGGGCAGCAGTAAAGAAAAGGTTTTTAGCGGCCGGCTTCGCGTCTCACTTACTGACTGGAAACATAAAACAGTCACTCAGGATGTCACGGTCCTTTGCCCGCCTAACGGAGACGGCTGGCGCAATGTTTTGATCCCTATGTCCCGCTTCAAACTTCTGGATCTAGACCAGCTTTTTTCGATTGCTTTTGAGATTAAAGCGGGAACGAAAGAGATTTTTGGCGATGTCTGGATAGACGAAATCGCTTTTTTTGGTTTTAACGACGTTTTTTTTGAATCTCTCCGGGATAATTTAAAAGGTTTCCCCAAAGTTGTTTTTGATTCAAACCGCAAAAACCAGCTCCTTAAAATGAAAGACGCGGAGCTTCTTAAGGCTTTGGCCCGGGATACGTGGAAATATTTTGAAAACGCGCGCGATAAAGATACCGGGCTGGTTGTAGATCACATCAGAACCGGGGATTCGTCGCTTGCCGCGGATTACACCTCTCCGACGAATATCGCGATGGATCTTATCGCGACGGTAGCGGCAATGGATTTGGGATTTTTATCAAAAGACCAAGCGGAAGAGCGTGTTTTAGGAACCTTCAAGACCCTTGAAGAAATGCGCCGGTATAAAGGATTCTTCTATAATTTTTATGATACAAAAAAGCTTTCGGTAACTCGTGAATATATTTCTTCCGTGGACAGCGGATGGATCGCGGTCGCCTTTGTGGTTTTACGGCAGGCTTTTCCCGGAAAAATAGCCGAACAGGCGACGGAATTTATCAAAAGCTTCTCATTCAATGAATTTCTCGATCCGGAAACCAACCAATTAATGATCGGTATTGAACTTCCTTACAAAGCTGACCGGGATGTACACCATTACGGCATGCTGGTTTCAGAGGCGCGCATTGCCAGTTTTTACGCGATCGGGAAAGGAGATATTCCGAGGAATCATTGGTGGTCTCTTTTTAGAACACCTCCCGATGCCTGGACTTGGCAGACACAGACTCCAAAGGGGATTGAAAAAGAAACCCCTGACGGGAAAGCGAATTATTTTCAGGGGTACTATGACTATAAG
The DNA here is from genome assembly GCA_964385615.1 of uncultured bacterium. Taxonomy (GTDB): domain Bacteria; phylum Omnitrophota; class Omnitrophia; order Omnitrophales; family Aquincolibacteriaceae; genus CAYLPP01. The sequence goes on along the minus strand of CAYLPP010000010.1, from coordinate 63,281 downwards.
GGAAAGAAGTTTGTGCCTAGTTGGGGCGGGTCTTTATTCGAGTTCTTGATGCCTACATTAGTTCTGGATGAACCGGCTTTGGCTCCGAAAGGATTAGGTCTTAATGATCGTAGGGCGGTTGAGATTCAGAGAGATTATGCGTTAGCGGATAAAAAATATCCCGTCTGGGGCATTTCACCTGCAGCTACTTCTGACGGGCGCCGTTGGTCTTACAGAGAATATGGAATTAAAGCCATGAGCGCTAAAGGGTATCCGGATGCAGGGGTTGTAACTCCGCATGTGACCTTTTTAGCGCTTAATATCCTTCCCAAGGATGCTATAAGCAACATTCGCAGGCTCTTGGAGCTCGCTATCTATGGAGAGTACGGTTTATATGACTCGTATGACCTTAAACAGCAAAAGGCTAACCCTCAATATCTAGCGCTGGATCAAGGAATGACATTAATTGCTCTAACCAATTATCTGCAAAAGGGTTCCATCCAAAAAAGGTTCCAGAAAGACGAAATTACGCAAAAGGCTCTGGATTTGCTTAAAGAAGACTTCTTTGAAAAGTAGCGCGGGTTATAAAAGTGCTTTTTAGGCAGGGGAAACACCCGCAAAAAAAAGGTATTCTAAAGTTGTTATGATTGTTTTAACTTGTTGTTTGACAATCATTTATTTAGAGTTAAAATAAGTTTCCATTCTTTAATATTGATGCGGTTTCAGATAAAAAAGGAGCGCGTTGGGTTATGAGCATGATCAAGCAAATCCTTTTGAAAGACCGGATTCTTACCGATAAAGAGCGCAAAAACCTCGCGATTCTCGAGGTTATCCGCAAAAACGGACCTATCTCAAGGACCGACATTTCCAAAATTACCGAACTTAATATCGTAACAGTCTCCAATTACGTCAATCACTACATTAAAAAAGGCCTCGTCATTGAAGGCGAGCTGGATGAATCAACCGGCGGCCGTAAACCCGTTTTAGTTGAGCTGAATGCAAAAGCCGGCTATATGGTGGGTGTGGGCTTAAATATGTTTAGTATTGTTGGCGTGTTAGTGGATTTGGAGATCAATGTTATTGTTGAGTTAAAGCGTGAACGCCCGCCTGAAAATTCCGAGAATGTGATTGAGAGCATGGTCGATATGGCGGCTGAAATTATTCAGAAGGCCGAAATCGATAAAGAGAAAATTGTGGGTGTGGGCGTCGGGGTTCCTGGGATTATTGATGAGCGGGGACGTACGATTCGCTGGCCCCAAACATTGGGCGAGAAAGACCTTTCCGTGTGTCTTTCAATTAAGGACACTTTTGAACGCAGGCTTAACATTCCTACTTTTGTTGAAAATGACGCAAACGCCGCGGTTCTGGGCGAAAAGTGGCTTGGGTTAGACCGAGACGTTCGGCATATGCTTTATATGTTTTCCGGTGTCGGCTGCGGCATTTTGATCAATGGTGAAATTTACCGCGGGGCGACAGGTGCCGCCGGTGAACTTGGTATTACCAGCGGAAAAGCTCCCCGTGATTACTCTGAGGCTATCGCGCCTCAGTTGGGACGCTGGGGGATGGATATTGGAATGGTTAGCCGCGCTCAAAAAGCTATCGAGAGCGGTGAAAAATCCGTTCTTAAGGATTACGTTTCAGGCGATCTTTCAAAGCTTACTTTTAAGGAGATTGTCCGTGCAGTTAAGGAAAAAGACGCTTTGGCTTTAAAAGTGGTTGATCAGGCCGGGCAGGATCTCGGTAAGAAAGCCGCGTTTCTAACCAATCTTTTGAATCCTGAAATTATCGTGATCGGCGGCGGTATTGAGGACTGCGGGGCTCCGCTTTTAGATTCGATCAAAGGCTCCATCAAAGAATGGTCGGTTGAAGAAGCTGCCGCCCAGGTTAAAATTATTCCGTCGGCTTTCGGCGAAAATGCCGTCGCTTTGGGTGTGGTTGGAATTGTGGCGCGCGAAGTCTTCGCGCAGGCCTAAAACGTGTGTCCTCTGAGCTGACTTCTCACCTCGAAGAGCTCCGAAAGCGCCTTATCCTCTGCCTGATTGTTTTTGGGGCAGCCTCCTTTGTTTCTTACTTTTTCTCACGGCCCCTCCTCGATTTTTTAACTTGGCCGCTGCGTCATTTCACAAATGCTTCTCTTTATTTTCAAAAACCTCACGAGGCTTTTTTTGTTGCCTTAAAAACAGCAGCTTTCTCCGGCTTCTTTTTTTCTTCGCCTGTTTTATTCGCGCAAGCTTGGTTTTTTGTTTCCCCGGGGCTTTATCCCGCGGAAAGAAAATGGGTTTTACCTCTGATTGCCATCAGCACCGTTTTGTTTTTGACTGGGGCCGCGTTTTCGTATGCGTTGGTTATTCCGTGGGGCCTTCAGTTTTTGCTTAGTTTTCAGACTGAAAGTCTCAAGCCGATCCTTGATATCGGGGCCTATTTCTCATTTTTAACAGGCATGATGCTGGCCTTCGGGATCCTTTTTGATTTTCCTGTCATCTTAATAGGCTTGGTCAAGTTGGGGTTGATTCAAACCCGGACACTTAAGGCCTCTAGAAAGATCATGATTGTGCTGATTTTTGTCGCGGCGGCGATTTTAACGCCGTCGCCGGATCCTGTGAGCCAACTAATGCTGGCGGTCCCTCTCTGGGTGTTTTTTGAGCTGTCTCTTTTGATCTGCGGAGTCATTGAAAAGCGTCGCGCGGCCCCTCCTGCGGAGCGTTGACACCCTTTCTCTTTAGATGTATAGTGAATTTCTCTCCCGAGAGATAAATTTTCACAAGTCTATTTATTTCAATGGGTTAAGAATATGACAACTGATACAGCCATCTTAAAACGTGATCAAGCCAGCCTGACCCGGGGGGTCACGGTTTGGTTTACCGGCCTGCCTAGTTCCGGCAAATCCACCATTGCCCGGCTTCTTGAGAGACAATTCCGCAAGTGGGGTCTTAAAACAGAGTTGCTGGATGGTGACGTGATTCGCACTCATTTAACCAAGGGTTTGGGTTTCTCCCGAGAAGACCGGGACACAAATGTCAAACGCTTGGCTTTTGTTTGCCAACTTTTGACCCGCAATGATGTTTTGGCGGTTTCCTCCGCCATTTCCCCTTACCGTGAAACGCGGGATCAAGCCCGGCGTATGATTGGAAATTTTGTCGAGGTTTTTGTGAAAACTTCTTTGGCGGAATGTCAAAAACGTGACGTGAAGGGTCTTTATGAAAAAGCCAAAGCCGGCGAGCTGAAAGGCATGACTGGCGTGGATGACCCCTATGAAGAACCTTTGAATCCTGAAGTTGTCTGCGAAACCGAAAATGAAACGCCGGAACAGTCCGCAGCGAAAGTTGTCAGCCGCCTGGAAGCTCTGGGGTACCTTCAGTTTAAAGCTTGATATGAAAATTGTGGATTTTCATATGCACACCACGCACTCTGACGGGAGCTACTCTCCGGAAGCGTTGATGCGCTATTGCGCGGAAAAAAAACTGGCGTGTGTTTCGGTTACAGATCATGACACGATGTCGAGTTACGAACCGTGTGCGCGGGAAGCTGAAAAATTAGGGATTGAGCTTGTCCCGGGGATTGAGCTCAGCGCCGTTTTTGAACCCGGAACACTGCATGTGTTGGGTTATTTTCTGGATCGTAATCATCCGGATTTAAAGCGGAAACTGGAAGAAATTCAGATCGCCCGGCGTGAAAGAAATCCCGGCATCATTCGAAAACTCAATGAGTCGGGAATTGAAATTACTATGAAGGAAGTTCTTGAAGAAGCTTTTTCGGGGGCTTCGAAAGAAGTGCCGGAAAACCTTAAACAGATCGGGCGCCCGCATTTTGCCAAAGTTCTGGTTAAAAAGGGTGTTGTTAAAGATGCCCGGGAAGCCTTTGAAAAGTATCTGGCGAAAGGCCGGCCGGCTTATATTGACAAAAGACGCATTGAAGCCCGGGAAGCGATTGAATTAATTCAAAAAGCGGGCGGGGTTGCTTCTGTGGCTCACCCGAAGCAAATGAAATTGAATGACGGTGAGTTGGACCGTGAAATTGAAAAACTGGCCGGATACGGTTTAGCCGGCATCGAAGTTTATAACAGTTGTCAGAACATGGAAGAGCAGGGCGTTTATCTAAAAATAGCCAAGCGCTATAACTTGGTTGTAACTGCCGGGAGCGATTTTCACGGCACGCAAAAACCTGGCGTGGATCTTGGCAGTTACGGTATTCAGATGGGTTATGAAATGGTTGAGCGTTTACGCGGCCGCATTGCCGCCTAAAAGGAACCGTGTTGATCAGCAAAATAGATCTTGAAAAATTTAACGATGATTTTGAAAATAAAAAACCGCAGGAGATTATTGCCTGGGCGGTGAAAGAATTCCCGCGTTTTGCCATGACTTCTTCCTTCGGGCCGGAAAGCGGTGTTCTGCTTCATATGGCTAGCCGGATCAACCCAAATATTCCTGTTCTTTTTTTGGAAACCGGATATCATTTTCCTGAGACGCTCGAATACAAAAACAGGCTGGTGCAGATGTTTGGCCTGACCCAGGTTCTCGATTTGAAGGCGGATCCGGCCAAGAAAGCGGAAGTTGTGAAGCGCTATGACGGCGTCCCTTACGAGAAAAATCCGGACTTGTGCTGTCAGATCAATAAAGTTGAACCTCTGGACGAAGCGCTTAAAAATTATGACGCCTGGATGAGCGGAATCCGCAGGCATCAAACCGACTTTAGGAAGTCTATCCGGATTCTTGAAGAATATGAGGGCGGTCTTTATAAAGTCAGCCCGCTGGCTAATTTTACGTCCCGCGACGCCTGGTGGTATTTAAAGGAACACCAGATTCCTCAGCACCCTCTTTTTGAAAAAGGGTATTTAAGTATTGGCTGCTGGCCGTGCACCAAACCCATTCAGGCCGGGGATGATGAGCGTTCAGGGCGCTGGGCAGGGTTGAGTAAAAAGGAATGCGGTATCCACACATTTAAAGAAGTAAAACCCAAAGAAATGTCCGAACCCAAAGAAGACCAGGCCGGGTATTCGGAAAATATTTAACGAGGGAGATGATTATGACGACGACCGTGAAGCACAGCAAGCCCGCATTAGCCTCTAATATGCTTGAGTTGATCTGTAACACTCCGTTAGTTCGCATCAATAAATTAGCGAATCCGCAAATGGCCGCGGTTTATGGAAAACTGGAATCTTTTAATCCGGGGGGAAGCGTTAAGGACCGGATTTGTTTAAGCATGATTCGGGACGCGGAAGAAAAAAAGCTGATTAATAAAGACACGGTCATTGTAGAGCCTACATCAGGCAATACCGGAATTGGTCTCGCGCTGGTTTGCGCCGTGAAAGGGTACCGTTTGATTTTGACTATGCCGGAAACAATGAGCGTGGAGCGCCGTCAGCTTTTGAAGCGGTACGGAGCCGAGCTTGTGCTGACGCCGGGCGCGGAAGGCATGAAAGGCGCGATTGCCAAGGCTAAAGAAATTGCCGAACAGAATAAAAACAGTTTTATTCCGCAGCAGTTTGCCAATCCGGCCAACCCTAAAATTCACCGTGAAACCACGGCTGAAGAAATCTGGGAAGCCCTGGATGGGAAAGTGGATGGTTTTGTCGCTGGCGTGGGTACCGGCGGAACCGTGACAGGCTGCGGGGAAGTATTCAAAAAGAAAAACGCGGCTATTAAAGTCGTTGCTGTGGAGCCGAAAACCTCGCCTGTTCTTTCCGGAGGTGCTCCGGGGAAACATAAAATTCAGGGCATCGGCGCGGGTTTTGTTCCGGAAGTTCTAAACCGTAATGTGATCGATCAAGTTATTCAGGTTGAAGATCAGGATGCTTGGAAAACTTCCATGGAGCTTGCTTCAAAAGAAGGGCTTCTGTGCGGTATTTCAGCGGGTGCCAACGTATGGGCGGCGCTTCAACTGGCCCGTGAGCTTGGTCCTGGTAAAAATGTGGTCACCGTGATTTGTGATACCGGCGAACGGTATCTCAGCATGGATGAGGCCTTCAAAGTCTAAAAAAGGTGAGATAAATGTCTTTCTTGAAAGCGTTAAAATGCCGTGAATGCGGCCGCGAATTTCCCAAGCAGGCGCTCTATGTCTGTGAGTACTGCTTTGGATCTCTTGAGGCGGTTTACGATTATGACGGCATAAAAAAAACTTTGACCCGGGATAAAATTCTTAAGGGTCCGAAAAGTTTGTGGCGTTACCGTGAATTACTGCCGATCGACGGAGAGCCCAGCGCTGGTTTTTATTCTGGGTTTACTCCGCTGGTTAAAGCGGATGTGCTTGCCCGTGAGCTTGGGGTTAAAGAACTCTATATTAAGGATGATTCTGTATGCCATCCAACCTGGTCGTTTAAAGACCGTGTTGTGGCAGTCGCTTTGTCCCGCGCCCGGGAATTGGGTTTTGATACGGTTGCTTGCGCTTCAACCGGCAATTTAGCGAATTCGGTTGCCGCCAATGCGGCATGGGCGGGTTTCAAGCGCTACATTTTTATTCCGGCGACGTTGGAAAAAACCAAGATTATCGCCAGTCTTGTTTATTCTCCGAACCTGGTCGCCGTGAACGGAAACTACGACGATGTTAACCGTTTATGCGCTGAGATCGCGGCTAAGTACCGTTGGGGTTTTGTGAATATTAATTTGCGCGCGTATTACGCTGAAGGTTCCAAGACTATGGGTTTTGAAATTGCTGAACAGCTTGGTTGGCGCGCCCCTGATCATATTGTGGCTCCGGCTGCCAGCGGTTCTTTAATCACAAAAATCTGGAAAGCTTTAAAAGAATTTGAAAAACTCGGCCTGCTCGAAAATAAAGTGCAGACCAAGGTTTTCTGCGCTCAGCCTGAAGGCTGTTCGCCGATTTCTACCGCAATTCAAGCCAAAGCAGATGTGATCCGGCCCGTTAAACCCTCAACGATTGCCAAATCGCTCGCGATTGGCAATCCTGCCGATGGTTATTACGCGAAAGATGTTATTTTAAATTCCGGCGGCGCCGCCGGAATTGTTTCAGATGATGAGATCCGGGAAGGCATCAAGCTTTTGGCGCGCACTGAAGGTATTTTCACCGAAACAGCCGGCGGAGTAACCGTAGCCACCGCCAAGAAACTGATTGAACAGGGCGTCATTCCGAAAACCGGGTCAACCGTTTTGGCGATTACCGGAAATGGTCTAAAAACGCAGGAAGCGATCCAGGACAGCGTGGGCGAGCCCTCGCTTATTGAGCCGAATCTGTCTTCTTTTGACAGCAAGGTTATGGGGTCTGGCGCGGCTGTTAAAGTCTGATTTAAAAATCTTAGTAAGGGAGAAAATCTCATGGCGATTAAAGTAAGAATTCCAACACCGCTTCAGAAACTGACCAATAATCAGGGTGAAGTTGATATCCAGGCCGGCAACGTCAAGGACATGATCAATCAGCTCGAGAAAAATTTTCCAGGCATCAAGGACCGCCTTTGCGACGATACCGGAAAAGTTCGCCGGTTCGTGAATGTTTACCTGAACGAAGAAGACATCCGCTTTCTTCAGCAGGAAGAAACGTCTCTGAAAGACGGGGATCAGATTTCTATCGTTCCCGCGATTGCCGGAGGGTAATATGCCCAAAAAAGCGTTCCACCTCGTTTTTCCTCAGAAATTGATCAAGGAGCCTATCATGTACCTGGTGGCCCGTGACAACAACCTGCTCTTAAATATTCGCCGCGCCAAGATTTCGCATGAAGCGGGTGAAGCCACGATCGAACTGGAAGGCGCCCAATCGGATATCGACAAAGCCGAGAAAGGCTTGCGCGAAAAAGGCGTGGGTGTGGATCCGGTCATCGGGGATATTGTTGAAGGCTGAAAATTAAATGAAAAATTTGATCGAAGAACTCAAAAACAAAGTTTTGGGCGGCGGAGAAGTTTCTTTTGAAGAAGCGATGAAGCTCGTCGAAATTGATCCGGCGGGGCCGGACATGGAACCGCTTTTGGAAGCGGCGCGGGAAATTAATTTTAATTTTAACTCCAATGAGCCGGGACTTTGTTCTTTGATTAACGCCAAGAGTTATCTTTGCGGAGAAGATTGCGGTTTTTGTTCGCAGTCCGTGCGTTTTGATACCCGGGTTAACCGCTATCAGATGATGCCGACCGAAGAAGTGGTCGCGGCGGCTAAGGATTTCGAAAAGAAAGGTGCTCATAATTTCTGCGTTGTGACCAGCGGCGGGGAATTGTCTGAGAAAGAATTCGATCAGGTCATCGAAATTTATACGCGCCTAAAAGCGGAAACCTCCATGAATTTAGACGGGTCTTTGGGATTTTTGACTCCAGAACGGGTGAAGCGCTTGAAGGAAACGGGGGTCCGCCGTTTTAATGATAACCTTCAGAGTTCCCGCGAGTTTTATCCTAAGATTGTGACCACGCATACTTATGATAAGAGACTTGAAACCTTGAAGATGCTTCAGGACGGGAATATGGAAATTTGCTCCGGAGGAATTCTTGGCATGGGAGAAACCCGTGAAGACCGCGTGAAACTGGCTTTTGAACTTAAGCCTTTCGCGCCTCATTGTCTTCCGATGAATATCTTGAACCCTCGTCCTGGAACGCCATTAGAAAATGTACCGGCGCCCGATCCGCTGGAAATGGTTAAAACCATCGCCGTTTACCGGTTTATCCATCCGAAAGCCAACATTAAACTGGCTGGAGGACGGGAAGTGAATTTGGGGAATCAATACCAGGAAATGTCGCTTAAGGGCGGTGCGAATGGTTTGATTGTCGGCGGGTATCTCACGACTTCTGCGAATCCTATGAAAGACGATTTTGAGATGCTGAAGCGCGCCGGCTTTGAACCTGCAAAACGCCCGGCGGCTGATTCCAAGAAAGATCCCGCGCAAGTTTGAATAAAAATATCCTGATCACGGGAGGCACAAGCCGATTGGGAAGCTGCTTTGTCCGAAAAGCGGCAGCGGCAGGTGCCCGCGTTTTTTTTACCTACCATCAAAATCTTACTGAGGCACAAGAGCTTCAAAAAAGCGGAGCGGAAGGCTTTCCCCTTAATCTTGCCGACACCGCCGCTATTGACGCTTTTGTTAAGACCTTCAAAGAAAAAATAAAAACGCTGGATGTTTTGATTCATAATGCGGCCGCGGTGCGTGACCACACTCTGCAGAATATGACGGAAGAGGAATGGGATCACGTCATGGCGGTGGATTTAAAAGCTCCGTATTACCTGACGAAAAAACTTTTGCTGTCTCTTTTTCGGGCAGAGCCTCCGGCCAAAATTTTAATGATTACCAGCCGTGCCGCGATTCAAGGCGGTGTCGGAATTTCGAATTATTCTGCCGCCAAGGCCGGACTGATTGGTTTGACGAAATCTCTAGCCCAGGAACTTGGTAAAAAAAGCATTCTAGTCAATGCGGTCAATCCGGGGTTCATGAAATCCTCTATGACTGAAAATCTTCCTGAGCAGGTCTTGCTCAACCAGACCGAAGCCAGCCCTCTTGGCCGGATTTCCGACCCCGAAGAAGTCGCGGATTTTCTGGTTTATCTGTCTTCAGACGCCATGAAAGGGGTCACGGGACAGGTTTTTCACTTCGAATCCCGAAAAATCTAGCCGGATAAATCCCTACCGCATCAATAGGGATTCATGATTACAACTCTTTGCAAATTCAGGAGTTGTGCTATAATACGGACTCTTCATTTATGACACATCTCGAAAAGATTGAAGCTCAATCCGTTTATATTTTGCGCGAGGCCTACGCCAACTTTAAAAACCTGGCGATGCTCTGGTCGATCGGCAAAGACAGCACTGTTCTACTCTGGCTGGCCCGCAAGGCGTTTTTCGGCCACGTGCCCTTTCCCCTTGTTCATATTGATACAGCCTACAAGATCCCGGAAATGATTCAGTACCGTGACCGGCTCGCTCTGGAATGGAAGCTGAACATGGTTTACGGACAAAACGTGGATGCGCTTAGAGAAAAGCGTACCTATCCGGATGGTAATCTCGATCGCCTCAGCTGCTGCAAAACTTTAAAGACGGAAGCTCTTCGTAAAACCCTTTCTGGCGAGTGGACGCGTTACCGTATGGATCATGAGCTTAAAAAATACGTTGTTGATGAAAATAAAGAACCTTATACCGGCGTGATCGTCGGCGTGCGCTCCGATGAAGAAGGCAGCCGGTCAAAAGAACGCTATTTTTCTCCTCGCGATAAACGCAATGACTGGAATATCGGCGATCAGCCGCCTGAACTCTGGAACCAGTTCAAAACGGATTTCGCGCCAGGAACGCATATCCGGGTTCATCCTTTGCTTGATTGGACGGAGCTCGATATTTGGGAATATATCGATGCGGAAAACATTCCGGTAGTTCCTCTTTATTTCGATCAAGGTACCGGTAGACGTTACCGTTCCCTGGGCTGTTACCCGTGCACTTCCTCAGTGGAATCCACGGCAAAAAATATTAAAGAGATTATTCAAGAACTTAAGACCGGTAAATTTGCGAACATTGCTGAGCGTGCCGGCCGCGCGCAGGATGCTGAAGACGGCGGTCTTGAGACTCTTCGTAAAGAAGGATACATGTAATGTCTAAGACGGCTGAAAAAAATGACCTAAAAATGAATATTGTGATCGTGGGTCATGTGGACCATGGCAAAAGCACGGTCATTGGCCGTTTGCTCGCGGATACAGGTTCGCTTCCTCAGGGTAAGCTGGATCAGGTTCGCGCTGAGTGCAAACGCAATTCCAAACCCTTCGAATACGCTTTCCTTCTCGATGCTCTTAAAGATGAAAAAGCTCAGGGAATCACGATTGATTCAGCCCGCTGCTTTTTTAAAAGCAAGAAACGCGAATACATTATTATCGATGCTCCCGGACACATTGAATTTCTGAAAAACATGGTTAGCGGTGCCGCGCGAGCTGAAGCCGCTCTTTTGATTATTGACGCTAAAGAAGGCGTGCAGGAAAATTCTAAACGTCACGGCTACCTGCTTTCCATGCTTGGCATCCGCCAGATCGCGGTTTGTGTTAACAAAATGGATTTGGTTAATTACAGCGAAAAAGCTTTTAACGATATTCAGATTGAATACCGCAAGTTTCTGAAGCAGATCGGCGTCGAGCCTAAGTTTTTTATTCCGCTCGCCGCGATGCACGGTGAAAATCTGATCGAAAGCTCTAAAAATCTTTCCTGGTTTAAAGGCCCATCCGTGCTCGAGGTTCTGGACTTGTTTGAAAAAGCTCCGGACTTGGCGCAAAAACCTTTTCGTCTTCCGGTGCAGGGTGTTTACAAGTTTACGGAAGAGGGGGATGACCGCCGTATCGTGGCAGGTAAGATTGAAGCGGGAACCATTGCTGTCGGTGATAAGGTCGTCTTCCTGCCATCCAACAAGCGGACTGAAATTAAAAGTATCGAAATTTTCAATGCTCCGTCACCTAAAAAAATGGTTGCCGGGTATTGCGCTGGATTCACCCTGAAAGAACAGATTTATATTCAGCGTGGCGATATTATGTGCAAGCTGGAGGAAACCCAGCCGTTGGTTGGTCCGCTGATTCAGGTTGAGATCTTCTGGATGGGCAAGAGTCCAATGGTTCAGGACAAGGAATACAAACTCAAGATTGGAAGCGCTGCCGTTCCTGTTTATTTAAAAACCATCAAAAAGATCATTGATGCTTCTGACCTGAAGAAGGCTGAGAAGAAAATCATTGAGCGTCATGATGTTGCCCAGTGCGTGCTTGAATGCGCCCGCCCGCTTGCTTTTGATACGGCGGATGCGATTGAAGCTACGGGCCGGTTTGTGATCGTAGACCAATACGATATTGCCGGCGGAGGAATTATTTCCGCTTTGGTGCGCGATGACCAGGCGGATGTTCGCGAGCAGGTGCACGAACGCGAAATGAAATGGGATTTCAGCGTTGTCGAACCCAAGGTGCGGGAGGCTAAGTATGGTCACCAGCCCAAGCTGGTTCTTTTGACCGGTAAAGTGGGAGTCGATAAAAAGACGATCGCTAAGGAAGTAGAAAAAACTCTTTTTGAAAATGGAGCTAAAACCTATTTTCTGGGTATTGGAAATCTTCTTCGCGGGTTAGACGCGGATATTGAAGGGCATAAATCCAAACGCCGTGAACACGTCCGCCGTTTGGGCGAAGTCGGGCACATTTTAATGGATGCCGGCCTGATTGTGCTGGCAACAGCCAGTAATTTGAATGATGAGGAACTTCATCTTCTTCAGGAAGTCACGGACCGTTCCGGTATTTTTATCGTAAACGTGGGTCCCAATCAATTCCGCAGCAGTATTGTTGATTTGGATTTAAGTGAAAAAGATTCCGCTTCAAAAAACGCCAAAAAACTCCTTTCGTTTTTAAACTCTCAGAATATTTTTCTCCAGGCCGACGGGGGGAAATGAGTTTTAAGCGCCGTGTGGTTGCCACCGGAATGGGCGTGGTCAGTCCGGCGGGCAGCAGTCTTCCTGAATTCCTGAGCAATCTTCGCGCGGGTAATCATGGCGGAGGTCCCATCCGTTCTTTTGATATTCCAGATTTTCCCGCTAAATACGCCTACGAAGTTAAAAATTTTGTTCCCCATGTGCACGGCACCCATCTTTTGGATCCATTCATTCAATACGCGGTTGCGGCCGCGGATGAAGCTTTGCGGGACGCGAAGTTTGATCCGTCTCAAGTAGACCCTTATCGTGTTGGAATGGCGGTTAGTTCAAGCAAGGGCGGTGTTCACACGCTTGACCGTTTCTCAGAGCGGTTTAAAAAAAATCCAAGTGCGATTCTGGGCGCGCGCATTTACTGTAATTCTGTTCCGAATTTTGGCGCTCAATGGATCGCGCGGAAATGGAAACTTCAAGGTCCCGCTAAATGCTATGTTCTGGCTTGCGCCACGGGAACGGCTTCGATTCTTGAGGGTGCCCGTATGGTCGCAGATGGCTACACGGATTACTGCCTTGCGGGTTCCAGCGACGCTTCAGTAACACCGCTCATGATGGCTGCTTACCATAATATGAAAGCCCTTACGCGCGGTCCCATGCGTCCTTTTGATTTGCGCCGGGATGGATTCGGGGTCGGTGAGGGGGGCGGGGTGATTTTTTTGGAAACTTTGGAAAGCGCTAAAGCTCGAGGCGCTAAAATCTACGGAGAAATTCTCGGAGGAGCTTATGGTATGGACGCGTATGATCCTGTCCAATTTGATCCTGACGGGGATACCTTACAACGGACGTTAGAACAAGCGCTTGAATTAACCGGGGTCAGCCGGTCTGAAATTCAGCATATTAATCTTCATGGTACCGCGACCAAGCTTGGGGATGTATACGAAACCTGCCAGCTTAAAAAATTCTTCGGCAGCGGAGTTTTTAAAATTCCCATGACTTCCACTAAATCGATTACCGGCCATATGCTCGGGGCTTCGGGTGCCGTTGAAGTGATCGCGGCTTTTTTAGCGATGGAATACGGTTTTGTTCCGCCTACGGCCAATCTGGAAAAACCTGATCCGGAATGTGACCTGGATTACACACCGCTAAAAGCCCGGCCCGCGAAAATTCAAACAGCGTTATCCTACTCGTTGGGATTCGGCGGTCATGCAGCCGCGATTCTTCTTCGAAAGGTTTGAACTCAAAAATGACAAATTTTATTGAAGAAGAACTCCGTGAAGTCCGTGAAAAAAACCTCTACCGGAAACTGCGCGGGCTTCAGCCTGTCAGCGCCGTCAGAGCCCTTCACGAAGGCCGTGAAATCCTTCTTTTCTGCGGGAATGACTACCTGGGATTGACGCATCATCCGCGCGTTACTCAGGCTTTTGGCCAAGCGATTCAGGAGACCGGCGCGGGTTCCGGAGCCGCTCAGCTGATCTCGGGTCACTCAGAGGATCACGTCAGGCTTGAAAAAAAGATTGCCGGTTATAAGCACAAAGAAAACGCGCTATTGTTCAGCGCGGGCTATCTCGCGAATCTTGGAGTTTTAAGCGCGCTGGCCGGCGAAGGAGATTTGATCCTGATGGACAAACTCTGCCACGCGTCACTGGTTGACGGTGCCCGTTTATCCGGCGCGGAAATCCGCGTGTTTCCTCACAAAAATTATGAGCGGGCGGAGGAAATTCTGAAAATTTCAGAGCACGCAAAGAAAATTCTGGTCTCTGATACCGTTTTCAGTATGGATGGTGATCTTGCCGATATTTCCGAGCTTGTCCGGCTGAAAGAAAAATACAATACCTTGCTTGTCCTGGATGACGCGCATGTAACGGGTGTTTTTCCCGATCCGCAGGGAAACCCGGCTATTGATCAAAATCTTTGCGCGAAAGTGGACGTCATTACCGGAACTTTGTCGAAAGCGGCGGGTTTGATCGGCGGTTTTGCGGCGGCCTCCATTCAAACGGTCGAGTATCTGATTAATTTTTCCAGGCCGTTTATTTTTGCCACGGCGCTTCCTCCCGCGGTGTGCCGTGCCGCCCACGAAGCCTTTGATGTTATGAAAGAAGAACCCGCTCTCCGTTTAAAACTTTGGGCTAACGCGGAAAGGCTGAAAAAAGGTTTTCAAAGTCTGGGGATCGAAATTCCTGAAGGAAATGCTTCCCCGATTCTTCCGGTCATTTTGGGAACGGAAGAAAAAGCTTTAGCGGTATCTGAAAAGCTGCTCAGCCGGGGGGTTCTGGTGCCCGCGGTCAGGTATCCGACGGTGCCGAAAGGTAAGGCCAGGCTTCGAGTTACGGCTTCCGCGGCTCACAATGAAGGGGATATCCGGTTCTTGCTTGAAGCTTTAAAAGAAGCGCTTCAGTAAATCCTGGCTGACCCGGGCTCAAGCCTGTGCCATAATACAGGAAACCCGGAGGCTCCCATGCGCATCCGCGATAAAGAAGTTCCGACTCTTTTCGAAAGACGCATTCAGCTGATCCAGGCCGAAAGTTTTTTTCTTATTGCCGCGCTTTTAAGCCAGCTCGCGTTTATGCTCTGGCTGGGTTTTGGAACCCGGTCGCTTGACTCCGTTATTCAGGAATGCCTCAAAGAACCTTTGCTGATGGGGCTTCAGGCCGTTAACCTGATTTTCTGGGTTATGATTTTTTCTGCCCGGTTTTTCTGGATGGGGTTTGACCGTGCGGTGAATCACGATCTTCAGACAGGGCTTTTTAACCGGCTTCATTTTGAAAAGCTGCTGGAAACAGAAATGCGCCGCGCAGGGCGGTATCATTATCCCGCCACGCTTTGCCTCTTAGATCTCAAAAACCGCGGGCCGGAAACGCTTCAGAGGTTCGCCGGGTTTTTACGCGCCAGTGTCCGGATTACGGATTTGCTGGCCCGGCGGGAAGGCGATGAGTTTTATATTTTACTTCCGCACACGGACTTGGTCCGTTCGGAAAAATTTATTCAACGGTTGTTAGCTCAGGCGCAGGAAAGGCTCGATTGCAGTTTCAGCGCCGGGCTTACCGCCTATCACGCGGGCGAAAGCCGGGAACAGTTGATCGAACGGGCTTTGGCTGGGCTAGCCGAAGCCAGGCGTGACGGGCGCGGAAAAATCCGCTGCGTCATTTCCGGGCAAGACAGCCATGCGGTTCTAAGTTTTTAAAATATGAAATTAGAAAAAATAAAAATTTTAGGAATCACTGTTCTTTTATTCGCGGGTTTTGTTTCAACGCTCAAAGCCTTCGGTGAAGTCTCCGTTGATAATGTCAGCCTTCAGCAGACCCAGCCGTTTCAATATAAAGTGACCGGAAAAGTTGTGAATGCTACTGAAGAACCCCGCGAGGTGGTACTTCGGGCGCAGGCTGTTTTTTATGATGAAACAGCCCCTAAGGGAGATTTGCCTATTCGGGTTTTGAGAAAAGACATCACCCTTGTGCTCAGAGCGTCAGAAACGAGAGAAGTGCAGGCTGTTTTATTTGAAGAGGGCCGGCTTCCGGATGTACGGTTTCGGGTAGAGCCTGAACTGAGAATCCGGCGCCAGCGTTTATGGTTAAACCGATATGAAGACCCAGACCCTGAAAAAAGAAACTGATATTAAGTCTAGATCCGCGGTTCTTGTTGAAAAAGACAAGAAACATCTCTGGCATCCGTTCACTCAAATGAAAGAGTGGCAGGATGAAGACGTGCTGGTCATTGAAAAAGGCCAGGGTGTCTGGCTTGAAGATACCGACGGCCGAAAATATCTGGACGGTGTTTCTTCGCTTTGGTGCAACGTTCACGGTCACCGGGTACCTGAAATTGACGAGGCGGTTCGGCGTCAGCTCGACAAGATCGCGCATTCAACGTTTCTCGGGCTTTCGAATGTTCCCGCGATTGAACTGGCCGAAAAACTGACTGCCGCCGCGCCCCCGGGTTTGACCCGTGTGTTTTATTCTGATTCAGGTTCTGAGGCGGTGGAGATCGCGCTCAAGATGGCGTTTCAGTTTTGGCGCCAGACCGGAAAACCCGGCAAGACAAAATTTATCAAGCTCACGAATTCTTATCACGGCGACACGCTGGGCTCTGTCAGTGTCGGCGGGATTGATCTGTTTCATGAAATTTATCAACCGCTTCTGTTTCACAGTTTTTCGGTGCCTTCACCCTACGCTTATCGTTGGGAACCGCGGGTATCGCATGAAGAGGCCGGAGAAAAATCTCTAAATGAACTGGAAAAAATTTTAAGCGGGAATCACGAACAGATCGCGGCGCTGGTGATGGAGCCGGTCATGCAGGGAGCGGCCGGAATGATTCATCAGCCCTCCGGTTATATTTCCCGTGCGCGGGAATTGACGAAAAAGTATAATGTACTTCTTATTTTTGATGAAGTCGCGACCGGGTTCGGACGGACGGGAACCATGTTTGCGTCAGACCGTGAAAAGATTTCTTCGGATCTTATGGCGGTTGCCAAGGGCATTACCGGCGGGTATCTCCCGCTGGCGGCGACTTTTTCTTCCGAAGAGATTTATGAAGGTTTTCTGGGGAAATACGAAGAGTTTAAAACCTTTTTTCACGGGCATACTTACACGGCCAATCCGTTAGCCTGCGCGGCGGCTATCGCAAGCCTTGATCTTTTTGAGAAAAATCAGATTCTTGATAAGCTTCAGCCGAAAATTGCGCTGATGGAAAAACGGCTGAAGAATTTTTATAAAATACCGGTTGTGGGAGATGTCCGGCAGACGGGTTTTATGGCGGGTATCGAGCTGGTTCGTGACGCTGAAACCCGCAAGCCTTTTGAAGCGCGTGAGAAAATCGGCGTCCGTGTGATTCAGAAGGCCCGCAGTCTGGGGGCCATTTTAAGACCTCTCGGGCCGGTGATTGTGCTGATGCCGCCGCCCGCGATTTCGGAGAAAGAATTGGATCAACTTTTGAATATCACTTATCAGGCCATTGAAGAAACATTCAAGGAGATACACTAACCGTGATGAAACCCGGGATTTTTATTACAGGAACCGATACGGGCGTGGGTAAAACCGTAGTATCCGCAGGTCTCGCACTTGCTTTAAAAGCCCGGGGTATTAAAGTCGGGGTTATGAAGCCTGTGGCTACAGGCTGTATTGGTAATGAAAAGAGACTAGTTCCCATGGACGCGGTTTATCTGCTTGAAGCCGGAGAAAATGAATATCCCGCGCTGACCTGCCCTTCACGTTACCGCAATCCGCTAGCCCCCAGCGTTGCGGCATCTCTCGAGAAAAGAGAAGTCGACCTTGAGGCTATTATCAAGGCTTATCATGAAATGCAGAAGCATTACGACTTCATTATTGTTGAAGGCGTAGGCGGGCTTCTGGTTCCTCTGAAAAACAATTACTACGTAGCCAACTTGATTCGTGAGTTCAAACTGCCGATTGTCGTGGTTTCGCGCCCGGCTTTGGGCACAATCAATCACACGCTTCTCACTCTGGATGCCGCTTTGATCCGGGGATTTGAACTGCGGGGCATTATTTTTAACCGTATGCCGAAGGTTAATTTTTCAGCCGCGGAAATTACTAACCCAAAAGTAGTTCAGGACCTTTCTGGGATTCCGGTTCTCGGCTGTCTTCCGGAAATGGATGACGTGGATATTGATACCTGCCGTTTTGGACGCCTTCGAGAAGTTTTCGAGGAACGGATCCAGATCGATAAAATTCTCGGCAATCTGGCGCTGGTTTAACTATGAAAATACTTGTCGCCATGAGCGGCGGAGTGGACAGTTCCGTGGCCGCGGCTCTTTTACAGAAGCAGGGCCATGAGGTCGCGGGGGCCACGATCCGCACGTGGGCTTCCAATGAATGCGCGGATCTGAATACCCGGGCCTGCTGCGGTCTTTCCGGCGTTGAAGACGCGCGTGATGTCGCTGAATCACTGGGAATCCGCTACTGGGTTTTTAATTTTGAAAAAGATTTCAAAAAACACGTTGTTGATTATTTTGCTTCCGAATACCTCAAGGGCCGTACACCCAATCCTTGCGTCGCTTGTAATGAGCACATCAAATTTCGTCTATTTTTAAAGCGCGCCCAGGAATTGGGTTTTGACGCGATTGCCACCGGACATTACGCGAAACTTGAACGTGACGAAACCGGCCGTTCGGTTTTATCAGAAGGTGCCGATGCTTCAAAAGATCAGTCGTATGTTCTGTTTCCTTTAGACCCGGAAGTGCTGAACCGGCTTTACCTTCCTATTGGAGGTTTCACCAAGGCGGAGATTCGGGCTCAGGCGGCTGAAATGGGGCTGAAAGTTGCCGGAAAGCCGGATTCTCAGGAAATCTGCTTTATTCCGAGCAATGATTACGGTCAGTTTCTGAAACGCGAATATAAGGAAGCGGCTCCCCGTAAAGGAATTATCCGTACCCGCGCGGGCCAGGTTCTTGGCGAACACGAAGGATTTTTTAATTACACCCGCGGCCAGCGGCGCGGCTTGGGCGGAGGAAATTCAGAACGCCTTTACGTGCTTGAAACATTGCCTGAAACAAATGAAGTGGTTGTCGGCACAAAAGAAGAAGTGTACGGCTTGCGGTGCAATGTGGGCCGTATGAATTGGTTTGTGAAACCAGGTGAAAATCTTTTTAAGGCGCATGTTAAAATCCGCTCACAGCACACCAAGGCTCCCGCGGAAATCAGGGTTTTAAATGATCAGAGTATTGCCATTGAATTTGAAGAGCCGCAGGATGCCATTACTCCGGGGCAGGGCGCGGTTCTCTATGACGGTAACAGGGTTTTGGGCGGCGGTTGGATTGATCTCGTGTCCTGATTTCCCTCGGCGGCAGGCATGAAACTTTTAAAGCTCGAAAACAAAAAAGAAATTTTTTTCCTGATCTGGACGATTCACCGCCCTTCTTCCTCTCCCGCTAAAATTTGCGTTCCCCTTCTGCAATCCACCGGTTTTGAAGCCCATCCCTGCGTGAAAGCGGGGGATGCTGTTCTTATGGGGCAAAAAATCGCCGAGCCGGGGCATATTTCCAATGTCGCGCTTCACGCGTCCGTCTCTGGAAAAGTCTCGAAAATTCTTAAAATAGAGCACCCGGTTTTTGGAAGATCGCAGGCCATTGAAATTCTTTCTGACGGCCAGGATGAAAAAATACCGGGATTCGGAAAAGAGCAGGACTGGGAAAAAATGCCGGCGGACCGGTGGCCGGAATTTTTCAGGGAAATGGGCCTGATGGATACGGATCTGAAAATGACGCCCGCGCATCTTAAAATCAAAGCCCCGGCTAAGACGCTCGTTGTGAATGCTTGTGAGTCGGAGCCGTATCTTTCCTCGAATTACTCTTTGATCATGTCGCATCCTCTGGAAATTTTGAAAGGCGCTGAAATTCTCAGGCGCGCGTGCGGTGCTGAAAATATTCTGATCGTGACCGAAGAGGATAAACGTGAAGCCGCGGAACTTTTGAAAAGTAAAATCTATTTTTTGAAATGGGAACACGCTGATGTGCGGATGATTCCATGCGGTTACCCGGACACTGAAAATATTCTTTCTCGCCGGGCCGGGTTGGATTCCGCCTGTATTTTTGATCCATCCGCGGTTTTCGCGGTGTATGAAGCCGCGGTTTTCCATAAGCCTTTTCTTGAGCGGGTTGTGACTGTTTCCGGGGAATGCGTGATGGAGCCTAAAAATGTCTGGGCCCGGATGGGGCAGGATTTTTCAAGCGTCGTTAAAACTTGTAAAGGTTTTATGCGTGAACCCCGAAAATTAATCATGGGCGGTCCCATGAGCGGAAAGACTCAAAAGAGTCTGGATGCTGTTGTTGTGCCTGGAACCCAGGGGATTCTGGCTCTGCCGATTGAGGCCTCCAGGCCGGAAGTCCCGGAACCTTGTATTCGATGCGGGCGATGTCTGGATGTTTGTCCGGCCGGAATTTCTCCGGCTATGATCAGTCTTGCTGCCGAAAATGACAGAGTTAATCTGGCGCGGCAGTATGGTTCAGAATATTGCGTGGAATGCGGAAATTGCTCCTACGTGTGTCCGTCCAAACGGCCCATGACCGAGTTAATCCGTTACGCGAACTCAAAATAGGAATCTATGAAACCCAATCCTTTTCTTTCCGGATTTGTCTGCGGTACTGCTTTGACCCTTGCGACTGTCGTTGCTTTTGTGACTTATCATAAAACAGCTTCAGCTCCCGTGCCTGCCCCCACGGCCAATCCATTGATTCCAGCTACCGGGACTCTTCAGCTTGCGGCTCAGGTTAAAAAGCCGGTCCAGACACCTTCGCCTGACCGGGGTCCAGCCAACGCGCCCGTGACGATTGTTGATTTCTCGGATTTCTTCTGTCCATATTGTAAAAAAGCGGCCCCTACACTGCTCCAGGTTTTTAATAATTATCCGAATCAAGTTCACATTATTTATAAAAACCTTCCGCTTTCTGAAACTCCCGGGCAGGGTTCTTATCTGGTTCATCAGGCCGGGGTTTGCGCGCACGAGCAGGGAAAGTTCTGGCCTTTTCATGATGCGGTATACGCCCGCGCCGACCGGCCGGATGCTGCGGTTATTCGGCAAATCGCCGCTCAGATCGGCTTAAATTCCGCGGCGTTTGAAAGCTGTCTTGCCAGCGGCCGGCCTAAAAAGGCTATCGACGCTGATTTAAAAGAAGCCAGAGACCTTCAGGTAGACGGGACTCCGACTTTTTTCATCAACGGTCAAAAATCGTCCGGAGCACTTTCTTATCAGGCTTTTGTAAATAAAATTGAAGCAATTCTAAATCCGGGAAAACAGCCCCCGGCCGCAGCGCCTTCCGCGGCCGCTCCCGTAGCTCCGCCCGAACCGCCTAAAATTGTCGAATTCAATGACCTCGCGGGACGGCCTTCCGAAGGTCCTGAAAAAGCCCCGGTTCTTCTTGTGGAATTCAGCGATTTTCATTGCCCGTTTTGCCAGCGCCTTGAACCTACGATTCAGCAAGTGATGACTCAATATCAGGGGAAAGTCCGGAAAGTCTGGCGGCATTTTCCGCTGCAGATGCACGCGGGTTCGGACCGCACCCATCAAGCTTCGGAATGCGCGAATCAACAAGGGAAATTCTGGCCGTACCATCAGAAGCTCTTTCAAAATCTCAATGTTACCAAAGATGACGCTTTGCTTATTTCGCTGGCTGAGCAAACAGGTTTAAAAATGAAAGATTTTAAGAAATGTTTGGATTCTCAAGAGCCCAAGGATATTGTGCAGAAAGATATTCAGAAAGGGATTGAATCCGGAGTCACAGGAACGCCGGCGGTTTTTGTGAACGGCCGGATTATGAAGGGGGCTCAGCCTTTCGCGAGTTTTCAAAGAGTGATTGACGAAGAACTTCAGAAAACCGCGCAGCCTGCTAAAAAATAGCGGGCGTTTATGAGCTACAGTTCCGGCACGCATCCCCATATCCGGTCTTCTCAGACGGTTCAGAGTCTGAACTGGGCAGCTGCCGCGGTTCTTTTGCCTTCTGTAGGCCTTTCATTTTTCGCGGAACCTTCCAGGTTGTTTATCATGGCGGTATCTTTGCTGGCTTGTGCCGGGCATGAATTTTTTTCCGGACTAGTGCTGAAAAAATCGGAAGAATTTAAAAAAGGAAGTCTGGTTTTATACGCGCTGCTTTACACAGCTCTTATTCCGGCAAGCACCGCCCTTCCAGCCGCCGCCGCGGGGCTTTTTTTCTCTCTTTTGTTCGCGAGAACTTTTTTAGGCGGTCAGGGAGCCTGTTTTGCGCATCCCGTTCCCGCGGCTTTTCTTTTTCTGGCGATTCTTCTGCAAGGGCAGAATGTTTTTTCGAATCAAGAATTACCAACGTCAATCATTGCCTGGATGGTTCCGGCCCTGCTGATCCCTGGGGTTTTTTGGTTGGCCGCGCGCAAAGTATTCCGCCCGCAGATTCCTTTTATTTATCTAGCGGCAGTATTTACCGGCATTTTTTGGTTTGGAATCCCAATTTCTCCGCGCGATATAAGCGTTTGGATAATCACGGGGTTTTTTATTATTACAGATGCCGAAACGACTCCGCTGAGTCTTTACGGGCATTGCGTATTTTCTCTAACAGCCGGGTTTTTAACGGTAGTTTTATATGGGAATGGACTGCCGCTTTTTTTGGCTTGCGCGTTGGCTATTCTGAGCGTGAATGTTTTAACCCCTTGGTTTGACGCGCTCACCCAGCCGTTTCCGGCCCGTGAAAAATCGAAAGTTTTTCCAAATGTCTGAAAAGAAAAGAAGAATCGTCATTCTGCAGTATTTATTTTTGATTGTTTACGCGGCGGCGCTGGCCGCTGGCGTCTTTTTATTGAAGGTCGACACAGCGGCGGAAAAAACTTCGAAGACCGAGCTCGATTTAAAAACGGTTCTGCCTTCTTTCAGCAATCATCCGGAAGAAGAATCTTTTGAAATCGAAGGCCGCCGGATTTTTCCGGCCCGGCATGAGCAGGATGTGCGGCTGGATGAAGTATCAGAACCTGTCAGGGTTAATAAGCTCACGGGTTTTGCTTTTTGGATTTCGGAGAACTCAGACGGTGAAGGCGTCAATCCGGTTTTGATTGGGATCGATCTCGAGGGCAGGGTTACGGGATTGAAGCCCAGTTTTATCAGAAAAGCGCTTGTCCCCGAAAACAGACTTGCTCCGGACTTGGTTTCCGGCGCCCAGGAATTCTTTGACAGCCGACGCGCGCTTTTTATTGAAAAAGCCAGCGAAGGAACTTTCGCGTGAAAAAAAAATACCTTCTCCCTTCTTTCTCTGAAGCTGCGGCTCCCGTTTTTCCCATTCTTCCCGGACTGCTTCAGTTCGGATCTTCCCTTGAGGCGGGTTTTTCGGTTGCCGCGGTATTTGTCGCGACGGCGCTTCTTTTTGAGATTCTGACCCCTCTTTTTCCAAAACGCCTGATCTCGTGGGCTACGGTTTTAACCGTTTGCTGCGCCGTTTCCGTTCTCCCCGGATTTCAATACTCACGCGGGGCGGCGGCCTTAAGCGTTTGTCTTCTGCTTTTTCCGCTCGCGGGCCGGCAGGAGAAGCACCGCGATCCCACGTCAGTTTTTATTAAAGCGGTTTGTTTTCTGGCCCTTGTAATTTATCTTGGCATTACGCAGGAAGTTTTAGGGCGTCAGGCCGAGTGGCCGCTTTTTCAGAGGGTTCCCGGGAGTTTAGCATTGCTGATTCTTCCCGCGATGGTCTGGCCGGCCAGCCGAAAGCAGAAAGCGCTTTTTACCGGTTCGGGATGGAAAAAATTTCAATCGGCGGCGGAAGTGTGAACTCCATTCTTTTCTCCTCAATCGCTTTTGGTTTTCTATTCTGTCTAGCGGAAGAACGCGTTTCTCCGCGCCAAATTCTGGAAGATACTTTCCGCATTTTTGCGTGCGTGGCCGTAATCGCTCTTACGGCCGTTCTCCTTCTGAATTTTATTTCTTTCAGCCGGGAAGATTTCGCGCTTTGGATGATTCCCGCGGTTTTTGCCGTTTGTTCTCTCGCCCGCCGGCCGTTCGTTTTTTTTCTGGCGGTTTGCGGATTAAGTTTCCGTTATCTGAGCCCTGGTGCCGGTTCTCAGTTCTTGAAAGAGATCTTACAATCCGCCCTGCTGTTTTCCGGCTTTCGAATGATAATGCTGGGCTTCAATGAGCGGGCGCTTTTTTTTAGACCGCCTAAAATAACCGCCGGCTTACCGCTGAAGCTCCTTCAGGCTTTTTGGGCTTCTCTGATTTTATCGGCCTGGGCGCTTTTGCCTTACCTTCGCGCTTAAACCGGCTACAGTTTTATCTGGGTATGGCCGTTGCTTCAAAAGTCGATATGCCGGTACGTATCGCGCCGGCACCGCGGGTTTCTGGTATTCTTGGATCGCGGTGTTATCCTTCATTAAGGAGATCAATATGTCTATCGAATCCATTTTAAATTACGCGATTGAACGTGAAGCTTCCGATATCCATATTTCCGTGGGCCGTCCCCGGTCCGTGCGTCTTCACGGCATCATCACCTCAATTGATGACAAACCTTTGACCGCGCAGGAGACCGAAGAGCTTGCCCGTGAAATCACAACGGAAGAACAGCGTAAAAAAGTCGAAGAAGTCGGCGGTATCGATTTTGGTTTTTCCTACGGTGAGAAAGCGCGTTTCCGCGTTTCCTGTTATAAGCAAAAAGGCACCTACGCGATGGTGCTCCGCCAGCTTCCTTACAAGTTTTATTCTTTTGAGCAGATCGGGCTTCCGACTCAGCACTTGGTCGAGTTGCTTTCCCGTCCGAGAGGTCTGATCCTGGTTACGGGTCCCACGGGTTCCGGTAAAACCACGACGCTCGCTTCCATGCTCAATTACATCAATGAAAATTTTGAGAAGCACATTATTACGGCTGAAGATCCGATTGAATTCATGCATCCTCACAAAAAATCAGTGATGACTCAGCGTGAAGTCGGGGAAGACGTGCCCAGCTTTTCCGAAGCGGTGGTCAAAGCTTTGCGTCAGGATCCGGACGTGATTCTGATCGGTGAAATGCGCGACCTTTCCACCATGGAAACGGCGATTCGTGCTGCTGAAACCGGCCATCTGGTTTTCTCAACCCTTCATACGACCGGCGCGGCCCGCACGGTAGACCGTATTATTGACGTGTTTCCGGCGCACCAACAGACCCAGATCCGTATTCAGCTGGCCTCAACCCTGGTCGCGGTCATTTCACAGACTCTGCTTCCCCGTATTGATGGTAAAGGAGGGCGTATTTGCGCTTTTGAGATTATGATTGCGACTCCGGCCATCCGGAATCTGATCCGGGAAGGGAAGACCTATCAGGTGGTCTCTGAGATTCAGACAGGCGCCCGGTTTGGGATGCGGGCTCTGGATGACCACTTAAAAGAGCTATATCAAGGTGGTATCATCAGTTACGACTCGATGATTGAAATGGCGCAGGATCCCAAGGAGCTGGCTGAGAGGGCCCTGAAACAGCCGGCTAAACCGGTGTCCCCTCTAAAGAAATAAAAGCTTGACCACCTAGAGGGCTTTGAGTATCCTAATGCCTCACGGAGAGTAAATCCAGTCTCGTCAGGCCCGCGCGGCAATTCTAAATCCCTTAAAAATCAAGACTTAGAGGTTTAATTTAATTCTGTTTTTCCCGGTTCCCAAGTCTCTTCCATATGCTGCATGAGAAATCCTTGTTTTTAAATTCAATTGAATGAAATCCGGAAAAAATAAAAACGGCCGGCCTACGCTGTATTTGATCGACGGTAGTTCGTTTATTTACCGGGCGTATTACGCGATTCGCGCTCTTTCAAATTCCAAAGGGGAACCGACCAACGCGATTTACGGTTTTATCTCCATCATGCGCAAACTGATCGCGGAGCATGAGCCGGACCATTTGGCGGTCTGCTTTGACCGCAAGGAACCTACCTTCCGCCACGAAAGGTTTGAAGATTATAAGGCGCACCGCAAACCGATGCCCGAAGACCTGGTTCCTCAGATGGAGCCGATCAAGGAATTCTGTCGCTTATCGGATTACGCGCTTTTTGAAATGGCCGGGTATGAAGCCGATGACCTGATCGGTACACTGGCCGTGCAGGGCGCTAAAAAAGGTTTCGACGTATTTATTGTGACCAGTGACAA
The DNA here is from genome assembly GCA_964385615.1 of uncultured bacterium. GTDB lineage: Bacteria > Omnitrophota > Omnitrophia > Omnitrophales > Aquincolibacteriaceae > CAYLPP01. Next base: position 37,453 of record CAYLPP010000010.1, on the reverse strand, counting down.
GGATGCCATGCAGTTGGTTGATGATCAGATCAAGATTCTCAATCCGCATAAAGAGGATCTTGTGATTGACCGCGAAGGCGTTAAGAGGCGCTTCGAAGGCCTGGGGCCGGAGAAGGTTGTGGATATTATGGCGCTGATGGGAGACGCGTCAGATAATATTCCGGGGGTGCCTGGGATTGGCGAGAAAACCGCGGTGAAATTGATTCATCAATTCGGCTCAGTGGAGAAGCTGATCGAACACGCGGGAAAGATCAGTTCCAAGTCCCAGCAGACGCTGATCAAGGACAATATCAAAAGCCTTGAGATGTCAAAAATGCTGGCCACGATCGAGCTTAATGTTCCAGTGAAAGTGGATTGGGAAAAAACAAAACTTCACGCGGGAACCTCTGAAAAACTATTGGAGTTTTATAAACGTTACGAATTCCGCTCTCTTGCCAAGGAATTAATTCCGACCGGGGAAAAGGAATCCGGGAGCCGGGCTTATCAAACGGTTCAGACGGCAAAAGAGTTTGAAGCTTTTTTGAGTAACCTGAAGAAAGCCGAAAATTTCAGCTTTGATACGGAAACAACGTCCGCCGATCCGATGCGCGCGAAGCTGGTTGGGTTGAGTTTTTCCTGGGAGCCGTTTTCAGCTTTTTATATTCCGGTTTCAAGCCAGCATCACAAAGGGCCTGGTCTTTCCGAAAAGGAAGTGCTTAAAGCTCTGAGACCGGTTCTGGAAGATGAGGAAATTAAAAAAACCGGTCAAAATATCAAGTACGACTGGATTGTTTTGAACCGCGCGGGTGTCGCGATGCGCGGTATTAGTTTTGACACCATGATTGCCAGTTATCTGGTGAATCCGATCAAGCTGAATCACAATCTTGATGATATCAGCCTTGAGTTTTTGGGCGTGCGCAAGATCACGACGGACTCGCTGATTGGGAGCGGTAAAAACCAGATTTCCATGGGGGACGTGGAGCTGGAAAAGATTTCGGAGTATGCCTGCGAAGACGCGGATTGCGTTTTTCGGCTTCAGCCGCTGCTAAGCAAGCGCCTGGAAGAAGATGGGCTTGAGAAATTATTCCGGGAATTGGAAATGCCGCTTTCTCAGGTGCTGGGCAAGATCGAGATGAATGGCGTTTGTCTTGATTTGAAAATGCTTAAAAAGTTTTCAGACGAGACTCAGGAAGAATTAGACCGCCTGACTCGCGAGATTTACGAAGAAGCCGGGCAGGAATTTAACATTAATTCCACCAAGCAGTTGGCGGATATTCTGTTTGTGAAGATGAAGCTTCCGGCCATGAAGAAAACCAAGACCGGTTTTTCGACGGATGTCGGCGTCCTGGAGAGGCTGGCGGTGAATTATGAATTGCCCAAGAAGCTTTTAGAGTACCGGGAAAAAAATAAACTGAAATCAACCTATCTGGATGCGCTTCCGGAAATGGTCAACCCGGAAACGGGACTGGTGCATACGTCGTACCACCAGACGGTGACGGCCACGGGGCGGCTTTCGAGCTCTGATCCGAATTTACAGAATATCCCGATCAAGACGGAATCGGGCCGGAAGATCCGTAAAGCGTTTGTTCCGCGCGGGCAAGGACGCAAACTTTTATCCGCGGATTATTCGCAGATCGAACTGCGAATTCTGGCGCATTTGACCGGCGACAAAAATTTGACCAGCGCTTTCAGCGAAGACCGTGATGTTCATAAATACACGGCGACTTTGCTTTACGGCGTCAAAGAGCAGGATGTGACGCGTGAAATGCGCCACATGGCCAAGACAATTAATTTCAGCGTGATTTACGGCAAGACAGCCTACGGGCTGGCGCAGGAACTGGGTATTCCCATTGGGGAAGCCGACACGTTCATTAAAAATTATTTCGACCGTTACAAGGCGGTTAAAGATTATCTGGAAGGCCAGAAAGAAAAAGCGCGGAAGCAGGGTTATTTGACGACGATCCTCGGCCGGCGGTCTTATTTTCCGGATATTAATTCCAAGAATGTCATGGTCCGGCAGTTCGCTGAGCGCGCCGCGGTTAACGCGCCGATTCAGGGCTCTGCGGCGGATTTAATTAAACTGGCCATGCTCACGGTTCAGGAACGGCTTGAAAAAGAAAAGTTGGAAAGTTTGATGATCATGCAGGTCCACGATGAACTGGTATTTGATATGGCTCCGGGCGAAGAAGAAAAAATGACGCGCCTGGTCCGATCCGAAATGGAATCGGCTTATGAATTAAAAGTGCCGCTTCGCGTGGATGTTTTCACTGGGGACTCCTGGTACAAGTAAGCGATGAAAAAAACGATTGTCGGGCTAACAGGCGGTTTCGGCACTGGAAAATCCACGGTAGCCGGTTTGTTTCAAGAGCTGGGCGCGTGCATGATTGATGCCGATCAGCTGGCTCATGAAACACTGATGGAGGGAAGCTCCGTTTACGGAGAGATTCTGAAGCTTTTTCCTGAGGCGCGGACTGCGCGGGGTTTTGACCGTAAAAAGATTGCTGAAGTCATCTTCAAGGACGCGGGTAAACGGAAGAAACTCGAAGCTGTTATTCACCCGTACGTTTTTGACCGGATGGAAGAAGAGATTCTGGAAGCTGAAGAAGATATGGTGGTTTTGAATGTCCCGCTGCTTTTTGAAAGCGGACTGGATAAACGGTGCGACAAAGTCGTGGTCGTCAACGCGCCGGAAGAAGCGGTTTGCGAGCGTCTGAAAGCCCGCGGGTTTTCGGCGGACGAAGTGGCTTCGCGCCGCAAAGCCCAAATGCCCCTGGAAGAAAAAGTCAGTAAAGCGGATTACGTTATTAATAATTCAGGTAACTTAGATTCAACCCGACGGGAAGCGGAAAAAGTCTGGAAAGACCTCCGCTCCGTTTCGAAAGGAGAGAAGTAAAGCAATGCCAAGAGAGAGAACTGAAAGACCCGAAAGATCGCATTCCAGCAGAAAGCCGGAAGCGCCTCAGCGCCACAGTCACGCGCCGATCGTTGATGACGCGAGTGAAAACCAGATTCCTGAAGCCAAACCGGGGGAAAAGACCTTTGACGTGGTCAGCCTCAAGCGGATGAAAATCAGCGAGCTTCACGAGCTGGCGCACAAATTCAATATTGGTCCTACCGTCGGCGTCAAAAAGCAGGATGTGATTTTTAAAATTCTGCAGGCACAGGCTGAGCGTTCAGGACTGATGTTCGGAGAAGGTGTTCTGGAAATACTCCAGGATGGTTTTGGTTTCCTCCGCTCCCCGAACTACAACTACTTGCCTTCACCGGACGATATTTACGTTTCTCCCAGCCAGATCCGCCGTTTCAATCTGCGCACGGGTGACAACGTTAGCGGGCATATCCGCCCTCCGAAGGAAGGCGAGCGTTATTTCGCCCTGCTTAAGGTTGAAGCGGTCAATTTCGAAGATCCGGAGACGATCAAGAACAAGATTCCGTTCGATAACCTGACTCCGCTGTATCCCGAGAAACGCATTTTGCTTGAAACGGATCCGAAGGAAGTCTCCATGCGCGTCATGGATCTTCTGACGCCGATCGGTTTCGGCCAGCGCGGTTTGATCGTGGCCCCGCCTTACAGCGGTAAAACCATTCTGCTTCAGAAAATCGCCAACAGCATTGTGCACAACAATCCGGACACGTACCTGATTGTGCTGTTGATTGATGAGCGTCCTGAAGAAGTCACGGACATGCAGCGTTCGGTGAAAGGCGAAGTTATTTCTTCGACTTTCGATGAACCCGCTGAACGTCACGTTCAGGTTGCTGAAATCGTGCTCGAAAAAGCCAAGCGTCTTGTCGAACACAAGCGCGATGTCGTGATCCTGCTTGACTCCATCACCCGTCTGGCCCGCGCGTACAACACGGTGGTTCCGCATTCCGGGAAGATTCTTTCCGGCGGTGTGGACTCCAGCGCGCTGCACAAACCCAAACGGTTTTTCGGCGCCGCGCGTAATATTGAAGAAGGCGGAAGCTTGACGATTATTGCGACCGCTCTTGTCGATACCGGTTCACGCATGGACGAAGTGATCTTTGAAGAATTCAAAGGTACGGGTAATATGGAAATCCAGCTGGACCGCAACTTGTTCCAGAAACGTATCTATCCCGCGATCGACGTTAAGAAGTCGAACACGCGTAAGGAAGATATTCTGATGCACCCGGATGAGCTGACCCGGGTGTGGGTGCTGCGTAAGGTTCTCAACGAGCTGAATCCGGCCGAAGCCATGGAGCTTCTGGTGGACCGTCTCGGCAAGACCAAGAGCAATGCCGAATTTTTGCTCAGCATGAACAAAGTAAAAGATTAACACTTGCGCTGATGCGCAAGTGCGGCTTCGCCGAAACTTTGAAAGTTTCGCGCGAGCCGTTCGTTAAAAATAAAACTTAGAAGAGGAGATTTTAAAATGAAGAAAGATATTCATCCCGCTTATGGAACTTGCACTATTCAATGCGCGTGCGGCAGCACGATCGAAACCCGCAGCACTCTTAAAGAGCGCGTGCAGGTTGAAATCTGCTCCCAGTGCCACCCGTTTTTTACCGGCAAGCAGCGCTTTGTCGATACCGCGGGCCGTATTGAGCGTTTCAACAAGAAGTTCGCGAAGTTCCAGAAAAAAGACTAAATTGTTTTAAATGAGATTTTATTCGACGCTCGAAAAAATCGAGCAGAAGATCCGCGACATTGAAACGGAAATGTCGAACCCGGACGCGGTCAAGGAGCATTCACGCTATCAGAAACTGATGCGCGAACTCGCGGACCTCCGGCCGGTCGCGGAATCTTTTGCCGCTTATAAAAAGGCGGAGAAGGAATCTCGGGAACTGAAAGCGCATTTGGATGACGCCGGCGTTGACCGGGAAATGCGCAAGCTTTACGAAGAAGAGCTTGAAGCGCTTGAAAAACGGAAGTTAGAGCTGGTTGGTGAAATTGAAGACCATCTTCTGAAAGAATCGGATCCCAACCGGGGCCGGGACTGCATCGTGGAAATCCGGGCGGGCACGGGCGGTGAAGAAGCCGCGCTGTTTGCCGCGGATCTCTTTCGGATGTATTCCCGATATGCTTCCGCCAAAAAGCTGGCGGTGGAAGTTATGGATTCTAATCCGACCGGCAAGGGCGGGTTCAAGGAAGTGATCTTCAGCGTTTCCGGCGCGGGCAGTTTTCCGCTTTTTAAATACGAGAGCGGCATTCATCGCGTGCAGCGTGTACCCGATACGGAAGCCAGCGGACGGGTTCACACTTCAGCGGTTACGGTTGCCGTGCTTCCTGAAGCTGAAGAGACCGAAGTTCACGTCAATCCGGCGGATCTCAGGATTGATGTTTATCGCGCTTCAGGCGCGGGCGGTCAGCATGTGAACAAGACAGAATCCGCGGTTCGGATCACGCATATTCCGACCGGGGTGGTTGTCAGCTGTCAGGATGAGCGGTCTCAGCATAAAAATAAAGCAAAGGCGATGCGGGTGCTTCGGGCACGGCTTTTTGACGCGGCTCAGCAGAAGCATCACAATGAGATGGCTAAACAGCGCAAAGACCAGGTTGGAAGCGGTGATAGGTCCGGTAAAATAAGGACTTACAACTTTCCGGACCAGAGGGTCACCGACCATCGAATCGGTTTGACTTTGCATGCCCTGGATGATATTTTAGACGGCTCTTTGGACGAACTGGTTCAAGCCCTAGAGAGGGATGAGAAAGACCGCAGACTCCGTGAAGTTGCCTGATTTGGTCCGGTCTTTGACGGTTTCAGGATTGTTGGCTTGGGCAAAAGACACACTCGCTTTACTCGGTCCTGAAGAAGCCAAAGCCAGTTCGGAGCGGCTGCTTGAAGAGGTTTTGGAAGTCGAGCGCACGGCTCTTTTTATGCGGGCGGATCAAAAAGTATCCGCCGCGCGGGCAAAGCGTTACCGGCAGCTGATTCGCCAGAGAAAGAAACGCATTCCGGTTGCTTATCTCCTCGGCAAAGCCTATTTTTGGGACGAAGTTCTGGAAGTGGATGCGTCGTGTTTGATTCCCCGTCCAGAAACAGAAATTCTGGTCGATTCTTTTATCCGGTTCTCAGGTTTTAAAAAGGAGAACCGTTTTACTTTTTTGGATTTGGGCTGCGGTTCGGGAGCTATCGGAATTGCGATTCTGAGGTCTTTCCCTAAAGCCGTTGCGACGTTCTCTGATATTTCCGCGGCCGCGCTGAAAGTTACCAAACGCAACCTGAAGCGTTACAAGCTTCTGGAAAGAGCGGAAACAGTCCGTTCCGATTGTTTCGGGGCTTGGCAGAAAAAGCCGAAAAAGTGGAATGCCGTCATCAGCAATCCGCCGTATGTTGCCGATGAAGATTTTCACACGCTGGAGCCCGAGCTGGGTTATGAGCCCGAAACCGCTTTAAAAGGCGGGGCGGGAGGGTTGGATTTTTACAGGAAGATCAGCGCAGAAGCTAAAAATTTTCTAAATCCCGATGGTCTGCTTTGCTTTGAAATGGGAGCGGGTCAAGCGGGAGCGATTAAAAAGTTTGTTTTGCGCGAGGGTTATGAAAGCCCGCGCGTTTTTAAAGATTATTTGAACATTGACCGCGTGATGATGGCGCGGATCTAAGACCGGAATTGAATGGATAAGATCGTTATTGAGGGCGGACGGAAATTAAGGGGCGAAGTCGAGATTTCCGGCGCCAAGAATTCCGCGCTGCCGATTATGGCGGCCGCGCTTCTTTCAGAAGAAGAAACGATTCTTGAGAATGTTCCCGATTTAAGGGACATTCAGACCATGCTGAAGCTCCTTCGGGCGCTTGGCTGTAAAGCTCAGTTTGATAAAGGCCGGGTCATTATTAAGCCCGGAAAAAATTTGAATCCGGTAGCGCCCTACAAGCTGGTCAGCACGATGCGCGCTTCGATCTGCGTACTGGGTCCGCTGATCGCCCGTTTGGGGCGGGCTGAAGTTTCAGTACCCGGCGGATGTATTATTGGTTCACGCCCGATCGACCTGCATTTGAAGGGGCTTGAAGCACTCGGCGCGAAATCTGAAATTCAGCACGGGTATGTGCACGCCAAGGTTTTAAAAAAACTTCGCGGAACCGACATTTTTTTGGGCGGGGCTTTTGGTTCTTCGGTGCTGGCCACCGGAAACGTCATGATGGCCGCTACGCTCGCTCAAGGCGTGACGCAGATTGAAAACGCGGCTTGCGAACCTGAGGTTGTAGACCTGGCCAGGTTTCTGAAGAAGATGGGCGCGCGAATTGAAGGTGAAGGTTCGCCGATTGTGACGATTGAAGGCGTCAAAAAGCTTCACGGAACACGATACTCGATTATTCCGGACCGGATTGAAACCGGAACCTATGTTTTCGCGGCCGCGATGACGGGCGGAGACGTTTTGATTAAGAAAACGGAACCTTCGCATCAGAACGCGGTCATTGATAAGTTAAAGCAGGCGGGCGTTACGATTCAGAAAGGCAAGAGCACTATCCGCGTGAAGCGCAGCGGAAAGCTTAAAGCTGTCGATGTGACGACGCTTCCGTACCCCGGTTTTCCTACGGACCTGCAGGCGCAGATGATGGCGCTGATGGCGGTCACTCCGGGAATCAGCGTGATTACGGAAAAGATTTATCCGGACCGGTTCATGCATGTCAGCGAATTGAACCGCATGGGGTCAAAAATTTTTCTGGAAGGTCCCAGTGCGATTGTGCACGGGGTTAAGAATTTGTCGGGAGCGCCCGTGATGGCTTCCGATCTTCGCGCCAGCGCCGCTCTCGTGGTGGCGGGTTTGGTGGCGGAAGGCACGACTGAAGTTCACCGCGTATACCATTTGGACCGCGGTTATGAAAAATTGGAAGAAAAGTTTTCGGCGATCGGAGCTTCGATTCACCGGGAAAAAGAGTAATTAATAAAAGTAATAAAGGAGAATCAAAATGGCAGTAAAAATCAGATTAAAACGTTTCGGGACCAAGAACCGCCTTCAGTGGCGTGTTGTTGTCGCGGATGCCAAAATGCCGCGCGACGGCCGTTTCATCGAGGAGATCGGTTACTATGATCCGCTTCCGGCTCAGGAAAAATTCGTGGTTAAGCAGGAACGCCTCGAATACTGGACCAAGAGCGGCGCTCAGGTCAGCGATTCCGTCAAGAGCCTGATCAAGCGTTCCAAGCGTTCCAAAAAGTAAAAGGGCTTGCGTGGGAAGTTCCCGGCCTTTTGAAATTGACCTAGTCACGATCTTTCCGGCTTTTTTCAAAGGGCCGATGGAAGAATCTCTGATCAAGAAGGCCCGGGAAAAAAAGCTGATCGATATCCGCGTGCATGATTTAAGGAAATTCACGCATGACCGTCACCGGACGGTGGATGACAAGCCTTTTGGCGGAGGGCCTGGAATGGTCATGAAGCCGGAGCCGATTTTTGAGTGCGTGGAAGATATCCGCGAGAAGCAGGGCTCAGGCTGGGTGGTTCTGCTGGATGCGCGCGGAGAAAGATTCACGCAGAAAAAAGCAAAGCAGCTTTCGGAAAAGAAACATTTGGTTCTGCTTTGCGGGCATTACGAAGGCATTGACCACCGGGTTCACGAGCATCTGGCCGATGAATTGATTTCTATCGGTGATTTTGTCACGATGGGCGGAGAAGCTCCCTCGCTCAGTTTGATTGAGGCCGTGACAAGGCTGATTCCGGGCGTGATCGGTAATGAAGATTCGTTGAAAGAAGAAAGTTTTTTAGAGGATAAGAGCCAGTTGGAGTATCCTCAATACACAAGGCCTCGCGACTTCCGGGGCTGGCAAGTGCCCGAGATTCTGGTTTCGGGAAATCATAAAGAAGTCAAAAAGTGGCGCGCCGATTTGTCAAAAGAGATGACAAAAAAAAGACGGCCTGACCTGAGGTAGTTCCACGTCACCCGCTAGGCCGCGGGTTCCTGGAATAAATTCGCACGGAGGACTTAACGCCGCCTGAAGGCGTCGTAAGTCTGGTGCTCATTTAGGAGAATAAAATGAAAGCGATCGAAGCGATTGATAAAGTAACAAAAGAAGCGCAGCGCAAGGATGTTCCGGAGTTCCGCGTGGGTGACACGCTGAAAGTTCACGTCCGTGTTAAAGAAGGCGATAAAACCCGTACCCAGCTTTTTGAAGGCGTCTGCATTGCGCGCCGCGGCACCGGGATTTCCGCCAGCTTTACGGTTGTGAAGGAAACCCACGGTGATATTGTGGAAAAGATTTTTCCTGTGCATTCCCCGACGATTGAAAAGATCGTAGTCGGACGTAAAGGCAAGGCGATTCGCGCCAAGCTTTACCACCTGCGCAAGAAATAAGCACGGTCCGGTTTGATACGGCCCACTTTACCGCGCCTTCTTGGATTTGATGACCGGACCCGGCCTTTTGCCGGAGCCCGGATGGCGGGTGTGGATGAAGCGGGAAGAGGCCCTTTGGCCGGTCCAGTAGTGGCCGCGGCTGTTGTTCTCCGGCGTCTTGGAGATTTCAAAGGCCTGAATGATTCCAAGCAAGTTCAGCCCGCTGCCCGTGAAAGACTCTTTTTCGAAATCATCAAACATGGTCTTGTCGGCATCGGTGTGGTGGATGAAAACACCATTGATCAAATCAATATTTACCAGGCATCCCGCCTGGCCATGAAACGCGCGGTCCTCGCGCTGAGCAGTACTCCCGATTTTCTCGTTATTGATGGCAAAGCCCGCATTGATCTCCCTCTTCCTCAACAGCCTGTCGTCGGCGGTGACGGTAAGTCCGCTTCCGTCGCGGCCGCTTCTATTATCGCGAAAGTCTATCGGGATTGCCTGATGACTCATTTCGACAGCCTGTACCCGCATTATGAATTTAAAAGACACAAAGGCTATGGAACTGCGCTCCATCTGCAAAAGCTTAAAGAAATCGGGCCGTGCCCTATTCACAGGAAAAGCTTCCTCCATTTATGAAATACGGACCCGCGAAACGGCCTTTTCATTTAAGCTTGGGACAAAGAGGAGAGACTCTGGGGTGGAAATACCTTCTGGACCAGGGGTACCGGATTTTAGAGAAGAATTTCCGCTGTCCGCTGGGTGAAATTGATGTTGTTGCCCAAAAAGACAAAAGACTGGTTTTTATCGAGATCAAAACCCGCTCCAGCAACCGGTTCGGATCTCCCCAAGAGGCGGTAACCCCAGCCAAGCAGGCAAAGCTGGTACGGCTGGCAGAGTGGTATTTAAGGCAGACTGCCGACAAGGAAGCCCGGGTTTCCTTCGAGGTGCTGGCGGTAACCTGGGATGGCAAGACCCCCCCTGAATTCAAGTTGATTCACAATGCTTTTGAAGCCTGAAGTTTTGGCTATAAAAAGAGTTGCGTGAACACCTAAAATCCATAATAATTGCCGTACCTCAGTCAAGAAATCCCGGTTTAAGTCGAAACTATGGGCAACATGATTAATAAGAAATACAAACTTTTTACAATCGTTCTGGCCGGACTGCTTTTTGCGTCTGCCGCTTACGCGGAAAATGTCAGCTATGACCGCTATGCTTCCGTTTACGCGGATCGTCAGGAACGCTCCCTTCTTTCCAAAGTTTCTTCCGATTTTCTGACCTATCCTTTTGAACTTGTCCGCTGGCCGCTTAATAAGACGCTTGTTTTCGCGGAAAAAGAACGCTTGCTCAGCAAAGGACAGTGGATTTATGAAAAAATCGGAGATTACGGAATCACCCCTTATATTGGTCTTCGCCGTTACGGTGCCGAAGTTGATTTTATAAGGCTGACGCGCCAGAAAGTTCGTTTTCCGGATTTAACGCTTAAAGGCTGGTACGATTCTTATGAAGGCAATATGTTTGCTGGAAGCCGTATCGGCATGGAGCGTATTCTTGACACACCTCTCCGCACTTTCGCCACGGTGGAATATTCCAGCCGGCCCGAAGAACATTTTTATGGAATTGGACCTGATACCAGTAAGGGTGAAGGCACCTCCTATAAAATGGAACAGACTCTTATTGAAACCAGTCTTGGTTACAGCAAGAACCCTTCTTTTTCCGCGGACTGGAAATTTTTCTATAAGAATGTGAATATCACCAACGGCGAAGATGGTGGACGCGGAATTATCGACGTGACTTTTCCCGATACCGCCTTTACGGTTCCGGGTTTAAAAGGCGATGAATTGCTTGGAACGGGGCCTGAGTTGGTTTATGACACCCGTAATCATCAAACCTCTTCAAGCCGCGGTATGTATGCGCGCGCGGGATATAAATACAATGAAGGCCTGGGCAGTTCCGACGCCCGTTATTTTAAAGCGGTTTTGGAATTGAGCCACTATCTTCCTTTGGGTTCTGAGCGGCGCGTGTTCGTTTCTCATTTATACTTCGAAGATAATATGGCGTTGTCCGGCAAGCAGGTTCCTTTTTATGATATGGCCCGCTTGGGCGGTTATGGAAATCATCCGTCACTTAGCCAAACGCTTCGCGGATACGATGACAACCGCTTTTATGACCGTGACGCGCTGGTTCTTAATTTTGAATACCGCTACACTATTTACGAGTACCGTGATTTCAAAGCGGACAGTTTTCTTTTTACCGACGTTGGGCAGGTTTTTAGAAAACCCAGCCGTATGCAGTTTCAAGATTTTAACGCGAGTTACGGCGGCGGTTTCCGGTTTTCATTATTAGACCATGTTTTACTTTCAGTAGAATTGGCTCATGGAGATGAAGGGACTTCCTTTTATGTTAAAAACCGTTCGCCGTTCTAGCTGCGCCGATGCGCCGATGCGCAAGTACAGCAAAGCCGCAGCTAAAGAAGCTGTGCGCTTGCCGGTAAAGGGATGCATGAAAACAATAAGCCTTCTCCTTTGCTTTTTGCTTTTACAAAGCTCCGCTAGTTTTGCTGCTGAAGCGGCTGCCGATAATCCGGAGTTCAAAAAGAACCCGGACAGTCTTTACAAGGATGTCTTCGATAATAACGTCTACTACGACAACACCTCTTATCTTCATCTTGACCGTTTGGGCCGGAAGATTTTTGGTAAGAAACTCCGCTCAGCGGATGTGAATCTCTATGATGAAGTCGCGGATTCCGCTTTTTTTACCAACAGACACGCCCGCAAAGCGCTTTCGGCTCAAGAACTTGCCGCGGGAAATTATGTAAGCTCAGGTCCGGAACTCTCCGGGAAAATGATGATTACCGACGGCTATCTGATGGGGCTCCGTCCAGTTTTTACCGTGAAAGATTCTAAGGGAGAGGAATACACGCTTTATTTTGATTCACCGGATTCAATCGGGATGATGACCGCGGCCATGATTATTGCCAGCCGGTTTTATCACGCGATCGGTTATAACGTTCCCCAGATCACGCTTGTTTCTTTAAGTCCTGAAAATTTGATACCGCAGGAAGGCGCCCGGTTTGTTGACTCCTCAGGTTTTAAAAGAAAATTGACTCAGGAAAAACTTGATACGTTGACGCTGATGATTCCTTGGGCGGACGACGGAAAATTCCGCGCGGCCGCGGTTAAAACTCCCGTGGGAATTGATAAGGGAACCTTTTCTTTTCAGGGCCGCCGTAAGAATGACCCGAATGACAAGTGGAATCACCAGGAACAGCGTGAGCTTCGCGCGTTGCGCGTGTTTGGTTCGTGGCTTAATGATTTTAATTTTCACGATCAAAGCACCCGTGATTATCTTGTTAATGAAAACGGGCAGACATTTCTGAAGCATTATTTAACCGGGTTTTACGGGGCTTTGGGTTCTGACACGGAAGGCGCTAAGCCTCCCATGATCGGTTATGAATATCTCTATGATGCGGGAGAAACTACTAAGGCTTTCTGGACACTTGGTTTTTGGGAGAAGCCCTGGCAGCGCCGTTGGAGAGAATCCGGTGAAACGGTTCACTCAACAGCCGTCGGTTATTTTGACAACAATGAGTTCAATCCCAAGAAGTTTAAAACGTTTCTTCCCCAGTACGTTTTTAAGGATTTAACCCGCGCGGACGCTTTTTGGGCCGCTAAGATCATCAAGTCGTTTTCAGATGAAGATATTCGCGCGATCGTAAAAGCGGGGAAGTACACGGAAGAACCCGACGAAACTTTTATCGCGGATCAATTGATCAAGCGCCGTGATTTGGCGGCCGCGTACTGGTTTTCAAAATCCGCTCCGCTGGATGATTTTGATTTCAAGGGTGGACAGCTGACGTTTACCGATCTTGAAGCGAAGTACGGTTTTGACAAAGGAGCCTCGTATCAGCTGGACATAAGAGAAGGCAAGAAGACCGTTGCTTCGAAAACTTTTGAAGGTTCTTCGGTGTCAATCGACGGCGCCTCAGCTTCTAAAGAGCTTTGGATCCGCAAAGTCCGCTCCGGCGTTAAAAATAATCCTTGGGTTAAGGTCAAATTGAATTCCGGCGCAATTGCCGAAGTTGTTCATCAGGATTAGTTGCGCATAAACGCAGCTACAGAGCGTCACGGTTAATGAAACCATGCGCGCGCTAGCAGGCTGAGGTTTTACCCTCTCTGAGTATTCCCATGATCCGCAAAATGCTTCTCTTCGATATTGACGGCACTCTTCTCCTGACAGGAGGCACGGGAGCCGTTGCGTTTAATCAAGTTTTTCAGGAAATGTTCGGTCTTAAAGATGCCTGGGGCAATTGTATCCCTGACGGGAAAACGGATCCCGCTTTGGTTGAAGAGATTGCTCAAGCTAATCTGGGAAGAAGTTTAACGCTTGCCGAATATCAGGCTTTTTGTAGCCGTTATCTGGAATTATTTGAAGAGGGTATTCGTGAGGCCTCCCGGTTTCGTCTGATGCCCGGCGTTAAGCAGCTTCTGGGAAAACTTTCAGCCATGCCGGATCTGGCCCTGGGAGTCGCTACGGGCAATTTTGAGAAGGCGGCGTGGTCCAAGCTTGAGCGGGGAAGCATACGGCATCATTTTCGTTTTGGCGGATTTGGGTCGGATTCCCATCACCGCCCGGAATTAACCCGTAAAGCGATGCTTCGCGGGCATGATTTTGTCGGGCGCGTGATAGACCCTCAGGATATTTTTGTCATTGGCGATACGGTTTGGGATATTCATGCCGGCAAACAGATTGGCGCCTGTACGATTGGCATTACCACCGGCCGTTATCAGAAAGAAGACTTCGAAAAAGCGGGTTCGGATTATATTTTCACGGATCTGACCGACCTTGATCAGTTCTTGAACGCGCTGAACCGTTCATGACCGCTTTAAAAATCCCCTCAGGATTCCTTGAACAGATCCGTCTGCAGGCAGAAAAGGAATACCCTTCGGAATGCTGCGGCATTATCACGGGACCTGAAAAACAGCCGGAAACGCTCACCCGGATTGTGCCGTGCCGTAACGCTCAGGATGAACTTCACCGTCAGGACCCTGAAACTTTTCCCCGCACGTCCCGTAATGCTTTCTTTATGGATCCGGCAGAACTTCTGAATTTGCAGAAACAGTGCCGGGAATCCGGAGAAGTTGTCCGTGTCATTTACCACTCTCACCCGGACTCAGGCGCTTATTTCTCGGAAGAGGACAGGAAAATGGCGGCTCCCGATGGAGTTCCTGCCTGGCCCGGTGTCTTTTATCTGGTTGTTTCCACGATTAACGGCAAAGCAGACAAAGCCGCTCTGTTTTCATGGGATTCCGCCCTCAAAGGCTTCAAAGGCGCCGGCAGGGACATTCTTTTTTGATTTAAACATTTATTTCTGCAGGGTTTTTGGTACAATAACGCTTTTAAAATTCAGGCAGGTTTGCACAAAATGTGCGGGCCAACCCGCACTCGCTTCTTTACGAAGCGGGTGCTTATTTTTGCAATCTACGAATGGCTCAGATTTTCCCAAAAAGCGCAAATACGATAGCCAAGGTCAGCCTGATTGGAGCCCTTTTTTTTCTGGGGGCGGCAGTTCAGGTGATGATGACCATGAATGATTCCTCTTACTTTACCCTCGTGAATATAGCCAGGGAACAGCCGGTTCCTTTTAGCCATAAACACCATGTGGGCGGTTTGGGGATTGATTGCCGTTATTGTCATACATCAGTTGAAAATTCCGCGGTTGCCGGGGTTCCGCCCACTAAAACCTGCATGAACTGCCATGTTTCCATGTGGTCTGACAGCCCGACGCTGGAACCGGTCCGTGAAAGCTTCCGCAGCAATCAGTCCATCGAATGGGTCCGCGTTCATGACCTGGCCGATTTTGTTTATTTTGATCACAGCATTCATGTTAAGAAGGGGATCGGCTGCGCCAGCTGTCACGGTCAGGTGGATCAGATGCCTTTAACCATGAAAAAGAATACGTTGCGCATGGCCTGGTGCTTGGACTGCCACCGGAACCCTGAAAAGTTTGTGCGCCCGCGCGATCACGTATTTGATATGAAGTGGGAAGTTCCGGCTGAAGAGCAGAAAACGCTGGGCCCGAAGCTGGTTAAGGAATATAACATTCAATCGAGGACCGACTGTTCGGTTTGCCACCGATGAGCGAACATCATCACGATCATTTTCCTGAAATGAAGCCTGAAAAAGTGTCCCCGAAGCTGGGAGCTTTCGATATGACTTACATCCGCGAAAGAATCGCGTCGGTCTGGGGCCGTGACTATTGGCGCAGTCTTTCTGAAATTGCGGGAACCGAAGAGTTTCTTGAGCATTTGTCAGAAGAATTTCCGGATAAAGCCAGACCGCTTCCAGATGAACTAACCCGCCGGGATTTCATGAAACTCATGGGCGCTTCCCTCGCGCTTGCCGGCCTTGGAGGCTGTACCCGTCAGCCGATCGAAAAGATTGTGCCTTTTGTCAAAGCTCCTGAATACATGGTTCCTGGAAAGCCCCTTTATTTCGCGACGGCTATGCCGTTTCAGGGTTCCGCACTGGGTCTTTTAGCGGAAAGCCATATGGGCCGGCCGACTCATCTTGAAGGCAATCCGAATCATCCTGAAAGTCTTGGTGCTACGAATGTTTTTGCCCAAGCCTCAATCCTGAGCTTGTATGATCCCGACCGTTCACGGACCCCAAAAAATATGGCGCGAATCAGCAGCTGGGATTCCTTTTCCGCGTTTGTGACGGAAGCCGCGGCGGTTCTGCGCGCTCAAAAGGGAACGGGATTCAGTCTCTTGACCGGCGCCGTTTCATCCCCCACGCTTTTACGTCAAATTGAGGCTTTGAAAGCGGAATTCCCTGAAATGAAATGGCATCGTTACGAAGCTGTTAACGATGATTCGGCGATGGAAGGGTCTAAAAAAGTTTTCGGAGAAGCGGTTAAGCCGGTTTTTAAAATTGAAAACGCGGATATCATCCTTTCGCTGGACAGTGATTTTCTGAATGTCGGAGCGGGGCATGTCCGCTATACCCGGGAATTTTCCAAAAAACGCCAGGTTCATTCCGCGGGCGCGAAAATGAACCGGCTTTACGCGGTTGAAAGCACGCCCACGGCGACCGGTTCATCGGCGGATCACCGCTTGGGTGTCCGCTCTGAGGATATTCCTTTTGTCGCGGCAGTGCTGGCCACGCAGCTAGGCGTTCCGGTTTCGGGATATGATCCGACGCCTGCGAAACCTTATTCCGCCTGGATCAGCGCGGCGGTTCGTGATTTAAAGAAAAACCAGGGCAACAGCCTGATTATTGCTGGTGAATATCAGCCTGCTGAAGTACATGCGCTCGCACACGTCATGAATTTGGTTTTGGGCAATATTGGTAAAACGGTCAATTACATTCAGCCTTCCGATCCTCATCCGAAGACGTCTCTGGAATCCATTCGCGAACTTGTAAGCGATATAAATAAAGGTTCCGTGAAGTTTCTTCTAATGATGGGTGTGAACCCTGTTTTTGACGCGCCTGCGGATTTAAATTTTTCTGCGGCGATAGAAAAAGTCGAAACCCGGGTCCACCTGGGTCTTTATGAAGATGAAACTTCCGCCCATTCTCACTGGCATCTTCCCGAAGCGCATTTCCTGGAATCCTGGTCGGATGCCAAGGGGTATGACGGCACGGTTTCATTGATTCAGCCTTTGATCGAACCTCTTTTTGGCGGGCGCACCGCGCATGAAGTCATGGCTGTGTTTTTAGGAAAAGCGGGAAAGCCCGGTTTGGAGATTTTGCAGGAATCCTGGAAAGCTGAATGGGAAAAACAGACGGCCGCTCAGCCTTTTGAAAAAATCTGGAAACGGTCTTTGCATGATGGTGTGATTGAAGGATCCGCGGCCGTTCCGAAAAACGTCCAGCCTCAAAATTCATCTTTGACTATTTCTGCCAAAAAATCAACCGGTGAGATCGAAGTGATTTTTCGTCCTGACCCGACCTTGTGGGACGGCCGTTTTGCCAACAATGCCTGGCTTCAGGAATTACCTAAACCTCTGACCAAAGTGACTTGGGACAATACCGTTTGGATCAGCCCCGCGATGGCTGAAAAAACGGGTCTGCAAAATAGAGACGTTGTTCGTGTTGAGTTGAACGGAAAAAGCGTGGAAGGTCCGGTTTGGATTGTTCCGGGGCATCCGGAAAAATCCATGACGGTCTTTTTTGGCGCCGGCCGTAGCGTTTCGGGAAAAGTTGGAACCGGAACGGGTTTTAACGCTTATGGGATTCGGTCCTCAGCCGGGCTTTGGCTGGCCTCCGGAGGCCGCCTTGAAAAAACGGGTAAACACCAGGCCGTTTCCTGCACTCAGGACCACCAGAGCATCGAGGGGCGTCATCATGTGCGCGTGAACACGCTTCAGGAAAATAGTAAAAATCCAAAATGGGTTCATGAAATGGGCGAAGACCCCGCGCCCGGCCAGACGTTTTATCCGCCCATGCCTCAGTCCGCGGATTACGCCTGGGCGATGGCGATTGATATGAATGCCTGCACCGGCTGTAATGCGTGTGTGGTTGCCTGTCAGTCGGAAAATAATATTCCGGTCGTCGGGAAGTCAGAAGTCGGCCGCGGCCGTGAAATGCACTGGCTTCGCATTGATCATTATTACAGCGGTTCACCGGATGCTCCTCAGCAGGTTCATCAGCCCGTACTTTGCATGCATTGCGAAAATGCTCCCTGCGAACCGGTTTGCCCGGTCGGTGCGACAACGCACAGCACGGAAGGTTTGAACGAAATGACTTATAACCGCTGTGTCGGAACCCGGTACTGCTCCAACAACTGCCCTTACAAAGTCCGCCGTTTTAATTTCTTCGAGTACGCGGATCATCAGACGGAAATCCTGAAATTTCTGAGAAACCCTGACGTAACCGTGCGCAGCCGCGGCGTCATGGAGAAATGTACCTACTGTGTTCAGAGAATTAATGTGGCGCGGATTCAGGCCAAGAAAGAGGACCGGAAGATTAAGGACGGAGAAATTGTTACGGCTTGTCAGTCTTCATGCGCGGCTGAAGCGATTGTGTTTGGAAATATCAAGGATCCGGAAAGTAAAGTTTCGAAATTAAAAGCAACGCCGCTGAACTACGGTATGCTGACCGAATTAAACACCAAACCCAGGACCAGTTATCTGGCCAAGCTCCGGAATATCAATCCGGAAATCGGGGAAGCGTAATGTCGAATCAAACTGACGCTGAAACTCCGCAGTTTCAGCACACTCGCGGGGCTTTGAAAGCTCCGTCTTCGCAGACTTTTCCGGTCATCCAGCCGGGGCATACCAATACGACGGTAACCGAAAAGATTACCTCCGTCATTTTGACCAAAGAACTTCCGCCCAAGCCGTGGCTTTTGATTCTGCCCGTCGCTTTGGGGATGGCGGGACTGGTGCTCTTGACGATTATCGGGCTTCTGGTGGTGGGTATCGGGCTCTGGGGTGTCATGATCCCCGTGGGCTGGGGGATGGATATTCTGAGCTTTGTCTGGTGGATTGGTATCGGTCACGCCGGTACTTTGATTTCAGCCATTCTGATGCTTCTCAAGCAGAAGTGGCGTATGTCAATCAGCCGTTTTGCTGAAGCCATGACAATCTTTGCCGTTATGTGCGCCGGTCTTTACCCGTTGTTTCACACCGGCCGCCCCTGGCGCGCGTTTTATCTTTTCCCTTATCCTAATACCATGGCCCTATGGCCTCAATTTCGCAGTCCGCTGATCTGGGACGTTTTCGCGGTTTCCACTTACGCGACCGTTTCACTTCTTTTTTGGTATGTCGGCATGATTCCTGACTTGGCCACTATGCGCGATAAGGCCAAAAACACCGTGCTAAAAGTGGTTTACGGTTTTCTTTCGCTGGGCTGGCGCGGTTCAGCGGTTCATTGGGGCCGTTACGAAACCGCCTGCCTCCTACTGGCGGGTCTTGCTACCCCGCTTGTAGTTTCCGTGCATACCATTGTGAGTTTTGACTTCGCGGTTTCTGTGATTCCCGGATGGCACACGACGATTTTCCCGCCCTACTTTGTGGCGGGCGCGATTTATTCCGGCTTCGCCATGGTTCTGACCCTGGTCATTCCTATTCGCGCCATATTCGGCATGAAAGATTTCATTACCAACCAGCATCTTAATAACATGGCCAAAATTATGCTCGCTACCGGCTTAATCGTCGGTTACGGCTACGCTATGGAAGTGTTCATGTCTTTTTACAGCGGAAACGGGTTTGAAATCTTCATGATCCTGAACCGCATGGGGGGCCCCTACAAACTTTATTATTGGGCTCTTATCCTTTGCAATGTTATGACGCCGCAATTGCTGTGGTTCCGCGCCGTTCGCCTGAACACGATTGTGCTTTTCGCGATTTCAATCGTGGTCAATATCGGTATGTGGCTGGAGCGTTATGTCATTATCGTAGTCAGCCTGCACCGGGACTTTTTACCGTCTTCATGGGGTCATTACACGCCGACTTTCTGGGACTGGTCTATGTTCATTGGCACCATCGGAATGTTTTTGACGCTGGTTCTGCTTTTCGTGAAAGCTCTCCCGATGATTTCTATATTTGAAATGAAGACGATTCTGAAGAAAAAAGACAGTAAGGGTTCCCATGCACACTGAAAAACCCTTGCCGCCTTATTTCGGGCTTATGGCTGAATTTGAAACCGAAGAGTCTTTTGTTCAGGCTGCGCGCAAAGTCCGTGAAGAAGGTTACCGGAAGCTGGACGCCTATTCGCCCTACCCGATTGAGGAAATTCTGGATATTCTTCACCTTCACCACAACGCGCTTCCGGCGATTGTTCTGACCGGAGGAATTCTGGGCGGATTGGGCGGTTTTGGAATGCAGTGGTTTGCTTCCGTGATTCACTATCCCTGGAATATCGGCGGAAGACCGTTTTTCAGCTGGCCGTCGTTTTTGCCGGTAGCTTATGAGACGACTATTTTATGCGCTGCGTTCGGCGCCGTGATCGGCTTGATTGCTCTCAATGGTTTTCCGATGCCGTATCACCCGGTTTTTAACGTGCCTTCATTTGAAAGGGCTTCCAACGACCGCTTTTTCATTTGTATTGAGTCCGCGGATCCAAAATTCAGCCTCGAATCAACTCAGAAGTTTCTTGAGGGCTTGAAGCCGGTGAGCGTTTCCAAGGTGGAGCATTAAGTGAGAAAGCTTCTTTTTTTAATAACAGTGGTTGGGCTTGCGGGAATTGTCACGGGCTGTACCAATGACATGAAAGACCAGCCCAAGTATAAACCGTATCATGAAAGTAAATTCTTTCCGGACAAGCGTTCGGAGCGTCCGCTGATTGACGGAGTGGTTGCCCGCGGTTATTTGAATGAAGACAGTGTTTTTTATGAAGGAAAAACCGCGGACGGGAAATTGGTGAAACAGATTCCTGTTCCGCTGACGGCCGAATTGCTTAAACGCGGTCAGGAACGTTACAACATTTACTGTATTGTCTGTCATGGAGCTTCCGGTATGGGTGACGGTATGGTGATCCGCAGAGGTTTCAAGCCCGTGCCTCCGACCTTTCACAGTGACAAGCTTCGCGATATTGAAGACGGCCACTTTTTTGATGTTATTAGCCATGGTTTTGGCGTGATGCAGGATTACAGTATGCAGATTCAGCCGGCGGACCGGTGGGCGATTACGGCCTACATCAGGGCTTTGCAGTTGAGTCAAAACACGCCGGAAACTGAGCTTTCAGCTTTCGATAAACAACAGTTGGGGAAGAAACCGTGAAAAAGGCAGGAATAGCGGGGATCGTGTTTGTGGCGCTTGCGGTGCTTTTAAGCCTCCGTGATATGCCCGCTTTTTTTCAGTCCTATCTTCAGGCGTTTATTTTCTGGATGGCGCTTCCGCTTGGAGCGATGGCTTTAAGAATGATTCATCATCTAACCGGCGGCGGATGGGGCCGTGCAATCGGTTCTTATCTTGATGCTTGTGTGCGGACAATGCCGTTGATTGCGCTTCTTTTTATTCCGATCGCTTTTGGCGTGAAATCGATCTTTCCCTGGGCGCATGAAGCCGCGGCCTATGGTCACGAAGCGGCAGCTCACGCTTTGACGGGATTCAAAGCCTCTTACTTGACCGTTCCTGGATTTTTAATCCGTGCCGGAGTTTGTTTCGCTGTCTGGACCGGATTGTCTTTTATTTTGACCGCATGGAGCCATACGGCCCGTCACTCTGAAGAAGCACCCGCTCCGCTTCAGGGGATCAGCGGTTTAGGAGTTTTGGCGTATGTTTTGACCATGACGGTAGCTTCTATTGATTGGGGAATGTCTTTGGAGCCCCACTGGTTTTCAACGATTTATGGAGCTTTATTTATGGTGGGGCAAGGGCTTGCCGCGCTGGCTTTTGGAATTATTGTTACCGGACACTGCCTGAATGCCTCCGATCGCGGAGAGCAGACGGTAGGCCGTACGCATGATCTTGGAAATCTGCTTCTGGCCTTTACGATGCTTTGGATTTATATGGTTCTTTCCCAGTTTTTGATTATCTGGTCCGCGAACCTTCCTGAAGAAAACATTTGGTATCTGGTCCGCGCGAAAGGCGGCTGGAAAGAGTTTGGGGTGGTTATGCTGGCGCTCCAATTTGTGATCCCTTTCTTTTTACTGCTTTTCCGCGCGTTGAAGCGTAACGCTAAAAGCTTGGCTAAAATCGCAATGCTTGTTTTTGTGGTTCGGTATGTGGAGTTGACTTGGCTGATCAAGCCGGCTTTTCACGCTTCCTTTTCCCTGAATTTGACCGACCTGCTTCTGTGGGCGGGCCTTGGCGGAATATGGCTCGCGGTTTTTTCAGCCCAGCGCGCGGCGATCGAGAGGCATTCATGAGTTATCACTCGTCGTCTGAAGGAAAAGAGAATTATGAAAAAAGAGATATCTGGCCGGGATTGGTTTGGATTTTTCTGGCGGGGTTGGCGGGTTTTATTGCCGCGGGAGTTTTGATGGGCTATGCCAGTTACGCGGGTCTGGATTTTTGGTTTAAAAAGCAGGAGAAACCGCTCCCTCCGATGATGCGGACGGATGTTTTACCGCCGGAACCCCGGCTTCAATCAATGCCTTCCGCGGATCTGGAGGAGTTTCAAAAAAGTCAGCAGGAAATCTTGCGAACTTATGCTTGGGTTGACGCGGAAAAAGGAACAGTCCGCGTTCCCATTACGAGAGCCATGGAAATTCTGGTTGAGAAACAGGGTATTAAAAAGCATCAGGAAGGATCGGTTGAACCGTGAAGAAAATTTGGGGAATTTTATTCGCGGTATGCGTGATGCCTTTTGCTTCTGGGTATGCGGATACCCTTTCTCAACCTTTAATCGCGCAGAAGCCCATTGATAAAATGATCAGTGAGATAGGAATTGATCAGAAATTGAACCAGCAGCTTCCTTTGTCGCTGGAGTTTCGGGATGAAAAGGGCGGAACCGTACGGCTTGGTGATTACTTTGGTTCCAAACCGGTTATCCTGAGTTTGGTTTATTTTCGGTGCCCGATGCTTTGCAGTCTGGTTCTGGAAGGAATGGTTAAGAGCCTGAGACCGCTGAAGTTGAATCCCGGCAAGGATTTTCAAATGATCACGGTTAGTATTGATCCGAAAGATACGCCTGAAAAAGCTCTCGAGAAAAAAGAACGGCTCGTTAAATCTTATAACCGTCCGGGGGCTGAAGAGAATTGGCATTTTTTAACCGGAGATCAGGCTTCGATCGACGCTCTGACGCAAGCGGTTGGGTTCAGGTATGTTTATGACCCTCAATCGAAGCAGTACGCTCATGCCGGGGGCATTATTGTGAACACCCCCGAAGGAAAAATCGCCCGGTATTTTTACGGCATTGAGTACTCCAGCCGCGACATTCAGTTTGGTTTGATTGAGGCGGCTCAGGGAAAGATAGGATCTTTGGTTGATCAGATTATTCTGCTTTGTTTTCATTATGATCCCATGACAGGAACTTACGGGTTTTTAGTGATGAATCTTTTAAGAGGGTTCGCTGTTTTAACGGCCGTGGGCACGGTGATTGGAATTGGTTTTATGCTTCGCCGCGAGCATGGCTCGAAAGCGGGGGCGGCATGAAGGGCATTTTTCCGTTATTCCCCCAGGCTGCTACCGCGGCCGCGAGCCGGGTCGATTATTTTTATTTTTACATGATCGCTGTCAGTATTTTCTTCGCGGTCTTGATTTTTTTCCTGGTGATTTTCTTTTCGATCAAATTCCGGCGCCGGGATGAAAATGAGACGGGTAAGGAAGTTCACTCAAGCATTTGGCTTGAAATTGCGTGGACCATTATTCCGCTCGGGCTTTCCATGACGATGTTTGCCTGGGCGACCTATATTTATTTTGCCAACGCCAAAGTACCTAATGATGCCGTTGAAATGTTTGTCGTGGCCAAGCAGTGGATGTGGAAGCTTCAGCATCCGGACGGAAAGCGCGAGATCAATGAATTGCATATCCCTGTCGGTCAGGCGGTCAAGCTGACCATGACTTCTGAAGACGTTATTCATAGTTTTTACGTGCCGGCTTTCCGGTCTAAAATGGACGTGCTTCCGGGCCGTTATACGCATATGTGGTTCCGGCCAACCAAGCCCGGAACGTATCATCTTTTCTGCGCGGAGTATTGCGGAACGAATCACTCGCGGATGGTGGGGAGTGTGTTTGTCATGGAATCTTCACATTATGAAGCCTGGCTCGAAGGCAAACAGCCGGGTGCCGGGTCTGAATCCCTGGTAACCAAGGGTGAGAAATTATTTAAACAGTTCAACTGTATTTCTTGTCATGGGGACATTTCCCGCGCGCCGTCTCTTCAAGGGATTTTTGGTAAGGATATCGAGCTTGAAGGGGGACGGACCCTGAAAGCGGATGAAAATTATCTTAGAGAGTCGATTTTAAATCCGGCTTCAAAAGTGGTTAAAGGCTATCAGCCGACCATGCCGCTTTATTCTTCTCAGATGAGCGAGGAGCAGGTCATGCAGCTTTTGGCCTATCTTAAGGCGGATCTTGGCAGCCAGAAGGGTGCAAGCTAATGGAGCAGAATAATTCGAATTATTTGACCGCGGGTCACACAATCAAGTCCTGGCTTTTAACGCTGGATCACAAGCGTATCGCCATTCTTTATTTAATTTCAGTCACCTTGTTTTTTGCCATCGGCGGGCTTTTCGCTGTTTTAATCCGCACGGAGCTTTTAACGCCCGCGGGAGATATGTTCCAATCGGAAGCTTACAATAGGCTTTTTACCATGCATGGCGTGATGATGATTTTCTTCTTTTTAATCCCGTCGATTCCGGCCGTGCTTGGAAATTTTTTGGTTCCTCTTATGGTGGGAGCCCGCGACTTGGCTTTTCCTAAACTGAATTTGGCCAGCTGGTACGTTTTTATGATTGGAGCGACGCTTGGTTTTGTCGGAGTCGCGGCGGGCGGGGTCGACACAGGCTGGACCTTTTACACCCCTTACAGCAGTGTTTATTCCAACTCCAATGTTATTGTCACGGCATTAGGAGCTTTTATTGCCGGGTTTTCTTCCATCATGACCGGGTTGAATTTCATTGTGACGATTCACAAGATGCGCGCTCCTGGGTTGACCTGGTTTCGCCTCCCGTTGTTTATTTGGGCCATGTATGCGACCAGTTTAATCATGATCCTGGGAACTCCGGTAATCGCGATTACGATTGTGCTGATTGCGCTTGAAAGAGGTTTGGGTATCGGGTTTTTTAATCCCGCGCTTGGCGGAGATCCTGTTTTATTCCAGCATCTTTTCTGGTTCTACTCTCATCCCGCTGTTTACATTATGATTCTGCCCCCGATGGGTGTTCAGAGTGAGTTGATCGCCGCTTTTTCCCGCAAGAAAATTTTCGGCTACCGCTTCGTTGCTTTTTCCAGTCTGGCTATTGCCGTTTACGGTTTTTTGGTCTGGGGCCATCATATGTTTGTCAGCGGTCAATCGGTTTATGCCAGTATCGTGTTTTCCTTGCTCAGTTTCCTGGTTGCGATTCCCTCCGCGATTAAAGTTTTTAACTGGGCCGCCACTCTTTATAAAGGTTCCATCTCTTTTGATACTCCGATGCTTTACGCGTTGGGGTTCATCGGGTTGTTTACCATCGGCGGTCTGACGGGATTGTTTTTAGCCAGTTTAGGCTTGGATATTCATGTGCATGACACCTACTTTGTGGTTGCTCACTTCCACTACATTATGGTCGGCGGCGCAGTCATGGGATATCTTGGGGGGCTGCACTACTGGTGGCCCAAGATGACAGGGCGAATGTATCCTGTCTGGTGGTCCAAGCTTTCTGCGCTGTTGATTTTTGTCGGTTTCAATCTGACTTTCTTCCCGCAGTTCATTCTTGGGTACCTTGGAATGCCTCGCCGGTATCACGTTTATCCTGAAGAATTTCAAGTGCTGAACGTGCTTTCCACGGCCGGGGCTTCGGTTTTGGGGTTCGGGTATTTGCTTCCCATGATTTATTTTATCTGGTCTCTCAAATATGGTAAGAAGGCGCCTGCGAATCCCTGGAGAGCGCGCGGTCTTGAGTGGGAGACGACATCGCCTCCGCCGGTTGAAAATTTTAAAAAGATTCCTGTGGTTACGAGGGAAGCGTATGATTATTCCGAACTTCCTTCGGAAGATTTGGTGGAAAAGTGAGCAAACAGACACACGAAAATGAATTTGTGCACGCGCATCAGTTTGAAAGTCCGCTGCAGCAGTATCAAGCCTCGTCTCTTGGGATGTGGGTATTTCTGATTACTGAAATTATGTTTTTTGGCGGGCTTTTTTTGGGGTATACGATTTACCGCTCCATGTACCCCGCCGCTTTTGCGGCCGGAAGCCATCATTTGGATATTCGGCTTGGCGGGTTTAATACTGTTGTTTTGATCGGAAGCAGTTTAACGATGGCGCTCGCGGTTCATGCCGCTGAAATCGGTAAAAAGAAGGGGCAAATTTTCTATCTTCTCGCGACCGTGTTTCTCGGCGTTGTATTCCTGGGTGTCAAAGGAATTGAGTACAGTCATAAGTTTCACGAGCACTTGGTTCCAGGCCCCCATTTTCATTTTGAGCATGCGCCCCGCGAAGTTCAGCTTTTCTATTCACTGTATTTTGCGATGACCGGTATGCACGCTTTCCATATGATTATCGGGATCGGGCTTATTTTATGGCTGACAGTGCTCGCGGCTAAGGGCCGATTCACCAAGGCTTATCACACTCCGGTGGAGATGATCGGGCTTTACTGGCATTTCGTGGACATTGTCTGGATTTTCCTTTTTCCCCTGCTTTATCTGCTCGGGAGGCACGGATGACTTCGCCTAAAACCTACGTTGGTATTTTTTCCGCTTTGATGGTTCTTACGGCTCTGACTATTTGGGTCGCGTTTCATGATTTTGGAATGTGGAATACGCCAGCCGCTCTCGGCATCGCTTTTCTAAAAGCGGTATTGGTTATTATTTTTTTCATGCATGCCCGGCACAGCGAGAAAATCGTTTGGGTTTTTATTGTGGTGGGTTTCTACTGGCTGGGAATTATGCTGCTTTTTACCCTTACGGATTACCTCTCCAGAGGCTGGCACACCAACTTCTAGAAGAATCTCCGGTCCAGCGACCGATACTGCAGCGCTTCGGCCAGATGGCTCTCCTCAATCTGCTCCGCCAGATCTAAATCCGCGATTGTCCTTGAGATCTTAAGAATTTTGTAATAAGACCTCGCGGAAAACCCCATTTCCTTAACCGCGGTTTCCATCAGTTTTCGGGCTGAGGTTTTTAAGTTTGCGTGCTCCCGCAATTCACGGGCCCGCATATCCGCGTTTAACCGGGAATCTTTAAGGTATCTCTTCTTTTGAATATCCCGGCAGCTTTGAATGCGTTTCAAAATGCTTTCAGAGCTTTCTGCGGAGGATTCCGCGGAAAGAGTTTCAAATGGGAGGACAGGAACCTCAACGTGAAGATCAATCCGGTCAAGAATAGGGCCGGAGATTTTAGATTGATATTTTAGGATTTGCGCCGTGGGACAGCGGCAAGGTCTCTTGGGGTGGCCTAGGTATCCGCATGGGCAAGGGTTCATGGCCGCGACAAGCATGAACCGGCAAGGATAAGTGATTTGCATTTTAGTTCTGGAAACCGTGATCCAGCCGTCTTCTATCGGTGCCCGAAGAGATTCAATGACATCTTTTCTGAATTCCGGGAATTCATCTAAAAATAGAACTCCAAGATGGGCCAGTGAAATTTCCCCAGGCCTTGGCAAAGTACCGCCTCCTACCAAAGCGGCGGGCGAGATGGAGTGATGGGGGGCGCGGAAAGGTCTTTCGTGAATGAGTCCAGTATGATTCATAAGCCCCGCAACGCTGTGGATTTTAGTCAGCTCTATTTTCTCATCCAGACTGAGCGGCGGAAGGATGGAGGGGATCCTCTGGCTCAGCATACTTTTCCCTGAGCCTGGCGGACCGATTAAAAGGATGTTATGGCCTCCAGCGACTGCGATTTCCAACGCGCGTTTTGCCATAGATTGGCCTTTAACATCGGAAAAATCTATTTGTGCCGTTATGGACCGGTCTATAGGGGCGTCATTTTTTGTGTGTGAGCGGGGAATATCAATTTCCTTTTTTAAAAATTGAACACACTGAGTGAGATTTGAAACCCCGTAAACCTCGGCTTCTTTTTCTAGACAAGCTTCTTCAACATTAGTATCCGGGCAAATGAAAGCATGGGAATGCTTTAACCCGGAAACAGCCTCGATTAAGCCGCGAACAGGCCTTAATTCACCGTCTAATGCTAACTCTCCGAGAAAGATAAACCGGTTCAGATTCTCCTGAGGTAGACAGCCGGAGGCTGTTAAAATTCCAAGAGCGATGGGTAAGTCAAAGGCAGGGCCTTCTTTTTTCAGGTCTGCCGGAGCCAGATTGATAATAATTTTATCGGGTGGAAAATCAAAACCGCTATTTTTAATGGCAGAGCGGACCCTTTCCCTGCATTCCTTGAGGCTTTGATCCGGAAGTCCCACGACGACGAATTGGGGAAGCCCGGGGCCTACGTCGACTTCCACTTGAATTGGGTGCGCGGTAATCCCTATACAAACCGCGGTTTTAACTGAGGCTATCATCAGGAAAAGCCCTTGCTTTTTAGGGGGCCTCTCCTATAATTAAAGCTCATTTCTGAGGGTGTTATATTATTTGTAATCATAATTTTTGCGATTAAATCATGACAAAATTTATTTGTCAACGCCAGCTGAAACGGATTCTTCCTTTTTGATGATTTTTGAACCTCCTTTTCCGGAAATACGAGCCTATTGGGCGGTTTTTATCAGCTGGTTTGTGGCACAGGTGATAAAGGTGATTCGCGCCAGAATTACCGAAAAGCGGTATAATCTCCGCTGGATGATCAAGACTGGCGGTATGCCGAGTGCGCATTCAGCAACCGTTTCCAGTCTGGCGGCTGTAACCGGAATGTACTACGGATTTGGTTCCGTGATCTTTCTGATGGCCTGTGTTTTTACGATTATCACAATGTTTGATGCTGCCGGAGTCCGGAGAAATGTCGGCCGGCAAGCCATTATTTTAAATAAAATGCTTGATGACCTCCAAGAGAAGGGTCAGGTTCCTGAACAGCGGGTTAAAGAACTGCTTGGCCATACCCCTGTTGAGGTTTTTGCCGGAGCTTTTTTAGGGATCACCATTGCGTTTATTTTCTGCGGGATCAAATGGTAAATAAAAATATCCTGTTTTTTTTAATCATTTTTACTGCTTCTCCTCTCTGGGCAGAGACGCCCGCGTCGGCAGTCTCTTCCGCCGTTAACGCTGCCGGGAAAACGGACGGAGCTTTTCAGCGCGCTTTAGATTTAGAGCGGAATAGTAAATACGCTGAAGCTCGTGATGCCTATCAAGCGCTTCTGAAAGATCCGGAATTTCCCAAAACAAAATCATCCAAGATCCGCAAGAAAATTGAAAATCTGAATATTAAAATTCTTTTCTCGCCGCAGGCAATGCCGGAAAGCATCAGCCATGAGGTTGTTCCTGGAGACGCTCTCTTTAAGCTCGCCAAGAAGTACGGCACGACGATGGAGCTGATTAAGAAAAGTAACCATCTCGAATCTGACGTGATTAAAACCGGCACCAAACTTAAAATTTTCACGGGAACTTTTTCGATTCGGGTGGATAAACGTAAAAATATTTTGACGCTCTACATGAACCGGAAACCCTTCAAACATTATCGCGTTGCCACCGGCCTTCAGGGCGGTACCCCGGTGGGGGAATATAAAGTCATTAATCGAATTGAGAACCCGACCTGGTATAAAACGGGTGCTGTGGTTCCCCCCGGGGACCCGAAAAATTATTTAGGAACGCGCTGGCTTGGCATTGACGCGCCCGGATATGGAATTCACGGAACGACGGAGCCTGAAAGTATTGGGCATCAAAGCACTTCCGGCTGCGTTCGAATGCTCAACGAAGAGGTTGAAGAACTTTACATTATGATCCCGCAGGGGACTGTAGTTAAAATCGTGGAATAAAATGGCCAAAAAAAATTCTAAGAAAAAAGACCACTCAAAACCTTCAGGAAGTCAGAAAGAAAAAATACGTCTAGGCACTCGGGATCCTTTTGACGCCTGCCTGCCGTTCGAGCGTCCAATCATGGAGCTCGAGAAGAAGATTCAGGAATTAAAAAATTCCTCAAAAGAAGGAATCGATCTTTCCGGCGAAGTGAAGAGCGTTGAAAAGAAGCTTGAAAAAGCGCTTCAGGAAATTTTTGATAATCTAACTCCGTGGCAGAGGGTTCAGGTTGCGCGGCATCCCCTCAGGCCTTACAGCCTGGATTATATTAAATATCTGACCGAAGACTTTGTAGAACTGCACGGCGACCGCCATTTCAGCGATGACCACTCAACGATTTGCGGTTTTGGAAAACTTACCGGAACTCAAGACGTTGTTTGTATCATCGGTCAGCAAAAGGGCCGGGATATTAAGGAGAACCTGCTTCGCAGTTTCGGAAGTGCTCATCCGGAAGGTTACCGGAAAGCCATTCGCATTATGCGGTTAGCGGAAAAATTCGGCCGGCCGATTATTACTTTTGTGGATACTCCCGGGGCTTACCCTGGAATCGGAGCTGAAGAGCGCGGTCAGGCTGAAGCGATCGCCTATAATTTAAGAGAAATGGCCTCTTTAACGGTTCCTATTATTGTCATTGTGATTGGCGAAGGCGGCAGCGGAGGCGCTCTTGGAATCGCGGTGGGCGACCGTATTTTTGTTCTTCAAAATGCTTATTACTCTGTGATTTCTCCGGAAGGGTGCGCTGCCATCCTATGGAAAGATAACGCCCGTTCACCCGAAGCTGCCCAGGCTTTAAAACTTACCGGGCAAGATTTACTGGAATTTGGAATTATTGACGGTGTGATTGCGGAGCCTCTCGGAGGAGCTCACCGTGATTTCGCCCAGACTGCTGAAAATATCCGCACTACTATCGAAAAAACCCTCACCGAATTAAAAGAAATTCCCCGAAAAGAATTGCCCGAATTGCGGTATCAAAAATTCCGCAAAATGGGCGTCTACAGCAAGAAGTAACCCGCTTTTTCAATTTCCTTAAGACAAAATCTTCTCTCGTTACCACTTTCTGAGCTTCTTCAGAAAGTCACTTCCGTTTGGTTAACTTAAAAAAACTTAATTATTATCCTCTCCTAAACCACTATATCTAGGGTCTATCTGATGATTTGAGCACTATTGCTAGCTTTTGATAAAAAAAGTTGCAAAAAAAGCTTGACCGGATGTTTTTGGGTTTATATAGTGTGCCTTACAAAACGTAGTTTACATTTTGTAAACATGAAAAAACATACGATGGAAACCTGGACAATGATTGTGACAATCGGCGCAATGACGGGTTTTGGAGCAGTCCAAAGTTCAGTGATGGCGGCCAAGAGTCCTTCTGCTTCTGAAATTCGCCGCGATCTCGAAGAGGGTGACCTTTATACGGCCCGCAAGAAAGCCCAAAAGCTGCTTGAGAATAAACCGGGCGATTCAGAAATTCAGAAACTGATGGCAGAAGTTATTGATCAGGAAATTGCCCGCCACAAAGAAATCTTTACCAATACCGTCCCCGAAGAACTTCCCGAATCCGCGAAGGAAGAAGAAACCGCAACCTGGATTGAGCGCGCCAAAACCCTCCTTAGGCTGAAGCGTTATGACGAAGCGGCTTTGGCGGCTGAAAAGGTTTTTACTTATGACCCTGAAAATCAGGCGGCTTCACGCTTGATGGATGAAATTCGGGGTTCCGCCATAAAAGAGGGTAAGCAGGAACTTCTGGTCCGGCATCAGATGTATCAAAGCGAAGCTAAAGAGCGCGTGCGTCTTTATCTTGATCAGGCAACCCAGTTTGTCGCGGAAAAAAGATGGGGAGCCGCGCGCTTAGCTCTGGAAAAAACTCTTCTTTTGGATTCCGCGAATAAACGGGCTTCAAAAATGTATGAATCCATTCAACGGCACCTGAACGCGGCGGCACCGTCAATGCAGAGCGATGAACGCCATGAAACCAGCGAGCATACGGAAGCTAAGGAGCCCCAGTGAAAAGAGAAAAACTTTTTAAAATCGGGGAAATCATGCAGTACACCGGTCTTTCCAGACAGACCATTCATAACTATACCTTGGCGGGATTGATTCAGGAAGCCCGCCGTACCCCTTCCGGCCATAGGCTTTATGACGAAACAGCCTTTGACCGGCTTGAGCAAATCAAAACGCTTCAGACCAAGCATTACACACTGTTTCAAATTAAGAAGATTCTGGAAGACAAAAATCCCAAGTCTTAACTTTATTGTTCCTAACATAAAAGGAGAAATCATGCACGAAGACGAAATCAAGATGTGGAAAAAGTACAAGCGGACGAAAAGTCAGCCTCTGCACGATGAAATCGTTAAGAAGTATCTCTATCTGGTTAAATATGTTGCCGGCCGCGTCGCGATCGGGCTTCCCCCTAACGTGGAGTTTAATGACCTGGTCAGCTATGGGATTTTAGGCCTCTTTGACGCGATTCAAAAATATGATGTCTCGCAGGGAAACAAATTTGAGACTTACGCCGTTTCCCGCATCCGCGGTTCAATTATGGATGAATTACGCAAGCTGGACTGGGCTCCGCGTCTGCTTCGCAAACGCGCGCGTGAAATCGAAAAGAAATGCAAAGAAATCGAAGAGAAAAACGGCCGGATGGCAACAGATGACGAGTTAGCCCGGTCTTTGAAGATTTCAACAGATGAGCTCAATTCGATTTATAGCGATCTGAATTCCACCACATTTCTTTCTTTGGATGAAGTTTGGCAGAATGATGACGGCAATAAGCCGATCTCCCGCCTGCAAACCATTGAAGATTCATTGGTAACCAATCAGTTTAATTATGTGCACCAGAATGAAGTGAAGGATTTTCTTGCTTCCGCGATCAACGAACTTCCGGAAAAGGAAAAGTTGGTTGTGGTGCTTTATTATTATGAGAATCTGACGCTTCGTGAAATTGGAGAGATTCTGGATGTTTCCGAGTCCCGGGTTTGTCAGATCCACACGAAGGTTATTACTCGCCTGCGTTCGCACCTGATGAAAAAAGCCGGCGAAATCACCCTGGAAGCGTAAGGGCGCACGGGGTTCTTTAACCCGCGGCCCGCACGTGCTTGCGCATTGGCGCAAGCGCCTAAGCACGCGGGGTTCTTAGTAAAAAACAACTTTTTTTAAAGGTTTACCTGACGCGCGCCGATATTTCTCAAAGGTGAGTTCATCTCTTCAAAAGAGAGTGTTTTAATAACTTACCGTGAGGAATGGAATCATGACAAAATTTGACTCTAGTGCGTCAGGCCGGAATAAAAGAATTAGAATTCAGCACCCTGTTATTCAAAGCGGGGAAGACGAAAAAACCTGGCGTGAAGTAGCAAAGTTCGCGGAACTTATCCCTTCTGAGCCCGAACCTAATTTCGGAAGAATTGAAGAAATTAGAGAAGAAATTCGGAATGGAACCTACCTGAATTCTCAAGTTATTGAAGAAACGGCCGCGCGTCTTGCGATCCGTTTTATGAAGCGGGAATAGATTCCTTTCTCTGAAGTCCGCATAAATCAATCCACCGCTTTACCAGATCCAGACGCATAAATTTTCCCCATACGGTTCCTTGATTTAAAAAATTCTCCAGCATCAAAACGGTAATTCCCTGATCAATGCCGATGTACTCATCAGCGAACCATTTCTTTCCAATGTTAAAAGAATCTTTGAATCCAAAGATTCCATAGAGCTCTTTTTCGTAAGTCTCGTAAAAAAAACGCGCTGCGGCGGTTGATTCTTCCGGTGTGAAAATAATTGAAGAAAGCGCGGCATAGGGCGCAACGGTTCCATCGTGAAGTCCCAAGCCGGGTTTTCCGCCGTAAGCTTTGTAGCCGCCCGGCCCCGCGCTGGCCGACAGCCCCCAGGATCTTTCGGAATATCCCGGATATTGTTCCTGAAAATCCATGGAATATTCCCGGTTGGCTAAGGTTGCCTGTTTTGAGTTTTCAAAATAATTAATACCCTTATCATTGAGGTCTTTAAAATCGATAAAAGCTTGCGCGAACTGATAAGTAAACAAACTTCCTGAATGAGCGTAAACAACTTTTCTTCCTTTAAATTCGTCCTCATTGCGCAGCCACTCCTCCCAGGCTTTCACGGGAATGGGATGGGTGGGAGAGCCCAGTGCCAAGGCTTGAATAATGATGAGTTCGTTGTAAGAGTCCCAATAATAAGGCAGGAAACCTGTTTCGGGAACCCAGCCCATGCAGACAAGCAGGGAATTGTTGAGCATCCAGTTCCAGTCCGTTCTCAGATACAGTTTCATGGCCATTTTTTGAATATCGCTTCCCGGGAAATATTCACCCGCAGTAAGAGCCCCTGCGATAAGAAGGGCTGTGTCTATTGAGGAAGCTTCGGAAGACCAGACTCTTTTCCCGGAAGCCGGGTCAAGAAAGTGATAAAAAAAACCATTTTTATGATCAGCCTTGGAAACAAGAGTCACCAGGGTTTTTCGAATTTGAGCTTCCGCATATTCTTTCGGGATCCATCCGCGATCCTGGCCGATAGCCAGCGCGGCAAGGGAAAAGCCCGTCGCGGCAATGGAAGCTGGAGATCCGGACCGGGAAGAATCTTTGGTCAGTCCGGTGGCCTTATTGGAAGAGCGGATGAAATATTGAATGGAATCCTTTTCGATTTTTTCCAGAAGGGTAATGTCTTCAGTGCTGACAGCGGGTGAAGCGGTTAAGGCGGAGGTTCCAAAGGTAAAGCAGAAAAGAAGCGAGGCTATTTTTATAGCAGAGCGCATGAGCTGTCCAATCAGCGGTCAGCGCTGGTTTTGATTTTCGAGAGCTCCTCTTTCAGGCGCATGACCATTCGCTCCGTGTTGGACTCATTTTCAGCAAGAATGTTTTTGATCCTGGCAAAAGTGAAATCGAGATTTTCTGCGGTTTGGTTGAACCGGTCAGCGATAAATTGCGCTTCGTCCCCTTTGCGCAGTGTGATGCGGGCTTTCATGTTTCCCAAATCCAGTTCTTTAAGACCTATATGGAATCGGTAAAGCGGGCCCGCGATTTTATGGGATAAGAAGATCGAACCCCATCCGATCAGAAAAATAACCAGAATGAACTTAGGAACCATTTTCCGGTTTGTTTCATCAAGAATGCTTTTAAAAATTTCCCGCTGTCGGTTGCTAAGTTTTTCCGTCTGTTTAAAGAAGGACAGAGCTAAGGGTGGAGGAGTTTCGGGAGTAACCCGGGCAACTTCATATTCCGTCAACCGGGTGGCGATTAATAAGTCATTTCGAATTTGATCATTCGAAAAAGCGTCGAGAATGCCGCTCCATATTCCAAAATAAAGACTTGCCATCAAAATAACCGCTACAGATGAAAGCGTGAAAGTGATGTAAGCCATGTAGCGGAGCTGGAGAGGTTTGTTGATCAGGAAATGTTTGCGGCGATTCGAGCTGCTAGGCATGGAGGCTTATGATAGAGGAATTGAAATCTACTGTCAAAAACATCTTCGTGCGAGTATAATCTCACCGATTTTGAGCTGTCGAGCCAGGTTTTTAACTTTGGGTGAAGGGTTCTTATGTGTGGGATCGTAGGTTATGTCGGGGATCGCGAGGCGGTTCCCGTTCTGCTTGAAGGGTTGAGTCATTTGGAATACCGGGGATATGACTCCGCCGGTATCGCCTGTTTGAATCAAAATAAAGAATCTTTTTTTATTGCCAAGGAAAAAGGCAAACTTTCGCAGCTTCGCGCTTATCTAAGCGGTTGTAAAGTTAGTTCAAATATAGGGATTGGGCACACTCGCTGGGCCACTCACGGTGAACCTTCCCGTAATAATGCCCATCCTCACACCGATTCCTTGAAACAGATCGTGCTGGTCCATAACGGTATCGTAGAGAACTACGCTGTTCTCAAGGAAGAACTGATCCGTAAGGGAATGAAGTTTTCCTCGGCAACCGATACTGAGGTGGCCGCAAACCTGATCGGCAGTTATTACCGTAAGGGGCATTTGCTTGAAGCGGTTCAAAAGGCCGTTGAACGGCTTCGAGGCTATTTTGCTTTTGTGGTGATGGCTAAGGATGACCCTAACCAGCTTATTGTCTTTAAACGATCCAATCCTATTGTGATTGGGATTGGCCGGCATGAAACTTTTGTCGCCAGCGATGTTCCCGCGCTTCTTCCCTATACCCGTAAAGTGATCTATTTAAATGATGATGAATACGCTCTCCTGAAGAAGAATGAAGTCAGAATCTTCTGCATGAAGACCGGCCGTGAAATTCGGCGTGAACCAGTATTGGTCAAATGGGAC
This sequence comes from uncultured bacterium, assembly GCA_964385615.1. GTDB lineage: Bacteria > Omnitrophota > Omnitrophia > Omnitrophales > Aquincolibacteriaceae > CAYLPP01. The sequence continues at coordinate 1,488 of CAYLPP010000010.1, read as the reverse complement.
GTGGCCCAGGCTCAAAAAGGGGGGTATCCCCATTTTATGCTCAAGGAAATCTATGAGCAGCCTGAGGTTGTTGAGAATATTCTCGAGGCACGGTTTAATCACGGGCGTATCGCTTTCGATCATGTAACGCCGGCGATGATGAAACGGCTTAAAGATATTCGCAAGATTCATTTCGTCAGTTGTGGAACCGCGTACCATGCCGGCTTGGTTGGAAATTACATGCTGGGCGAATGCCTCGATATTCCGGTAGAAGTAACCGTATCCAGCGAATTCCGCTATGAAGACCCGTCAATCGGTAAGTCGGATTTGGTCATTTTGATCACCCAGTCCGGCGAAACAGCCGACACGCTCGCAGCCCTGCGTGAAGCTAAACAAAAAGGAGCGATGACGCTTGCGATCGTTAATGTTGTTGGCAGCACCATTGCGCGCGAAGCTGATTGCGTGATCTATACGCATGCCGGACCTGAAATCGGAGTGGCTTCCACAAAAGCTTATCTCGCGCAGCTGGTTATTCTGGCGCTCTTCTCACTTTTTTTAGCAAAGAACCATCCGCGCCGGAAAAAATCTTTTGATGACCGCAAATACAATCAATACGTTTTAGCTCTTCCCAAACTTCCTCAATATATTCGAGAAGCTCTCAAGCAGGAGACCTCGGTGCGTAAAAGCGCGAAGCGGCTGTATAAGAAAAAGAACTTTCTTTATATCGGGCGCGGTTACAACTTTCCGAATGCTCTTGAAGGTGCTTTAAAACTTAAAGAAATCACTTACGCGCATGCTCACGGATATCCTGCCGGGGAAATGAAGCATGGCCCTATTGCGTTGATTGATTCTCAGCAGCCCGTGATCTGCATTTGTCCTTCTCAGTCGAAGACCTATGAAAAAATGCTGAGTAATATTGAAGAAATTAAAGCGCGTCGGGGAATTATCATTGGGATTGCATCAAAAGGTGACGCGCATATGCAGAAATTATCGAACCAAACCTTTTTTGTGCCGTCGGTGCCGGAATTTTTTTCTGCCATTTTGACGGTTATTCCTCTTCAGCTGCTCGCTTATCATGTCGCGGTGATGAATAAACGCGATGTGGATCAGCCTAGGAATTTAGCTAAATCCGTAACCGTTGAATAAAAGTGTTTGTAACCTGTTTGTTTTAAAAGGGTTACAGAGGGTTTAATTTATTGCTAAACCTTCGATTTACTCAGCCGATAATTTTTATCCGAATCAAATAATAAACGCTTGACAGTGATGCGTAGCGCGATTAGTATACGCCCCTGCTCAGAAGTATCCTGGAAGTTGTTTTAATCTTTCACGATCTTTCTTGACATATCGTTTTGATTCAATTACATTACGCAACTCTCCTCTTGGGAGAGTCTGTCTTTAAATCGTTCTTTCTTATGATGTGCGGTCAACGGTCTTACGATCTTGGATCACAACTTTCTCTACGGAGAGTTTGATCCTGGCTCAGAACGAACGCTGGCGGCGTGGATTAGG
>CAYLPP010000009.1:80330-106617 GCA_964385615.1 uncultured bacterium | reverse complement strand
AGCCGATCAACTGCGTGTATTCGCTGGCTTCATAATCATCAGGATTCAGATCGACGCCTTCATTAAACACTTGCTGAGTCGAAACACCGTTATTCTTGATCGCTGAAAACGCGGAAGACGTGAAGCTGATCAAAGCCGTCAGATCACCCGCAGCTCCGGTACCGTCCGTGACTTTAATTTGACGCGTCCAGCTCTTGGAATCAGCCAGGATGCTCTTTAAGGCGGAAACGATATTCTTACCAAATCCAATCAGCTGAGTGTATTCAGATGAGGTGTAGTCATCAGGATTGAGTTCCACCCCTTCATTAAAGATCTGCTGAGTCGAAACACCGTTATTCTTGATCGCCGAAAACGCCGAAGACGTAAAGCTGATCAGAGCCGTTAAATCACCGGCAGCTCCCGCTCCATCCGTAACTCTTACCTGACGAGTCCAGCTCTTGGAATCCGCGAGAATGCTCTTAAGAGCAGAAACAACGTTCTTTCCAAAACCGATCAGCTGAGTGTATTCAGATGAAGTGTAGTCATCAGGATTCAGTTCGACACCTTCGTTAAAGGTCTGCTGAGTCGAAACACCGTTATTCTTGATCGCCGAAAACACTGAAGACGTGAAGCTGATCAGAGCCGTCAAATCACCGGCAGCGCCGGCGCCATCCGTCACCTTCACTTGTCTCGTCCAGCTCTTGGAATCCGCGAGAATCGTTTTTAAAGCAGAAACCACATTCACGCCAAACCCTATCAACTGAGTGTATTCAGATGAGGTGTAGTCGTCAGGGTTCAGCTCGACACCTTCATTAAAAGTCTGCTGAGTCGAGACGCCGTTGTTTTTAATAGCCGTAAACGCGCTTGAAGCGAAGCTGATGATAGCAGTTAAATCGCCCGCCGCACCGGTACCCTCCGCGACTTTAATTTGACGCGCCCAGCTCTTGGAATCGGACAAAAGAGTTTTTAAAGCTGACACAATATTCTTCCCGAAACCAATCAATTCGGTATATTCGCTCGATTCATAATCGTCGGGATTCAAATCGACGCCTTCATTAAAAGTCTGCTGAGTCGAAACACCGTTATTCTTGACTGCCGTAAACGCTGAAGATGTGAAGCTGATCAAAGCCGTAAGATCCCCCGCGGCGCCAGCACCTTCTGTAACCTTCACCTGACGGGTCCAGCTCTTGGAATCCGCGAGGATGCTCTTAAGAGCGGACACCACGTTTTTACCAAATCCGATTAATTGGGTATATTCTGACGACGTGTAATCATCCGGGTTAAGTTCAACACCTTCATTGAAAGTCTGTTGAGTGGAAACACCGTTATTTTTAATTGCCGTAAATGCTGAAGATGTAAAACTGAGCAGAGCCGTCAGATCACCGGCAGCGCCGGCGCCATCCGTAACTTTTACCTGCCGGGTCCAGCTCTTGGAATCCGCAAGAATACTCTTGAGGGCAGAGACAACGTTCTTCCCGAATCCAATCAATTGCGTGTACTCGCTGGCTTCATAATCGTCCGGATTTAAATCGACGCCTTCGTTGAAAGTCTGCTGAGTCGAAACACCGTTATTTTTAATCGCCGTAAACGCAGAGGAGGTGAAGCCGATCAAAGCCGTAAGATCGCCCGCGGCACCAGCGCCTTCCGTCACCTTCACCTGGCGCGTCCAGCTCTTGGAATCCGCGAGAAGACTTTTTAAAGCGGAAACAATATTCTTACCGAACCCGATTAACTGCGTATATTCACTGGCTTCATAATCATCCGGATTCAGATCGACTCCTTCATTGAAAACCTGCTGAGTCGACACCCCGTTGTTTTTGACCGCGGTAAAAGCGGCAGAGGTAAAGCTAAGTAATGCCGTTAAATCTCCAGCCGCGCCGGCACCCTCAGTCACCTTCACCTGACGGGTCCAGCTCTTGGAATCCGCGAGGATGCTCTTTAAAGCGGAAACGATATTCTTTCCAAATCCAATCAGCTGGGTGTATTCGCTGGCTTCATAATCATCAGGATTCAGATCAACGCCTTCATTAAACACCTGCTGAGTCGAAACACCATTATTCTTGATCGCCGAGAAAGCGCTCGAAGTAAAGCTGATCAACGCCGTCAAATCTCCGGCAGCACCAGCGCCGTCCGTGACTTTCACTTGTCTCGTCCAGCTCTTGGAATCCGAAAGGATGCTCTTAAGAGCGGACACCACGTTTTTACCAAAGCCGATCAACTGCGTGTATTCGCTGGAGGTGTAGTCATCAGGATTCAGATCGACGCCTTCATTAAACACTTGCTGAGTCGAAACACCGTTATTCTTGATCGCCGAGAAAGCGCTCGAGGTAAAGCTGATCAACGCCGTCAAATCACCCGCGGCGCCCGCACCATCTGTGACTTTAATTTGGCGGGTCCAGCTCTTAGAATCCGCAAGAATGCTTTTCAGAGCGGAGACAACGTTTTTACCGAAACCGATTAACTGCGTGTATTCGCTGGATTCATAATCATCCGGATTCAGATCAATACCTTCATTGAAGACCTGTTGAGTCGAGACACCGTTATTCTTGATCGCCGTAAACGTCGAAGACGTAAAACTGATAAGTGCCGTTAAATCCCCCACAGCACCCGCGCCTTCCGAAACTTTTACCTGGCGGGTCCAGCTCTTGGAATCCGCGAGGATGCTTTTCAGAGCGGAAATAACATTTTTGCCAAAGCCGATCAGCTGAGTGTATTCAGATGAAGTGTAATCATCAGGATCTAAAGTAACGCCTTCGTTAAACACCTGCTGAGTCGAAACACCGTTATTCTTGATCGCCGTAAACGCAGAGGACGTGAAGCTGATCAGAGCCGTCAGATCGCCCGCGGCACCCGCTCCATCGGTAACTTTTACCTGGCGGGTCCAGCTCTTGGAATCCGCCATGATGCTTTTCAGGGCGGAAATGACATTTTTCCCGAAACCAATCAGCTGAGTGAATTCGCTCGACTCATAATCATCAGGATTCAGATCCACACCTTCGTTGAAGACCCGCTGGGTGGTGACCCCGTTATTCTTAATCGCCGTAAACGCTGAAGACGTAAAGCTGAGCAGAGCCGTTAAATCGCCGGCCGCACCCGCGCCATCAGAAATCTTCACCTGACGGGTCCAGCTCTTGGAATCCGCAAGAATGCTCTTCAAAGCGGAAATAACATTCTGGCCGAAACCAATCAACTGGGTGTATTCACTTGACTCGTAATCATCGGGATCCAGGGTAACGCCTTCGTTAAACACCTGCTGAGTCGAAACACCGTTATTCTTGATCGCCGAAAACGCGGAAGACGTAAAGCTGATCAGAGCCGTCAAATCACCAACGGCTCCCGCGCCGTCCGAAATCTTAACCTGACGGGTCCAGCTTTTAGAATCCGCCATAATGCTTTTCAGAGCGGAGACAATGTTTTTGCCGAATCCGATAAGCTGAGTGTATTCAGATGAAGTGTAATCATCAGGATTCAACGTAACGTCTTCATTAAACAATTGCTGGGTAGTAACGCCGTTATTTTTAATCGCTGTAAACGCCGACGATGTAAAGCTGATGAGCGCCGTCAAATCTCCGACGGCTCCCACGCCGTCTGAAATCTTAACCTGACGGGTCCAGCTTTTGGAATCCGCCATAATGCTCTTGAGAGCGGAAACAACATTCTGCCCAAAGCCGATCAGCTGGGTATATTCACTCGATTCATAATCATCGGGGTCTAAAGGAACACCTTCGTTAAAAACCTGCTGGGTGGTAACGCCGTTATTTTTGATTCCCGTAAAGGCACTTGAAGTGAAGCTGATCATCGCCGTCAAGTCGCTGTTATTTTCAGTTCCATCGGCGATACGAACCTGACGCATCCAGCTTTTAGACTTGGAAAGATCCGTGTTAAAACCCGCGGTCAGATCAGTCCCATAAGAAATAATTTGCGAGTATTCGCTCGATTCATAATCATCAGGGTTAACTTCAACGCCTTCATTAAAAACCCGCTGAGTCGATACCCCGTTATTTTTAACCGTAGTAAAAGCATTAGAGGTGAAGGAAGCGGTAAGAACCAAATCGCCCGCCGTGCCGGAAGCCGGAGCAATCGTATACTGGCGGGTCCAGCTCATTTGACTCGCAACCGCGTAATCCGCATCAATTCCATAACCGATAACCTGGGTATATTCGCTGGTTTCAGGATGCTCCGGATCAAAGCCCGCGCCTTCATTGAACACCTGTTGGCTCACAACACCGTTGCGCTTAACCGTCGCGAAATCCGGTCCGGTATAATTCGCGATACCGGTAATTTCACCGGCATGGTTGGCGGGATCCGCTTCACGCAGTGTCCGCTGAACCATCCAGTTGTATTTCCCCGTTTCAATAAAATTACGCACGACCCAGTTTTTAATATAGAAAATCTTGTCATTATTAAGTGAATCGTGCTCAACCTGCAGGGAGTGAGATTTCAGTTTATCGTAATCCGCCGTCGCGTAATTCCCCTCCTCCGCAAACGTGATTTCAGAGTAAACCCAGGATTCAGAGGCCAGTTCCGTCACATCACCGTCACGGTCCAAATCATCCGCGTCAACTTTTTGAAACTGAATGGTGTAAGTATCTCCGGCATTTCCAAAAACAAAATCTTTTCCGGCGTCATGCGTCACGCTCTTTTTGTTGCCGATTGTTTTAATGCGGTAACGGCGCGAATGGGTCTGAGTGGCAATGTTTCCGTTCAGAACGGTATAGAGATCGGTGAAATCGTAATCATTGGTTTCTGAAACATAGGACTGCTTTTCAACGGAAACCAGAATCGTTTCGGTCGCGTTGGGATCATCCGGATTACCTTTATAGTTCCGGTTTTCATCCACAACCCGCTCGTGGAAGGCGCCGTCTTTATGCGTGGTCAACTGAATTAGCCGGCACGTGGAAGGATCACTGCAATCCGACCCATTAACCGGTTCATAAGTCGTAATCGTGTTAATTTTCAAAGCCGCGATGTAGCTGTAAATTGCGCGGGCGGCAAGGTTGCCGTTGCGCTTATAACTCAAACTGTAATCCACCAGACCGATACGGAAGGGGTCGCGCGGAGGAGGTTCTGTTCCGGCACCGGGAGTGCGGTAAAAAATCTCGGTAACTTTCACTCCGCCGGTGGACGGAAGATTGTTATCGTCGTTCGGGTTGACAGCCGAAACGTCGTACTGAGTCATCTGTTTCAACGCGCGGAAATTCGGATCGTCTTCCGTATTGGAGAAATAAACATAGTCACTGCGGGTTTCACGCTTGGTTCCATCGTAGTCAAAGTTGTAGGCGGTGATGGAACGGCCAAACGAATCATAATGCGTTTCACTAATTCTCTGTCCTGTGGCCGACCCTTTATGTTCCACCGTTAAATTAAGGACGAAATGTCCGGTCGTCGGCTCGTTGTAAGTATAGAGGGTGGTGTCTCCGCTGGTCTTCACCGTTTTGCTGACAATCGGCTGCCGGCTCTGAGAATCCATGACCGTGTTGCCGTCTGCGCCTTTACGGTAGTAGGTTACGGTTCCATCTTCTTTAACGGATTTATCCAGATCCGGGTTGTCTTGCTCAGGATCATTTCCATCAATATTCTCATAATAGTAGTAGGTTTCCGTCGCTCCGCTGGCTTCAATGCTGGTCTTAATCTGATATTTACCCGCCACCTGATCATATTCATCAATACGGCCGGACTTGTAATAAATAGTCAGCCCATTGTCATAATCAATCTGCTCGATCGTTTCCCACCCGTAACTGTCGGTGGTCGCTTCGATAATTCTCTTTTCAGCCGGATCCGTTTTATCAATCGTGAAGAAAATGTTCTGACCCGCAGAGCTCGACGCTTTGTATCGTTTGTTTCCATCACCATCCAGACCGAGATAAATCGTCGTGTAAGTTGTTCCCGCCGGACCGCCCCCGCCTCCAGCAGCGGTTCCGAATCCAATATCCGTAAGCTGGCGCGTCTGCTGATTGGCGTATTCCTGGAAACTGCCGAGAAGTTTTCCGTCTTTGTCAAAAACCGCGATCACAATCCGCTTGCCGTTCTGGTTTCTGTAAACAGTTGTATTTCCGGTGGTTTTATCCGTGCGTGAAGTCAGGCTTGAGCTGGAAAGAATTCCACCCACCCCGTTAACAGGGTCAAACTTGGTTTTAACGCCGTCTCTTTCTTCTTCCATCAGAATCCCGTTCTTATAAGTCTGCTTTAAACGGTTATTGCTGGAAGTCACGGTGTAGCTCAGGCCAGTTTTATCTGTTTCATCATAGGTAAACTGAAGCTGATTGCCCGTCTTCAGATTTTTGGAAAAGAGAAGAAGCCGTTTGCCGTCTTCCGTGTACTTAAACGTTTCTTCGTAAAAGGTATTGCTTCTGTAATCGTAGCGCTTCTGGAAAATAAGCTGATCGTCCAGACTGCCCAGGACGTGATCTTCTCCCAAATTGAAAGTTTGAATGGAAAACGGGTCGAGCATCAGATCCCCGTTGCTGTCATAGTGGCGGATACTGATGGTTACCGTGTTGTCTCCGCCGGCCTGGCCCGGAATGCTGGCACCGCCCCACGCGTAGGTAATATTTTCACGCACAAACTCAAGAGCCGCTTCATTCTGAGTCAGCGCGAGTGAACCGTCTGCGCGGAGCAAACGGCCGTTTTCATCGCGGACATAATCCTGGGCATAGCCGTCAAAAGAGAGGATCCGGCCAAACTCGTCAAAAGTTTCAGAAAAGGGACGGAGGAAACCGTCGATCAGCTGAAAACCTTCAACCGCCGTAAACACGTCGTCCGCCGTACCGATCAAGCCGTCTTCGCCGACCAGGAAAATGCTCTGCTGAATTTGATGGCCGTCCGCAAGGCTGTAGGTGGAAGCCGTCACTTCACCGTCCGAGGAATAACTGTAAGTCGTCTTGGTGTTGCTGCGGAGATCAATAATCTGGATCGGGCGGTTCTGGGCGTCATAAAGAATTTGAAATTCGCCGGAAGCGTCTCCGCCGATCACAAAATCATCCGCCGTACCGAACTTCCGGTCACCGCCAAGGCTGTAGATGCGGGACGTTCCCTGAATCGCTTCTCCCGTCTCTCCGTCAATCTGCACCGTCGTCACGGTGTTATTGACGAAATCATACTGAAACTGCGTTACTTCCCCAGTCGTTTCATTGGTGCGCGTGCGCAGATTACCCTGTTCGTCAAAAGTATCGGTAATATAGTCGTTGCCTTCTTTATAAGTCATGGATTCCAGATGCAGGCTCTGCATCGGATTATCCTTATCGCTGAACGAGTAAACGAATTTTTCACCGTTAGTCTGAACCACGGTAAAGGTTTGGGCTTCGAGATCAAACTGATAATTAGCGATTACTTCGCCGGTATCTTGATAGCGGGACTGGGTGATGTGCCGGTTTTCGTCAAAAAGCCATTCAATCGGCCGGCCTTCCTGGTTACGCTGGACCACGGAATCCAGAACGTCATCACCGCTTCCAAAAATACCATCGTCGCCCGCGTGCCAGTTGTAAACCAGACCGTCGAGATCAATAGAAAGCTGACGTCCGTCTTCGCTGAACGTCTCAACTCCGCCTAAACCAAGCTGAGCACCGCCCAAACCGGCAATCTGGCCGATAAAATCAGGAAGTTCCGGCTGTTCGTGCGTGTTTAAATCATCCGCGGGAGTCTGCTCGCCCTGCTGACCTTCTTCACTCAGCCCGCCTCCGCCGCCGTCAAGATCATCAAGATCCTTAGCCAGTTTCCGAAGTTCCCGGGCCAGATTGGTACAGCCTGAAATATTTCTGGAATAGCGGTCTGAAGTACTGCACGTAGAGTCATACTGTCTCTTTTTCCGAAGGAATCTCTTGTACTTGGAGTCATCACTGCCGCCCCCGCCGAGCGAACTCCCGTCATTCTGCCCGTTCTGTCCGTTTGTTTCATCAGGGGGCGGAATCTTCTCATCATCACGGCTCTTGCGGTTTTCATCAACAAGTCCATAGGCCTCCGCGAAACCATTGGCACCGTAACTGAACCACTGAAGAGTCGAAGAATTGTTCGGATCGGCCAGGTTATAACGCTTGTTCTGATCATCATAAAAACCCGTGTAAAGAATCGTTCCGGGAATGAAACGGTCTCCTTCAGCTTCCGCCCCCTTATCAACCAGCGCGAAAATTTCCAGAACCTTCGTCGCGTCCGTATAAATCGCGATTTGCTGGATGTCGTGGCTGTAGACGCTTCTTTTGAACAGTTTTCCTTCCAGGTCATACTCCACAATGACGGCAATAAATAAATCCGGACCGCTGAAAGTCTTCTTCAAAGATCCGCTCGAAATCGTTTCGATCACGGTGTATTCCGTAAGGACCGCGGTTTCCGCTTCATCATCAACCGCGTAGGTGTAAACATCCTGGCCGTACTTGACCGTCACGGTAAATTTCAGAGAGTTGCCGGGAATTTGAACATTCGTGACGATCTCAATTTCTTCCTCATCAACACCGAGACGGGCCGCCAAAGCCGCGATTGCCAGCTTCGCCGCTTTTTCAGCCGGGGTATCTTCATCCGCGCGGAAAAGCTGTTTAAACTGATTGGAAATATTTTTTGATTCCGTCATCAGCTCAAGCAGTTCGTGCATTTGAGCGTTCGCGGCCGCTTCATTCGCGCTTCCCTTGGCCGCTTCAATGACCCTCTGAAGCTGTTCCAGAACGGAGGCAACACTCGGCGTGGTCACGCCGTTCTGGTTATAGGCAAATACCATCGGTTTCTGGTTATTATCAAGAGTCAGTACGTATTCCGTAATCCCGCCAAGCTGTCTATTCTGCAGAATGTCCGCCACGGAAGGACCGTGCTCATCATTAGAAGGATGAGTATGCATGATAAACGCCCCGGAAGGATTCGACGCGACGTTCTTGGCAATCAAATCCTGCACAGCCTTGATCACCATCAATTCACCGGGGCCGTCTGTCGTGAAAAGCACAATAAAACCATTCAAGCTGATAATGCCGACTTCTTTATTAAGAGTCAGAAGCCGGGCAAGATCCGCTTCGCTTAGGTGATCAACAAGAATGACGGCCGCGACATCCTGGCTGAGCAGTTCAAACGCATAGTCAAAGGTCCGCGTCTGAAGCGCATCATAAACGAATACAGAAGCTTCATTCTCAGCTTTAGGCGTACGGACAACATCCTTAAGCTCACCCGTCTGCAAATCAACGGAAGAAAACGTAAACGTTCCCTCTTCAAGTCTGACAGGAGCGGTTCCGGCGATATAGTTTTCTAAAACATAAACATTTGAGGAAGGAGCTTTGGAAGGATCTGAAATAAGAGTAAGGCGGGTTTGCTGCGCGTCGTCATACACATAAACCTTAACGTAAGGTTTATCGTATGTTTGTCCATTGACCGTATAAGGAGGGCCCCGGACTTCCCGCAGCAGCCGGCCAATTTGGTTATCAGCCAACGCTTCAAAAACGTCGAACCCGTCATCGCGGAGAACAATGAACGTATCGCCGTCTCTCTGCATACCGACCTTGAGCTGAGTAGGCGTTTCAGCTTCAAAACTGCCGGTTTCAATCAATTTCGAAGATTTTAAATCCGCGTCCGCGTTCCCAGTCATCACCGCGCTGAGTTCAAAGCGGAAAAATTCAGAGGAATTCAGATTACGGATAACAACCACCTTATCCGTATCATTATATTCATAGGAAAGGTGGGTTCCTTCCGCAGGATCATTAATCTCAAGAATTCTGCCTAACGGGCCCACAGCGTCTTCCGGGGTCGAAAGACGTTCCCGGACGATTTTATAGCCTTCCTTTTGAGAATCCGTAAAAACATAGACCTTGCGGCCGTCCATCTGCGTCAGCGCGATCGCGATATTTTTGCTGACGGCATTGACATCGGAGTTCCACGAACCATGCCCCAGTTCAAGGATGCCCTGATCTCCGTCCAGACTGCGGACCACATAGCTGCCGTCCTGATAAGTCGTGACCGTATTATGGATATGATCCACTGAACGGAAGATTTCCGTGTCCGATTCAGCGCCGTAGCGGTGATAATAGGTCAGATCCCCCGCTTCGCCATTTTCATTCAGGTTAAACTGCCAGTACTCGCCGGCTTCATTCAGGTTAAAAACCGTCAGGGTCTTGGCGTCAAAGTCCCAAGCCTTCTGAGCGAGAAAGGTTTTTTCGGAAGCGACATAAACACCGCGTTCCACCGGATCTCTTAAAACACCGTCCGAATAAACCACGTACTTTTCATAGGTATCAAGATTTTCAGAATTGCGGGCTGAGGAAATAATGCGGACGAAATTGTCCTGACCGTTGTTAAGCGACTCATAAACATAATTCATCGTGACGGTTTTGGACGGGTCTTGAGAGTTGACGACTTTAACCGACTCCGTTTTGCCGGCCAGCGGACCATCCGCGAAAATCCGGATTTCTTCGCCGTCAGACATACGGAACAAATGAAACTTTCTTCCCTGCTCGTCGGTAACTTCTTCCGGTTCACCGTCCGGCTTTAAAACCGCGCCGAGAGGCTGAAGGCTCTGATTGAAAAACTGATCCTGATCTTCCTGCGATTTTTTTTCACCGTCAGAAATTTTCTTTTCCGCTTCTTCCGTTTTCTGCTGAACCGAAAGAGCGTCCTGATCCATCGACATCAGATCATTATAGAAGTGAATATCTTTATCAGCGGGCGTGAGAGCTACGGGAGCAACTGGAGCGAAGTAGGCGTAAACACTGCGGAGTTCAAATTGAGTCACCAGGAAAACAACGATCACAAAGCAGGAAACAACTTGGAGGAAAATCCTCTTCGTTGACGTTTTTTCGCCGGGCACGATTTCGATCATATTTTTTTTGGATCTCCGTCAGGAAAACTAACAGAACCTAGTTTTATAAATCAATTAACTAAGTTCTACGCAATCCTGTACAAGAAAGATACATTCCCACGCTTTTAAAGTCAAAGAAAAATAATCTATCCAACTTTATAGCTGTAACTCATTGAATTTCAATGATTTACACTTAATAACATTTCTTACAAAGTTTAATAAATACTATTTTTAACTTTCACTCGCCCTAAAAAGCCGTGTTTCCCCTCCCCGCGAAAGGGTGGGTCTATTTATATCGGCGAGAGGCGCGGAGACTTAAATCATCATTTTAAATTGAAATATTGGCTCCTTGAGCGGAGCGAAGCGCCGCAAGAATCTCCGTAAAAGCGGGCTTTCCTCTTTTCGCGTAACGGATCACTCCGCGTTTATCAATAATATAAACCGTGCGGTCAACAAGCAGACCGCCGAACATCAACGCCTTGTAAGCGGAGCAAACTTCCTTTGAAGCGTCTGAGAGAAGCGGAAAACGCAAACCCGAAGAATCGCAGAATCCCGCGTGACTTTTCATGGACTCCTGATTGACCGCGACAACTTCCGCGTCCATCTTTCCGATATCAGGCAAATGATCACTCAAAGTTTTAAGCTGGGTACTGCAGAAAAAGGATTTATCCTTGGGGTAAAAAACCATCACTAAATTTTTGCGGTTTTTATAATCAGATAAAGAAACTTTATTCCCGTTCTGATCCGGCAGTGAAAATTCCGGTGCCGGCGAACCTTCACTGAGCGGGCCTTCATCCTCAACCCCTGTATTTTCCTTTTCCTCACGCAAATCCACGCAAGTGTCATGCACCGCCATCACCGGCCCGTAAACCGCGATAATATCCCCGGACGAAAGCGTCAAATCCGGAGGAGGCGGATTGAGCGATTCACTCATCCGATTCACATAAAGAAGTTTGATTTCCTTTTCGGCAAACTTCAAATCCCCAACCCGGCGTCCGGCTAAAGGATTACGATCGGAAATCTCAATTTGAAAGACCCCATAACCGTCTCCGTTGACTAAGACTTCATGGAAACTAAGAGGCTTCACGATTTTAGACTTCAAAAGCGCGGCGGAAACCAATTCTTTGGCAAATCTTGAAATGCTGGGCTTGCGTAAAGCCTTCAAAACCAGAACCGAAAGAACCGTCACCCCAATCAGGACCAAAATGGGGATATTGACCGGAAGCCAGCTGTACTTGGGATCCCGGGAGAAAGTCTCGAGAATGCTCTTTCCAGAAAGAACCGTTCCGCCGACGGTCACCAGGGTCGTAATGACTCCCGCGCTCCCAAGTTTAATGAGGGCCGAGATGATTTTCCGGCGTTGAGGGTGGCTAATCGCGAATTCCGCCTCCCGGGTCGTGAACCCGACCCCGGAGAAAGCCGAGAGGGCTTGAAAATCCGCCTGAGCGGAAGGCATCCCCGTCAATTCCAGGGCAATCGCGCCAATCCGGACACAAATCCGGGAAAGCACGATCGTTAATAGAAGAAGGATTAAACTGATCATTGAATCAGCCTCTCAATAACCTGAGCGCGGTAATTAAAAATCGATTCAAGCTGGGAACGGACAAAAAGCGCATGCGCAAGGTTGCCGAGCATTCCAAATGAAAGCCCGTAGCGGACCTCGTCAATAATGAGCGTTCCACCATCCTTTGAGGAGAAGCGGTGGGTATGATGCCAGAAGGAATAAGGACCTTTCAGCTGTTCATCCACAAAAAAGTGCGGAGGCTGGTAATCTGAGATAATGGAGCGCCAGCGCTGAGGCAAGCCCATAATTTTGATCTGGTAATCAATAATCCTTCCCTTTTCCATCAGGATGGGCGCCGGTGTTAAAATCCGGAACGAAAGTGATGCTGGAGTAATCTTTTCAAGATTTTCAGGTTTGGCAAAAAAGGCGAAAACCTTGTCCAGAGGCTGACGGAGAAATTGTTCTTTTTTTAATAAGTGAATTTTCACGTGCGCGCCGGAATTCGGATTTTAAAAACTAGTTTTTTAACCTTTTCGGACCGGCCGTCCGCTAAACATCCCGGTTTATGAAGTTCACCGGGAAAAAAAACCGTGAAGTGATATTCAGGAACCAGAACAGAATACACGCCAGATGAAGGATCCTTAAAAAAGCGGATATCCGCGGTCTTGTCATAGGCCGTTACCGGCTCCGGCCGGGAATCCAGACAAACACCCATCGTCTCGCGCCCCTTCACCACCAGCTGAAGATCCGCGTAAATCGTATGCGCCTCAAACTGCTTTTGATCCGCCGGGCCCGTTTCATACTCCGCGACACGCACAAACAGATCACGGCCCAGGATTTCATGCTCCCCGTCAGGAACCGCGGAGCAGTCGCGGGTTTCGATAAAGCGGGTTAGAGCTTCAAGGTGCGGGAGGGCTGAATATCGGCGGAGATTTTTTAACTCGTCAAAAATCACGGAGTCTGTTTTTGGTTTTTCTGCAGCTGAGTTTTAAAATCTTCAATCTGCTTATTAAGGTTCGTCACAAAATCATTCCACGCGGTCTGAAAATCCTGGGCAACTTTACCCCACTCCACCCCAGCGGTTTTTACAGCTTCCTCAGAAGTTTTCTGCAATTCCTCGGCCGTTTTTTTAGCTTGTGAATTAAGAGCATCCACGCTAGCCGTGGTTTTTTCCTGAAGTTCCGCGGCTTTCTTCCCGGCCTGCGTCCCCAACGACTCTTCCTCAGCCCATAAGTTCACGGAAATAAGACTTAACCCGGCTATAAAAAAGAGGCCCGCTCTAAAAAATTTCTTCATCGCATCTCCTTAATTAAAAACGCCCGCTCAAGCGAAGCTGCATTAAAGCCTCGCGCAGAGCCTGACTGTCTTTCTGCTTTTTAATAAAAACTGCCCCGCCTTTTTTATAGGAATCCACCAGATGACTTTTTTCTTCAGAGGCGGAGTGAAGCACAACCGGAATATCGCGGGTAGATTCCGCTTTTTTCAGGCGCTCCAGAATTTCAATCCCGGAAGTGTCCGACGGGAAAATAATATCCAGAATAATGAGATTCGGGAACTCGTTCTTCGGCGCTTTCCTTTCAATTAGCGCGTCGAGTTCGGAAACCGCTTTTTCTCCGCTTTCGAAAAATGTCACCAGGCCGATCAGCTTCGTTTCGAGAAGTTCCTTTTGGAGGAGAGAAGCGTAGTCCTTATTATCATCGATTAAAAAGGCATGGGCCGTCATGCGGGTACGCGTTCCTTGACGAAAAGCGGAAGGCTGGCTTTATGCTGACCATCCACCGCCAGATCAATGGAGTACTCACCTGCCTTTTCAAGTTTCAATCCCTGAATGTTGAGAATGAGGTTTGTAGAAAGAGAAGGCTGGCCCGGAACAAATTTAACTTTAATATTGCCCTGCATGGGCTGAATGACATTTTTACCGTCGCCGTCCACAAAATGCACCGTGACCTTGTGATCACCTTCTTCAATTCTGGAAAACCGTAAACGAAGAGCGATGGTGCATTGGGAGTGAACAAAGGGAAGCTGAGGCGCGCGGATTGTGTCAAAAGCGCCAAGCAGATTAAATTTACCGCCGTCCGCCGTCGCCGCGTCACAAAGAGAGAAAATTTCAACTTGCATAGACACCTTTATTTTAAAATCCGGGGTGCTTGAACAACTGGCGGGATTATAGCTAAATCCCGGGGCAAGTCCATTCCTTAAATCAGAGCTTTAACCCCTGATCCTTTTCCCACTTCTCCAGAGCTTTGCGGGTCTCCCGGATCATCCCCGCGGGGTTACGCTTAAGACGGTTAAAGCGTTCCTTGGGCATATCCGGAGCAGGGTTATAAGTACCTCCCCAGAGAATCATTTCAACTATGATGGGAAGCAGGTCTTTCCCCTTGCGGGTCAGATAATAGATTTTTTTAGATTTATGCTTGGGATGCGGCAAATAACCAATAATCCCCATGCACAGCAGGTTCTTCAGGCGGTCGGTAAGAATATTCGTGGCAATCCCTTCGGATCCTCCCGCGAATTCCCCAAATTCATGCTTACCGAAAAGCATCATATCGCGGATGATCAGAAGGGTCCATTTGTCGCCCAAAATATCCAGGGCTCCGACAAGCGGACAGCACGATCTCCTACACTCTTTTGAGTCTGCTTTTTTCATGGCCGGATTCTACCACAGACTTTACAAAAATAATACTTGTCTTTTGCAAGTAGTTTGATAAATTATACACGCTTGCATTTTGCAAGCATTTAAACCAAAGGAGAATATCATGTCAGAATGCGAAAAAGGCGAATGTAAAACCCAAACCCCGGCTCCGGCTCAGAGCTGCTGCCCGGTTGAAATGGCGGTTGAGAAATGGTCAGGCAGTTTCTGTCAGGCGATGACCGAAGTTCAGGTTGAAATCCTCAAAGCCAAAATCAAGAAGAGCTGGGGCGCGGAAATGGAGAAGGTCGGCGACGCGGTGCTTGAATCCATGGGCGCTCAGTGGCAGGCCATGCTTTCAAAAGCCAAAGCGCATGTCGATCTGAAGGAAAACATCAAGAAAGTGTTTTTGTCGAAGTAAGAAGCAGTTGAAAAGCGTTCGCGGGGAGGGGCCACTCCCCCGCGGACTGCGAGAAGATTACCCGAGGTGTGATTCGAGGGTCGGCTGGGAGTCGTCGGGGATCGGAACCACGGTCGGAACCCCGGAAGAAGCCGGCGGCACATTCTGCCAGCCTGAGAAAACGAATTTATCCAGCGCTGAAAAATCAACCGGGAAAGGATCCTGATTCAGCCACTCCTGAAGATCCGGCCGGTTTAAAAACGAAGCGAAATCGCTGTCTCCCACTTTTGACCAGAGCCCTGAACCAAGAAGTTCAGCTACAGCGTTATCAATTCCAAAAGATGAAAGATCCCCGGACTGAGAACCAAGCCCAGTCAGGAAAATCGCTCCAGGGAAAGTATTGATGAGGAAAATTCCCCCGCTCTGAGTTTGCGCGCCGTAAAGCGGTGAATGAATAATGAAAGGATTCACATCAAGGCCGATGCCGGAACCCGCCTGCAGAAGAATCAGCGGAGCAGTCACATCAGTAGCCGTATTGCCCCCAAGAATCTGACCGCCGGCATTAAAACTGACGGCTTGATCGCCGGTCACCGAGCCGAATACATGGATATGACTTCCGGCGCCAAAAGTTGTCAGGCTAAAAGGGCCGTCTTGAACGGTAATCGTATCCGCGACATTATTACCAAGATTCACCGTGTGCCCCGCCGTAAAGTTGATGCCGTGAAAAATCACATCCCCGTTAAACAAGGTTTCCTTATCGCCGACACCCAAAGTCACGTCCTGATCAAACTCCGCAAGACCGGTCGTCTTGATCGCGCCATGGGTCTGGAGAGTGTCATGGAAACGCACAGACCCTGTACCATTCGAGTTGACCGCCAGCCCACTTCCGCTTCCAACCGCTTCATTGGAACCCACCGCGGCGTTAAAATCGACAGCGCCGGTTCCGGTATTGATTCCCAAATTCTGAGCACCGTCCACTTTGGCGTTAATTGTCAGATCAGCGTTGTTAACGTTAATAATATTCTGGTCGTCAGCCAGGATTAGGCTGTCCTGCGCGGAATCACCAAGGGTCAGGCCGAGGCTGTTAGCATTAAAGGTCATTCCAGCAAGAGTTACATCCCCATTAAAAATACTGGCCGTGTCGCCTTCACCCACAATTACGTTCTTGTGAAAAACAACAGGCCCCTGCGCGAAAATTCCGGAATTGGTGTTTAAACGTTCAAATGAAGTCGTGCCCGTTGTCAGAATTGTCAACGCGTTTCCGGTGCCGTCTCCGATACGATTCTGAGGGAGGGAATTTTCCACACCCATATCGGCCGTGAAAACGGTGTCCGCGGTTCCAGAATCGAGCGTCAGGTCCTGATTACCAAACACACGGGCGCTGAATGTAAGCGCGTGATTGTTGGAAGAAATCGAAACCGGGCCGCCGGAAAAAATCACGCGGTCTGAATCGAAATCCCCGAACAACGCGCCGCCGGCGGCATGAAAATCCAAGCCGTCGAGGGTCACGTTGTCCAGAAAAGTCGAACCTAGACTGCCGTCCAGTGTGACATTGTCTTTAAAAATAACCGGACCCGTCATGCGGATGCCTTCATTGGCCCGGATTGATGAATTGAAAGTTGTCATTTTGGTGGAGCTCGTGGAAAAATTCAGCGCAAGCCCACTGCCGGAACCGACCGCATCCGTATTTCCCAGCGCGCCGTCAAAAGTAATATTGCCGTCGCCCGCCGTAATGCTTAAATTGTGCGCGCCATTGACATCCCCCGTGACATGAACGTCACCGCCGCCCGTGGTCAAAGCTACGTCAGTACCGAGAATCACCGCGTCATCGATCAAAATGTCACGACCGTTGGTGTCGATACCCGCCATTAAAGTGGTCGTATGGCCTGAACCCAGAATGGTAATGGAAGCGTCCACAAGTCCGTGAATCGCTCCGGCAACCAGGATCGACCCGCCGAGCGCAGGTGAAAGAAACACAATCGGATCTTTAAAGCTGACTTCGTTGATTGAGATTTTGCCGAAACCGTCCGCGCGCCCAATCCGGATTTCAGAGAAATTCTTATGAAGCGCGTTCAAATCAGCCGTGCTGAGCTGAAGAGTGCCAAGCGCGCCCGCGATCCCGATCGAAGTTCCGGCCGTACCAGGCTCAAGGAAAATTTTCCCAAGGCCGGAGATTGTTCCGGCTCCGCTGGAAAATTCCATATCATTCGCCCGAATCGTGATATCTCCATTGCCCGATTCAATTCCCCCGCTCTGCACCGTTACCTTATGATTATTCACATCCAGCAGAATATCGCCATTCGCGGTTTTAGTGCTGAGCTTGCCGGTCAACGTCAGGCCGTGATCGTTCTGAAGAGAAAAATCTCCGCCGGCGGTGGAAGTGCCAAGCTTGGCAACCGTGGTCTGAAGATTCACATCTCCGCCGGCCTGGATTGTCAGCGAGCTCAAACTGCCGCCCGAAACAATATCCTTGCCTCCGCTACCGTGAATAAAACCCGATGAATGAAAAGTCACCGCCGAATCATCCGGAAGGGTCATCGTGTTTGAAAATACCGTGTCAGCCCCATGAATAGTCAGTCCATGAATCTGAGTCAGAATAAACGCGCCCAGAGAACCGATAAAAACCGCTCCGGTTCCGTTAGCAACGCCGATCACAAGATTCGCCGTGTTAATAAAATTAAGTTCAGAAGCCGTGAGATTGAAACCGCCCTGAGCGTCATTCAAGCCGATGGAGAAGCTCGAAATGCTGGGAAGAAATGAAACGCTCGGGGCCGTGACAGAACCCTGAATATCAACATCAGAAGAAGTAACCGTAACCGTTCCAGGAGCCGTCAGGCTTCCGTTACCCGTGACCTGGAAAAGCCCCGCGCCGTCCGCGTTTGAATCCGCGTTCGCCGTGAAATTGCCGCTGGCAATCGTAACCGGAGCGTCAAGCGTAATCCCGTTAACCGCGGAAAGGGCGGCGTTTTTCAGGGTTGAGGCAGTGCCGTCAAAAGTAATATGTCCATTAGCTCCGGCGGATTCCACATTCCATGAATTGATATTAGCCGTGTTCACGGCGGTCAGCCCCGCGAAATGGACTGGAGCAACGTTGATAAGATGAAGAAGGTTTGCCGTAATGTTCTGCACTTCGGAATTGCTTAGAGTCATCTGACCGGAAGGCGTGCCCAGCGCGATTTCTCCAGAACCGGTATTTTCAATCCGCACTTCACCCGTCGAATTCGAAAGCGTTCCCTGAAGATCTAAGTCTTTAGTCTTGATTGAAAGCAGGCCGTCGGTCACGGAAACTCCCGCTCCCGCCGCCACGGTGAATAAACTGCCGGATTCCGCGTAAAGGTTTTTAAACGTCGAAGTCGCTCCGCTGAAAAGAATCTGGCCCGCTGGCGCGTTCGCGAGAAGAGTCAGGTTCCCAAAAAGATTCGCCAAGTCGTTCAGCGTGACACCGTTGGACTCAATCTTGGGTGTGCTGGAATCACCAATGGTCAAATCTCCCGCCTTGATGCGGGAAAGTTCGGTGTGATCTAAAGTCATACCGCCCGTAGCATCGCCCAAGCCGATCGTTTGAGCGTCGGAAATATGAATATTCATAGGAGCCTTGAAACTGTTCAGACTGGAGGTCGAAGCCAGATTAATATCATTGGCAGTAATGTCAATCTGATGGTTGTTGGAATTAACCCCGGTGGAAGCCGCGACCGTCAGATCGCCAGTTCCGTTCGCGTCGGTATCGGCGTTGATTGAAATCGTGCCGTTAGCCGTTCCCAGGTTCTTACTCACAGTTACGCCGTTACCGGCTTCAACGCGCAAATTGTTCTGGAAGGTAGAGCTGTTGTTGTTGAAAGTCACGGAGCTGTCAGAACGGTTCGCTTTCAGCGTAATCGTATTTGCAATTCCGCTCGTCACGGTTTCATCCACACCGGTGACTGTAATATTTCCGTTAGTATTGTCACCGATCGTCAGGTTCGTGGCAGTCATTAGCTTAATTTCATTGTGACTGACCGCGAAACTCGCGGACTGCCCCTGCCCTAAAGACATCGCGGCGCCGTTACTGACGCGCAAAGAAATATCCGCGGTGCCCGCGTTCAAATAACTGCCGGCGGTCATCTGCAGGTCTTTGGCCATGATATCGAGGTTGTGATTGTCCGTCAGCACACCACTGTTAGTTCCCATGACTAAATTGCCGGAACCGTTGTGATCAATATCCGCTTCAAGCTGAGTGAAGCCGTGAGTGAAAATTTCTTCGTTCAGCGTCAGAGTTCCCGGAGTGGAAAGATGAAGCGAGGTGCCCACGTTTAAATCCCCGATCACTTTAAAACTCTGGTCATTTTGAAGGTTCAAATGCCCGCCAACCGTGCTGGCACCCAGCTGATCCACAAACGCGATCAAGTCCACGTCTCCGGTGGTATTCAAAATCAAAGTGCCCGTTCCGCCCGTGGTGTTAATTTCCCGAGCGCCCGAGCTGGTAATCGTGTTCCCGTTCAGCGTCATCGTTCGGTTATTGCTCCCCAGAGACAAACGTCCGCCGAAACTGAGATTGTCGAAATTAAGCGTCAGATCATATGGCGAAGTAATAACCGTGAGTCCGTCACCCGCGGCGAGGATATCGCCCGTATTACCGGTAGGACCAAAAACAACTTTGCCAAGATTTGTTCCGCCTTCATTTAAAACTGAAATCCGCTTCAGTTCGTCAGTCGTGAGATTGAAAGTTTTAGAAGAACTGTTCAGGCCCATATCGGCGCCGTCAATCGACGTAAGGAAATTCAGAACACCTTGCTGACCGATCTGAAGCGCGCCATCAAGCGTTACATCCGGAGCCGTGATATTCAGCTTATGGTTCGTAACCGTCGTTAACCGGCCGGTAGAACCAACATTCAAAATTCCATTTCCATCTTTATTGGCATCTGTCTCAACCGTGATATCCCCCGCCTGAGCGGTCACACCCGCGTTCACATTCACTCCCGCGTCCGCTTTCACGGTCACGAAATTCACAGTCGAATCATTATTTGAAAAATTGACCGTGGCGCCCGGCTTCGTAGCATCCAGCGTCAGAGAAACATCCACATTTGAAACCGCGGTTCCAGTGACACCGTCCACCGTAATCCCAGAGTTTGAACCTTTAAACGTCAGGTCACGTGATTTCAGCACCTGAAGTTCCGTGTTATCAACCGTCATATCCCCGGAACCCTGACCAAGGCGAATCGAACCGCCGTCCGAAACCTGGACGTTCATCGCGCCGTTACCGCTGGAAATCTGCGAACCCGCACCCAGCTGAAGGTCATTGGCAAAAATATCAATGGTATTGTTGGTGGAATTAACGCTGACTCCGGCCGCCGTCGTTAAATCGCCCGTGCCGTTCGCGTCATAATCGGTATTCAGCGTGAGCTTGCCGGTGTTGTTCAGGTTTTTATTGAAGGTAATGCCGTTGCTCGCGTTAAAAATCATGTCATTTTTAAAATGAGAACCGTTGCCGTCAAAAAGAATGGAACCGGCCCGGGAAGTAATCGTTCCGGGGATGGTATTTAGATCCTCTTCAGCGACCCCATTAAAAATAATCTGGCTGGTCGAATCATTGCCAATTTTCAAACTGCCCGCGATGATGTGCTGAAGCTCGTCTCCGCGAATGGTGAAATCCCCAGTTCCATCGCCGACCTGAATCTGTCCGCCGTCGGAAGAAGCAAAAGACATGGCGGCCGTACCGCTGTCAAAATAGGCATTGAAGGAACGCTGAAGATCGTTAGCCGTGATATCAAGCGCTGCGTTCGTAGTCTTAATAAAATCGCCGGTCGTCATAATTAAATTGCCGTTACCGCTTCCATCAGCGTCCGCGTGAATGCCGGCTGGGCCTCCAGAAGCAATCCCCACATTTGAGGCAAGCTGAATATCACGATTGGCATTGAGCGTCAGGCCTGAGGCGGCGTTAATGGAAGCGTTCACGAACATATCGCGAACCGTACTCGCCGTCAGTTTATTGAAATAAGAAGCCGTACCCTGAAAAATCAGATCACGGTTAGCGTGAAGAGAATTCAGAACCACTTCCCCAATATTCTGGCTCTGTTCCGCGGTAACGCTATCCACGATAATCTCGTCGTTGGTCGCATCACCAATGGTCAATTTGTCGGCCGTAATATTGGAAAGTTCCGACCCGCTGATTCCGTAGGTGGAAGACGCCGCCGCGTTCCCCAGACCAATCGTCGCCGGAGTCATATTCGTGCCCGCGCGGGAAATCAGAAGATTCACATCATGAGCGGTGAGCGAACCCGCGAGATTAACATCGGAAGCCGTAATGGAAACATTTCCAGTTCCGGCGTTAACCTGACCGCCGGAGTTAATCGTGAAAAGTCCAGGATTTCCGGCTTTGTCAAAATCCGCGATCGCGGTGAAATTGCCTCCGCCGGTCTTAACGCTCTGCACGGAAATATCCGTGTTGGCGGAAAGCGAAATATTGCCGGACTTGGTGCCTGAGAGACCGGTCGTATCAAAACCACCGGCCGTGATTTTTCCCTGGCTCAAAAGCGCTTCAACCGTGATTGAACCGCCTTCCGTGCGGATGACGTCATTCAGATCATTAAAAGTAAGAGACGCGGCTTTCAAAGTCAAACTTCCAGTCGTCGCCTGAAGGTTAATAGCGTTGCTCGCCATATCACGCACGCGCAGAAGACCCGTGGTTTCAAGAATAATATTGGCGTCGGGGCCGAAAGCTTCCAGCTGACCGCGCGAAATCGTATTGGTGCCGTCATCGGGAACCGAAGAAAGAAGTTCTGAGTCAGAACCCGGCGTCAGTTCCCCGTCCATGGAACCGGTTCCGTCAGCAGAGTCATTGATCGTAAGAAAGGAAGGATCCAAAAGAAGAGTCCCGTTTTCCGAACCGCCGTTGACATCCACATCTCCGTGGAAATTCAATTTATCGTGGGACGAGACTTCCACAAAACCGCCCTTGCCTTCTTCCGACTTGGCGCTGATATTTCCATAATAATTGGTTGAGTCTTCGGACCAGACAATCACCTTGCCCGCGTCACCGCTCTGGGTGTCCGCCTGAATCCGTGAATTTCCGCTGATCCCGGTAATTAAAGAAGGATGATCGGTGTTGCTTCCTTTATAGTCCGCGCCGATCAGCACGGAACCCCCGCCGATATTTCCCGTCACATTCAAAAGAGCATTCTCAACAATACCGATCTTGTTTCCGTAAATTTCAATTCCACCGCCATGCTGGCCGGCCTGAAGGCCCGTCGCGCCTACCGTGCCCGAAACACGCACGATTCCGGCTTTCCCGCCGTCAATCACGATACGCCCGTTCACACTCTGAATACTCGCGGCTTCCGTAATGCCGGTGTGATTAATGACATGGTCAAAAATTTCTTCCGCGGCCTGCGCCGTTAAAAAGACCTGTCCGCCGGAAGCGGAAATCTCGCCCGCCTGCTTGACCATGTCCTTGATCACATTTCCTTTGGCGTCCAGCACCGGCGACTTCACTTCACCGCTCACGACCACATTGATCAGATTCCCGTTATCCAGGCTGAGCGTGACACGATCCCCCGCGGCGAGAGCCACCGTACCGCCCTGCACTTGAATATTGCCCGTGTTTTCAACCGCGCCGCCCGCGAGCACCGCGAAATTCTGAGCCGTGATATTGCCTTCATTTAAAATAGAAGCGGGCGAAGTGTTCAAAGCACGGGCAAGCTCCATCTGCCCCGCCATGAAATCCGCGTTGGAAATATCCAGTGTCGAAGCCACAAAACCCGCCGCCTGCACCTGCGCGGTGTCGCCGAAGTGAATACCGTTCACGTTGACCAGATAAATATTGCCGTTTGAAAACAGGTAACCAAAAATTTCGGAGGACGCTCCCCCGGTTACCCGGTTGAGCATGGAAGAAGTTTCGGAAGGAAGAATGATATTAACGGTCTCGCCCGCGCCGATATCAAAAGTTTTGAAATTCGCGATCGCGTTTTCAGTCGCGTTGATATTGTAGGTGTTCCCGTCCTGCTGAACGGTCACTTCCCCGTTTTCAACGTTGTCGATTTCAATCGCGGCGAATGCCTGAAACGGAGAAAGGCACACGATTAAAAACATTGCGATAAAAGATGTTAAAAGCTTGTACTTTTTGAACAAAGAAATCTCCGTAAAACTATTTTTTTGTGATGACTTCGGTAGGCCTCAACCTGTCGGTTTAGAGGTAAAGTCTGCCTGATATCCAGAAATATTCAACAGGGAAGCTGTGGAAAAAACGCTCTTGAATAAGGGCGCTATAATTCTAGCGAAGCGGGCAAAAGATGCTATATCTTTTTATGAGCATTAATATCTTTTAATTCGGCGCTCTCATACTTTCCCCATACCGAATACAGTGGGAAGAAGAAAAAGGCCAAGATCACCATACTCAGGAGCATTTTGGGGGTATCCAGGCCAAAAGCCGGCTGAATCACCAGGCGGGCCAGAAACGCGGAAACCAGAAAACCAAAGAAACTTCCTACAAACAAAAGCCGGCGGAAATGAAAGGGGTTGTAGTAAATCGAAAGCTTGGCGTGACAGTTTAAGCACTGATGCTCGCGCAACGGAGCTTTTTCAGAGTGCTTTACCAGAGTATCTGACCCGTAGCGGGTAAGAAAATCCGCGAATCCAAGCTTATGACCGCAATGAGGGCAATGTTTCATTAGGCGACCTCCCTTTTAAAAACTCTCATCAGTTTCCAGATGCTGTTTTTCAGTTCAACCCAAAAAGGACTTCGCAGACGCACCGGCGCGGGCTTGACTGCTTCATTATCCGGTGAAACTACGCCCACCGTTAACTCGCCATCCGTGTAATACGGATCATGACTGCCATTATACGCCTTTATAACCGGGCCGACACCTGTGACTTGATAAATTTTACTCAACTGCCCGGCTGACAAAAGATCAGCCATCAGGGCATCACGCTCCCGATCAATGTCCGGCGCAATGTGATGCGTCAGCTGTCCGGTATAGTGGCTGAAGCCCACGCTCCGGTCAAACGTGGCGGAGCCAATCCACACGGGCCGATGACTTTTGCCCCGAATACCAGTTTTCCAAAACCTCACATGGTGGCGGTGAGCCGGGTTTCCCCGCACTTCCTTTTCGAAACCAAAGTCCTGAGGCCTTCCCGCAAAATAAAGCCGGCTGATCGGCGCACCGGGGTAAGATTGACGAAGAAGCACGTCTTTAGTCATCAGTAAATCCGACTTCAAGCTAAGCGTATCGGCCATCACCCATCCGGCTTTTTCCATGGCTTTCAGCAATTCGCCTTGAGTCGCGATCAAAGCGATATTCAACGGGTCCGCAGGCAAGCCTTCCTTCGTAAAGCTATGCTTCGAAATAGCCTGAAGCTCGGGCCGGTGCTCATAATGACGCCACAAATCGGGAAGCAGTAAATAACTGACAAAAAGATAAATTCCGAGGACCTTCAAAATAAACTTAAAAGCGTCCCGGATCGGCTTTTTTAGAGGAGGCATGCAATCAGGCTGAGTTTTTTTGGGTCCTATGATTGATTTCAAGCGCGATCAAACGCGCCACAAAAACCGCCATATAAATCTGCCCGGCCGCCGCCTCAAGCACCGCGAGAATCATCGTGGTGTGCGTGGCGGGGCTGATGTCGCCGTAACCCACCGTTGTCAGCGTCACCATGGAGAAATAAAAAATCTGAAACAAATCCCCCGGCGTGAAAGCAGGCTTGAAAGAACCCGCGTCCAGAATCGCCGCGAGGTGATAAAACCGGCCCCACAGAATCGCGATTAGAAAATACACGAAAATTCCGCCCCAGACTGTGTCGCCCGTCACTTTCTTTTCGGTGAACACTTTTTTCAAAATAGCGGAAATCGCGATCCCGTAAAAAATAATGGCCGGCACAAAAATAGCCAAAGCCATTTCTGCCGGCATATTGGCTAGAATGTTATGGTGGGTATAGCGCCAGTAAACTTCCAGGCTAAAAGCCAGGCACCCGCAAAACCCCGCCATTTTAATCACGGGCAGGCGCACCCGCTGAGCGTGCAAAACCCAAAGCACGATCAGAATAATAAAAAGAATCGGCAGAGGGAAAAGGCCGGAATAAAGCTCAACAACCGGCGAAGTGAAAAAAACAGCGAACAGAGCCAGCAGAGGCAGGGTGTATTTTCTTTCCAGAAAATTACGGCTGTGAATAAAGCTCATGTCACGCGCTCCCCAGATAACGGAAACGGGGAAGCTCTTTTCCCTCTTTGATAACCGTTTCGGTGAACATGGCAAGCGGGCGCACCCACAAAGAGCCTTCCGGAAATTCTCCTTTGTAGAGCGCCTTGTAAATCACGACCGGCTCCAGCGTTTCGCTGTGGCGCGCCGTGCCGAGCACCTCGTAACGCTTGCCCTTGAAATGCTCGTAAAGTCCGGGCGCAATTTCCGCCATTTTAATAGTGAAACAAGGTGCGGTGGACCATAAACGCGCCAAACAAAAGAGCGAGGCCAAAACCAAAAGTCAGAGGAAAATTCAGGTTCAGCCAACGATTCAAAATGAAAGGAAGAAAGAAAGTCAAAGAAAGCGGAACCGCCGTGAGGATTGAAACCGCGTAAGCATTCACCTTCGCCATATCCCGCGTTTCACCGAAAAGAAAAATCAGGCTGATCATCGACATCATCGGCAGAGAAATAATAAACCCCGCCAAAAACGTCTGCCGGCCCGCGAGCCACGAAGCGCCCGCGATAATCAGCCCCGCCAGCACCGTCTTGAAAATAAAATAATAAACGGAGTTCATTTGCCCGTTTTAACCAGAGCTAATTCCGCGTGGGCCTGATTCACAAGCTCCTGAGCCTTGGCGATATGCCCGCTTTCATCCGCCGGCAGTTTCGCGAGAATCACCTTGGCTTCATCCAGCTCATGGATCGCGTGCTTCACCGTGGGCTTGTATTTCTTTTTCACAGGCGTGTCCGCGTAACCCGCTGAAACCAAAGACACAGTCAAAAAACCGGCCAACAGCACCACCGACATTTTACTCATGAGGTCTCCTTTAAAAGTGACAGCGATTGACGGTACAAATCCTCA
>CAYLPP010000009.1:0-80230 GCA_964385615.1 uncultured bacterium | reverse complement strand
TTTTACTCATGAGGTCTCCTTTAAAAGTGACAGCGATTGACGGTACAAATCCTCAACCTGCTCGCGCGCCCAGGGCGTACGGCGCAAAAACCGCAGGCTGGAGCTCACGCTCGGCTGATTGATGAAACAATTAATATCGATCAAATACCCCAACTGCTTCCAGCCGTAATGCGCGACCAGCTTCTTGAGCATCACTTCGAGCGTTACGCCGTGCAGAGGGTCTTTCGACCCCGCTTCTTTTGTCATTCCCCACCCGCTACTTTGAATTTAAACGAATCTGCAGAAAATCCTGATGGCACGAAAACCGGTACTTGCCGTCACCCGCCGTGAAATGCTTTTTCACGTAAGCTTCAAGCTCCTCGCGCGCGGGCGGCTGAGGCATGGGCAGAAGATTCATCATAAATTCGGCGACCGTGTAGGCTTTCTCAAAATCAGGAGTCTCAATGTGAGAATCCACTTTGTCCACGCGCGCCTCATGCCCTGCCCCGGCTGAAGCCTTAAAATCCCGGGCCAGTTCATTGAGGTCAAAACTTTTCTTATGAAAGTGGCGGAGCATCCCCATGCAATCCGTGCCGGAATTCTGAAGCATGACCACCAAAACACCCTCCGGCGAAAGCCACGAAACCAGGCGCTCGAGGTTGGCAAGCCACTCTTCTTTGGGAATGTAATAAAAAACGTGAGAGGCGAGAATAAAATCGGCAGAAACTCTTAACTTGGTGCCGAGAATCGTGTCGGGGTGCACTTCAGCGTCGGGGCACGCCTCGCAAAGCTCATCAAAAAGAGAAGAATTAGGTTCGAGCGCGACCGTGTTTTCAAAATGCCCCGTGAACCAGGCCGTGACCTTGCCGTTGCCCGCGCCGGCATCCACAAACAAACGTTTTTGAGGCAGAGCGCCAACCCGGGCTTCCATCCATTCCCGGGCTTTGTCTTTCTGGTCGGTGTGATCCAGAAAAACCTGAAACGCATCGTGGTAATCCTGCGTATCCGAATGAAACGCCTTAACCCGGGCTGTCATCTAGACCTCTATTTCTTTTAGCAAGGATCAACACGGCCATCCACGGGAGGATGCGTGAGGGCAAAAGCAAAAACCCCGCCAAACAAAATACCGACGATGGCCATGGTGACAATAAGAGACATGAGATTATGGCGGTACACGGTCGTAACCGCGGGAATCCCCTCAAACATCCCCTCCCCGCACCGCCAGCAATTACTGAAGGACGGGTTATTCTTCTGATTACAACCGGGACAACGAAAAAATCTAGGCTTCGAGACTTTGGTATACATAGCTTTGTTTAACCTGTCCCTTTTAGAACCGTCCCCGTCTTCGCATCACTCCCAAATGTGTCTGTAACCTTTTTTACCCGATTCTTGAGCGCCTTTTTAAAAATAAGACTTTTTAAATTTAAGCTGGCGATTGACTGACGATCGATGTGCTTGACTAACTCAGCGACAAGGTCATTAAGCTCATCTATTTGATCAATATACAATTCCTTTTTTTTACCAATTTCTGAAGCTGGTAACCCTAGCCTAGATACAAACCGTTGATTCATTACACATCTATTGTGAACAGAGATGTTACGAACCTCTATCAGGTGAGTAATTTTTTCAAGCTTTAAGCCATCAGCTAGTTTAATATGGAATCTATCATTAAAGAACTTAACCAAATCCAAAAAAGAACTATAAGACAACGACTCAACCTTTCGCTCAGCTATCTCTCGAACAAGCGACTCAATAGAATCATGCTTTATCACTTTCGATATCTCAATATGTTCGGAAGAGCTTAAGGTTTCAGGCCGTTGCGTGAATATTTCATATAAAAGACTTGCCAAATAGCCTAGAAAATTCTCTATATGACGCACCAGTATTACCTCTAAAATAAACTGTCGATTTTCTCTCAACCCATCAATTGCGCCTTTACGAGAATTCCAGCTTTTAACCATTTCCGCTTTCTTCACTTCGTCAGCTTCAAATTCTATTAAGACATTGTGGGCTTTTTCGGCCGCAGAATCAATATGTCCCGCCATAGTTATAACAAAGTAAAAGAATCTATTAATCTCATTCCATGAAATTAAAAACCCGCAGGCTGCCTTCGTGCCCGTCTTGGGTAAATTTAGAGTATTCCTTTTCGGTGTCTTCGCAACCAACTTATAAAACCTTCACCTTCCCCATCGCTTGTTTGATACGGGAAAGGCCTTCTTCGATTTGTTTGATGTCGAGGGCGTAGCTGAGCCGGATCCGGTCAGGGGCTCCGAACCATTCGCCGAGGTAGGTGATCACCTTGTAATCGGTGTAGAGGACTGAGAGGAATTCGCGGGCGTTGTTGCATTTGGGCAGTACATAGAAAGCGCCTTCGGGCTTCCAGAGGTCGAAGCCGAGGTCGGTCAGGCCTTTGTAAATAAAGTCACGGCGCTGTTTCCAGATTTCGAGCTGTTTGCGCGCGTAGTCTTTGGGCGCTTTCATCGCGGCAAGCGCCAGGTCCTGGCCCACCAGGTTGGTGTTCATGGAGGTGTGGGTTTTCATTTCGCAGATATCTTCCACGATTTTTTTGTCCGCGCTCCACAGGTAGCCCACGCGCACACCGCACATGCAGTAGGTTTTCGAAAACGAGTTCACGGTGATGACGTGATCGCCTTTGATGTGGTAATTCTCACGCTCGTAGATCAGGTCTTTGTAAACTTCATCCGAGACAACGTAAATGCCAAGCTCCTGCGTGATCTTTTCGATTTCTTTCAGGGTCTCGATGGATTCCACACGGCCTGTGGGGTTCGAGGGTGAATTGATCAGCACGGCTTTACAGCCTTTGATTTTCTTTTTGAAATCTTCGATGTCGATACGGCCTTTGTTCAGGTCGGTGTAAACAGGCTCCATGCCGGCCATTTCGATAATCGGCGGGTAGGAGTAATAGTAAGGCCGGGGCACGAGCACTTTCTGGCCTTTTCCCCACGCGCGGAAAATAAGATCGAGCGCTTCAGAAGCGCCGTTGGTGATGACAAAGTTTTCAGCCGTTGAGCCGGGGTATTCTTTGGCGAGAGCTTCGCGCAGGGTCAATTCCCCTTGAATCAAACCATAGCGGAGGTCTTTGCGAATGTTTACATTCTGAAACATTTCGTCGGGCGGAGGCAGGTCGGGCTGGCCGGAACCAAAAGAGATCACGCCGGGGCCTTGTTTACCGATGAAATCCGCGGGACTTTTTAATTTGAGTAATTCAGCCATGCTTCCCCCTGTTTGAAGGCGACATTCTACCACAACAGCCGGGGGGAAAACTAGGCGTTGGTCAGGAGGACTTTCTTGTTGGCCTGGCTGAGGATACGGTAGCCGGTCAGTCCCTGTTCTTTAACGGCTTCAAACCGCTTGGCGGGCACCAGGAGGAAGTAGCGCGTGCGCTTGGAATTGAAGGACTTCACGAAATCCCCCATATCGGGGAAAACCATCGATTGCGCAGCGGGTGAAAGCTTACGGCTGGGCTCCGCGAGGGTGCCCCGGTCAGGCCCGAGCACCAGAGGGTTTTCTTTCAGGTAAAAGGACAGGTCGGAGAAATCGTCGGGAGATGCGTAAATCGCGGTCTTATCCCCCGGTTTTCTCTGATCCAGGATGATCTGGGCTTCGGCGTGAGCGCTTTCAAGCGGGGTGATATGCACCATGCCGTAATTCACAACCAATAGAAAAGCGCCCATCATGAACGCCAGCGAGTAAATGCTTTTGATCGTGTCCTGCGAGCGGAAATAACCGTAGCCGACCAGGCACCCGGCGCAAAGAACCGCTCCTCCGAAAGGAAACAGGTCTTTAAGCGCTTCAAAATGCGGGTCGTGAATCGGAAGCACTAAAGCGATAAAGCCGGCTGGCAACGCCACAATGCCCAGCGCGCGTAAAACTTCCCACCCTCCGCGCAAAACGGCGTCGGCTTTCAGCGAGTGCGTGCGGTTCTGGGCAAACGCGGCGACCAGACCGATCACGGGCACGCTGACCGGAAGCAGGTAGTAAGGCAATTTGGATTTTGGAATGCTGAAGAAAACAAAAATCACGGCGGCCCAGCAAAGCAGAAACAGAAGTTTGCCGCGGTGCTCCCCTTCTTTGCGGAAAAGATTCGTGATCGACGCGGGAAGAAACAGCGCCCACGGAAAGCACGCGCCGAAAAGCACGGGCACGTAAAACCAGAAAGGTTTGGCACGGCCGAAAGCTTTGGTGGCAAAACGGCTGATGTGATGCTCTACGATGAAGACCTGAAAAAATTCGGGCTTCTGATGCGTCGCCAGAAGCCACCACGGCAGAATAATCACCGCCAGAATCAAAATACCCGGCAGTAACTGCATACGGAGAATTTCTTTGAAGTCACGGCGGAGCAGAATAAAAACAAAAAAGATCATGCCCGGCAGAACGAAACCAATCAGGCCTTTGGTCAGAAAACCCAGACCCATAAAAACGTAGCTGAGCAGGTAGTATTTGGATTTTTTTTCGAAATACGCCGTCATGAGGCAGAACATCGCGGCGCTGAGAAGAAAAGTCATCTGCATATCGATCACGGCGAAACGCCCGACCAGCACATAACCGGCCGTGACCATGAGCATCAGCGCGGCAAACTCCGCGGTGCCCCGGCTGAAAAGCCTGCGGATGAAATAAAACATCATCAGGATTCCGGCCAGCGCGCAAAGCACGGAAACGAGACGGGCCGAAAAAGCATTCGCGCCGAACGCGCCTATTGAAAGGGCGGTCAGCGCGAATGAAAGAATCGGCTTTTCGAGATAATCAATATGGAAGTACTGAGGAATGACGAAGTTTTTGGTTTCCCACATTTCACGCGAAATTTCGGCGTGACGGCCTTCATCCGTCGACCAGACCGGCATGGAGGCTGTGTTCCAGAAAAATAAAATTCCGGCCGCCAGTACGAAAAGAAGCGGCTTAAACCAAGACTTCATCACTCTCCGTATTTTTTAGTGAGGACGCTTGCCCCGGGATTCCCGCTTCCAGTGGCGAGGAGCTCCGCCGGAATCACCCGATCCAAAACGCTGTTCACGGTTACCACGATTATCGTCACCACCGCGTTCACCACCGCGGCTGCGGTCACGATCTTTGCCAAAAAACGGGCGATCACCACCGCCTCCGAATTCACGCCGGGGAGGTCTTCCGCCGCCGCCAAATTCACGGCGAGGGGGTCTTCCACCGCCGCCTCCGCCAAACTCACGCCGGGGAGGTCTTCCGCCGAAATCTTTGCGCGGGAAATGACTGCGTCCACCGCCGCCCTGGTTCGGGCCGTTGGCTAAAAGCTGGTCGATCTTTCTTTCGAGGTACCCCAGATGATCCATAATACGGCGAAGCTGAGCAAAAACCTGCTCAAGCGTTCCACCGGTCGTTTCAACTTCGGCTTCCTCGTTAAAATCTTCTTCTCTTTCGTTATCCTGGCTCACTTGTTTCTCCTTTATTATCTTTATTTTCGAGTTTTCTGATGGCTTCGGTCATCTCGTCGTCCGAGTAACCGGGCCGGTCAAATTGGTAGATGATCCCCTCAAACATGCAGTAGCGCCAGTCGCCCTTATGGTCATAATCGCGATCCAGGCACAGCAAGATGGGAAAATTGAAACTTTCTTTCTTCACGCCGTCAAAAGCTTCGCGCAAAGCTGTTTCGTAAGTTTTGCGGAGGTCTTTGACCTCATCCATGTAGGCTTTGCGTTTTTCCGTTTTCCGCTTGGCCGGTGTGTGACGGCTCGAGGCGCGGGAATAAACGTGCCGCGCGGCCTTAACTTCAGGCTTGGTATCAACGAGTCTGCGGTTGTTTTTGTACCGTTCCGAACCGACTCCTACCCGCCACATTTCTTTTTCGAGGTCGAGTGAAGCCTTGCCGATTTTCTTAACTTTCATTTCTCACAGGCGGTTTGTTTGCAGGAGGAATCTTGAAAGAATGACCAAGCTTAACCTTCCCGGCGGGTTAAATCAACTAAATAATCAGGACTGCTGTTTTCCGTAAAACATGAAAAACACGGCGCCG
This sequence comes from uncultured bacterium, assembly GCA_964385615.1. Taxonomy (GTDB): domain Bacteria; phylum Omnitrophota; class Omnitrophia; order Omnitrophales; family Aquincolibacteriaceae; genus CAYLPP01. Next base: position 74,250 of record CAYLPP010000009.1, on the reverse strand, counting down.
ACCAGAAAACAAAACGCGATCAGGTGGTTCCAACGCAGACTTTCCTTAAGGTAAAGCACGGAAAACACGGCAAAAACCACGAGCGTAATCACCTCTTGAATCGTCTTGAGCTGGACGGTTGAAAAATACTGGTGGCCGATGCGGTTGGCCGGAACCTGGAAGCAATACTCGAAAAAGGCGATCAGCCAGCTGACCCCGACGGCGATCCAGAGGGGGCTGGATTTGTATTTGAGGTGCCCATACCAGGCAAAAGTCATAAAAACGTTGGAAACCGATAAAAGCAGAATGGGAATCAACCGCATGAAATCTCCTTTTAAATGGCACCGTCCCGTATAAGGAATACTGGGTACGGTGCCGATAATCTTTCCATGATATCGGACATTCCCAAACAAATCCTAATAGCGGTCATGACCATAGCCGCCGCGCTGACCGGCTATTTGCTGATGAACATCATCCGGCAGGACAAGCCTGAAAAGAAATTCACTTCGTTTTTATTCCTGGTTTTATACAGCTCCCTGCTGTTTTCGCTGTTTGCCAAAGTGCCTTCACGCCCGCTTTTCCTTTTTAACCTGGGGCTTGTGCTGGTCGGTTTTGTTTATTTTTACGGGAAACTCGCGGCTTCGATTTTGCGCAAAAGTTCCACGCCCTCCGTTTTTCAGGAGCTGAAACACAAACGCGGACCGCTTTACGAAGTGGTTAAAGCCTGTGAATTGATCTCCGAAGCCCGCCTCGGCGCGCTCATGATTCTGGAAAGAAAAAAACCTCTAACAGGCTGGGCTTCAAAAACGATCATTGTGGACGCGCGGGTTTCCCGCGAACTTCTGGTTTCAATTTTCACACCGCCCGGAGCTTTGCACGACGGCGCGACTGTGATTCAAAAAGACCGGATTCTCTGCGCCGGGTTGATCGTTCCCCTTTCCAAAAATCCGAACCTTTCCAAAGAGCTGGGCACGCGCCACCGCGCGGCCATCGGCTTCAGTGAAGTGACCGACGCGCTCTGCCTGATCGTGTCGGAAGAAACCGGAGCCATTTCACTGGCTGACCGGGGAAAACTTTTTTATGACGTTCCTCTCGAGAAGCTGGCTTTCGTTCTCGAACGCGCTCTGCGCTTCAAGACCCACAAAATCAAAAGTATGGCTTTGTACACGGAGCCCGTCACGGCGTAGATGAAAAAAAATTCCCTTCTGAAGCGCCCGAACCCTTTCGCGTTTTTTGCCCGCTTCCTTATTGATTTAGGCGAAGTCACTTCTTTTACAATGACGGCGGTTAAGGCTGCTGTTTCACCGCCCTTTAAACGCTCCATCACACGCCTTCAGATGGATGAAATCGGCGTGGGTTCCCTGCCTATCGTGACTCTGACCGGGCTTTTCATGGGCCTGGTGCTGGGAATGCAGAGCATTGTGGAATTGAGAAATATCGGAGCCGTTTCTTACATCGGCCGGCCGATCGGCACCACGGTTATTCGTGAACTCGGCCCGGTGCTGACGGCGATCATGGTTGCCGCGCGCGCGGGCTCAGCGATCGCCGCCGAATTGGCTTCCATGACGATTAACGAACAAATCGAAGCCCTTCGGGCCGAAGGCAGTCACCCGGTTAAAAAGCTTGTAGAACCCCGTCTGGTCGCCTGCACGCTGATGGTGCCGGTGCTGACGGTTATCTGCGACACGATCGCTTTTGTGGGCGGTTGGGTCATTGCCACCCGGGTCGTTCAGGTCAGCTCCGCGTTTTACTGGGACTCAGTGATGGAAGTGCTGACGCCGGAATTTATTTACGGCGGTGTGATCAAAGCTCTCTGTTTCGGTTTTGTGATTGGCACGGTCTCCTGCCATGCCGGCATGAAGACCCGCAACGACGCCGCGGGCGTGGGTGAAGCGACGACGCGCGCGGTCGTGATTTCCTGCATTTCGATTTTAATGCTCGATTTCCTTTTGACCAAAATTTTCATCGTGACCTGGTGGTGACCATGGAAGAAGAAATCATCCGTCTTGAAAACGTAACGCTGGATTACGGCAAAGCTGAAATCGTAACCGGCGCCGATCTTTCGATTAAGTCGGGCGAAACCAAAGTGATTCTCGGCCCCAGCGGTGTGGGTAAAAGCACGATTCTCAAAGCCATTCTGGGTCTTTTACGCCCCACCAAAGGCAAGATCCGCGTGCACGGCAAAGATATCTCTCACCTGCCCGAAAAGGAAATCCTGAAAGTGCGCCTGCGCATGGCCATGGTTTTTCAAAACGGCGCTCTGTTTGACACCATGTCGGTCGCCGACAATGTCAGTTACCGTCTGCGCGAATTCGGAATGATGGAACGTTCTAAAATCGAAGACCGCGTGACGGAAGTGCTTCGCTTCGTCGGCATGGAAGGCGCCCGCAAGTTAAAACCCTCACAGTTGTCGGGAGGCATGAGAAAGCGCGTGGCCGTCGCACGCGGTTTGGCGCCGGACCCGGAAGTTATTTTATTTGATGAACCGACCGTGGGCCTTGATCCGGTCAATCACTACAACATTGAACAGCTGATTTTAAAACTGAAAGTTGGCCGGAAGCGCTCCATCGTGGTTGTGACGCACGATATTGAAAGCGCGTGCAAGATGGCGGACTCCATTGTCATGCTCCATCAGGGGCGGTTTATTTTTGAAGGAACACCCGCCGAATTAAAGAACAGTAAAGACCCCCGGATTCTGGCCTTTCTGAATCCGGCTCAATATAACTAAATTAGGCATAACGAGGAGACTTCGATGAGCTACGGACAGGAGCATTCAGCCGCTGATTTACGCGTAGGTTTAATGGCTTTCACCGCGATTTGCCTGGTGGTTCTGGGCATCACCTTCGCCGGAGGCGATAAAGGCATGCTTTTCGCCAAGACCTCCACCCTCAAGGCCCGCCTGGCGGACGTCGGCGGTCTGAAAAAGGGTTCTTCGGTTACGATCGGCGGGATGCCGATCGGTAAAGTGGAAGGGATTTATTTTTCAGAAAACGGTGAGGCGCCGAAAATCGAAGTCCTCATGAGTGTGCGCAATGATATGCGCGCGAAAATCAAAAAAGATTCAAAGCCGGTCGTGAAAACTCAGGGAATGCTCGGCGACCGCTATCTTGAAATTTTAATGGGAAGCGCTGAATCCGCGCCCCTGGAAGACCAGGATATGCTGATCGGAGCCGGAACTTCCGATTTCGACAAAACTTTGTCGGAAGCCAACAACACGCTGATTGAAACCACGAAAATGCTCGCGGCGATCAATCAAAAAGAAGGCACGGCAGGACAATTGATTTACGACAGGCAATTTTATGAGAACCTGAACAAGATCACTGAAGAACTCAACGACCTGATCAAGGATTTCAAACAGCATCCCCGCAAGTACGTTAAATTTTCCGTTTTCTAATCAAAGGTCTTTGAGGGAAATAACGACCTGAACCTTCACGGAAGCGGCGTCTGGAAGGACCGCTTCCCTGCCGTAGTCAGCCTTGACCGCGGGAAACACATTAATCGTTTCCATCATCTTCTTAAGCTCGGACCCCGGCACGTCAAAAACCCACAGCTCGACGGTTTGATACGTCAATTTGACATTCAGTTCCTGAAGTTTATCCAGCAGAGTGTAGCGGTTAGGAATATGAAACCCCAGATGCCAATGCTGCGCGAGCGCGAGCGTTGAGGGCTCTGACGGAACTTCAAGAAACAGAGAGACGCGGACAACCCCCTCGAATTCAGGGTACATACTGCTGTCAGCGATGACCAGATTTTCCGTTCGAATCTTCCTCGCCTGAATTTGATCCAGGAGCGCCTTCAACTGCTCATAGTTAAGCGAAACCACGCGAAAGTCAGGAGAACGGAAACTGACATCCGAAGCCATTGCGTCAAACCCGCGCGCGAAGGCCTGTTTTGCTTCTTCATCGTTGAATAAAAGGTGCATATGCAAAGGCTTAAGGCTGACGCTTTTCTGCAGGGCCTGACGAGGCGCATTTCCGCTATTCTCGCCGGAAAAATCTTTGATACCCAGGCGTTCCGCGATGGTCTTCAGCTGGCGCAAAGCCTCGGGCTCGGCGCCTTCAATCACTTCAGGCTTCAGGCCGGAATTTTCGGCCCAGGCCCGCAGGCGAGGTAATGAAGAAACCGCGAAAAAAGATAACGCCAGAAAAACCGCGGCCGCCGGAATCAAAAGCCCCCAGGTGAAAGCCGTTCGAGGTTCGGATTTTTGCCATTCCGGCTGAAGTTTTTTTTGAACCGCCGTTTCAATGGCAGGCGGAAGAGCTATTTCGTTCAGCTTTTTAAAATCAACGGCGGTTGAAGGATGAGTTTTTGATAACGTCCTGCAATCCGCGCACTGATAGAGGTGGGTTCGAATTTCGGTTCTTAAAGACTCGTCGATACGGTCTTCAAGATAATCCTCAAGATGGTTTTCCAGAATTCCGCAATTCACGCCCGCCACTTCCTTCGAGTCTGCATCATTTCCTTTTGAACATTGAACTGAGCGCGGGCATGGCGAAGCCGTTCTCCGGCACCTTCCACGGATAGTTTGAAACACTCCGCGATCCGGGCAATCGGCCATTCCAGCTGATCACGGAGGAGTATCCGTACTTTTTCGTCAGGTTTCAGTTCGTTTAATATCTGCAGGGCCCAGGTGACACGGGCTTCAAGTTCAGGGTCGCTGGAAAAGCTGTTTTCGGCTTTATGGGCGGTATCCCCTCCGGCCAGCAAAGAAGGCAGAAGCCACTGGATGGACTCAAAAAGAAAATCCCCTGAGGATTCGGCTTGCGGGCGTTCCAGAGCCTGAAGGGTCAAAACTTCAGCCGTCTCACGATGCCCCGTCATAGCTGAAAGGAAGCCGTAAAGACGCCCCGCCTGCTCTCTGAGCGTCAGATTCTCCGCGGCCGTGGAATAATTCTCTTTATAGGGGTTATCGCCGGAATTCATGCTGGGATGTTATCATACCCCTTAAGGGTATTTCAAATTAGCCGTTATATTGTTCATGGGAAAAATTCTCGCTATTGATGATGAAATCTCGATTCTGACGCTCTGTCAGGAGCTGTTTAAGCGTAATAATCATACCGTTCAAACAGCAACCAACGGCCAAACCGCGTTGGAATTACTCACCAAAGACCAGCCCGACCTGATTATCCTCGATTTGAACTTAAAAAATGAAAATGGGCTGAATTTGATTCCCAATATTAAAACCCGTTCCCCAAAGTCCGCGATTCTGATTTTCTCAGGGTTCCTGGACGCTGAAATTGAGAAGAAAGCTTTTGCCGCGGGAGCGTCTGAAATTGTCTCAAAAGGAAGTTCGACCAATGAACTGGTGCAAAAAGTCGAGAAGCTGCTTCAGCACTCCAAAAATCCGGACGCGAGAAAAGCCGAAAAAATTCTGGTTGTCGACGATGAAGCAACGATCCGCTCTCTGCTGACGGCGTTTTTAAATGAAAAGGGTTATATCGCTCTGGAAGCTAAAAGCGGTCAGGAAGCCATTGAGATCGTTAAAGCTGAAAAACCGGATTTGATGCTCTTAGACGTCAATATGCCTGGGATGAGCGGAATTGAAACCTTACGGAAGATCCGGGAATTTAATAAAGAGATTGGCGTGGTGATGGCTACAGCCAATCAGGATGAAGCCACCGCTAAAGAAGCCGCGGAACTGGGCTCCTATCAGTACGTCCTCAAGCCTTTCGACCTGAAATACCTAGAGCTGGTGGTCATGACCCGCCTGCTCATGGCCTGACCCTTCCCCTTCGAAAAATTTCTTAGAAGTGCGCCGGAGCGTTCGGCATCAGGTGGAACTGCGCGTAAAGCAGGGCCATAGCCGCCACAATAGTGACTGTTGAAACAATCACGCCGGGCTTAAGCCATTCCATGAACTTCACGTGCTGGCCGGTTTCTTTCTCGAGCATTCCCATCGCGACAATATTGGCCGTACTGCCGATCACGGTCGCGTTGCCATATAACGTTCCGCCAAAAAGCATGGCCCACCAGAACGGATAAACGTAAATGCCGATCTTCTCGATTTCGCTGACAATCGGGATGAACGTCGCCACCGCCAGGACGTTGTCCATAAAGGCCGTCAATAGCGAGATCGCCGCCGTAAAAATATTAAGAAGGAAGGTATGCCCTCCGCCGGAAATATGAATCATGCCTTCGGCAATACGTTCCGTCACACCCACGTACTTTAAGGTTCCCACGGACGCGAAAAGAATCAGGAAGAAGGAAAGAGTCCACCAGTCAACACGGCGCATGAAAAATTCGCGCGCTTCATCCGCTTTGAGCAGAATCGCGACCGCTCCGTAAAACATCGCGGTTCCGATCAGCAGGGAGTTTTTCTGGAGGTGCATCATTTCTTCCCAGTGATGATGATTAACCAAGCTGAAAATCGTCGCCAGGAAAAGGATCCAGCAATTGCGAATGCCTTTTTTAGTGTAGTGAACATGAGCCAATTCATGGGGTTCATTCCCCTTCTTGGCCATCCGTTCTTTCAATTCAGTAAACTGAGCCCGGAAAAGAATAAAGCAAAGGATGATGGTCAGAATCAGAGCGACAACGGAGATCGGAGCAGCCCAGCGGAGGAAATCCGCGAAAGTCAGCCCGGCGCGCAGGGCAATCATAACGCCGATGGGGTTACCCACCGCGGTCGCGCTGCTTCCGATATTCGTCGCGAAAACAATCATAAGCAGGAACGGCACAGGGTTAACCTTGTAGCGCTTGGTGATATGGAACATGGTCGACATCATGAAAAGAATTGAAGTCACCTCATCCACAAGAGCCGCGAAGAAAGTGGAAAGAACCATCAGAATCCCCATCAGCAGGTAAGGCTTTTCGCCGACAGCATCCACCACCTTGGCTACTAAATACTCAAAGAAATGGTTCTCTTCCAAAAATCCGATAATGGTCATCATGCCGACTAAAAACAGGATGATATCCAGCCCCGCGAACTCAATCACGTGAGGAAGATCAAGAAGATTAGCGCCCAATAGGATTGCCAGCCCCGCGAACGCGAAGGAGAGCCGGAATTTCCAATAGAAGAGCGTTCCGCAGATAATGGTCAGGAAAATCAGGGTCGCGATAATCTGCTTGGGAGTAAACGAGGCAAGCGCCAGAAGAATTCCGGTGCCCGCGAGAATGGCAAAAATGGTTAAGGGGGTCTTAAAACGGCTCATGGTTTTACACTCTCAAATTGAGGGTTAAAAAAATAAATTTTAGTGTTTGGAGTGTAAAGGAAAAGAAATTTCCAGTCAAAGAATTTATTACGAGCTTACGCGGACTGGGCGGCCCGGATCTCTGAGCGGAAGGCCGTGACGAACTTGCCGATCTGAATCGAGAGGAAGCCCTTGTCGCCGAAGCCGATGCTATCGGCAATCGCGTCCTCAAACCCCTCTTTTCGCAGGAAGCCGGCAAAAGCCTTGGGGTCTTCCCTGAAGTTGCGCCGTTCCTCGGCAGAGAGCTGTTTAACCCGCATCGCGATAACAACCGCAGTCTCTACCAAAAGTTGCTTCATATCCCCGCTGTTTAGAGAGCTTAAAAGCGTGGCCAGAAGCTCACGAACCGCCGGATCCGTCAGTTTTTCCAAATCGATAAGACTCGTCAGGACAATGGGCACATTCTCTCCGGCCATCCCCTTTTCCCGTCTCGCGGTTTCAGCCACTGTTTCCACTTCACTGCCGGTTTTTACGGGAACAAAGCTCCGGTTAGGAATAAAGCTCCAGAGTTTTTGTTTTAAAGGAACATTGCTGTCATAAATAATAACCAGGCGGCCCAAAACTCCGACTTCGGGAGCCGCAAGATTTTTCAGAGCGTTGGCAGCGGGCTCAACGTCGGATTTATCGCTGATATTCATGACCAGAGTTTCATCTTTGTTAAGCGTTGCCGCGGCATAGGCATAAAGACGGGCTCTGAAGTCCGCTACTTTCTTTGAATCCACCGGCACAGCCGTTTCAGACTGCAACGAGGCTGTAAATTTGAGATATGGCGTTAATCGAATCTCCGCTGTCAGACCGTCAATATCCCCTGATTCGACAACCGGACCGTATTCACTCGCGAGCGTTTCCGGGAAACTATCATTGCCAATGACCGCCGTGGAGTTTCCGGACTGGCGAAGTGCGTCGACGATTCTCCGCGTACGAGCTTCGAGTGTCTGAGTGACCCCATCAACCGTCTCATTTCCCGCGGTCTCAACCCTCTGCAGGGCGCCGTCGACATCCCCTTCCCGAAGAAGATTCTGTACCGCGGGGGCCTCGAGCAAGCGCGACAAAGAGACCGGAGAAGCAGAGGGCTCAATCACAGGTGTTCCCTGACGAACTTCGGACCTCGCGCGGGCATCCAAATTGGTGAGGACGTCTGAACCTGTTTTTTTAATAAGAACATCCTGAGCTGGAACTTTGAGCATGGTTTCAAAGATGGATCTCTGTTTGTTAAAAGCATCCGTGAACAAAATCAGTTTTGAAAAGGCTACGGCTAAAATCTGCGCGTTTTCATTTCCATCAAAAGAAGCGTCCGCCAATTGCTGAGCAATATCATCAAGCCGGGCGGAATCTTGGGCAAAAGCATTGCGAAACTGCGGCAAAGTATCAAGTACCGCCAGCACCCGAATCAAATCGCCCGCGGGGAAAACGTCAGGATTATTAACCGATTCCAGAAGGATATCCAGCAGCCGCCCGCCGACTTCTGTCTCAATTCCCTGCAGGTTCTGTTCAACCCCCGCGTTCACTTGGCGGGTAACGGGGTCAATGCGAATCCATTCAATAAGACGGTTGAGACCGGTAACTCTTTGATCTGAGGATCCGCCTAAAAAGATCAGCGCTTCACGAATGGACCGGGGCTGATTCTGGACTCTTTGTTCACGAAGCCAAGCTTCAATCCCAGGTAAAACTTTTAGCCTTACGGCATCATTCGGCGCGTTTGCCAGCATCCCCAAATACTGGCTGGCCCGGCGAGAAACTTCTCCGATTCCAGAACCTTCTGACGAAGTCGCGACAATCGCGATTGTCCGAAGCGCTGCTTCAGCATTAGCCTGACGGTCTTCCAGAGACAAACCCCGCTGTTCAGAACGCGCCACGGCGATCGGCTCATCGAGATTCATGTTCTCAAACGGAATTTTGTAATTTTCAGCGTCTTCCGGGATTTGAATCGTATAACCAGGTTTCATAAGTGCCTGTAGATTTTCACTGAGAAATTTCCGGCTTTGCGGATTCAAGGCGGTCAATTCCAGGTTCTTCCAACGGCCTAATCTCGAAACATAGCGCGTGCTGATACGCATCAGCTCAAGCGAGATAAGAACACGCTCGCGGCTCTTCGGAGCTCCAAGCGTCGCGGCGGTAATGTGAACACTGTCTTCTGCCAGACTCCCCTCAATAAAAACATGGGCGTTAACCGTCAGGCCCCGATAATCCGTTCTAATCGGAGCACCCGACTCATCAAGCAGTTCAAAGTAGAGCGCGGCGAAACCAGGCCTCAAATCTTTTGGGTCGCGGACCGTAATCCCGATATTTTTAAAAGCGGGAACAAGTTCTGTGATTGTTGAACCGGTTGTTAATGAGTTAAAAAGTGCGGCACTTTTCGCTTCAGTCGAAGTACTTTCAGGCAATGGATCAAGTTCCGGGCTTACGACAGACAAGGGGGCTTCGGAACGCGGTACCTGCGGTTTGCGCACGGCACCCACCAAGCGTGAAAGACGCGACTCCGCGTCAGAGCGGAGCTCAGATTTCGCCGTCTGAGTTAACCTTTCCTGAGCTTCCGTCAAATTTACTTTTCCGGAAATATAAGCGGTCACCGGATCATATTCCTTATTCCCAAGAGGAAGGATCGTATTGACTCCGGCTTTGCGGGCATCAATTTGCGCGGAGAGTGTCTGCAGATTTTCGGAATTCAGGGTGCCCGCTTGGCGAAATTGTTCAGCCCCAGCACGGAAATCCCGGAACTCCGATTGAAAACGGTCCCGAATTTTAATCTTCAGACGCTCGTTAAAATTCGCGAGAACAGTTTCGATATCCCTGAGAATTTCATTTTCGGTTCTTGAAATTTTTTCCGTGTCTCCATATCTTTCCTTATAAACAGAAACGAGCCTGTCAATGTAGACGCTGTAATCTCCGGCTTGCGTCAGCCGGCCTTCATTCGCCAGCTCCCGAATCACCTGGTCCCGCCATTGTTTTAAAGCCTGAAAAAAGTCCGGTTTGCTGAGCTCTCTGGCCAAAGCAAGGGTGGAGTGACTCACAAACGCGTCATAGAAACTTTTATTCAGGAATTCTTTGTAAGAGAGGTCACCGCTCATGACCTTTTGATAATTTTCCTGACCGTTGAGAGAGTCCATCTTGGGAGTCAGTACCGCGAAGTTATAGCCGTTTTTCTCAAGGTTGCGCTCGAGACCGCCTGAGTGAAAGCCCCCAGTCAAAACAACAATGACATCCGTTTTTTCCTTTTCAAACATGGAATCAATTTTTCTAAGAAACGCGTCATCACGTCTCAGCGCGGCGTCATAAAACCGGAGCGCGGGCTGCATCCACTCCTCTTCCTGGTCAAAAAGCGTCAGGTAGGCCTCAGGTTCTTTCTCAAATTCATCCATCTGATCCCGGGTTAATTCGAGGGAAGCCATTGTTTTAACAATCCTGAGCCGTTCGTACTTTAGTGACAATGCTTTCTCTTCCGGAGTCACAGCGTAATAATTCCGGTAATCGCGGATAACCTGATCCAACTCGTCAAATAAAAGCGTTCCCTTGATCATGGAAAGCGTCTCCGCTTCGCCCAATAGTTGCTTCATGGAAAAACTCAAGTCCGGCACATACCCGATCTCTTTGCCGGCATCCACAAGAAACTTCAAAAAAGTTCCGGCGTCTTCGGCTCCGGTTCTAAACCCCTGATAGCGGGTATTAAACTCCTGTGCCTTCTGCAGATTAGGCTTAAAACGGAAAATATTTTGAAACTTTTCGGCCACCTTCCCCACTTCCGCGTTGATTTCACCCTCTCCCGACTTAGAGCTAAAAACCGCGTTCATCAAGCCGAACAAATGAGGCGCGGCGGTTTTAGTAATTTTCCGGTCTTCAGGGCGAAGCTCGGATTCGCATTCACCCAGAAATTTAAGAAGCTCGAGGAGACCTATCTTTTCATCCTCGAAAGATTCAACACTTTCGTGAAAGCGGTTGAATTGCGGCGAGTAAATCCGAACACGCTCTTTCGCGAGATCCGCCCGGACAATTTCGATTTTCTCCAGAATTTTGGCTTTCAATTCCGACGCTTGCAGGTAAGCCAGATAGTTTTCCTGATAAAGATTCCAATCTTCTAAACCGTGAAACACCGACTTGGCCGGATTGGTAATCGCGGCAAAATCCGCACCGGTCAATTCTCCGCGGTCTAGGTATTGGCGTAAAACTTTGTCACGGATGAAAGCATCAGGAAAGGCCCGAAGGATTAGCGGATCAAGATCTTCTTTGCTCCCCTCCAGCCCGAAAACCCTGATTCCATAATCATCTTGAAATAACTGAATCAGCTTTTGAATGTTTTGCTGAGCGTCTAAAACTCCATGCGCGTCCTGAACATAAATCACCGTGCGTTTGGCGCCGGCTGAATGGACTTGCTGAAGATTGGCAATTTCGGAGGGAACGTGAAATTTTGAAATATCAAACGCGGGAATCGGCGGACCTTCGACAGAGGGAGCGGGTTCCCCCCAGCCTGCGCCGGTAGAGCAAAAAGTCAAAAGAGTTCCCACCGCAATCACGCGGATGAGATATCTGTTCTTCATTGGATTTTGCCGTCCGCTCCGCTCAATGTTTGAGTCGTTTTCTATTTGGTTGAAAACTTTTTAAATCTTTTTATAAAAGTATAACACGAGGTCAAGTCTATAGAGAGAACTACGAGGAAAATGCTAGAAAAGGCTACTTAATACTAGAAATGCTAATTCTTGCTAGTTTTGGACCACTTGATCGAACAACCCATGGAGGGAATTTGCTGAGGGGAAGGCTTATTGCCCGCAAGCAAAGCGTCAAGAGCTTCACGAAGATCATGGCGGGTGACTTGAAGAGGGTCTTTCCAGCTATTGTCGATCTGGCCCCGGTAAGCCAAAGTATGATCCTTATCGTAAACAAAAATATCAGGAGTGCAGACCGCGCCGAAAGCGCGCGCCGTATCCTGAGAAGCATCAATCAAATACGGAAAGCCGTATTTTTTTTCAAGCCAACGGGCTTTAAGACTTGCAGGGCTGTCGTCTGGATAATCCGTGGGATCATTCGAACAAATCGCGGCAAAGGCCACTCCCCGCTTTTCATAATCGCGAACTAACTGAAGAATGCGGTCTTCAACAGCCTTTACGTAAGGACAATGATTGCAGATAAAAAGAACAGCGAGAGGCTTCCCCTTAAAATCATGAAGCGAGTATTTTTTTTCGTCAACTGAGGGGAGTTCAAAAAAAGGCGCCGGCGTGCCGGGTTTGAGCGGATCGGAATGAAGAAGGGCCATGGCTGAATTCTATCTTCAAACCATGGCCCAATCAACTTTAAATTAAAATTTAACGGATACGGCGGTAAGCGTATCTCCCTTTGATTTCCGAATCAAAGTAAACGCAATGAGAATCCGCGCTTAAAAAGTGCTCATAAACGGTTTCCGGAACATTCTGATACTGGTAGGTTTGACCTTCGATAAACTCAACTTGAAGCATACGGTTTTTACTTTCGTAACCGATCCACTCGATTTCGGTGGATAAAACCATGTTGTTAATCATAACGCCTCTCTTTCTTAGATGATGTATCGAAAAAAGAGAGGAAAACTTGAGTCAAATTACCGGCCAGCGAGCCAGCTCACGAGAGAGGTTATCAGCTGAACATACCGTTTTCCAACCTGAATGCGGATTTTTGAGTTCACCGGAAGGGTTTGAGTGTCTCCGCCCCAATCCACAAGCCCCCCGCACCAGTGGGGCGCGAAATCAGTGGTAAACGCGGCGGTCCGCCCGCCGGCGTTGCCCGTGACTAAAAGCGGAAACGCCTTACTTTCCAGCCTGGCCTTTTTCCCATCAGAGAGAATTCGCCGCGCCGCGAGGACTAACTTGCTATTTTTTTTGGGAAGGACGAGATTCATACCGCAAATAACCGGCGCCTGCGAGAAAGAAACTCCTTTGACGGAAGGATGGGGCGAAACTAATCCGGCGGAAGCTCCTCCCGTAAAATTCGTGCGGTCATCCCGGTTTAAACAGGAGACGGGAAGAAGCTTTTCAACTTGGCTCCCCTTCCAACCGCCGAAAGGACCGGAGAAAGATCCCCAACCACCGATCATCATCAACCCTGTCCCGGACTGCACCTGTTTCACCAGAAGCTTTTCCGCGTCAGCCGGAAGATTTTTACGGGAAAAATCACTGAGAAGAATGGCGTCAAAGCGTTCGCTTAATATTTTCCGCGTCAATTTTTCGGAAGGCGGAAGATGCGTCACTCGAGCCTTCATCGAACCAAGAACACCCAGGAGATAGTTCGCGGCTCCGCCGACCGGGCTGTCTCCGGCGTAAAGAATTTTCATGAAATCTCCTTCAAGATAGCGGAACTGCAGGTTTCACATGGACAGATTTTCCGCAGATAATCAAAACTGTAAATCCCGGTTTGATGGCCGTCATTCCAGCGGAACTTGATTCCGTAAAGTCCTACCGGCGCAAAATCAGAAATGCGGATGGTTTCGGCAATCGTTTCTTTTCGAATGGTGCGCTGGCCTGTATGTTCATCCACGCATCCGGCACAGGGGCATAAAAAACGCAGAAGCCGGTAAGGATAAAGACTGCGGTGCCCGTCTTCCCAGCTAAGCAGGATTTCCGTTTCACCGACCGGGCGAATATCCGTAAGCTTCACGACTGAAGCACCTTACGGCCGGAATTATCAGCAGGAGGAGCGGGCTCTGAAACTGTTTTACCGCCCTGTGAACCGCTTTGGGCTTCAAGAAGAGAGATTCTCTGTTCTAAATCTTTGAAGCGTTCTTCAATCTCATTAAATTTTGACTGCATATATTCCCGGTTGGATTTCATGTAAACACTTCCGCCCGGCCCCTGCTCCACTTTAACGCCCTCATCAACATCAAAGAGAAGGCCTCCGATTTGCTGTGTGGAAGATTTTTTATTCTGTTCCTCGGCTGAAAATGCCGGAGAAATCAGAACCATGTGAATTGCGCAGAATAAAGATAAAATTTTAATAGCTTCCATAAACGGTACTCGAACTTTTGGATTTTTCAAAAACATGTAAATGAACAGACGCTCCGCGATTCTCGCCTTCATCTTCAGACGGCGTTACCCAGACCCGAATCCTGTAATCCCCTTCAGGAAGCTGTCCAACCGATAACGGCACTGACAGACCAATGCCGGAACGCGGAAGCTCCGAAAGCACGGGAATATCCGAAATTTTCCGGACAACCTCTTCTCCCCGGCGAATTTCCACGGTGATATAAATATTCCCAGCTTGCGCGCTTCCCGCGTTACGCAGCAGCGCGTAAACGGAGATCGGCTGGTCCGCGCTGGGACGTCCAGGCTGCACACGAATCGACTGCACCCGCACGTCCACACGTTCCAAGTCCGCGTGCAGACAAACGCAGGCGCCTGCAAGCATCAAGGCCCCGAGCGCAAGACCAGAATAACTTCCGCTTCGCATAGACGGCATTCTAAGCATTTCGGCCCTCCACGTAAAGGAAGTCATTCGGTCCCGGCTCACCGCTTAAAACCCAGGGCTCCGCCCGGGTTCTCCAGAACACTGCGGATCTCTACCGGCAAAGCCCCGAATTCCCGGGCAATCTGGACGATTTCCGCGCATTCCTCGTACTGCTCTCTGAGCAGGCATTCTTTCAGGTACAGCAGGGCGGTCAGCTTGACTGGATCCCTGTTGGCCCTGAACAACCCCGGCCTTTCTCTGTCGAACCTTCTTGTTTCCGTTCTGGACTGCATTGTCTTCCTCCTTTTTGGTTTTAAAAGCAAAAAACCCATGACCGCTATTGCAGTCATGGGCTTTTCGGGTGTTACTGGTTTAGAATTTTCGGTTATGAGACCGTTAAAATCCCCCTCAAGCCCATGTCGCGGCAATAAAAAAGCGCGTGCGCGGCATGCCATACGGCGGCGGACATAGGACGAATGTCCTTGCCGGCCGGAATACGGCAGACAGCTTTTTTCATGGACTTCATTGAGTTTTTAAGCGTTTGTGTCGTCATAACAGTAGGTAATTTATCACGTTTTTCAATGCTGTCAACTGAACGAACCCCGGGAACAGGCTTCCTCGATAGCGTAAGTCTATGGATCAGCCCCGGTTAGCCGAATATAAAAAAATGAAAAAAATATTTTCAGCCTTCGCTATTTTGTCCGTACTCCTGACACCCTCGCCCGGGTACACCGCCCTTCACACCCGGGAAAGCATGGCGGAATTTCTGGGGATCGAGAACTGGAGGGGAACTCCCCCAACCCGGGATTCACTGACCGGATACACGACGATTTTGGCCTTTATCCGCCCCTCGGACCCCAGAACCTGGCTCAAATTTAAAATCCTGACGGAGTGGCATAAAAAGTATTTCGCCGACGGTGTACGCGTTGTTGCCCTGATTACTCCCGAATATGAATTCGAAAAGGACCTGGTCGCTTTTAAACAAAAATTCCGAAAACTAAAGCTTCTTTTTCCCGTTGGTGAAGACCGTGAGGGCCTCACTTTCAGAGCGTATAATCCGCCTGAAGGGGTCTGGGTTTATTTCATCGGGAAGCGAGGCCGGATCCGATACGCCCCGCCGGAATCAGAAACTTTCCCGGAACAAGAGCAAAAACTGAGGTTTATCTTAAAAGAAGTCGAACCGGAACTCGCGGAAGCGATTGAAAAATACCCTCAACTCCGCCTTCCTCAACTTGAAATCGTAACACTGGGTTATAAGCAAATTCTCCGCCTGGGAAACCCCGTTCAGCAGGTCCTGGCGGAAATTCCAAAAACCTTCAAAGTGCCGGATGAAAAGAAAGAAGGCTATTTCTATCTGAGTGGAAAATGGAAATTCGCGGAAGATTACGCGACGAATGTGAACGGAGGCGAGTCTCTGGAATTCTATTGGAATGGTCAGCCGCTCAGCCTTTTGGCAGGCGTCGACCGCGAAACACCTGTTCCGCTTGAAATCACCGTGGATGGGCAGCCGGTCGGCGACAAGAAACTCAGGGGAAGAGATTTAATCCGTCAGGCAGGAAAAACTTATGTCTTAGTTCGCTTTGATTCCCTTTATGATGTTTTAAACACACTCAACCAAGGGCCGCACCTTCTCCGCGTCACGGCGCCAAACCCAGGCGTTAAATTTTACAAAATTATTTTATCGAAGGAATAAATTAACTGTTGAGGCGGTGTTTAAATTCCGTCCAGGGAAAGAGATTGCCCGGGCACTCTGTGTTCTTCCCCGGAACATCCCGATGGCGGATAACGTTTGAAGCGGGAATTTTATAGTAACTCATGAGTGTTTTAACAAGAAAAGCCAAGCTGTCGAGTTCACGCTCCGTAACGCGCGTCTGACTGAAATTCCCTACAATGACGATCCCGATCCCCTTCTCATTCATCCCCGCGGCGTTCGCATGAGCGCCATCTTGCTGTTTGATCCACCGGGGTCCCACCTGAATCTGACCGTCCGTTTTCCCTTCGGTTCCGTTATCAATAAGAAAATGGTATCCCAAACCGTTCCAGAACCCGCGTTTGTGATGAAGCTGATCGATAGTAAAAGCATCTCCCTCTTCCGTAGCCGTGTGGTGGATAACGATATACTTCCACCGGCTGGCCGGATAAAGCGGAATGACAGGGCGGGGGCCCAGCGTGTTGGGAATGAGAAGCTTCATCCCCTTTTTAATCTTGGTCGGATCATCCAAACGGTTGGCGTGCAAAAGCGTGTCCATGTCGACATCGTAAGTTTTAGCGATACGCCAGAGTGTTTCAGAGGGGCCGACAACGTGGTACATATCGCGGGGAACCCCCGCGAAGCCGGTTGAAGCCGTGACGGAAGTCATGGGGCCCATCCCAGAGCTTGGCATCGTCTTGGAAGGACCAGCACATCCCGAAACCAGGACTCCGGCAAATACTCCCAAAAAGATCCACTCCAATCGAATCATAGAATTTCTAGGCACTAGACGCGCTCCATGGTTGTAATTTTACGCCCAAAAGTGAATTTACTTTAGGCTTCTTCAATTTCAGTATCCGTAACCTCAGCCTGAACTTCTTCTTCATCAGGCTTCTCTTCCGGCTCCGTTCCGGCCTCACCATCGGCAGGCTGTAACGCAACTTTTCTTTTTTCGAGCTCTTTGCGGATCATTTCATCGGTATAAACAGTCTTCCCAAAATTAAAAAGACCTTTGGGCTTATTGTCCTTCGGAGGTTCCTCCTGGTTTGAGACCTCCTCCGATTCCGATTGAGCCGCAAGGTTTTTATTCTTCTTTTTTCTCTTTTTCCTCCAAGGAAAAAGCTCTTTAACCCGGACCGACTTTATTTTTTTCCACTGGCCATCTTTAATCCAGAGGGAACCGTAATATTCTCCGCGCGGACTGAGATCACTATCTGGCCGGGTTTCCCCTAAAACTTCATAGCCTTCAGCATCGAGAAACGAAACTTTAAAAACCCGGCTGGCATTGGCTTTCCAATCGCCTTCGTAGACTACTTTATAATCAAGTCTGCGGAACTTTCCAAAACCGACTTCCGGCTTCTCTTCCAAATCACCGGTCTGAGCGTAATAAACCCGGTAAGAACCGCTTTCACTCCCCCGGGTTTCAACTTTTTCGGCGATTCCCCAAAAAGCCTGCCCAACGGCTGAGGCCGTAAACAAAAAAAGGCCGGCCGAGAGAAGAATCAGGAGAGGGCGAAGATTATTTTTTTCTTTTTTCTGAAGCATTCTCAAGGAGTCTGAGCACCCGCTGTTCGAAAACCTTGATTGCCGGCAGAATATTGGATCCTAAATCCACGCAAAGCACCGGCAACCCCTTATTTTCAAGGGCTTTGCGGTCTCCAAGAGCCTGGGCTTTTTTCAGTTCCGCGAAAGTGTAAAACTCTCCGGGAACCTTCCGGTCCGCCTTTGAAGAATTAAAAAATTCAATAAAAATACCGGTTTTGGGTCCGCCTTTATAAAGCTGTCCGATCGAATGAAGATATCGAGGGCCGAATCCCAAAAGCACCGGGCATTGAAGCTTTTCAGCCGTCACGCTTCTGATTTTATCAAACGCTTTCTGAACGGCGGCCGACCTTTCCGTATAAGGCAGAAGCACGATGTAGCCTTTTTGGGGAAGTTTTTCCAAAAACCCTTTGAGGTTGGCTTTTTCAGGGGCTGAAGCGGCAGCGGTCAGTTTTCCTGTTTTCTTCAACTGTTCCAGAAAACGAGCGGTGGCGTCTTTACTTTCCTTAACATTCGGCTCATCGAAAGGATTGATTCCCAGAACCGCTCCCGCGACCGCCGTCGCGATTTCCCAGCGCAAAAATTCCGCGCCAATCGACGAAGGAACGGGCCAATCCATTTTCAAAACAGGAAGCCCGGATTTCTTAAACCCTTGAAGCTCCGGTGCGGAACCCAAAAACAGAAACGCGCGGTCTTTACCGTAGGTCTCAGGATTGCTTAGAATCTCGGTATCAACCGGAATAACTCCCTTGCCTTCCTTACCGGTACTTTCCGCGATTAACTGTTCCAGCCAGGCACCGAAAGAACCTAATTTGGGATCGCCGGCCAGCGTCAGTTTATCCATTCCCGCCTTAGCCAGCACCGCCATTAAGATTCCGGGGGCAACAGCAGGATTGCGGTGCAAATCACGTTCATTCGCGAAAGCCGTAAATAAATCATTGGCGGATTTAAGAATCGCGCGGATATTAATCCCGATCAGAGCCGCGGGCACCAGACCAAAAAAAGACAGCGCTGAATAACGCCCGCCGATGTCCGTGGGGTTAATAAAAATTTTCCGGAACTTCTTCTCTTCCGCGTTCTTCTGCAAACCACTGCCTGAATCGGTAATGGCAACAAAGTGACGGCCAATTTCTTCCGCGCTTCCCTGCGAACCGTAGGCTTTGGCTACCCGGTCATAGAAATACCGGTACTGCGACGCGGTTTCAACCGTTCCGCCTGACTTACTGGCCACAATAAACAGAGTCGATTTCAGACTGATTTTCTTTTCAACCTTCAGGATCGAATCCGGGTCGGTAGTGTCCAGCATATAAAAAGCCGGGGCGCCCGCGGATTTTCCGCCGCAAATGAGGCTCATCACTTCCGGAGCCAGACTTGAACCGCCCATTCCCAGCAGTACCAGATTCCGCACGCCTTCTTTTTTAACTTCAGAAGCGAGAGAATCAATTTCGTGAAGCTTCCCGCAAATCCATTCATGAGCGCGAAGCCAGCCCAGCCGGTTATCAATCACAGCTTTATGCGCGGGATCATTTTTCCAGATGGAAGCGTCTTTTTGAAGAAGTCTGGGAAGAAAATTTTTCTTCTGCAATTCAGCGGCTTTCTGCCAGAAAGCTTGTTCCACTCCGGCGGGAACGCTGTAAGAAAAAGAACCGTAGCTGGCGCGGGTGCTGAGCGCCGTCTGCATTTTTTTAAGCTCAATGACTTTCAGCAGACCGTCAAAGGCGTCCGCGAATTGCTGAACCCCGTCTTTTTGAAGTTTCTCACCAATCTCCGCGAGATCCAGACCCAGCGCTTTAAGTTTCCCGGTCAAACGGCGCGCTTCTTCAACACCTTCTTCAACCGTACCGGGGCGGACGCGCCCATGATCCAAAAGCGCTTCGAGAGTATTTTGCGGCATGGTGTTCACGGTGTAACGCCCAACCAGAGGCTGGACATAGATCAAATCGCAATACGTGGGGTTCTTGGTGCTGGTACTTCCCCATAGAACAGGCTGGACATTGGCACCCGCCATTTTGAGCGATTCAAATTCATAAGACTCAAAAATCCGCAGAAATTCCTGGTAAATCAATTTGGAGTTGGCCACCGCGGCTTTACCGCGGAGCTCAAGGATTTCACGGTCTCCCTGCGCGAGCGCTTCAAGTTTTTTATCTACCAAGGTATCAATCCGGCTGACAAAAACACTGGCAACGGAATGAACCTTCTTCAAATCGCCTTTTTTCGCGCGCAGTTTCTTCAGCCCGCGAATGTAGGCAAACGCGACTTCCTGATAATGGCGGAGCGTGAACATCAGAGTAATATTCACGTTAATGCCTTCAGAAATAGCGGCTTCAATGGCAGGAATACCTTCCGCGGTCGCCGGAATCTTGATCATCACGTTCGGGCGGTTGACCGCTTTAAAAAGCCGGCGGGCTTCTTTTAAAGTCTCTTCCGTCTTGCGGGCCAGCCCCGGCTCCACTTCAAGACTGACAAACCCATGCTGCCCCTGAGTTTCTTCAAAAACCGGCAGAAACAGGTCACAAGCGCGCTGAATGTCAGCGATCGCCAGAGTATCGTAAATTTTAAAAGCGGAGAGGCCTTTCGCGGAAAGACGCTTAATGTCCGCGTCATAACCGCCGTCAGCCTGGCTCATGGCTTTTTCAAAAATAGAGGGATTGGATGTCACGCCCTTCAACCCCTTTTCCTCAATCAAATTCCGAAGCTCTCCGCTGTTCAGGATTTCGCGGCTGATAAAATCAAGCCATGGGCTCTGGCCTGCTTCAAAAAGATCGACTGTGGGAAGGGACTGCATCATGGGACTCATCCTCTCTTTTTCCTCCGGGTCAGGAATGCTGAACGCTTTGAAATTTCTGGTTTGTACGCGCGAGCGGCAGATACATTTTTTCAATGTACTCCGTAAGCATGCGGTCTGTATTAAATTGACGGGTCATGGACTGAATGGATTTCTTCATCATGGTCACCCACCGGCTTGAAAAAGCGTCTCCCGGCTTGGCGCGTTCGAAATAAATAGGAAGAATCGTTTTTTCCAGAAGCTGGAAAAGCTCGTCCCTGTCAGAATTCGTCGCTTCATAATGCCCCTGGCCGAACATCCATCCGTTCTCTCCCTGAACAATCCCTTCCGGCACCCAGCCGTCAGAAATGGAAACATTGAGCACGCCGTTCATACCCGCTTTCATTCCGCTGGTACCGCTGGCTTCCTGCGGGCGCACAGGGTTGTTGAGCCAGATATCTACCCCGGCTTCCAGGTACCGGGCCAAATCAATGTCGTAGCCTTCAATAAACCACAGTTGACCCCGGAAACCTCTTTCCTGAGCACGCTGCTGAAGACGGGCAGAAGTTTCGGCAATTTGCCGTATGCGGTCACGGCCTGAAGCATTATTGGGGTGAGGTTTTCCCGCGTATAAAATATGAACCGGTTTTTTATATTTTTTGTAAACATTTTCAAGAAAGGTGAAAAGCCTTTCTTCATCATCCACCAACATCGTGACCCGCTTGTAATCCGCGAAGCGCCGCGCAAAACCGATAATAAATGAATCCACATCCAAAAGGTTTTGCGCCCGGTCCAAAATTTCTTCCGGCGAAGCCTCTTCATGAAGAAGCTGAAGAGCCACCCTCTCACGGACCTTGGCAATCAGCTTTACCTTAAACTCCAGATGAAGCTTCCAAATTTCCTCATCCGGAATTTCCATAACCTTTTCAACTCCGCCGGATTTTTCAATCAGGCTTCGAAGCACGGGCTTCTGCCAATAAGGAACGTGAACGGAGTTCGTAATCGAATCGATCGCGACACCTTTACCTTCGGGGTCAAAATTATTCCAGGCATATCCCCACATTTTACGGCAAACCTCGCCGTGAAGCGCGGAAACACCGTTGCGGTAGCCCGACAACATCATGGAAAGCTTGGTCATATCAAACTGGTCTTCCCGGTTTCTCGCGCAATTAAAAAGAGTTTCGCGCTCGTCAGGCCGTAAAAATTCATCCAGATAAGGCTGGAGATAATGGCGGACAAGCTTTTCGTCAAAGCGCTCGTTACCTTCGGGAACCGGCGTATGCGTGGTGAACCCGATAATGCCTGCCAGTCTCTTTTGAGCTTCCAGGAAAGTAAGATTCTGTTTCTGCATCATCTTGCGGAGAATTTCAAAAGCGGCAAAAGCAACGTGGCCTTCATTTAAATGATAAACCGGATCCGTAATGCCGGCGCCTTCCAACGCTTTGACTCCGCCGATTCCGAGAATAATTTCCTGCTCAAGACGGCGCTTACGCTCTTCTTCGTAATATTTCTGCGACGCATAGAGACGGCGCGTGATATGCCGGTCATGCACGCGGTTTTCCCGCAGGTTGGAATCCAAAAGCAAAAGATCGACCCGGCCGATTTTCGCGCGCCACACTCGAAGCAGAACCTCGCGCCCCGGCATATTAACCTTCACGAAAAGATCTTCGGAAGTTCCCGCCTTTTTCGCGGGTTCCAACGGCAGAACATCACGGACCCGTTTTGTCGGAAGAACGATGGGGTCGTACACAACCTTCATCACACCGCCGCGCTTCACCCTCTGCTCATAATAGCCGTGCAGGTAAAAAAGCCCGACACCTGTCATCTTCAGCCCCATATCGCTGGCGCCCCGCAAATGGTCGCCGGAGAGAATTCCCAAGCCACCGGAATAAATTTTGAGAATATCAATCCCGTACTCCATCGAAAAATAAGCCACCTGCTGGTCCTTCAGCTCAGGAAAGCGCCGGCTGACGGGAGTCTCCGAAGGCTGCATATAGGATTTAAAATCCGTTTCAACTTTGCGGACCAGATTAAGGAAATCAGGGTCGGTCAAAAGCTCAGCCAGACGGCGGCGGTATTCCAGCGGATTTTCATCCTGAATTTTCAGGAAACGGTAGAGGTTACGGCGGAAAAGACTCCAGGAATAGAGATTAATACTCCGGAAGAGAAGATGGACATCGGAATTCCATTCGAACCAGAAATTCGAAACGATTTTTCTGAGTGTTCTTTCAATTTCAATCACTGCCAGAATCCCTAAAGATGAAGGCCGGTTGCGAAAGTGATACCACCATACCAAAATTTCAGGGATTTTTCACGAAGAATTATTAAAATTCAGGAGGCTTGGCGTTTTGGAACCGCGCAGAAAATTTCGGCATTCTTGGTCGCGGTGCGCCGCGCCATCGGAATGGTGAAATAAAAGACCGTCCCCTTGCCGAGTCCTTCACTGCTCAAACCGACCCGGCCTTTCTGGGCTTCTACCAGCTGTTTAACGATCGCAAGCCCGAGACCGCTGCCGGAAAATTTGCGGGCATTGGCGTCGGAACATCTGAAAAATTCCTCGAATACACGGGGCTGTTCTTTGGGATCAATTCCAATGCCGGTATCGCGGATTTCAATGCGGACTTCCCCTGCCATTTTATCTTCGACCGCGCTCAGGGTTACCGTTCCCCCTCCGCCCGTGTATTTAATCGCGTTATTCAGTAAATTTACCGTAATTTGAGTGACCCGCTCCAAATCACCCGATACGTCATGAAGGATATCTGGAACCGCGTCAATTAACTTTAATTTTTGCTGTTCACAAACCACTTGATGGTCATCAAGACAGGCTTTAAGCACCGGCACCAAGTCAAAAACCTCATGGCGGACTTCCACTTTTCCTGAGCGGATTCTCGACAAATCCAGGAGTTCATCCACAATCCGGTTAAGCCGCTGGCCCTGCATCAGGATTTTTCTGACCCGGCGCTTTTGTTCGTCATTGAGCGGACCGAGCTTTTCACGGACCAGAATCTCCGCGAACCCGGTAATCACGGAAAGAGGCGTCCGGAGCTCGTGAGAAGCCACAGACAAAAATTCCTCCTTCATCTGATTGAACTTTTCCGCCGAAGCCATCGCCTCAACACGCGAAATAACGGAAAACTGCCCGCGCCCGAAAAGAAAAATCACGGCCGGAATACTTGAGGTGACCAGCCATACACATTCCATCGGAAAACTTTTCCACTGCGGAGCCATAAAAGCGTGAACCGAGAACATCCAGGTAAAAACAAGAAAGAGAAAAGCGATAGAGCCGACAAAAGCATTGCGGGTTCCGGCCTTCATGGCCATGATGCGAATCGTCGAGAGAAAGCAGAGAAGATAGAGAAGGGCTGTTAATCCGTTGCCGATTAAATGCGCGCTGCCGGGACTCAGGATACCCGAATCCGTGCTCATGGTCTGACCGCCTTTCAGGCCGCCGAGCGCCCGGTCTTCTTCAAGTTGCGGAAATGTTCGACTTTGTCGATCAATACCTGCGCCGTAAACGGCTTCGACAGAAGTTCCGTGACTCCCGCTTCCCTGATTTTCCGGATGTCCAGGTCGTTCTTCAGGCCTGTCACCGCGACAATCGGAAGGTCTTTGAAACGAGGATCTTCGCGGACAAAACGGCAAAACTCAAACCCATCCAGTTCAGGCATTAAAAAATCCAGAAGCACCAGATCCGGCCGTTCCTCGACTAATTTAGCTCCGGCTGTGAATCCGTTACTCACCGAAATGAGCTTCAAATCCGTGATACCCGAAAGCATATCCTGTTCCATTTCCAGCATGTCCGGTTCGTCATCCACCGTAAGAACCACATATTCCTGACGTTTTTCCACTTCCTCGTCTCCCCTCCAGGGCAGGTTGTAGGCTTTCGCGAATTTAACGAGCTCTTCATGGCCGATCCGGCGGTGACCGCCCACCGTGGTAAAGCACTTGAATTTTCCGCTTTCAATCCAGCGGATCACGGTAATAGGAGTCACTCCAAGAAGTTTTGCCACTTCGTGAGTCGTATAGAGTTTCTGAGTTTTTGGGTCCATAAAATTCGCGGTTCCCTGCCCGCCCCAGTGGTGATCTTTGTTTTATATGTCAGTTTTGTTACTAACCGAAGTATACCCGGCGGTTTAGGGGATTGCAAAAAACTGGGGAAAGTATTTTAAGTGAATTTTAGGCTTAGCTGGTCTCTGTAGAAACAGAGGTCGAAGGAGAACTGAAGGAGCTTACCTGCCCCATTTTAAACCCGCCAGAAAGCGAAGAAGTCGTGCTCCCGGTTGAGGTTCCTGAAGAGGTTCCGGTGGTGCCTGTTGCAGAAGGGCTGGTGCTGGTAGAGCTGCTCCCAAGGGCAAAGGGGGTACTCTGGGTTGTTGTCGGAGCTGTTCCGGTCGCCGCGGAAGTGGACATCGTGGAGGTTGCCCCTAACGAGGTGAAATTCGCGGTACCAAAAGAAGACGACTTTAAGTAAGTCACCGTCCCGCCGACCACCGTTCCCTGAGAATTAGCAGAAGCTGTAGAAGAAGCTGCCGTTGATGTGGATTGAGTCTGAGTTCCCGTTGAAGCGCTCGAAGAAGCACTGCTTTCCGAACTTCTGGCAGAATCAATACTGAACCCAAATAGATTGAACGAAAATAAAAAAGAAAACAAAAAACTTAAAAGCAGGATTTTTCTCATACTGCTAAAAAGATAACACATTCTCATTTTTTTTCGAGATCCCCCCCAAAAAAAATAAGGCCTGCCCTTTCGGAGCAGGCCCTACTTTTTTAAGGTCTCAAAAAAGGCTTAATGCCTGCTCTGGGCCTGTCCACTGCCGGAACGGGTCACGTTCACAGCCTGTTCACCCTTCGGACCATTGGCGATTTCAAACTCCACCGTCTCGCCTTCGTTCAGAGATTTGTAACCATCTCCCTGAATCGCGCTGAAATGGACGAAAACATCTTTTCCATTTTCAGGGGTGATAAACCCGTAACCTTTTTGATTGCTGAACCACTTCACTGTACCTTTAGCCATTTTGTTGTTTCCTTTCTTGAGACCTTGCCGGGCCTAAAAAGTAAAAAAGCCGTCATCGGACGAAACCGATTACGGCTTTTCCCTTCACTTCATAGATTGAACCGCAGCCTTTCGGCTGTGCTTAAAACCACTCGTGTTCATACTTCGCAAAAATAATACACGAGAATTTCCGGAGCTGTCAAATACTTGTTAATCCAAAAGTGCGGGCAATCATTACAGCGGCTTTCCTGGGCGTAATGCCTGAAGGAATCTCAACCCACCGGATACCCGGTTCCCGGCGAAACCAGGTCATCTGCCGCTTGGCAAAATGGCGTGTCCTTAGCTTTACGGCTTCCCGGGCCGTATCCAGGCCTTGACCGGCTTTCAAGGCCTCCCAGACCTCTTTATAGCCCAAAGCCTGGCTTGCTGTGGGTGAAATCCGGCTCCGGAGAAGGCTTTTTGCCTCCCGGACCAACCCCTTCCGGAACATGGCATCCACCCGGCGGTTAATCCGGCCATAGAGCTCCTGGCGGTCACACTGCAAACCCGCGGCCCGAACCTCAAACCCCAGAGACTCGAGTGAGTGACAGGTTTTCTTTCCCGCTTTCACCGGAGTTTCCAGAATTTCCAAAGCCCGGATAATCCGCTTTAAATCATTCGGATTTAGCTGAGCTGCCCGCGCGGGATTCTTTTTTTGAAGCTGCTGATGGAGATAAGGGCTCCCCTTTTTCTCAGCAATTTTCGAAAGCTTTTTCCGCAGCGCCGGGTTAGCGGAAGGTCCAGGCTCAAAGCCTTGAAGCAAACTGCGGACATACAAACCCGTACCGCCGGCCACAATGGGAATTTTTCCTTTACGATGAATCAGCTTAATGGCTTTGAGCGCCCGGCGGTAAAAATCAAAAACAGAAAAGGAGCACGATGGCGGAATTTCATCCAAAAGGTAATGAGGAATTTTTTTCCGCTCACGCAATGCGGGTTTGGCGGTGCCGATATCCATTCTCTGATAAACCTGCATGGAATCGGCGGAAATAATTTCACCGTGTATCAGGCGCGCGAGTTCAACCGCGGCCGCGGATTTTCCGGATGCCGTCGGCCCGACGATAAAAAGGACGAGCGGTTTCACATCGACTCGGGCTGAGAGATCCCTAAGAGAGCTAGACCGTTTCGAAGCGTGATGCGGGCGCAATCCGCCAGCAGAAGGCGTGAGTCGGTCAATTCGATATCTTCAGTCACAATGCGGTGCTGGGAATAAAATTTATGAAAGCCCGCGGCCAGATCGCGCAGGTAGTCCGCCAACCGGTAAGGCTCAAGCAGTTCACTCGCCTTGACCAGCACTTTCGGAAATTCGCTGATCCGGCGGATCAAATCTTTCTCTTCTTCCGAAACGAGGCGCTCCAGACTGGCCTTGAGGTTCACGGGACGCCCTGAAAATTTCAGCAAGCTTGCAATCCGTGCGTGCCCATACTGAAGGTAGAAAACGGGGTTTTCCTGAGACTTTTCCTTCGCGAGATCTAAATCGAAATCCAGATGGCTTTCAATTTTGCGCATCACAAAGAAGCAGCGGGTCGCGTCCGCGCCTACTTCTTGGACCAGCTCACGCAAGGTAATGAATTCTCCCGCCCGGGTGGACATACGCACCGGCTCGCCTTTGCGGTATAAAGTCGTCAGCTGAACGATTCGGACTTCAATCTGATCCGCGTTGTAACCCAGCGCCTGACAAGCCGCTTTCAAGCGGACGATATAGCCGTGGTGGTCCGGCCCTAAAAAGTTGACCAGCATATCAAATCCGCGTTCAAATTTTTTCCGGTGATAAGCGATATCCGGCGCCAGGTAAGTAAACTCGCCGGTCGATTTTTTAACGACCCGGTCCTTATCATCGCCAAAAGCGGTGGAACGGAACCAAAGGGCACCATCCTCTTCAAACAGGTGGCCCTTCTTTTTTAAAAATTCCAGAGTCGCCTCCACTTCATTTGATTCGTAAAGTGAGGTCTCGTTAAAATACGTGTCAAATTTCACATCAATGGAATTTTGATCTTCGATAATTCCCTTCATGATGGTATCGCCGGCGAACTTCCGGCAGAAATCCTTAGCCTTATCTTCAGCCTCTTTTAAAAGGGCATCCCCTTTTTGATTCTTCAAATCCCGCGCGATCTCAATCAGGTAGTCTCCCTGATATCCATCTTCAGGCAGAGGCGTTTCCTTCCCCAACAGCGTGCAATAGCGCGCGTAAAGGCTGGCACCCAGCAGGCGCATCTGGCGTCCCGCGTCATTCAAATAATATTCAGCTTTGGCGTCATGGCCGGTGGCTTTCAAAATACGCGCCAGCGTGTCGCCGATCACGGCTTGACGGCCGTGCGCGATCGTAAGCGGACCGGTCGGATTGGCGCTGACGAATTCCAAAAGGACTTTGCGCCCTTTGCCCGCTTCGGAACGGCCGTAATTTTTATCCTGGGCCTGAACATCCAGCAGAACCTGACCCAAAGATTTTTTTGTCAAAAAGAAATTGATGAATCCGCCTCCGGCAATTTCCATTTTTTCTACCGCGCCGGTCGCGGAAGCCGCCTTTTCAATATGAGGAAGAAGAGCCTGCGCCACTTCAAAAGGTTTTTTACGGGCAAGCTTGGAAAGTTTGAAAGCGACATTTGAAGCCAGATCGCCATGCGCGGAGTCTTTGGTCACGACAAGGTCAACCTGAAAATCGGAAGGAAGCTCTAAGGCATTAGCTTCGGCGTATTTCGCCGAACCCGCCTGAATAAGCTGAATTAAACTTTCGTTCATAACTTGGGGGCGTCGCCCCAGAGCCGTTCGAGGTTATAGAACTCGCGGATTTCCTTGTAGAAGATATGAATGATCACGGGGCCGAAATCCAGAAGCACCCACTGCCCGCTTTGAACGCCTTCCTGATGCCAGAGCTTAACCTTGTGCTCCCGCATCACATCAATAATGTTCTGGGCAATCGCACGGACATGCCGGTCTGAATTCCCGTGCATGACCAAAAAGTAATGGGCCAGACTGGTCAGTTTCCCGACGTCCAGCACAACCGGTTCTTCAGCTTGTTTATCTTCCGCGGCCTCACGGGCCAGGAGGGCAATTTTTTTAGCGTGCAACCTTGCAGTTCCTTTGCTTATCAATTTTTGAAGGGCGTATTATACCCTTGATAGCTTCAAGCTTCAGCTGTTTTTTCATCATGCGCCCGGGCGACTTCGGGAATCAGAATTTCACCGCCCCGCACATTTACGGCCCGCTTCAAATCCGGATTCTTAAACGCGGCTTTAATCCCCTGCAAAAACTCGAGTGTATACGGCAAAGCGGCGCGGGAAAGCATCTCCGAAGCTGCCTGACCGCCCAAAGAAGGAATGTTCGGGACACAAAACCGAAGATTTCCTGCCGTGTCACGGTAAACCGGACGTTCATAAGTCGTGGGACGGCTGTCCGGAAAATTTCCGCCCTGATCGATTGAAATATCCATCAGGATTTTTTTAACTTCCCGGCTGTAATCCGCCAACTTTTCAGGAGTCAGCACCTGAAACGCGCGCGCGCCCCGGACATGAACCGATCCGATAAAAACGTCCGCTTCCCGTAGCTTGTCTTCGGGAACTTCAGCCGGATCAAAAACGTCCGGCGTCCAAGTCTTGAGAATTTCCCGGCGTTCCGGATTTTTCTCGATAACCGCCGGTTTTCCGCCTAAACGCAAAACCGTCCGTAGCGCCGCCTGCCCCGCGGTTCCCCCGCCCCAAATCACGGCACGGCCCGGCGAACCTGTTTGATAAAGATCCGGGAATTGAGCCGCAACCCTCTCAAGCGAGCTCAGATTCCATTGCGCTTCCGGATTATTCTTAAAGAAAGAGGCATAAGCCGCTGAAAGACTCCCGGCAATTTCACTCATAGGTGCTAGCAAAGGCAAAGCTCCGCCGGTTTCCAGAGTCTCAAAACCCACAGCGGTAATCCCTTTTTCAACGAGGGTCTTAACCAACTTGCAATTTTCAGGCGAAGCCAAATGCAGATAGCAGAACAGAACTTGTTCCCTGCCCAACCTGTGAAATTCCGCTTCCTGAGGCTCTTTGACTTTCTGAATCATCTCCGCCCGCGCGTAGACTTGATCCGCGGAACCCAGCACTTCAGCCCCGGCTTTCTGATAATCCGAATCTTTAAATCCTGACTTTTCCCCAGCCCGGGTTTCTACAAAAACCCTGACGCCTTTTTCGCTCAGCACGCGGGCGCAGGAGGGCGTCAGGCCCACACGGTTTTCAAAGGGTTTGATTTCTTTCGGAATGCCTAGGGTGAGCATTAATCAATAAAGCGGTTAGTGATCGGCATGCGCCGGCCGAACCAGGCTTTTTCAGTCACGCGCAGGATCGGAGGTGTCTGGCGCCTTTTGTATTCATTTCTATCGACACCGCGGAGAATCTCCGCGATCCGGGCAGACGGCATCTTCACTTTTTGGACGATATCCTGAAGACCTAGATTTTTTTCGATGTAATGATAGAGAACCTTGTCGAGCATTTCGTAAGGAGGAAGAGAATCCTGATCTTTCTGATTCGGGCGCAGTTCAGCCGACGGTGCTTTACGGATAATTTTTTCAGGAATGACCTTTGAAATACTGTTACGGTATTCCGCCAGCCGGTAAACATCGGTTTTATAAACATCTCCAATCACAGCAAGACCGCCGGCCATGTCGCCGTAAAGGGTGCAGTAGCCCATCGCAAGTTCGGATTTATTCCCGGTCGTCAGGACCAGGCGGTTTTCATCATTGGAGATAAACATGAGCTTCAAACCGCGAAGGCGGGCCTGAAGATTTTCCATGGCGAGATTGATCTGCTTGTAGTCAGGTTTAGCACCCGCTTTTTTGCGGTCTTGCGCGTAATGGGTCATGAAGAATTCATAATCTTCAGAAATAGAGTGGGTTCGAAATTCTATTTTGAGCCGCGCCGCCAGTTCCTCCGAATCTTCCCAACTGCCGGAAGAAGAATGGGGGCCGGGCATGGTCACACCCGTGACCGCGGCCGCGCCAAGCGCGTCAACAGCGAGCGCCGCGACAAGGGCTGAATCGATGCCTCCTGACAATCCAATCACGACTTTTTTAAACTGATTTTTCCGGCAATAGTCCTGGATACCAAGAACCAGCGCTTTATAAATCTCTTCGGGAGCATCCCGGTAAACGGCCGGCGGAGCTTCCCTCACCGCGCCGGATGGATCCCAATCGAAAAAGAACAACCCTTCCTGAAAAGCGGGAGCCCGAAAAAGAATTTTGCCCGAGGCATCGGCAAAAAAACTACGCCCGTCAAAAATCAGATCATCCTGTCCCCCAACCTGATTCAGGTAGAGAAGCGGAAGCCGGTACTTTTTCGCGTGAGATTTTACCAGCTGGTCACGGACTCCGGCCACACCCCGGTAAAAAGGCGAGGCCGAAATGCTGACAATAAAATCCGGACATTTGCGGGCCAGATCTTCAATCGGTTTATGTTCATAGCCGGCATCCCACAGGTCTTCGCAAATAAGAGGTCCCGCCTTGAAATGCGGAGTCTTTACAATATCGCTCTGCTTGCCGGGCTCAAAGAAAATTTGTTCCAGAAAAACGTCATAGGTGGGAAGAAGCCTTTTCACGGCGCGCCCGATCATTTTTCCGCGCGAAATCCAGGCCATAGCGTTTAAGCTTCGGGAGCCGGATTTGGGCGTATCGATATAGCCAATTGCAACCGTCACATTCATCCGCTTTGTGGCAGCCGCGATTTTCTCCAAGTATTTTAAGCCTTGGCGAATAAAGGGCTTTCGAACCGCAAGGTCCCACACTGGGTACCCGCATAAGGCAAGTTCCGGGAAAACAATCAGGTCCGCGGATTTAAGCTCTGCCTGACGAATCCATTCCAGAATTTTTTCGGAGTTGGCCTCGTAATCTCCCACAGTAGGGTTCATCTGAGCCATGGCAAAGCGGATTTTTTTCATGGGCGACTATTATAGAGAAATACTGGACGGATAACAGGAAGAAATTGAGGGGAAAATGCCTTCGCCGTTGGCGGTTTTCAACCACGCAACGGCGAGGCGCTTAGGCGTAGCGAATGGACCCGGGCACCCGCGCTCATGCGCGGGTAATGCCGCGTAGACTTTGAAAGTCTCCAGCAGGCGTGGAAATGGACCCGGGGAGGATCGAACTCCCGGCCTCTACAGTGCGATTGTAGCGCTCTCCCAGCTGAGCTACGGGCCCAAAAACTTTTTATAGAGATGACAGGTCATCCGGCAAAAAACGCCAAGAAGCCCACTTATAAACTCCGCCGTCCTTTAGGACGGGACCAAAAAATTTTAAATATAAAAGATAGGTAAAACGAAGCGACATTATAATCGCAGGAAAAGCCGGATGGTAGTATTTTTTACAAAGAGCCCGGCTGGGTTGAA
Organism: uncultured bacterium; assembly: GCA_964385615.1. Classification (GTDB taxonomy): domain Bacteria; phylum Omnitrophota; class Omnitrophia; order Omnitrophales; family Aquincolibacteriaceae; genus CAYLPP01. The sequence goes on along the minus strand of CAYLPP010000009.1, from coordinate 42,302 downwards.
CTGAGGATCAGCTTCAGGTATTCCCGGAAGGTTTCAAATGCCTGGTCCTGCCCGAGCTCATGGAACAGCTCGTGATAAAAGTCCGGGAAAGTACGGAGCTTTTTATCCGGCGCGTTCACCTTCTGGAAAAACAGCTTGGCCTTCTCCGCGTCCACAACCTTCTCCAGCTCCGCAAGCATCATGTAAACCGGAAACGGGAAGTCAAACTCGTCATAAGATTCGAGATCGTGCCCGCGGTAAACCATTTCATGCACAAGGCGCGCTGAAATCCGCCTCTTGATAAGCGGATCACTTTTATAAATTTCCATTTCTTCCTGACTGTGAGTTAAATGAGGAGGATAAACAGGATTGCGGTAAATAAACCGCGGAGCCGTGCGGTTCATGAATTGATTCACTTTCATCAGAAACGGCGGAAGGCGCATTCCCAGACAAGGCGAGGAAAGAATCATCCCCCGGATTTTTTCTGGATATTTCAGGGCCCAATAAACCCCCACCAGGCCTCCCAAACTATTTCCATGAAGGATAATTTTTTCGCGGACCTGAAAGCGGGTTTCAAGAAAATTCCGGAAGGCGATCATATCTTCCACGTAGTCATTTAAAGTCTGAACGTAAACATCCTGGCCTTCCGACCGCCCCTGCCCGCGATACTCAAAAATCGCGAACGAAACTTTTTCAGACTCCAGCATCTTCTGCATTTTTTCAAACCGCCCCGCGTGTTCCCCGTGACCGTGCAGGCTAACGCAAACCCCGCGGTGCCCCTCGACCGGGTAGTAGCGGTAGTGGAGACGGTTGGAACCGCTTTTAAAAAAGTCATCCATCATGCCGGCTGCCCCGCCCCACGGCGATACATCGCGTCAATTAAATCGGCGTATTTCTGGATCACAACCTTCCTCTTAACCTTCATGGTCGGCGTCAATTCCCCATTCTGCAGACTCAAATCCGCTGGAAGAAACGTGAAATACTTAATCTGCTCATAAGAAGCCATTCCCCGCATCTTCTCCTGGAGCCTTTGATCCGCCCATTCATAAATCCGCGGATCCGCCAGAATCAATTCCCAGGCCCGGTCAGCGCAGCCCAGCTCCTCAGCCTTACGCATCACCTCAGCCCGGTTTGGCACAATCAGCGCGGTCAGATAATTCCGCCGGTCCCCCACAACCACAACCATCGAAAAAAGCGGGTCCATCTGAATCAGATTTTCAATATTCTGCGGAGAGACCTTTTTTCCTCCGGAAGTCGCGATAATATCTTTCTTCCGGTCCGTAATTCTGAGGAAACCATCTTTTTCGATAACTCCGATATCCCCCGTGTGAAACCAGCCGCCGCTCATCACTTCACGGGTCGCCTCCGGATTCCTATAATAGCCGGCCATCACGCAGAGGCCCTTCGTCAAAATTTCACCGTCTTCCGCGATTTTAACCTCAATGTTTGGAATAGGACGGCCCACGGTTCCAAACCTGAAATCGCGCGCGGTATTCACAGCGATGACGGGCGAAGTTTCCGTCAGGCCGTAACCTTCCAAAATCAGAATGTCTGCGGCATAGAAAAACTCCGCGAGTTCTTTTGAGAGCGGAGCCCCGCCGGAGATAAAAAATCTCAGTCTACCGCCCAATTTCTTTTTAATTTTATTAAAGACCAGGAGTTTGGCGAGGGTGTATTGGAATTCGTCCCCGAAACCGCGCCGGCCTGTCAAACGGTCCGCGTATCTTTTTTTCCCCGTTCCGACGGCCCAATAAAAAATCTTTTTCTGCAGAGGCGAGGCGGTCTGCACCTTTTCAAGGATTCCGGCATAAACTTTTTCATAAAACCTCGGGACCGCGGCCGCTACCGTGGGCCGCACCAAAGCCATATCCTGCGCTACCGTCTGCATACTCTCAGCGTAGGCAATCGCGGCTCCATGAAAAGTCATGAAGTAATAACCGGCCAGACGCTCAAAAACATGATTAAGCGGAAGAAAAGAAAGGGCAATATCGGCATCGGAAATCTTAATCCATTCTTTGGACCCCAGATAATTGGCGACAAAATTCCGATGAGTCAAAACCACGCCTTTCGGCGCTCCGGTGGTTCCTGACGTGTAGATGATTGTCGCGGGATCATCAGGATTAACCGAATTCACGCTTTGCTGGAAAAAATCCGGAAGCCGTTTATGCTCCGCCTTCCCTGCCTCCAAAAAATCTGAAAATGAAATAACCTTGTCATGCTTTTCAGCGACGGGATCGAAAGTGATAATCTTCCGCAAGGGGCTGTTGATCAGCACGTCACGAACTCTTTGATACTGCTCTTGCGAGGAGACGAAGAAAAATTCCATTTCGGAGTTTTCAATGTAATACGCTAAATCCTGACAGGACGAGGTGGGATAAACCGGAACATTCATACATCCCAGACTCAAAATCCCAAGATCCGCACAAGTCCATTCCGGCCTGTTTTCCGAAAGAATACCGATACGCGCGCCTTTTGAGGCGCCAAAGGCCCTTAAAGCCAGCGCTGTATCCCGGACCCGGATGGACCAATTCGTCCAGCTGATCGGGATATAAGCATTAGTACGGGTTTTATCTTTAAAATAGAGGGCGGGACGATTTTGATAGCGGGAAACCCGGTCGAGGTAAAGCTGCACCAGATTTTGATCCAACTCGCTCTTTGGCATTAAGCCTGCCTTATCTGAGATTCGAGTTTTTTTCAATCGCCTCAATCGCGCGGCGGCTCTGCTCGGCGGTTTGGCGGTGCTGGCGGATTTTTTCCTGCTTCAAAATTTCATCGACCGATGTCTTTTTGACCGGCGGCACTGTGTTTTTTGAAGCTTCAAGATTCGCCATAATACGGTTCTGCGTCCGGGCTTGCTCTGAAATCCTGAGCACGTCGGCAGACTGACTCAAACTGGCGGCATTTGCTGCGGAAGACACTCTCATCACGTTGGAAACCGCGCGGTTGGTGTCCTGAATCTTTTTAGCCTGTTCAGCCTGCTGAATCTGCTGAACGCGGATCAAATTTTTCTCAGCCGGACTCATTTTCGCAAGCTGAGCGGAATTGGAATTACTCCCGCCTTTAGCGCTCACAGCCGCGGATTCATTTTCTTTAGGAGAACCCGCTTCTGAACTCTGGCCTTTTCCAAAACCAAACCAGGTCTTCGCTTGAGGCTGAGCTTCCGCGAAAAGAGGCGGAACCGCAAGTAAAAGCGAAGCTGTCACCATTCCGCCAGCAACCTTTAAATACAGCGCGCGTCCTTTTATCATCTTCTATTTATCCTGAAATTTAGCCTGACGTTTCTCAAGAAACGCGCGGACACCCTCTTTCATATCCTGCGTTTCTGCTAATTTTGAAAACATTTCCGCTTCCCATTTCAACCCATCAGGAAGACTCATCGTAATCCCCTTCTTCATTGCCGCTTCCGCGGCTTCCAGCGCGACGCGGCTTTTCATGGCGATTTTTTTGGCAAGTCCCATTGTTTGTTTGATCAATTCACCATCCGGGACCAGACGATTCACGAGCCCTATACGGTAAGCTTCCTGAGCCGTGATCATGTCTCCGGTTAAGTTTAACTCACGGGCTTTAGCAAGACCGACAATACGCGCTAGACGCTGGGTTCCGCCAAAACCGGGGATAATCCCCAGATTGATTTCAGGCTGACCGAATTTTGCGCGCTCAGAAGCAATTCGCATATGAAACGCCATAGCCAATTCATTCCCCCCGCCCACGCAGACGCTTTGAATGGCCGCGATCGTGACTTTTTTGGAATTTTCAATCCTGTTAAGCACGGACTGACCACTGAGCGCAAGCTCCATTGCCTGTTTTGAAGAAGAAATAGAACCGATTACCTTAATATCCGCGCCGGCAATAAACGCGTTCGTTCCGGCCGTCGTAAAAACAATGACCTTCACGTCATCTCTACCTTCGAGAGAAGTAAACGTATCGTCAATTTCTTTAAGAGCCGGCGGGGTCAAAATATTAACGGGAGGATTATCAAACGTCAGGACGGCAATCTGATCTTCAACTTTGACTTTCAGAAACTGCGTCTGGGTATCCGTCATAAATCCTCCTTGTTAAGCTGTGTACTCAAAAAATCCGCGTCCGCTTTTCTTGCCCAGAAAATTTGCGCGCACCATTCGTTTAAGCCGGGGCGCGGGCCAGAAACGGTCACCGTGCTCTTTGCAAAGTTTCTCGAGCACTTCAAGAACATGATCCAGGCCCAGTTCATCCGCTAATTTCAAGGGGCCTCCTTTATCCTGAGGAAAACCGACACCGGCCAGCATCGAGATATCAATATCCGCCGCCTTGGCTACATTTTCTTCCAGACAGTAGGCCGCTTCGTTAATCATCGGATAAATAATGCGCTCAATCGAAAAGGCTGTTCCTTTTTTACCGGTTTTTGCCTGGATATCGGTAATCAATTTCGGGGTAATGTCCGGTTTGGCACTGTCGTAGGAATAAAAACCCGCGCCGGTCTTGGCGCCGTAATATTTCGCGTCATAGTAGGCCTGCCAGATTTCCGCGGGCTTCATACGGTTTCCGTAGGAATCCAGAAGCACTTTGGTCGCATCCAGGCAAACATCAATACCAAGCTGATCGACCAGCACAAAGGGGCCCATCGGGAGTCCGAATCCGCGCACCGCTTCGTCAATCTGCTCGCGCGACGCGGAACCTTCCTGCAAACAAAAAGCCGCTTCGTTCAAATAGGGCATCAGAAGCCGGTTAACCAAAAATCCGGCGCATTCATTGACCTTCACCGGAATTTTACGCAGCGATTCCGTAAAGCTGTTAACGTCATCCACAGTTTCATCGGAGGTCGCAAGGCCGGGAATCACCTCAACAAGCTTCATCACCGACGCCGGATAAAAGAAATGCATTCCGATTACTTTTCCCGCGCGCTTTGTGGCCGCGCCCATTTCAGAGATCGAAAGAGCGGAGGTATTGCTCGCGAAAATCGCGCTCTCCGGCATGATCGCGTCAAGCTCCTGAAAAACCTTCCGTTTAATTTCCATTTTTTCAGGAACCGCCTCAATAATGATATCTACGTCTTTTAAATCCTCGTACTTCGTGGTCGGCATCACGAGAGCCATCTTGCTCTCCATGTCCCCCTGCGTCATTTTACCCTTGTCGACACGGCGCTGATAAATCGCGCGGATTTTCCCGATCCCTTTCTGGACCAGCTCTTCCGTATTGTCTTTTAAAACTACGGGCAATCCCGCGTAAGTAATGACTTGCGCGATTTCCGCGCCCATAGTTCCAGCACCCACCACACCTGCTTTATAAATATACATTTATTTTCTCTCTAAAATAATGGCTCCGCCAAGCCCGCCGCCGACGCACATGGAAGCAAGACCCAGGGATAGGTTTCTGCGTTTCATTTCGTAAAGAAGGGTGACTACAATTCTCGCTCCCGTCGCCCCGACCGGGTGCCCTAAAGCAATCGCGCCGCCGTTCACGTTAACGATATCGCGATTAAGCTCCAGTTTCTTTTCAACCGCCAGATATTGAGCGGCAAAAGCTTCGTTGATTTCAATTAACTGAATATCCTTCAGCGTAACCCCGGCCTTTTTAAAAGCCAGAGGGGCCGCGTGAGCGGGGCCAATGCCCATACGCTCCGGCTCCACACCCGCGTAGCTGTATCCACGGACCGTGCCTAGAATCTCGAGATTGAGCTTCTGCGCTTTTTCTCTTGTCGTCACGATCACCGCGGCCGCGCCGTCGGAGATTGGACAGGAATTCCCAGCCGTCACCGAACCGTCCTGTTTAAAAATAGGCGGATATTGAGAAAGAGTCTGTACGTTCAAAGCTGGATTGATTCCTTCATCATTCACAAAAGTCTCCGGCGGGAGTTCCTTGCCGTAAAACTTTTTCGGAATCATAATTTTAAATGTTTCGTCCTTAAATTTACCTTCACGAGTCGCGCGGAATGCGCGCTGGTGGGATAACACTGAAAATTCATCTTGCGCCTGGCGGGTAATTCCAAACTCAGTTACAAGATTTTCTGCCGTTTGCCCCATGATCAATCCCGTAATCGGATCCGTTAAACCTTCCCAGATCGTATCGATCAGCGCGGAATTACGCAGGCGCTTTCCAAAACGAAGATCGCGGTTCACAAATGGAGACGAGGACATAACCTCCGCACCGCCCGCGACGATCAACTCTGCATCGCCGGCCTTAATGGCCTGACACGCGCTGGTAATCGCCTGAAGACCGGAAGCGCAGTTGCGGGCGACCGTATACGCCGTAACTTCTTTCGGAATGCCTGACATGAGAGAAATCACTCGCGCCACATTGGCCGCGTCTGACTGCTGGCCGACACAGCCGAAAATAACTTCATCAATTTCGGTAACAGGAAGTTTGGTTTTCTCAAGGAGAGCCTTGACCGTAAGACTGCCCAGCTGATGATTGGTAAATTCTTTCAACGCTCCGCCCAGATTTCCCTGAGGCGTGCGCACTCCACCCGCGATTACGATGTCCGTCATAAGATCCTCAACGGTTAGTGGTTGGAGAAATGAGTACTTTTAAAAATCCATAACAATAATAGCATATACGCTAACAATTTCAATCAAACCCCCTAGGAAGCTTATTCGGCCAGGAGCCGCTTAATTTCCTCAAGGTGTTCCTGGGCCTTTTCCTCCCCTACCTTGATGAACTTTTCCGGGGAGTAAAACTCCGCCCAGTGGGCGTCCCGGACGATCGCGTGGATCATGACATCGGCCTGCATCCCGGAAGATTTGGCAATCTCATACTCCAGAAACTGGATGGTATTCATGATGACGTTAAAAATGTTCACGGCATAGCGGTCATAGACTTTGTGCATTGACGAAGCCAAAGCTTTTTGAAGCATTCCGCGCGACGCGGCCTCACGCAATTGCCTTTGAGTATCTTCTTCGCGAATCCGGTTTTTTTCCACCCGGTCTTTTGGCCCCGGGAGAACATTCACGGCGATCACCTTCTTAACGCCAAGGTTATGCAAAAGCTCAACCGGAAGCGGATCAATGACTCCGCCGTCAATCAGCTGCTTTCCCTGCCAGGCAAACGGCCTAAAAATGCCCGGGATCGAAATACTGGCGCGAATGGCTTCTGAAACTTTCCCGGTATCCATAACCACTTCTTCGGACGTGAAAAGATTCGCGGCGACAATCTTGACCGGGATTCTTAAATCCTGGAAAGTTTTATTATCCAAAAAGCTGTCAATGAACCGGACCACCTGATTGCCTTTAAAAAATCCGCGGTGAGCGATCGACATATCACGAAAACCTAGAATTTTGAAAAAGCCGGTTTTTTTGTCGATGCTTTTCGCGATTTTCTCAATTTCATCCGCGTTGTATCCGGCGCCCCAGATACCTCCTACCAAAGCGCCGATACTTGACCCCGCGATAATATCCGGGAAAATCCCCTCCCGCTCCAAAACCTTTAAAACCCCCACGTGCGCCAAACCATAAGCCGCACCGCTTCCAAGCGCCAGACCCAAGAGACGCCCGGAGAATTCCTTAGCCAGATAGCGGATCGCGCCCTGATAACGCTCAGCTTGAGTTGACTTCGGCGGTAAGACCGAAAAAATACGGGTGCCGATAACTTCCTCTTTCTTCTCAAAAGCTTCATGCGTTTCCTGATCACTCGGAACAACAATCCGGAGTTCGTTTTTATTGAAAGCAAAATGCTCCGTAAACTCTCTGACCGCGTCCGCGCACCCTTGAAGATCGGAGACCCGAGAACCCGCGTAAACGTAAACCAGGTCAGCGTGCTTAATGACTTTAAAACTGAAATCTGAAATATTTTGGGGCATTCTCAAAAGCAAATAATCGTAGCGGTAAGTTAAAAACGTCATCAAAGCGAAAAGACGTTTTTCATCTCCCGAATTTTCCTGAGAATGATTCACGTGCAGATAACTGAAACCCCGCGGATGCTTGATCACAGTACTTTTCAAATCAGCATCGCTGGTGGGATCGTGCTTACTCAGATCAAACGTCGAGGGGGCATTGATCTGAAGTTCCTTACCCGCTGAGGGATGAAACGGCGAAACAAAATCCAGGACAATAACCTTGCGCTTGGTTTCCCGGGTCAACTCATCCGCCATATCCGCCCAGAACTGGAAAACCGCGGGAGTTTCCTGATTGCCGTAAAGCGCGGCAATCCGAACTTCCTGGCGGCTGGAATTCTCGATTTTACCAAGCCGTATCCCCATGGAACGGTTCAACTGCTGGGATATCCCGGGAATATGCTTAATCAGTTCCAGGAAATCCTCTCGATCAATACGCAGGATTAGACCGTCACGTTTGGCTTCAACCGTAGCGCTATGCGGACGTCCGGTCAGCATCGAAGCTTCGCCGAAGTGATCACCTCGGTAGAAGTAAATAACCGTTTTTTCAGGAATTCCGGACTTGGCTTTCAGGAAGAGCCGGAAACGGCCGGAAATAACCACATAGAAGGCATCCGAAGGCGTCCCTTCCTGATAAACGATGTCTCCGCGTTTAAACTCAACAATGCGCGCTTTTTTCTCAATGAGCTTCTGCTCAGCAAGGGTTAATGAGGAAAAGACAGGAATATCGGAGAGCGAATACTCCTTAGCGGGATCCAGTTTTCGGCCAAAATTGAAGAAAGACATAGCGACCTATATATCGGCCGGAAGAGTGAATTTCAGGAGAGGGGCAAAAAAGTTTTTAAATGAATGAAATTCTGTTTATTTCGCGCTTCCAAACCTGCCGAAGCGATTCGGCCTCACGGCGTGATATTCGAGGCCTAAATTTACGGCTGGCCGGAGTTTCCTGGGCACGCCCCCAGAAACCGGAAGTATACCCCGCCAGCTTGGCGGCACCCCAGGCCGTGGATTCTGAAACATCGCAAACCAGAACAGGTATTCCCATAAGATCCGCCTGATACTGCATTAGAAAATCATTACGGGTCGCTCCCCCATCCACTTTAAGTTCACGAAGATGATGACGGCCATTCTTCTGCATGGCCTCCAAAACATCCGCGCTTTGCTGAGCGATCGATTCAAGCGCGGCCCGGATAATATGAGCGCGAGTGGTACCGCGCGTGATTCCAGAAATCATTCCGCGGGCATGCGGATTCCAGTAAGGCGACCCCAATCCAACAAACGCAGGAATCAAAGTCACGCCGCCCGTATCCTTAAGACCGTGAATCAGACTGACCGATTCTGAAGCTTTTCGAAAAAAGCGCAACCCGTCACGGAGCCACTGCATGACCGCCCCCGCGATAAAAACCGCTCCTTCGAAAGCGTAAACGCTTTTACCGTTCCGGTCGCAAGCAAGCGTTGTCAAAAGTCCGAAAGGAGGCTTCTGGAAACTTTTTCCAAGATTCATCAGCAGAAAACAACCCGTTCCGTATGTGTTCTTAGCCTGACCGGCGCTGTAGCAGGATTGTCCATAGAGGGCTGCCTGCTGATCACCTATGACGGCATGAATTCTCGCGTTTGGAAGGAGCGCGGGCGCGGCCGGACCAAAATCAGAGCCGGAATCAAAAACTTTCGGGAGAACAGACGCAGGGATTTTAAATATCCGTAAAAGATCAGGGTCCCACTTGCGGGTTTTGATGTTGAAGAGGAGTGTGCGCGAAGCATTGGTAAAATCCGTCGCGTGAACTTTTCCCGCAGTCAGTTTCCACAAAAGCCAGGTGTCGACCGTTCCAAAACAGATTTCTCCGGATCGAGCGCGTTTTCTAAGACCGGGCACATGCTCAAGCATCCAATGAATTTTTGTGGCGGAAAAGTAGGGATCGAGAACTAAACCGGTTTTATCACGAATCAGTTTTTCAAGTCCGCGGCGTTTGAAACTGTCGCACAATCCCGCCGTCCGGCGGTCCTGCCAGACAATCGCGCGATGAACAGGCTTTCCGGTTTTCCGGCTCCACAAAATTGCCGTTTCTCTCTGGTTGGTAATCCCAATCCATCGAACCTCGGAAGTTTTAGCTTTGGCTTTTTTTAACGCGGAAAGAATAACTTGGCGGGTGGAATTCCAAATCTCTTCGGGGTCATGCTCGACCCAGCCGGGTTTAGGATAGTACTGGGTAAATTCACGGTAGGCTGATCCGACGACATGCCCCGCGCGGTCATAAAGAAGAGCCCGGCTTCCTGTCGTGCCCTGATCCAGCGCAAGCAGGAAGCCTTTCATTTCAGAATCAGAAATTATTCGGTTTCGGAAATTTCTTCGGGATCCGCGTAATCATTGACTTTTGTTTCAAGCCAGTGATTGTAGGCATAATCTAAAACGCGGAACTTATCAACAGGATCCATCAGAAGAAAACGGACTCCTTGATCGTAACCTTGTTTTTTTTCTTCGGAAGGATGCGACCACATTACCTTACCGGAAGTAAAAACAGGCTTGGGATCATCCGGAATATTAATTTCAATATCCAGAGTAGTCCCTTCTTTTAGATCTTCATTTGAATTAATGCAGATTCCTTCACGGGACAAGTCACGGCTCAGGCTGACACCTTTCAGCTCATCCTGACCCGAAACCTTAAACTTCACGCTCATGTAAGCATCAAAGCGTTTAAACCTTCTACGTTCTTTACTATCCACGGGCCACCTCCCCTCAATTTTCATTTGTTAAAAAACTATAACTTTCAAAAGTCTTAAAATAAGCGGACACAATAAAATCCGACTTTTTTTCAGGAACAAAAAAAGACTAACACATGACTTTTTGAAATACAAGGGGCGGACAAAAAAAATCTCCTTCCTCCCCTCAGGAAGGCTTATGACTACCGGAAGTTGGTGAATTGGAGGGGGATGTCCGGAGGAGAGGTCCTAAGGAGCTGCATGACCGCCTGAAGCTCATCCTTGCTCTTGGAAGTCACCCGAATCTGCTCATCCTGTATAGCTGCCTGGACCTTAAATCCCCCGTCTTTAATGGCCTTAATAATCCCCTTGGCCTTATCCTGGGGAATCCCCTGTACAATTGTGACTTCCTGGCGCAAAGTCCCCTCAAACGCCTTTTCAGGGGTACCGAAATCAAGCGCCTTTATGGAGATTTTTCGGGCCACAACCCGCCCCTTAAGGATGTCTTGAAGGTTGCGAAGCTTTAAATCATCATCAGCGACAATTTTGATTTTATTTTCAGCCTTCAAAAGTTCAATGGAGCTCTTACTTCCCTTAAAATCAAAGCGAGTGGAAAGCTCCTTAACAGCCTGATTAACCGCATTATCCAACTCCTGGACGGGAACTTCAGAAATAATATCGAATGAAAACTGCGAGGGCATTATTACTTAAGGACGGATGAAGGGGATTTTTTTATTTCGGCTTCCAAAAAACCGCGAACCTGGTTAACAGTTTCAGGTTCTAAACCGGTAAATTCAATCCCTGTATCAAATTGCTTCCGGCCGGATTTCCCGCTCTGAGTCGGTACTGCCCAGACGACACGGCCATCACACTCAACCGTATTTTTTGAATCACCTAATTCCAGCTTGATACGGCATTTTGAAAATCGGTCAAGAGGATGATCCAAAATCAGGCAAACCCCGCCGACACCGACATTTTCAGTCAGGGTCAAAACAGGTTTTCCCGAAAGATCGGAAAGGATGGTAACTTCACACTGAAGCGCGACACGCGGAAATTTTCGTTTATTAAAGCCGTCCCACATAAATCCCCCGTTACAAGGAGCGAATAAAAGCGTCTTGAAAAGGCTTCGCTATTTCTTTTTTCTTAAAAGCATTCAGCTTCGCCTCCGCATCCTGGTACGTTTTAAAAGGCCCAAGGAATACGCAGTAATAAGTGCGGCCGCCGGGACGAACAAGCGGTTTCGCGAAACACTTCCAACCGTCTGTTTTTAAACGGTCACAAAGTTTTTCAGCATCTGACAAAGTGGCAAAAGTCGCTATCTGGATAACCTGCCCTTTTATAGCGGAAACGTCCTCAGCCCCGCTCGAAGCAGACTCAACCGCCGTCACGGTTTTTGCAGGAGATCCACTCGCAGTTGCCGGAGCAAGAGGTTTCACATCCTCGTGAGCGGATTCAGCGGACGAACTTTCTGAAAGCAGTGTCTGGCTAGCCACCTGCGCGGGGATTTGCTGGGCCGGCTTTTGGATCTTCGGCTTAATAGGAACCGCGCGGTTGGGATGACGCATGGCGAATTCCCGTTTCATATTAAGAACGTGAATCCCTGCGAAAAGGAAAAAGAGAATCCCAACACCAAAGGTCCAGTAAAAGGTACGGCGGACACGGGGATTCTTAAAATCAATTTTTAGAAAAATTTGAGTGACCGCGCCTAACGCCGCAACCACAAGCTGAACCGCAAAAACAATCACGCTTTTTAAAATTTTAACAATTCCCGGAAGCAGTTTCGAAGCTAAAAAAGAAAAAACCGAAGAGAAAAACTTACCGGATGACCGAGCCGGCTGAAATGCTTTTTGGGGAGCCGGTTCAGAAAGGACGGACGACGAGGGTTTGGTGCTGTTAAAAGCGGGCCGGGCCGGGCCGGGTTGAGCACCGGCGGGCTGGGAAAAAGAAGCCTGAGTACGGTCGGCCGGCGTAAAAGTCTGAGGAGCAACGTTAGAAGCGGTTTGAGCCGGCTTAGGAAGAGTGGCTATTCCACCGTCCCGCGAGGCCCCCGAGTGAGGAGAACGCAGATGCCCATAAAGCTTTACCTGAATTTCTTTTTCAGAAAGCGTTTTTAGGTCTCCGGCTTTTTTCCCTACCCCGAAAAGCTTCATAAAAATCAATGAGCGCCGTTGGCGCTTTTAGCTCCCTTTAAAGACTCGACGTGATGAGAAAACTTCAGCAGTTCTAACGATCCGAGATTTAGTTTAGCGCGCTGAACAAAACCCTTTTTCTGGCAAAGTTTATTCGCGCCTTCCATCCGGGATGTCGTTCTGAAAATAATTTCCTTGTAGCCTACTTCATCGCAAAAAGTCAGAACATGATCAATCAGCTTAACGCCAATCTGCTGGTTGCGGTGAGTGCGGGATACAAAAAGACGCCGCATCAAAGCAATGCGGCCGTCTTCTTTCTTAACAGCAACAGTTCCGACAATTTTAGAACCATCCGCGACCGCCACAAAAAAAGCCTCTCCAAGACCGCCGTAAGTTTTGACGATATTTTCAAGATCTTCCGTGGGATAAGCAGACGCAGAGTCATGAAATTCATCTGTCATGACCGAATTAATGAGTTCCTTCACCGCCTTTTCGTCATCTTGGCAGAATCGGCGAATTGAAACCATTACTTCTTTCCTGCGGGCTTGGCAGCGGCAGCAGCCGGTTTAGCGGCAGCAGCGGCAGGCTTAGCGGCAGTGGCGCCGGGGGCAGCTGCTCCCTCAGCCCCTGCTTCAGCAGGTGCTTCCTTAACCTTCTTAACTTTGATCTTCATAGACTTGACCTTAGGAAGGCCGAGCACTGAAGGACGTTCGTTCCACTTGTTTTCTTCCTGAAGCTTCTTGATTCTTTCAAGACGGGTCAACACATTGCGGTGCTTGGCGCCGACGGAATCAATACGCAGACTGGGATGCTGTGACATTGGGGTAACCTCTCTCTTTCGAAATGTAGATGACGGATTATAACCGGATTTACCTGTCTTGACTATCTAAAAATGAGGATTTTTAGCGCTGTATCTGCCGATCCTGCCATAAGTAACGGAAACGGGTCAGGCGGGGAGATTTCTGACGTAGGCGTCAGCCGGAATTGCCCCTTGAGTCTTAAGCTCCTTAAGGCTCTGAACAGCCTCCTGGCGAGTCGCAAACCCATTGACGCACACTTCACTCATCTTCCCCCGAGTCAGGATAAAACCCTTCATCCCCAACCCTACGAGACGAGCCACTTCCTTTTCAGCCGCCGTCTTAGACCCAATAGTCAGAATTTGGATGGTGTATTTCCCCGTAACGCTTTCAGAGACAGCTCCCGCCGCCGGAACGCCGGCTGCAGGCTCAGCCGGAGCCTGAACAGCAGGAGAAACAGGCTGGACTGCCTTAATCTCGCTCTTCGGCTGGACACCAAGAGTATTTTTAACTCCCGCGGCGGCCGCGACACTTTCCATATTGGCAATAACCTTCCCCCGCAGCTCTTCGGTTAAACGCTCGCGCTTCTGGCGTTCTGAGCGTAATTCATCCTGAGCGTACCGTTTCCCGGTTTCCACCCCAAAGGAAAAAACCAGAACGTAAATAACCAGAAGCCCAATCAGAAGGAACAAAGCCTGATCAAGGCGCATTGACATCCGGTAACGGTCCAGAAAGGAAACACGGGAGTTCATGGAATCAGGAAGGGAAACAGCTGCGGCAGCGCTGCCGAAAAGTTCACGTTGCATTGCAAATCCTCCGAAAGGCGATTTTTTAAAAAGAGTTCATAAGCTTCCCTCAATATTTCGGCACATCTCGCTCAGGACCTGAGCACTTTCTCTGACTTTTCTTTGCTGTGTCCTGTAGTCGACTTCCACAATACCGAAACGAGGGCCGAACCCAAATGCCCATTCGAAGTTATCAAGCAATGACCAGTAAAAATACCCCTGAACATGAACCCCTTCCTTCATAGCCCGGCCCACTTCAGAGAGATGGTTTTCAATAAAACGCTTGCGCTGATTGTCGTCCAGCGTCGCGATTCCATTTTCAAGAATCATAATCGGAAGATTGTATTTCTTGAAATGCTTCAATCTGTGATACAGCCCTTCCGGGTAGACTTCCCAACCCATCATATTCTTCTCGCCAGTTTCAATCGGATGATGCGACTTATCACAGGAATCCCCAATCCCCTTTTCCCCTACCAGAGCTCCGCCGAAACGGATAAAATCGCGCGTGTAGTAGTTCAAACCGATAAAATCCAAAGTTCCGCGCATCGGCAATACTTCCGCGAAAACCCCAGGGAAAAACAAACGCCCCTTGATGCAGGCATCCACAAACAAATCGTTAAAAAACCAATTCCGCAGAAAAAGGGCCAAACGATCACGGAAAGAATGCGGGTTGCACGGCGTAAAATGAGAGACGTGTTTAGCGATCGAAACCCAAACCTGTTTCTGAAGTTCATTTTTATAATATTCATGAATCACCCTGTAAGCCTCGATATGAGCCAGCACCTGGTGCCTGAAAACCAGAATAGAAGCTTTATGGGATTTGATGCCTGGAGGCCACAGCCCCGCGAAAAAGCTGTGGTAAAGGTAAACTAAAGGTTCGTTAATCGTCACCCAGTAGCGCACATACCGGCCGAAAGCCTCGACTACTTTCTGAGTAAAACGGCCGAAGTAAAACGCTGTTTTGGGATTCTGCCATCCGCCCTGGCGGGTAAACCACAACGGACTGGTGAAGTGGTGAAGGGTTACAATCGGCTCAATGCCCCGCTCGTGCAGGGCCTGAAAAACTTTTTCATAATGCCTGAAAGCTTCTTCATTCCAGACATTATCTTCCGGCTCAAGCCGGCTCCATTCGAGAGAAAAACGGTGGGCGTTCTGTCCGAGACTTTTTACGATATCAAAATCTTCAGGATAACGGGTGTAGTGTTCACAGGCAACGCCGGAGGGTTCCATCAGCTTGCCCTGAACTTCCCATTCCCACCAGTCGTTGTTACTGTTACCGCCTTCAACCTGATGGGAGCTGGTTGACGTGCCCCACAAAAAGTGCGGGATATTCTTCATTTCACCAACTTCACTCTTTTAGGCGGCCACCAGATAAAAAATGCCCTGCCGACCATATTCTTGTCCGGCACAAAACCCCAGTAACGGCTGTCTGAAGACTGGGCGGAATTGTCGCCGAGCGCGAAATAGCTTCCGTCAGGAACCGTGATAACCTGATTTTCTTTACCGAACTGCCAATCATTACGGTTGT
This sequence comes from uncultured bacterium, assembly GCA_964385615.1. Classification (GTDB taxonomy): domain Bacteria; phylum Omnitrophota; class Omnitrophia; order Omnitrophales; family Aquincolibacteriaceae; genus CAYLPP01. The sequence goes on along the minus strand of CAYLPP010000009.1, from coordinate 26,583 downwards.
AGTAATAATGCTCCGCGAAAGGCGCGTCATCCATGACTTCACCGTTAATCATCAGCTTGCCGTGGTCAATTTTGATTTGATCTCCCGGCAAACCGGCAAGCCGTTTAACGAAATCTTTTTTCTTATCCAGCGGATATTTAAAAACAATAATGTCGCCGCGCTTCGGGGCGTGAAAACGGTAAGAAATTTTATCCACAAAAATCCGGTCACCTTCCATAAAAGTCGGTTTCATGGAACCGGTCGGGATTTTATAAGGGCCAAGCAGGAAAGTGCGGATGGCAAAAGCCAGGATTGCGGCCACCAGAAACGGCTCGCCCCAATTTTTCCACTTATCATGGAACCAAACCGTCCGGTTCGTGCAAAATTGATGCCATTCCTCTGCAATCTGACGGCGATAGAGAAGCACAAAAGCCAAAACGGCCAGCGGAATCCAGAGCATCATTCGTCGACCCTCAAGACAGAAATAAAGGCTTCCTGCGGAAGATCAACCGTGCCGATTTTCTTCATCTTCTTCTTACCTTCTTTTTGTTTCTCAAGAAGCTTCCGTTTACGTGAAATATCGCCGCCGTAACACTTGGCCGTCACGTCCTTACGCATGGCGCTGATTGATTCACGCGCCACAATTTTACTCCCGATCGCGGCCTGAATCACGACCTCAAACATCTGGCGGTGGATGACTTCCTTGAGTTTTTCCGCCATTTTCTTGCCCCGCGTATGCGCGTTGTCACGAAAGACAATTGAGGAAAGCGCGTCAACCGGTTCAGAATTAATCAAAATATCCAGCTTCACCAGATCCGATTCCCGGAAACCGATAACATCGTAATTCAGCGAGCCGTAGCCGGACGTCATGGACTTGATTTTATCATAGAAATCCATCACGATTTCAGCGAACGGCATTTCATATATCAGAATCGCGCGGGTCGGGTCAAGATACTCCGTACTGATATAAATTCCCCGGCGTTCCTGGCAGAGCTGCATGATCGGCCCTAAATTGGCAGACGGAACCATGACATGAGCGCGGATATAAGGTTCTTCAATCTTCTCGATATTGTTCACCGGGGGGAAATCCGACGGATTTTCGAACTCCGTGACATTTCCTTTCATATCCGTTACCTGATAAATCACGTTAGGCGCGGTTACAATGAGATCCAGATTAAATTCACGTTCCAGCCTTTCCTTGGCAATATCCATGTGAAGCAGGCCCAGAAACCCGCAGCGAAAGCCGAAGCCGAGTGAAGCCGAAGTTTCAGGTTCGTACACAATCGAAGAATCATTCAATCGAAGTTTACCAAGTGCGTCGCGAAGGGGCGCGAAATCCGAAGTATTGATCGGATACAGCCCGCAGAAAACCATAGGCTTTACATCCCGGTAGCCTTCCAACGCCTCAGGGGAAGGATTCGACGCGAGAGTCACCGTATCGCCGATGCGCACATCCGCCACATCTTTAATATTAGCCGCAATGTAACCGACCTCTCCGACTCCCAGACATTCCACGGGCTCGGGATTCGGGTTAAAAATCCCCATATTTTCACTTTCGTGATGATTCCCCGTCGCCATCATAAGAATCGTATCGCCCTTTTTCACTTCACCGTCCATCACGCGGACGTAAGCAACGACCCCCTGATAACTGTCATACTTGGAATCAAAAATAAGCGCCTTGAGCGGTTTATTTTTGTCACCCGTGGGCGGAGGAATACGCTTGATCAGCGCCTGTACAATTTCTTCCGCGCCTTCGCCGGATTTCGCGCTGGCCAGAATAATCTCATCCGGATCAATCCCAAGAAAATCCGAAACTTCGAGTTTGACCTTTTCTGGTTCGGCCGTGGGTAAATCAATCTTGGTAATCACGGGAATAATAACGAGGTTGCGTTCCATCGCCAGGTAAAGATTACTTACTGTCTGCGCCTGAATTCCCTGCCCCGCGTCCACCAGAAGCAGAACACCTTCACAGGCCGCCAGACTTTTGGAAACTTCATAAGTAAAATCCACATGCCCCGGAGTATCAATCAGATTCAAAATATAATCTTTGTACTTAATGCGTACCGCCCGGGCCTTGATGGTGATGCCGCGTTCACGCTCCAGATCCATATCATCCAAAATCTGGTCGCGGAATTCGCGCTGTGAAATAGCGCCTGTGTGCAGTAATAACCGGTCAGCCAGCGTGGATTTACCGTGATCGATATGCGCGATAATTGAAAAGTTTCTGATTCTTGATGGATCCATAAGACTTACTTGTTTCCTCTCAAAGCCTCGATAGCTTTTTTGCGGTCGGGCTGGCCGAAAACAGCCGTACCCGCGACAAGAATATCCGCGCCCGATTCAATGCAATGAGGAGCAGTTTCAGCGTTCACTCCTCCATCGACTGAAATCATGCCGTTAAAACGCGGACGAAGATAAGCGATTTTCTCGGTCTGCTGGGGCATAAACGATTGACCGCCGAAACCAGGTTCAACCGTCATGACCAGAATTAAAGCCAGCTTATCCAAATACGGGTCAAGTTTTGAAACCGGCGTTCCGGGGCGAAGAGAAAGCCCGGGTTTGGCGCCGGATCTCACGATCGCTTCCAGGGTTTCCCTGACATTATTTGAAGCTTCCACGTGAACCGTGATTAAATCAGCTCCCGCTTTGCGGAAGGCTTCAATGTAGCGAAGAGGATCTTCGATCATCAGGTGAACATCAAAAGGAAGCTGGGTCACCTTCCGGAAACTTTTAATGACAGGCGGTCCAATCGTCAGGTTCGGCACAAAATGACCGTCCATAACGTCGACATGAATTAAATCACAGCCGGCCTTTTCGACATCTCTAATTTCCTCGCCTAAACGCGAAAAATCCGCGGAAAGAATACTGGGCGCGATTTTAATTTTCTTCATAAACCCGATTCGAACTCCGTTTTAATTTTTTTCTGTAAACCCGAATCCACAGGCCCGATCAGCGATAAATACATCCCTTCGGGCTGAAACATTTTCCGGGCCATCGCTCTCACGTCAGCAAGCGTAACCGCTTCGACGCTTTTTTTAATTTTTTCCGCGTTCGGCAGTTCCCCGCCGTCTAGAATTTTTTCACCCGCCCACAGCAGGCGGTCCAGGGTATCTTCCAGCCCCATGCACAACTGACCGAAAAAGAAATCTTTCGCCCTGCGCAATTCACCGGCAGTCACGCCGTTCCGGCTGATTTTTTTCAGCTCCTTAAGAATGACCGCCACCGCGCCGGGAGCTTTTGAAGCTTCCACGCCCGCAGAAATACTCAGTGCGCCGGTATCATGGTAAAGGCTCAAGCCGGATTTAACTTCATAGGCCAGGCCTCTTTTTTCACGCACTTCTTCAAATAGACGGCTGGACATATTTCCGCCCAAAATCAGATTCATCACGCCCAATTTGTACCGGTCATGATGAAACCGTGAAATTCCGTGAAAGCCGATCACCAGATGTGTCTGTTCGCTCTGCTTTTCCAGAATCCGCGACTGAGGCCCGCCAAAATGCACGCGCGCTTTTTCAAAACCGGAACTGTGCCCGCCTTCCAGACTTCCAAAGGCCTTCTCGCAAAACTTAACCACGTCCCGGTGTTTCACGGGACCGGAAACCGTTACAACCAGGTTCCGGGGCCGGTAGAAGTGTTTCTTATAATCCACGATGTCCTGCCGGGTCAAGGCGGAAACGGTTTCCGCCGTTCCGGCGATCGGACGGCCTAACGGCTGATCCGGCCACATCAGTTCACTGAGCAAATCGTGCACATGGTGCGACGGAAGATCCCGGTACATTTTAATTTCTTCCAAAATGACCGTGCGTTCTTTTTCGAGTTCGCTTTTTTCAATCAGCGCGTGATTGACCATATCAGAAAGCACATCCAGCGCCTGAGGCACATGGGGCACCAAAAGTTTGGCAAAATAACAGGTCGATTCTTCGGACGTAAACGCGTTCAGCATTCCGCCCTTCCCCTCAATTTCTTCCTTGATCTGACGGGTCGTGCGCCGGCGGGTTCCTTTAAAGAGCATATGCTCGAGAATATGAGAAACCCCGGAAAGCTTCGCGCTTTCAAGCCGGGCGCCGGTCTTGACCCAAATCGCGACCGCGGCCGACTCACGGTCTTTCATAGGCACCGTAACCGCTTTCAAACCATTTTTTAATTCAGTAACTTCACAGGTCATGAGGGCTTATTCCCTTGATAATCGATATAATTCTGCAGAATTCTCTGCGCGGCCAGTTGATCACGCACCCCTTTACGCTTATCCCGGCTGACATCCGCGGCCAAAAGCACCCGCTCCACTTCTTTCGTGGTTAACCGTTCGTCCCAAAGAACCCAGGATACAGTTTTCAGTTCGGCTTCAAACCAGTTCAAATGTTCCTTAATCTTCAACGCTGCCGGCCCCATTTCGCCTTTAAGCGTCATAGGAAGTCCAACCACAATCAATTTCGCCGGATAATCTTTTAGAATTTTCTGAATTTCCTGCAGAACCGACTTACGGCTGTTGAAAGGAATCATACCGTGAGGGAAAGCCATGCTTGCGGATTCATCGCTGACCGCTACACCGATTCTTTTCTGACCGAAATCAAGCCCCAGCAGATAAGGCATCAACGGCCCTTGACCGCTCGGACCATCTGCTCGACAAAGCGGACTGCGGGAGCGGTTTTACCTCCGGACTTGCGCAGGACCTGAACAATCGCGCTGCCGACGATCACGCCTTCACTGAAAGAAGAAAGTTTACGGGCCTGTTCCGGCGAAGACACGCCAAAACCAATCAGAATGGGTTTTCGGGTAAACCGCTTCAACTGCTTAATATTTCTTTGAATATCCGCGGCCACGCTCTTGCGCGCGCCGGTGACCCCGCGAAGCGAAACATAATAGATAAAACCCTGCGATTCACGGGCAATCATCGCCGCGCGCTTGGGTTCGGTCGTGGGTGCCACTAAGTAAACCTGAGCCAGTTTATTTTTCCGGCATTCAAGATTAAAATCTCTTTCTTCTTCCGGAGGCAGGTCCGGAACAATCACACCGTCAAAACCCGCCTTCGAAGCGCCGGCAGCAAAAGCTTTAAGTCCGTAGTAATAAATCGGGTTGAGGTAAGTGAAAAACAAAATCGGCACCTGACAGCCTCTCGCGCGCAAGCGCGCGACCATCTTAAAGGCGTCTTCGATTTTCACGCCGTTTTCAATCGCGCGCTCGGAAGAATACTGAATCGTGGGGCCGTCAGCCAGAGGGTCTGAAAACGGGAACCCCAGTTCGATAATGTCCACGCCCGCGCGTTCAAACTTCAAGATCAATTCTTCAGTGGCCTTTAGGCTGGGATAGCCCAAAGTCAGAAACGCGCAGAAAATTTTCCCGCCGCCGCAGCAATTTCCGGTATGTTCATGCCCGCTCATTTCAGTTTCTCCTGCACCGTATGAATATCCTTATCGCCCCTGCCGGAAAGGCAAAGAACGACCTTCTCGTTTTTTGCGGTTTTGGGCATAAGTTTTTTCAAATAACCCAGAGCGTGAGACGGCTCAAGCGCGGGCATAATGCCTTCGAGCTGAGTCAGCATCTGAAAACCTTCCAGCGCGTCCTTGTCCGTCGCGGTTTCATAATTCACGCGGTGACTGTCTTTCAGATAAGAATGTTCCGGCCCGACCGAAGGATAATCCAGGCCCGCGGAAATGGAATGCGCCAATTCTACCTGCCCGGTTTTATCCTGAAGCAGGTAACTTTTCATGCCGTGCAGAATCCCCGGACGGCCTTTCGTCATGGAAGCCGCGTGTTTTTTGTTCAGCCCCTCACCCGCCGCTTCCACACCGGTGATTTTAACTTTTTTATCTTTGAGGAACGGATGAAAAAATCCGATCGCGTTACTGCCTCCGCCCACGCACGCCACCAAACGGTCGGGAAGTCCGCCCTGCTCTTTTAAAAAATATTCACGCGTCTCCAGCCCGATCACGGACTGAAAATCGCGGACCATCATGGGATAAGGATGCGGACCGACAGCCGAACCGATCAAGTAGTGCGTATCCTGAACATTGGTAACCCAGTCACGGATGGCTTCATTCGTCGCGTCTTTCAAAGTTCTGGAGCCGGAAGTCACGGGAACCACCGTAGCTCCGAGCAGTTTCATTTTATAAACGTTCAAGGCCTGACGGCGGATGTCTTCTTCCCCCATGTAGACGGTGCATTTCAGCCCAAAAACACAGGCTGCCGTCGCGCTGGCGACACCATGCTGTCCGGCGCCGGTTTCCGCGACAATGCGCGGTTTTCCAAGCCGTTTAGCCAAAAGCCCCTGAGCGAGTGTGTTGTTGATTTTATGGGCGCCGGTATGGCAAAGGTCTTCGCGCTTGATAAAAATCCGCGCCCGCCCAAAATGACGGGTCAGATTCTTCGCTTCGTAAACCGGCGTAGGCCGGCCGGCATAATCACGCAGGTAATGCGTCAGCTCTTCTTTAAATTTCCTGTCTTTGCGGATTTTGGCGTACGCAGCCGTCAATTCGTCCAAAGCTTTAATCAAAGTCTCTGGAACATAACGCCCGCCGTAAAGACCGAAATGACCGCTGGAATCCGGAAGTGATTTATTTTTCTTCATAGTCTGCCTTTATTTTGCGATCTCCGTAATCTGGGTATTGGGAATCCATCCGCTTCCGCCGTTGCACATCAGGACACGGCTCCACTCTTCGCGTTTGTCCACCACGTAAACCTTAATCCCCTCCCCGACACGAAAAGCGACTTTGTCTGCTTCGGAAGGCCCGTAGCGCACCGCGGCTTCGTTCGCCGTCACGATCGCGTCACGGATAAAATGAGTCTCGATATTTTTACCAAGACCGATTAAAAAGAAAACAGCTGAAATCAAAAGAAGAATCCGGCGCTTAAATCCCCACTCCGCGCCATTTTTAAAAAACAGCACAAAAGCCCAGCTCGTCGCAAGAAGAAAATAGGTCAGTAAAACCACGGAAACCACTTCTCTTTCCGTGAAATAATCCAGAGCTTCCTGAGCGGCCTTGAGGTACCAGTTTCTTTTATCTTCAACCCGGTACTGAACCAGTCCGCGCGTATATTTCAAATTAGCGCGGATATCCTGATTTCTGGGGTCAAGCGCCAGCGCCTGCTCGTAAGCCACGAGCGTAGGCCCGATTTTCCCCTGCCGCTGGAGAGAATTTCCAAGATTGTAAAAAAACACGGATTCATCCGGATACTTTCCGGCTAAAAGCTCATAGCTGTCACCGGCATTCTTAAAATCACCCTTCCGGTAAGCCTGATTGGCTTTTTGAAAAAGATCCGCGTCCTGCGCGTTCATCGCGAAGACGGAAGGCGCGAACAAAACCGCCGCTAAAAAAAGAATCCCCGTGATTTTTTTCATACCTTAAGCTTCAGCCTTTCCATGCGGGCGACCGTATCCCGGAGAGTTTTAAGCGCTTTCGCCTGGTTATGCTCAGGAACTTCAGCCCGGGCAAACCTCGCCTCTTCGCAGAAACTGTAAAGATCACGGACTTCTTTCAAAAGCGGATCTTCAGCCCCCAATGAAGTTTCAAGCTTTTGCTCCAAATCGTAACGCGTCGTTCCATAGGCTGAAATGTTAAATTTATCCGCGAGATACTGAGTCATGATTTTTTCAACTTCCTCGAAATAAACACCGGGGTTTTCGCGCGACGCTTTCAATTTACGCATCCGGGATTCCGCGCGGGACCGGGCCGCGGAGCGGCGCTTAAGAGAAACGTCGCGGGCAAAAATCTTTTCACGGCGGTCGCGCATCATCCCAAAAGCGACCAGCAAGGTCATGAAAATATCCGCAACAACCAGAAAATTAAAAAACCGGGAAGACGCGCGCCGGCTTCCTGCGGCCGGAAGCCGTTCATGAATAAAGCGGATATCACGGTCTTCAACTTTGACTTCCTTTTTCAAGACTTCCTGGCGGGTCAGAGCCTCCGGCAATTTGAATTTCTGTTCGGAAGGCGCCACATTCAGATTGAATTCATTGGTCCGCAGGGTAACGTACTTGGCCTGAATCGGATTGAAAAAACTGAACTCCAGCGATGGGATTTTCTGGTTTCCAGCTTCCAACGGCACATACACGATTTCAAAGGTCTTCCGTCCGCCGATGACGTTTCCGGTTTTAAAAAGCTGGGACGTCGCGTCCGCGTCATAAACTTTGAAGCCCGGAATTTCCGGCGTTTTAGGCCGGTTTAAAGTTTCGATATTCCCCTCGCCTTCAATCGTAAGCTTCAAAGTCACCGGCTCATTCTGCTTCACGGCGGCTTTATCGATTCCGGCTGAGATGCGGAAATTCCCGGTCGCGCCCTGAAAACTTTCAGGCTTTCCTTCTTCCGGAAAAGGCTTAACCGTAATATGAATCGGAGGCGGTTTTAAAATACGGTTTTCACGCCGGGCAAAAAAGCTCCCGCCCGAAAAAAAACTGTCGTCGAAAAATTCATCAAAGACACTGCTCTGCTGGGCTTCCTGACGAATTGAGGCCTTCAGGACGCCGGGCTGAATCGTGTATTCCGCGGGCGCCGTCGGAAAAAGCGCCATTTTCCGGACGTCGGCTTTCACATAACGCTTGCCGTCCACGCGCACAGTTTCGCGCCGTACTTCGCGCTCCATGGGAAATTCCTCAATCCAGAAACCGCTGACCTGGGGCTCTTCTTCAAAACCTTCCAGACGTGTGTCATAACGGGTGTAGAGCGAATAAGTGAGAAGCACCTGCTCATTCGGATAAATGGAGGTTTTGTCGACCCATGCTTTAATATAAATATTGTCATCTTCGGGTCTGTACCCCAAAGCGGGTTCCTGCGCAGCCGGCGCATTAGCGGCAGGCGGAGGCGGAGTCCATCCCATTTGAGGAGCCTGAGCGGAAGAAGAGGGCGAAGCGCTTTGCGCTGAATTATTTCCCCCGCTGACTTCAATCTCAGCCGCGGGAGTTGTGTATCTTTGAGAATTTACAAAAACCTCAACAGGCGCCAAGGTGTATTTCCCAGCCTGTCTGGGAACAAGCGAATAACTGAACTCCACGCTGGAACTGGATTCTCCATTAATGAAAGTCAGGTGTGACGCACGGCCGGTGTAGTAAGTGTCGAAGTTCTTAATCGCGGCGAGACGGGGCGCTTGAATATTTCCCTGCGCTCCGCTAATGCGGATGGTCAGATGAACTTCCTCGCCCACGGAAACCGAACGCTTGTCCAAGCTGGAATTAACTTGAACATCCTCCGCGCGGACAGAAAAAGCACTGCATAGGCTCAGAAGAACCAAAAATAAAGAAAAGCGTGAAATTTTTGTCATTTCTTCCAAAAAAATTTAAGGGCTTTCCGGACCTGAGGCCGGCGCCCGAATCGAAGGCTTGAAAAAATCAAGCGTTCATCATAACACAATATCAAATAACGAGTTAAACAAATTTCTCTTCTTCCGGATAACCTCCAGAATACGTTCAAGAGACTCGGGGTCTTTAAGCCGGGCACGGAAGGTAATCCCCTCCGCCTCGAAGAAAGGCGGAGCCTCCACACTAAACTCGCTTTTCTCCTGCCGGGCTTCCTGAGCCAGCCGGTCCGCGGCGGAAACAAAAGCTTCTTCCCGGCGAACCTGCTCCGGAAACCGCTGTGCCCGAAGCCACTGGTAAAAAAGCTCGGCTTTCTGCCTGGGGTTCCAGCGCTCGTGGCTGATGATTCTTTCTACGTCCGGAAACGCTAAAAGGACTTCCAGCTTTTCACCGCGCGCCTTCGCAAGATCAAAAAGCCATTCAGCGCTCTTCATCACCTGATTGCTCGTTAACGCGAGCGGACCGGCAAGGCGCGCCGCGAAAGTCCGTTGATCCGCCTGAGCGAAAACGGCCAGTTCCCCCGCTCCCCGAAATGGCAGGCGTGACTGCGCGACCGCCTGGAGAATTTCCGGGCAAAGCGACATAATCGTTTTCGATTCATCTAAATATCTCTTTTCGGAAGCCAGTCCCAGAGCCGGAAGCATTTCCTCCAGAATTTCTTTCTCGGAAATTCCGGTTTTCTGAGCGCGGTCCAGAACAAAACAGCGGTCCAGATCGGTCCAGTTCTGGTTCCAGTTCGTCAGGACCGAAAAGAAAAACCAGTCGGCGGGCTTTTTATTTTCCCGGACCACTCGGGCATCCATTTCTTTCCAACCAAGTTCCTTCGCGGCCTGAAAACGCGCGTGGCCGGCGATCAGCACCGGCTTTTTTCCCGTCTCCTCAAGAATCACCACCGGAGCGATCTGACCGTGACGGGACAAAGAATTCTTAAGCGCGGTCAAGTCGCCCTGAAACCGGCACGCAAAAGGGAATTCCGGGGAAATATCTTTTAAAGCGTATCGTTGGTAAACGTGGCTTTCCATTCTTTCTCCAGCCGTTCCGTTGAAATTTTAAGCTTTTCAAGCACCACTTCTTCAGAGTCCTTGCCTTTCGCGTACTCCGCGAGCATCTGCTTAACCATAAACATCCCATAGCGCTGAACCAGGTAATCCACTAAATGAAAAGACTGCTGATAAAAAAGATTCACGCGCAGGGAATCCTGCAGACTTTGCACCGCGTCTTCACGCATTAAAATCAGAAGGGGCATGAGATTATCGGTTGTAATCGCGGCCTCAAAAACGATCATATCAATAGGGCGGATTTTATTTTCCTCATACTGCGCCAGCCCTTCATTAATCCAAGCCGGGGCGCGCGAGCCGGACATCCCCGCGATAAACGCGTGCGTCACTTCATGCGCGGTCAAAGCCTTCAAATCAAGGTCGCTGAAACCGCTCCGGTTCATCGGCATCCGGACTTTTCCGTCATAAAGCCCCCCGGCCCAGTGCGGAAGACCGGATATTTTTTTAAAATCCTCTTCGTCATATAGAAGGACCACAACCTGATTCTTGAAGTAGTAGGCAAAATCCTTGGAAATCTGCCCGTACGTCGCGCGGAGAAGTTCACGGAGCTCGAAACCTTTGTCTTCATCCGATTTCTTGAAATACTTAATCACGAAATGCTCTTCATTATAGGTAGCAAGTTTTTTGGACAGCTTCTGATCCCCGCTTAATTTCTCGAGTTTCTCTTTCAGATCAGCCTTGGGACTCAGGTTATAGGCAATTTCATAATTCTTTTTCGCGTCCTGAAGTTTTTCCTGCATATTGTCCACATCCCCTAAAAGTTCATAGGCAAATGAGTTCGAGGGGTCTTGCTTCAAAGCATCGTTGAGCGCCTGGCGGGCCAGGTCATATTCCTGATGCTGAAAAAACTCGACGGCCTGATTGTAATTTTGAATCGACATGGGAATCTCAGGAAGCTTGGAATCTTTCGGGTCTTTAAGGTAAAACCCCATCACTTCGACTTTCTGACGGCGCTCCATGATTTCTTCCGCTTTGGTTTTTTCTTTCTCCCCCGCCCAAACGGGATGAATAAAAAGAACCATCGCGAGAAAAGCGGAGAAAACGTTCTTCGTCATTGCCCGGCCTCCCATTTCTGAATCAGACGCACACGGTTGCCGATAGAAGGATGGTCATAGAAAAACCACTCAAAAACCGGATTGGGATCAGGATCCGAGAGATTGACTCTCGCCAGCTTCTCCAGGCACTCTCTGAGAATTTTCGGTTTGGCGCAAGCCTCAAATGCGAAACGGTCCGCTTCCCTTTCCACCTTCCGTGAAAAAGCATTCTGAAGAGGCGTCAAAACCAGATAAAAGACATAAAACATTAAAAAAAACAGAGGCAGACTCGCGATATCGCCCGGACCGTAAAAACCAAAAATCTGAGCGGCCGATGGCAGAATCTTGAAGACCAGCCAGAATCCGGCAAATGACGTCACTAAACCCAAAGCTAGCTGTTTCCAGATATCCTGGTGAACGCAATGCCCCAGCTCGTGCCCCACCACTGCTTCAATTTCTTCCGGCGTGAAATGCGCGAGCAAAGTATCGCTCAAAACCACCCGGCGGGTTTTGCCGAGCCCCATAAAAGCGGCATTGGCTTTCTTGGTGGTTTTACTCAGGTTGAGAGAATAAACCTGCGAGAGCGGCATCTTAAACCTCGCCGCAAGTTTTAAAATCAGATCTTTGACTTCCTGGTTTTCAACCAGCCCGTATTTGTAGAACATCGGAACGATAAAAACCGGGAAAATTTTCCCCATGAAATAACTGATCAGCGCGAAGGCGCCCCAAGCGCCCAGCCACCAGCGGTTGGGGAAATTCCAGACCAGAAAATAAAATCCCTCAATCAGAAAAAGTGAAAATACAAAAGAGAGCACCGTTTTTTTTAAGTACACCCCAAGCCAGCCCGCGAAGCTTTGATTGGAAAGTGAAAATTTTTTCTCAACCACATAACCGCTGTAAAACGAAAACGGAAATTCCGCAAGCATCATAAAAAGCGAGTAGAAAATAAAATAAACCGCGAAAACAAGAAAGGGCGACGGAGAAACCGCCTGAGCTGTTTCTTTGAGCCAAGCGGACAGTCCCGTCATGATAACCAGGGCAAGCAATGCCGGCGTAATGACCAGATGCAGGAGAGTCAGGATTTCACGCTTACGTTGATATGTCTTAGCTTTTTCCGGAGAATATTCAACCGCGTCCATCTTGCCTCCTGAGTTTAAATTCGCTCAAAACACCATAGTGATCAGACGCAAAAACCCGGTTTTCATTCGGCTCCTTCAGGACAACTTCCGAAGAGCCCAAGTCCGCGATTTTCATAAAATCACGGGTAAAAACATAATCGATCCGGCGGTCAGGGAGAAACACGCTGGCGCCTGCCGCGTAAGGATTCTGATTGTCCCAGGTTAATCCCGGTTTTCCGGGATTCATCGCCGTAAATGTATCCATGAATCCGGCTTCCGTCATCTGCCGGACTTCAGCGGTTTCCGGTGACGCGTTAAAGTCTCCGGTTACAAAAACCGGATTTCCATTTGCCTTTTCGCGAGACCAGTCTATTAATTCACGAATTTGCCCCGCCCGGGTTGCTGAGTCCGCGGGCTTCCAGGATAAATGCGTGTTAAACCCGTACACCGCTCCTGCCGGAGTTTCAAATTCGGCAAAAACCGCGAACCTTTTATAATCTTCGATCGGAGACTGAGTTTGGTACTTTAAAATTTCCGAACGTTTTACAGGGTACCGTGAAACCATCGCCAGCCCGGAAGGCTCCGGAAAAAACACCAGGGACTTATTTCCTGTTTTCCTTTGAATCTCCCGCGCCCAGGATTCTTTAAAAACTTCCTGAAAAGCGCAAAAGTCGGGGGAATGCGCTTCAAGCCACCGGAAAGTAATTTTCCATCTTTCCTGCCAGGGCCCGCGCTCCTGCCAGGTATTGAGAGAAAGAATTTTCATTCTCCGCGCATTTCGGCGAGCGTTTCAGTCATGGCTCCCCGAACCCTGTCGCGAAGGCTTTCCACTGTCTCGTCTTCGGCAAGCTGAACTGGTTTGCAGACCCGCACCCGCAAAGACGCGATCTTGCTGATCGTTTTGCTTTTCTTGGGTGACGTGGCTCCGGTTCCATCCAGCACGACGGGAAGAACCGGAATCCTTTTTTCCACCGCGATCTTGAAAGCCCCGTTTTTAAAAACCTTAATCTGACCGTCTTCACTGCGTGTTCCTTCAGGAAAGAAAAGCACGCTGATCCCTTCATCGAGCCACTTTTTCGCGGTATCAATCGTAGTCTTCCCGCTTTGCTTACTGCCCCGGTCTAAAGCGATATACCCGGCTCCCCACATATGCCAGCCCAGCCAGGGAACGCTGAAAAGTTCTTTCTTAGCGATAAACTTGAACTGTGTCGGGAGCGCCGCGAGCACGACCAGAATATCCACAATGCTTTGATGATTCGCGACAATGACATAACACTTTTTACGGTTCAGATAATTCAAGCCGGAACGTTCAAGAGTCCAAAGCGGATGCCCCGCGATCAAACTCTTGGCCCAAAGCATGGCCACGATGTGCATCATGCGCCGCTGATGATCAAAAATCGCGGAAATCGGGAGAACGATCAGAAGCCCGATTGATGAATAAGCAAAAGTGACCAGAGAAGCCAGAAACCAGGCGAAACCGTTCAGAAGAGTCGCCATGAGCGACGGTACATTTTTATTTTTAACTTTCATAAGCGCATGATTTTAACCAAGTTATCCCTCTTTGTCATTCGTGATTACAGGACTTATTATTTGACCCTGCCGGGGGTTACGGCTAAAATGCCTGCATGGTAACCAAAGATCAAGTCATTGAAGTCGCTAAAACCTGCTTTGACCCTGAAATTCCGGTGGATATCTGGAATCTGGGGCTGATTTACGATATTGAAGTCAAGGAACAGGCCGTGAATATCCGCATGAGCCTGACCAGCCAGCACTGCCCTGCCGCGAAATCCATGCCGGATGACCTTAAAAATAAGATCAAAACCTCTCTCAATATCCCGGAAGTCACTGTGGAAGTCGTTTTTGACCCGGTCTGGACACCGGAACGCATCAGCGAAGACGGCAAAAGAAAGCTCGGAATCGAAGCTTAGTTGGACCCTCTCCCGCTTTACCACGAAGCTCTTACCGATTACCGCGACGGACGCCCCGCGGAAGCTGCCCGCAAATTGCGGGAAATCCTTGAACTGTCCCCCGCTTTTGAAGACGGTTATGAAGCCCTGGCCGTGATCCTCCACCAAGAAAAGAAATTCGACGAAGCGATTGATTTGATCCGCAAGTGGATCAAAGTCAATCCGGATTCGATTATGGCGCACACTAACTTATCGCGCTGTTATGTGGCCAAAGGCATGATCCTTGAAGCCGAACACGAACAGGCCGAAGCACGGCGCCTGACCTGGAAATCGGAACTCAAAGCCAAAAAGCAGGAAATGCCCAAAGTGGATTATGAGGAAAAAATTCAGCGCTACAAAGAAGTGATCGAGCTGGATCCGGCCGACGTACTGGGATATTTCAGTTTGGGAACGATTTATCAGGAGTGCGGTAAAAAGCGTGAAGCTCTGGAAACTTTCAGAAAGGCCATTGAAATTGACCCGGGCCACTCCTCTTCTTATTTCGGCCTCGGGCAAGCGCTAGAATCACTCAGTGATTTCAAAAAAGCGCGGGAAATTTATGAGCGCGGGATCAAAGTTGCCGGAGAGAAAGGCGACATGATGACCCAGAAAAAAATGGAGTCCCGTCTGCGGAGTCTGGACCCGCAAAGTCCGGCCTGAACTAGGATTAAGCGGAGGTCGCGAACTTGAACGCGGCCTCGACCGCGATTGCGACCGTTTTCTCCCACGCCCGCAGTTTATCTGGAATAATATCAAACAGCTTCTGATCCCGTTTATTGAGAAGCTCCGCGGTTTCAGCGTCGATCTCCTCCGCGGTTCCTGTCTTGCTCAGCACCACAATCGCGGCGGATGACATCCTTGAGCCGTCAGCAGCTTTTCCGTCAAGTTCCAAGCGAAGCACCCGAGCTGCTTTGGGATGAACTAAATCCTGCAAAACATTCAAATCAGAACCAATCATCAGCTGAACGAAATAGCGCTCTAAAAAGGCATCCATCGCACTGTCCTGCACCGCCTTGACCGAACTTTTCATCTGGCTGAAAAGCATCCGGGAAGCTTCCTGAACACGGCCGGTCACATCCGCCGGGTGAGCCACAATCAGCTGAAAGCGTTTTCCTATCATTCCGCTTGTGGTCTGAAACGCCTGAACTTTTTTAATTTCAGGCGCCAGTTTTTCCTGAACCCGGCGCACTTCACTGCGCGCGGTTCCCTGAGGGAGAAGATAAATCACGACAGAAAATGAATTCGGATTCAAGATCGATGCGGCCGCAAGCGACTGAAGATCCGTGGGCTCATTCGTCGTCACGGTCAGCATCGCCAGAGGCGTGTCGGAAACCTTCATCTGCGCGGCCAAACCGGCAATCGCCTGCGCGGACTCCGGCGTCGTCAAATTCATCCAGATATCTCCGAGCCTCAAAACTTTCGGCTCCAATTCAGCAGGTGTTTCCGCATAAGCGATTCCGGCGCTCAAAACGGAAATAACCGGAGTGTCAGCCGGCCATTTTTTCCCGGCATCCAGAAGAGCTTCCAGCCATCCCATTCCGACTTTCAATTCTACACCGCTAAATCTAAGAGGAATTCCGGGAAGCGTTTCCTCTTCCGCTGTTTCCTGAACGCCTCCTGCCGGCGCCAGCCGTACTTCAGAACGAACAGCGTAAATTGCCTTTACGGAAGCGATCGCCGTGTTTAAAGCGGGCACCAGTTTTCCGGGCTGAAGCTGATCCGGGAGAAAATCATTCCTATCTCCCCCAAAATCTCCTGTGATTTTCCGCACTGCGGCGTCAACTTCCCCAGGGGTAATCTGAGCGATTTTCTCCGCCGTTTCCGTTAGATCATTCACTCTCGCGTTCCGGTAATAAAAAGGTTCTCCCTGCCCCAGTTTAAACGTATCGTTACCAGCATCGATCCTTTCCCGTGTTACGGCCGGCTGGTAGGGTTCAAACCGTATGCCCTGCCCCGTTCTTGAATCAGTCTGATATCCGAGAGACCGCTCTTTATCAATAAAAATCGGCGCTTCGGAAAGAAGATTCCCTTCGGCGTCAACCCGAAGCAGGACGTTGCGAAGATGAGCATCTTTCAACCCGATTAGAATGTCCGCGAGCTTGGACTGTTTTAAAATATTCGCGTACCCTGAGGGAAAGAGCCGGTTTGCGACAATCTCATTCTGAAACATGCGGGGATCGCCAAGCTGTCTGTACAGATAATCATAAACCGTCACGACATTCGGAATTTTTTTCATAACGATGGCGGGCTGACCGCTAAAATTCAGCAGATGCGTTTCCACGGTTGAAAAACCCAGTCTCTGAAACAGCCATTGCCCAAATAATTCCGGCAAGGCGCGGGGGCCGAGGAACTTGACGATATAAATTTCGCCGGTCGGTGTATGCTGATACTCGTAAGTGTCCGAAGCCACGTTGCTGACCCGCGCGATTCTGGAAAAATCAGCAGGCTTCAAGGCGCTGACATCGGAGACCTGGCCATAAACCCGTCCAGTCAGCTCCAGTCCGCCGCCCTGTTTGCGAATGACATCCAGGGACAAAAGCGCCGCGTTCACCAGAACCCGCCGAATATCCTGATCGCGGGTTCGGTCATTTGAAAATTTGAAATCAAAGTCCTTCAACTGATCCGGATTAAAAACAGGCGTGCCGCCCACTTTTTCCTGCCAGTTCAGAAACATGGCTTTGTCGGCGTAAAACCTTCCCATGCTGAATATTTTCGAAACTTCAATATAAGCATCCGCCGCTTTTTCAAAACCGTTCCGGGCGTCGTCAAAACGGCCTTCTTCCGCCGCCCGCCTCGCATCCCTGACGTTTTCTTCGAATTGCCTCATCAAGACATCCACGCGGGCAAAATCCATACGGGCTTCAGAACGGAAGACCGGGCGTTTATCGGCGAGCGCTCGGTAAGCCGAGGCATAAATCTCATAAGCCGCCGCGTAGAGTTGGTTCGCGGCCTGATCATTACTACTGCCCGCCGACGCGCGGACCGCATCCGTAAGATCCTCAGGTGCAATATCCGGCATGGCCCAATAAGTTCCAACCGTCCGAGTCAGCTGGTTTTTCTTCGCATCGAGAGAATTAATCGCCTTCTGAAAGACTCCGGCGGAAGCTTCCGCGAAAGCGTCCCCCGTTTTTGCCCGCGCGATTTCCAGCGCTCTGGCAAGCACATCCTGGTAAAAGCTCAAAAGCAGTTCGCGTTCGTCATCACTTAATGAAAGAGTGCGCACTTCCGAACGCGGAGTCAACTTCAATGAATTGATCGTAAACGAACCTTCGCCTTTCTTGGTCACAAAAATCACAACCTCGCTTACGGTTTTACCTTTTGAAGCCCGAATCACTTTGGTAATATCCAGCTTCAGGGTTCCCGCTTTGATTTCGTCAGAAGTGACAATCGTTTCTCCAATAACGGCTTTCTTTTCATCCTTGAATTCGATTTTTAATTCCGCCGGAAATTTTCCGCCTTCAGCCAGCGCAACTTCAAGTCCAGCGAGGCCTTCGTCTAATTTGAAAGCCGGAAGCGCGAACCACGCGCCGCTCAAATCCCCTTCCTTCGCTGAGGAAAAGCTCACGGTCATTTTCTTCTCCTCAATCACCGGAGGCTTCGCGTCCCCCAGAGCGCCCGACTTGTTTTCTTTTACAATGACAGCTGTTAAATCAACAAGAGCGGCGTTCGAGGGAAGCAGATTTTTGGGAACAGGGTTTTTCTCATCTGTTTCCGCCAGTTTCTTTTCCGTAAATTTCACGGCAGGCGTCTCACGGCGGAGTTTTTCCGCGTTCAAAGCTTCCAGCATCAGAACCTGATTCATCAAAATAACCTTGCCGTTATTCTGTTTTAAATTTTTAGGATTGTAAGAATCCACAAGCCCGTACTGCGCGGAAAGCCCGCCCGCCGCTTTAACGGCCGCCAAAAACGCTTTTAAATTTTTCACACCTTCACGGCCGGAAAGCGCCATCATAAAGACCCCGTAAGGAATCGTCGAAAAATCGTTCGAGTCCGCGTTGCGGATACCAAATGCCTGATACTGATTCGCCTTCAATCCGGTACCAGGAGCGCTTCCCGCCGCTTTGTGGCCGTATTTTTTCGCGGCGTAAAGCGCGGCGCGCGTATAATTTTCACCGCTCAAACCTAAAGTTTTGGGAGCCGATTTAGCCGCGCCCAGCAAATGCCCGTAGAAAGCCGCCCAAGCGGTTTCTTCTTTATCGCCTTTAATCACCGGCACTTTCTCCGATTCACTCACTGGAAGAAGCTGCCATTCGACTTTCATGGCATCCCAAATTTTTTCACCGTTTTTCCCCAGATACCCTCTAGCGATCAAAGGGAGAAACGCCACGGCTTCCGTGTATTTGTTGTCAATTAAATCGTCGGTAAGCTTGGGTTCTTTGTCTTTTTTTGAAGAAACCAGCACTTTGTGATGAAGCTTTTCATCTTTGTCTATGAAAGGAAGATAGGAAACCTGGCCAAGAATCCTGTTAAGAACCTTCAGAATTTCGCCAAGAGATCTCTCCCGGGCCGGACTCTTCCCTTTTACTTTTGCTAACTCATCTTCCAGAATTCCCTGCAAAGTGATCAGCCTTTCATGCGTCAGGGCCATGTCAAAAGCCGCGTACTCGATCATGCCTGTCTCCCGGGCAGGCTCCGCTTTATAATAAGTCTTGTCGCGCCCCAAAACTTCAGGCAGTAACCCTGTCGGTTCGCCCTCAAAGCCGGCGCCATACCCGGCGGTCCCGTCTTTGGCAATCTTCAGGCCGAAATCCTTAACCAGACGTTCATGCGTTTGAAGCGCCGTAAGAATCATTTTAAGCGCCGCTGTCTTGGCTGTTTCATTTCCATTGAGATACTGAATGACTAGAGAACTTAGGCTGAAACCGATATCCCCCGCGCGGATCCAGGAGATATCCTTGTCCCTCCCCGGCTCCATCTGATTTTCAAGAAGACCGTTCACGCCAAACCGGTTTCGATGAAGTTCGATTCCGCTCTGCAAGCTTTTAATCACCCCGGCCCATTCGGCTCCCAAATTAATTTCTTCCCCTTCGGCTTCCCCCGAAACAGCCGTCAAAAGAGCCGACGCACCCAAACCCGCGGCGGTTATTAAAGCGTCCCGCCGGCTAGGCTCCAAAGCCCGAACTTCCGATCGCGCTGGATTTTGAAAAGTCGCGAAGAAATAGTAATCTTCTCCGCCCACTTGGCGTCTTTCGACCTTAACATTAAGGAATCCCCGTGCCTCAAAATAAGATTTGGCTTCCGCTTCATCCGCGAAAACTTTTCCTAAACGGGCAAGAAGGCGGCTTCGCTCGTCGCCGCTCAAAACACCCTCAGGGAGATAAAGGTCTGACTCGGCGAGAAAAGGCGCGTATTGCGCCACAGTCCTTATATAATTCGATAAAGCTCGTTTAATGTCGCCAGGCAGCTGTTTTCGCAGTGCGGATCTGTCCCCCGCATTACCAGCCACCATTCCCAGCACCTCTTGGACATCCTTTTTGATTTTGCTCCTCTCGAAAGTAATTTCTCCTTTCCGGATCGAGTTATACAACGCCGATTTGTATTTTGAACTTTTGAGCATCTCCAAGGCAACTTGAAGGAACTGAACATAAATAGCTTCTTCTCTTACCAGTTCCCGGCGGTATTGCGCTTCCGGAGAATTCTTGTAGTGGAGCACAATCGCGTAACGGGCTCCGGGCGGCGAAATATTTTTTAATGCTTCGAGAGTCCGGTCGCGGTCCGTATATTCCAGAAAGAAAGATCCGTAAATAACCGCCGGAGTAGCCGGCAAGTCAGAAACAGCCAACTGTTCAGCTTGTTTGGATAGAATCGCCAAGCCGGGCACGGAAGCCGTAATCTTTCCAGAAGTCACGGAATCCAACGCGGGATCAACCGCAGTAATCGGAAAACGTTCAGCCGGGAAAGATCCCCGAAGGGCCTTTTCAAGATGTCCCGGGCCTAAACCAACGGTCAGTAATTGTATCGGCGCTCCGCTATTTCCTTCCTCTCGCTCAATCTCAGCCGCATAGACCTGAAGCGTTGTTTTCATTTCTTCAATAATTTGCAAATCGCCAATACCTCGAGACACAGGCGCGCCCCGGCTTTCCGAAACCAGATCCGCGGCATTCTTTTGCCAGCCCTCAATCCCAAGAACATCTGAACCAACCCGCAATTCTGAACGGCGCTCACCGGCAATTCTCAGAGCCTGGCTAAAAAGCGATTGGATAACCGCGGTTCGCGCCAATTTCCCCAAAGCAAAATCCGCGTAAGCCCGGCCTTCAGAAACATTCTCATCAGAATTGTAAATAACCACCGGCCCTTTGGAATCTTTTCCGATTTCCACCTTAGAAGATTTCATGGTCTTCAAGGCCTGCAGACCGGACATCCCAATCGATGCCAGATTATTATCAAGAATAATCAGCGTATATCCTCCCGAAACCGCTTCGGAAGTAAATTCACGGGTCGACGTAACCAGTTTAATATTTTCACGCAGAGCGCCGGCCCTCACCAGCGTTTCAATGACTACTTCCGCCATTTCAACTTCATCTTCCACGATAAGAATTTTCGCGTCGGCGGGAGCGACCGGTTCCGCTCTGGATTCAGAACGCGACAGAGCCGTCTGAATATCGGAGGAAAACAGCCAGCTCCCCGATTCCGACAGGTCAGTCACATAGACGGCGCTTTGATCTCGGCGAATCCGAAGATGAGGATTTCCAATATCCGCGTTCATTAACGCCACAGGCGAAGCCAGTTCAGACCGAGCTTCTTGAAAAAGCGGATCAGCCTGAACTACATCTATAGAAGGAGCTCCTTGCTCAAGACTAGCCACTCCGGAGGTCAGAAGAGACGGCTTTCCATCTTTAAGAACGCCGTAATACCGGATTCTTCCGGTATTTAAATCCAGCAGAAGGTATTTCAGTGTGGATCCTCTGGCTGTCATGTCGCCAACAGCTAAACGAAGCTCTCTCAAACCCGCCAAGGGAATCCGAACCGCTCTCCCCTGAGGCAGGCGGTTTAAACCCTCACCGTTTTTAACAATTTCCGGAATATCCGCTCCAGGAATATCTTTTAACTCAACCGCGAAAGCTGTTTCAACCGCGTCACGAAGCCGGGTTAAATCACTTTGAAACAAATAAACCTCAAACTGCTTCGTTCTGCTTCCCTTTAAGATCACAGCCTTGTTTTCAGAATCATTCTCTACAAACAACTGAGCCGGAAAAGTCTCCGTCGAGTCAGACTGCGAGACCGTTAGCGTGTTATTCTCAACTTTCAAAACGGCACCCGCGCGGCTGACCGCTCCAAGCGTTAAACTTAAACCTCCAGCCCTTTCAAGATCGGCGTAAGAAACACGGATCCCTTCCAAAGGCAGGGTTACAAGCAAGTCTTCCCGGCCGTTACGAACAATCGGCTGCCCCGTTTGCCAATTCCAATCCTTAAAATCCACTGATCGGGCTTCCGAACGGGAAAGAATGGTGTTGATGTATCCCAGCGCGGATTTAACTTTCCCTTTATCTAACTTTCGGTGCGGGACAGTCAGCTGGTTTAAAACGGTTTCTAATTCAGGCTCCGTCAATTGCGTTTTCCCCGGCGTTGCCAGAAGCGCCGCGATAGCGTTCGTGAGAGCTTCCGTTCCGTTAACTTTGTCTTTAGCCTGAAATAAATTCTGCATGGCGGGTTTGCGGAGCCATTCACCCACCATATTTTTAACTTTATCCCGAGAGATCCCTTTCTTTTCGACTTTTTCCCACACCACCGCGTTCTTGAGATTCACATAATCTCTCTGGGACGGTAAAATCGTTTCATCGGAAGTGAACCCCGAGATTTGCGCCCCCGGAACTGCCTTATAATCCGGTAAGCGAACTCCGGAACTGAAGGTCACCACAGCTTTCGATTGCAAATCAGGGAATCCGAACAGATGCCCAGCCTTGCGCAGGTAAACCGGCTGACTGACGGGATAGGGCAATGAAGCCCCGGCCTTCGCGAGAACCGTCTCCTGGGTGTACTTCAATTTCCGCTCCGTTTTACTTTCTTCCCGCCCGTCGTAAGACCATTTAAAGAAAACATAGTGAACTTTTGGATTATCAGGATCTTTAACAATTCGAATGTCAGTAGCTCCTAAGAACTCCAGCTCCCATAAAAGAAGCGTTTTGGCATTCCCAACAATTTCGACAAGCACATTACTATTAAACCCGCTGACCGACTTTTCCAGCCGGTAAGCTTCTTTAAGGTCTTCAAACTGCGCGGGGTCCGCCTCTTCACCAAAATCGAGAGCATCGTGAAAATCAAGCGACTGGGCATCCGTCAAAAGCAGAGCGGAACTGACATCCCCCGCGGAAAAATCATAACGGACTTCGGTACCGGCAAGTCCGAGAGAGCCCAGACGACGGGCAATCGCCTGGTAACCGGCAAGGGTCGCCGCTGAATAGAAATATTTACGGGCCAGATCGGGGCGCGCGAGAATGGCAGGAATCAGAAAATCGTCCGACGCTGATTTTTTCACGAGTTCCTGAACCGCGTAATAGGGCGAGTTTTTTTCTATGACTACATTTTTTTCAGCGCCATAGTAAAGTCTCATAAGATCTTCAATAATGCGTTCTGTTAATTCCCGGTCCGCCCCTGGAAAAGCGATAGGGAGCCACCGCTCAAACATCAGATTAGGCGTGGTGCTCAATAAGGAATCCTCAGAAGCTACATGACGCACGCCATCCTGAGAGAGGGTCCGTAAAAGACCGGCGTCAACCAAGCCGGCTTCTTCCATGCGGTTGATCGCTTCTCCAAGCTTAATTCTATTTCCTGGATTCGCCAAAGAAAGGAACGCTGTCAGAATGGTTTGATATTTGCGCTTGTCTCCTCCAGAAAGATCCGCCTTTTCCCTAGCCAGCCACTCCGCAGATTTCTCTATCGTGAAAATCAGCTGTTCATCAGGTTCGGTTTTTGTCGCTGAAAACGCCTGCTCAGAATAGAAATAAACGGCGGTTTTCGCGGCCAAACCTAAAGTGTTCAGATCGGAATCAGTCAATATTGTCCCTGCGTCTAGTTTCGCCTTCAACGCGCGCATCGCGGCCAACGCGGGCAAATCTCTGCGCGTCGGATGATTCCAAAATTCTGCCATGGGAGGGTCGAGAAGAATAAGGTCTATAAAAGCACCCGCCTTGCTTATATTGTCCGCACTTCCATCTAAGAGCCGATTATTCGCCCGATTCGTCAGAGTAATTGCCAGACGCAGTGCCTCCCGAGAAATCGGAAATTGTTCAAAAGTCAGTTCTGGAAGAAAAGGGGAAACTTCCGTACGCAATTCCGAGCGCGATTGAGTCATCAAAAGAACACTTTCGGCGGCGGCTTTCAATCCAAGTTCTTTGGAACGAGCGATGATTAACTTCGCAGTTTGATAGCGATTCAAATCACTACGCTCAGGCAAATCTGATACAAACGCGATCACCTGGGCCAGCCCCAAGATTTGTGCGTTATAATCCTCAGCAGGGCCTTCTGGATTATACGCCTTCAAGAAAAAACTATTGAGATTGCGCCGAAAATAGCGCAAAAATCGGAAAATAGGCTTGAGTAAAATGAAAATCTTTTCTTTCTTAATCATAACCGCGAGATCAGAAGATGCAAAGAGTGTCTCCTGCCACCGCCAGCGAAACTCTTTTTGCTCCCGGCGCAAATCCTCCGGCAAATCGCTTTTATTAAAAACATCCAGTGCGTTTTGATGCGGCTGGCTCAAAACCCAATTCATTATAGGCGCAGGAAACGCGCGGCGCATAGCTTCCCGCTCAAACGGAATGTTTCGATCTTCAAAAACCCCAAGATACGAAAGCTCGTTTTGATCATACCCCACAGCGTGTGAAAACTCGTGGAGCAAAACTTTCTTAAAAATCTCAGGAGAGCGAAGCAGATGCGGGTTAAGATAAATCCCCTGGTGAGAATCATAAAAAATCCCATGCGTTAGAAACTGGTCATCTATAAACAACTCAACCGTACGGGTCAGAATAAAAAGGGGCCAGAGCAAAAGCGAAATAATTGAGTTGGACGGAATTACTGTTTCACGCCAAGCCAGAAAAAGAGCCGTAAAAGACGACATCAAACTCACGCTTTTAAGCCGGCTCTGCAAGAAAGTCTTTTCTTCTCTCGTAATTTGAGCATCAGACGGCTCCCTGCGAATCGCTTTTAGTATCCATTCTGCGGAATCGAGTATCGTTTTCCTCTGAGACGCGGAAAAAATTCTGCTGATTTTAATGATACCCTCCAGAGGATGGCGTTCAGCAATTTTGCCGGCGGCCCGAACTTCTGAGCGGGCCGGCGTAAAAGTAATTTTATAGCGGGTACGAACGGCTGAAAGGGCTTCACGGGACGCCGTTACCTCAAAACGCCCCTGATAATGAACGGCAAAATAACTCGCGAGTGTTTGCAGATTCGCGAAACGCGCGTCGTCCTGAGCCTCATTGCCCTGAGCGGCATTATTAGCGTCAAAATAAAAATCCATCGTGCGGGGATTTTGCGTGATCTGTGTTTTGTAGTATTCAGACCGGTAACCGGGAAGGCTGGGAAGCTGGCCGTCGAAACGGTCAACCATTTCATTCAAGAGTTCATTTATAGGGAGGAAAAGGTGGGACTGAAATTCCTGATACGAAAGCACTTTTGCCCGCGCGTTGGCAACCTTAGCCTGGCTCCACCCCTTAGCGGATTGAAGCGACTCTACGTAATCCAGCATCTCCTGTTTTCGTGCCGCGGGAACCACGTAAAACTCATGGCGGTCCGCGCGAATCCCAAAAAGCTGAACCGTTAAAGTTTGAAGCCAGTTCGGCCAGCTTGGGTTGGACCGGCTTCCGTAGACTGAACCATCAAAAGCGACGAACGAATTCCCCTGAAATTGAAAAGGCAGGGCGTCAAATCTCGCGGTCGTGGTGTTAAAACCGCTGACAATGACCGCGATGATCGGAATTAAAAGACCGGTTATCAAACCCGCGAGCAAGGACGCCGGCGTTAATGAAACTAACGCTGAAAGTAAAACGCTCAACGGCACCGCGATAAAACTGCCGAGAATAAGATTTAAATTAAAAGGCGATCTAACGTTTTCAGAGGCAATAATCTGTTTAAGCTTCTCAAACGACGTGACATGCCCAAAGCGTCCTTCAACTTCCCCGCCTTGCTGCCGGATTTCTCCCAACGTTTGTTGATCTACGGGCGCCAGCCACTCCACCGCTCTCGCTTCCGAACGCGCTCTCTGCGTCAATCTCCAGATACGCGCCGTCCTGTCGTCACCCGCTGTCAGCACATTGCCATTTTTAAGCTGGATGACGTGCCAAGCCACACTTGTATGCCCAAGGACCGAATCCCCGTTATTGTCATCTCCCAGCGTACGGACTAACTCGCCAGTCGCGGGATCCCAAATTCGCGCGGTACTATCATGACTTACTGTTACCACATTTCCATTTTCAAGTTGAATGGCATCCAAAACCGGACTTGTATGCCCAAGAGCTGGAGCCTCGTTATCGTCAACTCCAAGAGTACGGACTAACTGCCCAGTCTCAGGATCCCAGATCCGCAGGGTATGGTCTTCACCCACCGTCAACACATTTCCATCTCGCAGTTGGACGGCATCCAAGACTGGCCCTGTATGCCCCGTAAGCGTATGAACTAACTGCCCCGTCTCTGGATTCCAGATTCGCGCGGTACTATCATCACTCACTGTCAGCACATTTCCATTTTCAAGCTGGATGGCATTCCAAATAGGATCGGTATGCCCAAGAGCTGGAGCCTCGTTGTCGTCAGCTCCAAGTATACGGACTAACTGCCCAGTCGCGGGATCCCAGATTCGCGCCGTACTATCGTCACTCACCGTCAACACATTTCCATCCCGAAGCTGGATGGCATCCCTAACCGTTCTTGTATGTCCAGTGACTGGACTCCTGTTACTGTCAGCCCCAAGCATACGGACTAACTGCCCAGTCGCGGGATCCCAAATTCGCGCCGTATTATCATGACTTACTGTTACCACATTTCCATTTTCAAGCTGGATGGCACCCCATACCAACCTTGTGTGCCCAAGAGCCGGATTCTCGTTATAGTTAGCCCCAAGCATACGGACTAACTGCCCAGTCGCGGGATTCCAGATTCGCGCCGTTCTATCATCACCCACCGTCAACACATTTCCATCTCGCAGTTGGACGGCATCCAAGACTGGCC
>CAYLPP010000008.1:2926-113819 GCA_964385615.1 uncultured bacterium | reverse complement strand
ATCAGAGTTTTACAGTAGCGGATCGTCAATTTTCCATCCTGAATCGTCCGGTTTTCAGAACAAAAAGTCACTAGAGCCGTTTCGGTTTCTTCAGACATCGCTTTGGCCAGTCCGTAAGCGTAGCGTTCTCCGCCCGCGATCACTGAATTCGGAGAGAAATGAGTCGGCATGACAAAAACGACTTTCATTTCGAGCCCCCCAGCTTAAAGCCATACGCTTCAAAACATTTATCCGCCGTTTTTTCCCAAGTAAAATTTTCCCGGACAAATCGAATTCCCTGACGGCCCAAACGGTCAGCCTCATCAGGATGGTTCAAAAGAAAATTGATCTTATCCGCTAAAGCGCGGACATCTCCCGAAGGCACCACGAAACCAGTCTCGCCATTTTTCACGACTTCAGGAAGCGAAGCCGTGTCGGAAACGATCGCGGGAGTTCCGCAAGCCATCCCCTCAAGAGGCGTCAAACCTAAAAGCTCCGGAGCTTTGTTACTGCGCCCGAAACAGTCCGTGTAAACGGAAGGAAGCACGACGACCGCGGATTCCCGGTATTTCTGAACCAAAGCCTCGTCAGAAAGCCCTGTTTCAAAACGGACATTTTTACCCGCTGACTTTTTCTTGAGGTATTCAAAATAATCAGAGTCGTAAGGATTGCCCGCAATTTCAAGTGGAGTGTCTTTATCCACGGCATCAATCAGCAAATCGATTCCTTTATGAGAAACCAGCCGGCCCACAAAAAGAACTTTCTTCTGTTTTTCAGCTTTTCCGGGGCAGAATTTTTCAAGATCCACACCGCCTCCGATAACTTTTAACAGTTGGGGAAGCCGATCCCGGCCCTGATTTACCCAGAGCCTTTCTCCAAAAACAGAAATCGGCAGAAAACCCGTCAGCCAGCGCAGGACGGGCAGATGATAAGCCAGCGAGTAGCGGCCAAGTCCGCCCAAATCCGTCGCGAAAACTTTTTTCCCAAAAAGCCGGCCCGCGAGAATGACGGCATCGGTTTCCGGCCTGTAAATCTGATGGCAGTGAATCACATCCGCCCACAAAATCTGACTGAAAAAAGCCGGCGTTAAAAAACTTTTCACCTGGTAAATTTTTAAATTCCCATCTTCTTCGAACCCTGTCTTTGGGCCGAAGGTCAGAAAGCGCACCTCCGCGCGGACTGACATCGCGCGGGCCAATTCATACGCGTAGCGTTCCGCTCCGCCCAGAACGGAGTCACTGCTGAAATGCGAGGGTGAAAGGTGAAGGATTCTCATGAAACTCCGGATACCTTTGAAGATTTTAGAGCTCCGGCCAATTCATTCGCGGCCGCTTTATTCCCTTCTTCTGAAAGATGAAAATTGTAAGGGATCAAAAGCCGGCGCGGATTTTTTTCGGCTGTAATCCAGTCTCCAAAAAGACTGACCGTTTCAAGACCCAGCTTCCGGGCCCGGCCGCGCAAAAATTCCGCGTAAGGCGCTTCCTGTTTGCGCGTTATCTCTTCAGGCGAAGGCATGATCAGTAAAACCGGACGGAAACCATTTTTCTTTGCCAGTTCTTCAAATTCCTTCAGCCGGGCCAGCGTGAAATTCCACCCGTCTTGCGCGGGCCCGGTCACGGGATCAGCTCCGTGACGGGTATAAGCGTCCAGCACATCTGAAACTTCATGGCCCCGCAAGTAGCGGATATTGGAAACATCCCACAAAGTCATCAGCACCCGGCTGGAATGCAAGAGGCTGTCCCAAAACCACCGTGCCGTTGAAAATTCTTTTTCATTTTTCTTAAACATGGCGGGATAGAAATCATAGTTTTCAATGTAAAAGAGATCGTTAATAAAAAAACAGATGACCGCGATATCGGGTTTGAACGCCAGGCCGTAATGTTCCAGCGCGCGGACTTCGTGACCCGTGTCGTAACCGCTAAGGCCGAAATTCAGAACTTCATAACGTTTACCGGACGCGGTACCGGCATTAAGCGCCTGTTCAAGGCGGACCGGAAGTGTCTTGTCATCCCCGACTCCCTGACCAAAAATAAAAGAATCCCCAAGCAAAGCGATCCGTTCGACTCCCGGGGCTTTCTCAACCGGCCTGTCCGGCCCGCGAAACCCGAGATGATTAATAGAAGCCGGGGCTTCCAGCGTGAAGCCTTTCTGATCGGGACGGCACCGGTAACCGCAGAACGGGTCCGCCTGAAGCCGGATTAAGGGTAACTTCTGAATCTGGGGACGAGGCAGAAAAAAAGCGGACAAACCTTCAGCGCTCAGGAGACCGAACACCAGCCCCGCCAGAACCAGCGCGGGAATTTTGAAACGGCTGATCAAGGTTTGATGACCTCAAGTTCAAAATGCATAAACCAGGCGGGGAAAATCCAGGTCAGCTTCTTTTCATAAAATTCAGGCCAGCGGTTGGCCAAACGCCAGAGGATTTTTCCCGCCAAACCCGGGTAGAAATAAAGAAAAGCCTTTTTCTTTTTAAACTTTTTATCGGAATAAAAATCCCACTGATTTTCACCCGTAAAGTAATCGAATGAAAAAAATCCAAGATGATGGCGGTGCGTCGGATCCGTGTAAGAGTTGGCGCACGAAAAATGCGGGGTTGTAATAATGACTCTGGCCCCCGGCCGGGCAATGCGGTGGATCTCTTCCATGGCTTTAACAACGTCTTCCAGATGCTCAAGGATATCGCGCGCGTGAATTTCATCAAAAGAGGCATTTTCAAACGGCCAGGGATAAATATTCAGGTCGTGGCAAACATCGGGAGAGACGGATTTATTCTGATCCACCGTCACGGCCCCGGCCACCGGCTCGCGTCCACAGCCCAGGTTTAGAATTTTCACGCGGACTCTCCCTGATTCCAGAATTTCCAGACGGCCAAGAGCGTGCCGGCACAAATCAGACCGAAAGCCGCCGTGGTCGCCATGGAAGCTCCCACAAATCCCATGGCGGGAATCCATAGAAAATTCAAAACGATATTAGTCCCGGCGGCCGCGATTTGGATGAGAAGGTTTATTTTTTCTTTCCCGATACTGATCAGAAAATTACCTCCGGTCAGCGCCAGATAAAGAAAGACACTGGCCCAGACATGAACACGAAGCCCCGCCGCGGCATCCAGATAAGAAGAACCGCAGACTAAATGGATGACAGGTCCGGCAAAAAAACAGAGCGCCAGTCCCCCGGCAAGACCGGACAAGCTTAAAAGCCCTGATATTTTCCAATAAAGCCGTTTAAGCCGAGCGCGGTCCGTGCGCGCGAACCGGGACATGAGCGGATACGCCGTTCCCATAACGATCAGCGGAAACATTTCAAAAAAATTAACCACTTTATAAACGGCGGAGTACAAGCCGACCTGATGCAGGTCTTTCATACGCTCCAGCATCAGGAAGTCAGAGCGGTTAATAACCGCGACAAAAACTCCGGCGGCCGCGATGGGAAGACTGGACCGGAGAATTCTCCGGATTAAGGCGCCGTCCCAGGCCCAGCCGACTTTAACCCAATCGCGGATCAGAATCATAATTAGAATCAGCGCGATCGCCTCACTGCAAACCAGACCCGCGGCGTATCCCGTGAATCCCAGGCCGAAAGCCACCAGCACAATCATAAAAACAAAATTAGCACAGGATTTAACGATCCCGATGGTCACCGGGTATTCCGGTTTGAGTTTAACCTGAAAAATCAGCATGGGAAGTTCAAGCGCGATCAGCGGAAGCACGGCGCCGTAGACCAGAAGCGGGATTTTGAGCCCTGTGGGGAACGGCACGAAAGAGATCACCAGTCCGGCAACTAAAAAACTTACCACAGCGGCCGCAAAACGGAAAGTCCGCATCACGCTTAAAATACGGCCGGCCTGATCCGGGTACTGGGAACATTCGCGGACCACGATCACGTCCACGCCCAGATCGCTGAAAATCATGAAGAAATAATAGAAGGCAAAAACATAGTTAAGACCGCCGAAACGGTCGACCCCGAGATAGCGGGCAAGGACCAGCGTGGTCGCGGCCGAAACAAATAAAGAAACCGCCTGGCCCGCGAACTGAATGCCCGTGTTGCGGACGAAAAGATTCCGGAGGTTAAGGGATTCGGAACTCAAGAAAGAATTTCCACCTCAGGGAGAGGAACAATGAATTTGGTACCGCCCCGGACCAGGGCGTCTTCCCTTTTCATGAAACTGCGGGCAAAACTATAAGGCAGTGCCAAAAGGTAATCGGGCCTGGCTTTACGCATT
The DNA here is from genome assembly GCA_964385615.1 of uncultured bacterium. Lineage (GTDB taxonomy): Bacteria > Omnitrophota > Omnitrophia > Omnitrophales > Aquincolibacteriaceae > CAYLPP01. Next base: position 109,621 of record CAYLPP010000008.1, on the reverse strand, counting down.
TCATCCTCACTCTTCACCGGAATATCACTGCCGATCATGTAGCGCCCGAACTTGAAAGGGTTCGCGTCCGCGGCCGCTTCAATGTCGCCCGCTCCAAGCCCGCAATACTGAAGAATCGTGTTTCCCTTGGTGGAAGCGCCGTAAACCCAGACTTTTTTTCCTTCAGATTTAATTTTACGCAAAAGCGTGCGCAGGTCTTCCCGTGTCTTTTGGATGTTCCGGTCGAAGTCCCGGTAAGTTTCCAACGAAAAAATCGCTGCTTTCTTTTCACGCACCAGCAGGTCTTTAAGGCGGTCCGTTTCAGCAAAGCGGGTGCAGTTTTTCTTCTTCACAAAAACGCGGAAGCTCCCACCGTAAACGTCATTGAGCAAAGCATCGAAGATTTCGAGCCCCGCCTGGCGCATGACCCAGCGCATGGTTTCAATGCCGTAATACCCGTTGTGTTCATGCACGATATTGTCGTACATCCGGGTTTCCAGCATCGCCGGCAAATACGCCATCTGGATGATCCAGGCTCCGTTATCATCAAGACACTCCGCCGCCTCACGGCAGAACGCGACCGGATCGTCCAGGTGGTAAAACATGGCAATACTGAAAATCAGCGACGCTTTCTTTGAAGACAGGGACTTGAATTTCTGACTGTCAAAAAATCCCCGCGCGAATTTGAAGTCCTGGGACTGAAATACAGGCTGAATATTCTGCGCGGCGTCAATTCCAACCAGCGAGTAGCCCTTCCCCGTCATAAAAGAAAGCAGGGTGCCGTCATTACAGCCGATATCCAACACGGTATCACCCGACTTCAAATGCCCCAACGCCGTTCCGGTTTCGACCACATCCTCAAGAATCTTTTTCATGGCCGCGTTGGCGGAACTGGTGTAGGGGTAATGCTTGTACATATCGCTTAAATCCAGCTGATGCCCCAGCTGAAGCAGACCGCAGTATTTCCCGCCGGCATCTTTCCGGCATAGAACCATATCCAGCGGGTATTTGCGCAAATCTTCGCGGTAATTCAGATTTTCCGGAAAAATAGACGAAAGGTACTGCTCCCCGATGTCCGACGCGGGATCGAGATCCGGGTTCCCGCAAACCCTGCATTTGCTGATTTTGGGATTCATACCTTATTCTTCATCCTTTCCATAAATAAAAAGACCTCTTCCGCGGCCGGAAAATCCGGTTCGGGATTCTGAACTTCCTGAACATCAACAGCCCCTTCAAATTCAATTTTTTCACCCGTCCGTTTCGCGATTTCGGCGAGCGAAACCGTGTCACGCGCTCCCAGCTCAACAATGCCTTCCCGGTCCAAGTGCCCGGCAATCCAGCCCGCGACAAAATCCAGCGAAGCAAATCCGTAACGGCTCTCCCCGCTGACAAACACCTTCCGGCCGTTAAGAATATCGATCAGCGCCCCTTTGGAAAGTTCCGGACTGAACATAGCCGTCAAGCGCACAATCAATGCGCCGGGCTTACACTCTTTCTCAGCTTCGGCTTTGTGCCGTCCGTAAACCGTGTCCAGCTGGCACCGCGCGGAAACGGAACTGATCTGGATGAATTTCTTATATTTCCAGTTCTGAACGAAATCGCGGGTTTTCTCGACCGTCTCCGTGAAATCCTTTTCAGGATTCTGCTTGGCCCAGAAGCGCCCCGACGGCATCGCGGAATTAATCAGCACCTCAAAAGACTGCGCTTTCATTGAAGCGTGATTCTCCCGCGTGATGCGGACCACCCGGGTTCCGGGCTTTTTCTCGAAAGCCTTACACAAAGCCCGGCCCACATATCCGTTCGCGCCCGCGATCCCGACCGTCAGCATTTTCCGTCTTATCCCTTCGGGCTGATTAACTGCTCATGCACAATCGGAGGATTGCAGTCATCCCATTTCTTGGAAAGCATCGCGACTGCCGTAACCGGCGTAATGGCGTAAAAAGCATGCGTAACGCCGGGCGGATTGCGCACGCACATGCCCTTACTCATATGAATAATCTGCTGTCCGCCTTCCGCGGCGGAATCTTTGCTGACCATGACGCCTGAACCTTCCACCACCAGGAAATACTCAGCGAATTCCGGATGGTAATGATTCCCGCGCGTCTTTCCCGGCTGGAAGTACAGCATATTAAATTCCACCAGAGGCTCCTGAGGAATCCAGGTAAAGATCCCTCCGCGCCCGTCACTGACCGTCATTAAATTACAGCTTGGAAATAAAATTTCCTGTTTTTTCATTGCTTCTCTCCTATCGTCGATTTAGAAACTTTTTCGAATTGATACGCATCGATTGCCTGTTGATAAATTTCCGTCAGCGCGGCCGTATGACGCGCCGGCTGATAGAAAAACTCCACCCGTTCTCTTCCCGCCCGGCCCATTAAACCAGCCTGGTCAGGATTTTCCAGTAAAAAATCTATTTTCTCCGCCATCCTCCTGGCGTCATAAGGAGGAATCAGAAACCCGGTCCGGCCTTCATCCATCCATTCCGGAATGCCTCCCGTACGGAACGCGATCACAGGTTTGGCATAACTCATGGCTTCGATCCCGACCAGACCGAACGGCTCAGGCCAGACCGAAGGAACTACGACCAGAAAAGCCTTCCGGTAAAGGTTCTCGTGCTCCTCGGGAGGGAGCCAGCCCGCGAAATTCACACGGTCCTTCAATCCCAGTTTTTCAGCAAGCTTTTCAAGCCGGGGCCTGTCTGAACCATCCCCATCAATCACCAGATTCCAGCCTGAATTCCGTACATATGAAACGGCATAAAGCAGGCGATCTAAACCTTTTTCAGGTTCAAGCCTCCCCGTCGCGAGAATCGTTTTCCCGCCCTCTGCCGCCGGCGCGATACTGACTCCCGGAAGCGCCGTAAAATACGGCAATACCTTGACCTGATCCGGCCGATAGCCGTTTTGAAGCGCGTGCCAGCGGACATACTCAGAGGCCACCAAAATTGTTTTATGCCTGCGGTCATTTTCAATCACCGCTTTCGCCCGGCGGTAAAACATGAGGAGAGTGGAAGGGTTTTTATCTTTCGCGCACCGTTTGTAAAGCATGCGGGGAACGCACAACGGCCCCGTTTTATGCCCGCAGGGTTTCTGGAGCGCGTGATGAAATTTGGTACCCGCGGGACAAAAATCGTAGACGTGAAGGGATTTGACCGTTGGAAATTGCCGGCGGATGTTCTCCTCAAGAATGAAATTGTTGTTACTCTGAATATGCACAAGGTCGGGCCTCACGGCATTCAGCAGATTCATAACTTGAGCCGTTTTGATCCGGCTTTTGCGAAGGTTGGTAAACGCGTCGAAACCCTCCACGTGAAAAAGCTGAGGGTTCCCCCGCGTCAGCGCCGCGGGCTCCACAGAGTAAACCACATTAAGCTCATGACCGGCAGAAGCCAGCGCAGCGCAGACCCGGATCACATAACTGCCGACACCGCCATTTAGACTGTAATTATTGCAAATTTGAACGATTTTCATGTGCTTAAAAATTCTGAGGATTCGGGCAGCGCGAGAAGGTCGGTCTGATGACCGGCCGGAAAAGTCTTCAAAGGAACCACTTCGAGCGACGCCCCCTTGGCGCGCAGTTTTAGAGGAACCTCTCCCGGCTCAAGCTGGGCCGGAAAATCAGATTTGCGGACATAGTAAATCTTAAATTTCTTTTGCCGGAGAAAATCCAGACAGTTCGAAACTTTCCACGGCTGGTTTTTCATATTCGGCTCTGAAGCTTCCATAAAAACCGCGCGGATGACACCGTTCTCAAGGCTTCGCGAAGCGCCCTGAAGCGCGGCGTATTCATGCCCTTCGACATCTATTTTCAGGAAATCCACGCGTTTAATCGCCTGCTGAGAAATGTAATCGTCCAGCGTCAAATTCGGCACGCTCTGGGTTCCATCTCCTGAAATATAAGAACCGCTTAAATGCCCTTTTTTCACGAAAAGCTTTGAAGTCCCCGGCCGGTCCGTAACGCACGCATGGCGGATCTCAATAGCATTTTCAGGCCAAAGGCTCCGGGATTTTTCGAGCACCCGGGCCACATCTTCATTGGCTTCAAATAAATGATAGCGAACCCCGGCCCCGGCCAAACGCCCCATGATTCCAAAACTGCAGAATCCAAAATGCGCTCCAACGTCAAAAAAAACGCCCCCACCGGAAAGAAAGAACGACGCTGTTTCAAAAAATTCCGGGTCAAACCCCCGGGTCACAAAATACGTTTTTGGAAATAAATCCGAAACATCCGCGTAAAGCTTTCCGCCGTTATCCATCTCAACTTTTTGAATATTTGAACCGGGAAAAACAGCCAGCAGTAAAGTGACCAGTTTTCGCCGTCTGAAAAATTTCGGAAGTCTGTAAATGATGGCTGAGAGATTCATCGAAGTCTCTTCTGAAGAATCGTGAAACTTTCGACGGCTTCCCGGTGACGGAAACGAGGATCTTTAAGAATCACTTCCCGGGTGAAACGCACACTGCCGGGTTCCACCCCGCCCCTGTCCGTCTCCATACGGCTGTTTGCAAGAATATAGATTCCGTCGGGTGCCAGCAAAGGGTTCCAGGCTTCCCAGGTCCTTTTAAAGCCTTCATAATCGTTGCGTGAATCACTGAAGATAAAATCAAGCTCAACATGCTTTCGAGCTAAGGTCCTCGCGGCTTCCAGGTCGCTCATTTTCATCCACTTTAATTTTCCGTTACGGATTTTCTTCAGTTCCGCGTGAGCAATCACTTCAGCCGCGGAAAACCCGAAACGGCCCGGTTCATATGGGTCAACCGCGTAAAGAATCCCAACCGACGACATGGCTTTTCTTAAACGCGCCGTGTTTACTCCCTGCCAACAGCCGATCTCCGCCAAACATTTTTTACCAACCGCGTACCGGGATAGAGTCTCGCAGGATTTCTCGCTGTAGTAAGTCCAGGGCTTGGCCAATCCAACGCGCCAAAGCAGAAAATGCGGGATAACTTTCATGAAGGTTTGACTCCAATTCTGCCGGTGTAATCAATCCGGTGCAGAATCATCGCCGAAGGATGCTCCAGAAAATAGTCATCCACCGCGTCTTTCGCGCCTTTCCAATGTCCGTAATCATCCAGAATCAAAACACCGCCGCGCACCAGCCTCGGAAACAAATGAATCAGTTCATGCCGTGTGGATTCATACCAGTCCGTGTCCAGCCGGAGAAGCGCGATTTTGGAAGGCAAAGTTCCGGGAAGCGTGTCTTCAACTTTGCCTTTCACGAACACCAAACGGTCTTCCGGGTACCCGGTGCTCCGCATATTCCGGCGCACTTCATCCAAAGAAATGCCTTTGCCCGCGTTCCAGTGTCCTTTATCTTTTTCCTGAATCATATCAGGAACCGCTTTTCCGCCGGCACATAACCGGTCACGGGCGCCGGCTTTGGGCCAGCCTTCAAAGGTGTCATAAAAGTAAAGTTTTCGGGAAATATCTCCCATCGATTGAAGAACCCAGGCGCTGAGCATCAGACTCGCGCCTTTGTAAACTCCGCATTCCACCGCGTCCCCTTCAATCCGGTTCTTTACAAGATATTGAACGGCCTGATAAAGCGCGTAAAGCCGCGCGACCGACTGAAGATGAAGACCTTTCAGCCGCTTGACCAGATCACGGAACTCCGCGTCCATGACGGGGTCAAAACTTTCGGTCCTGTGAATTTCATAGCCGAATTGGCGGGCGAAAGCCTGGATTTTTTCTTTTAAAGAAAAACTCATTTCTTCAGTCTTTCGGTCATAGAGCTCCACGGAAGCACTCGTTTTTCCAGCTTGGAAAAAAGATTCGCCATTCCGCGCCATTGATCCCCAGCGCCATTGCTCCAGTGAACCGTCAACGGCACGGGAAGACTGTCCGGAAGCGGTGATTCGTTTAAAAGCCTGCTGGAAACCCGGTCATAAGCGCCTCTGTATGACGGCAGATAAAGGGTTTCTTCGATAAAGGCCGGACCCGCCGTGTACCCCAGCATCTCCATCGACTCCGGCCCTCCGCAAAGAATTGAAAAATACCTCGCCAATCCATGAAGGGTCGTTGAACTGTAATGATTAAAGGGCGCCACGAAAACCTCTGGACGGTTTCCGAATTTCTCAAATGTTTCGAGCGCGATTTCCAGATTCACGCGAAGCTCTTTCTCCGGCATTCCCCGCAATTCACTCTTAATGTGCTGATAACGGGAAACGTGGGTAAAACCATGAAGCGCGGGCACAGCACCCTCCTGAAAACACTTCTTCAGAATTTCGATTTCCCGATCCGTCAGCCGGGCAGGCCCGTTGGGCCGGGCCAGAAAAGGCGTGATGGCCAGCAAATACGGAAGGCCGGCACGGCGCGCCGCCGCGTGAAACTTCAAAAAATCTTCCGACGGAACCGTAGGTGACGGAAAATCATCCACGCGCAGAAGGAAGGAAACAGGCCCGCCGCCCGTTTGAACCTTTAAAGTTTTGGCAGCCATCGAGCGGAACCGGCGGATCTTGGCCGTGACTTGAATCTGATGAAGGCTTCGGTAATCATGGCAAAACCCGAATTTAACGCCTGCTTTCCTTATCAGCTCCGTTCCCTTACACTTTTTAATCACAAGATAATCCGAAGCAACACGAGCGCGCAATTCCCCCTCTTTAAGCTGTATCGAACATTCCGCACCCGGACGGACGATTTCAACTTTGAGTGTTTTTCCTGAATTCTGAAGCAGGTCGCAGACCCAGAAATGAAGGGTTTTTTCCAGATTAAACACGCTTCGGTCTCTCCCTTTTTAAGGTTAAACAATAGTCCGTTATTTCAGACACCGTTCTTCCCCACGAAAAATTTTTAACCTTCTCATAAGCACGAAGCCCTATGGCGCGGGTCTCCTCCGGATTTTTAAGCGCGTATTCTAAAAGTTTCGTCAAACCAGCCTCATCTCCACCTTCGCAGTAATAAGCTTCCTTTCCTGAATCCGCCAGCGCCGGCAGTCCTCCTTCGTTGTACCCGACGACACAAAGACCGCAGGCCATCGCCTCCAGAAACGATTTCCCGAAACCCTCAAAGAGCGACGGAAAGAGAAGGATGTCATGCTCCAGATAAGTCCGCAGAAGATCTCCCCGCTTCATCCAGGGCAGGACTCTCAAACGGCTTCCAAAGAAAGGCGCGTAATAATCTCTGATGCTTTCCGTCTGAAACGGCGGAACCACAAAAGTCATCTTCACTCCGGGAAATTTCACGGCTGTTTCCGGAAGAATCCGCTCCATCACCTTGGAACCCTTGATCGGGAGATAATTCCCGACATAAAGCAGGCGCAGGTCTTCGGTCACAGCGCGTCCGGAAAGATTCACGCTTAAAAACTCCGGATCAAGGCCGTAAGTAATCGCGTGTATTTTTTCTTTGGGAATTGAGCAGGTTACGGAAATAAATTCCGGCGCCTGAGCCGAAGAAGCCAGAATTGCCGTGCAATTTTTGGCGGTCCTCACGCAGGCTTTATGCGTCAAATAACGGCTGAGCCTGCGGACGGCAAAACCCGTAAGGGGCGGTTCCCACAGATAACTTTGGTGATAAACGCGATCCTCCCATCCATGACTCAGGTTTAAAAAAATGGTTTCAGGGTATTGGGACCCAAGCTTCTCATAAATCCGGTACCCGTAAATCTGAGAAACAATCACCACATCATAAGCCTTTGAGCGAAGCCGGGCGCGAGCCTGGCGCAGCTGGATAAAAGGCAGTTCCAGAAAACGGTAAAGCCCCGGCTGTGAAAACCATGGAGAACGTTCCGCTTTCCACTCAAAATCCACTTCATGTCCCGCGGTTTTCAAAGCCTTGCCGATCGCGAAAATCGTGCCGGGAGTTCCGGAGTCCGGGTCCGGCTTAAAATCTGAGATCATCAGAAATTTCAATTTTTTATCCACGAAGATAGCGGGAGTACCAGGTAAAGGTTTTCTTCAGACCGGCTTCCAAACTTGTCTTGGGCTTCCAGCCCAGCACTTTTTTGACCTTGGAACCGTCCATCCACTGCTTATCAATTTCTCCATGAAGCGAACCTTTTCCAAGAATCCGAGGTTTCAAATCCCGGCGTCCGCTGACCTTCAGTACCATGCGGACCATATTCAGCACGCTGACCGGCTTGTTATGACCGGCATTAAAAATCTCACCTTTGGTTTTAGAAATATTCTCCGCCAGGCACCGGTAAAGATCGGCCACATCCCCCACATAAAGGTAATCGCGCTGGGGCGTACCGTCACTGCGGATGATCGGGTCCTTTCCCTGAACGACGGAACGAATCGTATCAGGAACAATGCGGGAGAAATTGATATCCCCCGGGCCGTAGATATTGGCAAAGCGGGTGATCACGACCGGCAGGCCAAAGATCTTGTAATAACTGCGGGCGATCAAATCGGTACAGGCTTTGGAAACATCGTAAGGGTATTCCGGCTGAAGCGCGTGAGTCTCTTTATAAGGAAGAACCTTGTGAATTCCGTAAGCTTTGTCGCTTGACGCCACGATCAGGGCTTTCAGACTCTTCAAACTCCTGCTGGCCTCCAAAAGGTTCCAGGTCCCCTGAATATTGGCTTGAAAAGTCGGAAGCGGATCACGGTTGGCTTCGGTCACAATCGCCTGAGCGGCCAGGTGGTAGATGATCTCGATTCTGTTCTTGGAGAGAACCCGCTTCAAAAACGGCAGGTTCTGAAGATCCCCTCGAATGACTTTGATTTTCTTTTTGAATTCAAGGCGGTCGAAGTAACGCTTTTTGGCGTCATCACGGACCAGGCCGTAAACCGAAGCGCCTTGTTCCAAAAGCGCCAGCGCGAGATTCGAACCGACAAAACCGCTGATGCCCGTGATAAAAACCCGTTTCCCCTTCCAGAATTTCTTTTTCATGATCCACTCTCCGCCCAGACTTTCCACGGCGCTTTGCCGTCAGCCCAGTGTTCATTTAAAACCACAGTGTCTTTGTAAGTGTCCATACACTTCCAGAAAGATTCATGTCTGAACGCGCGCAGGTCTTCCTGAACGGCCAGTTTCTCCAACGGCTGTTTTTCAAGCACACTCTCTTCAGAAAGAAATTTGAAAAACTCTTTTTTAAAAACAAAAAAACCGCCGTTGATCCATTGATTGGTCTGAGGTTTTTCCTGGAACCTTTTCACGGTACCATCCTGCGCCAGATCCAGCAAGCCGAACTGGGAAGGCGGATTCACCGCCGAGACGGTACCGATCCGGCCATGCTTCTGATGAAACTCCACGAGCTTGCGGATATCAATATCCGCGACCCCGTCACCGTAAGTCACCATAAAATTTTCTTCCGTAATCAATTTCTCGATCTTCTTAACCCGTCCGCCGGTCTGCGTGGCTTCGCCGGTATCCGCGAAAGTGATTTTCCAGGGTTCCGGAGCCTGTTTGAAATAATCTTCAATCATCCGGCCTTTGTAGCCCAGGCATAAAACAAACTCGCTGAAACCATAATGAGCATAGATTTTCATGATGTGCCAGAGAATCGGCTTCCCGCCAATTTCAACCAGAGGCTTGGGCATGGATTCGGTTTTTTCCCGCAGTCTTGTTCCCTGTCCTCCGCAAAGAATCGCCACTTTCATTTTTTTCTCCTTGTCTCGGCTCAATCGGTTTCATGCGGCACGCGCAGCTTCGCCCTCTCAGCCCCAGAAGTAAAATTCCGGTGCCTACGGGCACGCCCGTTAAAACTAAAAACGCCTGCCGGTCAGGCCGCTTCGCCCTGAGGATTCTTCAGAATCTCAAGACAGCGCGACTTGAAAGGCAGGCGCCGTATAAAACCTTTTTTCTCAAGCGCCCTCAGATGGTCTAAAACCGAAGGCGGTGAGATATGAAAAAAAGCTCCAACCTCGCGAATGCTGGGTGAATATCCATTCTCTTTAGAGAAGGAAATGATGAAGGCAAAAATCTCCAGCTGTTTCTGGGTGAGAGAGGTCATGAAACAAAGTATACCTAACACCTGTTAGTATTACAAACAGGCGCTTTAAATAATTATATTGATCAATGACTGGCAATTTTCAGCAGGGAGAGAAAATCAGCGGAAAAGAAAAAAACGGCAACCACATACAAACAAAAGAGATACGATAAAAGCGATCACAGGTATCTTCCAGAGGGGCAGAGAAGGGGTTCCAGCACCGGCCTCTTTCGCGGAAGCTGTTTTTAAAATCATAACTTGTCCGGACTTTTCAGCTTCATCCAGCTTCGAGGTTTCAAGGTCCAAAGCAAATTGCCGGTATTCCTGTTCCGCGGACCGGAGTAAAGCTCCAAGATCCGTCAGTTTTTTTTGGGCACTTTCCCGGTTTTCGTCTGAGAGGCCTGAAACCGTCAACCCTCCCCGGCTTTCCTGAATCTGATTTTGGAGCGTTTCAATTTTTTCTCCTGCCACCTTAATCTGCCTCGCGTAAAATTCCTGGCGGTTCCTGGCGTCTTCACCCTGGCGGGAAACATCCGCTTGCTGAAAAACCCGGGCCGTTGAATTCGCGATCTTCACTGAACTTTCAGCAGTTGAAGCTTTTACCCGGATTCGGATTTGTCCGGAAGCATCGTCGCCGGCTGTTTCTATCATTTCCTGAAGCTTTGAAACTGGAACCTGCGTTTCTTTGGCCACTTCTTCCAGAACACTCCGGCCCGTGACTTCTTTGGCAAGAGAAACCGCCGACGCGGCTTCTTTTCCCGATACCGGCTTAAGCATTAGAACGCTCTCAGCAGAAAGATCGCGGGAACGAAAGAACCCGTAAAGGACAAACGAGGATAGCGTGAAACTCGCGGTAAAAAGAAGCGCGAGAATCCAGTTGAGGCGTGAAGCTTTCAGCTTTTTTTCTTTGAGAAAGGCCAAAGGGAAAAACCCTTGGGGGTTTTAGCGGAAACCTGAGGTCTCCCCTCTTGATTCGGGGATTTTCTTTTAGGCTTGGAGTCTTTCTTTTCACCGTAATACTGGTAGTAATAAGAATCGGTCAAGGTGACTTCCGGAGTGGCCTGGTTCAGGATAATCCCCTTCACCTTGACGCCGGCCAGATTCAATTCCTCACGGGCACGTGTCAGCGCACGGCGCGCGGTTTTACCGGCGCGGTAAATAAAAAACGTGGCATCCGCGAGCGTACCCAGCGTGCGCGCGTCCGTAACGGGCAGCACGGGAGGCGTATCAATAATCACATAGTCATAAACGGTGCGGGCATGAGCTACCATCGCTTTCATGGAATCTGAATTCAAAAGTTCCGCCGGAGTGGGAGTCGCGGTACCGCTGGGAAGAATTTCCAGACGGTCCAGCATTTTAGCGGTTAACAAATGATCCCACTGTGAAGTTTCTCCAACCAGGATATCGGCCATGGTCTGCCGGGCTTCTTCAAGAGACGTGGTGCCCATCAGAACATCACTCAAACCCGGCATGCGTTTCAGACCAAAAAGACGGTGAACCATAGGACGGCGCAAGTCCGCGTCAATCAGCAGGGTTTTTCTGCCGCCCTGAGCCAGAACAATCGCGATATTGGAAGAAGTCAGCGTTTTACCTTCCTGCGGACCGGTACTCGTGACCAGGAGGACTTTTCCCAATTCCGTTTTCTCGCCCATGATAAATTCAATGAAGGTACGAAGAATTCGGTAAGCTTCGGAAAGCGTGGAAAAGGAGTCCTGGTTGATAATCAGATAGGAACCGTCCGCAGGCGTGTCTTTACGGCGGTTGATGAAATCAAAAATAGTCCGGTCAAAACGCCACCAGGGAATTTCCATTTTCTGAGGATTAAAGTAGGGCACAACCCCGATCACGGGAAGACGGACTGTCTGCTCAACGTCTTCAATCGTTCCAATGGAAGTATCCAGATTTTCGTTCACGAAAGCCAGCACCAGACCGACGATCAGCCCGACCGCGGCTCCGGCCATTTTGTTCATGGTTTTGCGCGGAGAAATCGGAACCGTAGGCACCGTCGCGGATTCAAGGAGGGTCACATCCCCCGTCTGCTCCGCTTCAGCCATGCGGGAAGATTCATATTTATTTTTAAGCATCCGGTAAGTCGCGTCGTTGATTTCAAGTTCACGCTGAAGCCGTGCCAGCTCCAGCTCGTCGGTCGGCAGCCCGGTAATCTGACCTTTCACGCTTTCAATTTCCGTGTTGATCTTGATCACATCAGGGTGCTTCTCGGTAAATTGCTTGAGCATCAGGTTTCTTTGCTTTTCAAGCTCAGCCAGCTGCTGCTCCATCCCGACAGCGACTCCCAGCGCGTGACCGGAACGGCGGAATTCGCTCATCTGATCTTCCGTCGTTTTCAGCTTATCCGCGTAAACAGCCAGCTGGGTCTGAATGAAACTGCGCAGGTTTCGGGCTTGTTTGGTTTTCTCGTAAAGATCGACCTCCGCGAACACTTTGGCGGTTTGATTGGCGATTGCGGCCGCGAGTTCCGGGTGGGTATGAGTCACGGTAATATTGATGGTGTCCGTGTCCGGATCAACGTCCGTGCCGATAGTTCCGCGGATTTCTCCAACTTTCGCGTTCAATTCTTCAACCCCGGCATTTGAAGGAAGCAGATTGAGGCGGATCACCACCCGGCGCATCACTTCTTCACTGGTGATCATGTTGGCGTAGGTCAAAAGAGGGTTTCCGCCGGAATGCTGAACAAACATTCCATTTTCATCAAAAATGCGGGGAGCGGAACTAATCCGGATGGTGGAGTTTGTCTGGTAAATCGCCGTCTTGGAGTTTGTGTAAACAATCGAGACGATCAAGATCATCAAAAAGGAAGCGAAAACAACCATCCGCCTTTTGACAATAATCCGCCAATAATCGCTGAAGGTCAGTTCATAGCGGCGGAATTCGGAGGTAAAACGCGAAACGGGCGCTGCCTGCGATGCTGTTTCGGTCATTAATTCCTTCTGTCCTGCGCCGTCCGGACAGCGCTGCGGAAAACCAGGAAATCCGTTCCTGTATTCAAAGTCGGAGAAATCAGATTATCAATGACATCCTTGTAATCCGTAAGGAAGTCTTTGGTCACGTAAATAATATCGTTCGGTTTAATGTTTAAATTCTCAGAAAGCATGCCTTTTTTCAGAAGGTTGTTCATATTGGCATTGATAATTTTAACCTGCGGAGATTTACGGATATCACCGCGGATAATCATAACACGCCCCATTTTTGCCCGGTCGCTGAAACCGCCGGCAAGGGCGAGCGCTTCAATCAGTGAAATATCCTGCTGGAAACGGTAAACCCCCGGCCCGCGGACTTCGCCAAGCACGACAAACTTCCGCCCGCCGAACTGACTGATGGCGATTGAAACCTGAGGATTCCAAACATAATCCGAGAATTTCTTGGCGAGAATATCGCGAAGCTGAGTCAAAGTCATCCCCGCGACCGTAATATCTCCCACAATCGGCAGAGAAATTCTGCCGTCAGGGCGCACGGTGACTTCACTGGTCAGATCCGGAACACGCCAGACTTCAATTTCAAGCACGTCTCCGATCTCAAGGTAATACTCGTATCCTTCCGTGGACTGAAGCCTGCGGGTCACATCCCCGGAAGACGGCGACAAGTTCATTGAACCATTCTGCAGTTCAATCGAATCCCCTCCGCCCGCGGGAGCGGACTGCCCGGCCTTGAGATTATTCGTCTCCGCTTCTTTAAGAGCGGCGTATTGGCGTTCGTAATTTTTACGGTCTTCCTCAATCTGCTTACTGAGAAAATCGATTTCAGACATCATTTTGCCGATATGATCGGTTTTTTCCTGAATCCGGAGCTCATCCTGCTCTTTTCTCTTGCGGAGTTCCGCTTCAAAAAGCTGTTCCCGGCTCTCAAGGGCCCGAATCTGATCCTGAAGCCCTCCGCGTTCCGTTTCGAGGCCAGCCTTATATTCTTTCCAGATTTTTTCCTGCGACGCGGAGGCCGTTTTACGTTCATCCTCCACTTGGCGGGTTAAAACATCAATCCGGGTCTTAAGGTCGTCAATTTTAGCCTGCTTGGCCGTAATTTCTTCCTCCCGGGCTTGATTCCAGCGGTCCGTAACTTCCGATGCCTGCGCGGAAAAAGCGGGCAGAACGGCAAAAAGGAGCATAAAAGCGATTTTTTTCTTCATACGAGTATTCCCCAGTCAGATTTCAGGTTTTCCTATTCATCGGCCCCCGGGCCCAAAATCTTAAGGTTTCCGGTTGAACGTCTCCCCGCCTTTGCGATATATTAACCCATGCGCAGAATTCCCGTTTTACTTTTTTTGTGTTTTCTCTCCATTACCGCTTTTCACCTTCCCGAATCCCTGGCAGCCCGAAATGAGGTGCGCGATTACGAACGCCTCCGCCTTTTACAGCAGGCCACAGGCGGAGGGAGCTCTTCGGGGAGCAGTTTCGAAACCCGGGTCAATGCCCTTTTAGATATCAGCAGTAACGCGGCGCCGACTTACGCTTCGCAGGCCAATGAAGACGCCCGCATCGCCGCTGAAACTTTAAAAACCGCTGAGGCCCAGAAAAAACAAGGACTAGCGGCCGCTAAAACGCCTTCTTCTACTCCAGGCCAAACCCCTAAAAACTTTGAGGGCAAAATCCAGGGATACCTTGAACAAACCCAGGAAAATCCCCCGCTCGTTGACGGCTTCGTCAACGGCTCTGAAGAGGCTTTTCAAAAAAGACTTCAGGAAGAAAAAGAGAAACAGGAAATCGAAAGAAGAAAAGCGGAGGAAGAACCGGCTCAGGCTGGAAAACCGGCTCCCGCCCCGGAAAATTCTGATGCCCTGCCTTCTCTTGCCAATAATCCTTTCTACTTCGGCGAGAATACCGGCAAGGCCAAAGACCAGCAGGATTTTGAAAATAACAAGACCCTGCTGTTCAGCCGGCTGATTCAAGACGGTTATACCCGGGCGGATGCCCGCAGAATGCTGGCTGAGGCAGGAAGCCCTGAAGAATTGATTCTGACGCTGATGAATGACGGAAAAACTTACGGTGAAGCTTCGGATATGGTCCGAAGCCGGTAAGCTTAGGGAATAAAATCCGGGAAAACCCGGGCGAGAACGTTTTCTTTTAAATACTGAAAATCAATCGGCTTCGTGATGTAATCGTAAGCCCCGCTTGTGATCGCCTGCTTGGCCGTGTTCTCATCATGAACCGCCGTCACCATCACCACAATACTCTCCGGACGTTCAATTTTAATTTCCTTCAAACATTCGATCCCGCCAACCTGAGGCATCAGAACGTCCAGAAGAATCAGATCCGGTTTTTCTTTTTTAACTAAACTGATTCCTTCCACCGCGGATTGAGCGGCAAAAGCCTTAAACCCCAGAGACGCAAGATAATCGCAGACAAGCTCGCCGATCAGCACTTCATCATCAATCACCAGCACAGTTTTAGGTGTCATGTCAGCTTTTACCGGTTCCTGCCCAGTTGACAATGTCATCTTCCCCGCCCGCCTGCTTATCGGGACCGGGAGAAGACAGATCATAGCTTTCCGTATTGTGATTGCCGGGACGGCGGTAAATGTAGCCGCTTCCCCAGGGATCCTTGGGAACGCCTTTTTTCATATAAGGGCCTTTCCAGTTGGGGGCGTCACCGGGTTTAGCAATCAGGTCTTCAAGCTGAGACGGGTACCGGCCATTGTCGACTTCATACATATCCACTGCCAGCGCGATACCTCCGTCGATATCCGCTTTGGCCGCCTGTTTACGGGCTTCTTCAGAACGCCCGGCCAGACGAGGCGCAACCAGGGAAACCAGAATCCCGATAATAATCACGACCAGGAGAATCTCAATCAGGGTAAACCCTCTCTGGCGATTTCTGTCTGTAAACATTGCTGTCATAAAAACCTCCGGTTAATCATGTTGTAACTGTTCTGACGACTGTCAGCTGAGATCGAAGGGTGGGCGACTTTTCTTCTTTCGGCGACGCCGTAACCCGTTCGATTTTTAAAATCTGAGGCGAATGTTCCAGCTCATAAACAAAAGAAATCAGCTGTTCCATGCTGGATTCCGTGTAAAGCTCAACCTGAAAACGCTTGGTCCATTTATCGGTCTTGACGGCCTCCGGCTTCACATCTGAAAGTGAGCATCCGGTTTTACGCGCTGTTTCTTCAATAAGGCTCAGAAGCCTGGCGGTTTCTTCTTCGTCAGAAACCGCGTTAAGCTGATCTAAATTCACGTACTTTTCGGTCTCCGCCCGGACCTCAGCCGATTGGCGGATCAGGATTTTGGCTTTACGCAGTTTCATCTCCATCGTAAAAATCTCATCATCCAGCGTGCCGATCTTTTCGGTCATCGGCGTCCAGACACCATGATAACCAAGCAAAAGCACCAAGAGCGCGAGAACCACGTACAGGATTTTCTTTTCCCGGGGTTTAAGCTTGTCAAAAATAACTTTCGGGTTCATGGCTTGCCTCCCTCGGAATTCTCCGCGGCCAAAACCGCCGCGATTTCGAATTCCGAGACTTCCTGCTCCCCCGCTTTACGCTTGGTCACATTCCTCGTCTTTACCTGCTCAAGACTGGGCGTGGATTCCAGCGTTGAAAGAAACTGAAACACCGAAGACATTTCACGCGCCGTTCCGCGGATCAGCACCGTTTTTTCCCGGTCATTGTAATCAATGGAAGTCAGAATCAGGCTGTCTGGAAGCACGGTATTGATATCAAACAAAACTTCCTGAAAGTCTGTTTTTCCGCCCGTCTGCTCAGCCGCCAGTTTAATTTTCCCGATCAGCCGTTCCACATCTTCCGCCTGAGCGCGCACCGCCGCGTATTCTTTTTTCAAATAATCCAGATACACAGTCCGTTTGTAAATTTTCTCGAAACCGATTAAAGATCCCAGCATGACAATGGTCAGCAGAAGCGTTCCCATGAAAGCCAGCTCGCGCGCTCTCTGCTCAAGGCCTTTACGCAGGCGGACATCGTCCGGCATCAAATTGATTTCAGAAATTTCCGGCGAAAGAAGGAGTCCGGTCAGCGCGGCAAAAGAAACCGGGCTTTTGGAAATACTTTCAGCCGCGTCATCGGCAAAAGATTTCCTGGCCGGCTCAAAACACGGCAGGACTTCGCAGGGAATATCCATTTCACGGCTTAAAATGGCAGCGGCCGTTTTAGAAGCCTGGGAAACACCCGTCACAATGATCCTGGAAATTCGAGTCTGTTTCAGGGTTTCATCCGATTCCAGAGACCGTTGGACTTCCCGCAGGAATTCCGGCTCAATCGTCCCGGCTTGCTCCTGAAGCTGTTTGGACCCAATCCCCAGACCGCGCGTAAAAATCATATTATTTCCGGCAACCACAAGCAGTTCCGTCACCGCTTCGTCCACTTCAAGAATCAATACCGGTTCCTGTGATTTTTCCGCCTCACTCTCAAAAACGATTTTTGTCCAAAATCGCAGGCCTTCAACGGCCGGAACGATTTGATCGGGGAGAAGAAACGCCATTTCTGCCGTGCGGAAATACTGGGAAGGCTGGTCGCGGTGCGCGATCGCGAGAAAAATCCGGGAATAGCCTGAAGCATCACTGTCAATTTTATGATACCCGGCCGTGATTTCTTCGCGCGCGTAAGGAGTTTGCTTTACGGCCTGAAGCGAAACGATATCGGCGATTTCCACGGGATCCGTGGAGGGCAGTGAAAGAATGCGCGTCGTCAAATGCCGGGATGGAAATGAAACCAGAACACGTGAAGGTTTCATATGATGAGATTTCACGATCTGCGCGACTTTTAAAGCAAGCGAAAAAGCATCAATATCCCGCGAAGGTTCGCAGGCGGTCCAAAGAATTTTTCTTTCGTTTTTCCCCGTTTCAGCGGCGGCCGCGAGCTTGAGCCAGTCTTCACCGATTTCAATGGCCAGCGCCGTCTTACCGACTGGCCCCAGAGAAAAAAATCCGGGCAGTTTGCCTCCTTTAAAAGACAAAGGAGGCATCCGAAATTTCGGCAGACTCAACTTGGGCATCGCCATCTTAGGCATTACGGCCTTCTCTCCAGCTTAGAATGGTTCCGTCACGTTTCATGACACAGCTTATCCATGTATCGGTCTTTCGGGCCTCACGGTTTAAGCTCCCCATAGCATTAACTCTAAAAACACCGGAAGTGACCGATGCCGAACCCAGGCTGAGCGCGTTGGAAAGCTGAGAGTAATCTTCTCCCGAAAAGTTACCTCCCGCGCTTAAAGCCGGGAGAATCTGGGCCGTATCCTGAAACACCTCATCGTCCAGAGTGCCGGTCATGCCGTCCGCGCCTTTGCGGAAATCGACCAGCCTTCCGGCCAGAACTTCTGAAAGCCCAAGGGCCCTGAAAACCGCCTTGGGCGCCGTATTAAAATTAATCCTCCCATCCGTGTAAACAGTCACGTACGGCCGGATCTTCCGGAAAAGTTCAGGCGTCATCCCCATCACCATATTAAGTTCTTCGACTGATTCCAGATCTCCGTTGCGCGCTTCATAAGGTTTCTTCAGTGAATGATACTCGGAGGATTCCGCGCCATGATCGGAGCGGTCATCGTTTCCATCCCGCCAGTCTTCGATCGCGTCAGCAATCGCCGAAGCTTTATCCTCGCCGATGCCGGAATCCGCCGCCATCATCAAATTTTTCAGAATTTCCGGAGAAGCTTTATTAATGTTAATCCGTCCGGATTCATCACAGGCGCCGTAGAGCGTTTCTCCATCCTGTTCACAGATCACTGAATAAGTTCCTGCCTGGAGCGAAATATGGCTGAACGCTTTCGGGTTCGATCCCCAGGTTTCCTGAAACGAGTCAAAAACTTTAAACTTATCGTGGCGAAGTTCGATTAACGCGCGTTCAATACCGGCTTCAGCCAGATTTCTGGCAAGCACCCGGTCCCTCAGCCATTGGCCGAAAAGAAGTTCCTGCGAAGCCTGCCGTGTCACGGCCATGGCGAAAACACCCATCATGGCCAATAGCCAAAGTACGGCCACCAGCACACTGCCCTGCTGCCGGCCCGCGGTAAGATTCATGCGGCCCCCGAATCTACGGTCATCGCTTGATCGCCTGAAGGTACCCAGAAAGTACGCTCAAACCGGAGCGGTTCCGCGTTTTTCCGGCTCTTGACTTTAATTTCCATTTCCACGCGGAAGGCCTGAGGAAGACTTTCGGAAGTATCCCAGGCATCGTACCAGGAAAAACTTTTAGTGATTGGATTTTCAATCCAATACTGAAAATGAAGTTTCTGAATCCCCGAAAGCATCACCCTGCAGGAGGGTTCTTCGCCGGCGTAAAGCTGAGACGCGTTCTGTGTCATCCGGCAAAGTTCACCGGCTGAAGATTTAAAAGCGTACCCAAGACCTCCGGCTTGAAAAGAATCCGCGCCCGAAGAATCCTGAACGGGCAGAATCGCGGACATGAGAAACGATTCTCCAGATCCCTGGAATTTAAAATCATGCTTCTTCTGAACGATCACAACCCCTTTGGGCGCCGGCTGGATAGGCTGGATGGATCGAATATCCTCCCCCATTCTTTCCAGCGCGGTCAGCGCCAATCTCTGCACGGGCAGCGCGCCAGTGACCCGCTTCCATATCTGAATTCCCATATGAAAAACGCTGTAGGCGGACACCATGACAATCATAAAAAGAGTGACCGCAAGAAGAGTCTCGATTAGGGTAAAACCGCGGGGATTCTTCATGAAAAGCTCTTCCGGTGCGTAACCAGTGAAACCGCGCGCAGATTTTTTTCAACACCGGCCTCCTGCCATTTAACCTCGGCGGAAATCTGACTGATCTGGTCTTCTTCATGCACGTCCGCGCGTGTAAAAGGCTCAACGCTGCTGGCCCAGCTAAACTCCCGGCCCAGGTACTCCTGCTTGCCGTCTTCACCATAGCCGGGTTTTCCCCGCTCGCGGTCGGCCAGTTTCAGGCGGGTGATTTGCTCTTCAGCAATATGAGAAGCAGCGGTGAGGTTTTCGGAAAGACGCACGGCCTGCTGAGTACGTCCCATCGCCTGGACCACAAGCACCAACCCGACCGCCAGCACAGTCACCGCGGTCAAAACCTCTACGAGAGTAAATCCTTTATTATTGAGCGAGGACATGGATCTCGAAAATCGGCAGAAGCATCGCGATCACGATAAACCCGACAACCAGACCAATTCCAAGAATCATGAGGGGTTCAAGCAAAGAGGTCGCGACTTTGATCATCTGATTGGTTTCCTGTTCATAAAAAGAAGCGGTTTCACGCACGGCCGTTCCCAATTGCCCTGACTCTTCGCCCACCGCGACCATATGCGTTACAAATTTAGAAATGTAGGGAACTTCCTCCAGGCTTCGGGCCAGCGTCGCGCCTCCTTCCAGACGGGCCGGAACTTTTTCCAGCTCATCCCGCACCGCCAAATTTGAAACCGTCCGGTTCGCGACCGCGACCGCCTGATAAAGCGGGATCCCATGTTCATAAAGAAGTTCCAGAGAACGGAGAAATTTTGAAGCTTCCGCTTTTTCCATTAAGGCTCCCAGAATGGGCAAACGAATAACGGTTTTATCCACGCTTCTTTTTTGAGCCGTGCTCAACCCCTTCGAGCGGAGCAGAAAAATTAAAACCGCCGTCCCCGCGATCATAAAAACCCAGTAAGATTGACAAAAATTGCTAATAGCAATAATCACACGGGTCGGGCCTGGAAGCTCCGTGCCCAGATCCGCGAAAAGGCTGATCATGCGGGGCATGACAAAAGTCAGCAGAACGAATACCGTGCCGATGCCCATCGCAAGAAGGAAAAGCGGGTACACAAAAGCGTTTTGAACCCGCGCGCGGACTTCGGCTTCCCTCTCAGCAAATTCTGAAAGCTGGAGTAAAACCTGATCCAGAGTACCGCTAACCTCGCCCGCGTGAACCATGCTGATGTAAACTTGCGAAAAAATCCGGGGATAATGAGAAAGCGCTTCCGAAAGAGCCGTGCCCTGGCGCAGGGTATCCTGAATTTCTTTCAGCACTGTTTTAAATTTTGGATTCCGGCTCTGGCTTTGAAGGATTTCAAAAATCCTCAGCAGAGGCACGCTGGCTTTAAGAAGGATGGCAAACTGGCGCGTAAAGATATTGATTTCTTTATAAGGAACCGTGACCCGGTTACGGTTTTCAGCTTTTATTTCGGCCCGCTCCGAGGCGGTTGAACCTAAAATCCTCTGGGCTTCTTCAGCGGAAGCAGGATAAATCCGGATGGGAATCAGACCCCAGGCTGAAATTTTTCCAAGAACCGCTTCTTCGTTTTCGGCATCCAGCTCGCCTTCAACGACTTCGGACGGCCCTTTTTTCGCCTTATAGATAAATCTCATGGCTCACCTAATTTTCTTCTTCGCCGGCGACCTGAGTTACACGCATGATTTCATCAATCGTTGTCTGCCCTAAAATAACTTTGTCCCACCCGGACTGCCTAAGAGTCCGCATTCCGTTAGCCAGCGCGAATTTTTTAATTTCGTCGGCTGAAGCTTTTTTCATAATGGCGTCTTTCATGGGCGGAGTCAGCAGAAGGAATTCATGAATCCCCGTACGGCCCTTGAAGCCGGAAAAATTACAGTGCTCACAGCCTTCGCCGATCCAGAGTTTAAAATCTTTGGTATTGCGCTGGCATTCCATAATTTCTTTTTTGAGCTCAGGAAGAATGGTGCGCGTATCTTCCTTTTTACACTTATCACAGATCATGCGGATCAGGCGCTGAGCGATAAAACACTCCACGGAGGAAACCACCAGGAAAGGATCAATCCCCATATCGATCAGGCGCGTTACGGCGCTGGACGCGTCGTTGGTGTGCAGGGTTGAAAAAACCAGATGGCCGGTCAGCGCGATACGGATGGCCAATTCGGCCGTTTCAAAGTCACGGACTTCCCCGACCATCATCACGTCAGGGTCATGGCGAAGCATACTCCGAAGGCCTTGCGCGAAAGTCAGCCCGATCTGGGGCATGACCTGAATCTGAGTGATGCCTTCCAACTCATACTCAATCGGATCTTCGATCGTAATGATCTTATTTTCAGGTTTATTGATGGTGGAAAGGCAGGCGTAAAGCGTTGTTGATTTACCCGCGCCCGTAGGACCTGTGACAAAAATAATGCCGTAAGGTTTATGAATCAAGGTTTCCAGAATATCCTGCTGAGACTGATCCATGCCCAAGTCGGAAAGACGGATCAGCATGGAAGTCGGCAGAATGCGGATAACCACGCTTTCCCCGTGCGGAGTCGGAAGAACGGAGATACGCAAATCCATTTTCTGAGCGCCGACTTTAATCGAAGCCCGGCCGTCTTGAGGCAGACGCCGTTCCACGATATTCAGGTTCGACATAATTTTAATGCGCGAAATAATCGCGGGCAAAAACCGTTTAATATTATCCGGAACTTCCGCGGGATAAAGCATGCCGTCCACGCGGTAGCGAAGCTGAAGTTTACTGCGGTACGGCTCAATATGAATATCCGTCGCCCGTTTCTTGTAGGCTTCAAGCAAAACCTGATTGACCAGTTTTACAATCGAAGCATCTCCTGCCAGCTTTTCAATATCCTCGACTTCATTTTCAGCTTCAGGCACGGGAATACTGGACTTATCCTCCGCCTGCAGAATGCCTTCGACCGTCTCAGCGCCCAGCCCGTAATATTTCCGGATGGAATTCAGAATGTCAGTTTCAGTCGCGAGAACAGCCTCAACTTTATATTTGGATTTCAAAGCGATGCGGATATCGTCAAGAACACGGACATCCTGGGGGTCTGAAATGGCAACCGTCATGGTGGTTTCGGAGGCGCGCACCGGCATCATCTTGTAGTGCATTGCCAGCTTGGCAGGAACTTTCTCAAGAACGTCTTTAGCAATCAAAAATTTTCCGAAACGGACAAACGGCATTTTAAACTGTTCGGCCAGCGCGCGGGCGAGATCTTCTTCCCGGACATAACCTTTCCGGAGAAGAATCTTTCCGAGCGGTTCGCCGGTCTTTTTCTGCTCCGCCTCCGCTTCTTTAACCTGATCTTCTTTGAGCAGGTTCTTTTTCAGCAGTTCATCAGAAATCCGGTCACTCACATCGTCCCCCGTTCCTAGGCATAATATTTCCGGATACAGTTAAGAATGTCTTTCTTCTGCGCCAGTACAATCTGCACGTCCGAAAGGTTAAGTTTTTTCTGCAAAGCGCTCATGGGCCACATATCCAGGGGGTTGGAAACCGCGATCAGCATGATGCCGCTGCGCATTTCCACCGGCATAAAATGATGCTCCGCCACGAGATCCACAGGAACCATTTTGACCACGACCGGGTTAATCTGAACTTCTGAAAGCTTCACAAAGTGCGTATTGAATTGTTCAGCCAGCACTTTCAGCAGATCCTCTTCGTGAACCATGCCCATCTGGACAAGAATTTCTCCGAGAAACTTGCCTGACCGGCTCTGCTCCGACAAAGCCGCATCTAACTGATCTACCGTCAGAAGTTTTTTATTAACAAGTAATTCACCAATTCTCAGCGCCATAAAAATCCTCTCCTAAGGATTCCGGGTTTGGCGGTGCCGTAAGACAACCCCGAAGCCTTCATAATAATTTCTCCACAGAACCGATCATATAAAATTTACTTTCTTCAATTTTATCGACACGCCCGTCAATAATCCTTTCACAGCTGTCCAGGTTCTGCTTGATCGTGACATATTCCCCCTTCATACCTGAGTAGGATTCGGCCACGAAAAACGGCTGTGTCAGAAAAAACTGCAGTTTGCGGGCACGGTCAAAAAGCGTGCGGTCGGCACGCGACAATTCATCCACGCCGACAACGGCCACAATCCGGCGAAGTTCATCGTATTTGTTAAAAATCCGGATGATTTCCTGAGCGATGTCAAAATGCCTCTGCCCGGTAATGAACGGATCCAGGTTGCCGGAAGAAGAAAGCAAAGGATCGATGGCCGGGTAAAGTCCCAGCTGAATACGCTCGCGTGAGAGCACCATGACGGAATCCAGGAAACTGAAAATAGCCACGACGGAAGGGTCCGTCAAATCGTCAGCCGGCACGTAAACGGCTTCAACGGCCGTGATAGAACCACGTCCCGGCACGGAACGGATGCGCTCCTGAAACTCCGCGACTTCCATGGCCAGCGTCGGCTGATACCCGGTTTCAGAAGGAACACGGCCGAGCAGGGTGGAAATTTCCGCGCCGGCCTGCACGAAACGGAAAACATTGTCCACGAAAAACAAGACGTCTTTATTCTGCTTCTGAATTTCTTCAGCCATCGTAATCCCGGTATTCACGACGCCGAAACGCGCGCCGGGAGGCTCATTCATCTGCCCGTAAATCAGAATAACTTTATCGAGAAGACCCGCGTGCTTGATTTCATGATAAAGCTCGTTTCCTTCGCGGATACGCTCTCCCACGCCGGTAAACACGGAAGCTCCCTGATGCCGGGTCGCGATATTGTGAATCAATTCAAGGGTCAGCACCGACTTCCCCATACCGGCGCCTCCCAGCACGCCCGACTTACTTCCTTTGACCATGGGAAAGAGAAGATCGATAATTTTGATTCCGGTTTCCAGCACCTGAAATTTACTGCCGGCCGCGTCCGGATTCATGTAGAGACTTTCCTTCTTCTTGCGGATCGGCATGCGGGATTGAGATTCGACAGGCGGTTTTTTATCATAAGGATCGCCCAGCACGTTTAAAATACGGCCGAAACATTCATTGCCGACCGGCACCTGCACGGCCGCGCCCAGCGGTTTGGCAGAAGCGTAACGCTGAAGACTGATCGTGGAATTGAGGGAAATGCACCGCGCGATATTTCCGGGAATATGCTCCGCCACTTCCATGACAACCTTGGCCCCATCTCGAGTTTGGGTTTCAAGCACGTGATCGATGGCAGGCACCGCTTCCGCGCTCTCGAACTTAACGTCGATGACAGGCCCCTGCACCGCGATCACTTTCCCCGCTATATTCCCTTTTACTTGCTCTTCACTCATGGCTAGGCCGCTCTTTCCTGGCGTTCATGGCACTTGGGCAGACGCAAAGTAAAACAGGCTCCCGAGCCGCTTGATGTGTAAAAAATTTCCCCGCCGTGAGCTTCAACGATGCTCCGGCAAATACTCAGCCCCAGCCCCGTTCCCTTTCCAATCTGTTTGGTCGTAAAAAATGGATCGAAAATTTTTTCCTTCAGCTCAGCTTCCACTCCCGGCCCCGTATCCGAGATACGGATCGTAATGAAATCAGTATCCGCTGAAGCCGCAATCAAAACCTTCTTTTCTTTCGGGGCGCTTTCAACCGCGTCAAAAGCGTTGCTCAGCAGGTTGATCAGCACCTGACTGATTTCCGCGGCCCGGCAGTCAAAAGCGGTGTCCGGAATTTTTTCGATATTCAATTCGATTCCGTGATTTTTGAATTTTTCCATGGAAATAGAAACCGCGTCATCAATAACCGTTTGGAGCGGAGTCCTGACAAAAGGATCTTTTGACGCGTCCCGGGAAAAAGACCGGAGACTCCGCACGATCTTCGCGATCCTCATGGACATATCGCGAATAACTTCCGCGCACTGAGTCAGGGAAGCATCCGCTTTCATTTCTGATAAAATCTTTTTCATCTGTTCAGCCCGGCCCGTGATAACCCCCAAAGGCGTGTTGATCTCATGGGCAATCCCGCTGGCCATTTCACCCAAGCTGGCCATCTTGGACTGCTGGATGGAAATAACCCGGCTGGCCTCAAGCTCTTCCTGAGCCCTCTTACTCTCCGTAATATCTCTTGAGTTAACGATCACGCCTTTAACGTTCGGGTTATGGCTCAGATTCGTGGCCACTGATTCCATAAAACGCCAGCTGCCGTCCTGATGCCGGAACCGAAATTTAACGCGGTGAGTTTCGCCGGCGCTTTTAACAACTTTTCCGAACACCTCGATGACATCAGGCAAGTCATCGGGATGAATAAAATCAAAAGCGATTTTGCCGACCATCTCTGAAGGGAGATAACCAAGCACCGTGTGAATCGAAGGGCTCTCAAACATGACGCGCCCGCGCGTGTCCAGAACCGTGACCACGTCAAGCGCGTTTTCGATCAGCGCCTTAAAATAAATATCCTTGGAACGAAAAATCGAATCGGCCAAACCGTAACCGATCAAAATCAAAACTCCCATGAACGCGAACGCGAGGACTGTAATACGGTTCATCAAAACAGCGGAGATCCATTCCTCCGCCGCGTAATCCACGCCCAGCGCGCCGTGCGGACGGCCCTGGGAATCCGTCATCGGATAATAAACACTAACCCAAGTACCCCAGCGGTCTGAGTACGGCGTCAAATCCAGACTTTTCTCACCGTTCAAAGCCTTAAGAACAACGGCATCCTGTTGAGGAAAAAGTTCTCCGATCTCCGTACGGCCTTCACGATCTTCATCGTATTTTCCGTTGCGGTTGTAATCGGTTTCCGAATCCACTAACAGCACAACCCGCCCGTCTTTGTCTTTCCCGAAGGTATAAATGTCACTGACCATCTGGTTGGATTTAAGCCAGCTCTTTTCCGCCGCGATCAGAGAAAGGTAAGTGGGGTCATCAGCCGGGGTATCCACAGAAATCTTTTCATGCCCAAGCCGTTTCATCTCCTCCGCGTAAGTGGGAGCCATGCCTTCGATCATTCCCAGAATCTGTTTTTCTTCATCAATTCCGGATTTTTCAGCAAGAAAAAGAGAGGCTGCCATGAAAAGAGCCCAAATACTCCAAACCCAAAACGGCATTCCCTGGCGTGATCCCCGGCGAATACGAATCCAATGGGCGGCACCCATGAGCAGAAGGGATACAAGAAAGAAGAAAATTAAATCCAGCCGGTAGACAAGAATGGCATTAAATGCCATGCACAATTCCTCTGGTTAGTGACACACCCATGGAACAGTTCCTGTTTTTTTGCGTAGTTAATCTTTTAATAACTTTGTCAATCTCTGTATAAGAAAATATAGCATATGCCCATAGACTTCACAAGGGCGGAGGGGTAAAAAAAGGGTTATTTGCAGACCATCTGGGAGGTGAAGGTTTCCCGGAGACTTTGGTCGATTTTCTCCCGGCGGGCCTTGAAAAACTGCAATTTCAGCTGTTTATCCAGGTTTTTGAGGGTATTGAAGCTCTCTTCCAGATGCATGGTCCTGGCGCCGAATTCAGCCAATTTGGAATCTTCAAAAATCTGCACCAGACGCTTACGAAGCCAGAAAAGGGTCATATACTCAATGGCTCCCTCCGGTTTTGAATCCATGATCATGGCCTTGGCGACCTGAACAGGATCCGGCATATCTTCCGGCTTGTCTTTGTAAAACATCGGACACGGCAAAAGATTAAGCGTATCGATTTTCTGAGCCGTGAAAGAAATCGCGCGGGGATGGACAAGGATCACGCGCCCCACTTCATCTTCCCAAATGCACTTTAAAATATAACTGATGAGTTTATTGTGGAGTTCAAAGCGCGAATCATCTGGAGAGATTCCGGGAAACGCGTCAAACGTCTTTCCCAATTCCCTCAAGTAGGTCGCTCCTCTTTCCCCCAGTACCGCGAATTTCGTATCCGGGGATTCCAAAGCCAATCCTGCCTGCATGACTTTCATGTTCAAACCGCCGAGGAACCCTGAATCCGTGGCGATCATGATAATCAGTTTTTTTTCACTCATCACGCGGACATAAGGATGCTCCACGCTCCGGAAATCGTAAAACTTAAAAAGCTCGTCAAGCGCTTCGCTGTATTTCGCGAGAGGAACCCGCTTATGCTCCATGACGAAATACTGGGAAGTTGCCACACCTTTCATCACGTCAACCAAACGGGTCAGGTCGGCATTAAAAATCATTTCCGCCTTGAGTTTGGCCAGACTTTTAGTGGCCATCAGATCACAACCTTGTTTTTATCGATATAGTTTTTAAAAACTTCTTCCAACCCCTTTTTCACGCTGTCCGTCAAATCCCAGCTGGAACATAAATCTGCCATGACGGACGGAAATTCCTTGCGGGCATATTCTAAAATTTCCTTTTTAAACTTTTTAAGCAATTGGTTGGAAAGAGGATCAAGAATCCCCAGCTTTAGCGCGTAAAGGTGGATGATCTGCTCTTCAATCGGTGCCGGCTCATGTTTGTACTGCATCAAAAGTTCGGTAATGACTTCACCCCGGCGGATACGCGCGGCCGCTTCTTCAGACAGGGTCGTTTTCAGCTGAGTCATACGCACCAGCTCCTTGTACTGCAAGTATTCCAGGCGGAGTTTGCCGGCCAGTTTTTTCATGGCAGGCACGCTGGCCTTGTTACCAATACGTGAAACGGAAAGACCAAAATCAATGGCAGGCTTAATGCCTTGGTTAAAAAGCGCGGAGCTGATCACCGTCTGGCCGTCGGTCATGGAAATCAAATTCGTCTGAACATACCCCGTGACATCGCCCTGAAGCGTGTCGCACATGGGAAAGAAAGTCATGGATCCCCCGCCGTTTTCGTCGCTCATCTGGCCGGCGCGTTCAACCAATTGGGAATGAATGTAGAAAATATCGCCCGGATAAGATTCACGGCCTGGCGGGCGGTCAAGCAGAAGCGAAAGCTGACGGTAAACCCAGGAGTGTTTGGTCAAGTCGTCAAAAACCACGAACACATGCTTTCCCTGATTCATAAAGTACTCGCCTAAAGCGCACGCGGTGTAAGGCGCTAAAAACTGTTCCCCTACGGGAGCGGAAGCGATTGCTGCCACAATCAGAGAATAATTGAAAACATTTTTTTCTTTAAAAATTTCCACGACTTTCAGCAGGTTGGAATAACTGCGGCCGATACAGCAATAAATGCAGATAACGTTTTTATCCGCCTGATTAATGATGGTGTCCATGGCGATCGTCGTTTTGCCGGTCATACGGTCGCCGATCAACAGCTGACGCTGGCCTTTGGCCACGGGAATAATCGCGTCGAGAATTTTAACGCCGGTATCCAGAGGACTGCAGACCGGCTTTCTTTCCATAACCCCGGGGGCCATTTTAAAAGCGGGAATTTCCGAATCCGGTTCTATAGGAGGTTTTCCATCACAAGGCTCGCAAAGTGCGCTGACAATCCGGCCTATGTATTTGTCGCCTACAGGTAGGCAGAAAGGTTCGCCGCGGCTCCAGACCTGATCCCCCGCGCGGATCTTTTCTTTACCGCTGAACATAAGCACCAGCACTTCTTTCTCGTTGAAACCCATCACCATTCCGCGCGATTCATGGCCGAAATGGACAATCTGCCCGTTCATGACTGAGGGCAAACCTTCTACACGGGCGATCGACTCGCGGATTTCACGCACATACCCGACTTCACGGACTTCAACTCCCGCGGCGTTTCCCATACCTTCTCCCGGTTACTAGATCGTTGCTTGATAGCGGCGGGCGTTTTCTTTCTTCAGCCGGGCCGCGGCTTCACTCAAGCGGTTAGTTAGACTGCCGTCAATTTCAACAGTTCCAAACCGGATAATCATGCCGGCAACCAGCGCCGGATCCGTTTCTTCCTTAAGATCTACATCCCGTTTAATCTTCTCTTTTAAAAGCTTTCGGATCTTTTCCCGGGTTTCCGGCTTAAGCGGTTCCGGGATCCGTAATTCCGCCGCCTGATCAGCTTTAATCTGGAAATTCTCCATGGAAATTTTCTGAAGTCCGTCAAGAGCCTGGGCCATCAGCGCTTCGTGAATGAGCGTCTTCAATTCCCCGCTGAAAAATTCAGAAATCACGATTTTGGAGTGCTGAATCGACTTTTCCTCCATCTCACTCATGATTTCCTTGCGCATTTTCTCGCGGGTTTCCACCGCTTCGTTGATGATTTTTTCACGCTCTCCCAAAGCGTGCTTCTTGGTGTCCTCAATCATCTTGTTGGCTTCCTCCCGCGCGCGGGATTGTTCGGAAGCAATATCCTGCTGAAGCTTGTTAAGCTTCATTTCATATTCTTTTTGGGAAGCCGCGGATTTCTCCCTGAATTCCGCCTGCTGTTTAAGGAGATCGTCATTGAGTTTCTGCAAGTGTCCCATCGCTCCGCTCAGATTCCCCTTCATGAAATGGCGGAGAACCAGAATCAGCACGATAAAGATAATCCCCTGAAGCGCGATCACCGTCACAATCATAGATTTCCTCTCATGGCGTAAACACCTGAAAACTGACGAGCAGAGCGATAATGGCGATCGCTTCCGCGAAAATTAGAGCGATAATCATAGCCAGCATAATCTTGGGTGAAGCCGACGGATTACGGCCCAGGGCCATGATGCTGGCAAAACCCACGGCCGCGATAACCATGGAAGGCCCCAGCGTTCCGATAAACATAATGGCAATAACGATAATGTTTTTCAACGTTCCACCATGGCGACCAGGCTCTGACCGCCCATTTTGACCACTCCGCCCCGGATTTTGAACTCCTTCTCATTATCGACCACAATCGTTCCCTCTTTCAGGTAACTCATAATAGGTTTGTGGAAGTCGAGAATTTCGAATTCACCCTCAGCTCCGGGTAGAAACACACTGGAGGCTTCAGCGTCGTAGACAATGTTTTGGGATTTTTCCGGTTCGCCCAGAAGAATTAGAACGCGGAACATGGGGAGAGGACCTCAGCACTTGCGCCGATGCGCAAGTACAGTAGCCGCGATTGAGGAAGCCGTGTGCATACTAGCCAGCTTTCCGTTTTTCCTGGTCGGGCTGAATCATTTTGCTGATGTCGGACGCTTCGCCGCCCGCGCGAATGCCGGCATGTTCTTCCACGCGCTCACTGATCGTGGGCACTCTTTTCATTTTTTGAGCATTGGTTCGGCCGACGGTGGCCCGGGCCAGCAGAAACCAGCGAACGTAAAAGCCCACGCCAAGCAGTGCCAGAAATCCAATGATTGAGAGAATCAATTTCCAGGCCGTCACGCGGTCAAGATCGGTCTTCCTTTCAAATACCGTATCTTTCAGCAATTCAATAGAAGGAGGCGCGCCCGTGTGCTGCAGCATCTTTTCCAGAATATTAATATCCTGGCGGATGTTATTCATGGTCAGAAGGTTGACCCGGTAAGCGCCGATATGTTCTTCGCGCGAAATGGTGTTATCGTCCTGCTTGGCTTGAATTTCATTTAAACGCCGGTCGATCGAATCCACAATGACCTTGGCCTGCGCGTAATGCTCCGTTTTTTCAAGACGGCTGAGCGCCAGAGCCGTCTGCTCACGGACCTTCTTGAGCTCAGGGTCCTTAATTTTCCAGACATCTTCGAGCGTAACTTCAAAAACTTTGGTTTCGAGCGGTTTAAGTTCCGCCGCGTCATCATAAGCAAAATACATTCCTTTTTCAGAGTCGTAACCGACCTTGAGCTGTCCCATGTCAATGATATCGTCGGGAATAACTTCCTTGGGCATATAGATCTTGATCGGCACTTTCTGAACTTTATCCTTGGAAGGATTGACCGCCACAATTTTAAGTTTAATAGCCTTGCTGGGATCGTCCGCCAGCTTCTGCTCTTTGGCCGGAGCCGCGGGGCTTCCTGATTCCGCCGGCGCCGCAGCAGTAGAGTCCGCAGCCGCAGGAGCCGTTTCAGCGGCATAAGAAACGCTTATTCCCAGGAAAAGGAAGTTCAGAAGAAGGATAATCTTTTTCATGGTCAAACCCTCGAGGCTCTGAAAGAGAGGTTAAACGGTTTCATAGTAGGAATTAACGACAGGAGCATCGCTTCCCCCAAGCTTTTGTTCTGTGATTTTCTGAATAATCTGGGTCGTGGCCAGGGTCCGGTCAACCTTGTTACGGACCCCCTTCATGCCTTCACCGATCTCCTGCTTAAGCAGCTGCTTCATATCAATACCTTCATTGCCCATGAAGCCATTGAGCTTGGAAGCGATTTCTTCAAGTGACGCCTTGAGGGCATTGATATTGCCTTCGCCCGATTTCATTAATGACGGGAACCGGTCCATAGACTGCTGTAAGCGGGCCAGGGAATCTTGAATGTTGCCGTTGCCCTTGAGAGCTTTGCCCATCTGTTCGACTGCGTCCTTCGCGGCTTCCGCGGCCTTCTGAGCGTTGGCCACACCTGAGGTCGAAGCGATAATATCGTCGTTAGTCGCCGTCACCAGGAACATACTGCGCACCGCGCTGGTGGTGAAAGCCGGGTTCGCCGGATTCTTACTGGGAATCGTGGCCGTGGCAACAATCGTCACGGCTTTAGCAACAGCGCACTTGAAAGTTTGAGCGTCAAATCTCACGGGAACCGAAAAAATACCTTCCTGCACCGCAGACGCGGGCAGAATCAGACTCAAAATCGGAGTACCGTCCGGGCAGATCAAATCGGCGGTCACACTGGCCGCGGGATCGGTCGCGACCTGAATACGTTCCTGGAACCCGACCTTGGTGGATTCCGGAGTGATCAGACGGATGGCGCCGGCCGTAATGGAGTCTTCCATGCGGTAAACGGCTTCATCAGATTTCTGGGTAAAGTCAGTGATGGCCGTATTGATGGTATCGGTCTGTTCCTGCATCTTCGCGACCAGCACATCACGGGTCGTATCAAGCTTGGTTTCAACAGCAGTTTGCGTGGCATCCAGTTTGCTCGTCACAGTATCAGAAAGGGTTGTGAACTGAGTATTCATATTGTCCTGAATGGCCGCGGTCGCGTCGGACAGTGAAATATCGAGCTTGTCATTAATCGTGTTCTGCACGTCCTGCAGTTTATAAGTGGCCGTGATATCGAAGCTGTTGGGCGTCTTGAACGTACCGCCGGAAGCAATCGACATTTTGGTCAGCGTGGTGTAAACCTTACCGGGCTGAAGATTCAAACCGCTCGGCCCCGCATCCAGCACCAGTTCCCAGTTACCGTTGAACAGGTTGGCCGCGCCTGAAGCAATCGCGACGTTAGCATCCGGGTCATACCAGGGATCTTCCAGGTTGTTGGTCATTTCATCATGAACCTTGAAGGAACCAATCAAGGCGGCGCCGTCAAAAATCTGATAAATAATACGGGTCACGCCGGAAACCAACTGCATATCCTGAATCAGACGAAGGGTGACTTTAAGGGTCTGAGTGGTCGGGTTGTAAGCGATCTGAGAGTTGGCATCCCAGATATGAATAACCGTCGTTTCCATGAATTCTTTCTTAGTCTGATCGCTGTTAGCTTCCACGACCACGACAAGATCACCGTACTGGGTTTTGCTGAAGGTCGTGCCCCAGATGCCGTACGGCGTAGGCTGAACTCTCGGCGGGTTAGCGCTGATGCCGGTTTCCTGCCATTGCACGAAAGTATCATCCGTGTTCTTGGTCTGCTTGACCGTCAGGTCGCTCAACGGAGCGTTGGTGCGCAGATCGCGGATGTCCCAGGTGATGTAGTAGTAGTCAATGTTGAAAGCTGAGGAAGTTGAGTTCACATTCGCGTCGCGGGTATCTTCCACGCGCACACGAGTCGATTTCGGAATGTTGTTGATGCCCGGATCAGGAATCGTCCAGTTATAAGTATCAGCGTTCGCCGTCGAAGCCGTGATCAGATTCGAGGTCGCGAAATTGTCGTGCGAATAGGTCAGTTTCACGGTCGGTACCGTACCCGTGGTGTTCCAGGTAATCGCGTGAACTTCGTTCGTCACCCAGCGTTCACCGCCGGCCGGCGAAGTGATCAGGAAAGAACCGGTGATTTTGAAGTCCGCGTTCGATTCATCAAAAACTTCAGCGTCATTCGGATCTTCGATTTTCACGCGGAGCGTGGAATAAATATCATCCGGAACCGTCCAGCTGTAGGAAGCGGAACCGGAACCGCCCGAACCATTAGGAGCCGAAGCCGCGATCACTTGTGAATAGTTCGAACCGCTGTCAACAGAGTAGCTCAGCTTAACGTTGGCAATCGTACCGCCCCAGTTCCAGGTAATATTGTGTAAATCGCCCACAATCCACTGCTCTCCGCCGTTAGGCGCGGTTAGAATAAAGTTACCCTGAATCTTGAAGTCAGCGTCAGAATCGTCATAAACCGTCGTGTCGGCAATATTTTCAACGCGAATGCGCGCCATGGTGCTCGCGTCATCCGGAACCGTCCAGCTGTAAGAAGCCGTCGCGCCGCTGGCTCCGTTAGGCGTTGAAGCCGCGATCACATTCGGGAAAGTTGAGCCGGAATTAGTCGAATAGTAAAGCTTCACATCAGCAATCGTACCGGTCGTAACCCACTGAATATTTGAAGCCTGGGCGATTTTCCATTTTTCATTGCCGTTAGGCGCGGAAATCACAAACTTACCGCGGATCTTCAAGTCTGCATCGGAATCATCGTAAGCATCCACGTCCGTCGGGCTGCCCGCGCGTACACGAACCGTCGTTGAAATAGAATCCGGAACCGTCCAGTTGTAGGTCCCCGTGTTCGATGTCGAAGCGATAATCACATTCGGGAAAGTCGCGCCGCTATCAGTGGAGTACCACAGCTTGACGTTGCTGACCGTACCCGTGTTAGTCCAGGTAATCGCGTGCACATCACCCACCGTCCAGATTTCAGTTCCGTTAGGAGCACCCAGCGTAAAGAACGACCGGATCTTGAAATTAGCGTCAGAAATATCATTGGCCGTCGAATCATTCGGATCACTGATACGAACACGGCCTTGGGCCGTAATGGAATCCGGAATCGTCCAGGTGTAAGCGCCGTTATTAGGCGTCAAACCGGTAATCGGGTTCCAGCTGCCGCCCGCGTTCGTGGAATATTCCAGGGTGGCATCACTGACCGTACCCGCGTGAGTCCAGGTAATGTCATGATCGGAATCCACGTTCCACTTTTCACCGCCGTTGGGCGACGTAATCGCGAAATCGCCTGTGATACGGAAGTTAGCATCGGAAATGTCGTAAGCGCCGATATCATTCGGATCGATAATCTTGACCTTAACCACATTGGAAATGCTGTCAGGAATGGTCCAGGCATAGGTGCCGGTGTTCGGCGCGGAAGCCGCAACGGTCTGAATATCCGCGAAGAAACCATCCCGAGAATACTGAATTTTCACGTTCGGAATCGTACCAACCATACCCCAGGTAATATTCTGACTGCGTCCAACGCGCCATTGTTCAGCACCATTAGGCGTAACCACGCTGATCGAAGCGCGAATGCGCAGGTCGGCATTAGATTCATCATTGGCCGTCACGTCATTCGTGTCAGAGACGCGCACTTTAACCGTTCCAGAAACACTGTCCGGAACTACCCAGGAGTAGCTTCCACTGTTGCCGGTCGAGGTGCTAATCTGATTACTGTAATTGGCGCCGCTGTCCGTGGAATAATCCAGGCGGACAAAAGGCACGGTACCAAAAGTCGTCCAGTCAATGGAGTGCGTACTGCCGACCAGCCAGGCTTCACCGCCGTTAGGCGAAGAAAGCGTGAAACCGGCCTGAATCTTGAAGTTGGCATCAGAATCGTCCGTCACGGTGTTATTGTTCACGTCATAAATACGGACCTTAACCGTGGTGGAAACGGAGTTCGGAATCGTCCAGGCATAAGTGCCGGTATTCGGGGTTGAAAGAATAATATCCGTATAAATCGATCCGTTAGTCGTGTATTGCAATTTAACGTTAGAAATTGAACCCTGGCGGTCCCAGGTAATCAGCTGGGCCGTACCGACAATCCACTTTTCACCGCCGTTAGGCGCCGTGATGGTCAGCACGCCGCGAATGGTGAAATTGTTATTCGAGGTATCGGTCGTGGCCGCGTCATTGGCATCAGTCACACGGACTTTCACCGTGATTGAAATCGCGTCGGGAACCGTCCAGGCGTAAGTTCCGGTATTATCGACCGGCGCGGGATCGGCCGGAGTCGAGGCTGTAATCAGATTGGTTTCATTTTCATCCGAAAATCCGTTGGTGGAATATTCCAGCTTCACATTGGAGAAAGAACCCGTGCGGTTCCAGGTAATATTCTGCGCGCTGTTGACGCCGTAAGATTCACCGCCGTTAGGCGACGTCAGCGTGATCAAACCCTTGATTGAAAAACTTCCGTTAGAAACGTCACCCAGAGAAATTCCGTCCACGTCCGTCAGACGGACCTTCACCGTATTGCTGATCGCGTCCGGAATGTTCCAGGCATAGGTCAAGTTCCCCGCCGGAGTCGTCGCGACAATCAGATTAGTCTGGCTTTCATCCGCGAAAGCATTGGTTGAATATTCAATTTTCACGTTACCCACTGAACCCGTAACGGTCCAGGTAACATTCTGAGCCTGACCGACGCGCCAGGTTTCACCGCCGTTAGGCGCCGTAACCGTAAAGACACCGCGAATCGTGAAATCAGCGTTTGATTCATCCGTCACTTCACTGTCATTAGTATCCGTGACCTTAACGCGGGCGGTCGTAGAGATATCATCCGGAATCGTCCAGGCATAGCTCAGATTGCCCGAAGGCGTGGAGGCCGAAACAATGTTCGGATACGTCGAACCGCCGTCAACGGAGTAATCGATTTTCACATTGGCAAAGGAACCCGTCTTGCTCCAAACAATGCTCTTGGTTTCACCTACGTTCCAGGCTTCACCGCCGTTAGGCTGAGTCACGGTCACGGAACCTTGAATTTTGAAGTTGGTGTTAGAAGCGTCAAAGATCGTGGTGTCCGCCGTGTTCGTAACTTTCACGCGTCCTTGAGTCGTGGGATCATCCGGAATCGTCCAGGCATAAGGCGTGCCGGTTGAAGCATTCACGGAAGCGGCAATAATGTTCGGGTAAGTGGAGCCGCCGTCGGTGGAATATTCCAGTTTAACACTTGAGATAGAACCCGTAATCGTCCAGGTAATATTCTTGGAACTTCCAATGGCCCACTTCTCACCGCCATTAGGCGAAACCACTGTAATGGAACCGGCAATTTTAAAATCGGCATCCGACCCGTCAAACACTTGAGTGTCACTTTCATTGACAACCTGCACACGGGCATTGGTGGTAATCGCGTTGGGAATCGTCCAGGAATAACTGCCTGAAGATCCGGCCACGCCCGTTGCGATGGTAAACGGATAGCTTGAACCGCCGTTGATGGAATAATCGATTTCAACAGTCGGGATCGTACCGGTCTTGGTCCAGGTAATCGGCTGAGCATCGGCCACGCGCCAGACTTCACCGCCGTTAGGCGAAGTGACCGTCAGAGAACCGCGAATTTCCAAATTGGCATCCGACGCGTCCGTCACAAAAGAATCGTTGGTCTGCGTAACTTTCACGCGGACCTGAGTGCTGATGGAATCCGGAATCGTCCAGTTAAACGTGCCCGCGGCCGCGGCCGTTGAAGCCGTGATCGTGCCGGTATAATTGGATCCGCCGTCGGTTGAATATTCGAGTTTGACGTTGGCGATCGTACCGGTCTTGGTCCAGGTCACTGCGTGCGTATCACCCACCGTCCAGATTTCAGTACCATCCGGTGAAGTCAGGTGCAGAGAACCCTTGATTGAGAAATCAGCATCAGAAACGTCGTTAACGCTATTGTCGTTAGCATCCAGAATACGGACACGGCCTTTATTGGTAATATCATCCGGAATCGTCCAGGTATAGCTCAGGAAACCGGCGCTGGTGGAAGTCGTAATGACCTTGCTGGGATCCGGCCAAGTCACACCGCTGTCCGTTGAGTACTGAAGTTTAACGTTGGAAATCGCGCCGCCCTTGATCCAGGTGATGTTGTAGGGCGTGCCGACAATCCAGGAATTCGATCCGGTTTCAGTGCCGTTAGGAGCCGTAATCGTCAAAGAACCCTTGATGCTGAAAACACCGTTTGAGGTATCCAGCACCGTTGAATCCGCGACGTCGGTAACCCGGACCTTAACCGTCGTAGACGGAACGTCAGGAATGGCCCAGGAATAGGTTCCAATATTATCGGAGGGAGCCGGATCAGCAGGCGTCGAAGCAACAATCAAAGCCGTCTGCAGTTCATCCGAGAAACCGTTGGTGGAATATTCAAGTTTGACGTTGGCAATCGAACCCGTGCGGGTCCACTGAACCGTCTTGTTCGTACCGATACCCCACGCTTCACCGCCGTTCGGAGCATCAACCGTCAGCGCGCCGCGAATCTTAAAAACAGCGTTGGAGGTATCAAAACCATTGGCGTTATTCACATCGCTGACACGCACCTTCATCAGAGTGCTGATGGTGTCGGGAATCTGCCAGGAGTAAGTCAAATTGTTCGGCGTCGAATTAGCGATCACATTCCCGTAACTGTCAGTGCCGTTATCCACGGAGTATTCCAACTTCACGTTCGCGACTGAACCGGTTGTTGTCCAGGTAATGTTCTGGGTGGAAGCTACCGTCCAGACTTCACCGCCGTTAGGCTGAGTAATATTGAAAGTCGCGACAATGGCAAAGTTAGCGTCCGATTCGTCATAAACCGTGGAATCCGTCACGTCGGTCACCTTAACCTTACGGGTGGTGCCGATAGAATCCGGAATCGTCCAGGAATAAGCGCCCGCGCCGGCAGACGTGGAAGAAACGATCAAATTCGGATAAGGCGCCGCGCCGGTAGTGGAGTATTCCAATTTGACGTTGGCGATCGAACCCACGCGGTCCCAGGAAACGGTCTGAGAAGTTCCGACATTCCAGCTTTCTCCGCCGTTGGGAGCCGTCAAAGTCAGTGAACCCACAATCTTGAATGTATTGTCCGACTTGTCAGTCACAGCCGAGTCGGATTCATTGGTAATGCGGACCTTGATACTGGAGCTAATCGTGTCCGGAATCGTCCAGCTGTAAGGCGTCCCGGTCACGGAATCCACGCCGGTCGCGATCGTCGTCGTTTGAAGTTCGTCAGCAAAAGCATTCGTGGAATATTCCAGTTTTACTGAAGAGTAAGTACCGGTCTTGGTCCAGGTAATATTGTGTGCGGTATTGACCGCCCACTGTTCCCCGCCGTTGGGAGTAACCAAAAGAACCGTGCCCTTAATTTCAAAATTGGCATCGGAAGAATCTTTCACGGTAGCATCCGTGACGTCAGAAACCTCAACTCGGATCTGCGCGCTGATGGTGTCAGGCACGGTCCAGGTGTAGGAACCCGTGTTGGCATCCGTCGAATTTGTAATCGTAAAGCCGTAGGTCGAACCGCCGTTGTTTGAATAAAGCAGTTTAACGTTGGCGATACTGCCCGCTTTATTCCACGTAACCGCACGGCTTTCACCGACCTTCCAGATTTCACTGCCGTTAGGAGAAGTCAGAGTCAAAGAACCTTTGATCGTGAAATTGTTGTCGGAAGTATCATTCACAGTGGAGTCCGCGGCGTCACTGCCGCGCACGCGCACCGCGCTGCCGATAGCATCCGGAATCGACCAAGCGTAAGAATCCGTGTTCGGGGTGGCCGCCGTGATGGAGAACGTTTGACTTTCATCTGCGAACGCGTTCGTGGAATATTCCAGCTTGGCGTTCGGGAAAGAACCGGCGTGCGTCCAGGTAATGTTCTGGCTGGTACCCACGACCCAGGCTTCACCGCCGTTGGGAGCCGTGATCGTAATACGGCCGCGCACTTTGAAGTCCGCGTTAGAATCGTCGTAAGTCGAGCTGTCAGCCGTATCCTGCACACGCACACGCAGATGAGTTCCGATCGCATCGGGAATCGTCCAGGAGAAAACGCCGATATTATCGGTAGGCGCAGGGTCAGCCGCCGTGGAAACCGTAATCACGTTGGCCGGATCGGGCCACGTATCACCGCTATCCGTTGAATACTGCAATTTAACGTTCGAGATCGCGCCGAATTTATTCCAGGTAATATTATTGACCCCGCCAACCGTCCAAACTTCCCCGCCGTTCGGGATGGTCAATACCACCTGACCTTTGATGGAGAAATTGGCGTTAGAGGTATCCAGAACTGTCGCGTCAGAAGCGTCAGTGACGCGGACCTTATTGGCCGTACCCGGATTGTCCGGAATGGTCCAGGAATAAAGACCAATGTTATCGGCAGGAGCCGGGTCCGCGGCTGTAGACGCCACAATCACATCCGTTTGCAACTCATCGGAAAAACCATTGGAAGAGTATTCCAGTTTCACGTTGGCAATCGAACCCGTGCGGGTCCACTGAATATTTTGAGAATTACCGATCAGCCAGGCTTCGCCGCCGTTCGGAGCATTAACTGTTAAGGCACCGCGGATCTTGAAAACGGCGTTGGAAATATCGTAAGCATTGGCGTTATTCACGTCGCTGACGCGGATCTTGGCCAGAGCTGAAATCGCGTCGGACACCGTCCAGGAGTAACTGCCCGTGTTCGGGGCGGTAGCGGCAATCGTTACGGTCTGTAATTCATCATTAAAAGCGTTGGTGGAGTATTCGAGCTTCACGTTGGCCACCGTACCCACCGTGCTCCAGCCGATAGACTGCGCGGAAGCCACCGTCCAGACTTCACCGCCGTTCGGGCTGGTGACCGTGAACGATCCAAGAATCGAGAAATCGGCATCCGACGTGTCTTTCACGTTGGCATCTGAAGCGTCAGAAATACGAACACGGCGGTTCACGCCGATAGAATCCGGAATCGTCCAGATATAAGCTTCAGCCGCGGCACCGGTCGAAGCCTGAATCACGGTTCCATAAGTCGAACCGCCATTCGTGGAAAGTTCCAGCTTGGCGTTGGCAATCGAACCCGTGCGGTTCCAGGTAATGGTCTGAGAAGCACCGACCGCCCATTCTTCACCGCCGTTAGGAGCCGTTAAAGTAAACGCGCCGGTGACTTTAAAATTGAGATCGGAAGCATCATTAACGGTCGTATCCGTTTCATTGGTCACACGAACTTTAATCGCGGAACCAATAATGTCGGGAACGGTCCAGTCATAAGGAGTCCCACTGACAGAGTCCACGCCAGTCGCAATCGTTGTGTTCTGCAGTTCATCCGTAAAGCCGTTGGTGGAGTACTCAAGCTTCACCGTCGGATAAGTACCGGTCTTGGTCCACGTAATGTTGTGATGGCTGTCTACAACCCAAACTTCACCGCCGTTAGGCGAAGTCAGAGTGACCGTACCCTTGATTTGAAAATTCGCGTCAGAAGCGTCGTTAACCGTGGAATCCGTCACATCGGAAACCTGCACGCGCAGCTGACTGCCGATCGAGTCTGGAACCGTCCACGCGTAAGTACCGGAACCGGCGCCCGTAGACGCGATAATCGTATTGGTGTAGGCCGAACCGCCGTTGGTCGAGTATTCAAGCTTGACGTTGGCAATCGACCCTGTGCGGTTCCAGGTAATATTACGGCTTTCGCCCACTTTCCAAACTTCACTGCCGTTAGGCGACGTCAGAAGAAGAGCTCCCTTGATGGTGAAGTTGGCGTTGGAAGCATCATTGACCGTGGAATCTCCAGCGTCACTGCCGCGGACCTTGACTGAGGAACCGATAGCATCCGGAATACCCCAGGAGTAACTGCCGTTATTAGTCGTCGCGCCGGTGATCGTGCTGGTCTGCAGTTCATCCGAAAAACCGTTAGTAGAATATTCAAGTTTCGCGTTGGAAAAAGAACCCGTGTGGTTCCAGG
This sequence comes from uncultured bacterium, assembly GCA_964385615.1. Lineage (GTDB taxonomy): Bacteria > Omnitrophota > Omnitrophia > Omnitrophales > Aquincolibacteriaceae > CAYLPP01. The sequence goes on along the minus strand of CAYLPP010000008.1, from coordinate 68,458 downwards.
TAATGCTCTGAGTATCACCCACAATCCAGGTTTCACCGCCGTTCGGGGCCGTGATCGTGATGGAACCGCGAATCTTGAAGTCGGCGTCGGAATCATCGTAAGTCGAAGGATCAATCGCGTCCTGCACGCGCACGCGGACCTGTGTGCCGATAAGATCCGGAATGGTCCAGGCGTAAACGCCGTGACCGTCAATCGGCGCAGGATCGGCGTTAGTGGAAGCCACAATCTGGTTCGCGCCGGGCCAGGTACCGCCGCTGTCGGTCGAATAATAAAGAGCGACGTTGGAGATACTGCCGAACTTGTCCCATGTGATGTTGTTGACACCGGCCACGACCCAGATTTCGCCGCCGTTAGGCGCCGTCATGACCAGGCGGCCCTTCAGAGCGAAGTTGGCGTTGGAGGTATCCAGCACCGTGGAATCCGAAGCATCCGTAACGCGCACTTTCGTGGTAGTCGACGGAGAGTCAGGAATCGTCCAGGCATAGGTTCCGGTTCCATCCACAGGAGCAGGATCCGCCGCGGTAGAAGCCACGATCACAGCGGTCTGCAGTTCGTCAGAGAAAGCGTTCGTCGAATATTCCAGTTTTACGTTGGCGATTGAACCTGTCAGGGTCCAGGTAATGTTCTGAGAAGTACCGATTTCCCACTGCTCGCCGCCGTTCGGGGCCGTCACGATAATAGCACCGCGGATCTTGAAGATCGCGTCTGAAAGGTCATAAGCATTGGCGTTGTTCACATCGCTAACGCGTACTTTGTTCAGGGCTGAAATCGCGTCAGCCACCGTCCAGGAGTACGTGCCGGTATTGGGCGTGCTGGCAATCATCACACCCGTCTGCAGTTCATCTGAGAAAGCGTTGGTCGAATATTCCAGTTTCACGTTGGATACGGTACCGGTGGTATTCCAGGTCACAGACTGTGCGCTGCCGACCGTCCAGACTTCGCCGCCGTTCGGAGCCGTCACGGCAAAAGCGCCCATGATCGTAAAGTCCGCGTCGGAAACATCATTAACCGAAGCATCCGAAGCGTCAGAAATCTTAACCTTGCGGGTTGTGCCAATCGCATCCGGAATTGTCCAGATGTAAGCTTCAGCCGCCGCGCCCGTGGAAGCCACAATCACGTTCGGGTAAGTAGTACCGCTGTTGGTTGAATATTCAATCTTGGCATTGGCGATTGAACCGACACGCGTCCAGGTAATCGTTTTGCTGCTGCCCACGGCCCAATTTTCACCGCCGTTCGGAGCGGTCAGGGTCAGAGAGCCGACGACCTTGAAATTCAGGTCGGAAGTATCTTTCACGGAAGGATCCGTTTCATTGGTCACGCGCACTTTCAGTGTGGAACCAATCACGTCAGGAACCGTCCAGGTGTAAGGTGTGCCGGTCACAGAGTCCACACCGGTCGCGATCGTCGTATTGGCAAGTTCATCGCTGAAACCATTGGTGGAATATTCCAGAGCCACTGTCGCGTAAGTACCGGTCTTGGTCCAGGTAATGTTGTGCTGAGTGCCGACCGCCCAGACTTCCCCGCCGTTTGGAGAACCCACAGTCACAGTGCCTTTAATCGAGAAGTTGGCCGCCGAAGTATCCGACACGGTGGCGTCCAACACGTCAGAAACCTTAACGCGAAGCTGACTGCCGATGGAGTCAGGAACCGTCCAGGAGTAAGTGCCGGTCGCGGCGTCCGTTGAAGCAATAATGGTGTTCGGATAGCTCGAACCGCCGTTGGTCGAATATTCCAGCTTCACGTTAGCAATCGAGCCGCTGCGGTTCCAGGTAATGTTGCGGTTTTCACCGACTTTCCAAACTTCACTGCCGTCCGGAGAAGTCAAATCCAGAGAACCTTTAATCGTAAAGTTAACATTCGAGGTATCAACGACCGTCGAATCCGAAACGTCACTGGCGCGAACCTTCACGCTGGTTCCGATCGCGTCAGGAATGGCCCAAGAGTAAGAACCGTTATTCGGGGTCGAAGTCGTAATCGAAACCGTCTGGCTTTCATCTGAGAAACCGTTAGTTGAATATTCCAGCTTCACGTTGGCAAAAGAACCCGTGTGATTCCAGGTAATGTTCTGAGTATCGCCGACAATCCAGTTTTCACCGCCGTTGGGGGCCGTGATGGTGATAGAACCGCGGATCTTGAAATCATTGTTGGAATCATCATAAGTGGAAGCATCGTCCGCGTCCTGCACACGCACACGCAGCTGGGTTCCGATCTGGTCAGGAATGGTCCAGGAATAAATACCGACGTTATCAATAGGAGCCGGGTCCGCCGCCGTGGAAGCCACAATCTGGTTTCCGCCCGGCCAGGTGCCGCCGCTGTCCGTCGAGAAATAGAGAGCGACGTTGGAGATACTGCCGAACTTCGACCACTGAACGTTGTTGACGCCGCCCACCACCCAGACTTCACTGCCGTTGGGTATCTGCATGACCAGCTGACCTTTAATCGAGAAAACGGCGTTTGAGGTGTCCAGCACCGTTGAATCGGAAGCATCCGTCACGCGCACTTTGTTGCTGGTGCCGGGCGTGTCAGGAATAGCCCAGGAATAAGTGCCGGCATTGTCAGCCGGAGCCGGATCCGCCGGAGTTGACGCGATAATCGTAGCCGTGGTGCTTTCATCCGCGAAACCGTTGGTGGCGTATTCCAGCTTAACGTTAGCAATCGAACCCGTGCGGGTCCAGGCGATATTTTCACTGTTGCCGATCAGCCACTGTTCACCGCCGTTAGGCGCAGTCAACAACAGCGCGCCGCGGACTTTAAAGTTGCCGTTTGAAATATCGTAAGCATTCGCGTTGCTTGCGTCACTGACACGGACCTTGACGGTGGTGGAAATCGCGTCAGGAACCGTCCAGGAATAACTGCCCGTGTTCGGCGTGCTGGCCGTCATAACGCTGGTCTGATTTTCATCCGAAAAACCATTGGTCGAATATTCCAGCTTGTTGTTGGCCACGGTACCGTCGGTGGTCCAAGTCACGGACTGCGCACTGCCGACCGTCCAGACTTCCCCGCCGTTGGGAGCCGTCACCGTGAAGGAACCCATGATGGCGAAATCGGCATCAGAAGTATCGTAAACAGAAGCATCAGAAGCGTCGGAAATCTTGACCCGGCGGGTTGAACCAATCACGTCCGGAATCGTCCAGATATAAGCTTCAGCCGCCGCGCCGGTGGAGGCCGAAATCACGTTCGGGAACGTCGAACCACTGTTGGTGGAATATTCCAGCTTGGCATTGGCGATTGAACCCGTGCGGGTCCAGGTCACGGTCTTGTTGAGACCGACCGCCCAGTTTTCACCGCCGTTAGGGGCCGTCAGGACAAAGGCGCCGGTCACTTTAAAGTTAAGGTCGGAAGCATCCTTGACCGCGGCGTCCGCTTCATTCGTCACGCGAACTTTCAGTGTCGTGCCGATCACGTCAGGAATGGTCCAGGCGTACGGCGTTCCAGTCACAGCGTCAACGCCGGTCGCGATCGTATTGTTCTGAAGTTCATCCGTGAAACCATTGGTGGAATATTCCAGCGTGACCGCGGCATAAGTACCGGTCTTGGTCCAGGTCACATTGTGCTGAGTTCCGACAACCCAAACTTCACTGCCGTTGGGCGAGGTCACAGTCACTGTGCCCTTGATTTCAAAGTTAGCGTCAGAAGCGTCAGAAACCGTTGAGTCGGAAACGTCAGTAGCCTTGATCCTGAGCTGAGTACCGATAGAGTCCGGAACCGTCCAGGAGTAGGTGCCGGAAGCAGCTCCGGTTGAGGCAATAATTGTGTTCGGGAACGTCGAACCGCCGTTAGTCGAGTATTCCAGTTTTACGTTCGTGATGGAACCGCTGCGGTTCCAGGTAATATTACGGCTTTCACCCACTTTCCAGACTTCACTGCCGTTGGGCGATGTAATTGCCAGAGCGCCTTTAATTGTAAAGTTCGCATTGGAGGTATCCACCACAGTCGAGTCAGACACATCGCTGGCGCGCACTTTCAAAGTCGTGCCGATCGCATCCGGAATCGCCCAGGAATAACTGCCGTTATTCGGCGTTGAAGTCGTGATCGAGACAACCTGATTTTCATCCGAAAAGCCGTTGGTGGAATATTCCAGTTTTACGTTTGAGAAAGAACCGGTGCTGTTCCAGGTGATATTCTGGTTCGTACCCACAATCCAGTTTTCACCGCCGTTAGGAGCGGTAATCGTCACAGAACCGCGGATTTTGAAATCCGCGTTTGAATCGTCATAAGTTGAGCTGTCAGCCGTATCCACCACACGCACCCGAACCTGAGTGCCGATCTCGTCGGGAATCGTCCAGGAATAAACACCGATATTATCGGTGGGAGCCGGATCCGCCGCGGTTGAGGCCGTAATCACGTTCGCGCCCGGCCAAGTGCCGCCGCTGTCCGTGGAATATTGAAGAGAAACGTTAACGATCGCGCCGAATTTGCTCCAGGTCACATTGTTGACCGCGCCGACCGTCCAGACTTCTCCGCCATTCGGGGAAGTCATGACCAACTGACCTTTAATGGAGAAGTTAGCGTTGGAGGTATCGAGCACTGTGGCATCGGAAGCGTCCGTCACACGCACTTTATTCGCCGTACCCGGAGTGTCCGGAATCGTCCAGGAATAAATGCCGATATTATCCGCGGGAGCCGGATCCGCGGGCGTGGAAGCAATAATGACGTCCGTCTGGTTTTCATCCGCGAAACCGTTAGAAGAATATTCCAGCTTCACATTGGCAATTGAGCCCGTGCGGGTCCACTGAATGTTCTGGGAATTCCCGATGAACCAGGCTTCACCGCCGTTCGGAGCATTGACCAGCAGGGCGCCGCGGATCTTGAAGTTACCGTTGGAAAGATCGTAAGCAACGGAGTTGGAGGCGTCACTGACGCGGATCTTAACCGTGGAAGAAATCGCGTCCGGAATCGTCCAGGAATAAGTTCCGCTGTTAGTGGTGCTGGCCACAATCTGCGTAGTCGCCAGCTCATCCGAAAAACCATTGGTGGAATATTCCAGTTTCACGTTGGCAACCGTACCGTCCGTATTCCAGGTCACGGAATGACCGGAAGCCACGGTCCAGACTTCCCCCCCGTTGGGGCTGGTCATCTGGAATCCGCCGATGATCGAGAAATCCGCATCTGAAGTATCGCTGACGGTCGAATCTGTCGCGTCGGTTACTTTCACGCGGCGGGTCGAACCAATCGAGTCCGGCAGGGTCCAGGAATAAGCACCGGCGCCAGCCGCGGTAGAAGAGGTAATCACGTTCGGATAAGTCGAACCGCTGTTGGTTGAATATTCAAGTTTAACGTTGGCGATTGAACCGACGACCGTCCACGCAACCGTCTGAACGGAAGCCACAGCCCAGTTCTCACTGCCATTCGGCGAATCCAGCGTCAGAGAACCTGTGATTTTGAAATTGGTGTCAGAAGCATCCTTGACCGCGGAATCCGCTTCGTTAGTCACGCGAACCTTGATCGCGCTGCCGATGGCATCCGGAATCGTCCAGACATAGGGCGTACCGGTCACAGCGTCAACGCCCGTGGCAATCGTCACATTCTGCAGTTCATCCGCGAAACCATCCGTGGAATATTCCAGTTTTACGGTCGCCTGAGTACCGGTCTTGGTCCAGGTAATGTTATGCTGGCTGTTCACTTTCCAGGACTCACCGCCGTTGGGCGAAGTCAGAGTCAGCGTGCCTTTGATTTCGAAGTTGGCATCCGAAGCGTCTTTCACGCTGGTGTCATCCGTGTTAGTAATCTGCGCCTTGAGAGCCGAGCTGATCGCGTCAGGAACCGTCCATGCATAGGAACCCGTGGTCGCGTCCGTGGAAGCAATGATCGTGTTCGGATAGCTGGAACCACCGTTCGTGGAATATTCCAGTTTCGCGGTAGTAATCGAACCCGTGCGGTTCCAGGTGATGCTGCGGTTTTCTCCCACTTTCCAGACTTCACTGCCGTTAGGAGATGTAATCGTCAAGGAACCCTTGATTTCAAAAGCCGCGTTGGAGACGTCCACGACATTGGCATCCGACGCGTCGGAAATACGGACTTTAAGAGCCGTGCCGATCGCGTCCGGAATAGCCCAGGAATACGTACCATCATTGGGCGTCGAACCGGAAATGGTTGAGGTCTGAGTTTCGTTCGCAAAAGCATTCGTTGAATATTCAATTTTGACGTTCAAGAAAGAACCGGAAGAAGTCCAGGTAATGTTCTGGCTGTCGCCGACGATCCAGGTTTCACCGCCGTTAGGCGACGTTACGGTCACCGCGCCGCGGATGGTGAAATCGGCATTGGAAGTATCTTCCACGGCCGCGTCCGCCGCGTCAGAAACACGCACGCGAAGCAAAGTGCCGATGTCATCGGGAATCGTCCAAGAATAAAGACCAATGTTGTCGGCCGGCGCGGGGTCGGCCGGAGTTGAAGCGACAATGACTTTACCGGCGGGCCAGGTCGACCCGCTGTCGTTAGAGTATTCCAGTTTCACGTTGGCGATAGAACCCGTACGGGTCCATTGAATATTCTGGGTCGCGCCCACCACCCAAGCCTCACCACCATTGGGAGCATTCAGGGCCAGAGAACCGCGAATGTAAAAAGTCGCGTTGGAAGTATCAGACGCCGTGGAATCGGAAGCATCCGAAACGCGGACCTTCACACTGCTGGAAGGCGTATCCGGAATCGTCCAGGAATAAGTGCCGGTACCGTCAACAGGAGCGGGATCGGCCGGAGTCGAAGCGATAATCGTCGCGGTCGAACCTTCATCCGCGAAGCCGTTGGTGGAATATTCCAGCTTAACATTCGCAATTGAACCCGTGATGTTCCAGGTTACGGCGTGCGCGCTGGCAATATTCCAGGATTCACCGCCGTTAGGAGACGTGACCTGCACCACACCGCGAATCTTGAAGTTGGCATCCGAATCATCGAAAGCCTCGGAATCACTCGCATTTTCCACGCGGATGCGCACGGCAGTACCAATCGCATCCGGAACCGTCCATGAAAAGGAACCCGTGTTTGAAGTCGAAGACGTAATCTCAGTAGCGTAATTATTACCGCCATCAACAGAATAAGACAGTCTCACGTTGGTCGCTGAACCCTGAGTGGTCCAGCCGAGGGTCTGAGAAGACGCGACGGACCAGACTTCACCGCCGTTGGGTGAAGTCACGGCGAACTTCGGCATAATCTTAAAATTGGCATCTGACAAGTCGAATGTGTCGGTATCCGCTTCGCTCATGACACGAATCTTGACCGTCTGGGAAGTATCCGCCGGCACCGTCCAGGCATACGGGCTGGCAGTGGTAACGTTCAAGCCTGTCGCGATTGAAGTGTAATTACTTCCGCCATTCTTGGTGTAATCCAGTTTGACGGTTGAAGTAATCGTTCCAAATTTATTCCAGCTGATATTCTGGCTGTCACCCACCGTCCATTTTTCACCGCCGTTGGGCGTCGAAACAGCCAGACCGCCGCGAATCTTGAAGTTGGCGTCCGAAGTATCCACGACCGTCGCGTCATCAAAATCGGAAACACGCACACGGCCCTGAATCGTGATATTGTCCGGGATCGTCCAGGTAAATTTGCCGGCGTTATCCACCGGAGCGGGGTCAGCCGGGGTTGAAGCCGTGACGCTCGAAAAATTGGAACCGCTGTCCGTGGAATATTCAATTTTAACGTTATTGAAAGAACCCGTGCGGGTCCAGGTAATGTCATGATCTTCCAGCACGGCCCAAATTTCACCGCCGTTGGGAGCCGTCACCGTCACGGAACCTTTAATCGTAAACACTGCGTTGGAAACGTCAGTGACCGTGGAATTGTCCACATCAGTCACGCGGACTTTCAAAGAAGTACCGATGGCGTCCGCCACGGTCCACGCATACTGTCCGGAACCCGTGCCTGCGGGAGGATTGGTTTCAGCCGCGGTCGAAGCCACGATCAATGTTGTTTGCAGTTCATCCGAGAACCCGTTAGTGGAATATTCCAGTTTCACGTTCTGCAGAGAGCCCGTCATGCTCCAAACGATATTACGGCTTTCACCCACGATCCAGGCTTCACTGCCGTTCGGAGAACCTACGGTCAGAGAGCCCTTAACCGCGAACGCCGCATCTGACACATCCTTCACCGTAGTATCCGCGAGGTTGGTAACACGGACTTTCAGGTTATTCCCAATCGCATCCGGAATGGTCCAGGCATAGCTCAAATTCGCGCCCGGAGTCGAAGCAACGATCGTGGCCGTCGTACTTTCATCTAAGAAAGCGTTCGTAGCGTATTCCAGCATCACGTTGGCAATCGTACCGGTCTTGGTCCAGGTCACGTTCTGGCTGTTTCCGACAACCCAAGTTTCACCGCCGTTAGGCGCGGTAACCGTTAAAGAACCTTTGATTTCAAAAACAGCGTCTGAAACATCATTGACTGAAGAGTCATTGGCATCGGTCACTTTCACTTTTAACCCGGTGCCGATAGCATCCGGAATAGTCCAGGTATAGCTTTCGTTGGAAGCCGGCGTGGAAGCTGTGATTTGGTTCGGATAGGTGCTGCCGCTGTTAATAGAATAGTCCAAACGAACGTTGGCAATAGAGCCGATACGGGTCCATTCCACGTCGCGTCCTTCACCCACAACCCAGGTTTCACCGCCGTTAGGCGCCGTCAAAATCAGCTGACCTTTAATACTGAAAGCACCGTCTGAAGTATCCGTCACCGACGTATCATCAACTTGAGTCGCGCGCACCAGCGTCTGAACGCCGGGAGAATCCGGAAGAGTCCAAGCGTAGGTTCCCGCGCTAGCCAACACACTGTTAGTGATCAAATTTCCAACCAGCCAGCTTCCGCCATTATCCGTGGAATATTCCAGTTTCATATTGCCGGTCAAAGTTCCGGTCTTGCTCCAGGTAATATTGTGAGAAGAACCCACTGACCAGGACTCGCCGCCGTTCGGAGCCGTAATCGTCACAGAACCTTTGATGCCGAAATTGAAATCCGATTCATCTTTAACCGTCAAGTCAGAAAGATCAGCGATCCGGACTTTCAAGGTCGTTCCAATCGCGTCCGGAATGGTCCAGGCATAAGAAAGAAGACCGCCGGGCGTTGAACCGATAATGGCAAAATTCTGAAGCTCATCCGAGAAACCGTTGGTGGAATAATCCAGTTTCACGCTGGCAATGGTACCGGTCTTGGTCCAGGTAATGTTGTTCGAAGCACCCACGACCCAGGCTTCACCGCCGTTGGGCGCGGTAATCGTCAAAGAACCTTTAATCGTAAAGTTGGCATCAGACTGGTCATTGACTGTGGAATCATTCGCGTCTGAAACACGGACACGCAGCTGAGTGCCGATGGCATCTGCGACGGTCCAGGTATATGCCTGGCTGACCGGAGCAGAATTAGTAATCAAACCGCCGGCCAAATAGTTACTGCCGCCATCCGTGGAATATTCCAGTTTGACGTTGGCAATGGTTCCGACATACGTCCAAGTGATGTTCTGGTTCGTACCCACAACCCAGGTCTGCCCCCCGTTGGGCGCCGTCAAGGTAACGCTACCACGGATACTGAAATCCGAGTTGGAAGTGTCATAGACTGTCGCATCGTCATTGCTGGAAATCCTGACACGATAATGAGTGCCGACCGTGGATGGAAGGGTCCATGAATACGTCTGATCTGAAACCGCAACGGAAGCCACAACCAAGCTGGCATAACCGTTCAATCCGCTATTGTCATCATATTCGATTTTTGCGGTGCTCATGGTACCGGTATAGGTCCAAGTGACAGCGTTACTGGTAGCCGCTCCCCACTGCTCACTTCCGTTAGGAGACGTAATCGTGAAAGAACCCTTGATGGCAAACGTCGCATCCGAAACGTCTTCCGTATCGGTGTTGTAAGTGGTTGAACGAACTTTCACTTTAAGGTTGCTGTTGATGGCATCAGGAATTGGGTCCCAGTTCCACGAGGTTCCCGCCTGGTTTGTAGCCAGAGTGTTTGGATAGCTGGAGCCGCCATTGATAGAATAGAGAATATCAACGTTACCGAGGGTACCGTCTTTGGCCCAGGTAATGTTCTGCGAGCTTGCGACCGGCCAAACTTCCCCGCCATTGGGCGAGACTACCGTGATATTGCCGCGAATTTTGAAGTTGTTATCAGAAATATCATACTTGTTGGCGTCCAGCGCGTTACTGACCCGAACCTTGGCTGTCGCAGTAATATCGTCAGGAATCGTCCATTGATAGTATCCGGAACCATCGACCGGTGCCGGGTCCGCATTCGTGGAAGCGACAATCAAGTTGATATCCCCGACAAAATTATCCTTGGAATATTCAATTTTCACGTTTGCCAGCGCGCCGTTCAAATCCCAGGTAATGTTATTGGCTTCACCCACGCGCCAAACTTCCGTTCCGTTGTCGGGAGAAGTCACCTTGATCGAGGGCACAATGCTGAAATCAGCGTCTGACTCATCAGCCACGTTGAGGTTTGAAGTGCTGCTTACTTTGACACGCCCGAAAGTGCTGATCGTTCCCGTAGGAATATTCGTCCAGGTGTAGACACCCGCGTTATCAACGGGAGCCGGGTCAGCAGGCGTAGACGCAACGATCAAGGTAGGAAACGAACCGCCGCTGTTGGTTGAGTATTCAATCTTAACGTTGGCAAAAGCACCGGTGCGGGTCCAGGTAATGTCTTCATCGGACTGTGTGGCCCAGCTCTCACCGCCGTTGGGCGCGACAACAGTGATACTGCCCTGAACCGTAAAGTCCGCGTCTGATTCATCGTAAACGTACGTAGGATCGGAAGCCAGTTCCGCGCGGACACGGTTTGCCGTGCCGTCATGAGAATTGGTCGGTGTCCAGGAATAAGTCTGCGCGCTGGGAGTCAAAAGACTGGTAATCGTGGTCGGGAAACTTCCCCCGCTATCGAGAGAAAGCTTCAAAGTCACGGTGCTGTAATCCAGGCTTCCCGTTTTAGTCCAAGTCACATTACTGGCCGCGCCAATATTCCACGTTTCACCGCCATTAGGCGCCGTCACCGTCAAACTGCCGCGGATATTAAAATCGGCGTTTGAGGTATCACTCCTGCGCGCAAGAGAAGCGCCACTGGTCGTGTCGACAATCCTCAAGCGTGCCGTGGAACTGATCTGGTCAGGAACCGTCCACTGGATAGTTCCGGTTGAAAGATCAGTTCCTGTACAATCCGAATTACCGCCGGCGCCGCAGGTGCCAAGGCCATTGGCGGTTGTTAAATCAGTCCAGGTGGCATGAGGAGCATCCGTTGAAATTTGAAGTTTCCAGTCATTCGTCGCGACGCTGTCGGCCGCGGTCCAGTTAACGTTAACGGCCTGTCCGACTGTCAGGTTTTCAGCACCGTTGGGAGAGTCCAGCGTCATTTCCGGAAATTCATAAACATGGTATTGAATCGTAACCGGCGTTGAACCCGCGAGTTCGCCATCCGGTGCGCGGCGCGTAGCCAAATAAACACTGCCGCTTTTCGTATAAAGAAAGCTTTCATGCGCCAGGTCGTCAGCATTGCTCGAAGAGGTGGACGTATTGCTGTTATTCGGGCCGGAGAACGTTGTCCAGTTGATCATGCGGTCAATGTCGGCAGTCGTCAGCGCGGTCGTCATGTTTACTTCCTGAAATTTTGCAACATAGTCCGCGGAGCCCGTCTCTGCGCCCGCGCCGGAACCTTCCACAATATCACCATCAAATGTGTTGATTTCAAATGTGGTCGAACTTGGAACATTAGAAACTTTGTAAGTTCCATTCGCCGCGGTATTCGTCAAACAACCCGCGAGAATCACGGCATCCCCTACTTGATATCCATGCGCGGAAGCGGTGGTAATCTGAATCGTCGCAGGGTCTACGGCGTCCGTACCCGCTGAAACGCCTATTCGAGCCGGATGGCTCGCGCTGCTTAACGAACCCCTCGCTCCTGCGCCCAAGGCGGCGCTGCCGTCGTTCCAGTCCACGACATAATATTTAATCTGAACATGTGATGAAGCTGTAGTCGCCGCGTAGCCTCGACTAAACGACACGGTCGTCGAATTTGAAACCGTTCCACTGATAAAGATACGGTTATCTTCACCGTTTAAACCCGAGCCATACATGGGATAAAAGAACAGCATGGCCGTCGAAGAACTATTTAGCGCGGGACTAAACGCGCTGGAGTTCGTACCGCAATTCGTGGTACCTCCGTCCGGGTCCAGGCCATCGTTAGTCACGGTCTGCGAACCAGCGGAAGCAGGCACTCGCATACAGACATCACCCGCACGGACTGTTGCATCCGTGGTAAACTCGACAAGCTGCCAGGCAACAGCCACGGCTTTGTCACCGGTGGTCGAGTTTGCCTCTAACCGTGTCAGAGTCATAGTCACGCTGGTACCGTCAGTAGCCAGGCTCGGCTGCAGAAATAACTGGTGTGTTCTTTGATAACGGCCCGCGTTGTTGGTGCCCATGGGCGTTCTGACCATAATAATCGGTACCGTTTTAGTAATATCCATGGCAGGGCTGAGAGGCGGAACCGTTATATCTTTGCTCAGCGAGCCCTTGTCCACAGCTGAAATACCGGCTTGAACACGGACGCCTTCGGCAAATTCAATAACCTGCCACGCCGCGCTCGCGGTGTTCGTGCCATCCGCGCCGCCGCGCTCAATCTGAATCGTATCGTTCCCGGCAAGCTGAGCAACGAAGAAAAGGCTTCGGTCGTAAGCCGTGTTAGTAGACTGGGTATTGGTCACCAGAACGACCGTTTTGGTCGGATCCACGGAACCGCCGATAGGAACGGCCTGCAGAGTTTCAGCAGCGTCAAAAGTCGCGATACCGCGGTAAACTTTCTTAATCTGCGCTGCCTGCGCGGAACCGGTTAAAACAAATGAAATAGACCACAAAAGGAAAGATGCCTGAACAACTTTACGGGTGAATGTCAGGGTATGGTTCACTCTTCAGCCTCAGCTTCGGGATCGTACTGTTCAGCTTCAACCGGCGCTTTACGCACCAGCGAAATCCCCTTAAGTTGGACCACGCCTTCAGCGGATTCATCATAAGTAACCGAAACTTCGTCACCTTCCTGGACATCGTCGAGAGTTTCGTAATCAGCTAGATAAGTTTCATCGCCAAACGGGAACCACATTTCTTTCGAAGAACGCTTAACATCATCCTTTTCAAAAACAACCGCCATGCCATTCATATTTTTAGCGCCGACTTGCCCGCGAAGTTTTTTGCGCTTCGCGCCTTTCTCAGCCGGAGCCAAACCGCGCTTGATCAGCACCTTTGAGGATTTCACTTTTTGAGGCGCGGAAGCAGTCTTATGCGCTGTTTGAGAAACTTGGGAAGCCGCGGCCGGCATAGGAGCAGGATCCTCACTTACCAGCGCGGCATGAGATACAGAAGGACTCGACAAAAACAAAACGCTAAGCAAAATAAAAAAACCGGAAGAAGCCTGCGCCTTTAAAAAGCACGCGGCTTTCCGGTTTTGAAAGTGGACAAATTTTTCTGTTGCTTCAGTCTTATCGTTTTTCATTTGCGGCAACCTGCCTATCCTTTCGTTGTTAAGGACGCACGGCTTTGCGCCCCCCGGTTACCCGGGGTTTGCCTTGATCACAAATTGCGAAATACTCTTAAAAGTTAACTGACCCCCCCAGCATTGTCAAGAGCACCAGGGACTTTATTATCGGACTCTTTTTGCTCGTAACTCTTTTCACTGTCATACTTTAGGGGATTTCTCCCTTGGTAAGCTCCTTCCGGAACCACAATTTCAGGGATTTCGACCCCTGCTTTATCCGCGTAAAACTCAAAAACTTTGCGCACGTCCCCCCTCTTAATAAGCGAATATTTCAAGTTTTCTTTGGCCTTACGGTTACTCCGGGTGGTCTCTAAAGCGTGCCGATTCAGCGCGATACTGCTCCTCCAATACCCCGTCTGCTGGAACGAAAGAATACTCAACAAAAGCAGGCTAAAAACCGCGGCCGCTCTCGACGAAGGCTTAACGGGCCAGAGCCATACAGCGGCAATAAAAAATCCAATGTGAGGCAGGTAGGTGTAGCGGTCCGCCATCGCCGCGCTCCCCACCTGAACCCATCCCATGACAGGAAATAAAACTCCCAGAAACCACAGCAGACCGACAGTGATAAAAGGCTTGTCCTTTCGGAAGCGCCAAACGGCATAAAAAATAATAGCTAAGGTCAAAAAACCCGCGGCCAGCTTCGCCTGAGAATAATCGCCCATGGGGTGAGGATAAAAATGCGCGAGCGGATAAGGCCAGAGAGTTTTTTTAACATACCGGAAATAACAAATCACCGCGTTGATCAAACGCAGTTTCAGAGGGATCTCATCAAACGTATACATCCCGCCGGCGCTGCGCCCCGCAATATAAGCCGTAACGCATGAAAACGCGGACAAGATAAAAAGCGGAATCTTTTCGGCCGCAAGCGCGCTGAACCTTGAGGTTTCAAAACGCCTCAACGGCCAGTAATCCAAAAGCAGAAGGAGAAACGGAAGGGTTACCAAAACAGGCTTTGCCATCAGCCCCCCCGCCATCGCTAAAACCGTTAACGACATAGCTTTTAATGAAGGCCGGCGCGCGTATTTTTCATAGGCAAGCAGAGCCAGCATGAAAAAGACACCGGACAAAACATCCTTGCGCTCCGCGACCCAAACAACGGATTCAACCCGCATCGGATGAATTGAAAATAAAGCGGCCGTGAATGCCGGTTTCCAGAAATCGCCGGTCATGCGTCTGAGTACGATAAAAAGAAGAAAGGTTGTCAAAATATGAAAACTTAAATTAAAGGCGCGCGAAACCGAAGGGGCCATCCCGAAGGGCTGGTCAAGCGCCATCCAGGAAATCCAGGTCAGGGGCTGCCAATCCCCCGTGTCAAAGGTCGTAAAAGCCCAGCGGATCTCTTCCAGACTGACGCCGGCACGGACATGAGAGTTCTTTGTCACGTAATCTTCCGTATCAAGATTGATATAGCGGGAGTAAGAAAGTGAACGGCCGAAAGCAGTCAGACTGAGAAATGCGAGCAGAGCGAAAATCCAGAGGACGGACGGCGACTTAACCGGGGTCGAAGCTTCTTTAGCTTTAAGCTTATTTCTAGCCATCCAAACTTTTCATTTCGATTTAGTCCTCCTGTTCAAACTGATAATCAAAATCGGGTTCAGCGGAAGCTTTATACTGCCGGTCGACTTCCGTATAGATAAAAGAAGAAACCGTTTCAATCGCATGAGCGAGTTTATCATAATCATCACCCCGGGTCATGATGCCGATCAGATACGGGTTTTCATGATGATAAACAATTCCGACATCGTGAAGCTGTTTAACTGGAGAATTTGGAAGACCGTATTCCCCGAATTTATGCGCAACCTTCACGGCAGAAGGAAGCCCCGCGGGAATTCCTTTCTTAAATTCAGTTTCCGAAAGAAACCGTAAAGCTTTTTCTGACATTGCCTCGTTCAGATAGGTCGCGTTATACAGCACCCGAAAAGTTCCGGCATACGCTTTTAATGAAAGGAAATCCCCTTGTTTGACAAAATCCGCGTAACCCAGCTGATTGTAAAGCTTCACGACTTCCCTCACATCCGCTTTATGGACCAGGGTAGCCATCGCGTCATTGTTTGAGCCGCGGATCATAGTCTCGATCAAATCCTCTACCCTGCGTTTTTCCCCCTTTTTCAGCTTGATACTAGAAGGTACAAACTGGCTATGCTGATCTTCCGTTTCAACCTCGAACTCACGGTTTAAAATACCCGGATCTTTTTCAGCATGTTTTAAATAAGCCATCATGACCGGAACTTTCATCAAACTCGCGGGCGCAAAACGTTCTTTTTCATTCACTCCAATCCAGACACCGTCATTGAAAGAACGAAAATAAACAGCGATTTCAGAAACCTGACCCTCTTGAATTAATTTATCCGTCAATTCGCGCAGTTCAGGGCCGAAAGGTTTCAAAGCTTTGAATTCATGATACTTCCGCAAAGGATTCAGCAGAGAATCCTGAGCATCTTTTTTATCATGGGCTGAAACGCTAAGGGGGAGAATAACGCAGAGAGTGAGAACCGTCAGCATGCTGAATCGCAAGCGGGGCATTACGGCCTCCTTAAAAAGGATCGCCTGCCTCGCTGGTACGGAGAAACAGCAAGGCAGGCGAAATTGAATCCGTTAAAAAAAGTTAAAACCAGCCCTTCTTTTTCTTGGGCTTTTCTTCTTCCTGCGCAGGCACTGTTTCAGGAACCGCCGGCGGCACCGCGGCTTCCATGTTCTGAGCCGCGCTCTCCGCGTTTTCAACAGCTTCGGCAGTATCCGCAGCCGCTTCGGTCACCGGTTCCGGAACTTCAACCTTGGGCGCTTCCACAATCGTCTGCTTGCTCAAGCTGCTGAAGTAATAATCGCTGTTCTTCCCTTCAGATTGCTTGCTCATAACGCCTTTCATGGAATCACCTTCCCACTCACCGCGCCAAAACACGACGGTTCCCTTGCCGTCGGACTGCATCGTTTCAAAAACCGAAGGTCCGCCCTCCTGAAGGGAAATCGTGTAGTTCGTTGAAGGAAAACCGCCTCCCGTCATTTTCATAGACTCAAACTTCATGTCCTTAAAAATCAGGGTATCCTCCGAACCTCCGCTTTTAGGGTCGGAAGCCGGGACAACCTTAACCTGCCATTCATGGCCGTTAAGTTCCGCTTTTTTCTGAGCCAGCATTTCAGCTGTATCCACGGCGTACAAATGCCCCGGTACCAGCGCGAGCCCGAAAACCACAGCTGTCATGAGAACGAATTGTTTTTTTAAGTTCATTGTTTCCTCCGTTTTGATTTTGTAATTTTTAACACTATTCTACCGCGTAAAAAGTTCTATCCAGGGAACCGACGTACAGTTTCCCGTTGTAAAGAGCCGGCGTGCTTTTCCAGACCCCTCTGGGATCTTCAGAAAACCGCATTTCCCCCGCAATCTTCCCGCCGGACAATTCCAGCGCGGCCAATTTATTTTCCTGCGTCGCGATGTAAAGCATCCGTTTATCCGCGTCAATTAAAGGAGAAGATTCAATCGGCCCCATCCCGAGATTTTGACGCCACAAAATAGATCCGGTCGCGGCCTGCATAGCAATCACGCTGGAATCCCGGGTAACCGCGTAAAGAGTATCTTCAAAATACGAAAAGGAACCGTGCCCAAGTTCGCCATCGAGTTCTTTTTTCCAAATCAAACTTCCCCGTGAAGCATCGAAGGAGTAAGCGGCCGTACCTGCCCCGAAGTACACCCGGTCATTCATCACAAGAGGAGCCATAAAAATAATGTCGGGAAGAGGAGCAGAATTCCAAACGATTTTTCCGTCTGAAGCGCTCAGACAGTAAATAGATTTATTTTCAAAACCGACGTAAAGCCGGCCTTTTGCGTAAGAAAGCGGGCTATACGGCGAGACCCGGGGAACTTCCCACTGCCAGACCATTTTACCGTCACGAACATCGTAAGCCGCGACACCGCCCTTACCTTCATACTGAAGGTAGCCTGCATAAATTTTACCGTCTTGAATAACAGGAGCGCCTTCCATACCGCCGACCGCGGGCTGATTAAACGCCAAATTATCCCAGAGATCATCCCCCGTCTCAGCGTCAATCGCGAAAAGAGTCGGAGTGGGCTTCGTGGTAATCGCTGTCGTGACGAAAAGAATTTTTCCATCCTCTGAAAGCGAAACCGTAAAAACGTTGGAGATCACTTGTTTTTTCCAGATCAGGGTGCCGTCGGAAGCATTCAAAGCCATGACATTATTGAGACCGTCGGGGGTATAAATTTTTCCGTTCGCGGCGACGGGGCCGTAATCCACAAAGCCGTTGGACTTATCTTCAATCTTATAACTCCAGACAATTTTAAAAGGAAGGCCTATGGATTCTTTTTCAAAGACCCCCCCGCGATTCTGGCTATTCTTATAACCGAACCAGCCTTCAGGCATTTCCTTCTTCGCCCAGACAGCCGAAGTTCCTGACGTCATGAGAAGACCGCAGAGGATCAAAGCCGTATTTCGAAGATTTTTGATTTTCAAGTTCATGCCTATTGGACGATGGTTATTAAGGTTTATGCGGTTAATTTTTAAAGTTATCAAACCTAACTTTTCCTAAGGATAGCCTTATTCCGGCTAAGATTCAAGTTGCATTAACTAGCAATTTATAACTATTTATTGCAAATAGGTAAGCCGATTAGTAATATCGACTAATGATACCATTAATTTTAGCTCTATTTTAGGCTTTGTATTGAGAAATTAATTGGAAACAGTGCTGTCGTAAAGGCGGCGGAGCATCTGAATGGCATCCTGGAACAGCCGTAACTGGCTTTCCATCTCGCGGGCGGGAGCCCCCTCTGCCACATGAGAATCCGCAAGGAAAGAGGAGCTGTACCCCCTGCTTTCCAAGAGCCCGGCCAAAGCCTGGCTCAGATCATTGACTTTTGAAATCACTGCGTCAGGAAGATCCGGACGGGTCAGGGAACCGGCTAAATTGGAAATGCCGTTTTCAATGCGCGGAAGCATCTTCTCCCATTCAGTTCTACTTTTCTGAAACACTTGAATGTCACGAATAATATCATCCAGTCTGGAAACAAGTTCCTGAGCCGAAATCATTCCGGCTTGCCGGTCAAGGCCGAGGGCTGAAGCGGCCGACTTGATCATAATAGAAACCGACTTAAATTGCTGCGAAGTCAGATCCACCGCGGTTACCGTAACGGATTTACCCGGAATAAACGAGTACCCTTTAACCGGCAGAAGATAAACAAACTGGCCGTCCGGCTGCATCGTCATCGGCTGCGCGCGTAAAATCAAGCGCCGGTTCGCGTCATAAATATCCAGAACGGGGCGGGCACCCCGATCCCCCGTAAAAGCAATCGAAACCGTTTCGTTAATCACGGCTTCTGACGGAGCGGACAGTTTAAATTCTGAGGCACGCTGTAATACTGAAAGCGGTTCAGCGGATATCGGAGCCGAAGTTTCTTGTTTTTCAGAAATAGCAGGTTTCGAAACACTCTGAACCTGAGGCTTCACGGAAACCGGCGCGGCAACAGGCGGTTTCGCGGGACCTGAAGCCGGAAGAGCCAACGGCTTCAAATAAACCGAAGCGACGCTCTGACGAGGCGCGGGTTCTTTGAACTCCTTGACCGGAATATCCAGCTGATAGGAAACCGGGCTCGCAAGCGTTCTCCCATCCGCCGTTGTAATGGAGGCCGAAGCCACGTAGCGGGTATTTCCGGCAACTTGACGGGTATCCCAAACCATAGAAAAAATTCCATTCGTGTCAGGCGTGGTCGAAATCAGCGTTTTGATCATTTCCGTGCCCTGATAAATTTTAACTTCGGACTTTACCACGGAGGAAACAGCCGCGCCGTCCAGCTCATACCAGCTTCGGATACTCATCAAGTCGCGGTCAGCGTCATAACGGAAATCAAATCGCACCGTCTCAGGCGTTTTTTCTTCAGGATTAAGCGAAACCATGAAGCCCATGTCCTTATCCGCCAGCCAGGTACTCTGAAATTCTCCATAGCCAGGCTTTGACCAGACCGTCGTATAAATTCCATACGGATAATCCAGGCTCAGCGGAGAACTCAAACCAGAACGGGTTTTGCCGGTGCTGTCCGTCAAAGTCAAACCGACCAGATGCTCACCCGTGCGCAGATCGCGGACCGTCCAGCTGACATGATTGTAATCAATCCGGAAAGGCGCCTCAGAAACATCAAAAACCTTATGATCTCCCGCACTCCGGATTCTCACCGTCACTTTATCTGCCGGATCATTGGGAATTTTCCAAGCGTAACTTCCGAAATTCGGAACATTTTCGGCAATCAAATGAATATCCCGGCTGAATCCGTCTTTGGAATATTCGAGATCCACTTTGGGCATGAGGCCTAAAACTCTCCAACGGATAACACGTTCTTCACCCACAATCCAGCGTTCACCCGCCGCGGGAGTGATCAGTTCCAAACGGCCCACCACATGAATTTTTCCGTCCGTAACTGCCTGAACCGCTGAAACCGACGCATCGGAAACTTTGATTTGAATGTCCTGGCCCAACTCGGGAACACTCCAGTCAAACGAACCCTGGTTATCAAGCCCCGCTGCAATAGGGATAGCCGTCTTGAAATTATCCGAAGAATACTCAAGACGGACCTTGGCGACACTTCCTAAAGTGTTCCAGCTGATTTTCTGACGGCTTCCGACCGTCCAGACCTGATCTCCCAGGGGAGATGTCAGTTTGAACGCTCCCTGAATCCGGAAAGGAATTTTTGACGTGTCCGAAACAATGGCATTGGCCGCGTCAGAAATACGAACACGCAGATTCTCTGAAAGCCGGTCCGGAATATTCCAGTCAAAAGTTCCGGTATTAGGAACATAATTACTGATCAGAACAGCCGTCTTAAAATCATCCGCGGAATATTCCAGTTTAACGTTGGCAATATTCGGAGTCGCCCGCCAGCGCACCTGAATCTTTTCACCCACACGGTAAGTTTCTCCGTTCGAAGGCGTGATCAATTCAAGGTCACCCGCGATCCGGACCGGGTTGCGGGAAATATCAAAAACATCGGGATTAGCCGTATCCACCACACGGACTTTAATCTGGGTTGCCTGAAGCGAGGGGATATCCCAATAATAAACGCCTTTGTTCGCCGTCGCGGGCGTCACCAGCTGAATGTCATTTCTAAAATCATCCGAAGAGTATTCGACTTTAACCTGCGGAATCGTTCCAGTCGTTTCCCAGGAAACCGGATGCCGGCTTCCCACAGCCCAGTCTTCCCCGCCGATAGGATTAATCAGCGTCAAAGCCCCGCGAATTTCAAAGGTCCGGCTTTCAGCGCGCACTTCCGGCTGAGCGGCGTCGCTCACGCGGATTTGAGCATTCCGGGAAATCGCGTCCGGAACGCGCCACTGGTAACGGCCTTCGTTTGGAAGCGATAGAGAAACAGGCGTTACCGTATTGAATTGATCAATGGAATATTCCAACCGGACTTTTTCAATGCTTCCAGTGGATGTCCACAAAACCGGATGTTCGGTCCCCGCAATCCAGATTTCGCCCCCCTGAGGAGCGTTCAGACTCAGACTGCCGCGCGTTTCAAAAACCGGAGACTCACTGTAAATCATGGGATTCCGGCTGTCAGAAACTCTGACTTTAACAGAACGAAGTGTCTGATCCGGAACTTTCCAGACATAACTGCCGGTGTTGGCAATCGCTTCGGCTATTTTAACGGGAACCGGCGACAGCCCTGAAACATATTCGAGACTCACGTTCGGCACAGTTCCGGTAGTCGTCCAGGTAACGGGATGTTCACTGCGGGCCTGCCAGACTTCATCACCCAGCGGAGACGTCAAAGTAAGAATTCCCCGCACCGCCACGCGGAACGGCGTCATATCCGAAACCGCGGAATCGTCCGCGTCGGAAATTCTAAACTGAATCTCCTGCCCTGAAAGATCAGGAACCGTCCAATCAAATCTTCCGGTGTTCACCAAACGCAAATCCATCGGCACCGCGGTCACGAAATTATTGGCAGAGTATTCAAGCCGCACAAAGGGAATCGTTCCGGAAGTTTCCCACTCCAAAGTCCGGCGTCCCGCGACAGGCCAAGTCTCCCCTGCACGAGGGGCCGTCATGCGGAGCGTTCCGGCAATTTTAAACGGAACGGCGGAAACATCATAAATATCAGAGTGTTGAATATCGGAAACACGCACCTGCAAATCTTTCGAGATCATATCCGGAACTTTCCAGGTGAATTCCCCCTGCTCTGAAAGATTGTCCACGGAATCCTGGAGCACCTGGACATCCTGTTTGAAAGCGTCTCCGGAATATTCCAGACGCACTTTCGGAATCACACCGGTCGTCTTCCACCTAATGGAGGTTTCCTGTCCCACCCGAAGAAGCTCTCCTGAAGGAGACAGAAGCTGGAGACGCCCACCGACACGAACCGGAGCGGAAACGGCGAAAACGGATTGATCACGCGCGTCCGTAACTCTGAATTTCAGGGTGTCGGAAGCGGTATCGGGCACTGTCCACTTGACGCGCCCTTCATTCACGAATCCCAGCATCACCGGAATCGCCGTATTGAAATTGTCCGTGGAATATTCAAGGGAAGCATACGGAATACTGCCCCGGGTCTGCCAGATGACGGGCTGTTCCGTGCCGGAAATCCAGAACTCCCCGCCTTGCGGAGCCAGAAACTCAAACACACCCTGAACCTTAAGCGGAGTCGCGGTCACAGCGGAAACCGCCGGATCATCCGCGTCAGAAACACGGATTTTGACCGGCTGATTCGCTGACGTCGGAACCCGCCAAGCGAAACTACCCTTATTTTCCGCCCGGGCAGTAATCAGATCAGACGTTATAAATTCATCGGAAGAATATTCGATTTTGACAAACTCAACATTGCCCAGCGTATTCCATTGAATAACCGCGGTCTCGTCAACCTTCCAGATTTCACCGCCCCGGGGTGAAAGAAGCTCGAGTTTGCCGTGCACCCCAAACGGCCGTGAAACTGAAAAGACGCCGGGATCGGCATCATCAGAAACCCGCACGGAAAGTTTTTGGCGCGCGGCCGCGGGAATATCCCAGGTAAAACGCCCGGTATTGGGAACTTTTTCAGCGATGACCTGTTGAGTCGCCGTAAAACCATCCGCGGAATATTCCACCCGCACAAACGGAATGGAGCCGATGGTCTTCCAGACAATCTCCTGCTTCTCGCCAACTTCCGCGGGAGCGCTGTCAACGGGCGCCGTAATTTCCAACGCGCCCTTCACGGCAACAGGCTGGGAAGTCACCGCCGAAACACGGGGATGATCGGCGTCAGAAACGCGAAGCCATAATTCCGGAGTAATGACATCCGGAACCTGCCATTGAACAGAACCGTTGTTGGGAATCAGCGGGTAAATTATTTGAATATCTTTCCTGAAACCATCCCGTGAAAATTCCAGCTTCACATTCGGCGCAAATCCCCGGGTCGTCCAGGCAATATCCTGGGTGCTTCCAACCGTCCACACCTGTTTCTCAGCCGGAGCCGTAAAATTAAGCACCCCAAAAATCTGAACAGGTTCGGGAGTTTCGGCAAAAACAGCGCTGTCATCGGCATTCACAACGCGCAATTTCACGCGGGCAGGCGCGTGGTCGGGAATATTCCAGGTAAATTTTCCGGTGTTTTCAATACGGGCAGCCAAAACCGAACCGCTTTCCCCGCCCTCACCGCCGTCCGCGGAGATCGCTTCGAGACGCACAAAAGGAATCGATCCGACCGTTTGCCATTCAATCGTCTGAGGAACTTCAAGCTGCCAGGAAACCGTGCCCGAAGGATTCAGAAAAGCCAGATCGCCGGCAATTGAAAAAACGCCGGAGACGCTTTCCAAAGCCTGGGAACCGGCATCTTTAACTCGAATCTGCACTTTATCGGATATCCGGTCCGGAACCGTCCAAAGATACCGTCCGGTGTTTGTAATCGGCGCGGAAGTCACCTGCTGAATATCTTTTCTAAATCCATCGGAAGAATACTCCAGGGCGACACTGCGCACGGACCCTGAAGTGTTCCAGACCAGATCATGCGAAGTTCCCACAATCCACCGTTCCCCGCCGGAAGGAAGACCCATCGTCAGTTTTCCGCTGATTTTAAAGGCCGGGGAAACGGCGGAAGTTCCGGCGTCACGGGCATCAGAAATTTTCAACACCGCCCGGTCGGTAATAAAATCAGGAACAACCCAGGAAAACTCGCCCTTATTTTCAAGAGAGCCTGTTACCAGCTTCCAATCCTCAGCCCCGGAACCGGTTTGCTGGCCATATTCCAGCCGGACGACAGGAATCGTTCCCTGAGAATTCCATTTCAAGAGAAGAGGTTCCCCAACCACACCGGAAGTACCTGGTGTGACGGAAGTCCAGTTCAGCGCTCCGACAATAGAAAGAGGATCCGCCGCCGTCGCGGAAATTTCGCCATGAGCCGCGTCAAAAATCCGAAGGCGCACGGTCGTGGAGATATCATCCGAAACCGTCCAGTTTATTTTTCCGCGGTTCACGGCGTTTTCAGCAATGAGGCGAATATCTTTTTGAAAGTCATCTTTGGAATACTGAACCGTAACAAAAGGAATCGTGCCGACTGTTTCCCAGCTGATTTCGCGCTCAGAACCCACCGCCCAACGCTGACCGGCAGACGCCGTCGTCATCAGAAGAGACCCGCGAACCGCGAAAGACGCGGGGCTGATTGAATTCACTGAAAAATCTCCCGCGTCCATAACCCGGACCTTGAGCGTATCGGCCACGTCATCCGGTACCAGCCAATCAAAAGAACCTTCATTCTTGAGGTCTGACGCTATCAGATGCACGTCATTATTGAAATCATCCTTGGAATATTCGGCGCGGACTTTCGAAATGCTCCCCGTCGTATCCCAGGCAATTTTCTGTGTGGAAAGGACCTGAAATTTTTCTCCGCCCATCGGCGACTTAAGCGCGAGTCCGCCCTCCACCTTGAGCGGATTGGAAACCGCTAAAACCGACGCGTCTTTTTCGTCAAGGATCCGGAGCTTAAGCGTTCTAGAAATGACATCCGGCACCGCCCATTCAAACCGGCCCGTGTTTTCATGAACATTGGAAATAACCTGGATGTCTCTTTGAAAATCATCACGCGAAAATTCCATGCGCACGGATGGAATCGTTCCTTTCGTCTGCCACTCCACGGACTGGAGAGATCCCACACGCCAGACCTGCCCCGGCTCCGGCTTCACGAAAGCAAATTCCCCGCGGACTTTAAAAGGTTCGGAAAGCCCAAAAGCGCGGATATCACGGGAATCTGAAACACGGACTTTCAACGCGTCGTAAATCGCATCGGGAACAGTCCACATCGCGGCCCCTGTGTTCGGCGCGTCAGAAGCAATCAGATTCGTTTCACGGTAAAAATCGTCGCGCGAATATTCCAGCCGGACCGTGGGCACCGTACCGGAAACCGTCCAGACAATCTCGTGATCCGAACCCACAGTCCAAATATCGCCCCGTTTGGGATTCTTAACTTCAAGGTGCGCGATAATCGAGAAAGGATTCGCGGACTGCGACGACACGGAAGCATCGGAGGCATCCGTTACCCGGACTTTCAAACGGTCTGAAATACGGTCGGGAACCGCCCACTCAAAAGAACCTTTATTGTTCACGGACTCCGCGATAATCACCGCGGGCTGAACCGCGTCACCGGCATTAAGCGGTTCTTCCACGGCTTCCAGCCGGACTTTAGAAATAGACCCTGAAGCCGCCCAGCGGATTTCGTGACGCGAAGCTGTTTCCCAGACTTCTCCGCCGGCAGGCGTCTGAAGCGTCAGCGTTCCTGTAATTTTAAACGGAGAGGATTCGGCAAACGCCTTGTCATTGTCACCGTCCAGAATCCGGATTTTGACTTCAGAGGAAATATGATCGGGAACCGTCCATTCATAGAAACCGCCGTCCGGAAGCGGTCCGGCCAGCTGCTGCCATTTTTTTCCATCCGCCATAAACTGGAGCCAGATTTTCTGCACATGCCCGGTAGTTTTCCATTCGATTTTTCTCGAACTCCCAACGGTCCACACATCCCCTGCCGAAGGAGAAAGCATTTTGAATTCCGCCGAAATCGTAAGCGGGCGCTCCGTCACATCTGAAATGACCGGGAGATCAGGGTCGGAAATCCGAAGAAGAACATTCCGGGAAGTATCATCAGGAACCGTCCAGCCAAAACTGCCGGCATTGGAAACACCGGAAGCAATCGTTTTCCAGGTTTTCTGATCCGTCGTGTATTCCAGATTAACGCGAGGAAGCGTGCCGACAGTTACCCATTTCAAAGTTTGCTGACTGCCGACAGGCCAATTCAAACCGCCGGCTTCCACGGGCATATCCCAAGCCAGAGAACCGCGAATCTTAAATGGAGCTTCGGAAAGACGAAAAGCATCGGGCTCAGCCGCGTCGGAGATTTTGAGCCAGACTTTTTCAGAAGCCGTGTCCGGCACCGTCCAGAAATAATTTCCGTTATTCTGCCAGAGATTTTCAACCGGCTTGTACGCGTCCGCCCTTTCAGGCGCGTCGGTGTATTCAATTTTAACGCTGGGCACCTTCCCCTGCGTTTCCCAACGGATCTGAAAACGGTCATTGATACGAAGCAATTCATCCGCCCGGGGAGACAGCAATTTAAAAACACCCAGAATTTTGAAAGTTCCTTCGTTTTCAGCAAAAGCCGCTGAATCAAGAACGTCGGAAACCCGGACTTTAACCTGGCTGGAAAGATCATCCGGAACTTTCCATTCGTAACGGCCTGAATTACGGATGACATTCTCAATCGTTTTCCAAACGGTAACACCGTCCCTGACGACTCCATACTCCAGCTTGACCTTGGTGCTCAGCCCGGCCGTCTGCCATTCGATATTCTGACGGCTTCCGGTATCAAATTTTTCACCGCCGGCCGGCGCGGTCATTTTAAATCCGGGAATAATTTTAAACGGCTTGGAGACCGCGGAAGCTTCCGGATAACGGGGGTCAGAAACCTTCAGACTGACCTGGGCGTGAGCCAAATCCGGGACCGTCCAAACAAAGAAACCTTTATTGGGAGCCGCAGGAATCAGAACCGTTGAAGACGAAAAATCATTCACCGAATATTCCAGCTTGACCGTTTCCACCGTTCCACGCCAATCCCACTTGAGGGTCTGCTCCGTGCCGACCGTCCACTTTTCAATTCCAGTGGGAACCAAAATTTCAAAAGGAGGCAGAATCTTGAATGGCGCGGGCGAAACGGCGCGCACCAACGCGTCGTCACTGCTTGAAACGCGAATTTTAGCGTTATCCGTGATGGTATCCGGAACCGTCCAGAGGAGTTTGCCCTCATTCGCAAGCTTGTCGGCAATCGGGCGGATATCCTTATTGAAACCGTCCAGGGAATATTCCACTTTCACGAAAGGAATGGTACCGACGGTATCCCAGAGAATTTCGGCCTGCTCACCCACCCTGAAATTTTCTTTTCCGACGGGATGATTGAGCAGAATCTCAGGCTTAACTTCAAAGAAATTGTCGGATTCATCCACGGCGTCAGAATCCAGCGCATCGACGACTCGAATTTTATATTCCGTTCCGTTTTGCGTCGGAACTTCCCATTCATAGTAACCGCCGTTCGGCGCGCGGTCAGTGATAACCTTCCATTCGGAAACCGGCGCGGGCAGAGGGCCGATCAGGCCTTCAGGAACAACCGCGGGCTTAGATCCCGTGCTGTATTCGATCCGAACCCAATCCGACTTACCTTCGGTCTTCCAGGTGATTTTTTCCTTATGCCCGGCCGTCCACTGTTCCCCGCCGTTCGGGCTGATCACGGTCATGCCCGGCATAATTTTAAAGACCTCCTTGGAGGTGTCAAAAGCTTCGGTATGATTTGCGTCGGCAATCCGGACTTTCGCGGTCAGACCTGTTTTGGCCGGAACCTTCCATTCATACGAACCGGTATTGGGAATGGAGGATTCAATCAAGTTGATATCATTTTTGAAATCATCAAAAGAATATTCAAGGCGGGCGTTGGAAACGGCTCCAAGCGTATCCCACGAAATTTTCTGAGTCGTTCCGGCGGCCCACTTTTGCCCGCCGTCCGGCGTGATCAGGTCAAAAGAACCCAGGATCGCGAGAGGGCCCCGGCTGACACTGCTTAAAACTTCGTTGTCATAATCCGTGACCTTGAATAAAACTTCCCGGGAAATATCGTCGGGCACTCTAAAAAGGAAGTGACCTTCATTCGGCAATTCATCAATCAGCTTGATCCAGTTTCCAGGTTTGGAAGCGTACGAAACCGCCACACGCCGGACACTCCCGTAGGTATTCCAGCGGATTTCCTGATTGCTTCCGACCAGCCATTCTTCCCCGCCTCGAGGCGCCGTGATTTCAAGCGGTGAACGAACCGCGAAAACATTGTCAGAGAAATCGCAGCCATGAGGATTATCCGTGTCGCAAATCCTGACCTTGAAATTTTCTCCCAGCCGGTCGGGAACATCCCAGGTGTAACGGCCGGTATTCATCAGCCCGTGTTCAATGGTTTCGTAAGTCTTGAAATCATCTCCGGAGTAATCGATGGAGATATCTTTCACGGTTCCGACAGTCATCCAGGTAATTTCCCGCTTCTCCGTAGCATGCCAACTCTCACCGCCGTTGGGCGCGAGCACCACAAAAGAACCCACGATCTCAAAATTCTGATCGGAAGCGTCCTGAACTTCCAGGTTTTTGACATCCATCACCTTCACTTTAACCTGAGCGCTGACATCATCCGGCACCGTCCAATTAAAATGCCCGGTATTCGGCGTGGATTCGACAATGACACGGGACTCCGAACTGAATCCGTCTCTGGAATATTCCAGACGGACACCTTCGATTTGACCGGTCGTTTGCCAGGTAATAGCGCGCTGTTCCCCCGTCTTCCAAACTTCTCCTCCGTTGGGGCTGGTCAGGTGGAAAATTCCCTGAATGCGGAAAGGCGCGTCAGAAACATCAAAAGCTTCCGGATCCTTTGTGTCGGAAACCCGGAGGCGGACATTTTCGGAAACCTGGTCGGGCACCGTCCATTCATAAAGACCCGTATTCGGAGCCAATTTATCAATTACGGAAACACTTTGAAAATCGTTGGTGGTGAAATCCAGGCGGACTTGGGAAACAGCGGCCGAAGTCTGCCAGCGGATATCTTTTTTCTCACCGACCGCCCAGCCTTCACCGCCGTTGGGCGACTGAAGCGTGAACCGGGAACGGATCAGGAAATCAGCATTTGAAATGTCAAACGCGGTTACGTCACGAGGATCCGAAACCCGGACTTTGTACCTGCCGGAAGGCGCGTCAGGAACCAGCCAGTCATATTGACCGTTATTCGGATAGGAATCGGCGATCACCGAAATATCCCGGGTAAAATTATCCGTGGAAAGCTCCAGTTTGACGCGGGGCAGAGTGCCGGACGTTTCCCACTTGATCATGGAACGGTCGCCCACATAAAGAACTTCCCCGCCGTTGGGCTCCATCAGCCGGAAACCGCCAACGATCCGCGCGGACTGTTTCATCACATCCACAGAATCAGGCTGAGACGGGTCCCAAACACGGATTTTGAACTGGCGCCCGATCAAATTCGGGACCGTCCAGTCATAAGCGCCGTTATTCGGGGCTTTATCGGTAATCGTGTTGAAGCTTTTCTGAAAATCATCTTCAGAGTAATCGATCCGGACCACAGGAACCGAACCGGCTCCGCGCCACGCGATCCGCGCGACCGTTCCGGCAATCAAATCCTCCCCGCCGACCGGATAAATCAGATGGAAATTCCCCATGACCGCGAAAGGTTCTTTGGAATAAGCTTCGGTTTTAGGATCACGCGTATCTGAAATCCGCAGGCGGTACCCGTCCCCGATATCATCCGGAACCGTCCAGGTATAACGGCCTTCATTCGGCGCGGAGGCTTCGATCAGACGCGAATCTTTGGCGAAATCATCATGAGAATATTCCAGCCGGACATTGGGAAGAGTTCCCAAAGTATCCCAGACGAACGTCGCCTGACTTCCAACTTCAAATTTCTCTCCGCCTTTGGGAATTTGAATTTCAAAACCGCCGTAAATCCGGAAAGACGCGTTGGAAGAAGACTGGGCCGTGGAATTATTTGAATCAGAAACCCGGATCCAGACATTTTGCGAAGCATCATCCGGAACCGTCCAGGTAAAACTCCCCAGATTGGAAGCGGCGGCGATAATTTCATGAATATCACTTTTGAAACCGTCCTTGGAATATTCAAGCCGGACCTGGGATGATTCGCCCGTGGTTTCCCAGATAATCTGCTGTTCGGTGCCGATCTTCCATTCCTCACCGCCGTTAGGCGCCTGAAGATGAAAACCGGGAATCACGCTGGAAGCCGAAGCGTGCACGGCTTCGGTAAAAGGATCACGCGCGTCAACAACCCGAACCGTTAAAGCGCCATTTAAAGAAGCCGGAACTTCCCAGACATAAGACCCGGTGTTGGCGGTGTTTTTCTCAATCGTCTGCCAGGCGGTATCCGCTCCGGACTTATACTCAAGATTTACCGCGGGAATACTGCCAATGGTCTCCCAGGCAATCTTGCGCCGTGTTCCGGCCGTCCACTGCTCCCCGCCTTTCGGATTAAGCAGGCGCAACCCGCCGACAATAGCGAAAGGTTCAGACTCAGCGGAAACTCTCAAGTCGGAAGCGTCAATCACGCGGATCTGAACCTGGCCGTCAATATCATCCGGAACCTGCCACATAAAACTGCCCCGGCTTTCAAAATTCTCCGCGATCCTGACCCAATCTCCCCGCCCGGAAGTAAAGTACTCGATATTCACCAGAGGAATGGTTCCAACCGACTGCCAGCGTATTTCCTGCTGACTTCCCGTGATCCAGCGGGTTCCCAGCTGAGGAGAAAGAATCCCTAAACCTCCGGTAATTGAAAAAGAATCGTTGGACTTGTCAAAAACCTCGGGATCACGGACATCCGAAACACGGACTTTGACGAACTTCGAAAGATGGTCAGGAACTTTCCACTCAAAGGAGCCTTCATTTTTAACGGAATCAACGATCGGAAAAACCGTTTTCTCAAAACCGTCCGTGGAGTAATCCAGTTTAACTTCAGGAATCTTCCCCTGCGTTCTCCAAACGATCTTCTGCGGACTTCCGGCCATCCAGCGTTCTTCTGAATTCGGAGTGATCAACTCAAACTTTCCCGTAACGCGGAAAGAAATATCCGACATATCGTAAATCCGCGGGTCGAGGCTGTCCATGACCCGAACCTTCACGGAAGTCGAGAGGTCATCCGGAACTTTCCATTCAAAACTTCCCGTATTGTCGATCCCTTTGGCGATTTCATGAAAATCATTATGAAACCCGTCCTTGGAATATTCGATAGAGACTTTCTTCATTTCACCCGCGGTATTCCAGCGGATAACCTGCGAGGTTCCGGTCAGAAGCGCCTCACCGCCATTAGGCGAAGTCACCGTGACTTTATTCGGGAGATATTCCACTTCGACATCTTCAATTTCGGCAGGCTCCATGCCGGTCGGCGATTGAAGAAACGCGCGGAAGTAAAAACTGCCCATCCCAACCTCTTTTGCGAAACTATTCACCTGGGTCTGAATCTGATCGGAGGTATTGGATTCATTAGAACCGGCCGCGACCACCCACCGCCGTCCGTTATGAAAAAACCAGTTCGAACCGTCCGGAGAAATCTGATAAGTCACATGCCCCGCGTTTCCCGCCCCCTTCTTATCGGTGAAACTTGAAATTTCAGCGTAGGAAATTCCGCTCCGGGGAGAAACGGCCGGACGCCCCGCGGGAAATGAACTGCCCCGAAGGTTAACTTCGGAAACTGCCGGACTCGCAAAAGGCTGACGCGTGCTAAGAAAAACACGATACTGGAAATAACGGGCGGGCGAAACTCCCGCGGGCGTTTCTACGGACGGCCGGAAAAAATTTCCAGGATCCGCCTGAGCAAAACGGGATTCAATCTCGGCGTCCGTAGCCGGTGTGTTCATCAGATGAACTTCATCCAGAGCTCCGCGAAAGTACCGCGCTTCGGAAGAAGCGTACCGGCCGAAATAAAGAGGGCCGTCATCGTAAGGAACAGGCTCACGGAAATCAGCCGTCTTCACTTTTTTACC
Source organism: uncultured bacterium (assembly GCA_964385615.1). Taxonomy (GTDB): domain Bacteria; phylum Omnitrophota; class Omnitrophia; order Omnitrophales; family Aquincolibacteriaceae; genus CAYLPP01. The sequence goes on along the minus strand of CAYLPP010000008.1, from coordinate 36,911 downwards.
GTTGATATACAGCCGGACTTCTTTGCGGTCAAAAACCGCGGCGACATGATTCCACTTGCCCGCGGCAACCTCTCCATCGCGCCCGGTTTCAATCTGACGGTACCCGCCGGGCCGGCCCAAACGCAAAGCGAGACGGTTCCCCGCGATCAAATCCAAAGCAAATGAGGAAAAAACCGGCGCGCCCGCTTTAAACTGTTTATCGATCAGAGTCACCTGGCCTTCGGCCATCTCATCCGGGCGAACCCAGGCGGAAATGGTAAATTTATCCGGGTGCAGGCTGTCGGTGTCCGTAACGCGGATAAAGTCCGTACTCCCGTTAAAACGAACCGCGCTTCCGGAAATCGAGTCTGAGAAAGAAGAGATTTTACCGAAGACCGTTCCGTGATTGGCGAAATGTCCTGCATCCTGAATTTCCCCAGGCTGACCGCGGAAAACTTTTTCATCAAAATGCCAGAGCGCTGAGGTGAACATAGCCGGCTCTTCTTCCAGCTTCACCCCTTGAGGACCGCGCCAGGCCGCACTCGAAAAATCTTTGCTGTCGGAACTGCGCACCAGCATTTTGGCATCCATCTGCCCGCGCAGGAATTGCTGAAGCACGGTGTCACGGTCGAGCGGATAATTGTAAAAAAGAAATTCATCAATCGCGCCCTGAAAGGTATCCGTGCTCTTTAAATTGCCAAGCACAAGCGGGCTCTGAGCGGAGGCCGTCATAAAAGGAGAAACCCCGTCCAGAAGACCATCTATATATAAGAAGAGATTCCGGCCGTCAGCCGTCAGTGCCAGATGATGCCACCGGCTGTCACCCAGAATCCGGTCGCCGATAATTTCACGGGCGCCTTGCATCTGAACATGCATCCGGCCGTCCCCGGCACGGAAGACCGTCGGGTTCCCGTCACCGATGCTGAAAATGCGGTCGCTCAGCCCGGCCTGACCGGAAGCAAATTCAAACCAACAGCTGATGCTGAAAGTAGAGAGAGCGGGAAAATCTTTCTGTGACAAAATCTTGTCATACCCTTTACCCGCGAACCAGCGGGCTTGCCCGAAAATGCCAGGAACCGGATACGTTCCGATAGGGCTTGCCTGAATTTCTCCTTTGGAGTTGGTGATCCCGGAGCCTTCCCGGTCATCCAGATGAAAAAGGTGCAGAAGCCCGGCTTCCTGTCCGTTATTAGCCAAACCGTAGTCGAGAGGAAGTTTCCACTCCACAGTCTTCCACGGGGAAACTCCGCCGGCATCCTTAACCTCTGAGGTGAAAATTCCTGAAGGCGCGAAAAGTCCGGCTGAAGCCGCTATTTCAGAACCGGTGCGCGCGCGGCGATAAACCGCAACTTCATCAATACTCCCCTGAAAGGCACTGGTTCCTGAAGCATCCGTGCCCAAACGCATTGCCGCTTTGGAAACAAAATCAAGTGACCCGGTATAGGCCGATGACGTGTCACGAATTCCGTTATTGTAGATTTGAACACGCCCTTCGCTCCAGGTCACAGCCACATGCTGCCAGACACCGGGAGTCAGGGAAATCCGGCCCCGGACTTCGGCGGGCTGAAGCTTGGAAGCGTAAGCGGCAATCCGCCCATCCGGCCCTAAAACTGAAAGAGAAATCTCCCCGCCTCCCGGAGCTCCGCCCGGGGCGGGTTCTTCATATATAGAAAGGACCGAAGCGCGCCGGCCTAGGCCTGGAAAAACTTCCGGCTTGATCCAGGCTTCAAGAGTGATCTGCCCCTGAGGAGCCAACCGGCTGGAACCGGCAATCTGAGCATAAGCATTATGGCCTGAAAACCCCAAGCCTGTTCCCATCCGGCCTTCAGTCTCGTAGCGGACATCCCCGGAAACATTCCCGTTTTGACCATACCCGGAAGCATCCGCCAGAACTCCCCCGCGCTCATTCAGATGCCAGAGCCCCGCGAGGCCCTGAATATTTCCGAAATGAGTCAGAGTTTCCGTTTCGGTCAGCGGTCTTTGATAAATAGCGACCTCATCAATGACACCCTGATAGAACTGATCGACGCGATTGTCTACGAGAGCCCCCAGATAAACCGGGTTGTCGGCAAAATAAACAGGCCCGGAAAAAGCCAGCGGAGCGCTGTCTAAAATTCCGTTCACATAAATGCGGAGGTCACTGCCGGTATAAACCGCGGTGACGTGCTGCCAGACCCCATCGCTTAAAACAGTATTTCCTAATTGGTGAGTCACGGTCGCGCCGTCCGCGGAAACCAGAAAATCCAGTTTCCCCTCCGTATTAATTTGAAGCGCGAATCCGCGCTGGGCCCCAACCGTCTGCCAGCGGGAAACAATCGTTTGCGGTTTGGAAGATTTTACCGCGAGCGGGCGAATCCAGGTTTCAATTGAAAAAGGACCGCGGAGGCTGAGCGTTTCATAATGCGGAATAAAAACAAAACTTTTTTCGCCGTCAAAAAGACGCGCGTAACCAAATCCGGTTTGGCCGCTGACAACTTCGGCGTCACTTGCTTTCGCGACCGTCCTCCCCACAGAATCCAAAAGATTGGTTCCGTTCGGTTCATCAAGATGCCAAAGCGCGGCGAGTCCAGGTTCGCGGTTACCGACCGGCGACGGAAGTTCGGGGCCTGCCGTTTCCTGCGGACCGCGAAGTGAAAGTTCCAAAGTTCCGCGGTCGACAGTCGTGTTCAAATCAAACTGACCGCGCTGAAAAGATTGAGCGCCGGCATCGCGATAAGGCGCGACGGGAATCAGACTTGCTTTACCGTCTTTAATTTTAATTTGGTTTTGATCGAATTGATAGTCTTCGGGATTATCAAAATCCCACTGGCGGATTTCAGCGAAGGAAGATGTCGCGAGGAAAAACAGAAAAAAAAGAGACAAAAATCCTGCTTGGAGGAAAACCCCTGTTTTTTTTCCGCCTCGTTGCGCAGGTTTTATCACTTATTTTTTTTCGTGAGAATCACTCTCACCTTACTTTTTGTTCAAGCTCCAGGGATAAAATGTACGATTCGACCTTCTTAGCGTCCGGCGCTTTTGGATTAATCGCCAGATACCTCTGATAATGATAAAGCGCTTTTTCCCGGTCACGCTGATAATCGTCGTAAAGCACTCCGAGATTGTAATGCGTTTCCGGATCGTTCGGCCTTAACTCCAGCACCTGTTCATATTCACGAATCGCTTCGCGGTACTGTTTGTTATTCAGAAAGATCGTGCCCAGATTATAATGCATATCCGCGTTTTCGCGCATCATTTTTTGTGAAATCCGGCCCGCTTTGGCCAGCCCGGGCACTGATTCCTTGAATTTAGCCTTTAAAACCTCGAGTTTTTCACGGTTTTCAGCGTTTTCCTTAATCAGCTGCTGCTGACGCTTTTCAAGTTCAGTCACATATTTCATCCGCTTCGCGTACTCTTTATTCTCCGTGCGCAGTTTACTGATCTCTTCACGGTCAAGTTCGAACGGCACCATCTTGCGTTTCATTTCCTGCATCATCTTCTCATTATCGATGATCCGCTCCGCCATTTTTTTATTTTCTTCTTCAAGCCGGCTGCGGTCCGCGTTCATCTCGCGGATTTTTTCGGGCGTATTTTCTTTCATGCTCTGAGCCAGAGAGTTGGACTTGGCTTCAAGCTCGGCGACTTTGTCCTCGAGCGACTTTTTTTCGTTTTGAAAATTTTCCGCGTCTTGGGTTCGGGCGGTTTTCAGCTTTTCGATCTCAGACTTCAGAATTTCCATTTCCTTTTTCGCCGCGTCGGTTTCGACTCCGGTCTGAGCGCCCGCGTTTTTTAATTCTTCCATTTTTTTAACAGCTTCTTCTTTATCCTTCAAAAAATTCTTCGCCTGTTTTAGAACATTGTCACGGTCAGCCGTAACGGTGGCGAGATCTTTTTGAAGCTGATCAACCTTCGCTTTCAATTCATCTTTTTCAGAATCCGCGAAAGCGGACGGCGCTCCGAAAATCACAGCGCCCGATAAAATAAAAATCATAAAATTTGAAACGCTTTTTTTAAGCATGAGGCCGGACTCCTGAAAATTTAATACGCTTTAAATGGCTTGAGCTGTTTGTCCTGAATTTGGCGGTCGGTAAAAGTCGTTTCTCCGTTAATGACATAAGGCGTCAAAAAAACGACGAGCTCGACTTTCGTCAGATCTTCCTGTGTTCCGCGGAACGCGGCGCCCAAAATCGGAATACTGCCGAGGATCGGAATTTTTCTGACCGTCTTGGCTTTTTGATCTTTGCGCAGCCCGCCGATCACAATTGTCGTTCCGTCTTTTACCATGACGCTGGTTTCTGCCAGCGTTGTATCAATAATCGGAATCTGGTTAGCCGTCGGAGTCACCAGTGTGCGCCCGACACTTGAAACTTCCGGTTTAATTTTCATGGTAACGTAACCGTCGTCATTAATCGTGGGAGTCACTTCAAGTGAAATACCCACGTCAACGAAAGTCACGTTTTCAGCAGTGGTGGAAGTGGTCTGACCGGTCGTTGTGGTCGTGGTTACGAAAGCTTCGCGCGTACCTACCAGAATGCGGGCGGCTTCCTTGTTCACGGCCGTAATCCGGGGACTGGAAAGAATTTTGGTCTGCCCCACCGTCTGCAGGTACTGCATGGTGGCGCTGAAGGAGTTAGTCGCGGAATTGCCGACGACCAGCTGGCCGAACTGGGTTGCCGTGCTTCTTAAAGGAAAGGTCCCGCTGAAAGTCGGCATATACTTCTCCACGCCGATTTCATTGCCGGCGTCACGAAGCACTTCCTGCCAGTTAATCCCGGCATCAAAGCTGTCCGTCAGGGTCACCTGGACAATCCGGGCCTCAATCAGCACTTCCCGGGTCTTTTCGTCCAGAGCCTGGATAATACGCTCCACTTCTTCCATTCTCTTGGACAAAGCCGTAACCACCAGAGTATTGCTCCGCTCATCCGACTTAACCGTCCCCAGCTTCAAGGCGTCGAGTCTTTCCTTTAATTGAAGTTCAACATCGGCCGCCTTGGCGAACCGGAGGTTAAAAATCCTCATGTTCTGGCCTTTTTCCATTTCAGTGACAATCCGCTCCATTTCAGCAATCCGGTCAGGCGTATCAACCATAATCAGCGTGGCGGAATCTTCATCAATCACTACTTTACCGATGTCGCTTTTGGAAGCCGAAAGCACGGTAAACACCTGGCTTGGAACCGCGTAGCGAAGCTTCATAATCTTAGCCATCCGGACATCCGCGTATTTCTTGCCGTAAAGCGCCTGGTACTCCGTTTCCGTCATCACGTTGTAAATATCGCCCTGCTTGGCGATGGCGAGGTTATTCGTCAGAAGAATAATTTCCAAAAGATCGGCAACCGTGACATCCGTGAGGAAAAGCGAAAGACGGCCGGTCACGTTCTTGCCGATAACCATATTGAGGTTGCCTTTGAGCGCGAGGAATTTAAGCGCTTCCGTAATTTCCATATTGCGGAGGTCCAGGGTAATACGTTCATTCAGCCCCGCGGCATTGCGGTCAAGCCCCAGCCGGGCGGGAAGCGAATTGGCGTCATCGGCGGAGACGGAAGCCGGCAAACCGGAAACAGCCAGCAGTACCGCCAGTAAAAATGACGCGTATTTCTTTCTCATCAGATCAGCTCGGCCTCCTGGCCTTCATAAGTCACGATAATTTTCTGTTTCTGGATTTCCTGGACCTTCACGCCGTGAAATTCCTGATTCTTCTTCAAAAAATAAGTCCGTCCAGTGGAAGAATCCTCAACCATAGCCAGCGGTTCATCCCCCCATGAAATTCCGACCAGGCGGATGCCCTGAATTTTTTCCATCACTTCTTCATTTCCGCGGGAAGCCGGTTCCTCTTCGGACGGAGCCGGCGTCGCGGTTCCCGCATCCAGAAAAGGATTCCTGCGTCTCAGTCCCTGGAGATAATAAGAAACATCCTGAGTTCCCCCAAGATCTCCGCGGACGGGAAAAACGGCATCCGTAACCCCCACCTGATTCATGAAGCGGGGCCGGCCCGGTTTGAATAAAGTCAAATCAATCAGCAGGTATCCGACAACCAGAATGACCGTCACGATCAAAGCCCGGTTGATCCATTTAATATCCAGAACCGTTTCAAGCGAAACGGCAACTCCGCCGCCTGCCGCGTTTTTCTTTTGAAGCGATTGTCTCCAGTACTGGACGGCCCCGGAAAGTTTGCCGAACATCGCGGAAAAATTCAGAGGGGGGCGTGAAGCGCCCTTCTTCCCGGGCTTCTCCGCTTCAGGGCCTTTCGAACCGGAAGCTCCGCCGGGATTTTCGATCAGCTTAAGAAGTTGCTCTTCTGGAGTGGGTTTATGCTGTACCATCCGGCTCGAACCTCCTCACCTACCAGATCTTCAATCATTTCACGGTCCACGACGTCACGGTTCTTCATGACCAGCGCCTTGAGAGCCTTGTGACAAAGCATGGAGATTTTTCGGGGATACCCGCGGGTCGCGCGGTGGATTTCCTTAACCGCTTCATCCAGGAACATACAGTACTTGCCCTGAAAACCGGCCTGACGCAAACGGAAATCGATCATCTCCTTAATTTCCTCAAAACCCAGAGGATTCAGAATCGTTTTCATGCTGATACGGTCCAGCAGATTCTGCATATGAACCAGGTTCGGCATCAACTCAACCTGCGCCAACAGCACCAGCTGAAGAAGCTTGTGTTCATTGGTTTCATAATTAAGAAGAACGCGGAGGATTTCCAAAGACTGAGGGCTCATCTTCTGAGCTTCATCCACAATCAGCACAAGGGTTTTCTTTTCATGCGCGCCGACACGAAAAAGATACTGCTCAAGCGCTTCCTTATAATCAACCACATTGTGAGGCCCCGGTCCCATTTCGATACCGAAAGTGCGCACCAGGGATTTCATAAAAAGTTCTTCGCTGGGGAAAGAAGGGTCGAGAACAAGATGGAAGATAAAACCGTCGCGGTCACGAAGCATATGAATCAGCTTCCGGCCCAGAGTGGTTTTACCGGTACCGACGTCGCCAAGAACCACACTCAAACCGCGCTTCAGGCGAAGCTCGATCATGAGATTGGCCAGAGCGGCCTTGTGATTTCCGGATTCGTAGAAAAAGGCGGGATCAGGACTCGTGGAAAAAGGCTCTTTCTCCAACCCTAAAACCTGGTAATAACTCATTTAAAGCCCCCGCTTTTCTTTTGTCGGGCGGTATTCACCCTTTCCCATGAATTCGGCATTTCCAATAAAAACTTGAACCAAGTCCAGGTTTTTCAGGGTTTTACAGCTTTAAAACGAGATAAACCAGCCCTGCCAGAACACCGAGGACCAGCAGGAAAGGAACCACCTCGAGAATAGAGAAGGACTTCTCCTTCTCAGGCTTAACATGCTTCTCCTGGCGTTCCTTGCCGTAAGACGGGGTTGTTCCCATAGGCCCTAAAATATGAATGAGCTGATTCTTGGAAAGATCAATAATCTGCGGGGCTCTCAGCTTCTTCCCCTCTTCATCAAACTCAATCTTCACCACCGGACTTAACGGGAACTTACGGCTTTGCTTTAAAACCCGGGCAATTTGTTTATTGCTCAGTTCGACCAGGCTCAGGACAGGATAAAGGCCGATGCGGTTCATCAGGGCTTTGAGAGGTTCACGGGCGTAAACACCCCGGCCCCGGTCGACCATTTCTTTCATGGCTTCACTGACTTCCATGGCTTTAGGGCGGTAAGGACGATGGTGCGTCATGGCTTCAAACGCGTCCACAATATGAATGACCCGGGCGAAAGGGTGAATGTCATCCCCGCTCAAACCGGCCGGGTAGCCTTTTCCGTTAAGCGTCTCATGGTGCTGTAAAATACCGGCACGTACATTTTCAGGAATCTTCTCCGCCAGAATCTCAACCGTCCGCTGAGGGTGCTTCATAATCTCGCTTTTAATCTCAGAGTTCAGCTGTTTGGGATAATCCAGATTTTCCCGAATCCCCAAAAGCCCGACATCGTGAATAAAACTGGCAAGCGCCAGGTCTTTGATATCCTCCCGGTCCATCTTCATTTCAAGCCCGAGGATTATCGCCAAAATGGCGCAGTTCGCGGAATGGTAGGTAAAATAATCCGCGGTCGGGTAAGGCTCCAGCACGATCCCCAGAAAATCCTGATCATAAGCTTCAACCAAACCAATCAAATCTGAGAGAATCTTGCGGAGAAAATCCAGCTCCACTTTGGAATCACGCGTAATGTATTGAAAAACCTGATCCCCGGTCTGAGCCAAAGCCTGATAGGTCTTGCGGATTTTTTCTTCCGTCTTAGGATCGGTTAAAACATAATCCGCGGCCGAAGAAACTTGAACCGCAGGAGGAATCGCAACCGCGGGAATCGGAGCAGGCGCGGGCGCTGACACGGGAGCCGGCGGAGGCGGAGGAGGCACAGCGGCCGCCGCGTTCTTTTTAAGCTGTTCTTCCAGCTGGCGCTGTTTCTCGAGAATCTCCTGCTCACGCTGAAAAAGTTTGCGCTGAATTTCCTCAGACTGCTGCTGCTGAAACCCTTCCATGTTCTTCTGCATCTGTTCCTGAAACTGCTTCTTCTGCTCAAGCAAGCGCTTCTCAAACTCAATTTCCATCGCGGCGCGGGCAGACTCCAGTTTTTCGTTATTCTCTTTCAGTTCCCGGAGCTCACCGGCCAAACGCTGTTTTTCTTTTTCGATCGACTTCTGTTTTTCTTCGAAGATCAATTCCTGATCTTTAAGATTTTCAGCCGTGATATTTTTCAGCTCCTGCTCCATCTTCTGAAGCCGGCTCATAAATTCTTTCTCAATATCTTCCCGGATCTGCTTTTCGGAAGGCCCCGGCGGAGGCAACGGCGCGGGCGCCGGAGGCAGGGGCTGTGAAATTTTCGGCTTGGGCGGAGGCGGAGCCGGCGCGGATTGCGGAACCGGAGGTTCGGGCGTCAGAACCCGCTGTTTTTCACCATCTGTTTTGAGAAATTCTGAAAATTTCATTTTAAAGGGTCTGCGGATCCATGATGACTTCACGAATAATATCGGTGCTGATCTTTTCAACTTTCAATCCGTAACCGGTCAGAAGCGCGAGGTCGCAAATCTGATTGATACGGCGGGGCAAACCGCCGGTGGATTCATAAATCGCCTGAAAAGTTTCTTCCTCAAAAATCTCGCGGTTCGCGCCGGCAACCTGCAGACGGTGCTGAATATATTTGCGGGTCTCTTCCGCTTTCAAACCTTTCATATGAAACCGCATGGAAATCCGCTGATCGAGCGGTTTTAAATGGCTGATCTTGTCACGCAGTTCCGGCTGACCGACTAAAATCAGAGTCAGCAGAAAGCGGTCACGGCGCTGAAAGTTCAGAAGAAGACGGAGTTCCTCGAAAATGAGACGGTCTTCAATCAGATGGGCTTCGTCCACAATAATAACGGTGTGCCGGCCTTCAGAATAATTGTCATTTAAAATATCGGCAAGCCGGTGAAGGATATCCGTCTTCTGTTCCGGAGGGTCATGAATCCCCAACTGATAAACAATTTCACGGAGCAATTCCACGTGACCGAGCTGGGGGTTAAATATGAAGGCTCGCGCGAACTGTTCCGGCCGGAGACTATCGAGTAATGCCTGAGCAAGCAGGGTTTTCCCCGAACCGAAAACGCCGGTTAGAAGCGCGCAGGCGCTGTAGGATTGAACTGCGTATTGAAGACGGGTCAGGGCTTCTTCATGCTGTTCGGAGAGACAAAGGAATCTTGGGTCGGAAGTATTCTGAAAAGGTTTTTCCTGAAGTCCCCAGTATTCAAGATACATGGGGCAGATTTTATCGGCAGGCACGCTCCAAATCAATAGAAATCAATGGGTAACGCACTTTTTGGGGATTATTTGTCTTTGAGGGAGGCCAGGGCTTCTTTGGCCTGCTGAAAGTCAGGCCTCAAATTGAGCGCCGCCTGAAAAGAACGGCGGGCATTGGCCCAGTCATTCTGACGGGCGTAAGTCACGCCCAGATTGTAATGGGCGTCGGGATCATTCCAATTCAGGCTGACCGCCATTTTCAGCTCTTCCAGAGCCTTAACCGTATTATTGTCACGCGCGTAAATTAAACCGATATTGCGGTGAAGCGAGGCCTGAAACTCTTTATTGTCCGAATACTTGATCGCTTCACGCGCGGCCGCCAGGGCCTGAGTATTGTTTCCGGACTCCGCCTGAGCCTGAGCCAAAAGGGCGTACGCAATGGAATCTTTCGGGTTCTTTTTAACCGCGAGCTCCAGCTCCCCCGCCGCTTTCTGATAATTTTTCTGCATCACGTAAACTCTGGCTAACTCGCGCAAAAGATCGGGGTTCTCCGGCTGCTGCATTTTAGCCCGTTCCAACTGACGCACCGCGTTTTCCAAATCCTGCATTTGGGCGTAGGCATTCCCAAGATCAAAACGCAAAGCCCATTCGGGAATGGGATTCAAAAGACGCTGATTTTCAGGGAGATCCTGCACGGCCGTGCTTTTTTCCAGCGCCTGATTAAAATAATAAACCGCTTTCTCGTAATTCTTTTTCTGCAAGGCAAGGGTTCCAAGATTGGAGATAACGACAACATCATCGGGATGCTTGGCGTAAAACTTTTCCAGCTCCGCCATCGCGCGGTCAAGATCCCCTTTCTGAAGGTAGGCGGCCGCAAGATTGGATTGAAGCCCGGGATGATCCGGATCCGCCACTAGCCCCATCATCCAGGTATAAACCGCCTGATCAAAAAGACCTTTTTCAAAATACGCGGCACCAAGAAGATTTAAAGTGTTCGCTTTCTGCTTTTTCTGACTTTCGAGAACAAAGTGCGCGATCGCGCTTCCCAGTTCCTGCACCGCGCGGTCGTAATTCCCCGCTTTTTGATAATGCACTCCGAGCTCGTAATGGATGGCGGGATTCGCGTAATTGTGTTTCAACGCTTCTTCCCAAACCGCCACGGCACGCGATTCGAGATTTCTTTTCCGGTAAAAAAGACCCAGCTGATGATAAAAATCGCTCTGCGGATTGAGCCGGATTAACTTTTCATAAATAGACGCCAGCGCGTCAATCGTTTCAGGGGCGAAAGAATCCAGGCCTTTGAGGAAATCCACATCCCGGGTTTTTTCCACAATCTGCCGGTTCTCAGGATCGAGATGATCTTCAGGCATGGCGGGGAGGGTTGGGAACATAATGGCCGATTCCGCGCCGATATGCACCGCGCCGAATAAGTGCGCCAGCTCATGGGCCAGCACCGTCTGACGCTGGGCAGGCGACCAATCCCCAAAGGGATCGCGGATCGCGATACGCCCTTGAAAAAACGCGGCGGTACCGACGGTTTCCATATCTTCAATCACATCTTTATTCGGAGCCTTGGTCATTTTATTGAAACCAATGACGATCTGATCTCCGGAGGCGGGCTGAAAACGCTTCAAGTCTTCAACCAGAATCGGCATACCTTTGGCTTCATCCGGAGCGTCCCAGTTTTTGTACTGCTCCACCACAAAGTGAATGCCGAATTCTCTTTCAAAAACTTTATTGGCGTAGCCGACTCTTTCGACAATATCTTTACGCCAGCTGTCATTTTGCTTGAAGGCTGGAGAGACAGCGGCAATCACGCGGATTTGCCGTTCCGCGTCCGCCGCGCGCGCTGACGGCAAAACCGCCAGAAGGAGGAGACTAAGAAACAGCAGGCGCGGCGTCTGGGATTTCATGCTCGAGAAGCTGGCGCAGGTAAACCAGCCGGCCGGGGGTTCCGTTTTCAGGAAGGGACATCACATGCTGAGCCATCGACAGGATATCCTGCGGACGGTAAATTTTCATCAGGTCAAGCGAAGCCGCGATCACTTTCGGGTCTTCATCTTCTCCAAGCGATTGCGCGATTTCCTGAGCCCGCTTAAAGCCGGAATCGCCGTATTCATCGCGAAGCCGGGTCCAGATTTCCAGTTTTTCAGAAAGCATCGTCACGGGATTAAGCACATAACGGTATTCCAGATTTTCCAGACGGCTGTACTTATCCTGAAGTTTGAACGGAAAAACCTCGATCAGATTTTTACGTTTCAATTCTTCAACGCCAAGCCGGAACCGCTCGCGCGAAAAAGGAAAGTCCTGCTCCACATTTTTTTCGGAACCCAGCCAAACCGGAGAGTCCCCCGAAATCTGCGACTTTTGGCGAATCACCAGGTAAGCAAAAATCGCGTTGGCGGAAAACTGCTTGGCATACCCTTCGCTGAAAAAAGCCATCGGCACACGCACGGAGGGCTGAAAATCCTGAGGGAGAACCATCGTCAGTTCCACGCGCTGAGGCCCTTTCTGTTCGATACGGATCAGCTCATGCGTTTTCTCGAGCCGTTCCAGAGCCTTGTACACCTGAAAGGAGGCTTCTGCCGCCGCAAAATGCTGATCCGCGGGAATTTCAGAAACCAGATCTTCAACCGGAATCGTCAGTCTTACTTGATTGGCGATGAAAAAATGCTTCAGAAGCGCGAGATAAATTTTGAGCGCGTCTGAATCTTCCGCGCTGACCATGCCTGGAATATATTTCAAATCCCGCATCAGATAAACCGGCACGGGCAAGCTTCCGTCTTTCAGGTCCTGTTTTTTGGCTTCTACATCCCAAAGAGGAAGCAATTCCAGACGGACCCGTTTTCGGTTGGCCAGTTCTTCAGAACGGCTGATCGTGGCCGACCCCAGGCTTTTAGAAAAATCCTCACGGGTCCAGGGAAGTCCTCCCTCCAGAACCCACTGATTGTCCACAATCATCAGCCGGTCCTGAAGCACGTAAGACGGACTGACATAATGGACTTCGATTTTTTCTTTTTGAAGCGAAGCCAGCAAATCCTCACGCAGAAAAAAGGAGAGGTCCTGCCCCGGAGTAATCCCCGTGTTCATAAAAATCCGGACTTTAACCCCGCGCAGGGACGCATCAATTAAGTCATTCAGGACCGCCTGGACGGGATCGCCGGGCTCAGGGCTGACCGCCGCCGCTTCAAGAGAAACATCAATCGTGGATTTGGCACTCGCGATTAAATGACGGAGCGCGGGATAGTAATCCCGGTCATTGGCTTCATGCACGCCTTCCATCAGGTTCAGCACCACAGGCCGTGACGAAGGGGTTCTTTCGACAGAAGCCGACGCGGAAGAAGAAAAAATCACCGCCAAACTTAACGCGCAGAAAAACTTCACGCAGGTTTTCATGCTCCCAAAACCCTTCCATTTTTATTTTCGACTGCCGGCTTTTCCTCAGCTTCAGGCTCACAGCCGGTTAGGGACACTTTTTTATAATCAATCTCCACTTCAGGCAGAAGCTTGTTCCCCACGATACTGACCACGCGCCGTTCCCCTGTCAAGCCGTTAGGGAAATTAAAACGCCCCGTCGAAGAGAGCTGGCTGGTGCTGATCGAAAGATCTCCGTCGTAAGCGCCGCGAGTTACTTTTAAAATCGCCGTGCTCGTGCCCTTCCCGACACCATCACGGCCCTGAAAATCAAAAATCCAGGGTCCGCGCCATTCGGCTTTCGTAAAATCCGAAGCCACTGATTGCAAAGTCAGCTCGGCATTTTGACGCATAATCCCGCCTTCATAATCGGTTTTAAATTCCTGCTGAAGCCTGATATTCACCTTCCGCGCCCAGGACACACCGCAATCCAGTTTTTCATGAAGTTTCCGCAAATCGGTTTCCTCCGCGTTTCCTTTCACCGAAAAAAGCCCCGTTTTTTTATAGGCTTTAAACCCGGCGGCAAGATCCGCGACGCTGACTTTGGGTTTCGATATCTTCTCAAAAGCTTCCTGCCGGACGCGGACCAAATTCGCGGCCGCGGCCTGCCCCGCTGAAGAATTCAAAAATTCACCGGAAGGCTCATAGTATTTTTCAAAATCCAGAAGGCCCGAGATATAACTTCCCGCGAGATAAGGGTCTGCCTCAGTCTGAGCTACCGCCTTTTTGAGATTCGAATCGACGAACTTATCCATTTCCCCAAAAAGATAGGTCTGAACAATTTCCATCACAAGGTCATAAGACTCCGCGTCATCGGCTTTACGCGCGATAATCCCCATATCATGAAAATACGCCGGCTCCGGGCCCTTCGGAAAGCGTTTCTGAGTTTCATCAATCTGCTTGCGGAGCTGTTCAGCGTATTCCGCTTTCGCCGATCCGGCGAAAACCATCACTCCCAGAAAAAGAAACATCGCCAAGCGTTTCATTCAAGATTCCTCTCTAACCACTTGCTGCTGCGGCCGCGTCAGGAGATCACTGTAATCCCAAACCGGCCCCCACTCCGCTTCAAGCCGCGTCGCTCCATAACGCACTTCGCCCAGCCGGTTCACACTGAAAAACAAATCACTCTCTTCCGGGTTCTCCGGAGATGCCATTGCCAGAAACTCCGATTCCCTTGGAGCCATGACAAAACCTTTTGTCTGACCCAATCTGACAATTTCAAAAAAGTAACCCTGCTTACGCTGATTTTCGAACCCTTTTAAAAAACCCTGTTCGACCAGCGTGTTAATATCCGGCGCGTAAACTCCGCCGAACTTATCCCAATAAGCGATCTGCGCCTGATGAATGGCCTTCATCTGCTTGGCAATAAAAAACTGCACCGCCCCCCGGCGCTGATCCGTTGACGGCGGAAGGCTTTCCTGCTTTAAACATTTAACCGCTTCATCATTTTCAAAATGATGAAGCACTACAGCGTCCGGCGTGAAGCCCGTGACTTGCGTGTCTTCATAAAAACTGCCCATCTCAAGATATTCATCCCCCATCACGGCAACGGAAAGTGACGGGTCGGAGCGGTCGTAAACAACATCACGCAAAGGGTAGTTGGAAACTCCGGCCCGCGCGCTAAAACCACCGGCGAAAATAAGGACTGGGAGCAATCCCCCAAAAAACATCTTTTTCAATACAGCCATTCCTCCATCTCCTCAATAACCGGCCCCTGCGCGTAAGGGCAGGTAAGAACCTCGTAGAATCCGACGCCGGCCCGCCCGAACATATTCACCCCGCCTTTAAAGGCCCCGATGAAGAATGTCTCAATTCCGGCCGGCAGGTACTGCTGACGGCGGTAATAGATCTCGCCTTTGACTCCATGCGGAATCTCAAGCGGTGAAAGAAAAAAGTTTTTCAGACCGCGTTCAAGCTTCCGGCCGACCTGAACTTCATAGCCTTCCTCCAAAAAACCGGACTGGTTTTCGGGCACGATAAAATTCCCGGAATAAGCAGTTTCAACCGCTCCGGCCTCAGGCAAAGCACGAAGAAAGAAAACCAGTGTCAGGCTCAGCAGAAAAATGGATTTCTTGTTCACACGACATCTCCTTCAATCGGTTCCATAATCGGTCTTTGAGGCGCGTAACAAGTCAGAATCTCATAAACACCCAGCCCGGTGCGTCCCGCGGCTCTCAAGATGCCGTAAGGCACTCCAATCAGAAAAACTTTGGCGAAGTTCCGTTTGGGCCCATGAGACATTTTAACAGGCGTACGGGCAAACTCCGTCCAACCGTAAAGAAGATTCACCGTACCGCGTGTCAGCTTACCGCCGATCTCTGATTCGAACTGCCCCATCGGCTGAGGATTGGAGTCAAATTTATAGTCGTACCCCGCCTGAAGCGGGCGGCCCGCGAGGCAAAGCAAAAGCGCGGACAGAAGGACACCTGAAATAAGCCGATTTCTCATACGCTTAATTTTCGGCATTTGCAGGCCATTCATAAAGAACGTATAATGGCCCGCGAAATGACTCCTTCAAAATCTCTTTTATGGATCGCCTGGCTGTCCGTCTTCACGTTTCTGGCCCCCCAGCCGCACCTTGCTCATGGCGAGAGTCTGTCTGATTACCAATTTCAGGATGAAGACGGAAATAAGATTCATCTGCCGGATTTACCCGTTTACTGGAAAGAAAAGCCGGGCCCCTGGAGGGGGTTGGAAACGGTTCATGATCCCATTGTGAAAGCGAGAACCAAGCGGGAGGGATTAGAAATGACCCGAGTCATGCGTATCCTCGTTAACCATGACAAAGCCGACGGCTACATAAAAGCTTTTTATGTTCTGGATAAAGACAAACTGATTATCGGGTATCACGCTTTTAAAGAGAATGCCGGCCCAGCGGTAGAAACCGAAATCATGATCACCAGCGTTATCAATTACGTCGAGATTTACGTGGAATGTTCCAAGCACGGGCTTTGGAAAAAAATTTACCGCTTCGTTTAACAAGCCGGAGGATTCATGCTTAAGAGTATGCGCAAGAACACCAAAATCATTATCTGGACGGTTATCATTTCTTTCGCTCTTTGGGGCGGTTTCAGTGTGGGCGTCCAATTTCAAAAGCAGGGCCGGTTCGCCGGAGAAATTTTCGGCAAGCCCGTCACCTTTCAGGAATATGACCGGTTTTACAAAAGCGCGAGAATCTTTTCTTTCGGAGGTGACTCGGCGGAAAAAGATGAAAACAGAGTCCGGCAGGAAACCTGGGAGAGTCTGATTTTTTCCAGAGAAGCCAAGAGAACCCGCGTTCAGGTCAGCGACGAAGAAGTCCGCGCCGAAATCATCCGGCTTCTGGCCCTACAGAAAATTGAGAACCCAACCCCTGAGATTTACGAGCGCTGGCTGAGGGCAACGATCCGCGAAACCCCGCAGGAGTTTGAATCTCAAATCCGCGAACTCTTAAGAATCCAGAAACTGCTTAAAAACGTTCAGGCCGGCGGTGACTCCAAACCGGTCACGGAAGAAGCCGCGCGGGATATGTACAACCGCGAGCAAACGCAGATCGGGGCCGATACCGTAAGCTTTAAAACCAAAGACGAAGCCGATCAGTTTCTATCCGCCGTTAAAACCCCGGCGGACTGGGACAAAACCGTTAAAGAGAAGAAACTCACCGTCACTCCCAGCGGACTCTTGACTGCCGCCACTTGGGTGGAGCTCCGGGGATTTCCCGAAAAAGACGGGAACCTTCTTCTCGACGCGCAAAAAGACGGTTTTTTAGGTCCGTTCCAGCAAGGGGAAGATTTTGTGGTCATGAAAATCACGGACAAGCAGACGGGCAGCGAAGAAGATTTTCAGAAGTCTTACAAAGAAAAGTACATGGAGCAGCTTAAAAACCAGAACAACTACGAAGCTTTTTTAGTCTGGCAGCAGGAATTGATGGCGAGAGCCAAACCCAAAGATTATATGCCCAAAGCCCCCGCTGAAAACGTTCTGACTGGCGGAGGAAAAGCCGGAAAATAACGGCTAGTTCTTTTCTTTCTTGCGGGGCTGGCTGTCATAATGCCGCGGCTTGAAACGGCTCATGCCGATTACCGCGACAATAAAAAGCAGAAGGGTTAGAAGCCCGGCAGCGCCGAAGAAAAGCAATGCGGCCGGTTTGAAGGAGCGGGCTGAAGCGCGCAGTGTGTAAATTGAATACCCCCCCTGAAAATCTTTCATCGTAAACTTCCAGGTAACCGCGTTTTTCCCCTCACGGCTTCCGTTAGTTGAAATAATTTCTCCCGGCATTTCAAGATGGGATCGGAAACGGATTTGAGGAAGAATTTCCTCTTCAAGCCGGAGCCTCGCGAGATCTTCGAGTTCGGAATCCTGAAAATTCTGGCCGCGCTCTTCAGACTGACGGCGAATTTCATCCTTCAGATCAATCATGATCAAAGGAATAACATTGGCATTCTGAAAAACTTCTTCGTAAACGGTCGTAACCGTCAAGAGGCCTTGAAGGCGGTGAATCCTGACCTGGTTGCAGGAAAACACATTCTGGTCAAACGGAGGCTTGATACCGGCCCCTTCCAGCCTCGCGCGGTCGGCTTCGGACCAGGAGGAAATAATTTTAGCCGTATCGAACTCGTAATCAGCCGGAATTTCCTGATCGGCTTTGAACGAACCTTCCGCGAAAATGTGGTAGTCGGAGGAAGGCAGGAGAACGCGTCCTCCGCGGGTTTCCCAACTCCGGGATTTCCAGGGTGCTGAAGGCGCTTTGAAAAAATTCCCGCCCGCGCCGTCCATGTTCAAGGTGCGCAAAACGGACCCATCGGATTTAATAATGGTTTTAAATTCAAACCCGGTTTCCAAGCAGCCGCAAAGAGCGAGCGTCATCACGGAAAAAACCGCAGCCTTCAAAAATTTCATTCTAGGTCTCCTTGGATTTCCCCAGATTGGGAATGGCCTATTCTAACTGAGTCCCGGCGAATTGACAAAGATTTCCACCGTTGTTATACTCGCCGCCTCATGGTCAAAACAGTCCAGGAAATCTCAGAGCTCATCCGGGGGAAAGTCATCGGAGACCCCCTCCTGACTGTAACCGGCATTACCAATATGGAAACACCGGGACCGGGGCTGATCACCTTTATCCAGGACGAAAAAGGCCTTTCGGTGATGGAATCCACCGAAATCACCTGCCTGATCGTTCCTTCATCCGTTCAAGCCTCCAAGAAAACGATCATTCAGGTTCCTCAGCCAAAGCTAGCCTGGGCAAAACTTTTAAGCGAGTTTTTTCCTCCCCGCAAATTCAGCGGTAAAGTCTCAAAAGAAGCTTCTGTGGCCAAATCCGCCAAAATCGGCAAGAACGTCACCCTGGAACCTTACGCGGTCATCGGTGAAAATGCCGTTCTCGGCGACGATTGCGTCGTCTGCAGTCACAGCGTTGTCGGCCCTGAGGTCAAGATCGGAAGTCAAACCATCCTCCACCCCGGTGTCGTCATTTATGAAAAATGCGAAGTGGGAAATTCCGTGATTCTTCACGCGGGCTGTGTGATCGGCGCCGACGGCTTCGGCTACGTGACCACCGGAGAAGGCCAGAAAAAAGTTCCCCAGGTGGGTAATGTCGTGATTGAAGATCAGGTCGAGCTTGGTGCCGGAGTCACCATTGACCGGGCAACGATCGGTTCCACCCGTATTTGTAAGGGCGTTAAAATTGATAACCAGGTTCAAGTCGGCCATAACGTGACCATCGGTCCTCACACTGTCATTTCCGCGCAAACCGGCATTTCGGGAAGTTCAAAAGTCGGAGCCTTTGTCACAATGGGCGGAAAAGTCGGCCTCGGAGACCATGTTGAAATCGGAGACTGGACCATGATGGGCGCCGGAGCGGGTGTTCCAAGCGGTAAAAAAATTCCGGGGAAACAGATTTATTTCGGACAGCCGGCCCGTCCCTACGCTGAGGCTCGCCGGCAAATCGGCGCCCAACTGCGCGCCGCTGAAATGATGGATGATATCCGCGCTCTGCGTAAACGCGTCGAAGAGCTGGAAAAGAAACTCGAAGGAAAATCCTGAAGAGAATTACTTCTCGCGCTTGCTTCCCAGTAGGCTCAAAAATTCCTGCCTGACCCTGTCGGTATTCCTGAAACTCCCCAGCATGGCGCTGGTCATCGTATAGGCGCTGGATTTCTCCACACCTCGCATAGCCATGCACAAGTGAAGCGCTTCAATCACCACCCCGACTCCGCAAGGCTTAAGAGCGTCCATCAGGCATTCGGCAATCTGCATGGTCAGCCGTTCCTGAACCTGAAGGCGTTTAGCGAAAACTTCCACCACACGGGGAATTTTGCTCAGACCGATGATCTTGCCGTTGGGAATATAAGCCACGTGCGCTTTACCGTAAAACGGCAATAAATGATGCTCGCAAAGAGAAAAAAGATCGATATCCCGGACAACTACCATCTCACTGTAAGGTTCCTGAAAAATCGCGTCATTCAGGATTTGTTTAATATCCTGGCGGTAGCCCTGCGTCAGAAATTTAAGCGAGGACGCGACCCGTTTCGGAGTGCGGACCAAACCCTCTCTTGAAGGATCTTCTCCAAGAAGCTCCAGCATTTCTTCAGTAATTTGTTCCATTCTCTGAGTGTCCTGAAGCTTGGAAGAAGCAAACGCAGTCCCTTGTTTTTTCATCATTTCACCCCGGTTTTATGAGCCGTCTCGAGACCAGCGCAAACAATTTCCGCGGCTTTTAAAAATGCCTGCGCCGCGGGGCTTTCAGGCTGGGAAACGGTGACCGGTCTGCCGGAATCTCCGCCCTGCCGGATATTAGAATCGAGGGGCACGGAACCCAGAAAAGGAACTTCATACATTTCAGCGGCCTTACGCCCGCCTCCCTCGCCAAAAATTTCTCCCGTCATATTTTCAAGAATCCCCAGAATCGGAACGCTGGTTTTTTGAAACATGGCGATTCCCTTGCGCACGTCCATCAGCGCGACTTCCTGAGGAGTCGTCACAATAACCGCGCCCGCCAAAGGAACGGTCTGAACCAGAGAAAGCTGAACGTCTCCGGTTCCCGGAGGCAGATCGACAAGAAGGAAATCAAGCTTTCCCCAGTCAACTTTCTGAATGAACTGAGTCACCGCGCTGTGAAGCATCGGACCGCGCCAAACCATCGGCTGATCCGGCGGAACCAAAACCCCCATAGAAATCATTTGAATTCCCTGAGCCTGGATCGGAACCAGTTTCTCTTGGCCATTAACTTCAGGACGCGTGGAAGGATGGACCCCCAGCATCAAGGGCACGTTAGGACCGTAAATATCGCCATCCATTAAACCGACGGAATAACCTTTTTGAGCAAGCGCCAAAGCCAGATTGACGGCCGCGGTCGTTTTGCCCACCCCGCCTTTTCCGCTGGCGACCGCGATCACATGGCCGATTCCGGAATTTTCCGCCGGCTGAAAGACCTGCGGGCGGCTGAGGGCTGAAATTTGAATTTCCGCGGGAAGTGCCCCGGGAAGTTCAGAGAGAGCTTTTAGCGCGGCCTGACGAATTTGCTCTTTAACGGGCGCGGACGGCGTGGTTACTGAAAGCTGAAGCAGGATTTTCCCGTTCTCAATTTTTAAACTCTGAACCATGCCGAGAGAAACGATATCGCGCTTCAGCTCCGGGTCCTGAACCGTTTTTAGCTTTTCAAGAATTTGCTCACGAGTTGGGTTCATCGGCGGCTCACAGTCTCACGGAATTTTCTCATTTTCTCCACGGTTTGAATCAAAACATCAGCGGTCTTTTCAATTTCTTCCTGAGACGTATAACGGCCGAAACTGAAACGGATCGCCGAACCGGCCTCTTCATCGGAATACCCCATCGCAATCAGCACGTGAGAAGGTTCCGGAGAGCCGCTCAAACAAGCTGAGCCGTTGGAAGCACAAACTCCCTGCTCATCCAGCTTGATCAGAAGCGCTTCGCCGTCCATCCCCGGGAAAAGGATATTACTGGTGTTGGGAAGCCGGGGCACATCAAAACCCGAAACGACTGTTCCTGAAATCGCTTTCGTGATTTTATTTTCAAATAAGTCGCGGAGAGAAGCCAAGCGCGTGATTTCCGCCTGAAAACCGTTGGAGGCAAGCTCACAGGCCGCGGCCATTCCCACAACTGCCGCGACATTCTCAGTTCCGGCACGGCGCCCGCGTTCCTGTCCGCCCCCCGTAATCAAAGGATAAAATGGCGCATCTTTTCTCACGTACAAAAATCCGGTTCCTTTCGGGCCGTAAAATTTATGGGCGGAAACCGAAACAAAGTCAGCGCTCAGCGACTTAAGAGAAATGGGATATTTTCCGGCGGCTTGCACAGCGTCCACATGGAATAAAATTCCGGCCGCCCTGACAATTTTCCCGATTTCACTCACCGGAAATAAAACACCGGTTTCATTATTGGCAAGCATGACGGAAACCACCGCGGTATCCTCAGTCAGAGCGTCTTTTAAATCTTCGAGATTTAAACGTCCGCGGGAATCCACCGGGAGCTCAAAAACTTCATACCCTTCCTTCACCAACTGCTGAGCGAGTTTTCGGATACTGGAGTGTTCCACCGAAGTTGTGACTAACCGTCTTTTTCCGGTCATCCGCAGAGCCGCGCGGATCGCGGTGTTATTGCTTTCCGTCCCCCCGCTGGTCAGAAGAATCTCATGTTCTTCTTCCGCCTGAAAAAAGGAGGCGATTTGCCGGCGGGCCTGTTTTACGGCTTTCGCGGCTTCCTTGCCCAGACTGTGAAGGCTGGAAGGGTTCGCAAAACGGCTTTTCAGCCAAGGCTCCATAGCTGAAAAAACCTCCGGAGCCATCGGGGTCGTCGCATTGTAATCGCAATAGATTGGGTGATTGTCCATAAAAAGGTGCCTGTCTAAAACCGAAGTCTCTCAGCGGGAAGAACTTACGAGTGAGATGGCCGAAAGGCAGGTGCACATTATGCCTTTAGAGGCAGGGAAAGTCAATTCAGGTAAAACAGGGTCAGGCTTCGGGAGGCGCCGGCGGAGGAGCCGCTGGGGGGGGCATTTGGTTAGGATTATAGTACCGGGTATAGGTGTGATAGTAATGTTTGGTGTAACCGCCGTAACGCTCTTTCTCCATATCAACCATACTCAGGATGATCCCAATGATTTTGGTACCGGCTTTCTCGAGCTGTTTATGCGTATGCTTGATGAGATCCACGGGAGTTTTGCCCGACGCAATGACCATAATCACCTGCCCCATTTGACTGCCCACGACATAGCCGTCTCCAATACCGGTTAATGGCGGGCAATCGATAATAATCCGGTCAAACCGCTCACGGACTTCTTTGAAAAACTGGCGCATACGTTCACTGCCCAAAATTTCACCTGGATTTGGAGAGACAGGACCGCTGGTCACAATCGTCAGGTTTTCAACGGATGTTTCCCGAAGCACGGAATCAAGTGAAACATTGCTGGTCAGGTAATTTGAAAGTCCCGAAGCGTTATCGATTCTGAAAATTTTATGCAGAACCGGACGGCGAAGATCCCCGTCCACCAAAAGCGTGCGGTTGCCGTCGACGGCAAACGAAATCGCGATATTATGCGAAATGAAGCTTTTTCCTTCGTGCGGAAGACAGCTGGTGAAAACCAGGGTCTTCAAAGATTCCGGCGACGCTGAAAAGTTGATAGCAACGCGGAGGTAACGGAAAGCTTCCGCGATCTGGGAATCCTTATGATAATAACCGGCAAACATCTTATGCGAATCCTGACTGGAAGAGACCTTCCCTTTCATATAGGGAATCGGCCCTAAAAACGGAAGTGACACGCCTTTTCTCTCCAGATCTTCGAGAGATTTAATCGTGTCATCAAAATAGTCCAGAAGAACAATGACCAGAAAACTGATGATCAGTTCGGCGATTCCAAGCATAAGGACGATCGGCAAACGCTTGGCCGGAATGGGGAATTTGGGAACCACGGCTTCTTCAATGATGCGGGCATGACCTGAGCTGTGCTGTCCTTCAGCCTGGGTCTTCATGTTGTTAATGATCCGCTTTTTCTCAGCGGTGATACTTTCATCAAGAAACTTCAAATTAGCCCGGGCTTTGACGACCAGCGGATATTTTTCACGGTACTGTTTCAGGAGAGCCTGGAGATCTGATTCTAAAAAGCTTTGTTTTTCCTTCAAACTGCGGATGGTCGGATCTGTCTGAATAGTCGGAAGGCTGTCGATCAGTTCTTCGCGGGAAACCTGCTTAACCGTGCCGAACGGATCCTCAATAGTCACAATATCCTTACTGTTGCTGGAGTCAGGAAGCCAGCCAAGAATTTCTTTGGAATAATAGAGAACATCTTCGAAGTTCTTGCGGACATAAGCCCGGGCAGTGGCATTGGCAATACTTGCCACAATCTGAGGGTCTGCCCCGGTAGCCGAAATATTAACAAGCCGGCTTTGAGAAACCCGCTCCACCGCAAGCAGTCCCTTTAAGTATTCAACCGCGAGCTCCTCATTTTGAATTCCAAAATAGTCCGTAAGCTTCAATTCATTCACAACCTGCCGAAGCACGGAAGAACTCCGCATGATTTCAAGCTGAGTATTGTAGTAGTCGGTATCGTAAGCGTTCGCTTCAAGGTTCTGCATGGACGGGTTGGAGCGCGTCATGGTGTCAGGCCGCTCAATCATGATCTGGGCGGTAGTCCGGTACTTATCCGGAATCTTGGAAACATAAATCGTGGCCAGCGTGACGGTAATAATGAAGAACGTCAGAACGACGTACAGATTTTTAACGAAAACAAAAAAGTAATACTTAATATCAATGGGCTTTTCATTATCGTCGAGGAGAGCTGCGGCTGCCTGGTAATTGAATTTGTCGTCTCTCATCAGAACAGACTCTCCGAAACGTTAATAACATCCCCTGAAACAAGCTCCACGTCAGGATCTTCACCGCTGATAATTTTTTCAGCATTCATTCTGATAATTTTTCTCTGTCCGCCGTCAGCCCGGATGATTCTCACTTTCTTGATATTAGCGACTTCTGAAAACCCTCCGGCCAGCGAAATCGCCTGCAGGAAAGTGAACTTCTTATTTCCCGCGGGAAACTGATAAGTCCCAGGTTTACGCACTTGGCCAAGAACAACAAAAGACTGTTCTTTAAACCCAAGGACCTGAATCACCACTTCAGGATTGACCAGATAATCACGGTCAATCATCGTTTGAATTCCTGACGAAGCTTCATTAACCGTTCTGCCGACAACGTTAATTTTACCAAGCAACGGTAAAGTCACATTGCCTTCCGGAGTGACTTCCATTTCCCCTCCGTGAACATAGGGGTCTTCAGGATAGATCTTGATCAAAAGCTTGTCTCCCGCCTGAATCTTATAATTCGTACTGCTCTTCACTTTCTTGGCAATAGGATCCAAAAGCCCCGGGGATTCAGGCCCAGCTGAACCGGACTTCTCCGGTTCAGCGGAGAACCCGCTTACCGAAGTCAGCGCCATCAACAGGATCAGCATATAAGAAACTTTAAATTTCACACTTTCTCCTTTAAAACGACAGACGGGCGGAACTTTTCCAAGTGTGCGCCCGGCTCTTGTCCGCGTACTCATCGCCTGTACGGTATAAAAATGTGTAGCCCGTCGTTAAAACCAGCCAGCGCTTGACATTGTAAGTCAGGTTTAGCGAAGTCGGGAAACCCAATTGTTTCGAATCTGAATCCGTATCTTCGGAAGCAGAAGTATGCGTCGTGAAGTAATACGGGTTAAAAGATAAAACCGCCGTCAACTTGCGGTTAAGCCGGGCGTTTAATGAAAAGCTGAGGCTGTTATTCATAAAACGAGTCTGAGTCTTGGTAACCGTCGTTTCATCCGTAGCCGCGGCATCCAGAGTATCAACCGCCTTTGAAGTCGTATTCTGGATCGAATTAATGTATTGAACCAAAAGCTGTGTCTTAGGCGTCATCTGCCAGATATAACCCACGCCCGCGGTGACAGTGTTCACGACTGCCGTATCAGCAGACCGCGGTGACTGATGCGAAAAAGCCAAATCCAGACTGGCGGATGATTTTTTAGTGATCCGCCCAAAATACCCCGCGTGAATTTCATGGGCCACGGCATTTCCGGTTTTGGTCCGGATACGGTTCTGACCAATCTTGTATCCCAGGCTCACCCGGCTCTTAGGAGTCACATTCCAGAACAAGCTCGGAGCCGCGGTCACTTCCCAGGATGAATCCTGGTCAAAAGCTTCTTGCCGGAAAATTCTTTGGGTAAGGCCAAAATCGCTATTCACTGAAAACCGCGGAGTAAGCGTGTAATTAAAGGCCGTTGAATTCGTGGCGTCATAACGGATTTTTTCACTGTTGATTTCAACCGTCTTGGTACTTTGCCTGACAATTCGGGACTGCGTGCTCTGGGCGATTTTTTTAAAGTAACGCCGGCGGTATCTTAAAACTTCCTCAGCCTGAAAAGTGTCTTTCTCCGGATATTCGATGCTCCACAATTTCCCCGCGCCGACTTCCCAGCGCAAATCCGTTTTCCGCCCGGAAAGGTCAAAAAGCACCCGGCCGGTTGAGGTCAACGTTGAATCGTTATCCTCATGATTCAAAGGAGCCCGGTTCGCGTTGGAGTCAAAGGTATACGACCCCTCCATCTCGAATTTAATACGGTCCCTTTTAGGGAGCGTCAGCAATTCTTTTTTCATAGCGTCTATGTTATCAGCCAGCTCTTCCATCTCATCTCCCTCAGCCTTTGAAAGATCGGCACTTCTCTCCTTAAGCTGAGCCCGCAGCTCATCAGCCTTTTCAAGCTGCTTTTTCTGATCCTGATTGACAAGATCGTTCTGAAACTCCGACAATTTTTCCTGTTCGAATAAATCGTACTGCTCCGCCTGTCCGACGACGGCAAAAGCAGGGACAGAAAATCCAAAGATTCCCGCAGTCACGGTCAAAACAAGAACCGCCGAAATCCCCGAACGAGTCTGGCTCAATTACTCCTCCGCTGTTAAGCCTTGTTCTGGATTGTTTCCAAAAGCGCTTTTAAATTTTTACCCGGGATTACATAGTCGGGCTCAATTTTATCAGCTCTTCGGAATTTTTCTACAGCTCGTTCTAAATCACCTTTACGCCAAAGCACATACCCCATGTTATTGAGAACCTTGGCATGAAGAAGCGGCGGGTTATCCCCGTAAATCCGTTCGATCTCTTCCAGCATCGCCATAGCCGAATCGTATTCCTTAGTCTTGATATACATACACGCCAGATTAAACTGGGCGGAAAGATACTGAGGGTTAGTTTTAAGCGCGGTTTTGTACATGGCAATAGCAGAAGGATAATTACCGTAAATCCCCTGAACATAACCCACCAGCGCGGCCGTATACTCATCCCCTTGAAGCTGATAAGCCTTCTCAATATGCTTCTCCGCTTCCTTCAAATCCCCCATCAACAGGTAGACCGTGGCAATGCCTGCTTGGGCCCATGCATCGTTCGGGTTCGAAATAAGATGCCGATTGAACAATTCCAGAGCCAGCCCAACCTGCCGCCGTTTCAAAGCTCTGAAAGCCCGCGCCCGCAAATCATTGCTGTCTTGTTCGCCAAAAAAATCCTGGTTCTCCATTACTTTTGTCATGGTTTGAAAAAAATCAGACCCGATATTCTTCAAACTTTCTTCAGCCCGTTTTTTATCTTTATAGTCGTAATAAAAAATATTCGCCTTCTCCAGTGAGGAAATACTATTCCACATTTCGGAGAATGGAATATTGTTTACTTTTTCCTTATCCAGGAATTGGTATTGATTTAACGCTTTTTCCGGGTCCTTGACCCTGTAGTAAACATCGGCAAGTTCAGCCCGGATACCAAGCTCAAGTTCAGGGGGAAGCCCTTCACGTTTCAAGAGCTGAAGGAATATTTTCTCGGCCGCCGTATAAAGCTCTTCATGCTTATAAATCCACCCTAAATAAAAGAGCGCTTTGTATTGGATATTGGCAGGAATATCGGTCGAAGCCTGACTCAAACTTTTTAAAATTTTTTCAGCCTCGGCAAACTGATAAAGAGAAATATGCGTTTTGGCTATTTTAAGCCGGACCGCCGGTCTCTCTGAAGGCGGAGAGATAGCCTCCCCGGTTTTCAAACGGTCCAAAAGCTTAATATTACTGTTAGCATGCGCGATTTTTGACAATCCCCGGGCAGCGATACCGGCTTCCACCGCGCCGGCATACTTGCTTTGGACTTCTTTTAAAATCCGCTCAGCTTCCGCGTAGCGGTTTTCCCTGATCAAAGCATCCGCCAACGCCAAACTGACGAACCCATGGTCCGCGCTGTCCGGATAAAGGCTTAAATATTTCCGGTAAAGCCCGCTCAGCTTCGCGTATTCTTTACTTTCCTCAAGCTTTTGGGCCTTGCTTAACATCATGAACCTGGCCGTTTCTTCCGCGGCAGTCCTTTTCTTCTGCTTTGTTTCGATCTTTCTTTTAAAATACTGAGAAAATGACCGGAGAAATCTCATAAAAACTTGCCAGCGGGCCTTGAGAAGATCTCCGAATTTTAAAGCGAAATTGCGGTCTATTTTTTTATACTTCGTTAATTCATTCAAATAAATCAGCGCGCGGTGCCTGCCGTTACGGTCAACAGATTCCCGAAAAGACCGGGAGGTCGCTTCCGACATCACAAGACTTTTCACGTCAAGATTTTCGGCCGTAACTTCCTGCATTGCGACATCCGCAACTAGGTTATGGTAAACACCATCCACCACGGGAGAATAAACGGAGGGATCCGCCGCGGAGTTCTCCGTAGCCGCTAAAGCCGTTTCCAGATTTTCCAGAGAATAGTCGACAAGAAAATACGTATAGAGGGCAAAGCCGCCGCTTAAGACAGCGATCGCCATACTGAGGGCAATAAGCCATTTGAAGAATTTAAGCATATGGGTTTTATCTTTTTATAGATTATGTAGTATTACTATCAAATGATAGCTGATGATTAAAATTGAGTCAAATAAATCATTTGGCTTTTTTTTAAGTATCGGCTAGAATTGAGTTTAGAATACACTTTTTGATAACCTCAAACAGAGTAAGGGTTTATGCGAAATCATAGGGAACAGCCCTCCGGAAGCTTGTTTTTCAGGATCATGTTCCAACTGTCCGTTTCACTTATCCTCCTCGCGACTGTACTTACAGCCCTTCAAGTCAACAATCAATTTGGAGCTCTTAATAAATTCCATCTCGCTCAGGGGCAATGGATCTTCACTTCCCTGGGAGAAAAGCTAAGAAATTCTTTTCAGGATATCCAAAGCGACGAAAACCTAGCTTCCGTCGACCGGAATCTTAAAGCTCAAATGTCATTCTATAATCTTTCAGAAGTCAGCTTGTTTGACTATTTGAAAAAAAAGCCGGCCAACCCCAAAGATTTCTGGGGCCCGGAAGATCTTATGCAGATTGAAAAATGCCTTATCGACAATAGGCGTGATGGAAAACCTTACCGGATCACCTTAAACAAAGAAACCAAACACCTTATCGCTTACCTGCCCTTTATCCTGGATAATGATTCCGGCATTTATATCGCGAGAGCTTCCATTCCTGTTTCCGATTTCAAACAAGCCGTCAGCCAATCGCGCTCTTACCTTCTGCTCATGGTTGGATTTATTATTTTCGCGGGGGCTTTTATTGGCTACAACCTTTCAAAATCAATTATCAAACCCGTCCGCGCGCTAAACCGGGCCTCTCAGGAAATTATTCGAGGGAATCTGGGCAAGAAAGTCTATATCGAAACCGGAGATGAGCTTGAAGTACTCGCTAATACCTTCAACCACATGAGCCTTACCCTTGAGGAAATGCAGAAAAAAGCCATCGACGCCAATCCTCTGACTCAATTGCCTGGAAACCAGGGGATTTTCAACCAGCTGAAAAACCGTATCTTTGAACGGCAGAAATTCGTGCTTTTCCACATTGACCTGGATCGATTCAAAGTCTTCAACGATCATTACGGACTGGCGCAGGGCGACAAAGCTATTCAGTACACCTCAGACCTTTTGAAGAGCTGTGTCGCTGAAAAAGGCGCGCATGATGATTATATCGGCCACCAAGGGGGTGATGATTTCGTGGTCATTACCCGTCCGCAAAAAGCTGAACAGCTCGCTCAAGCTATTTGTGACCGTTTTGACAAGGAAGTCGTGCCGAAATTGTACACCGCTGAGGACATTAAAAGAGGTACGACGCGCCACATGGACCGCCGCCATTACACGGAAACCGGCGAAGAGCGCCAAATCGACTTCCCTCTTCTTGCTGTTTCAGTCGCCGGAGTTTCCACCGCGAAAAAAGATCTGGCGGATTATTTTCAATGCATGAATCTTGCCGCGGAAATGAAAAAAGAGGCCAAAAAGAACGTTAAGAGCTCTTACATTATTAACGAATCATTTTGATTCGTGTTGAAAATCAGAGCTTAAAAGCCCGCCCAGACTTCCCAGCGATAAATACACAAGCGCGGCCATCGAAAACCGGTCCAGAATGTCATTAATTAACCCATGCCCGAGAACCAGCAGAACCGGCATTAAAAGCGCAAGGCCGGCAAGCAGTTGAAAGCAGCTGCGGGTCATCCATATCTTTCTGAAGCTCCAGACTACAGCCCCGGCCAAAAACAAAAAATAGGCCACGCCGGCCAGCCCTTCTTCCGTAAGTGTCTGTAAATAATGCGATTGGCAGGATCCGCTCGCGCCCGCGTTACCAAACTTGACTTCTCCGGACGCGGCAAATTCCTCTGAGAGATTTTTATAGTTTCCCCGGCCGACCCCGAAAACGGGATACTTGCGGAACATTTCATGGGCCCGTCTTGAAGCTTCCACATTGAGGCGGAAACTTCTCCGGCTTTCAGGCGTAACCTCGTCCTGCAGTGTCTGGACTTCCCGGATCACCTGAGGCAGATTCGCGCCCCAATAAGCGGCAACCAGAAACACAAAAAAAAGGAGAGCCCCGGCCGCCCCTTTTCCACGAAACGGCATTTTGATCAAAACAACGACGAGATAAAAAAGAAAAGCAGCCGCAAAAAAAATGACGGTCCCGCGGGATTTAAAAAGTAAAAGCGCGATAACGTTAATCAGTGAAAGTAGGAACCACATAAGAGGCAACAGCCTGTTTATCCGCTCCTTTTTCTCAAAAATCCGGTAGAGATCGTAAAATCCGAGACTCAAAGCGGCAAAAACGCCGAATGCGATAAAATCCCCGGCCCAGTTTTCACTGCTCCATTTTCCAAAAATGAACGAAGACACCGGTTCCATGCGGTAGAAAAGGGGGTGCAGGAAAGTGGCGGATCCGCCCTCTTTGTATAATGCGTTCCCCGTCATTAAAAGCCTGGGAATGGAGTTCATCGCCATAAAAATCGAACCCGCGATAAATGCCTGAAATAAAATGTTAACGCGGTCTTTTTGCGAGTAGTAAACACGGGCGGCCGCAATCAGCAGAAAGAAAAAGACCCACATACCGGCGCCTGACATGTAGTGCCCTGCCAGAAAAGACGGCAATGAAATCCCATAGCAGAATCTTGCGATTTCCGTCAGAAGAAACGGGATCAGGAGCGAAACGGGAAACTTGATAAAGGACGCGGTGTAACCCTTCAGGCCTGAAATAAAGAAAAGAACTCCGACAAAAAAACCTGCGGCTACGATCCGGGCAGAAAGCAACTGGAAACTTTCCGCGTTAAGGCTAAGAAAAAGCAGAAGCACAAAAACAGAAGATGAAATTTTTAAAAATTTTCTCAGGAGCACGACGTCATTGCATCATAGCTGCAAGTGCAGGTTTCGCCATCAAGATTATCCCACCCCATAAAGCCCGCGCCGCAATAACTCCGATTGCCATCCGTGCAGGTATCCGCCGTGGGGATTAAAAAGCCCCTTGGATCCATGTATTTTGTGCAGGCTTTGCAGAAGGCCGGCACCGCTAAATCTTGACTGGCAGGAGTGATTTCAGCTCCGCCGACTTCGTCAACCACATCAATTGAAATCTGACAGTTAGTAGTTCCTGTGGGAACTTGTCCGCTGAAAGAAAATGAATTAGCTCCGGGAACTCCGATAAAGCCCGGGCAGGTTCCTGTTTCTGAATGAGACCAATTAAACGGCCCCGGCAAATTCACATCGCACTGGCCATTATAAGTTCCTCCGCAGGAAGCATCGTTGGAAATATTCAGAGTGCAGGCCATCGTTCCGTCAATCCGTTCACAGCGGTTATTGCAAGTCGCCGAACCGTCGGGTCCGTCATCGCAAACTTCGTTCTGGCCATTCCCGTTTGGTTCCTGAGTAATACCGTCACCGCAGTAGGTCTTCTTGCAATTTTCCGTACACATATCATTATTGCCGTTATTTTCTCCGTCATCGCACTCTTCGCCTTCGTCTACGGTTCCATTCCCGCAAACACCGGCTACGAGCTGGCAATTCGCACCGCAAATACCTTGATCCGCGCCATTCATACCGCCGCAATCCGCATCAATCTGAATAGCAACAATAGTCCCGGTAGGATCCCCGCAATCGCACTGCTCTCCGGCTTCAACTCTTCCATTACCGCAGACGGGATTCCACTGGCACTGCGCGCTGCAAGTTTTAGGCGAAGGTCCGTTCTGGGCACCATTATCGCAATCTTCCCCGGCTTCCTTTTTACCGTTACCGCAAATAGGATTGAGCTGGCACTGAGCACTGCATACCTTGGGAGCCGGTCCGTTGTTCGCTCCATTATCGCAATCCTCGCCCGCTTGCTTGATATTATCTCCGCAAACCGGATTCTTACAGGTGTTGGTGCAGCCATCGTCATTAATGTTATTGCCATCATCACACTGCTCACCCCGGCCACCTTGTTTGAACCCGTCACCGCATTTGGGTTTTTTGCAAAGGGTCGTGCAGACATTTCCGTTATCATCATTTTGACCGCCCTTATCGCAAGCTTCCCCTGGCTCAACAATCTTGTTACCGCAAACAGGGTTCGTGCAATTCGCATTGCAAGGAGGCCCGCCGGCCACACCAGGATCGCACGCTTCACCCGGTTCTAAGATACCGTTACCGCATTCATTTTGACATTGCGCGTCACAACCGTCATTGGGAAGCAAATTGCCGTCATCGCACTGCTCACCCACTTCAGTCCGGCCATTACCGCAAACCGGGTTCCACTGACAGGTAATAGGATTGCACCCAATCGCGAAAGCGATAAGACCGTCACACTGCTCCCCTGCTTCAACCCGTCCATTACCGCAAATAGGGTTTGGCCGGCAATTAAAACCGCAAGGAGAAGGCGGGAAGCCGTTTAAATTTCCAAGATCGCAAAGCTCGCCGTTTTGAGGCTGGACAACACCGTCACCGCAGCCGATAGGAATCAGCGTGCAGATCGAACTGCAGACAACCACGCCATTGGAAGCTCCGGGAGGATCGCACTGCTCAAATCCCCAGAACGCGTTGCCCTCAACAATTCCATTGCCGCAAATCGGAGGCGGTTCTAATTTACAGGAAGCATCACACCCGTCGCCATTATTTCTGTTGCCGTCATCGCATTGCTCTCCGGCATCTTTCACACCATTTCCGCAAATAGGCACGGGAGGAGCCCGGTCCGGTTCGTTCTGGCAAGTCGCGGAACAGCCGTCACCATTAATATTATTGCCATCGTCACACTGTTCCCCTGCATCCATAACGCCATTTCCACAAACCGCGGGATTCTCTAACTGGCACGCCCCTGAACAACCGTCTCCATTATTCGTATTCCCATCATCGCATTGCTCACCAACTTCAACCGCACCGTTACCGCAAACTGCCGCATTCTTATTTTCCAATTTACATGTCTTATCACAGCCGTCATTGTCAATAAGATTCCCGTCATCACACTCTTCCAAGCCTTCTTTAAGGCCATTTCCGCAGACTGTGCCGGAAGGTATACAAGCCCCATTTGAACAAACTTCCCCCTCCTGGCAATCCTGATCACCGGAACAAGGGCACACACACATACATGAGCCTAGCAGGCAAGACACATCTATTTTTTTACATCTTAAATTCGCAAGCTTCAAACAATCGCGATTACCATTGCCGACATCGCACATCTCCCCGCGTTCAACGATGCGGTTGCCGCATATCGGCCGGAATTTGCAGGCGTCGCAATTATCGTTAGGATCATTGTTTTTATCATCACATTCTTCGCGGTATTCCACCACACCATTTCCGCAAACGGTATGATGGCATTGTCTGTCGCAGTCATCTCCGGGATGAGAAAGCCAAGGGCCTGGAATGTCGGGTTCACATTCTTCTCCAGGTTCTAAGGTGCCATTTCCACATTGCGCTTTATTTTCCAACTGACAAGTCTTTGAACAGCCGTCTCCATCCTTATTATTTCCATCATCACATTCTTCACCTGCCTGTTTTATACGATCACCGCAAACTGCGGGCTCATTCTGACAGGTCTTTGAACAGCCGTCTCCGTCTGCGTTATTTCCGTCGTCACACTGCTCACCCGCATCGACAACGCTGTTTCCGCACGCAGCCTTATTTTCTAATTGGCAAGTTTTTGAGCATCCGTCCAGATCTACATTATTTCCGTCATCGCACTGTTCACCCGGGTCCATAGCGCCATTTCCGCAAAGCGCCTGATTCTCTAACTGACAGGTTTTTGAACAACCATCGTTATCCACATTATTTCCGTCATCGCACTGTTCACCTGGGTCCATAGCGCCATTTCCGCAAGCGGCCTTATTTTCTAATTGGCAAGTTTTTGAGCATCCGTCCAGATCTACATTGTTCCCGTCATCGCACTGCTCGCCTGGGTCCATAGCACCATTTCCGCAGGCAGCTTTATTTTCTAATTGGCAAGTTTTTGAACAGCCGTCCAGATCCACATTGTTCCCGTCATCGCACTGTTCACCCGGATCCATAACACCATTTCCGCAATTCGCGGGATTTTCTAACTGGCAGGTCTTTGAACAGCCGTCCAGATCTACATTGTTCCCGTCA
>CAYLPP010000008.1:0-2826 GCA_964385615.1 uncultured bacterium | reverse complement strand
CTACATTGTTCCCGTCATCGCACTGCTCGCCTGGGTCCATAGCACCATTTCCGCAAAGCGCCTGATTCTCTAACTGACAAGTTTTTGAACAGCCGTCTAGATCTACATTGTTCCCGTCATCGCACTGCTCGCCAGCATCGATATCGCCATTTCCGCAAAGTGCCTTATTTTCTAACTGGCAGGTCTTTGAACAGCCGTCCAGATCTACATTGTTCCCGTCATCGCACTGCTCGCCTGGGTCCATAGCGCCATTTCCGCAAAGCGCCTTATTTTCTAACTGACAAGTCTTTGAACAACCATCGTTATCCACATTATTTCCGTCGTCGCACTGCTCGCCAGCATCGATATCGCCATTTCCGCAAAGCGCCTTATTTTCTAACTGACAAGTCTTTGAACAACCATCGTTATCCACATTATTTCCGTCGTCGCACTGCTCGCCAGCATCGATATCGCCATTTCCGCAAAGCGCCTTATTTTCTAACTGGCAGGTCTTTGAACAGCCGTCTAGATCTACATTGTTCCCGTCATCGCACTGCTCGCCAGCATCGATATCGCCATTTCCGCAAAGTGCCTTATTTTCTAACTGGCAGGTTTTTGAACAGCCGTCCAGATCTACATTGTTTCCGTCATCACACTGCTCGCCGGCATCGAGATCGCCATTTCCGCAGGCAGCCTTATCCTCCAACTGACAAGTCTTTGAACAGCCGTCGAAATCTACATTATTTCCGTCGTCGCACTGCTCGCCGGCATCGAGATCGCCATTTCCGCAGGCAGCCTTATTCTCCAACTGACAAGTCTTTGAACAGCCGTCCCCATCCATAATATTCCCGTCATCACACTGCTCGCCGGCATCGAGATCGCCATTTCCGCACACAGCAGCGTTTTCTAACTGACAAGTTTTTGAGCAGCCGTCTCCATTCGCAACGTTCCCGTCGTCGCACTGCTCGCCGGCATCGAGATCGCCATTTCCGCAGGCTCCAGGGTTTTCAAGCTCACACAACGCCGAACAACCGTCTCCATTAACCCGATTCCCGTCATCACAATCCTCACCGGCATCTACGGCTCCATTTCCGCACGCAGGATTCTCCCACTGGCACTTCGAATCACAGCCGTCACCATCCGCAAGATTTCCGTCATCACACTGCTCTTTGCCTTGATTTTTCTTGCCGTCACCGCATATGGGCGCGATTTGACAAAACACATCGCAACCGCTTTCAGCGACCCCGTTCTGCGCGCCTAAATCGCATTTCTCATTCGCGTCCTGGTTGCCGTCACCGCACCAGGAAACCAGCTTACAACCCTTACTGCACATCTTTTGTCCGGGGATCTTCTTACCGTTATTGACGCCTTCGTCGCAACCCTCAGCCTTTCCTCCGGGCAAACCGCCGTTCTGGATACCATCACCGCACCATTCGATTTGACACTGTGCGTCACAGCCGTCGCCGGCGTTCGCGTTGTTATCATCACACTGCTCGGGCGGAACAGCATTAGCCCGCTGAATTTTCCCGTCACCGCAAGCGGGGTTTTCGTCACCGCACTGCGCGTCACAGCCATCACCGGCAACCAGATTGCCGTCATCGCATTCTTCCACTCCGGGAACGAGGATTCCGTCTCCGCAGATAACCTCGATGGTACAGAACATGGAGCATCCGTCTCCATTTATCCGGTTCCCGTCATCGCACTGTTCAGAAAGCTGGCGGATTCCGTCACCGCAACCGACCGGAGGTCTTTCAAGCGTACAGAAAGGCGAGCAGCCGTCGCCGGCCAAGTTATTGCCATCATCGCACTGTTCAAAACCTTCAATGAATCCATTGCCGCATCCGGGAGGAATTCTCAGAACGGTACAGATATAAGAGCACCAGCTTCCAGGCGCGCCGTTGAGGCCGCCAAGATCGCATTCTTCGCCGGGGTCAGGCTGAGAATTACCGCATTTAGGCGGCTGAACTTCAAACTGGCAGGTGGCTGAGCAGCCGTCACCGGGCTTCTGGTTACCGTCATCGCACTGTTCACCATTATTCACCTGACCGTCACCGCACTTCGGGCCGCCGGGTTCGCTTTGGCATTGCGCGTCGCAACCGTCACCGGGGTTCTGGTTACCGTCATCGCACTGTTCACCACCTTCAACCTTGTTGTTACCGCAGACACCAGCTTCAATCATGCATGTCGACGAACAGCCGTCGCCATTATTCAGGTTATTGTCATCACATTGTTCGGCGCCTTCGACGATACTATTTCCGCAGGCCGGCGTGACCTCACAGCAGAGTGGCGCAGCTTCCGAAGCTCCTTCACGACTAGCGTAACCCACAGCCGGATATCTGCATATCTGAGCGAAATACCCAGAACATGCCGGAAATTGCGGCGCGCAGATTGAGCTGCATCCATCACCGTCGGTTAAATTCCCATCGTCGCACCACTCACCCTGTTCAAGCTTGCCGTTGCCGCAAACAGGATTGCCATTTTCTATTTTGCACTGCGCGTCGCAGCCATCGCCCGCGACTACGTTCCCGTCATCGCAGCCTTCACCCTGCTCTAACTTGTTATTTCCGCAGACCGCTCCGCCAGGTCCGGGTTCAACTTTGCACTGCGCGTCGCAGCCATCGTCGTTTTTCGTGTTTCCATCATCGCAGCCTTCGCCTTTCTCTAACTTATTATTTCCGCAAACCGCCCCGCCAGGTCCGGGCTCAACTTTGCACTGCGCGTCGCAGCCATCGCCGTTTTTCGTGTTTCCATCATCGCAGCCTTCACCCTGCTCTAACTTGTTATTTCCGCAAACCGCCCCGCCAGGTCCAGGCTCAACTTTGCACTGCGCGTCGCAGCCATCGCCCG
>CAYLPP010000007.1:0-114228 GCA_964385615.1 uncultured bacterium | reverse complement strand
ATCTTGATCCGGACAATTACACTGCATCTGAATACACCCAGCTGATCGGCTTTGGAAAGAACGTCATCTCCGCCTTGAAGACCCTTCTCGCGGATTCCAAGAGCTGGACGAGACAAGTGAAAGTTGAGGATGGCGCCGGTGCCGCGGGTGATCTGACGGCTCTGATCAGCTTTACCTCGAGCGCTTTCTCAGCGATCAAGAATAACGGTGTTTCAACTCAGCAAGTGTTTAATGAAGGCGTCGATCTGAATCCTGATGATTATGAAGCCAGCGAATACACCCAGCTGATTGGATTTGGTAAGAATATCGTTTCCGCTTTAAAGAGCATCCTTGCGGATTCCAAGAGCTGGACGAGACAAGTGAAAGTCACGGACGGCGCGGGAGCCGCGGGTGATTTGACGGCGTTGATCAGCTTTACCTCGAGCGCTTTCTCGGCGATCAAGAATAACGGTGTTTCGACTCAGCAAGTGTTTAATGAAGGGGAAGATTTAAACCCGGATGACTACACCTCCAGCGAATATACGCAATTAATCGGCTTTGGGAAAGATATTGTCGCCGCGCTGACCACGGATCTTGCGAAGTCCAAGAGCTGGACCCGCCAGGTAAAAATTGAGGATGGAGTCGGCGCCGCGGGTGATCTTACGGCTTTGATCAGCTTCAAATCAAGCGCCTTTGACGTGATTAAATACAGAGGTGTTTCAACTCAGCAGGTCTTTAACGAAGGCGTTGACCTTGATCCGGACAATTACACGTCCAGCGAATACACGGAGCTGATCGGTTACGGTGAAAACGTGATTTCTGCCCTGAAGACCATTCTCGCGGATTCCAAGAGCTGGACCCGCCAGGTCAAGATTGAAGACGGTGCCGGGCCTGTGGGCGATCTTATGGCCCTGATTAGTTTCAAGAACAGCACGTTTACGACGGTTAAAAATAATGGGGTCTCGACTCAGCAGGTGTTTAACGAAGGCGTCGAATTTACCGGCGCTAATTACACCACCAGTGAATACACGGAGCTTATCGGCTTTGGAAAAAATATTATCTCCGCCCTGAAAAGCATCATGCCTGATTCCAAGAGTTGGACGCGTCAATGGAATGTGAAAGACCTTCATAAAACGTCTCTCCTGGATGGCGGCGCGACTTCCGAGCAGGACGTTATTGAAAGCCGGATCTTTAACCGTGATTTTGTCGCGATGACTGGGCATCAGTGGACAATTGATGTGGAAGGAGACGGGAAAGTTTCGAGAAGCCGGACGGTGAAAGTGAAAAATGGCGTCGATACGACTAAGGTCACTTTTTCTCAGACGACGGTTGAAGACGAAGATACGATCGGTTTCAAGAATAAACCCCTCAATGTGGCGCTGCTGGGTGATATCCCCGCGAATGATCCTGATTGGGAAGGGGCTGATTTCGCTCATACTGAAAGCTGGAATGAGGCTTTTGACTTCTCCGGAGACCGGGGTCAGATTTCAGATGCTTTTACCGTCAGCAATGGAGACATTACCCGGAGTGAAATCCGGAATGTTCATACGGACGTGGTGACTTACAACCAGCAGACGCTGAAGCTTGAAACCGATATCAGCTTTGACGCGAGTTTGAATCTGAAGGCCGCTCTTGTCGGTGTTGACGCCGGCTCAGGCCTCTGGACCGGAGTTGACTTTTATCTGAATCAAACTTGGAAATTCGGTTTCGATGTCGCGCTGGCCGACCGGAAAATGAAATCGGAAACGTTCAGCACGGCCAGTACTGACGGAGATCAGACACGGTCTCAGAGCCGTAATCCGGTAAATCAGAGAATTACCTACAATTCCTCGCAAATCAAGCTGGGCAGTGATCCCGGATTTAAGGGAATTCCGCTTGAGCAGGTTCTTCTGCTGGCCTCAGAAGTGAATGATCCTCTCTGGAAGAACCAGGATTTCACGCTGAATAAAGTCTATAAGAAAAGCTTTAGTGTCGCGGAAGCCTCGCGGGTCATTATCAGCAAGACTAACCAGATCACTTCCGCGGATGAAGCTGAAACACGTATTGAAACCGAAGATGTGAATACCGGTCTTGTAACCTACACGATGACTCAGCAGAAAAAGCTGACGGATACCGATTTCCAGGGGCATAACCTTGCTTTCGCGCTTTTAGGCGATGACGCGGATGATGAAAATTGGGAAGATGAAGCGCCGGTCTATACGGAAGTTTCCCGTAAAAATTTCCGGGTCGCGGACCGTCCGCTGATCAGCAAACGCTACTCCATCACTTCTTCCGATCAGATTTTTACCCGCACTGAGAATCTTGACCCTCGCAGAGAGGAATCAGATCCCCGAAGAATTACTTTCAGCGAACAGGAAGCGCTTGCTGACGCGGCCGGCCTTGACGCGGGGATTACCACCGAAGAAGTCGCTTCAGAGAACCGGGGATACAACAAGGCGTGGGGTGATGCCGGACAAAAAATGGTTTCTCATGTGATTCAGCTGGATGTGAAGGGTGACGGCAACTGGATCCGCGTAAAGAGCATTAACGTTAATAAACTGGGTCAGGATGTACCGGGATCTGAGGAATACAGCGAAACTAAAATTGAAAAAGATACCACGCACGGCGGGAAGACGGGATCCGGAGAGACCGGGCAGTGGGTCCGCAGTTCCGCCGGCTTAAACAGTCAGTTCCAGAAGATTGTCAGCTCACTTTTCTCCCTGACCTTAACTCCGCTCGATCCGGACACGGGACTTGAAGATGCCTTCACGTACGTGATTGCCGGTTTTGAAGATGATTCATTCACCAATACGCCGACGCTGAATTACTCTATCCGCGAACTTAAGAAAAACTATGAATACGGCGTTGCTCCGATGAAGTACACGGGCGACTGGGTCTTCACCAAGAGCAACCGCTCGAGCGTTGATTTCAGCGAGACGGATGAATCCACTTATACGGCTTCTATCACAATTTTGGATGAAGAAGGTATTACGACGGGTGAAGTTATTACCGTTTCACGTCTCGATAAGAACTTTACGGATCTCAGCTGGGCCATTGTGACCTCGCAGAAATCTGACGACCTGCGCCGGATTAAGCAGGTGAAGGCGTTTGAAACCAAGCCGGGAACCAATCCGCCGACATTGCGGAACAATCCGCTTTATGAAACGAATTATTACTACGATCCGGCTGATAATGATCTGAACGGTGATGCTCCGGTGACGCAAAAGGATTTAGACGGCGACGGAACAATGGAAAATATGTTCCAGTCTCCCGATCACGATAACTGTCTGCCGCGCTGCCCGATTGGCTATACCAAGACCATCCAGGGTCCGTATGAAATTTTCGCCCGCTTTTTCGGCGAATCCGGCAATGAACGCCAGGATAGACAGGCAACCTTCCGTAAAAACAACGCGGGCGCCTGGGTCATGCGCGGTTTCAATATTTACGCTTATATCACCCAGCCTGACGGCTGGAAGAATCTGGATACGATTACGGACCAGAGCGGACGTGTTATTAAGCATGAAGTCAGCCCGACCAACCGCCGCGTCGACCGGATTGCCTATGTTCAGGAGCTTAACGGCCTGAGAAATACTTACTACTGGGATGCCTGTACGATTACCTGCCATCTGCTCAAGCAGATCCGCAGTGACGGCCCGGGCGGTATTGGAACCACGACCTATTACAGAGTCAATCCTCCCAAGGTTAAATATGAACGGATCGACATGATTGACCACGTCGATAATCCGGACGGAACCCGCAATGATTATTTCTACAATACGCTTGGTGAAATCGGCGTGATCATGACGGCTTTCCCGCCGGCCGGGGGGTATTCGCACGGTCAGCTTTTCTCTTACGTAAAAGATGAAGATACGGGGCTTCTGCAGAAGACGATTATTTTGAACACCATTCCTACCAGTGTTGGAATTGTGGTTACTTATAACGGCGATGGACTGCTGACGGCTTGGGACATTACCGGCTGGAATGTGGTCAAGGAAATGATCGCTCAGGATGATGAAGGCCGGACGATCGCTTACGCGGATCAGCACGGCCGTACCGTTCTGACGGATTACTACTTCACCCAGACCGGTAATATTGATTACACGGAAGAAACCAACGGCATGAGCATTGAAGCGGTCGCGGCCATTGTCCTGCAGGGAAGCCTTCTCTCAACGACTTTCAATGCGGACGCGATGCTGTTGTGGCATGACAACGGTACGCTGAGCCAGGTTTACAAAATGCTCCGCTTCTATTTAAAGAACGGGGATGTCTGGAAAATTATTGATGAAAGAACCGCTTCGCAGGTCCGCCAGATTTTCCTGCGCGATCAATGGGGCCGTTTAACCAGTGTGCTGAGCCTGGATTATGCCGATCTTGCCGATCTTGCCGCGGCGGGTTTCAACGTTGATGCTTTCCAGAATATGCCTCCGCTCGGCAATGTTGACTGGATCACGTACACCGGCTGGACCAATCTTAATTTCTTCAGAGCGAATCATCTGGGTACGATTCAAGGGTATGACCCGCTGGGTTCGGGGCGCGTCACCGATATGTGGGACCGCTACCGTAACTGGACGCACTACGACTTCGTCCTGGATGCCGGCCGTGTGAAGCAGATGACCATCACCGACTGGAAGGCGCGCGAACTGCCGCTCATTTACGGGCCTGTCATTCAGAATTTTGACCTCCGCACCGGGTTGGTCGCGACCCAGGTTGATGGTTACGGCTACGTGACGTATTTCAACTACAACTACAACCGCCGGGGTATGCTTGAGAAGAAGATGACCACGATGGACCGTGAAGACGGTTTCGCGGATATCACTCTGCATGAATTTGACGTTCTGGGGAACCTGAAGTATCAGCGGAGAATTCTCGCGGGTAATTTTTATCCCCAACGAATGGATTTTAATCTTAACGCGGTTCAGCAAATCGCAGCTCTGGTAACTCCGAACGCGTTTTTCCCGGCTGTGTTTTTCCTGACCAGTGTTGAAAGCTATTACACGCATGTTCTTGATCACGGCATTATCGTTCAGACCGATGAGAACCGGGAAATCGCTCCCGGAGAATTCATGGTTGAAACCACTTATTTGACTCTTCGAGGGTTCATGTGGAAGAAAATCGGCTTCTGGGGCGACATTCACTTGATTGAGCATGCCTTCAGCGCGCGCGGTTACGTGGCGGCGCAGAAGGATACGGATGAACTGGGTACGGTAGTCATCAATTATATGAATGATGAAGGGCATATGACCGGCATCGATCATGTGTACGCTGACGGTACCCATCACACGGATGTGATCCAAAATTACATCCGCGGTATGCTGGCCAGCGCTGTGTATATCTCCCATGAAGTGGCTCTGCCTTCCGGCCTCTGCTGTATTACAAAAACAAGTTCTCAGGAATTTGATATTTTCGGCAAAATGATCGCTTCAACCGACCACTGGGGACGCCGGACGGAACGCGAATATGAAATGGATTCTGTCGGCACGGTCCGCTTCTATGAAGACACCATGACCTGGATTCCCGGCAATACTCCGAAGTTCCTGCGCGTGCACTTGGATAAGTATGGACAGCTTGAAGAAAAAGAAGACGCGTACGGAATGCATATCAAGGTGCTTGATTATGACATTGTGAAATATCATGGGCGCCTGAGCTGGCAGCGCATTGAAGATGTGGACCGTAAAGACCGCGGAATGCAGGGAACTGAAAAAGAAATGTGGTTTGACCCGCGGAATGGAAATATCGTGGCGGAATCGGATTACCACGGCGGTTTACGCGTTATTAATAACTATATGCGTCTTGGTAAGATTTACATGACGGAAACCTACGAGTATTTGAATTTTAGCAGCCTTGGGGCCAACGGGTATGTGGTGGGTGAATACGCTTGGGATCCGCAGGGGATTACCTGTGCGG
This sequence comes from uncultured bacterium, assembly GCA_964385615.1. Taxonomy (GTDB): domain Bacteria; phylum Omnitrophota; class Omnitrophia; order Omnitrophales; family Aquincolibacteriaceae; genus CAYLPP01. The sequence continues at coordinate 108,366 of CAYLPP010000007.1, read as the reverse complement.
TTCAAATCGGGTGCGACTTTGTCGCGAGCCCTCCCGGCATTGATAACGTCTTAACCACGATTCTTGATGAAGACAGCCGGCCGTCCATGATTGTCGCGGGCTCTGTGGCTAATTTGCCCGCGATTCTTGCCGGCGCGATGCCTGCCGGTTCACGGGGTATCCGCAGTTTTCAGTACCTGCTGACTCAGCCGGTTATCGGCGCGCTTGGCCAGGTTTTATATCCCGGCGGTGATGTGATCGCCAGCAGGGAACAATATTATCCCTACGGCTATTACGGCCCCGACTGGCAGTATTCCGTCCGTACCACGGACAAACTTTTCTGTACGGTTTACGGCTGTGAAACCAACGACGTTGAAATGAACATCGTCAGTCAGCAGAACGGAATTTTTTACGCGGAAGACGTGAATTTCGGCAGCAAACTGGTTTTCAAGCCGGACGAAATTGATGATTTCAACCCCATCGGCTTGATGATGAACAGCAAGACCACTTACTATGAATTTGTGGACGGTCAGAATGGCGTTCCGGGCAAGTGGGAAACCCGGCTGAGCGTTTCTGATTTCTTTTATGGCCTTCCGAAACAGCAAATAAGCGCTTCCGCCGGTCAGGCTGTCATTATGAAAGAAATCTCAAGAACTTATGATCTCTCCAACAGAGAAGCGGAAATCGGCGTCGATCTTATTCAGAACAATCCGGCTCCGTCTATTTCTAAAATTCACATAGGGCAGGGCGCCAAGCAGGCGGGGCTTCAGGTGGGCGATATTATCACCAGCGTTGACGGTGTCAGTACGATCGGCTGGCTTCCCGGACAGGTAAAAGCGGCCCTGATTGGCGATTATGGAACGGGTAAGTGGGTCGGCTACACGCGCAACGGTGTCGCTCAGGATCCAGTTTATGTTCCCGTGACTGAAATCACCGCGGCCAACAAACTGATTATGTATCACATGCAGGATGATATCGAGTACACCGAAGAAAACTTAATTTCCAGTGACCGTCATCTTTACTACCGGATTAACAATAAAATTCCCAAGCCTCCCGCGGAACAAGTCGGGGTCAATCAATACGCGCTTTTGGCTTCAACTCCGGATTCTTCGCCGATTGAGTCTTACACTCGCACGATCGATTACGGGAATGGCGGCGGAGGCGGAGGAGGCGGTGGTGGCGGCCGGCCTGATTTTAACGGTCTCGGGTATGTGAAAAAACAGACGGAAACCCTGCTGTACACGCCGGATGGCGTGGGTCAATTCCTCGCGGCCAAGCGTTCGGACAAAAAAGCAGTCATTGAAACCGAAAACACCAACCACGGTACGCCCAATACGACCAAGAAAACAACGACCATGCGTATCCGGGGCGCTGAAAAAGCCTTTACCACGCCCAAAATTAAACAGGCGCGCCGTCCGGACGGTCAGATTGAAATGGGTGTTGAAGTTAAAGACCAGAACGGCCAGCTGGCTTATGCCTTAAAAATTCTGATTGATACCAAGGGCAGTGTCGCGGGGCAGCCGATCGCTCTTTATGTGAATGATATCCGCGTTACGAGCCTCGAAGCTGTGAGCGACCCTGATAATCCAGACAGCCTGAACGCTCGTTACCGCATTCCTTTAGCCATTACCGGCGGTATTGACATCACCTTGGCAGACGTAACGGCATGGTCCAATATCAATTTGAACGTAGGTCCGGGCGCGGGCGGGCTTGGCGCTGGGTTCGCGGATTATTGGAACGGCGGCATCATGGATGGTTATGTGTGTATCGGCGCCAGCTCCGGCTTTATCGGTGCGTGTCAGGGGCTGGAACCTCAATGGTATATGTCGGAAATGGGCGCCAACACTCTGGATTTCGCGAGTGAAACCGAATCGCTGATTCCGGTAGATCAGAAATACGCGTCGTTCATGCAAGATCCGCAAATCGCCGCGATTATTCAGAATATTCAGACGGCTTTCACGACTTTTACGACAGCCGCCATGGTCATTCCCAAAGATGATAATTATCAAACCGCTCTTGACACGATTATGGATAATTTGAAGACTTCGCTTCAAACTGAATTTGATAATTTGTGGGCCCGCTTTAACGCATTAATGAGCCGGGGGATCGCGGATGCGACCTGGAATTTCCCCGCGGACATTAAAACGGATCTTGATAAAACCCGCTATGTCATGGCCTCAAACATGAATGGCCTGATGGAATTTCAGAAAATTGTAGTGGATAAAACCGAAACCTATTTTACCACCGTTAATGGTTACCTGGCTGATTTCACCTGGGATGACGCGGGTACGGATAAATACGAAACCCCGGGTTTGTCTCTTCGCCCCAAGCTGCTGACCGGATACAAGACTTTTATGAACATGGCTGCGGATAAAGTGGATGACGCGCTCTTTAACGGCGGTTATTGGCCTGACAATGCGAATTACACCAACCTGACCAATCAGCTGGGCATTTCTGAAGCCGCGCTTCTAGCCGCTTTGAATCCGGTTCTGACGGCTTATACGAACACCATCAATCAGGCGAAGACGACCTTAGTGAACGCGGTCAAAGCCGCGGCTGACAAGTATAAAAATGCTCTGAACGCGGGTAATGCCGAAGATCAGGCGTATACAACCTACAAGCAGGACGTTAAAGACGCGGTTGATCAGTACAACAAGGACGTTGATATTTCGAAGCCGAACGCCTTCGGCGCTTTGAGCGTGAAGGATAAGCTCGAAGAGCTTTTTGAGGCTTACGGTAAGGGTGACGAGAATAACGCGCTTGGACAGCAGCTTAAATCAAAACTTTATGAATATGTCGATAAGGACAAGCTGGTGCCGGAATTCACATCAGTCAACGGCGCGGCGGTTTACATCAATCAGCAGAGCATGCAGATTCCCAAGCCTAAAATTCAAGGTGGAAATGTTGTCGCCTACTGGGACCCTGACAATGCCGGTCAAGTTAAAAAAGAATCCACGGCCAATTATTTCAACCGGATGGAGAAAAATCTCAAGACTCTGATTTCTCATATTACCGACTACGCTAAAATCGCGGCTGAACTGAATACCGCGACGATGACCCAGGGGTATGCCGCTCAGATGGCGATCATTGCCAATGACCGGGGATCGCGTTCCGATTATGACTTTTACAGAAACCACTCTTTCCCGCTCAAAACAGACAAGAGCGTTGAGCGGCGGATTTATCTCGCGTCTCAGACGATTGCTTTCGCAGATTTTGACTCCAGGATCGGAAAAGCGAAATTTGTTTTCTCAGAAGCGCTGGACTATGACGCGACCGTGAAATATCCGCCCGCGGATCCGGCTGTCGGGGATACGCCGGATGATGTTCTCGCCCGGATGGATGGCGTCTGGAACGACTATGTCGCGGCGGAAGCGGCTTACAACGCGTCAGCGACCGCGGCAGAGACCGCGCTGAAGGGGGATATCGACGGTTTTATGCCTAATTACCGGTCTGATATGGAATCCTCCAGCGATGATTTCTGGTTCCGGTTTGATTTTGCGTTCTCCGACTATAAATCATCTGTCGGTAATATTTTCCTTAATTATGTTGATAAGCCGATTTTTAACGTAGCTCCGTTCAATAGAAACTGCGGCCCCGCCCAGATTTGCGATTACCAGAAAAATGCGGAAGGTCTTGTCATGACGGCCGGCGGGTATGTGTACGTGCAGGAATGGGACATGGCGATCCGTTTTAGCAGTCTCGGGGCCGCGATGAATGATATCTTTTCAGCCGACCGGATCAATCGAAATGACAGTGTCTATGCGGATACTGTGGCAACGCAGACGACCTTGCTGGACAAGAGATTATCGCTTCCTCTGGCGACCATGGGGAACTATACGGCGGAAGTGACCAAAACCCTGGAAAAGATTCACCAGGATTATATCGACGCCTTGGGAACTCAATATGATGAATACCAGGAAGATATTGAGAAGGAAGTCCAGGCTTACTACACCCACGGCTTCAGTCTGATCGCTTTGAAGTTGACGGTCATTGACCGTAAATATCAAAACAGCATCGATTACTCCCGCAAGATTCTTGACGCGGCCGTAAAAATTATAAACACAAATGACCGTGCGATCCCGGACGGCTATCAAAATTGGTGGTGGTTGTTCGGCGGGAACAGCGCGTTGTATATCCTTTTCAACGCGTGCCTGGCTAACAGCGGTTATGCCTGCAATCACGCTGATCTTAAGGCTGGTTTTGATAAACAAAAACTCTATACGTATCAATCGGCTCTTTTGACCGACCTTCAAAATAATACGATTGAATACGGCGTCAATGTTCAGGAAGAAAGCGGTCTTGACGCCAACTATGAAAAGCGGGTCAAACGCTGGGCCGCGATTCAGGCGATGCTTTTTGACACGACCGACGGGGATGTTACCGCGGAGGCTGATATTGCCGCCGCCATCGGAGCTCACAATCTTAAAGGGATTAAGCAAATCTACGGCCCCTACGATGATTTTTACGGCACCTATGGAGTTTGGATCGGCGATTTCATGGAAGCTCAAATGACTGAGTTTGAAAATATGATGGACGGCGGCGGGTACGTGAACGCGGACGGAATTGAAAGCTATGGGCTTTATGATTACCGGGCTGAACTTGACGATTTGATGGCGACTCTTCTTGACCCGGGCACTACGGATTGTCCTCAGAACGAATTCGGCTGCTACGGTGTCTGGACTTCCGTGATTCAGCGTAAAGCGCAGGCGTTTGCCGCGAATAAAATTGACCTCGAGAAACAGCTGAAAACCGCAACGGATGCCGCTTCCACCAAAATGAAAAACATTTTGAATATCCGGGGCGGAGCCAAAGGTGTTTTCCAGATTACGCCGGCCAGTGTTTCTGATCCGTATTACAACTACGGTTATTGCGGTTATTACTGTTACAACTACTATTATTACTATAACCCGTTTGATGTTTACGGTTATGGCTACTACCCCTATGAACACAATAATCCCGGCCCCGGAGAAGTTCCCTGGATGCCTTGGAGATATTGGTACAACACCTACGGCGGTTACGGGTGCTACACCTACTACGAACCTGGCTGTTATGGTGAAGCGGGAATGACCCCTCCGTATCTGGGAGTTCCTCCTGAATACGCGGTGATTCAGCCGGAGCAGCGAGGGGTTGACGGCATGGCCTCGAATGGCTCGAATAATCTCGATTATCTGGGCGCGGAAGAGCGTTTCAATTTGGTGAAAGCCCGCAAAGACTACCTTCTTAGCACGCATGATCTTGCCAAGACCTATTCTTCAGACCGGGGAAAAGAATGGGACCGTTACAAGCAGGAGCAGGAAGACTATCAAACCAATTTAGAGCTTCAGAATAGTTATTGGGAACGGATCAACAACGCTTACAACAAATTTTCGACGGATATTATGAACGCCGAAAATGATGCCAATAACGCTATCAATGCCTCCCGCGCGGCGTGGGAGGGAGCTGAGTTTGGCCCGGAAAGCAATTTCCAGGGTTATCACGATGATATTGTGAGTGAGGTTGATGATCTTTTCCAGAATGTGATTCCCGGGATTAAAGATGATCTGATTATGGAACTCAAAGCAATCCGTGACGACTACGTTTCTAAACTGATTTTTTGGGAAGGAGACGAACGTAAGGTCGGCGAGGGCAGTGATTATGAATTGATGAAAGCCAAGATTACCGAAGATATTGATGACATTGAACAGAATCTTAATGAGCAGATCGATAACTCTTATCAGCAGCAAATTGACGCGATTCCCAGTGCTGCTGCGACTTATAACACGGATACTTGGACTAACGAATGGGATGAAGAAGGTACCTGGGAATGGGTTCCGGACAATCCTGGCCCCATGCCGCCGGGACCAGAGGGGCCTGTGGTCGTGGAAGGTGGCGCGGGCGGACAATTTATTTATCATCCTGGCGCGCACCATGTTGAAACCTGGACCAATGAGTGGTGGAATGCGGAAATTGGAAATGCCTGGAGAACCAGCTGGGTTCATACCAGGGATGGGGTTGTGGTTGATCAGGGTGAAAATCACAGCATTACGCTGAACTGGCATTCGGTTTGGGCTGGGGTCTGGCCAAACGGCTTCTCGCTGATTGGTCCGCGTCCGACTCGTGAGAACTATCACACCAAGAAAGAAGCGGATCTTGCGCACAAGCTTGAAGATGATACTGACCTTCGGCGCGAAGATTATTATGAATCCCAGATCACCTTTTTCAGAGATCATGTGAGCGCTGTTTTTGAAGCCCTCAACACCAGTTTGAACGGCGGTGACGGCTTCTACGAGATGCTCGACAAGATTGATGAAGACCGGATGGAGAAGTACAAGCACATCCGTGACGATATTCTCGGCGGTACAACCGCGAACGGCGCGCAGGCCATGTTTGACGACTTTATGTCGATCACGGTTCCCGGGATCGGCAATATCCGTGAAGATCTCTATGTTTATAAAAAGCTCCGCACGGCTTCCAAAGTTGCCGGCCGTTGGTATATTCAGGCTCAGCGGATGTTTTTCGCCAATATCGCGATGCTTTCTTTCAATGTTCCTGAATTCATGGCCCGGATGTCCCGGATGTTTTTTGAACACGCGGCTGAGTTTGATATGCGCATTGGGATTTACGAAAACGCGCTCTTCAACGCGAAAGAATTGCGCAGCCGGATGGAAACCTATACCAACGCCTATGTAGACGCGAAAGTTCAGTTCTACTATGACATTCTTGAGATATACCACACGGCCCGTACCGATGCCTGGGCGGATGAAAGCACCCTTCTTGGAAAATATATTCTCATTGGTTCAGGCGGGTGCTATGAGCCTCTGGACGGTTCCTGCACTCAGCGCAATGACGATTACAATGCTTACTTTGAATACATGTATGGGCACTGGGACGCGGAAGGTCAAGTTTGGATCGAAGGACACTGGCATGTCATTTGGCGCACCTATCATGAAGGGGTTCACGATCTGTCTGAAGCGCTTAGTGATGATCTTGAAGAATTGGCTGACGGCTGGGCTGAAGACAAGGACTCGTTCCCGCTTGACACCGATTACGACAAAAATAACCCGAATGCTTCGCCTACTCCGGAAGAAGGCCCGGCGCCTGACGACCCCAACAACCTGGTCAATATCCGGGATACCCGTCTAAAAGACGCGAAACAGCGTTATCAAACTAAACTGGCCCAGCTGAAAGTCAAGCTTGGCAGTGTGGATCCGGCGTCCGGTGAAAGTAATTCCGCGATCGTGATTTACCTGATGTCGATTCTCTTTGATGTCGCCCGTTACGGCCAGGAACAGGTTTATGAAATGATGGGCAAGAAGCCCCGCTGGACGGTCAGGACGTTTGAAGAAGTTCAGCGCGAGCAGAAAGCGTTGGCGGATAAGAAAGCGGCTGAAGAAGCGGCTCTGAACAAATCCGGCATCAAGCGCCGGGACGCCAAGCCGGTAGATAAAAAGAAACTGGAAGAAGCCCGCAAGGCCGCGATTGAGAAAGAGAAACACAATAAAGAAACCAAGCAGCTGCTGGAATTGGTCGCTCTGCTGAACATGGGGGATTTCGCGGCCAACCCCGCGATTCAGGCTCTTTTGAAAGCTTTGGGCATCAAAGCTCCTACCGCGGCTGAACTTCAGGATCTGATCAAGAAAGCGGCGGAAAATAACAAAGATATTCAGAAGATTTTTGAAGCGGGCGGAACGCTTGACCAGCAGCGCGCGGCGTTGACGGTTCTGCTGGCGCAAAAAGTTCAAAGTCCGTTTACCAACTCAGACCTCAAGAAACAGGCCAACAACCTGCTTGTCAATATCCTTAAGGCGGCGGATCAGGGCCTTTCGACTTTCCTGGATAAGAAAACCCAGCTTCAAGTGGCCGTTACGGTCGGGCTGGGAGGTTTAAATACTAAAAATGATACTGATTTTGTCCGGAATTTAATTAGCAAGCTGGTTCAGGCAAAAGTCCTGTCGACGGGAAATGTGACGCCTACGGACTTTCAAATTGGAGCTCAGGTCGCCCGTTACGCGAATCGTTTTAATCTGCTCGATTTAAAGGCGGCCGTGGTCGCGGATATTAAAGAAGCGTTTTCAAACCTGATTGTGATCGGCGGACCCAATCCTGAAGCCGCCACAGCCCAGCTTCGGGTTGACGCCGCGATCGCGTTTTTCAACGCGGGCGGAGGAACGATTGACAAAGATCTTACGGAATTTATCGGGAACCGGGTTGTACAAGCGATCGAGACTGGATTTGTGGATAAAGCGATCGCTCAAAACGCCCGATTGCTGGTCCGGAATCTTAACGAGGATCAGCAGCAGGCCCTGACCGCCCGGTTGGCGATTGTTTTCAAGGGGGAAGGCACGCTGACGATTCCTGAACTTTTCCAGAATATTGACGCCGTTTATCTCCTTACGGGCGCTCAGCGTATTGAAGCGGTTCAGTTCCTTTCCGCGCAGATTCTTAATCCTCCCGCGTTCGCCAATGACGGTGAAAGAAGAACCTTTGTGCAAAACGGTTTGGCGCTTTTGAAGTTCACCGATCCGGTTGCTAAAAGAGCCATCATTGAAAAACTGACCGCGGCAGTGGACAGTATTACGGATCTCGGAGATAAAGCCGCGACGGCGATTCTTGTTCTGCGCGCGGGAGGCGGAGCCGCGGCTCAGACTGAAAAACTTCACAAAATTATTACGGATATCGTGCTGGCGCCCGTCCGTCCGGCGGGTCTCACGCTTGAAACGCACGGGAACTTGATTACGGCCTACCTTCAGCTTCCGAATCTGACTCAGGATGTGCGCAGAGACCTCGTAAGCAAAGGTGTGACGGTCGTTGAAGACCTGGTCAAAGCGGGGGATAACAAGGTCGCGGTTCAGCAGGCGGGGCAATTGCTTGAATTCCTTGGAAAAGTGAAGGCGAATGACCCCACTTTACCGGCTTTTGTTGTCGCGGCTGCTGTCCGCTCGCTTTCTCGGGAAGCGAAGAACGCGTTTCTCGCGCTGGGTGTGGAAGACCGGTTCGCGGTCGCGCCTCAGATACTCAAAAATCTGAATCTGGTGGGCAATGCCGAGCTCGCGACGAATGTTATTAACGCTATTTTTGAAAATCCTGATAAATTTGACAAATTGACCTCAGCGGATCAGGCCGCGATTCTCGGCTCGCTTTTAGAAGTAGCGACTAAGTCGGGCGGTTTGGACGCGGCGGCGACCCAGCGTTTGCGCGGAGCGACGATCGCTTTCATTTATCCGATCCTGATCCAGAAAAACCCGAACCTTCCCAAGACTCTGGCCGAAGGCCTGGATCTGAATCTTAATGATGTAAGACAGCTGTTTCTGGAAGCTGTAGATCTCGCCGGATCTTCACCGAAACTCAACAGCCTGAATCCGACAGTCTCAGCCACGACGGTTAATTTTATCCGTAATTTCTTCGCGACTCCGCACAATGTCCGGGTTCAGATTTTTAAATTCTCCCAGCTCGATTTCGGGGTTCTTATTAACCGTGTCGAGGCTTTTGGCAAGCAGGTTGAAAGCCGTCCTGAATTGTTCGCGCCTCTGCTTGATATTTTCAAAACCGGAAACAGCGAAGCGATTTCGGCCTCCGTGATCGGCGCGGTGATGTTCATGGGCCAGGATTCTCTGACCATTAATGACGCGGCCGCGCTGACAGGGCTGATGCGCGGATTTTTCGCGGATCTGACTACCGGAGGAAAGCATTCCGCCGTTCAGCTGATTTATGGTGTCCAGCAGTACCTGGCTTCAAAAAACATGAATCCGCTTACCGGCGGAGGGCCCGGAACCGGAACAATTGTTTCCAAGCTTTATAACGCGTTGATGGGCGGTGTGAACTTTGGTCTTATCTCCACCACTCTGATGAAATTGGTTGGAAAAATTATCGGGTTAGGCACATTGAGTACGGGGCTGAAGCTTCCCGCGAATCCGAAGCTTGATGTTAAAGGGTTTGCTTTCGGCGGTGTCGTCGGTCAGATAGGGCAGCTTTTCCCGGAATCGGCCGTACGTGTTTCCTGGACCTTCTTTGATAAGTGGGGGGTTGTCAGCCTGTCAACGGAAGGTATCGTCGGTACCGGCGTTTATATCTCCACTTCCATGTATACCCAGTATTTCAGCCGGCGTACGACAGTCAGTCTCGCGAATGTGAACTATCAGACGCTTTCCGTTGAGCACAACCTCTCTCCGACGGTCGTTCGTGTGGATACAAACCGCCGTAACCGTGTGGTGTATTTGAATGCCGCCGGAAAAGTTTTGCGTGTCGCGATCACTCACAGAGACAAGAGCACGAGCTTTATTTCTTACAATGAAAAAACCAAAACGAAAACCGTGGAGCGTGTTTACTATCAAGGTTCGATAAAGGGAATGCTTAACGGGAAGATGACCGAAATCCCCATTACGTCGAAAGCCACGGCGATTTATGGGCAAGGCCGTCCGCCGGTTTTTAAATTTACCGACTCCGAAGGTTTGGAATTAACGGTTAACAGTTACGCTGCCGCCGTGGGCCATGCCCGTCAAAATACTGACGTGACGAAGATGAACGGCACCCAAATGCTGACGGCTGGATTCACGCACATTTTTGATATCCGGATCGGTGAAAATTTCCAGTTCATGAGCGGAACCGGTACCGAAACGACTCCGGACGGAGGATCCACTCTTTCCTATAATACGGTTCTTTCCGGCACCAGCGTCGGTTCCGGTCCTGAAGGGGGCAAGGAAGTCGCGATCTACCTGAATATGGGAAGCAATCACCCGCTGGTCAGCACCCATATTGGCCGGGACTCCACTATTTTTGATCACGCGCGGATGATGTCTTTCCACACCCAGTCGGAAGGAGTCAGTCTTGCGGCGGGCTCTTATTTTATCCGTTCAATCGCTTCCGGAAATATGCTTGGAGTGATGCAGAACGGGAAGATGGTGGCGATCCAGAAAACCCTTCACACCGTGAAGATGAACGATATTTCCGTGGCTGCTGCCGGAGAACTGCAGGTTGTTGACCGCAACCGCGGAGCGGTGACCATGCATTTTGATTCCATGAGCCGTTTTGTCGGAGCGGAACTGGTTTTTGGAGAAAAATTCCAGTTTAAAGCCGACGGCACTAAAAACGTTCAATTCATCACGGATATTACGGATCACACGAAGGGCATCAGCTACATGGTGACACTGGCCGGCGGTTTGGAAGCCAATGTTCCGGTGATGGATATCCGGACACAGCGTATTCTCGGTTCGTGGGACGGCAGTAAGATTGTTGCCGCCAAGGTTAAACAGGTGCAGTGGCTTTCGGGAACCGGAAGCGCGTTCTCAAGCGCGATGGTCATTGAGGGCGTTATCGGCAAGGAAGGCGCGGGAAAACCGATCACGATTTATCTTGATAGCATGGGCCGTTTGGTCGGCGGCACCTTTAATACGGGGCAGGTCCGCAAGGACGGTCAGCCGGTTCTTCACCACGTGATTGATCTGATGGATCATACCAATCATCGCCGTTACATGATGACCATGTTCGGCGGGGTTTCGAACAATGTCCTGGTTGAGGATACGGAACGCGGTGTCATCATTGGGAAATGGAATGCTTTTGAAGGTCTTCAGAGCGTCACCACGTTTTCTGCCACGCATTTCGGCGGCGTCAAAACGGACGCGATTCTTGAAGGGGTTCAGACCGACGGAGGACAGAACCACACCGTTTTCCTGGACTGCTCATTCGGCTGCCGTGTCGCGACGGCCAGAAATATGTCCGATCCCGCGAAAGCTTATTCATTGGATATTTTTAATTTCAGAGACCGGACGATTATTCACACGACCCTGCAGGGGGTTTCTTTCAAAGATTTGAAAGGACCGGCGGCTTATTCCAGCATGGACACCGGGCGTATGCTTGGAAGTATCAGTTCGAAGGGTGTTAAGACCGGTGTTTCAATTTCAGCTGTTCCCACGGTGCATGAGTCAACCGGAGTCAGCACCAGCGCCTACATTCAGCTCGAAATGCCGGATGGTCCCCGGATTATCCACCTGACGGATGACGGCCAGCATGTCACGACTTCATCCAAAGAAAAAATGGGTCCGACCCTGAAGTATTACTCCAACATTATTGACCGCAAGAACAATGTGGTTTTTGGTGTTCTTGTCCAAGGCGGCGGTCAAATTGTGGACGGCCATTTCCCGGTTATGACCATGGGCGGTGATTTGATCGGCTTCTGGGACGGTGCCGGCGATCTCGAAGCATTGGCCGCGAACAATCAGGCCATTAAATTTAACAGCAATCAGGGAACGGATACGATTAAGTCTGTTTACAGCCGGAAAGTCAAAACGCTTGTGGACGGAAAAATAGAAGGTGAGGTTGTGGTTCATTTTGACGCCAACCTGAAACTTTGCGCGGTCACCAGCTCCGGGAAAATGGAGAAGGTCTTCTACGCGATGGATAGCGCGAACGGCTTTATTTATCAGCGTGAGGGCGGAGAAGCGCTGATTAAACGCAGTATTTTTACCGGCGACCTGCTTGGGTTTGTCAGTCCCTCCAAAAATGTCCGTATCAAAGTTCAGGATATCCGCGGTTATAACCGCGGGGCGGTTACCGTCAACGCGACTCACGCGGCCGTGGTCAGCTCTCATGACGGACCGAGTGAAAGCTATCTGTATGACGACCAAGGCCGGATTACGCTGGTCGCTTCCGGCGATATTATCAGCCATCCTGCTGACATTACGATTATGCACGCGGTTAATTTTGAGCAGGACCGAAGCTGGACCGCCAGCCGCACGGGTGAAGCCCTGATTGTGCGCAAACTTTCCGACAATACACTGGTTGCCGTATTGAACCAGAAGGGAATCACCGGAAAGAAACTGACGGATGCTGACGTGACCGCTTACGCCAATATTGAAGGCGTGAAGACTCAGTCAAAATCAGGCTGGACCGTTAAGAACCGTGAAGGGAAACTGGAAAACGTTTTCTTTGATTCTGAAGGCCGTGAGTCTCTTTATGTTCTGGGCGATATGAGCAAGAACGGCCGTAAGGGCACCGTCCTCCAGATTATGTATGCCGCGAATTATGACCCGGCGGTTCGTCAGATATGGGTGAACCGTAACGGCGCGCTTTATTCAACTCATATGGACACCGGCGCGTTTAAAGGTGTTTTTAATCCTTATACCGGTAAGGAAGTCGCGGCGCACGCCGGCGGTGTCAATAATATGAAGGTCGGCGATTTTCAAACGGAATCCAAGAAGTTTTATGTGATCGAGCATCCTGATTCAAAGCAGACCAACTTTGTGGCCCTTGACGGGGAAGACCGCATTGTTCTCGCCGGGCGCGGTGATTTCCTCCATCCGAGCTCCGCCATGTTTGAATTAACTTTTGCCGCGAACTATACGCTTGAGCGCCAGCTGACACTGGTCAGCCGCGGGTTTATGCGGATGAGCAGTACCGCGACGGGCGAGAAATTCGGCGTTTATGACGCTCATTCCGGGGCTGAACTCAAAGCGGATACAACTGACGCCGCGAAAAATATCAAGATTGGCCAGATGAAAACGGAGAGCGTGGCTGTTTACACCCGGCTTTCTCCTGAAGGCCACAAGATGGAATTTATCGCGTTTGACGCGGAAAACCGTCTGGTCCTGGCCGGTAACGGAAACTTTAAAGAACCTCTGCTCCGCCAGCTGAGTCTGGTTGCCAACTACAATGCCGCGGTTGATATGCGGTGGTCCAACGCTGGAGAAGGCTTCATGCTGGGGCAGAAAATTTCGGCCAACGCGTTTGTGGGTGTTTTTGACGGTCAAACGGGCGATGAAATCAAGCCTCAAAGATCTCCGACTGCGGGAAAAATCAAGCTGGGCACCGGGAAAGATAATGAAATTGCCGCTGAGAATTTTTACTCCCGTACCCCTCTGTCGGGTGGACGTTCCCAGTTCCTGGCTCTTGATCTTGAGAATCGCGTCGTCCTGCTGGGAACGGGCAATTACCGTGATCTTTGGGGGAGCTCGAATGTCCAGGGGTCAAGCCTCCTTATCAGCTTCGCCGCGGACTATGAACGTGACCGTGTCTGGTCCCGGGCCGCCGGATCCGCCAGCTTCCTGGTAACCAGCGTTATTTCTTCAGGTGAACGTCTGGATGAAGTCCGTGATTCCAATACTGGAAATGTCATCGCCGGCCGGGATATGACAAAGGCTGAAATTGACGCGCTGAATAAAAAGCGTGATCCCAAAGCGGCAAGCACGGTGACGACTGAAAGCCGGCGCGTGTACGTTAAAACCTCCGGTAAAGACGCTTCGCCTTCTGAATTCCTGATGCTTGACGGTGAACTTCGCGTAAGCCTGACGGGAACGGGTGATTTTACGAAGCCCACGGCTCCCATGTTTAATATTACTTACGCGGCCAACTACGCGACGAAAATGACCTGGAGCGCGGCGGCGGATGGTTTCCTGAAAGCCGTTTCCATGCAGACCGGTGAATTTAAAGGAATCTTCAGCTCCCGCACCGGCAGTGAACTTGAAAAGATTGATAATGCTTCGACTAAAAATGTCAGCAAGGGAGACATTAAAACCAAATCCTCCGTTGTGTATGTGACTAAAGGTCATGACGGGTCTCAGACCTTCATCGCGCTGGACGCGAATAATGAAGTCGTCATGAGCGGTAACGGGGATTGGACGAAGCTGGGCACGGATGTCAACGCGATGATCACCTTCGCGGTCAACTTTGACCCGATGGTTAACATGATGTGGTCACGTGACAAACGCGGAATTCTGCGCGCGGTGACGAATTCGACCGGGGAATTCAAGGGTATGTATGACGCTCAGCGCGGAACGGAAATTAAGCCCAAGACGGACAAGGCTGAACAGAATATTTCTTTCGGAACCAACGGGATTTCAACCAAGAGCACCGCGGTTTACGCCCGTGTCGGTCTTGACGGAACCAGCGAGTTCGTGGCCCTGGACGCGCAGAACCGCACCGTGCTGTCAGGTCAGGGGGATTATCTCCGGCCCGGAACGAAGAACTTCTTTATTGATTTTGCCGCCAATTTCGAAACGGGTGTCGAATGGAACCGGATTCAGAGCAGCGGTTTCCTGATGATGAGTCATATGGACACCGGCTTGCGCTTCGGCGTCTACGATGCTCAGCGCGGAACGAGCCTGACTATTGGAACCGATCAGAATCTGAAGGTCGGCGACATGGAGCTGGGTAAAAAAGATGAAACGGTTCAGACCGTCCGGAGAATCCCGGTCGGCGATGATATTGAGACCGGAGAGTTTTTGGTCCTGGATACAAAGTTCCGGGTGCTCGCGATTGGTAACGGTGATTTGAAGAAGCAGGAATTACCGGCTTTCAGCCTGACGTATTTCGCGGATTATGAAAAGAGAATTTCCGGGTCCGCGATCGGCGGATTTATGAAGATAACGAACATGGACTCGGGTCTGCGCGTGAATATGCTCGACGCGCATACCGGCAAAGCGCCCGATAGAACCGTAACGGATGATACCGCGAAAGATATCAAACGCGGAGATATTAAAACGGAAAGCCGGATTGTTTTCATCCGTAAAAATCCGTCGACTCTGGAAAATGAATTCATCGCGCTGGATGCCGAAGACCGTGTCGTGCTTCGGGGTACCGGTGATTTTAAAACCTCTTTGAGAGTCTCTTACGCGGCCAATTACAAGACGGATCAGCAGTGGTCCGCGGCCCAAAACGCTGACAAACTGTTCATTTCTTCCAAGATTTCCACCGGTTCTTTTACGGATGTTTATAACGAACTCGGTAAAAAAGTGACCGGACGCTTTTCCGCCAATCCGTCTTCAGGGGAAGTTTTCGTGGGTCCGGCCACCATTTATGAATATGAAGGCCAATTTATCGGTCTGGACGCGCTCAACCGCCAGGTGCTGGCCGGGACGAGTCAGAATTTCTTCGCGGCCAAACCAAACAACAAGATTACTTGGGCCCTGAATATCAGCGCGAATAAGCAGTGGTCGCTGGCGCAGGGTTCGCAGGGCATTTTGCTTCAATTCGAATTGTCTTCCGGTGATTTTGTGACGGCGGTTGACGCGTATACCGGCGCGAAACTGGTTGAAGAGAAAGTGGATTCGAAGGAGGCCGAACGCAAATCAAAAGATAAGAACCATCCTGCCGTCGTTGTTGAAAGCGTGAGATCGTTCCGCCGTGTGATTCCGGGCGGCAAGGGTGAGACGGAGTTCATCACGCTTGATAAGCAGAACCGGGTCTCTCTGGCCGGGAAAGCGTTTACGGCCGGGTTTACCGCCGCGAAGGGTGATGCCAAGGCTCTCGCCGCAGTCATTAAAAACGCCAAGATTACCTACGGTGCCAACTATACGACCAAGACCTTGTATCAGCCTTATGGAGATACCAACGGTTTCGCGATCCAGGTGAAGAGTATGGTGACTGGTGAGATTACCGGAATCGCGCTTCAGGCCGGCGTCAGAGTTCGCCGCAGTGAGGGAGTTTACCGTGATGATATTTACGGAGCCCGTGTTCCTCTGGCTCTTGACAAGCGTTTCGGTGACGACAAACTTTGCCCAGTCATTAATGACATGCTTCAGCCTATGCTTCGCGGGCGCCACGGCTATACGGGTGTTACTTTCCTGGAACTGGTTCACGACGGCATTGGGGGAACTCCCGGCTCTGAGTATTTGATTTTAGACAATCAAAACCGGCTTTTGGTTGTCGGTGAAGGCGACTATAAGCGTAATGACAGTGTCCGGAAAATTTTCAGCTACGATACAAACACGGTTTTTAACTACGTGGATCCTGCCGGCCAGAGATTGCTTAACCCTCTGCGGGAAAAATTAGATGAACGCGGGAGGTTCTATATGGATGGCGCCCGTCATACCGGTCCAACGCCCCATCCTGACGCCGGCGGTGTGAGCACCGAATATGAAATGAGCGCCATGAGTTATTACCAGACGGACAAGCCTTTCGGAGACAAAGTCAATGACCGCCTTCTTTACTTTGATGAAGCGGGCCGGTTTGTCATGACCCGTGACGCTCAGACGGAAAATAAAGTAATTCTGGGCAATGTCTATGACAACGCGAACCAAAGAATTCTGATGTTCGGTCAGCGCGGAGGGATGACCGGCTGGAATGTCGGTGTTGCCGATATGACGGATCCTGGCCGGATGATCGGTACCTGGAATCAAACGGACGGCTTCGCGGCGCTTCGGCTGTTTACCGGCACCAACGCGCAGTACGCGCAGATTCCCGGCGCGAATGGTCTGACGGCAAGTTCCTTTTATGTCAGTCGGGAACGCGGAAGAGACGGCGACAGCGGACGGTATGTGACGACGTATCTGGATGAAAACGGCTATGTCATGGGTGAAATGCTCCAGGGCCGTGACCGCTCAACCACATTCCTCTCAAACATGACCGACTATAAAACCGGCCGGGTCTACATGATGATTACCCCGGACGGCAAGCAGATTGAAGGGATCCGCCCGGTACGTATCGGCGACAGCTTCCAGTACGAAGGTGTGATTAAAGACGGTGTCTTTTATTCCTTCAGCGCCAGTAATTCGGATCCGAAGAACCCGATCTCGAACTTCACCATGCGGTACTTACTGGATGCTCAGGGGAATCAAGTCCCGGGTGCCATTGGGACCGATAAGGCTGTAACCGGCATGACGGTTAAAGGCGCTTCTGCCGCGGGAACGGCCATTTTCTACTTTGACGATGATAACCGTTTGGTCGGTGCTTACGGAAAAGAAGATAAGAATGATAGAGGTGTGGTGCCCATTATGGGCGCGACGGACTACACGAATGGGGTTATTTACGATATCCATCAGAAACTTCCCGCGCATCAAAATAACGGCGGAGTCGCGAGGTTCGCGAAACAAGTGGTTGTCCGCGATCTTTACACGGGAAAAATTACGGGAATCCGTCTTCCGGGCGATGAGACTTACACTTCATTGAATAGTGACAAATTCCGCGGGGGGTATTCAGAGCTTGACGGTCTGCCCGAACTGTTAATGATTGGGCATACTATCGAGTTCACCAGCACGGATGAAACCGATAAGGGCAAGTACAAAATGTACCTGACCTCCAGCGGAGATTTGATGGGGTATTCCCGCGACGGTGTGATGCTGACCAACCTGACGGATTATTCTTCCGGCCGTGTTTACCTTTCAGCTTCTGGGGTCGGCAGCGGCAAACTGCGGGAAGCTTTGGTCGCGGAATTGAACGGCGGCCGGGTGATTGGTGTTAATCAGGGGTGGGGTAAACCGATTGCTCCGCTCCAGCACGTCGGCGGACGTCATGCTTCAAGTGAAGGAGTCAGTCATCCTTACGCGGCCTATACCCACACCGGAAGCGGTCAGGCCGTGGATGTGATGGTCAACGAAGCCGGATTTATCGTGACGGCCCGCATTTTTGAATCTCCTGAGCAAGGGCTTGGGACCAGGTACGCCTTGAATGTTGTTAACCATGAGACTCGCCAGATTTACCGGGTCATGGATAGTTTTCGAAATGATCAAGGCGGTTCCCAGGTTGCGGGAAACAAATACCTGATCGAAGATCAGGATACGCACAAGATTACGGGATACCGTGAAGATGGAGTCTTTAAACTGCCGTCCGCGGGTGAGAGTAACTCCTTATGGGTAAAAGGCAATGCTTTCATTGAATTGACGGATGAAAAAGGGGTTAAGCACAGCATTAAGCTTAATGGGAATTCAAAAGAAGGCTACGACCTGATCACTTCCTGGTTTACCGATAAGAACGGCAGAGTGCAGTATTCCATGGATGTTAATGATCACGCGAATTCCCGGATTTATCAGACAGGTCAGGACCGCACGGATGGCGGAAGTTCCATCATGGTCAGCGGGTTTTATGTGAAATCCATGATCAGCGGGAAGTACTTGGGCCAGTTGGGAAATAATGGGAACATTGTTTACTTCGACGCGGCGAATAAAAATTTCCTGGGCGGCGCCTCGAATCAGATTACAAATTTCGCAAGCGTGATGTCAGACGGATCTGTACTGACCGGGTATTTCCACAATGGCCGGTTTGTCGCTGCCTGGCGCCAAGCCGTAAACCCGCGGTTCACGGAAGCGAATATGCAGAGTTTCTTCAATGGAAATTTCCGTCAGCCTCTTGCCGGCGGTTGGGCCACCCATATCAGGGATTATGCAAACAACCGCATGATCTGGGCGGGTGAAAATCAGGGGATTCCTTCGACCTCAGGTGAATATATTGTCAGCGATTTGAGCGGAAACTTTGTGATCGGCCGGTGCACGGGCTTCTGCGCCAAAATTGAAAAACCGGAAGACGATGGGGAGTCGCACTTTAACAGAGGCGGTCCTAAAGACATGACTTTCTGGACGGCTTTGACGGACAGCAACGCGAAAATCGAAGCCGGCGATAATGGGGTCTTTACCTCCCAGAAAATTAAAGTAAACGGCGAAACGATCGCGCTCGATTCTTCAGGCCGGGTCATCACCCGGTATACGGGTGATGGGGATAAACGAGTTTACACGGCCGACACACGTGATTATGACAAGGGAAGAGTCATCCGCAGGCTTCCTGAAGGCGGAAATAAGGATGGCGCGATTTATGTCAGTATGCACGGCGGCGGCGTCCAGAAGGTTGTGGATAAAGACGGAAAAGTAATCGAAGGCACGAAGCTTAAGGATATCGATAAAGAAAGAACGAATTCGACCGCTAAAAATATTCTGCTGGCTGTCATTTCTCCCACGGCCTATTTCGCCTTTGGTGACGACACGGTTGGTTTTTCGAGAGCGCGCAGTTATATGGAGTCGGCTCAAGACGCTCACAACAAAGTAGATATTGAAAATTCCGTCTTCTATAAGGTTGGTGATCAGTATTTCGCCATGACCGGCAAGGGTGATCTTACCTACACCCGTGGAGCGCGCGACGAAACGTCCAAGATTTACAAAGAAAATGTCTACCATGTGGATGGTTCCGTTTCATCTAGAGAAACTTATCACACCTCGTTTATCGGTGTCAGCTGGGATGAAAAAACCATGAGGAACACCATCCGCGATAAAAATAATAAATTGATTCACTTTGAATACTGGCTGGCCAAAGACGACCAGATGCATAAGGTCGAAAAGCCGGTTCTGTTCAACAACCATCTGGGTGAACAGTATGTGTTTGACGGATCCAAAGCCAAAGTCAGCTTTTCTGAACAAGACGCGGTTGAAATGGTGCCTTTGCACACTCCGGCCAATGAAGAAGAGCGGAAAATGGGCGCCACCATGCTTGTGAAGTTTCAGAGTCAGTATGACCGTCTGCCGAATGGTGATCATGTGCCTGTTATGTCGTATGTGGCTCTGTTTAATTCTGATTCTCAGATCGGCAAGCGTTTCAGCAGTATTGAATTTTATTTGAACCGGCCCGGCACGGTCAGGAGATTCACGGTCCGCGGTCATGGGGAAATTGACATGGCTGACGTTAAACGGATGCCGGGCCAGACGCACTCGTTTACGTTTGATAAAGACGGAAATCTGGTTGATGCCATGAAAATCAATCAGTACAAGCAGGATGAAACGGACCGCACCTATATTCAGGTGGATAAATTCGGCCGCCTGATTGATATCCGCATCGGCAAGCCCAGCGACGAAACCCGTATGACCTGGACTTACAAAGCCGACGGTACCGTCAAGAGCAAGTCGGAAGACCGTTTTGTTTCTAAGTGGATTTTTGGCGCCAGTACGGAGCTGGAGTCGAAAGGTTTCACGGCGGATGCGCGCGGTGTCATGCAGATGAGCCAATACTCCAAGACGAGCGTCGCTCAGATTATCGTGACCGACTTCAAAACATGGTGGAGCAGTTTGCCGGTGATCGCGAAGGTCGCGGCGGTTGTTTTAGTGATCGCGCTTGTGATCGCGATTACGGTTTTCACCGCGGGTGTCGGAACGGCGATTCTCGCGGGGTTGGGAATCGCGACGACTAGCGTGACGGCCGCTGTGTTAGCCGGCGCCGCGTTTTTTGTCCTGGTGGGTTTGGCGATTGTCGGAATTGGTTACGCGGTGGGCAGCGATACGATCAAGGCGATTGGTGTTGCCGTCATGGCGATCGGTATTATTGCGGCGGCGGCGCAGTTAACGGCGGGCGGTGGTTTGGGCGGCGGCGGCAGTGCTGCTGCCGCGGGCGCGGCTTCCGGCGCGACGGGTGCTGTGGCGAGTTTGACCGCGGCGCAGTTGGCCAGCGCGATTATTGTGGCTCAGCTGACTTTTGTGGCCAAGGCGGCCATTATAGGAACGATTCTTTATACCGCGGGTTTTGTGACCGGCATGCTTTATGAATCGGTCCTCGATAATGCCTTCGGCCGTTTCGTTAAAAATCTTGTGTCAGGGATCGCCAGGTTGTTTGTAGCGGCGCTTATCGTGGTTCTCGAAGTGACAGGCCTGAAAGGCCTTCTCTCGAGCATCGCGGAAACCTCCATTGGTAAATACGTGGTCATGGGCGTTCAGATGGTCGGTGGAATTCTTCTGGTGCCTTTTGAGATTTTTGGAAGCGGGTTCAGTCTGGCGACTGGAAATGAAAAGGATAAAGCCTCGGCGTTTGTGGACGGCCTCTTCCTGGCCATGCTTTCAGCCACGTCGATTGTCATGTTTAACGTCGGCGCGGCTCTCCGGTTTATTTTCGTTAAAATTCCCGCGGCCATCACTGCCATGGCGGCGATGGCGGTAAGGGGAGTCGTTACGGTTTTCAAGGCTGTCTTCCAAACGGCGATCTGGGGCAGCGTCAAGAGTGTCGGAATGGCTCTTGTGCAAATTTTCTACGGTTTCGGGCAGGTGATCGCCGGTCTTGCTCTTATGGCGGCTAACGGCGGAATGCAGCTGCTGAACGCCGCTATTTTTGCCGTAACGAAAATTGCCACGTTCTTTAAAAATACGGCACTTAAGTTCTTTAACACGTTCTTTACGGGTTTCGCGGCGCACGGTTTGGTGACACAGATTTTAATCGTGACCGCCTTTGTCGCGACGATAAGTGTAATCACGGCAGTCTCGGTCGGTGTCTTCTTCGCGATTGCCGGAACCGTGGGGGTCGCGGTTGCCGTTTTAGCCGCGGTCGCGGTTGCCGTCCTTTTGGTTGTCGCGGCGCCTTTTGTTATCCGGGCGATTGTTGGGGCGGCGCGCGTGATTGCCGCGTTCGCGGTTGAAGTGTTTACCACGACGTTCCCAGTGGGAGTTAAGGACCTGCTGAAGAGCTATATGGCCATCTTTTTCACAGGATGGGCGCCGACCGCCGCGTTTACTTCGATTCTCGGCAGTGTTTTCCGGATCAGCTCCTTTATTGCCATGACCGCGGTTTTGGTACCGCCCCTGCTTGTCGGGTTAACTCAGATTTTTATCACGGTCGCGTTGGTGATCCTGGGCCCCAGAATCATTCCGGCCATGGTCGCCCTCGGTACCCGCGCCCTGGCGGTCTTGAAAGTTATTGGCACCTGGATTTTCAAAAATGTTATTTTGCCGCTTCAAAAATTCGCCGCTCAAAATGGTTTTATGAAACTCCTGTTCGGCGGATGGGTGCCCAAGAGCGTGATTGGACGCGTTTTCGCTGTGCTGGTGACGGCGCCTGTTTTCGCGGTTTACCACGTTGGAGCTTTCCTTGTCCGAAACGCCTGGGCGGCGAGTCTTACGGCCGCGCTCGCGGTGGCCGTTATCGGTCATCTCCTGGATAGTGACATCCTTAAAGGCATCGGGCTGGCCGCGTTCCTGATTATCGGGTCCGCGTTTATTCTGAGAGCGGCTTTCACAGGAGTTATGGTCAGGGGGGTTGGAACTTCCGCCGTCGGTAAACTTCTTTTCCACGCGGGCGCCAATGCGACCGGCGCTCAAATTTTCGCGACCGGCATCCGGAACATTGTAGTCGGCCTGGGGACAGGGTTTGCCGGGGTGGCGCGTTCGATCGCGCTCGGCGCGGTTCAGCTGGTTTATGGGGTAGGCCAGGTTGTGCTTTCACCGCTGGCCGGCGTCTGGGTTTTCCTGCCGAAAGCGGTTCAGCGCTCGCTTCTGCATACCGCCGCTTTCTGGCGCATTCAATACCGGAATTTCCTGAAAGGTTCTTTCGGAAATTTGATGAACCGTCTCGCGGCTTCTTCCAACTTTTTGACCGGTCTTGGTTTCGCCAATTGGCATGCTAAGACTTTGATCAGCAAAATCGTTTCACTGGTTTCACTGGCGGGTTACGCGCTTGCCGCAGTGACTGTAGTGGCGGTCGCCGCTTATATCGTTGGCCGGGTCGTGGTTGAGGTGTATAAGGCCTTTATCGCGCCGATTGTGCAGACAGTCGTGACCGCGGTTTCGAATTTTATAACCCTGGTTTCATCGATTGCAAGCGTTGTCGGAGCCGCCGTGAAAAGTGTCATCCTGGATGTGTTTGGAATTACCGCGGAGGTCTTTGAGCAGGTCCGGGGTGTTCTTGAAGCTACGGCGGTCGTGATTGGGGTTATTATCGGCGTGGTTATCTTTAGCCGTCTCGCGTCATCGTTCTTTAAGAACTATGTTTTATCAACCGTGCGTGAAAGCGCGAAGAAATTCATGCTCCAAAATTTCCGCCTGATGATGTATTTGACCGGCGGGTTCGCGGTTTCTACCGCTCTTTACTGGTATGGCGATAAGACGGGCAATGAATTCTTAAAAGCCGCGGGCGCTGGGTTGATGCTGGCTTTTGGCCTGAGCATCGCCCTTCGTTTCATGGCGGGCGGTATCATGCTTCGCACGGGGCAAGCTGTGAAGATTCTTGGATCGAGTTTCGCGCTCGGCACTGCGTTCGGTGTTTATCTTTACGCGGGTTACACAGGCAATGACGCGATGCGTGATATCGCGGCGACAGTGCTTGGCGTGCTGATTGCCGCTGCGATTATGGTTTTGATACATACGGCTCTGGCCCGCGCGTTCCCCAAACCGATTGAAGGAGCTCTTCAGGCTGAAGTTCAGAGCCAGATCGCCTCAGTTACTTTGACCTCCATCATTTTGGGTGTCGGCGCGGGCGCGACTCTTACCGGGTACCTGTTGGGCGGATACAAGAGCAGTAAAGAAGGCACGATGGCCAGTATGTTCTTCTATTTCGGTCTGATTATCCTCGGTGTCGGTGTGATGAGGCTTTTCCTGACCAAGGCATTCGCGCTGATTAACAAGGATCCATCCAAGGGATTCGGAAAATGGATGGATTTTTCGAATATCGCTAAAAACGCTCAGGTGTTCGTGTCCCGCGAAGCGGCGAAAGACGCGGAATTGTGGGTTCACCGGTTTATGTTCGGCAGTCAGTACAAAGGATTTTTTGCCAAGCTTTGGAACATCACGCTGGTTTTTGGAGAGAAGGGGATTGTTACCGGTCTTCAGTGGGCGCAGTTTGATATCGCGATGCGCATCCTGATCAAAGGCGAAAGTCCTTTCAAACGCTCATTCTGGTTCGGCTCCAAATCGCATTTGTCCATGCGTGAACAGCGGGCTGAACACGGCGATGAAAAATTGGATGAAGAAGCCGGTGAAGGCGTAGTCGGCGCTTTCTGGATGGGCGTGCGCATGGGCCCGGCGCTCGCGGTCTTCGGAAACACGGGAATGCAAAAAGTGGGGAGCACGGGTGAAAGCTTGATTAAGGATCTGCTTGCGGGTCCGGCCAAGTGGATTGAAAATATCGTTGCCGGCGCGACGCAGAGACGCGCTCAGGTCTTTTCTGAGGTGGGTATTACCAGTTTCCTCAGCATCTTCGGTCTCCGGCCGTCAACGGTTGCCCGGTTCATGAGAAATAACCATATTCTCGCCCACGCGCTTAACCCGCTGACGAATCCCGCTTATTTCCTGAGCTCTTCATGGGCGGTGATGGAATTGATGCCGATACTGAGTGAAAATCTGACGATGCCGATTCTGCGCTTTACGAACATGATCGGCTGGACCCACCTGAGTGAAGAGCAGATGCATATGCTCGCGCAGGATTTACTTTTCATGATGCTTCCTCAGCACATGAATCCGAAGCAAATGGCCAAGAAAGCGGTCAGTGAAGCGGAAGCGAATGTTGAGCCCGGCAAGGAATTTAAGGAATCGCCGGAAGTTTCGGATGAGCATGCCGCGCTGGCCGGACGTAACACCACGGAACTTTTCGAACTGCTGAATAAAACGACGGATCCGGCACAGCGTCAGGCTATCCGTGATGAAATTGCCCGCCGTCCCGAAGGCCGGAGCGCTCTGGACCTGACGCATCGGGAACTTTCAGAAATTGAACAGGGCGGAAAGCATCCTGACGTGTCCAAGGATCTTGCGAGAGAAGCGCGCAAAGCCAAAGAAGCGGATGCCGCCCGGCGGACCTCCGAACGGGGCGACGCGGGGCTTGTTGAACTTCACCGGATTGCCAACGAGAAACCTGCCGACGGTACTAAGGATGGGCCTAAGAACGTGACTTCTGAAGGTTATGAAATTTCTCCAGAAGCCGCGAGAGCGGAATTGGAACGGCTTCAGGGAGAATTCCTTGGTGAGTTGTCGCACGGAGAGCTGACCCGGATCGATTCTCATCCCGCTCACGACGGTCCGAACGGTTATGTCTGGGTGCGTAATTCACGGGGTGAGAGAATGCTGGTGTCGCGTGAAGCGATCCGCCGTGAACGCGTCCGCCGTTTCCTTGAGACTCAGAGTGAAGGGAAATTGGACCGCCTGGAAAAAGAATCGCGTTCTCAGAAAGACCGGGACGGTGTTAACCGTAAATATTTCGGAGAAAATATTGAGGTCCGTAAGGAAGATATCAGCCGTGAACGGGCCCGCCGTCAGCAGAATCCTGAGAAAACACGGGCTGAAAATGAAAAGTTCGCCGCCCGTTACCGCGCGGCTCTGGACCGTCTGAATTCCATGAGCGAAGCGGATCTCGCGAATCTGCCTCCGCCCACCGGACATGAAGCTTCGGCTCTTTCTGAACTCCAGTCCTGGAGATCACGTTCGAACCGGGCCGCGGAAGAAACGGCTGTCTTAGAGAGCTCAACGGAAACCTTAGAGGAGGCTTTGACGGAAGGAACGCGTGAAAACGTGGACGGCCATGAAATGATCTGGGTCGAAACGAAGCCCGGCGTTTTTGAATTGATTCCTTCTTCACTGGTTAAAACAGAGTATGGCCGGCGTAAAACGGCTACTTTGGATCATCAGGAGCAGGTCGCCAAATATTTGGCTGAGAATTACGATATTTTCTTCCTCATGGATGTTCTTGGCGCTCACGGAGATACGCCTGCCGCCTTATACCTGAACGCCGCCGAACGTTTAGCCGCCATGAAAGTGCGCTTCACGCTGGAAGCTCAGGGCGTGAAGGCTGACGACATTTTTAAATTACTGCGCGCGGGCGCGGGCGTGCGGGAAGGTTTTGAAGCGCTTGCGAAAATGACCCATGCGGAACTTGAGATTTTGGCCCGCGAACTGCAGAACGGCACCCGTGGACCGCTGACCATCAAACTTAAAAACGGCGGAACCATTCAGATCGGCGCGGAAATGGTTCTTGTCTTCCGGATTCATCGCGCTTCAAATCCCGGAAAAAGCGCGGCCGCGCTGGTCCGTGAAATGGGACAGCTGACTTTCGCGCAGGCCGCGGAATTGGCCGGTATCAATATTGAGAAATTCGGCGACCTGGCGGCTTATAAATTTAATGAGTCCGGTGTTTTTGAATTCCTGGCTGAAACCGGTATGACCACTCAGGAAATTCTCGACAAACTGAACAATGTTGAGCCCGCGAAGGGTGACCGGATTTCAGGTGAACGTTCCGAGGTTGTGGATGGTCCGGAAGGAACGCCTTCAACGGCAACCGCGCCGGCTCCGAAATCCGCGAAGGCGCCTGTCGTGACCCGTGAATCTGAAATTCTTCGGGATATGACGCCGGAAGAACTTGAAATGGCCGCTTATGAAGCGGAAACCGCTGGCACTCACAACGGATTCAAAAATGAAACGCGCCGGGTGGTTAACGGGGAAGAAGTCGTTATTTCCAAAGAAGCGGTGGATGCTGAAGTCGCCCGGCGCAATGATCTTGCGACGGAGCACCTGAAGAAGCAGTCTTCGGCTGAGCTTCAAGCCCTTGAATCTGCGGCTTCCCGGACCGGAGTCGTGGAAATAACGGTAAACGGTGTAAGAATTTTAGTGACTCGTGAAGCGATCGTTGCTGAAGTGACCCGTCAGAAAGAACTTGGAATTGCCCGGCAGAAAAGCGAGAGCTCCTTCAAACGTGCTGAACAGCTCCGCCAGGAAGCCGAACAGGCCGAAGAAGCCGGTGACTATCAGACGGCCGCGCAGAAATACGCGGAAGCTGAAAGGCTCGCGGGCGAAGCCGCGCAGGGCGGAAAATTTGACTCTGTCGAAGTTCCGGGTAAAGACGCGGTCGATTTGGGCGCTTACCGCCGGGCCCAGTCTGAAAAGGTTCAGCAGAATGAAGCCGCGCATACCCAGGTCACCAAGTATGAACAGGCGCAGGCCGCATTGGCCAAGGCCCGCAGCGCGACGACCTCCGCTGATAAACTCAAGTTCTATAAGGAAGCACAGGATTTAATGAATGAAGCCGTCAGCACCAAGAACGGCCAGCCTCGCGTCAAGGTTCAGGGTTACGAAGTTGATTTGGCGAAATCGGGAGATATCGTCAAGAGAGAATACGCGCAGACCAAGCTTCAGCGCGCGGTGGAACTGTGGAAGTCCGGCAATGGGAAAGAGGAAGGACTTCAGGAATTCCTGGATCTTCTGACCAGCGCCGAAGCGCTTCTGGCCGAAATCGGCGAGATGGGCAGTATTAAGGTGACAGGTCTTGACGGCGTTGAAATGACGATTTCAAATTCAATGGGTGTGAAGCAGTTCCGCAAGCAGTTTGCCGCTGAAGCGGAAGCCGCCGGCAAGAAAAAACTTGAGGCCGCTCGGGACGCGTTCAGCCGCGGAGATCTTGAGGGCGCGCTCCGGCTTCTTGAAGTCGCGGAAGGTCTCGTGGCTCCTTTCCGTGAAGAAGGTAAAGATACCCAGGTTTGGAGTTCTAACACCGCGGAATCGACTTCAGGCGCCTTGAAGAAAAAGATTAATGAGGCAAAGGAACTTCAGCGCCGGACGGAAGCGAAGATTTTAGCGGATGAGTATGACGCGAAAGCCGCGGAGCGTTATCAGCAGGGTGATTTCGCGGGAGCCGCGCGGGCCCGTCTGATCGCAAAACAATTGAGAGAAACCGGCAGTGCTGAGACTCTGCTGAAAGAGGATAGCCCGCAGGCGGTTAAAGAGCAATCGGAGAGCAGTCAGGGTCAAACCGCCAGAAAAGTCATTGAAGAAGAAATTCTGGGTGAGGACGTTCCCGCGAGTGACGCGGCTTGGAAACAGCTGGAAACGGAATCTACTACCACAGATGTGGCCGGTGGAACGAATCGTGTTGATGCTCAATATGAAATAGCGGTCCAGGCTCGGGATGCTTACCGGCGCGCGCTTGCCGATACTACGGGCACCCGCCAGGAACGCGCGGAACGCATTGAGCAGGCCCGTGAGAATCTGATCAATGTTCTGGCGAAACTTGCCGGATTGTCTCAGGAAAAAGTGGAAGCCCTTCTGGCCAAATCCCGTGAACTTTCAAACGCGAAAGAAAGCCTCGCGGCGAAGGAAGAGGCGGCGGCGAAAGCTGGGCTTTCCGGCGGTCTGCCGTTTGTCGGACGCGGGGCCGAATTCGCGGGTTCGAAAGCGGATATCGCGCGCCGGCGCAGTGAACTTAAAGATGCCGTGGATGCCGTGATGAGCGGAAAAGAACCCGCTTCGACGTCACCTGTTGAAGGTGAACCGGTATTTCGTCAGGCCGCGAATGCTCCCGCGAAGCAGGCTCCGGCGAAAGCGGAGGCTTCAACGGGTAAGGAAAAAGCTCCTGAAAGCACTGAGGCCGCCGCCGGTCCGAAAGATTTCTTCTCCGATATGGGCAGCGCCGGATCACGCTTACGCAGTTACCTGATCCGTCATATTTTGACCACCCGTTCTCATGAAGGCGCTTTCATCTCAGCGCTCCGTAATCGTCAGGATTCGATGGAAGTCGACCTTCCGGGTCCGGGCCTTGCCGGAACTCTGAAGAGCTGGATCACCTGGCAAAAAGCCCCGGCCAAGGGACGTTTGAATCTGGTGATTGAAAAAACTAATCCGAAGACGGGCGAAAAGATCCGTTTCCGCAATCAGAATGTTCTGGATGGAGTGAAAGAAGTCTGGGGAATTGAAAAGGGAGATATTATCGCGATTTACCTGGGCGCGTTCACCAATCAGAAATTCGGCGGAGGCAAGGTCGCTGAAAAACAGGCGCTGGCGGACATTCTGGGTATTCGTGAAAACGGTAAGCGCAGTGAGCTTTGGAATAATGACGGTTTGATTCTCGATTTCAACGATATCTGGACTGAAGCCGCCGGGCGCTACGCGGATATTTCCGCGACACAAGCCTGGGAATCCGGCTCTTTCAATGGTAAGCCGATCGCGAAAGGATCCGATATCGAGACCTTTAAGGCGGAATTCATTCAGACGGCCATGGATTGGGCCTCATCCATCCGCGCGGGCAAGCGCGCCTTGTCTGAAATTTCAACCGCGGACGGCGGGGCTCTTCGGACGATGGCGGAATTTTACGGCAGTCACATGGAAACGGCCATGAACCATCTTCGGACGGCTGAAATTCATTTAGAAACCCGCCGGAGAATCGGCGGTGAATCGGATATCAGCCAGGACATTATCGTGAAATTGTCTCAGAAGCTGGATTCAGCCAATCTGGGCATGGAAGACATTATCGATATCGCTGACGTGATCTACGGCAAAGACGTGACTGTGCCTGCGGGGAAAAGCAAAGCCCAGGTGCAGTTTGAAAAATTAAGCGAGATTTTTGAGAGAACCGAGGCCGGCCGGGATAACGCGGACGCTTTTATTGAGTCCGCGGTTGAAGTTTTCAGAGGCATTGAGCGTTTGGATTCAAACACCCTCCTTCTTTGGGAAGAAGCGAATCACTTCGTTTGCGCGGCGGGATGCACGGGCGCGGCGCGCGGGGTGGAAGCTCTTGAAGCCTTGAACGCGGAATTCGCGCGTCTGGGTATTGTGCCTGAACTTGGCGGAAGAGCCGGTCATTTCACCCTTCACTCCGGCGCGGGCGTGGAACACTTCTCGATGGGGGATCCGGCAATGGTCAAGCAGGGTGCTGCCGGCGCGAAATACCTCGAAGCCCTTTTCAAAGAAGCCTACAAGAGTGACGCTCAGATTGAGCGTGAAGTTTTGGCTGAAATTAAGGCTGAAGCCGGAAATAAAGACGGGAAGCTTTCCTACAGACAAGAATCTCAAGCGTACAAAAAAGCCCAGGAGAAGATGGAACAAAGAGCCCGGGCCCGCGCGTTTGCCGAACAGATTATTGAAGCGGCGAAGACGGGGAAGGGAGATCATTATTTCGGCGTCACGATTAACGGCGAGCGCGTAGTGATTAAGCTTTCAGAGGCGGAATACAAGAGCCTCCAGCCCGCGGCTGAGAACCTGATCAATACGCTTGATCTTGCCAAGAGTGAAAAAGTCGAAGATGCGTCTCTTGACGCGCGGGAAAGCACCAATGAGGATCTGGCCCGTTTGAATGAACAGGCGGCCGCGAAGCTGAACGAAGTTAAGCAGGCGGAAGCGGAATTGCAGAGAACCGAATCCAAGAATCCGGACCGGTTTTGGAATCTCCTGCGGTTTGTTTTCAGGTTCGACCATCAGCGCGCGGAATACAATGCTGAACGCTCAGCGAAACAGAAGCAGGTTCAGATTCTGCGTGAACAGCTGCTGAATTTGCAGAATGAAATCGGTCTGCGCAAATCGGAATTGACCAACGGGCAATCGGGCCGTAAGGAGCTTTATTCGGATCTGGCCCAGCTGGTCGGAAAAGTGGATCCGTCCAAAAAACTGATGACCGACCTCCTGCACAGCTACCTTCTTGAGCAGACAGGGAAGGAAGGGGTTGGTAAGCAGATCCGCGAACTT
The DNA here is from genome assembly GCA_964385615.1 of uncultured bacterium. Taxonomy (GTDB): domain Bacteria; phylum Omnitrophota; class Omnitrophia; order Omnitrophales; family Aquincolibacteriaceae; genus CAYLPP01. The sequence continues at coordinate 77,530 of CAYLPP010000007.1, read as the reverse complement.
TATGACGCGTTTGTTTCCCGTTTGACGGAAAGCGACGGCGCGCTTGAAGCGTTTAGAAGCGTTCTGGATAACAAAAGCGCGACTCACGCCGAAAAAATGGAAGCCGCGGCTGAATTTAACCGCGCGGCGACTGAAATTTTCAATTCTCTGATGGGAGCCCGCGGTAATCTTTCGGATGCCAGCCTGGGTTTCCACCTGGCGGCGAAGTTCAATATTTTCGGTAAGTTGACCGGTGAACAGGCTGAACGTTTGGCTAAAGCCGTGCGTGACGGAAATGAAACGGTGATTAATGATTTGATCGATCCCGCGGCTTCAGGCGCTAAACCGGCTCTGGCTGAATTGCAGAGAACCATGGAAGTTCATGAAAACTCAGAAGGGTTTAAGTCCGCGAGCAAGCGTCTGCTCAATTATGTTCTGCTCGGCACGATTTATGAATTATCTCTGAACCGTTCTGAAGCTAAGCGTAACGTTTTTGGCGAAGGCCGGGGCGACCGCACGGACCGTCCGCCTTCAGACTTGTTCGGCCGCGGTGATTCTAACTTTATGATCGGCCTGGCCGTGGATTATGGGTTTGACGTTTCCGCCGGTACCGGTATCGGTAAGTCCCGCGGTCAGGTTCTGGGCGCTATCTTCTATCAAGCGAATCACCCGGGCAAACGCGTTCAGCTTCTCTTGGAAAGCCCGGATAGCTCGATTAAGTATGTAGATGTAACCCATAAAGAAGGCGACATGAATGCCAGCTTCCAGGTCGTTGGCCGTGCGGCGGGCGTGGATTTCATTGACGCGAATACCTTCCTGAAAGACGGTAAGAGTGATTTTACGGGCCTCTTAAACGCGATTAACAGCAAGCCTAACGCGGTGCTGGTCAGTGACGTGTTCAGCCGGACGCATCTTGAAAATAACCGGGATAATGTGGCTGCCCGTGAACTGTTGGAAACGATCGCCTCAAAATTTTCACGGACCATCGTCGACGAAGCCCAGATTTCCGCTTATCAGCAGATTAAAGCCATTATCGCCAACGGCGCCCGCCCGCAGTTTGCCGGTGACGCGACCATCCGCAACGGTTTTGAATTCATGAACCGCATTCTGGAACTGGTCGGCGAAGAAAAACGGCTGACGAAAGTGGAAGACGGTAAGGAATTCGACGAGAAATTTGCTGATTTCAAAGATGACAAAAACCTGAATTCCCAAGCGGCGTTCCATATTACGCAAGACGGTAAGGTTCTCTTTAATAAGAAAGCTATTGAGCTGTTGAAGGCTGAGGGTGCGACTTTCGGCTTCAAGTTTTTCCGTGAATTTGAGTCATTCCTGACGGGTCTCTACTACACGGAAGGCATTCGGATGAAGGAAACCGTGCTGGACGGCAAAGTGGTTCTCAAGCCTGCCGACAGCAACGCGATCCATGAAGATCAGCAGTCCGGAGATATCGCGCTTCAAATCGCTTTTACCTTCAGCTTCTTGCGCCGTATGGTCGGCGAAAAGGGCGGCCGCCGGGTGGGTGACAACGCGGATCTGGCTGCCAAGCTCCGCTTCTATGAATCTGAAAAAGGCCGGACGCATCGGAGCAACAAACCCTCGGACGTGGATGGTGTTCAGGTGGACGCGGGCACCCTGATGGAAGGTGTCAAGTTCACCGCGGAAGGCAAAATGGAGATGAACTCTCTGGATATGGCCAAAATCCGTACCTGGTACGATCTGGACACGATCGGACGTCTTGAAACCAAGATTGGGTCTCCGATTCAGCGTATGTTTATGCAGGGGGTTGTGGCGGTTTCCGCGACCCTTCCTGATTTCATCAAGCTTTTCACCGGCAATGAGCGTGTTGAGTTAGGTCAGAGTCAGGCGGATTTGCGCTACCTGCGCTCCAAGGGCCGTCTCCAGGTCGATACGCTGATGGATACCTCAACGGCGGCGGGTGAAAGAAGCTTTGTGACGACCATGCGCAAAGCGGTTCGTGAAATCCTGCGCGGAGAAAAGGGTGACGGTAACTTTGTTTTCATCACGGACAGCGTGAAACAGCAGGAATTAGTGGAGCGCGCGGTTCGCGAAGAATTGGCTTTGGATGAAGCTGGTCAGAGCGAAACCTTTAATCTGAATAAAGTCCAGCTGGGAAGCAGCGCGGAAGAAGTCACCACGATTGCTAAGTCAGGAAGCGGTAAACGTCAGATCGTGATTGGAAGCCGGCGTATCGCCCAAGCCTTCGACTTGAAACGTTTGAACGTACTGGATAATACCGCGGACGGCGGAAAAATAGACGTGGCGACTCATGTCATCGGTATCGGAATTTCATTGTTTGAATCCAGCCTGATCGCTCAGACCCTCGGCCGTGACCGTAGTAACAGCGGTCAGATCCGTCTCTTTGCCGATAAGGTAAAACTTCGTGAAAGCCTGCGCGAAGCCGCGGGAGATGTCGGCTATGACAGCTTTAAAACGACCCTGGAACGCCGTCTTGAAGACGCGGAAGCGCAGGCCGCGACCGCGGAAAAGATTTATGGCCAGTCCACGGTTCCCGAACAGCAGAATATCGTGAGTCTGTACCGTCAGCGGGTTGTGGATATCAAGAATATGATTAAATTGGTTGAGCGTCTGTTCAAAGCGGACCGCAATAAGGGATTTGACGAAGAATTCAATCAGATCTATGAAACGGCGATCGCCGGCAAGGAAACCATCCTGACGGATAACGCGCCGAACCTTCTCGACCTCATGACTTTGAACTTTGAATTCCGGGAAGCCAGCCTGCAGTCCAATGCCGCGCGCTTTGCCGTGACCACGCTTCTGCGTGACGAAATGATTACCAAGAATCTGGTGAAATTGCTTGAGAAGAACGCCAAGAATGGGCCCAAGGCTGACGCGCTCCGCAAAATTATCGCGGACATGGAAGAAGGCAAAATTAATGATACCGAAATCACCCGCGGAAAGAAGGGCGTGACGGGGGATGAATTCGTCCGCGGTGAAGTGCGCAATATCATCAATGAGATTTTTGGAAGTAAGATGGGCGACGGAAGCCGTACGACCACTTTGACTCTGCAGGCCAAACTGGAGCAGGCGGGGATTTCAAAAGCGGATATTTTTGAAGCGTTCAACGCGGAAGAAGTGTTTAGCGTTGAATCCGCGCTGGAATCCGGAAACGGTCTTTTCCGTCTTGAAAATATCAAGAAATCCGAAGGCTATGAAGACGGCGCGTTCTCTTATGCCCGCACTTCCGGCAATCAGACCCGCAATCCTCTGTTGATTCAGTTTGTGCAGACGGCGGTTCTGTTTGGCGAATATATTTTGACGACGCGTGAAACCCGCCGTCTCTCCACGGAAAAGAGAGAGCAGAGCAGCGCGAGTCTGGCTAACCTTTTGAATAATCCTGAAAAGATCGCGGATGATTTGAGCAATAGCTCCAATCTGGGCGCCCAGGCGGAAGGTTTTGTGGGCCAGCTCAAGCGGATCGGCGTGATCGGCGACCGCTACGCGACCCAGAAGGGCTACAACATGTACCGCTTCGTTACGGCCATGCTTTCAGGAAGCATTTATTCCGCCAATCTGATGAGCGGTCTGCAGGCCCTTTATGAGGCTACCGGCAATTCCGCCTTTAACGTGAACGCGGCGTCTTCGACTCAGGATGATATCCGTAAAGCGGTCATCGCCGCGGCCCTGCATCTTGAAAGACAAGGCCATTTTGACGGTGACGGCGCCGGAGATCTTGCTCAGCGTCTTCTTTCGATCGGCGAAGTGACCCAGATGAGCCGTGGTTTTGATCAGAGAAGAGATATGGAAGATATTCAGGTTGCACTCGGCGGGGGAAGAAGACTTCCGCCTTCAACTCAGCTGACCGGATTTACGATCACGGATGAACAGTCCGCTTACAACGCGGTGCTTAACGTGCTCAGCTATAACCTCGCGGCGGCTCAGCGCGATCAGCGCCTCGGCACTGAAACCGCGGAAACGCATGCCGCCAATTCCCGCAGAGCGGCCGAAGTGATGAAAGCTGTCGGACAGTCTCAGCAGATGAGCTACCGGCTCCGCCGCGCGGTGGAAGCCCTTTATGGAAAAGGCTGCGAGTCCTGTTCGGCGGCCGGCCGTTATGGTTTGGCTTCACCGGCCGTGAGCGCGATGAACGGCCTGCTGTCCCGCGCGCAGAGCTTCCAGGGAACTCAGACTTCTATCGGGCTTCCTCCCCGGTTTGATCAGACGGATCTTTCATTGCTCCTGAATTCCAACAGCTTCCAGGCTGACTTGGGCGCTTATTTCGCCCGCCAGAATCGGGCTTACCTGCTTTCAGATGATCATCGGGATCGCGTTTTTTACAACAGCGTGACTACAACCTTCCAGAAACATTGGAAGGACGCGGCGGCTCAGCGCGAGATGGCCAAAGTGCAGTCTGCCCGTGCCCGCCAGCTCAATGAGATGGAATTGCACAAGAATGAAGTCCTTGAATTCAAGAAAGGCTTCTTCAAATATCCCGTGCTTGGCCGGGGATTCTCAGGTTTCATGCAGGGGGTCTGGCAGAATCTGACTAATTTCAAGCAGACCTTCAACGCACTTTGGGTGCGCGTGACCAGTTATTCCTATCTGAAATATCAGTTCCACGCGTTTGCCTGGGGCACTTTTGATGAAACCAAACCGATGACGCAGACTGACGGCTGGACCATTGCGGGTGCTATTGTGGGGCTTTCCGCCGCTGCAGCGGCGGTTGCGGCCGCGGTCGTCGCGGTTAGTTTCACCGCGGCTCTTTTAGTCGCGCTTCCGGCGGTGGGTGTGGTCGCGGCGGTGGTTGCCCGGTCCCGCTGGATGCCGATGGTCACTCAGGGAATTCCCGCGATGGTTGAGAAGATCCGCGGCGGAGCGATTTACGCCATGCCGGTTATTGGAACGGTGCTGAACCTTTTCGTCGCGCGCCGCGCGGATTCCGTTGAGAATATTTTGGATACTTTCAGGGCTGACAATCCTGCTTTTGATCCGTTCACTAACGAAGTTCACCGGCAGGTTTTTGTGGAACGTCTGATGGCCTTCCACCCGCAGGCCGGTCTTCAGCAGATTCAGAAAATGATGGACAGTCTGCAGGTGATTCGCCAGGGGCTCGGTGAAAGAGTTTTCAGCCGCATGACGGTTGAAGAGCTCTTCAAAACCGCCGAAGAACTCAAAAAACTTCAGCAGCCGGTGATTATTGATGAATTGAAACCTGCTGACAAAAACTTGGTTTGGAAGGCTTATAACGCTGCCGTCGGAAGAGTTCCCTTAACCCAGAAAATAGCGATGATGATTATCAATCTTCCGACCGGCTGGGGCCTCATTACGGGTGCCGCGAAACTCCTGCGCTTCGTGCTCGGAGATGAACACGCGAAACCGCTTAAAAAGAGCGCGAGCACCTGGGAGACAACCAAGGCCTTCTTCCAGAAGACGTCTGTTTTTAGTATCGCCGGTATGATTACCATGACTTTTGTCGGAATGACCTATGGCGCGCTTGGGGCGGTAATCGGGCTGGGAATTGAAAAGCTTTGGTCCGTGAATCGGAAATTAGGTTTCGCGGCCGCCGTGGCTCTGCCGGTTCTTGGAATTGGGTTGGCATTCGCGGGGGTTCTCTCCGGCTGGGCCCTATTAGGTCTCGCTATCGGGGTGGGTATTTTCGGTTTGAAGAAACTGATCAACAGTGATGGTGCTTACGATTATAAGGAGCATCAGAAGCATCTGAGTGAACGTTATCAGACAGAGTTTGTTGAAAAGAAACAGGAAGATACGCCGGCGGCTAAAGAACTCCGGGCGAAGATTGACGCACTGCGCACGGAAGATCTCCAGAAAGAAGTCGCGGATCTTGAAAAGCAGAAGAGCCCGGAACTTCCGGCTAAGAAAGCGGAGCTTGAAAAGCTTCGTGAAAAGGTTCGTCTGGCTCAAACGCCGGCTACGGTCGGACGCTGGCTGATCGGTCTCCAGCAGAATACGTTCTTCCGCGGGTTTGTTCCGAATAGCCTTCTCCGCGCGGCTCTTGAAGCCCGTGTGGCTCAGTTGGCCAAGACCAACGCGGGCCGCGGGGATAAAGCCCTTGCGAAGGTTCTCGGCGCGCTCCAGGCCGCGATTCCGGGTATGAGCGATGAGATGCTGATCAAGCTTGCCGGCTTCACCGAAAAAGCGGATGGCGCGGCCTTTGTCAAAATGCGCACGGATGCCTATGAAAAATACAAGAAAGACATCGCGGATCTCAATGAAGAGTTCAAGAAGCCTGAGAATCAGAATCCGAAAAAGAAAGCTGAAATTCAGGCAAAAGCCAAAAAGCTGAAGGAAGATCTCGACCGCGTCGGCGAAGGTTTTATGGATGGTCTTTTTGTTGAATTCTTCGGTGCTGATCTTGGAGATAAGCTGAAGAGATATTACGCTTTGGCGCGTGAAACTGAAAAATTGACCGACGGCTTGAAATTGGGTGAGCTGACCGGACGGAATCTTCAAAAGCTGGCCGCGGATCACGGCTTTACGGGTAAGGAACTCGAAATCGCCAAAATGCTGGATCCGGGAATTCCGGATGAACCGATGCTGTCGCAGATTCCCGCCGAGACTTTCGCGGGCATGAATCTGGAACAGATGAAAACGGCCGGTAAAGCCGCGTCGTATCTGCGTGATAAGCTCCGCAATCCGGACGGTTCTTTCAGAACGGTTTCGGATCTGGAGCTCGCGAAACTTGCTGAGGAATTCCCGTGGATCAATGAACAGATGCTGGTGTTCTTCGCCGGTCAATTCGGCCGGACAACGGATATTGATTTTACGCAGGCCCGTCTCCTGATCAACTTTGGGGGATTGATGCCTATTTATGGTTTAAACAACGCCGCTGAGCTTTATCAGTTCATGAAAACGGAAGGTATTGACGGGATGCAGGATAACCCGGAAGACGCCTATGACGTCCTGATTAGAAAAGCGATGGGAGTTCGGGCTCATTCGGAAGATAAAGCGGACCTTGTCCGCTCGCTGAAACTCGCCTTAGGCCGTGTCTTCATTCATAAGGCTATGGACGCGCTCAATAGCCGTAGACCGGTTCCCTCGTTTTCCTCGCCCAAGGTTGACGCGCATCTGGCCGGGATGGATGATGAAACTCTGGCGATCATGATTCAAGATTCGTCGACCTCATGGGGTGACGGAAGCCTGCCGGCGATCGATGAAAATGGCAAAGAATTCTGGATTCTTCAGGCGGATCTGACGGCTGAAAGCGTCCGCCGCGCGAACGCGAACGCGCTTGAAGCCGCGAATCGGTATCTTGATAAGGCTTTTGAAGCCGCTCCCAGCCTGGGCCGGTTCATCGCGGATATGGAATTTGTGTACGGGCTTGGCGTCAGCACTGAAACAATTGAGGAAGTCCGCTCGGATATCGTGGACAAACTCAGCTATGAAAATCTTCCGCAGGAGATGAAAGACGCGGGTTATCCGGCGGACATTATGGCCAAGATCGGCCGCCGCATCGGTGAAATGGAATTTGGAATTGATCCGGAAGCCGACACGCACGCGTACTGGAATGAGGGCAAACAGAAGATGTTCTTCAGCAAGAGCCTGTTCGTTACGATGAACCACCTGCGCCGGTCGGGCAAGTGGACCAATCCGGCCGAATCCGCCAAGGCCGTGATCCGCCAGTTCTTCCTGCACGAAGCGACGGAAAGTATTATTGACGATCATGACAAGGAATTCACTCAGACCATGGTCCAGAAAATCCGTCAGGAAATCAACGGGCTTGACCCGGTTAAGGATAAAGAAAAAATTGAAAAATTGAAGGCTGAAGCGGAACGTCTGGAACAGATCATGAATTGGAACGATCTGGGCGGAAGCCGTAACGGGGAAGGCGCGAAGGGTTCGGATTACCAGGGCCAGATTTTCCGTGACTTCTTTGCTGAGTTCGTGGCTTCAGCGTATATGCAGACTCTTAATGACAGCGAGCTTCAGGCGACGTTCGAAGGTTACCGCTGGGGCGCGGTTCAGCTGGGTGAAACCTTCCGCGAAAAGATCCGGTTCTACCGCAATACGGCCAACATGGATATTGTCCGTGAAAACCCGGTTCAGAAATGGCTCCAGAACCGTGCCGCTCTCGAGGAAAATAATGCCCGCCTCGGAGTGCTTCGCCGCGCGGCCAAAGGCAAGCTCACGGATGAAGATAAAGCCGACATGAGGCAGAAACAGCTCGACCTGACGGCGGAAGCTGAAAACGTTCAGCGTGGTATCGATTCCGGTCTCCTGACGCCTTCCGATGCGGCCAAAGCCCAGGATAAACTGGCGGATCTGCGGGCCAGGATCGAAGTTTATCGGAAGCTGGCTGAAGGAGAAGAGATGACGGAAGCGGAGAAGAAAAACCTGCTGAATGAAATTATGGTCCTTCAGAAACAGCGGTTCCGCTTGATGGGAGATGTGCTTCATATCCTGAATGATTATTTCTCGAAGGTGAACGTGTTTACCTGGTACTTCGATTTCCTCCGCGCGGTTGAAGACGGCAATATCGAAGCCGCGCGCAATGTGGTCAAGAACAAGCAGAAAGAAAATCTGGATGAAAAGACCGGGAAGCCCAAGGATGAACCGGCTCTTTCTGACGGAGCCGCCGCGGAACTTCTGGATCTCCTGGAAGTCGCTCATACCCGGCCGACCTTGGACGAAGTCGCTCAAGCTCAGGAAAATGTTCTGAACTACGTGGAAAATTACATGATGGGCGTTCTGTGGCAGTTTACTTCCTGGACGGATACGGAAGATGAACTTCTTGGAAACCGCGTGACCCTTGAAGAGAGAGTTTTGAACGGCGCCGGACGGGCGGTTCTTAACCGTACTCAAACCGGCAAGAATGACGGTGACAAGATGGCCGATCAGATTGCTGACGCGCTTGAATCCGCGCTTGACGGCCTGGATGAGCTTGAGGCTATGAGCCCTTCCGCCCGTTCTGAAGCCCGCACGCAGGAACTGCTGGCTCCGTTTGATCAGATCGCGGGAACTTTAGTGAACTTCCTGCCGGAAGACGTTAAAGACGAGCTTGAAGAATTGCGCAAAACAAATCCCGCGGCTTACGCCCACGCGGTTGTTTACCGCGCGATGCGGTTCCTGGGCGCGTCTGTGTTCCAGACTCACGGGGCTTCCAGCGCGGGAACGATTGACCGGCTGCAAAAGCGCAAACAGCAGTTGGAGGCAGCGTTAAGAAATCTTGATTCTAACCTGGAGTTGACTGCGGCTCAAAAAGCGAACCGCGCGAAATTGATTAAGAGCCAGATCGCTCAAAATGATGAAACACTCAGCATTGCTAAAAAGCGCGCTGAAGTTTTCAAGAGAATGCAGACCGCTTTGAAAGGGAAAGCTATTGTGGAAGGCCGTCCCGAAACTATCACCGCGAAAGAAAAAGAGCTAAAAGATAAGATGAAGCCTCTTCGGACGCGTTTGAGAGAAGCGGCGGCTTCTGCTGAAGACCTGGACGCGGAACATGAACAGTTAAAAGGTGAATTGGAGTGGCTGAACAATGTTGCCACGGCGCTTAGTACCATCAACCGGCCGGAAATTGTGGATACAATCAAAGGCGCCATTAGCGCTTATTTGACACAGTTGACTGCGCAAGTTGGGGCAATAAAAGACCCGGTAATGCTCGCCAAGCTGAATGCTGAAATTGCCCGCCTTCAAAAGATGGTAACGATGAACCGTGAAGATCTCACGGCGGCGATTTTACTGAGAAGGATCGAATTAAACGGACCGGAAACGGATGATCCTTCCGTGGTCGCGCCTGGACTGATTCAAAAGAACCGCGAAGCGCGCGCTGAGAAGGCGAAGGAAATCAATGAACAGATTATGCCGGCCATTGACGCCCTGCAGGCTGAAATAACGGCGTTGAATATCCGCTCGCTCGTGCTTGGCGCTTCGCTCCAATATGGTTTTGATGAAGCGAAACTGACCGCGGATGAGCGAGTGGAACTGGAAGGTCTTCTGCAGACTCTCGCAAAACCGCTTTTTACCGGATCTGACGAAGAGAAAGCCAGAGTCGAAGCTGAAAAGAAAGCCGCTCAGGATCAGCTTAAGGCTAAATTCGGCGCGCGTAATGATTTGACTATTCAGCGGAAATTGGAAATCGAGGAAGAAAAGAAAGATGCTGATGGCGAAGCGCGCTTTGACTGGGCGCAGCTGAATGTTGAAAAATTCCGCGGGAATCCTGACGCGCTTAAACGTTACCTGGAACGTCTGCAGATGGCTTATCCCATGACGGAATCCACGGCGTTCTCTAAGGACTTCTACGCGGGTGAACGCTTGATTAAGGATCTGGTCCGCCGTTTGATGGAACTGGCTGGAAATGATTTAAGTTCTGCGGATACTGACGTGAAGGCAAAAGCCCAAAAAGATTTGGACGGTCTCACGGAACTTCTTTCAACCGATATGTACCTTCAGCGGGCCTCGGTATTAGCCGCCTTCCTTGAGCGTGTGGATGACGGCGAGAATTTGGAGATGCCGGCCGGTTACCGCGCCGGAAGCGAGTACATTCTGGCTAAACTTAAGGCTAACGGACGGTACGGAAAAACTTCCGTGAAGGTTGATGACGTGACGGCGGAATTCCTGGATCAGGCGCGTAAAGACGGAAAAGTTTTCCTTGAACTGGACTTGGCGGAAACGGGTATTGATCTGGCCGCTGATGTCACGGCCGGATATGCTTTTGATGAGCTTCTTAAATCTGAGAAAGGCCAGAAGCTTCTTAAACGCCTGCAGGTTGTCGGTTATGAAACGGCCATTACTCAGATTAAAAAGGGAGGCAAGATTTTCATTTCCTTCCAGGGTTCGACCAAAGACCGTGTTGAGTTTGTCGGTTCCAACACTTACCGGGGTTTGCATTTCCACCCTGAAAATGATCCTACGCCGTCGTCGTTCACCGACGGTATGCCGGCGGTTTCCTGGAAAGCCGGGCAGGGAGCCGTGGCTTATACGGTGGCGGAAAATGGTTCTGTGACCCGCGCGTCGGTCGTGAAAGCCCGTGATTTTGAAGCCCTGGGCCTTCCCGCCGGAGCTTCCGCGGATGTGAAGCGCAATGCTCAGATGGTCCGTTTCCTGGACGCGGATGGAAATCCCGTGAAATTTGACGCGGCGGGAAATCCGGCCGCGCCGATCACACCGGACGAAGCGGAAATTCTCGCGTTCGCGCACACGGAAATTGATCCGTATAAGTCGTTCCCGGAACAGCTGGGCCAGGTGCTTGGACCTTACTACGACCGTTTGGGCGGTAAGGTGCGTATGCAGGTTGTTCTTTATAACGAAAGTGATGACACCTATACCATTCTTGAATACGCTCCGGAATCCGCCGCGCAGAATCTCATGAAGAAGAGCGCGAAGAGTAACCTTCCGGAGAAAGAACTTCGCAAAGCGCTGACGAGCCCGAAACCTCCGGCGAATCCCGCTGAAGAGGAGGCTAATCAGTTTAAGGAATTGCGGAAAATGATGGAAGCCCGCGCTCAGCAGGGCGAAGATGGTTCCGCTCGCTCTGAAATCCGGATTCCTGAAGTGCCGTCCGCCGGCGATTCCAGCGATGTGAAACGCAATTACGTCAGCGGGCTTGCCCGCCTGATCCGCTCCACGACGCCTCCTCGCCGGAGTGAACTTGAGCAGGTTCTCAGCACGCTGTTCGTGGAAGATGGTCAAGGTCAGGGCGTGGTCAAAGGAGCCGATTATAACGAAGGCCGTGCCGAACTTCTGGATGCTCTGAATCAGTCGGGCATTCAGCTCAATAATAAAGTTTTCAAAGGCCTGCTGAATTCTTGCAGCTCATGCTTCCTGGTTCAATGCAAAATCCTGCGGGATATGGGCCCGCTCGCGGATCTGGCTCCGAAAGTGAAGGAAGTGGACTCCGACGTGGTCGATAAGGTCTGGATTTTCTATCAGTTCGTCAAAAAGATTCTGGACGCGACCCGCCGTTGGGAAATTGCCGGAGCGAAAACCAAAGAAGACTTCAAAAACATCGCGACCGCGCTGGCTTTCCTGAATCAGGTTGTCGCGGCTCTTGACAGCCCTGTTCAGGATTCATTCACGGCGCAGCTCGAAGCCGGACTTTCCGCCCGCAGTATTTCGGTTGAAGACCTCCGCGCGATGATTGAACGCATTGAGCGTGACGCGGAATTCGCGCGTAATACCGCCGAAGAACCGGCCGTGGAAGTTTCCGCGCGTTCTGAATCAAGAGTTGAGAGCGCTGAATTGAAATCCCTGATCGCGAAACTGAAAGCCATTCCTGATTTCAGTCTTGAAACGGATGAAAGCTTGAGAATTCTGGCCGAAAGCGTTCTGTCATGGCGCTCAGGCGGTAACTCGATTGAAGTGATGCTCCAGGCCGCGACCCGCCGGGCTCAGGCGTTCGGGCTTCTTCAGAACTACGATATGCTTGCGGCCTACAAAGAAAAAGGCGCCTTGCTCTTGGGAGATGAGGCCTCTGACGCCGCGCTGCAGAATCATTTCGGTTACGCGGATCCGCAGACCGGAAGCATCGTGGTTAACAAACAGAAACTTCTCAACGGCTTTGCCGCGGGATTCAGCCCGGCGATTGAAGATGTCCAGCCTGAAGAGCTTGTGTACTTCGCCCGTATGCTCAACGATCTGATCGTGACCGTGGGGCATGAACGTATTCATATTGAACAGAACGAGAAAGGCCGGCTGAAAGACAGCCTCCGCCTGAGCAACGAAACGGAAGCCTGGGAAGAAACCGTCCGCATCCAGGAAATTCTCGATGCCCATGATGTGAATAAAACTTACGCGGATCGGATTGCTATCGGCCGTATGCTCCTGCAATTCACGGCGGTTAACGAACGCGAGCTTGCCCAACAGCTTGTCGGAACCGTCGGTAAGCCGTATGACGTTGCCCGATTCTTGAAACTGAAATCCATCGATATTCTTGAGGGATTCCAGTCCGGCTCGGCGTTGCTTGAGATTCGCACGATGGTCGGCCAGTTCCGCCGCGTGGCTCTGGGTTCTGAAGCTTCGAAGGATTTCCAGAACGCTCCGGGCATTCAGTCAATCGAGAATCTGGAAAATTTTGAAACGCAAACCTTTGACCTTCTGCATCGTCAGGTTGGCAAAGCCGCCGGCCATCTGGTTTTCTATATCCGCGCCGGAGATTCTAAAGCTCAGAGTCTGACGGAATTCCTGGCTTCCCGCGGGGCGACGGTCTTTGTTTACGGGAAAGCTGAAATCCAGACGCCTGAAAACCGCCCAGTTTCCAACACAGAAAAACTGGGTGAGGTGGGTCTGTTAGCGGCGGTCTTAGGCCGTGAGCAGTTTGAAAAATTCGTTGAGGTTCGGATGACTTCCGAAGGTTATGACGCGGATGACCTGTTCCTGAAAAACAATATCGTCAAAGCCCTTATGACCGCTCTGGCTGAGCAAAAAGCCAAGATTTCCGCCTAAGCCTGGTATTGCTCCCTAGGGGAAAGTAGCATTCTCTAGTAAGAACTAGCATTCCTTCCACAGCCCTACCTGTCATTAGAAAATTCCTATAGAGGGTGCTATACTTCTAGAGTCACCTTTATAAAAGCCTTTAATAAAGGGCTGTGGACGGCGATTCTATGGAGATCAAAAAAAACTTATATTTCAAGTCAATCGCGCTGGCGACGTTGGTCTGCTTTTCCGGATCAACGGTGTCCGCTGAGCCCGCCGTTACTGTTGCCCGTCCTTCTAATTTAACGTCCACCGAAGTCCGAATTCCCGACAAGATGACTTTTCCCGCGGAACTCGGAACCCTTCAGGAATTTTCTCATTCGGATTCTTCCGACCGTTTTGTCATTTATATTCAGGACGCGCACGCCATTGTTGACGCTCAGAAAAATATGCAGGCCCTGATCGAGTTTTTTCAACAGCAGTTCAACATCCGCTTTGTCGCTGTGGAAGGCACGCAAAGCAATCTTGATCCGCTTCTTTTTAAAACTTTCCCGGATGAATTCGTTAAAAAGAAAGTGCTCGCGGAATACGCCGCGAAAGGGGAGTTGAGCGGTTCTGAAATGGCCGCGATTTTCAGCCCCATGCCGGCCACCTATGTCGGCCTGGAGCAGTGGGGGCTGTATCAGGAAAATCACGACGCTTACCTTCAGGCGGACGCTTTGGAAGAAAAACTTCTGAAGGCTTTTCAGGGAATGAGCGATGGTTTTGACCGCGAGCGGAAGTCGGTCTATTCGCCGGAATTTAATGCTTTTCATGAAAAAGTCACCGCTTTCCGTGATGAGAAGCTGGATCTCTTTAAACTAATGAAGTTCCTTCAGACTCTTGACCCCCAAGGTTCCCGGCTGACTGAAAACCGTTTCCCTCATCTCTTCCCGGTGTTTAAAGCGGCGGTTTCCGAAGACCGGCTCCAGGATGAAAATATTGAAGTCACGCTCCGCCGGATGGCTGACCACCTGAAGACCAAGATCGAAGGCAAACTGACCTCCGGTGATATGAAAGAATTTAACGAGAAATATCAGACCTTTGTGACCGGGCAGATTGACGCGGGAACTTTCCTGAAATACCTGGTCGATTCCGGAAAGAAAATTAATATCACTCCCAAGCTTACCCCCAGGCTTCGCGAACTGCTTGGCCAGACGGAAACTCTCGGCATGATAAAAGGCACCAAGCTTTTTGAAGAACTTGAAACGCTTTTGACGGATTATGAAAATGAATTTGCCAAAACCCCGGAACAAAAAGACCTTTCAGTCCGCTATCACCGGTTGAGGGTTTTAACCGACCTGACGCGCCTCGAATGGACTCGTGAACAGTTTAATGAATACAGCGCCGACGAAGCGTCTTTTCAGAGTCTCGCGGGAAGTGTCTTTCCGGATTTAGCGCCGGCTCTTAAGTTTTACAAACTGGCGATGGAGCGTGACTCGGTTTTCCTTGATCGGATCGAAAAGGTTATGGACCGGGAAAAAACCAAGGGTGTGATCGTGCTGACCGGCGGTTTTCACGCGGAAGGTTTTGAACAGCGTTTGAGAGAGCGCCATTATTCCTACGCGGTGATCATGCCGAAAATGAACTCCCTGGAAGGCCACGAAAATTACGCGCCCGTGATGAAAGGGGATTTGTCCTACAAACGGTTCCTTAAAACGACCCTTTATGACGCTTTCGTGAAGGACGCTTCGCTGAAAATGGTCAGCGAAATGAGCGAGCCGGATTTCCGCCGGAATATCAAGACCTGGCGCGATGATGTCATCCGCGAGCTTTCAAATCAGGGGAGGATCGAGAAGAGCGGAGAATATACCAAGTATATTGATCAGCTTTTCCGGTACTACGCCGACCGGTTTGGTTTTAACGCCGCGGTTAAAAATGACGACGAAATTCTTAAAGGGGTCAATGACGAAGTCGAGAAACTCAACCAGGAAACCCTCGCGGATCTGGTTGAAAAATTTCAGATTAAATCCCAGGCTTTTTTGAGCGGTTTTAAAGAATTGGCCAGCGGAGGAAAGCTGAATCTCCCTCAGATTAAAGATCTCTACGCGCGGGTTTCTTCCGGTCAGCCGTCCGCGGTCGCTATCCCTCCTTCATTAAGTCCTGACGGAACCGTGGCTCTTTTCACCCCCAGCCGTTCTGAAGTCCGGGCGATCACGGCTCCCCGTCCGGGTCTTGATATCGTTGCCGGGGATATGGCCATCCGTGAGGTGATGGTTGAGATTATCGCGCTCGAAAAACTGCTAAAAGCGTATACGACAGGTGATAAAACGAAGAACAACAGCGATGTGGTTGCTGTTCGGGGGCCAAGTGCTGTTATTACAAATTTTCTTGACCGGATTTTGGGAAAAGGGAACCGCGAGTTCTCAAAAATAGATCCCGCAGCATTAACCTTAGATAGTCTAAATACCCAAGGAACGCTGTCTGGATTTATAGGCGCTTTGACTGCGATTCAGGGGAATATCGAGTATTTATCAAACATTAGGGCTGTTGATGTTAAAGAGGATGAAGTGATTTCGGGATGGGCTAGTAGGAAAACCGATACTGGGAAAATCAACCATTTTGCGGACGTAGCGAAAAAATTAAAAGCAGCTATTTCTAAAATTAAAACAGGTGCCGCGAAATTAACAGCCGCGCCGGTTATTGAACCGGATTTAACCGGAGCGGAAACGCCGGTTGGAAGCTCAATGGGAGACACACCGTCCGATTTACCGGACCTGCCGGAACCTGTTTTGCCCCCTCCTTTTCGAGGCGCTCCTCCGCCATTGAGCGGAACCAGCGCTGCCGGAGGGACGAAAGTTCCTAAAAAAGCGCCCGCGAAACCTAAAGGGAACGCGATTCAGCAAAAACTTCAGGAGTTGCTCGATGCGAAATCGACCCCTTTGCCGTTAAAATCCAAGCTCCGCAGAATTCTCGGGATTTATAATAATTTGCTCGACGTTTCACCGGAGTATCGAAAGATCGCGTGGATCCCCGTGAAAGGCAGACCGGAGCGGATTCCGCTGGAAGAGCACCTCACGGCCCTTTTTACGAATCCAAAGTCGCAGAAAGCTCTGGAAAAAGAATTGGGGCGTATCGAAGACAAACTGGATGATCTTCAGGTTGAGTTATTGACCTTGGTCACTGAGGCCGCTAAGGCGATTGGAGATACGAGCTCAAGATCGGAAAAAGCCAAACTTTTATTTCAAGATCCGCAAGCCCGGAAAATTATACGCGCGGGGGTTTCAAGGCCCATGAATACTGACGCGCTTCGCCTCCGCCATCGGGAATTAACCCGTTCATCAGCGGGGTTTGGGGAGCCGGCGCCGGCGCCGCCCGTTCAAGTTGATGGAATGGTTTATACTCCCGAAGAATTAGACGGCGTTGACGGTACCGGATATGGGAACGATCATTTCACGGCTCAATCCTATCAGGAAGGCGTTTTTCCGGCTTTTTCCTCACCGGACACAAGGTTTCCCAATGAAAGTGAAGGAAGGGACCGTGATGTTGCTGCCGCGACCCAAGCCCTGATTAAGGCGCTTAAAGCTAAAGAGAAACAGGCGGCGGCTAATAAAGCCGCGATCGCCGAAGCCCGTACCAAGAAAACCAAAACCAGCGTAAAGCCGATTTCTCCGCTTGAAATTTATACTGCCATAAAAAATGGAAACTTTGACGCGCTTATGGCGGTGCTGACCACTCATTACGAAACTCTGAAAAGCGACGTTCAGGATATTTTTATTGATTACGGAGCGGATGGTGAAGGGATGGATGTGAATGACGCTCAGTGGTCGCTCCAGATTACGCTTGACCGGGTTGAGCGTCTTCAGTTCGCGGTTGAAGCGCTGCGGCATCATCTTCAAAGAGCTGCCGCCGGGGTTGATCGGGCCGATTTACCGGCTTCGCATGCGGAGGATGTTGAAAAATTAACAAAACTTGGTATTTGGGCGAATTATCTCCAGGACATGATAAAGACTAACCGCGCGAAAGCGAACGCCGACGCTGCCCGCTTTAGCCGGGACACCCGCGACGCTGACGAGTTTGGCGGAGTGAATGGACGGGCACTCGCGAATCGGGGCCGGCATATTCTGGATCACGAAACCAGCGAAGCGGAAGACGCTCTGGTAAAGAAAACGACCCTTGCGAATCTTACTGAGCTGGATGAGAAAACCGGTGTTTGGATCGCCCGGGGGCTTTCATTGGCGATTCTCGCGCTTTCCGCGCTTTATCTGGCCGCTGCGTTTTTATTTGGTTGGACTCTGGTTTTTCCGGTCGCACTGCTTATCGCCGCGGTTCTTTTGCCTGTTCCGGCGATGATGATTGTTTTTGAATTCCGCAAAGGGGATTCACCTTATTCATTTTCTGAACTGTTCTTCGCGACTCTTCCGTTCCGTAAGAGTGTGCTGGAGTCCGCGGAGAAAACCACGCTTGATCTTAAAGCCGATCAGAAGGGAACGATCCTGAGAGACACGCGTCAATTGAAGGATTTAGCGGCGAAAGAAACGACTTACCGTAAGCTTGCCCGAGTTTCTTTGCGGGCGGCGAACGATTACATGGAAAGTCTGGATACAGGTTACGCGGTGTTAGTGAAATATGTTTCGCTGTTTTCACTAGTGCTTTTAGCGGTGGGTTTGACCCTGACGGTTATTGGCTTGTTGGGTGCCACCGTTCTGTTGAAACCAGCTCTAGTTTTGCTGGGGGCATTTTTGACGGGTATCGGGGTCTCAGCCGCTGTTCTTCGTTGGGGGGTATTAAAAGGAACGGGTATTACATTTGATGACTGGGTCACGTATGTGCTCTGGGGGAAGATCAGGCTGAATGCCTTAAACGCTGTTGTCGAGAATGAAACGGATGTTAAATTGCCGGCAATGAGTAAGAAGAGTGAGGCTGAGCTTAAAAAGACAGTCGCGATCGTTGCGAATGGCCGGGTTTATTACCCTAAAAAAGATAAACGCGGATTCGCGGTGATTAAGGATGTTGCCCGGATTCTTAATGAGCTTAAGCGCGCGAAAGTTAAACAAATCTCCGTTGTTCAGCTGTCGGATACAGCCGCCGCGGCTGCTGCTCGGTCTGAAGTGAGAACGGGAAGAGAAGATGCCGCGGGAGATTTTCTGGCTATTCCGGCAGAATTCCTTACGGCTCATGATGGGTTTCAGCGGATTCTTCCTCGCCTTACGGCACTTGAGGCCGGTAGAGCGAGAGGTTCATACAGCGCTCTCTCAGCAGATGAAATAAGAATTTTATCCATCGATTTAATCAATCAGATTGTCGCGCTTGAAAATTTGCGGGCCCGCGGGTTTTCTCCCGACGCTCTGTTGGCGCAGGTGCGTAATGCGTTTACGAATCTTTTTGGCGGAGTTCAAGAACTTCTTTTAACGGACCCTGCGAATGTACCGCGTCAGGGAATAGCGGTGCTGGCTTCCTATAATCTTGCTCTGCGGCTTATGTTTGACGCGACAGCGCGCGACGCGAATCAAAACCGGGTTGTTTTGGCGAATCTACCCGCGGATCGAGTTGATTTTGCCTTGGATCTTTTTGATCAGATCGCCCGTCTTGATTTTACTCTCGGAGCTGAACTGCAGCGGGGACAGCCCGGTTACGGCGCTTTCGAAAAGGCTAAAGGATACGCGGCTGCCATTCGAACGGCCTATCCCGCCTCTGCCCGCGCGGAAATCAGAATCGAGCCTGAATCTCAAGAGAACATTCAGACTCGCGCGGATTTGACCGCGGTTGCCGCGCGTTCAGAGACACGCGTTTCAATTCAAAACGCCGAATCACTCCTTTCGAGTGCCGTTAAACGTGTTTATGAAAAAAATTCTTATGGCGGGGTGATTGGCCAGATTGATCCATCCCGCGACCACGCGGTTAGAAAAACGGGCACCAAGACTTTGCGCGCTCCCACTCAAATAGGAGATGTTGACGTCATTCTTCTCGCGCTCAAGGATTTTGCTGTTATTGCCCGCGCGGCGGAATCCGGCAATATTGAAGGCGATGCCGCAAGGGTGGCGAAAGTGAGGAGCTCGGCTTTAGGTTATATTTCGGTGATCGTGAGTGATCTTTTGGACGCGAACAGTTCTTATGCCGGCGGATTGCCCGCCATTTTAAAAGCCGCGGATGGACTTTACGATTTAGCCGGCTCACTGCTCCTTAATGATAACGCTCCGCGCGATTCTTCCGGGCTGAAAGCGGTTCAGCCAAATCTTCCATCCGAAATTCTAAATTTAGGGCTTACCCTTTTTTCAAACGCGGTCCAGGCTTATGGGATTATTAACTCGATTTCACCGGGTTTCCTGGGCGATAATAATTTGCAGGCCCGCAGTGAGCAGTACCTGGCTAAAGTGGGGACTCAATACGCCCCTGTGATTTCGGTGCGTGATCAGCTGTTTAAAGGTGTGGTCCGCACTATAACGCCGAGTGATCCGCTGCAAATGCCCGCGAAACGGGTTACGGCTCCTCTGATCAGCGTTGGGAATACCGGGGATGTAGGGATTTTAAATTTAGATTCCGTTTTAAATGTTGCCGGAGGGCTGGTTACGCTATCGGACAATCCATCGCTCAACCGGACCGCGGCGGGTTCTTTAGAACCTGTTCTCCAAAGTTTGACTTCTCCCAACAGTAATTTGGCCGGCACTTGGGACGCTCAGCTGAAAATCGCGGATCAATTGTATGATTGGGCGAGTCAGATGGTTCTGAATAATCAACCGGGTGTGGAGCGTGACGGAAATAATCTGAAGCCGGTTCTTTCCGGACGCAGTGCTTCGACTATTGATTTAGCGCGTAAACTTTTCGAGGAAGCGGTTCGGGTTTACGCGCGGATCGAAACTTCCGCGCCGGCAGGATTTTTAGGAGAGAACAATCTTAAAGATAGAAGCCAGCAGTATCTGGATAAACTTAACGCCGCGTATCCCGCGCGGTCTGAAGTCCGTCTTGCCGAAGCCCCTATCGCGGTCGCTCCGGTTATCAGTGTGACGACGGCGCAGGAAAGGGAAGCCGCGGTGACTGCGCCTCTTGAAACAGCTCAACAGCCGACGGGAATTGACGCGTTGGCCCCCATCGCGGATATCGCGAATCAGGTGTTGAGTCAATTCTCCGGTGATGCTGACCTTAATCAAATCAGCCAGGTTTTTGACGCGATTTCAGCCCAGCGCCGTGACTCGGTTATTAAACCCGCGCAGGAACAGATTCGAAATGGAATTTCTGCTTATCTTCGGACGGCTGTTGAAAAAGGGCAGAATCTTTCGGCGGTTATTTTAAGCCCTGAATTTGAAGCGGAAATCGGCCGGTTAACATCCGCATTCGCGGAACAGGTTTTTAGCGATGAACAAGTTCGCCAGGCTTTTGCTTCAAGTCTTCAGGAGAAATTTTCCGCCCAGCTTCAGCGGTATGTGATTAACTCTGTGATTCTTGGCTATAATCTTCAGCAGGCTCAGGCCGCGCAGAATATCCAGATCGATTCCGAAGCTCAGACCCAATTTATCGCGCTTGATCAGAAGGAGCTTGAAACCCGTTACCAGGCTCTTCTTACGGCCAATAAAGGTACTCTTGTGATTGACGGCGTTCAAATGCCCGCGAATTTATTCGCGAGCGCTACTCCGGATAGTAAAACCAGTTACGTTCTTGACGCTTCATTTGCCAACGAGGACTACATGAAGGTTCTCCTTGAGGCTGAGCATCCGATTGCGGTAGCTTACGCGGTGGGGACTCCGGGCGAAAAGACAACCATGGGTTTCGCGAAAGAACTTCCGGGGCTGATGCGGATGATTTTTGCTACTTTAGGTTCACGTAATGATCAGCCTGTGGATTTAAACCGATTGTCTAAAGTTAATTTTTCTCCCGATGCGCGGAAAACTCTGGTTGGAACCCGCTTGGCCGTTAAGAATGGCGGGGAACAAGGGGACACCGTTGTTCAGGCTCAGGAAAATTTTGTGAATGTGGTTGGGGAATCGCAATTCCTTCCTCTTATGGTTCGTTTTCTGGCGACCAGTCTTGTTAATCAGCTTCCTGAAGTGCGTCAGGACGGAAGCCGGATCGTGGTTCTTGACGAAAAACATCTGGCTATCTTCCTGAATCTGGTCAAAAAACTGACGACAGAATACCGCTCCGAAATCCGCGCGGCTCAGTCCGCTTAATCTTCGCTTTCAATTTCAGTTTCATTCCGCGCCCGTACTCTGCCCGTTTTCTTTTCTTTAAAAGCGCTCCAAATGCCCCAATTGCACCAAATTTGTAAATTGAACTGAATGTGTTAACTTTTAAATAGATGAAAAACTACCTAACGACCTCAGAGGCGGCTGTTATTTGCCAGGTTTCCAGAGGAACGATTTTGCGGTGGATCCGTGACGGCCTGATTAAGGCTTCAGCGACTATGGGCGGGCACAGCCGTGTCGCGGTTTCAGATTTGAAACTCGCGTTGGAAAAAATGGGAATGCCGGTATCCGCGGAACTTACAGAAAGCTCAGCGCCGTCCGCCCCGTTTTTAAAAATCCTGATCGTGGAAGATGATTTTGACCTGCGTCAAATCCTGCTTGTAACACTTCAGCGCCATTTCCCTCAATCTCAGATTCGCGAAGCCGGAGATGGTTTCTCAGCTGGTTTTTTAATCGATGAATTTAATCCTCATATTATTTTTCTGGATGTGCGTCTTCCGGGGATCAGCGGGGAAGAGATTTGCCGGAAAATCCGGTCTAATCCTAAATTTAAATCGACTGCCATTATCGGAATGACCGCGTATGGGCGCGAGACTGTGGAGCGAATGCTGGCGGCGGGGGCGGATACTTGCTTTGAAAAAGATTATAAGGATTCTCAACTCATTGATTTTATCAGGCGTTTTGAAGCCCGTCTGAGCGAAATGATAAAAAAGGCCGCGTGATGAACGAAGAACTTCGAGGGGGAAAAATTCTGGTTAAAGCGGACAAGGACCTCGCGGATCTTATTCCGTCTTTTCTTGAAAAACGAAAAAACGAGGTCCCGTTAATCGCGCAGTGGCTGGAAGCGGAAGAATTTAGCAAGATCCAGACCCTAGGGCATCAACTCAAAGGTGCCGGCGCGGGGTACGGCTTTGAGGAGCTAAGCCGGATCGGATTAAGGCTTGAACAAAGCGCTCGGGACCGACGTGCTTCTGAAGTGGAATCTACGCGTAAGGCTTTATCGGATTATCTAAGCCGTGTCGAGGTTATTTATGACCGCGCGGCTTGATTCTGGTTCGTGGGGCAGAGGAGTTTGGACGGCCCTCTTCTTATCTTTCCTGATTACTTTCCTGGGTGTTTTAGTGATTTTTGGATGGCTGACTCATAATACCGTGCTGATTCAGGTCTTTCCAGGATTTGCTCCCATGCAGTTCAATACCGCATTAGGATTGGTTTTTATCGGTTTAGGGTTAGCTTCATTAAGTTTTCAGCGCGCCTCTCTCGCTTTTATTTTTGGAAGTTCGGTGATGGCTCTGGCATTGGCAGTTTTGCTTGAGTATCTATTCAATTCCAATTTTGGAATTGATGAGTTCTTCATGAAGGCTTATGTATTGACGAAAACCTCCCACGCGGGGCGCCCGGCGCCAAATACCGCGCTTTGCTTCTTGCTGGCGGGAATGGCGCTTTGTTCAGACCGTGTTTGGAAGAGCGGTTTTAAATACGGGATCATTCATTACCTCGCTTTACTGATTATTGCCAATGCCGGCGCCGCGATGCTCGGATATTTTTTCCATTCGGAAGCGACTTACGGCTGGGGATCTCTGACGCGGATGGCTCTGCATACTTCCGCCGCTTTTTTATTAATCGGTACCGGGCTCCTGGCCGCGGTTCAACGGCACAAAAAGAGCCTTCCGAGCGCCATTTTTGTCTTTTTTATCGGTGTGGTTCTTTCATTTTTGGTTCTTCAAATCCTGAGTCAGGTTCAATATAGAAAATCCGGGATGGAATTCAACGCGACCGCGCACGAGAAAATGGCGGCTTTAAAGCGTGAATTTAATCAAACGGTGCTTGTCCTGAAGTCGCTGAGGGCTTTTTACGAAGGGTCAAAATCGATAGAGCGTGAGGAGTTTCGATCCTTCACAAAGATGCTTCTGGCCGGCGGGAAAAGCTTCCGGAATCTAGAATGGATTTCGGCAGTTCCTGCGGAGAATAAAGAAATCTTTGAGCAGTCTGCTGAGGCGGATAATTTCCCAGGATTCAAGATCAGGTTTTCAGATGGAAACGCGGGAGGGAATTCCGGATTTTATTATCCGGTGACTTTTGTGGAACCGCAATCCGCGAATTTGAATCTTATGGGTATAGACCGAGGTGAAGACCCGCTCGTTTTAAAAGCTTTGAAATTATCGGCAAAGAAAGACTCGATTGTGGCCACTGAACGGGTCCGCCGATCCGACGTTCTTTCATCAAACCGGTGGTCTTTGCTTCTTGTTTATCCGGTCTTTAACAATCAGGGAGGAACGAATACATCCGGTCCCGGAGCTTCACCTATGGGGTATGTTGCCGCGGAAATTCAAATGGCGTTTTTTCTGCAAAGCGTTTTTGATGGAGATAGCCTGAATTATTACGCGTTCCAGATTTTGGACGTGACTAATTCGGAGGGGACGGGAGTGAGCCTGTTTGACAGTTCTAATTTTCCCCGAGCGGAACGTGTTCGCGAACTTGAGAGCAGCGGATTTTATAAGAAGCTTTATTTTGATGTCGGGGAGCGGAATTACGCGCTCGTGATGGTTCCGTCTGAGCGGTACATGAAGGAGCACCAGGAAACGGGACTCTGGATTTTTCTGATTCTTTTGATGCTGGGGGCAATCGTTGCTTCCGGGCTGGTTTCAAGATTGATCGAATCTTCCGGGGAATTGAAGAGCGAGAAAGAAAAAGCTCTCTTAGCGCAGAGAGATTTGGAGAGCGTGCTCCAGGCGGCGCATCAGGTTTCAGTGATTTCTACAAACCCTGAGGGTCTGATTACGTTCTTCAATACCGGTGCTGAAAAAATGCTGGGGTATAGCAGGCGTGAAATGATCGGGATCGAGACGCCTTCAAAATTTCACTTGGCTTCCGAGGTCGAGGCTTACAGCCGGGAACTTTCCGTGAAGTATGGCCGTACCGTTCAGGGCTTTGAAACTTTTATCGCGGAGGCCCGCCAAAAGGGATTTGATGAGCATGAATGGACGTATGTGCGTAAAGACGGTTCAAAAATTCCGGTCAACCTTGTCGTCACGGTTATTCGAGGCAGTCAAAATCAAATCACTGGGTACCTGGGAGTTGCCGCGGATTTAACAGAACGCAAAAAGGCGGAAGAGAGTACTGCGAAACTCGCGGCAATTGTGGAGTCTTCCGAGGATGCCATTTTTAGTAAAGATTTGGATGGGATTATCCAGAGTTGGAACCATGGATCGGAAAAGCTCTTCGGCTATACTGCGGATGAAATTATCGGACAGAAGGTTTCGATTTTGATCCCTGAGGGACGGGAGGCCGAATTCGAGGAGTTAATGCGCCGGATCCGAAACGATATCTCCATTCAGCAATATGAGTCGGTGCGCTTGCGTAAAGACGGGACTCAAGTTCCCGTTTCATTAACGATTTCACCGCTGCATGATTCAAAGGGGAATCTCTTAGGCGCTTCCGTTACGGCGCGCGATATGACGGCTCAGCGTCAGATTCAGATCAACCTTCAGCGTTCCCGTGATGAAGCTTTGGAAGCTTCAAGGTTGAAGTCAGAATTTTTAGCGACGATGAGCCACGAAATCCGGACTCCCATGAATATTATTTTAGGAATGGCCGAACTGCTTGGCGAAACGGATTTGGATGAAACTCAGCGTGAATATATTTCCAAACTGAGGACGGGCGGAGACGCTTTGATGAATTTGATTAACGATATTCTGGATTTGTCAAAAATCGAAGCCGGATCCATGGAAATTGAAAGTCTTCCTTTTAGGCTTCAAGACCTGGTGTCGCGCACAGTTGAAATGTTCACGGAGAGAACGGCTAAAAAGCGCATAAACCTTCATGCCGATATCCGCCCTAATTTACCCGAGCGTGTCATGGGTGATTCCACGCGGGTTCAGCAGATTTTGATCAATTTGATCAACAATGCCGTGAAATTTACGGAAAAAGGAGAAATCAAAGTTTCTTTAGAGGCAGGAGCTGCCGATCGAAGCGGGAGAATTCCCGTCACGTTTTCCGTGGAAGATACCGGAGTTGGAATCCCGGCTGGGAAACTTCATAAACTATTCAAACCTTTTTCACAGGCGGATTCCGCGACGACCCGCAAGTATGGAGGCACCGGGCTTGGCCTCAGCATCTGCAAGCGTCTGGTGGAGTTAATGGGCGGGCAAATTGCCGTGACTAGCCATGAACATCAGGGGTCCGTATTTTCTTTTACGCTGCCGATGCTTCCCGGGGAAGAGAGGCGTGCCGAGAAGGATTTTCCAGGCGAATCAAAACCCGCGTTTTCGCCCGTGGAAAATCAAAATTTAAACGGAAGTTATAAAATTCTTCTGGCCGATGATTCTGAAGACAACCGCCTTTTGATCCAGGCTTTTCTTAAAAAACTCCCGGTTGAAATTGCTGAGGCGCGGAACGGAAATGAGGCCGTTGAAAAAATGCTCGAATCCAGTTTCAGTCTGGTATTGATGGATATGCAGATGCCGGAAATGGACGGCTATTCCGCCGTGCGGTTGATCCGTTCTAAAGAGACTGGGAGTCCGCTTCACCGGGTGATTGTCGCCCTGACTGCTGATGCTATGAAGGAACACCGGGACGAATGTTTTGCCGCGGGCTGTGACGCTTATCTGGCAAAACCGGTGCGCAAGGAAGACTTGATCCGTGTCCTGGAAGGATACCTGCCGGGGCTGAGGAAAGCGGCCTGATTAAGGGTAGGCCGGCCCCCGCTTTTTTGCTATAATTCACCCCCATGAACTCCCCTAAAAAGTTAAAAGTCGCGATTAAAACCTTCGGATGCCAGATGAACCTCTATGACACGGAGGTCGCGGAAGGATTCCTGTCTGAAGCCGGTTTTGAAATGATTCATGAACCGGACGGTGAAGAGATGAAGCTTCCGGCGTCTGCCGGCGGTGAAGTCCGGGCGGATGTTGTTTTGATGAATACCTGCTCAGTGCGTGAAAACGCGGAAGAGCGGGTTTTTGGCCGTCTTTCAATGCTTGCCGCCGCCAAGAAGAAAAATCCGAATCTGGTAGTTGGTTTAATGGGCTGTATGGTGGAAGAACACCGTGAAAAACTTTTCCAGAAATATCCCGCGCTCGATTTAATGGTTGGAACCCGCAATATCAAAGAACTGCCGGCGCTTGTGAACCAAGTACTGGAGTCCCGGGAGCAGGTTTCCAGGATCCGCCAGGAAGGAATTTCAATCGAGTACTCGGAGCAAATCCGGCGCCGGGGCAAGCATCACGCGTGGCTTCCGATTATGACTGGCTGTAACAAAGCCTGCACTTATTGTATTGTTCCCACGACCCGGGGGAAGGAAGTTTCCATGCCCGCGCGGGATGTTTACCGTGAAGCCAGCCGGCTGGTTCAGGAGGGCGTAAAGTGGATTACGCTTTTGGGGCAGAATGTGAACAGTTACGATTCGGAGGCGATTTCAGCGAAAGCTCCCCGAATCGTACTTGAACCGCAAAGCCCAAGCGCGCAAGCCCGAAAAGGCTCTAATTTCGCTGAGCTTCTCGAGAGTCTTTGCGGTATCGAAGGGTTGGAAAAGATTTCTTTCACCACTTCACACCCGCATGATGCCACGGAAGAACTTTTTCAGGTCATTGCCCGCAATCCGAAAATCTCCAGGCGGTTTCATCTGCCTCTTCAGTCGGGTTCAGACCGGATGCTGAAGCGGATGAAGCGTTTGCACACTTTTGAGGAGTTCGCGGGGAAGATCGCCCGGATGCGCGAGTTGATTCCTGATATTTCCGTGACCACGGACATTATTGTGGGCTTTTCGGGGGAGACGGAAGAAGATTACCGGGAGACCGTTAAAGCTATGGAGCGTTTGCGGTTTGACGACGCCTATGTTTATAAGTATTCGGTCCGACCCGGCACTCCTGCCGCGAAACTTAAAGATAATGTGACTTCCGAAGTTAAGGAATCGCGTTTGGCGGAACTTTTAAAGATTCAAGAAAAAATTCGGGATGAAAATAATCTTCGGATGATTGGACGCACGTTTGAGGTTTTTGTGGACGCGGAAAGTTCCCGAAATCCCGGAGAGATGAAAGCCCGCCTGAATCAGGAGAAAACGGTTCTCTTTAAAGGAGAGCCTTCCCAAATCGGCCGGAGCATCCGTTTGAAGCTTACGGAGTTACGCCGGGAAACTTTTCTTGGCGAACCTGCCTGAACCCGTTTCCGCCCAGCGGATGCGGGAGCTCGAACGTCTCGCGTTTGAGCGTTTTTCAATTTCTCCCCTTACTCTGATGGAAAATGCCGGCCGGGGTGTGGCTGAGCTGGCTATGAAAAAATTCTCTCCTTCGCGGGTTCTAGTCCTTTGCGGAAAAGGAAATAATGGGGGGGATGGTTTTGTCTGCGCCCGTTATTTGACTCAATTAGGATCGCGGGTTCGCGTCAGCCTTTTCGCGGATTCTTCCGCCCTGAAAGGGGAGAGTCTTACCAATTTTACCAGGCTCAGGGAGTTGAATGTTCCCGTCTTTTCTTCGCTGTGCTTAAGCGATATTATGAAACATGATTTGATTATTGATGCTCTCTTTGGCACCGGTCTCAG
Organism: uncultured bacterium; assembly: GCA_964385615.1. GTDB lineage: Bacteria > Omnitrophota > Omnitrophia > Omnitrophales > Aquincolibacteriaceae > CAYLPP01. The sequence goes on along the minus strand of CAYLPP010000007.1, from coordinate 49,510 downwards.
CCGTCCAGTTGAAGGAGAGGTTTTGTCCTGGATAAGCATCGTGAAAACTTCCGGGATTCCGGTGCTTTCAGTAGATATTCCTTCCGGACTGCAAAGTGACACAGGGGAGATTTTGGGCGATGCGGTGAAGGCGGTGGTGACGGCCTCTTTAGGGGCACCTAAGATTGGCGTTTTTAGGGGTGCAGGCCCCATTTTGGCCGGGCAAATCGTGAATGTTGATATTGGACTTCCAAGACAGCTCCTGCTATAAGTTGAAAGTTTTTCCGGTTTATATTAAAAAGCCTTAACTTCTTTTACGGCGCTCATTTACAAAATAAAGTCCGATAATAAAAAAAGTTCCCGAATAACTTGACCGCCTGCCATCCATCAGCTATCTTAAAGGCCTTCCGATTATCCTGCGGGCTGGGGGAGCTATAACTGCGGGAAAACCATAATAAGGAGTCTTGGGTATTCGACGACGCCGCTTAAAAAGTCGGCTCTTGGAACCCTTCATTTAAATCCGCGATGATCTATATTTTGTTGGGTATGCATAAATCGGGCACAACGCTTCTTTCCCGGATTTTGCATGAATCAAATATTCCCATGGGCACTTTTGATGAATCGAAGGGGTATGACCAGGGAAATAAGTTTGAGCGTCTTGAGACCCACGATCTGAATATTGAAGTGCTCGGCTGTGATTACAAGGCGCATAGCCTTGATATCAACCGTGTCATGGAATCAGATACCCTTGTGGATCCGGAGGTAATGGGAAAGCTGCGCGGTTTTGTTGAGAAAACGAGCGCGCTGAATAAAGATTGGGGATTTAAAGATCCTCGAACCTGCCTGACTTACAATCTTTGGCGAAAAGTACTGCCTGACCATAAGATCGTAGCCATTTACCGTCATCCCGCGGAACTTTGGTCTCACTACAATAATCAGCCGGGCAAGTGGAAAATTATCCGCAAGATCAAACTTGGGTTGAAATCGCTTCACGCCTGGTATGTCTATAATGCTGAGATTCTGAAAATCCTAAAGACTACGAATCAGCCGGTATTTTTCACGCAGTATCGGGATTTTATGTCGGGTGGGGACATGATTCAGCGTCTTTCGGAATTCATGGGCGTTCCGCTGAAAGATTCCCGTAATAATAAGCTTTACCGAAGCAAGGAAGTCTCAGGTATTTTTTTTAAAATCATTCTGAAGCTTCACCGTCTATGTTATCCGAAAGACGGCGATGTTATGTCGCTTTACCATGAACTTGCGCTTTATAAAACCCACAGTGCCGCGCCCGCCCCTACCGAGCGTCTCAATAAAAGACCGATTTTCATCGCCGCTTTCGCTTATGGCGGGTCTAATATCCTGCTAAACCTGCTGAGGTCTCATCCTTCGGTTTGCTCTCCAAGAGGCGAATTGAATGAGGTTTTTAAGGGAAAACTGGATGAGTCAATCTGGACAAGGATCGCCAAAAATCTCCGCTATCTGCCGATTGTTTTGACGGAGGCGGCAGATATTTTCAGGTTTAATGACTGGACCGACCGCAAGTCTTTCAGTCCCAGCACTCAGGATAGGATCGACCGGATTTTTTATAACGAGAAATTGTGTGCCCGCGATGAAACTCAGAACCTTTATAAATTCGAGAATGTTCTAAGCACGGATGATGATATCCGTAAATCCAGGCTTCTGAGTAAGAACCTGGACGGCTTGATTTTTGTTTCCAGGGAACTCGCGCGGATATACCCCGATGCCGTTTTTTTTGGTCTGATCCGCAACGGTTTTGCTGTCGCTGAAGGGCACCTTCGGCGCGGGTACGATTTCGAGGCTTTTGTGCGTCACTATGATATGGGGGTTAAGCGCATGGTAGAAGACGCGCGTTTGATTCCCCGCTATCACATTCTCCGTTACGAAGATATTCTGGAGCGTCCGCAGGAAATGTTGGAGCATATCTACAAGCTTGCCGATCTTGATATTGCGGATTTGAAAGGCAAAGTCCGTCTGCAGGTGAAAAAAGTGCTGAATAAAGACGGTTCGCACCAGAATGTTGACGACCGGAAGTGGAAAGAAGTCGTTTGGCTTGGAATTGATGAGTTTCAAAAACATTTCAGAATGGATTCTAATGAAAACCAGATCAGGCGTTTGACGGATCAGCAGAAAAGCCTGATTGTTCAACTTTCCGGAGATTCCCTGCGTCAGTTTGGGTATTTACCGGAGCACGCGGGAGTGCAAAAGTGATGATGACTTCAAAAGTTAAAACTGCCGGAACTCTCTTTTATTTATTCATGCTTCTTGTGCCGGGCCGTCTTCTGGCGGAGTTCGTCAGCGATGACGCCCGCGGGTGGACTTACGATAAAGTCCTCGAGGATTATTATGATGATGATAAAAGCGTGCAGTTCCGCCGGGGGCAGTCGCCGATTGGAATGACGAATTTCGACAGGCGCACCAACCTGCCTCGCGTGCGCAAAGGGGATACCGCGACCGGAATCGCTCTTGGGATTTTGCGGCTCCATCCCGCGTTTTCACAGATATTTGAGGTGGATGATAACGTCCGTTTATCGCGTCATGACCGCGAAGCCGATGTTATTTTCCGTGAGCTTCCAGCTCTCAGCGCGGAAATTCAAAAAGATGACAAGTTTAGAATTTCAGGCGGATACGGCATGGAAATCGTCAATTTCGCCGACCAGACTGAAGAAAACTCCATTAATCACTTCGCTCACGGACTGGCGGAGTTTTACGCGAACAATGATTGGCGGTTGATTCTGGAAGATACCTTTAAAAATGAGCAGTCCCGCCAGACGAACGCTTCGTCGACCCGTGATGATTTACTCGCTAATTCCGTGCAGGCTATCGCGAAATATAAAGGGGCCCGTTTTATTTTCGAACCCGGGTACACGCATCATACCGTTGAGCACTCCGCTCCGGGACTCAAACCCTATGACTATGAAGAAGATATCATGTCGGTTCTTTTAGGTTACCGCTTCTGGGAGAAAACATCCCTGATCATTCAAAATGACGCGGGGTTGTCATACTACGACCGCAAAGTTGCGAATTCTGACCAGGCTTTCTGGCAAATTCTGGCGGGTATCCGAGGGGAATACGCCGAAGATCTTGTCACGGAAATTAAAGGCGGTTTTCAAGCCCGCCGTCTGGATGAGTTTTCAGGCCAGGATGAACAGCAGGATTATAATGGTTTTGTTGTGGACGCGAATCTTGCTTATAAAATCAGCCCCCGTGACGCGGTTCAAGTGGATTACGTGCGCGACGTGGAACAGTCTACGTTTCAGAACAATTCTTGGTACGGAGCGGACCGTGTTGTTCTCAGCTACAGCCGGCGATTTTTCAGCCGGTGGGTCCTTACGCCCCATTTTTCATGGCAGCATAACCGCTATCCTCAAACCGCGGTTGTGAATGGTGTCCGGGGAGAGCGTACTGACAATTTATGGGGCGCTGGAATTGATTTGCGCTACCAGGCAAAGGAATGGCTTTCAACGGGTATCGGGTACCGCTTTCGCGACCGGTCTTCAACCTTTAATGATTTCGAATATGATCAAAACCGTTTTATTTTTGACATTAGTCTGGCTTATTGAGGTGAATATGAAAAAGAAAACGTTTTCCATTTTGTTTTTACTGCTAATGGCGTTCCTTCCGCTGCTTGCGGCTGAAGATGTTCCTGTGATTCCTTCTTCGATGGATGCCGTCAGCGTTTTGGCGCCGTCCGCGGATTATCTGATTCAGCCGGATGACGTCCTTCAAATCAGCGTTTATGAAGAACCGGAATTAACGACTTCCGTCCGGGTTTCTTCTCAGGGGGAAATCGATTTTCCTCTACTGGGGCGTTTAAGCATCGGCGGATGGAGTGTTTCAAAACTGCAGTCGGAATTGACCCGTCTTCTTGAGGCCGACTATCTGGTCAACCCGCAGGTTCAGGTTTACATTCAGTCTTACCATAACCGCACGGTTTCCGTGACGGGGGCTGTCAATAAGCCGGGGTCTTATCAAATTCCTCCCGGCAAGCCGACAACCATGATGGAAGTCATTGCTATGGCCGGCGGGTTTTCTAAAGTCGCCGCGGTTAATAAAGTCCGTATTATCCGCTCGGAAGCCGGCGGTGCCCGTACGATTGAAGTTAACGCTAAGGATATCGTTCAAAAAGGGAACAAAAGCAAAGACGTCGAGGTTCAGCCTGCCGATGTCATTTTTGTTCCGGAAAGCTGGTTATAAAATGTCGAATCCTACACCTACTGTTAACCTGGACCTTTCGCAGGAGCTGCAGACTTTTTACCGGCTCCTCGTGCGCCGTAAGTTAAGTGTCATTACGGTCGCTGTTTTGATTTTTTTAGCGGTGGCTTTCGGCACATTTTTGCAAAAGCCGATTTACCGTGCAACCGTCTCAATCGCGGTGGATATGGAAACTCCAACACTGCTGGCCATTTATAACAGCCGTGATGATGCGACCGTCGCGCAGACCAGCTATATGACTTACGCGGATTATTACAGGACTCAGATGGAAGTTCTCAAAAGCCGCCGGGTCGCTGAACTGGTTTATTCAAACCTTAATTTGGCGAAAGATCCAAAATACAATTCGGGTGACGATCCGGTTAAGAATTTGATGGATCTTATGTCCGTTGAACCCGTGAAGCAGACCCGCCTCGTTCTTTTACGGGTTGAAGATCCGAGCCCCAAGATGTCCGCGATTCTCGCTAATGAGATCGCGCGTGTCTTTGTCGCTGAAAACCTGGCCCGGACAACGCGTTCAGAAACGCTGAATTTGATGAAGAATGAGTACTTGTCCCTTCAGTCTAAGGAAGTGGAGCTGTCCAAGCGGTACAAGCCTAAGTTTCCGGCTCGGGCTCGTGTGCGGGAGCAGATGGAACAGCTTGCAATCGCGATTCGGGATCAAAATACTTCACGGACCGACCTGGTTTCCTCTTCAGAAGGAAGTCCGCAAGTTAGCCGTGAAAGTTTGAGGCCCAACAATATTTGGATTCAAACTCCGGCGCATATTCCTCTGAAACCCGTGAAACCCAAGAAGCTCCTAAACTTATTGCTTGGGCTGATATTCGGCATTGTGGGCGGGGTTTCCGTGGCCGCGCTTGAAGAATTTTTTGACGCCACCATTAAAAATGTTCACGACATCACGGATATGCATACGGTGACTGTCCTGGGCCAGGTTCCTCAGCTTCAGGAGGATCCTGAACAACCTTCGACTCCGCAGCAACGGTATCAGCTGATGTGCCGTGAAGAAGAATCCGAAGTCGCGGAAGCTTACAGAGCCGTTCGTACGAATCTTTTGTGCGGTCCGATCGAAATGGACCGTAGCGGTATTTTGATCACCAGCCCGGGAAGCGAAGAGGGGAAGACCACGACGGCCTGTAATCTGGCGATGGCGCTGGCCCAAACTGGGGTATCAGTTCTTTTGGTTGACGCGGATTTACGGAAGCCTAATGTTTATCGCGCGCTTGATCTTCCGCAAACTCCGGGTTTGGCGGAGTATCTGGTAGGGAAGGCCTCTTTTGAACAGGTAATTCAGGACTATCAAAAGGTTGCTGGTCTTTCAGTCACAGTGAGCGGTGCTATTCCGAAAAATCCTTCTGAACTTCTTGGGTCTTCCAAAATGCGTGAATTTTATAAAACCGCGGTTGCCAAGTTCGATTATGTGCTGATTGATACGGCGCCTGTGATTCCCGTCACGGATGCCACGATTCTGGCAGGGCTGACTCACACCGTGCTGACGGTTGCTCAGAGTGGTAAGACTCCCCGCGAGGCTTTTAAGAGACTTGTGAATATTTTCGAGCGGTTGAACACAAAAATCGTCGGCGTTATCCTGAACCGGGTTCCGGTCACGGATATTACGGGTTACGGTTATGGGTATCAGGTTTACCGCTATGGGATGTCTAACGAAAAAAAACACACCGGGAAGAAGAATCTTTCCGGCTTTCTTGAAGCCGGACTCCGCCGGTTCCGCCGCTGGTATTTTGAAAAGTCTAAAAAGAGACAGGATTAATGCGCCTGCGTTTCCTCGCGCCGGGGGAAGCCGGAGCTTCATTTAAGAAACTGCTTTTTCCGCTGGCTGCCGGAATTCCCATGGCTCTGGTTCTCCTTGTGATGGTTAAGGAACTGGACGTCCGGGCCCTGGTTCTGTTTCTGGTGTGCGCGGGTTTTCTTTGTTTCTCTCTGATCCTCCGCCGTTTTGAACGGGCGCTTTTCGCGGTTGTTTTCCTTCTGATTCCAATCAACGTTGATATTAATTTCGAAATCGGGCCGACGCTTTACGCGATGCGTCTTCCGCAAGGGACCGCGCTTCTTAATCTTTCCTGCCTCGACCTGGCGGTTCTGGCGCTTTACCCGATGTGGATCGTCCGGATGCTTACAAACCGGACGACGGAGCGGATTATCTGGCCTGCGGGTTCGACGCCTTTTCTTCTCTTTACCGGCTGGGGAGCGCTGACCATGCTCAATTCCTCCAACCGTCTGCTTTCATTTATTGAGGTTATCTGTTTTCTTAAGATTTTCCTCTGCTTCTTTTACATTGCGAATAATTTAAAAACAAAAGAGGACCTTTGGTTTGCCGCTAAATGTATTCTGGCCGGGCTTTTCTTTGAATCTATGATTGGATTTATTCAATCCGCGCTTCACAGAAACATCGGTCTTTATATTTTGGGGGAACGTAAGGAAGAGAAGATGATGGAGATTGTCGGCAGTGCGTCGCCTGTTTTCAGGGCCGGCGGAACTTTGGGGCATCCGACATTTCTTGGAGGCTACCTTGCAACGTTTATCCCTCTCGCTTTAGCGGCCGCGCTCGAACCTTTAAAGCGCTGGGGAAAGCTTGCGGCTTGGGGAGTGTTTTTTTTGGCTTTTCTGGTACTTATTCTTTCTTATTGCCGTTCCGCCTGGATTGTTACTTTTATTGCGTGTCCCATTTTATTGGTGCGCTGGTATCGTGACTATCTCAAGACTCATAAATTTTCCCCCGCGCCTTTTGTGGTCGGCTTGATCGTGCTTGCCTGCGTCTCAGCCCCATTTTACGGAAAAATTCATGCCCGGCTTCTGGAAGATGACCGAGGCTCCACCGAATCTCGGATTCCTCAGTGGAAAATGGGATTTAAAATGGTCAAGACTCATCCTTTTCTGGGCGTGGGTTTGAACAATTATAATGTGGTTTCTGACCGGTACGAACCGAATGTGATTGATCCGAATGTTCGCGGGCGTGTCTTCTTTTATGACATGAAACTCCACAATGTTTATCTTGGGGTTGCCGCTCAGGTGGGAATCGTAGGGCTTCTTTTTTATCTCCTATTCCTGGGCAGGCTTATTCAGAACGGCTGGAACAAATTTAAACGCGCGGATGACTCGCTTTCCCGCAGCTTGATTTTGGGCGTCTTATTTGGGATGACCGCGATGCTTCTTCACGAAGCGGTTCATACGGGGAATATTTCGTCGAATCTAAGCCTTTGGATTCCCGCCGCTTTTCTATCCTCCGCGGCTTTTTACAGGCATCCGGGGAGAGCTTGATGCCTGAACGCACGAAAAGTTATTTCTTTCTCATGGCCCTCATGACGCTTTTCTTCAGCCTTGTCTGTTTTGAGGTGACGGCGCGTTTTTTTGAAGAAATGGACCATTACGCGACCACAAAGGAATTTGACCCTGTGATCGGCTGGCATTTGAAGACGGGGAATTACGAGATACGTCCCGCCGGGCGCATTCAAAAGGTCCCCATTGAGATCAATCGGTTTCATGTGAGAAACAAAGATTTTGACCCCCGGCTTTCTGAAAATCAAAACCGCGTCATTGTGCTGGGTGATTCTTTTGTTTTTGCCCGCCATTTTCCGCTTCAGGAAACTTTTACAGGACGGCTTGAGGAAATTCTTAACCGGCAATCGCCTTTCCCGGTGCGTGTCATTAACGCGGGAGTTCCAGGGTACGGAACCGGTCAGGAATGGCTTTTAATGAAAAGGCTCGCGGATGAAGACGGGTTGAACGCCAAGGTCTATCTTCTTTCAATCTTTCCAAACGATATTCTTGATAACCTGCGTCTGAGTTATGGCGAGCAGGAAGTCGTGGATGTCAAACCTGGTTTTAAGCTGGACGCTTCGGGCAGAGCGGTTGTGGACCGTCTGCCGTCGGATAATCTCAGCGGTTTGAAGGAGTCTTTCCGGCGTCCGGAAAAAAACAATTTCTGGAAGCTGAGATCTTATTATTTTATCCGTCAGGCGGTTGTGGGGTTTTTCCAGTCGCACCCTGAGTATGTCCGTTTTTTAATGAAGACGGGTTTCAAAGTTTCATTACCCAGAAAACCGGGGCTTTTAAACGGATGGTATGACGATTCTGTCGTCGCGGAGGGTTTGCCTCTGATGAAGGCTCTGATCGCGGAGATTAAAGCGGAAGCGGATAAGCAGGGAGCCGTTTTAAAAGTCTTTATGATTCCTTCCCCGGTTCAGGTTTATCCCGATCTGTACAAAAAAATACTTATGGGACAGTTTCCGAATGCGCCGGAGGTGAAGCGATGGGTTGACGATCCTTTCAAAGCTCAGCGTCTGGTGGGTGAAATCTGCCGTGATTTGGGGCTGGATTATTTTGACCTTTACCCCGTGCTTAAAGCGCACGAAGCAGAACATCTTTATCTTCCCCGAGACGGCCATTTCGACCGGGATGCGCATAAAATTACAGCTGAAACTTTGGCTCAATGGCTTCAAAAAGGAAATGCAAAATGACCGAGAAAGCAAAAATCTTTAAAAATACCGGAACCTTAATGACCATGGAATTGGGAACCCGGATGCTGGACATTATTATTTCCATGATTGTCGCGCGTTACCTGGGCCCCAAGGGCTTTGGGCTGCTGGCCTTCGCGCTGTCTTTCGGTTCTCTTTTTAGCATTATTCCTGGTTTCGGCATGGGGACTTTGGTGATTCGTGATATTTCCAGGGATAAAGAGCAAACCAGCCGTTACTTGATTCATGGATTGATCGCTAAAGTCATTCTGGGACTGACCATGCTGACCCTGATGGGGGTCGTTTCAAGAATGCTGGGCAATGAATTGAACAAAACGATTCTAGCCCTGACGGCGGGAATTTTGGTCATTCTTGAAGCGAACCTGCGGTTTGTGACTGCTTTTTTCCAGGCCCGTCAGATGATGAAGTGGGTAGCCGCGTTTAATTTGAGCGTGCGTATCGGCTGGGTGATCGGTTCGTTGACCGTGATGGCCCTTCATGGAAAGGTGATTCACCTGATCGGTGTCCGGTGTTTCATGAATCTGATCACATTCACGGCCTGTATCGTTCTGATTCACCGGGTTCTGCAGAAGATCCGGTGGCAGTGGGATTGGAAGTTTTTCAGGCAGATGCTGATCAATTCATTTCCGTTTGCGATGTTCCGGCTTTTTGGAACTGTTTATACGGATTTGGACACCGTGATGCTTTCCGCCATGAAAGGCGACATTATGACCGGCTGGTACGCGGCCGCGCAAAAATTTTACCGGGTTATTACTTTCATTCCCGCCAGTTTCGCGGGTACCATGCTTCCGATGCTTTCGAACCTCGCGAAAGTTTCGAAAACCAAATATGTCAGCACGCTTCAGACGGGCTGCAAGTATCTCGTGATTCTCGCGTTTCCGATTGTGGCAACGGGCGCGGTAATGTCTACGGAAGTCACTATTTTCTTTTATGGAAAAGCTTTTAATGAAGCAGCCAGCGCGTTAAGGATCCTGATGCTCGCGGTTCCGTTTGCCTTTTTGAATGAAGTGCTGATTTCAGCTGTTGCCTCGATTGATCATGAAAAGAAGGGCAGTAATATTCTTTTTATGGGGCTTTTGTTCAGCGGGCTGAGCAACTTTATTGTCGTTCCGCTTTTTGGGCACTTAGGCGCGGCGATGACGACGGGGTTGGCTGAAGCAGCCGTTTGCGTGATGCAGATTCGCGTGCTGCGCAAAGAAGTGCCTGATTTTAAATTGCTTCCGGTTCTGATGCGTCCTGTTTTGTCCGCGGTGGTCATGGCCGGAACTCTTCTCGCGGTTCGCCCTTTAGGGCTGGGTCCCGCGGTTGCGATCTCGATGCTGGTTTATCTGGTGGGGCTCTTTATTTCAGGCTCTTTAAATTCAGACGATCTCTACGAACTGAAAAATATTTTTTCTAAAAAATTCCGAAAAAAGAAATCGGCGGATACACCTCCCAGAGAAGGAAAGGTGAGCGTTCTCTTTCTGGAAACTTCCATGCGCATTGGCGGGACTGAAACCGTGGTTAATCAGCTGATCCGCCGTTTTGACACCAGCCGGTTTAAGCCGGTTCTGGTTTGTCTGTATGAGCCTGGAGAACTGGGTGAAAAGCTTCTGAAAGATGGTTTTACTGTTTATCACGGTTTAGCTAAGAAGAGCTGGGATTTGAGAATTCCTTTCCGCCTGCTTAAGATTATGAAAAAGGAAAAAACGGATGTGGTTTTCATTGTGAATCAGCCGCTGACCCAGGTTTGGGGCGTGCTTTGCAGTCTTTTAGCGGGAGCGAAGGGAAGAATTACGGCGATCCGTTCAACCGGGAAAATCAACCGCATTCACCGGCGTCTATTTCTCAACCGCCTGACTTTCCCATTTGTGGAGCGGGTTACGGCGTTGAGTCAGATGCATAAAGATTATCTGGTGCAGGAAGAGGGAATTCACGCGGATCAAATTGAAATTATTCCCAACGGGGTGGATTTGAAGCGTTTTGAATTCAACGGCCAGCCTGAGCGGGTTCGTGAGGAGCTTAAACTTAAACCGGAAGAACCGACGGCAGTGATTGTGGCAATGCTTCGGCCGGAAAAGGGGCATGAACTATTTTTGCGCTCCGCGGCTCTAGTTGTGAAACGTGTTCCGAACGCCAGATTTTTGATTGTCGGTGACGGGGTTGAGAGACCTAAGTTGGAGGCTTTGACGCGTGAATTGAAGCTGGAATCCCGCGTGACGTTTATGGGGGCTCGGAGTGACGTGCCTGCGGTAGTGTCTCTCTGCGATGTCGCGGTTCTTTCCTCCCGGCCGGTTGTTGAGACTTTATCAAACGCTGTCCTGGAATATATGGCGGGAGCCAAGCCTGTTATATCGACCCGTGTGGGAAGTGTTCCTGAGCAGATTGACGAAGGAAAGACGGGGTATCTGGTGGAGCCGGGGGATGTTGACGCTATGGCGGACCGGATGGCTTCTTTGCTTTTAGATCGCGAACTTGCCCGGCGTATGGGCAAGGCCGCCCGTGAAAAAGTTGAGGAAAAGTACACGCTGGCTAAAATGGTGGGCGGTACCGAAAATCTCTGCGAGCGCCTGGCAAACGGGGAAATCTAAATGAAAAAATACCGGGTTTTAATTATTCACCAGCATGATCCCGCGATTAATCATGTCGGCGGGGTTGGAACTTACATTAATACCTTTTTCAAGTACACGCCGGCAGACTTTGAAACGGCGCTGATCGGTGTTTCTTCGGACCCGGAAAAACGCCCGGTAGGGAAGTGGCAAAAATTCTCCGTGGAGGGCTGTGACAGGCAATTTGATTATTTGCCGATCGTGGGTGCTCACCCCACTTATCATTACCGATTTCCGCTTAGTATCCGGTTCGCGTGGGCTCTCTGGAAGAACCGCAATAAGATCGATTTTAAAAATGCTATTCTGGAGCTCCATCGCATTGAGCCCGAACTTGCTCTTGGGGGGATTAAGGAATTCAAGGTTTGTTTCTTTCATACGCACACGCAGGATTTATACAATCCTAAAACCGAAATCTTCTGGAAAAAAGCGCCCTGGCTTTATTTTTTACTCGAACGTCCGCTGATGAAGAAGATGGATCTCCTTTGCAGTGTCCGCACGGATTTAATCGACTGGTATAAAAAACGCTACCCGGAACTTTCGCAGCCGTTTGAGTTTGTTCCGACCTGGGTGGATGAAGATGTTTTCCGCTCTCTTCCCGAATCTGAGCGCCGGCAGGAGAAGGAAGCTTTGGCGAAAGCTAACGGTTTGGATCCCGCGCGCAAGTGGCTTCTTTTTGTCGGCCGTTTTGAACTTCAGAAAGATCCGGAGCTTCTTTTGAAATCGGCGGCCCGGTTAAAACAATCCCGGCCGGATATCCAGCTGGTTATGATCGGCGGCGGATCCATGGAGGCTCAAATCCGGGCTTTGATTACTCAGTTGGGACTGGATTCTCATGTTTTAATTGTAGGGCCGACTAAACAAATGCAGATTGCCCGTTGGCTGAATGCTTCTGACTGTTTTGTCCTGACGTCGGCTTATGAAGGAATGCCCAGATGTGTCCTTGAGTCGCTTCAATGCGGTTTGGCCGCGGCAGCACATGACGAGGGGGAAGCACGGCGCGTGCTGAGTAATCCAGCCGCCGGGCGTCTTGTAACGGAACGTACCCCTGAAGCTTTCGCGTCCGCTTTCGCGGAAGTGCTGGATCAGCCCGTCAACCGGAAAGCTTGTCAGGATGCGGTGGCGCCTTACCGTGCCGCCCAAATTCTGGAAAACCTTTTTTCGACTTACCGCAAACTTAAAGGCCCGCTGAAATGACATTGCCTTCTTCTTCCATCCACCTGTTTGGAGTCAGAATTGATAATGTGGATATGACGGAAGCCCTTGAAGTGGTTTGGAGCTGGCTTCAAGGCGACCGCCCGCGCTACGCGGTGACTCCCAATGTGGATCATTTTATGCGTTTGCGTAAAGATTCGGAGTTTCGCGAAATTTACAGAAATGCTTCACTGGTTATCGCTGACGGGATGCCTTTGGTTTGGGCCAGCAAGCTGATGGGGAACCCGCTGAAAGAGCGCGTCGCGGGTTCTGATCTTTTTCCGCTTCTCTGTGAGCGCACGGCGAGAGAAGGTCGGGGAGTCTATTTTTTAGGCTCGATGCCCGGGGTCGCGGAGCGCGCTGGTGAAAGTCTTGCGGGAAAATTTCCGGGATTCCGTCTTTCGGGCTGTTACTCACCGCCTTTCGGGTTTGAAAATGATGAGGATGAGAATCAAAGGATCGTGAAAAAAATTAATGATTCCGGCGCGGACATTCTTTTTGTCGCTTTAGGAGCGCCCAAGCAGGAAAAATGGACTTTCCGGCATATCTCCCGGTTGAAAGTTAAAGCTGTCTTATGTGTTGGGGCTTCAATTGATTTTGAGGCAGGAGTCATTCAGCGGGCTCCGGAATGGATAAGTTCTCTTGGTATCGAATGGTTGTGGCGCTTGCTTCAGGATCCTAAGCGTCTCTGGAAGCGGTATTTGCTTGAGGATATGCCTTTTCTTGGAATCCTGATCCGCAAAGTTTATAAGCGTTCCCGCAAAAAATAAATGACATTCCCTCAGCAATCTGTTTCAATAGATGTGTATATTTTTTAATTCTTTTAAAATCTTTCGGCAAAGCTGGTTGGCCTTGGAGGCTGTATGGATACATCAAATTTTCGCGCGCATTTCTTAGAGCGGTTCACGCGTATTGCGGCCGTTCTTTTTTTTACTTTTCTTTTAGGAATTCTTCCGCCTAAATCCCTAGCGGATGCCCTGGGTTCGGATGACGGTTCTATTCAGACTCCGGTAAAGTCTCTTGAAGACGATAACGGGAAGCTGAAAGACCAGGGGAAAAAAGAAAAAGATCAAAATAAAAAGCAGGATAATCCGGACTCTCTTGGTGAGTCTGGCCCTTTGCTTGCGGCGGGGGTTCTCTCAAACGTTAAAACGGCTAACCCTGAGGCAAATGAAGACGCTAAAGCTTTGCTCGATTATTTTTACGGCCTCACGGATCGTAAGGATGCGCGTGTTGTTAGCGGGCAGTTTGTAGGGCACCCTGCAACCCCGGGATCTAATTATCTCGCTGAGAATTATGAGTCCTTGGTGACGGATGTTGAAAAGGATGCGGGAAAATCCATCGGGATCGTGGGCGTCGACTACGCGCTTCTGGCTGATGAGGATAAAGAAATTGATTTATCGCTTACAAACCAGACGGTGATTAAACACTGGGAGGAGGGAGGGCTTGCGACGGTCAGTTGGCATTCCCGCAATCCCTGGACGGACGGTAATGCCCGCGATAAAACGATTGACGGAAAATTTTCCGACATTCTCAAAGAAGGCACTGACGTCAATACGGCCTGGATGGCTGAGCTGGATCAAATTGCCGCGGCTTTGGGAGAGCTTCAGGATGCTGGAGTGACGGTGTTATGGCGTCCTCTGCATGAATCGACCAGCACTGCTTTCTGGTGGTCGAAGGCCAGTTCCAAGGAATTTAAAGCGCTTTGGCAGCAAATGTTCACGTATTTTACGGAAGTTAAAAAACTGAACAATCTGCTTTGGGTTTACTCCGTCGCTCCGCGCTTGAAAAGTAACCCGGAACGTAAATCAGAAGATGTCAATTATCCGGGAAGTGAATATGTGGATATGACCGGGTTGGATTATTACGGAGCTAAGTTGAGTGAGATTAAGCCCGGATACTCCAAGCTTTTAAAGTTCAACAAACCCTTCGCGCTGACGGAGTTTGGGCCTCATAAAGGGGATGGCGACGAAACGGAGCCTTATTATTCCTATGATAAGCTGATTAAAGACATCCGGTCGAATATTCCCAAGACAGTATTTTTTCAGACTTGGAATAAAACGCATGCTATGGCGAACCAGCTGGACGCTGATAAATTACTCAATGATTCCTGGGTGACGGACGGCCATGACTGGAACGCGGGCGGGGAAGGTTGACAGCTCCGGGCCTTTCTGATAAAAACTTTTAACTTTTTTAAAAAATTCTTCGGGTTTCGAGGTTTTTGTGTCTGAAGCGGTAAAAAAACGTCTTCCATCCTGGCTCCGCCGTTCTCTGCCTGTGCTTTCCGCGGAAAAAACACACCGGATTCTTTCGGATCAGCGCTTGAACACGGTTTGCGAATCCGCGCTTTGCCCGAACCGCAGTGAATGCTACTCCCGGAACACGGCAACGTTCATGATTCTTGGAGAAGTCTGCACGAGAAGCTGCGGGTTCTGCGCGATTAAAGCCGGCCGTCCGGAAAAGGTGGAGGAAGACGAGCCCGCGCGGGTCGCCAAGGCGGCGCGGGAATTAGGTCTCGAATATGTTGTGATCACTTCGGTCGCTCGGGATGAAATGCCCGACGAAGGTGCCGGACACTTTGCCCGGACGGTTGAAGCGGTTTATCGCGAAATTCCCGGAGTGCAGGTGGAGGTTTTAACTCCGGATTTTCATGCCCGCCGGGAATTAATTGCCCAGGTTGTTGCGGCGAATCCGACGGTTTATAATCATAACCTCGAGACGGTAGAGCGCTTGCAGAAGCAGGTGCGCCCTCAAGCTTCTTACGCCCGCACCTTAAAAGTGCTGGAAACAGTTAAAAGTTTAAACCCGGCCATGACGGTTAAAAGCGGGATGATGCTGGGTTTGGGAGAAACGCTTGACGAAGTCCGGATTGCCGCGCGCGACCTGCGTTCGGCGGGCTGTGATATTTTAACGCTGGGGCAGTACCTTCCGCCCAGTCAGGTTCATCTAAAGGTTCAGGATTATATCGCGCCGGAAGTATTTTCACAGCTGGCCGCGGAGTTAAAGCCTCTCGGGTTTCGTGAGGTTTTTTCCGCGCCGTATGTCCGCAGTTCCTATCATGCGGGCGAAACTTTTTTGAATTCATCTAAAACGGAGGAAATTGAATCATGAAGGAAGTAACGCTTGAAGGTCTGGCCCCTAATGTTGAAGAAGGTACTCTGCAAACCTGGTTTTTTGAGGAGGGTGACGCCGTGAATGAAGGCGATGACCTTGTGGAGTTGACAACCGAAGAGGGAGCCGTGACTATTTCCGCGCCTATTTCCGGAGTTTTAGCTGAAGTGTATTACGATGAAGGGGAAGTCGTTTCCAAAGGGGAAGTTCTTTGCACGATCGAGGGAGAAGGCGCTTTGGATGAAGATGACGACGATGAAGACGACTCGGACGATGAAGATGACGACGATTACGAAGAAGATGATGACGATGAAGACGACGATGATGAGGATGAAGAAGACGCGGACGAAGAGGACGAGGAAGAATAACTGCCCCGCATGAAAAGGTCCCCTGCGTGAACCGTTCTGCTTCTGCTTCAAAACCTATTGGGGTTTTTGATTCCGGTCTTGGGGGGCTGACGATTGTTCGGGAAATGCTGAGCCGTCTTCCCGGAGAACAGCTCATTTACTTTGGAGATATGGCCCGCCTGCCCTATGGAACAAAATCCAAAGAACAGATTCTGACTTACTCGATTCAAAACACCTTATTTCTTCTTAAGCATCGAGTGAAGGCCGTTGTGGTTGCCTGTAACTCTTCTTCAAGCGCGGCGTACAGTTTTTTGAAGAGTCACTTCAATCTCCCAATCATTGATGTCATTGAGCCTGCGGTGGAAGCCGCGGTTCAAGCGACGCGTACCGGCCGTGTCGGTGTGATTGCCACCCAGGCGACGGTAGACAGCGGTGCCTATGAAAAGTGGCTTAAAAAGAAAAAAAGCTCTGTCCGGGTTTTTCAGGCTTCCTGTCCGCTTTTTGTGCCATTAGTTGAAGAAGGGTGGCTGGATGGGAAGGTGACCCGCCAGATTGCTGAAATTTATCTAAAACCGCTTCTGGCTAAAAAAGTGGATGTCCTTATCCTCGGCTGTACCCATTATCCTTTGCTTCGGCGGGCGATCGCGCAAGTCGCGGGACCGAGTGTCCGTCTGGTGGATTCCATTGAGCCCACGGTCGGCCAGCTGGAAAATGTTCTAACGCGCAAAGACTTTAGAAACCCCGTGCCGGATTCTCATCGAAAAGACGCTTTAAAGGTGTACGTAAGCGATAAACCGCGGAATTTTGTCAAGGTGGCTGAGAAATTTTTAGGGCAAAAATTAAATCATGTTGAGGTTGTCCGCCAAAAATGAAAAAGGCCGTTTGTCTTTTCTCCGGTGGTTTGGACTCCACGACCGCTCTGTACTCCGCGCGTAAACAGGGCTATGAGGTCAGCGCTTTAACTCTCCATTATGGACAGCTTCACGAACGGGAAATTGAATTTGCCCGCGCGACCGCGGAAAATCTGAAGCTCCACCATTATCTGGTACCGGTTTCGATGCCGTGGGGCGGAAGTTCGCTTTTGGATAAAAAGATGATCATGCCTTCCGGCCGCGCGGAAAGTGAAATGGAAAAATCAATTCCCAACACTTATGTTCCCGCCCGTAATTCTGTTTTTCTCGCGCTGGCAGTTTCCTGCGCCGAAGCGGAAGGCGCGGAAGCGGTTTTTATCGGCGCGAACGCGCTCGATTACAGCGGTTACCCTGATTGCCGTCCCGATTTTTTCTCGGCTTTTGAAAAAGTGATTGAACTTGGCACCAAAGCCGGAGTTGAAGGCCGGAGTATTCATATTGAAGCGCCTCTTTTGAAGCTTTCTAAAAAGGAAATTATCCTCTTGGGCCGTGAGCTTGGTGTTCCGTTTGGAAAAACCTGGTCCTGCTACCAGGGGGGGATTACTCCTTGCGGGCAGTGTGATTCGTGCCGACTGCGGGCCAAAGGTTTCCGCGAGGCGGGAATGGAGGATCCTCTTCATGCATCATCCTCCAACCGCTGAAAAAGCCAACATTTCGGAAATTTTTTCTTCTCTTCAGGGAGAAGGAACCCGTCTGGGAAGCCGTCAGATTTTCATCCGCTTTGAAGAGTGTCATATTCATTGCACCTATTGTGACGAAGATAAGCCTGGAAAAGCGATGAGCACGGCGGAGGTGATGCGGGCTGTTGACGATCTTGAAAAGGCGGAAGGCCCGCACAGGTCCGTAAGTTTGACTGGCGGAGAGCCGTTACTTTACACGGTTTTTCTTAAAACCTTGCTTCCGGAATTGAAAAAACGGGGATACGCGGTTTATCTGGAAACCAACGGGATTCTCTGGCGGGCGCTGGAGGATGTGATCGCCAGCTGTGACGTGATCGCGATGGATATGAAGCCGGCCAGCGTGACAGGTGAAAAAAACTTTTTTGATGAGCATGAGCGGTTTCTTGAAATCGCGAAGAGCCGGGAGACCTTTGTTAAGATCGTGGTGTCTAAAAAACTGAAGCTTGAAGAATTTGAAAGATTGGCCGAAATCATTCAGAACACAGCGCCGGCCGTACCTCTGGTTTTAATGCCGGTCAGCGCTGAGGTGGAAGGGCACGAAGACGCGGAATTAATGGCGCTTCTTGGATCGCTTCAAAAAAGCGCGGGACGGCGGGGGCTGGATGTGCGGATTGTTCCCCGGTTTCACAGAATTTTAAAAATCAGATAACAGCAGGCGGAGGATTGAATGCGCGCGGATGGACGTAAACTTAACGAGCTTCGTAAAATCAAAATTAAAAAGGGTTATATCAAGAATGCGTTTGCTTCCTGTCTGATCGAGATGGGGAATACCCGCGTTATCTGCGCTGCGACGGTTGAGGATAAAGTTCCTCCGTTTCTGAAAGGTCAGGGCAAAGGATGGCTGACCGCGGAATATGGAATGCTTCCAGCATCCTGTAATGAGCGTATTGCGCGTGAATCCTCAAAAGGAAAAGTCGGCGGACGTACGCATGAAATTCAGCGCCTGATCGGACGGAGCTTGCGAGCCGTTGTGGATTTAAAAAAACTGGGCGAGCGCACTGTCTGGATTGACGCGGATGTGATTCAAGGTGACGGGGGAACCCGGACGGCGTCGATTACCGGAGGTTTTATCGCTCTATGCATGGCGGTTGAAAAGTTAATGAAAAGCGGTGCGCTTGAAGAATCTCCGGTGTTAGATTATGTCGCGGCGGTTAGTGTCGGAGTTATTGACGGTAAGCCTTCGCTGGACCTTTGCTATGTTGAAGACTCAAAAGCGGAAGTGGATATGAATTTTGTCATGACCGGTGACGGCAAATTCGTGGAAGTTCAGGGAACGGCGGAGGGGAAACCTTTCAGCAAGACTCAAATGGATCAGCTGACGGCATTGGCTCACAAAGGGATTGGCGATTTAATCCGGATTCAGAAAAAAAACGTTAAAATCTAAATGCAAAAGACTCGCCTCCTGATTGCTACTACAAACGCCAAAAAAATCGAGGAATTCCGCGCGCTTTTCTCCGGTCTGCCCCTCGATCTCGTGGATCTGAAATCCCTGGCGGGATACAAGGAAGTTGAAGAGACCGGAAAGACATTTGAGGAAAATGCTTCGCTGAAAGCTTTGGGTTATGCTCAGCAGGCTGGTATGCTCGCGTTAGGCGAAGATTCCGGGCTTTGCTGTGACGCTTTGGACGGCGCTCCTGGGGTTTATTCCGCCCGTTTCGCGGGGCCCGGAAAGTCCGATGAAGACAATAATCAGAAACTCTTGAAGTGGATGGAAAAAATGCCTGACAACTGCCGTGGAGCTCATTACACCTCCGCGATCGCCATTGCTGAACCCGGACGGCTGATTGGCGTGGTGACGGGTGAAGTTTACGGCTCCATTGCAAAAAAACCGGCGGGTAGCGGGGGGTTCGGTTATGATCCGTTGTTTTTTTACCTTCCTTACCAAAAGACATTTGGAGAGGTCCCCGCTGAGATGAAACACAAGGTCTCGCACCGGGCTAAGGCCCTTGAGAAGGCTAAGGACTTGCTGGGTAAGTACTTGCGGACAGGTGTCTGACCTTTAATCTTGCGAAAGCGGGCGAGGTGGGGTATATTGTTCGTCTTCTTTGACCCGGGAATTTTTATAGTTATTTAATTGTGAACGTTGCACTTGAACCATCCGTTCAAGTGCGAATCCTCGAAAGCCTGCCGGGCTTTCGTACGATTCGGGCGGTTAGCTCAGTTGGTTAGAGCATCACCTTGACATGGTGAGGGTCACAGGTTCGAGTCCTGTACCGCCCACCATTTTTTTGAATAGCACGACAAAATTGAAGGGATACCTCATGGGAAGAGATCATAAGAAACGCATCAAAAGAGCGCGCCGGAAAGCTTATTTGAAGCGTAAGAAAACACAGGCGAAGGCTAAGAAGTAGCCTGATTGCTTTAATGAATGAATTGCACAATGTCTAAATCGAGTCCTGAGGCTCTGGCCAGTTTACGTCATTCCACAGCCCATATTTTAGCCCAGGCGGTTCAGGCATTATATCCCGGCACCAAGCTGGCTATCGGGCCTGCGATTCCTGAGGGGTTTTATTACGACTTTGACCGGGAAGAACCTTTCACGGACGAGGATCTCCGCAAACTCGAAACGAAAATGGCGGAGATTATCAAGGAAGGCCAGGAGTTTTCTCAGAGCCCTGTCAGTAAAGCGGATGCTCACCAGTTTTTCAGTAAGAGGCAGGAGCCTTACAAGCTGGAAATTCTGGAGGGTCTTAAAGACGGGGATATTACACTGGTGGTGAATGGCCCGTTTACGGATCTTTGCCGCGGCGGACACATTCATAATACTAAGGAAGTTGCGGCTTTTAAGCTTTTAAGCGTGGCCGGTGCTTATTGGCGCGGTAGCGAGCAGAATAAAATGCTCCAGCGCATTTACGGCACAGCTTTTTTTACCAAGCCCGAACTTGACGCGTATCTTCAGCGCCTGGAAGAAGCCAAGAAGCGGGATCACCGCAAACTTGGTAAAGAACTCGATCTTTTCAGCTTTCATGATGAAACGCCCGCGATGGTTTTTTTTCATGCCAAAGGTTTTTTTCTTTTTAACAAGCTGATCGAATTTATGCGCGAAAAACTCCGCGCGAAGGATTATCAGGAAGTTTCGGCTCCGACGATTTTGGCCGACGATCTTTGGAAAAAAAGCGGGCATTACGATAATTTCCGTGAAGCCATGTACTTTACCAAGCAGGAAAACCGGGAGTACGCGGTTAAGCCGATGAACTGCCCGGGACATTGCCTGATCTATAAAAGCGGGCAGAGGTCTTACCGGGACCTTCCTCTGCGTTTGGCAGAGTTCGGCAAGGTTCATCGTTTTGAGCGGTCCGGGGTTACGCATGGCCTCATGAGGGTTCGCGCGTTTACGCAGGATGATGCCCATCATTTTTGCACCGAAGACCAGCTTTTGGACGAAATTGGCCAATTGATTGACTTTATCCGGGAAATCTATACTATCTTTGGGTTTACGGACGTTGATGTAGCTGTTTCTACCCGCCCCGTGAAGGCGCTTGGTTCCGCGGAGATTTGGGAACGAGCGACTGCGGCGCTGACAAGTGCGTTGCAGTCACGGGCGATTCCCTTCGAAATTAAAGAGGGTGAAGGCGCTTTTTACGGTCCGAAGATTGAGTTTGTGATTTATGACAGCTTGGGGCGTTCCTGGCAGTGCGGAACCATTCAGGTTGATTTTTCAATGCCGGAGCGGTTTGATCTGGAATATACCGGTAACGATTCCGCTAAAAAGCGTCCGGTCATGGTTCATCGGGCGATTTACGGTTCGATCGAACGCTTTCTTGGTATTTTGATTGAACATTACGGCGGGGCTTTTCCTCTTTGGCTGGCTCCGGTTCAAGTTCGGGTTTTAACGATTGCGGACCGTCATAATGAAGCGGCCGGGAAGATTGTTGAACGGCTCAAGAAAGCCGGTTTGAGGGTCGAAGATGATTTTGGCCCGGACAAAATCGGGTATAAAGTCCGAAGCGCGGAACTGCAGAAAGTTCCGTACGTGTTTGTGCTGGGCGATAAAGAAGTCGCAGAGAATAAAGTGGCCGTGCGCAAGCGCGGAAAACAAGACCTGGGAGCGCAGGATATTGAAGCGATGATCGCGCGCTTTCAGCAAGAAATTGAAGATAAGGTTTAACCAAAGGAGAATCATTGAAGGCGGCGAATAATCATCGGGTACGTGCGAATGAAATGATCCGGGTCCCTCAGATCCGTTTGATCGGAGCTAAAGGTGAACAGATTGGAATTGTTCCCACAAAAGAAGGTCTAAGAAGAGCGCAGGAAGAGGAGCTGGATCTGGTGGAGGTTGCTCCGCTGGCTAAACCGCCTGTTTGCAGAATTCTGGATCTAAGCAAGTATCTCTATTCGCTGGAAAAGAAAGATAAAGAAGCGCGTAAAAAGCAAAAAATTATTCTGGTCAAGGAAGTTAAGATGACTTCCAAGATCGAGGAACACGATTACCAGACAAAGCTCCGTAACAGTATTAAGTTTCTGGAGCATGGCGACAAGGTTAAATTGACCTTGTTTTTCCGCGGACGTGAAATCACGCACGCGGAACTGGGCCGCAAAATCATTGCCCGTTTTATCGAAGATGTTTCAATCGCGGGCGAGGTTGAGCGCAACGACGGTTTGGAAGGAAACGCGATTCACGTGTATTTCATTCCAAAACCGCCGCAGCCGAAAGCCGTTAAGAAGCCGGCTGTGAATGAAGAAATAAAAACGAACAAGGGTGGAAATCAAAATGCCGAAACTGAAAACGAATAAAGCAGCTAAAAAGCGTTACCGCGTTACCAAAAATAAAAAAGTGCTGCGGTCTAAATCCCTCAAGCGTCATTTGCTGGCGGACCGTTCACCGAAGAAGAAACGTCAGGCCAGAGGGTATCATGAGGTTGACGCCGCCGATCGCAAAAAAGTTCTGCGGATGCTTCCTTACGGAAGTTAACAGAAGCAAATCCCATCCGCCTCAAGGGCTTCTGGGATCAATTAGCGCAATGAACTACGCTGTTACGCGGGTTCAGCGCACATTTAAAGGAGTCGGTTTATGCCACGCAGTACAAATAATCCAGCATCACGGAGAAGACGTAAAAAAGTTCTCAAGCGCGCAAAGGGGTTCTTCAGCGGCCGCCGCAAGCTTTACCGTACGGCCAAGGAAACCGTGGTTCGCGCCATGGCGTTCGCGACCCGCGACCGCAAGCAGAAGAAGCGCCATTTCCGCGCTCTTTGGAACATTCGCATTAACGCGGCCTGCCGTCAGTACGGCACGACCTATTCCCGCTTTATCAGCGCCCTTAAAAAGGCGAAGATTGAGTTGGACCGCAAGTCTCTTGCTGAACTTGCTGTTAAGGACACCGCGGCCTTTAAAAAGCTGGTTGAATTAACCGGCTCCAAGAAATAATTCTGAAGCGGGGGATCAACCCCCCGCTTTTAGATTTCCAACCGGATAATCCCCATGACATCCATCCAGGCGGTTGAACAGGAAGCGAAGACTAGGCTTCAGTCCATCCAGAGCGGAGAGGACTTAGAAGCCTTTCGTGTCGCTTTCTTGGGTAAGAAGGGCCTTCTGACCGGCCTGATGGAGCATCTCAAAGGTTTATCGGGTGATGAAAAGAAACACTTCGGCATTGAAGTCAATAAACTTAAAAAATTCATCGAGGAAGAAATACAGAGCCGTAAAGGCCTGAGCGGTTCCAAACCGGCGGTGAAAGAATTTTTCGATGAAACGCTGCCTGCTGTCCTTCCGTTGCGCGGTGGACGCCATCCGATTACACAAATTATTTCTGAAATCTCAAAAATTTTTGAGCGTTTGGGTTTCGAAATCGTCGAAGGTCCTGAGATTGAAACCGAATTCCATAATTTCACCGCTTTAAATATTCCGCTGGATCATCCGTCCCGCGATGGTTTTGACACTTTCTACACGCCTGACGGCCATTTACTCCGTTCTCAGACTTCTACGGTTCAGATCCGGGTGATGCAGGACCGTAAGCCTCCGCTTCGAATCATTGCTCCCGGCCGGGTTTATCGTCCGGACCAGGTGGACGCGAGTCATTCCTTCATGTTTCATCAGCTTGAAGGTTTAATGGTGGATGAATCCGTGACCTTTACGGATCTTAAAGGCATCCTTCACTCCTTTTTGCGCGAGCTTTTCGGGTCTGATACTAAAATTCGTTTTCGTCCGCACTTTTTCCCTTTCACGGAGCCTAGTGTTGAGGTGGATATCCGTTGGGGGAACCGCGGTTGGCTTGAAATTTTGGGCGCGGGTAGTGTGCATCCCAACGTTTTCGCGCAAGTCGGCTACGATCCCAAAAGAGTTCAGGGCCTGGCTTTTGGCCTGGGGATTGAACGTATGGCAATGCTTCGTTATGGAATTCCGGATATCCGTCTGTTCTATGAAAACGATTTGCGTTTTTTGAGGCAATTTTCATGAAGGTCTTTACGGAATGGCTCAGGGATTTTGTGACGCTTAAACCTCCGCTTGAAAATATCGCGGAGCGTCTGACTATGGCGGGTTTAGAAGTTAAAAAAAGTGAATCTGCCGGCGCCAAAGAAATGATTTTTGAAGTCGAAATTACGACCAACCGCCCCGACTGGCTGTCTCATATCGGTGTTGCCCGCGAAATCGCCGCGGTGGAAAATGCTTCCCTTAAACTTCCTGAAATTGATAAAACCGCGGGCCGTCCGATGGCTAAAGGGTGGAAGGTTGATTTAAAAGAGCAGGAAGGCTGTCCCTATTACACGGGAGTTTATCTTGAGGGAATCACAAACGCGCCGACTCCGGATTTCATCCGCGACCGGCTTGCGTCGTGCGGAATCCGTTCGATCAGCCTGATTGTCGATATTACCAACTACGTTTTACTTGAAACAGGTCAGCCTCTGCACGCGTTTGATGCCGATTTAATCGCCGGTCAGGAAATTCAGATCCGTAAAGCTAAGCCGGGCGAATCCTTTACCGCGATTGATGGTTCGATTCATAAACTTGAGCCGTCGGATCTTGTGATTGCGGACGCTCAGCGTGTGACCGCGCTTGCGGGCATTATGGGCGGGAAAGACACAGAAATGTCTATTCGTTCCCGGAATGTTTTTCTTGAATCGGCTTTCTTCCATCCGCGCTGGGTGCGGCAGAGTTCGCGCCGGCACGCGTTGGCCAGCGATTCGTCTTACCGTTTTGAACGGCGCGTTGATCCCGAAGGTGTCGATTTCGGCCGTGACCGAGCGTTGGCCCTGATCATTCAGTACGCGAAGCCCCGCTTTGTCAGCGGTGTGATCCATGCGGGCCGTAAACCTACACTGGCTGTGTCCAAAATCCGGCTTTCGGCGCTGGAAGTTGAAAAGCGTTTAGGCGCCGTTATCAAACCGCATGAGATTGCGTCCGCGATGACTCGCCTGGGTCTGGAAGTGAAGCAGGAAAACGCGGGGAACTGGACGGTTGGTATTCCATCTTTCCGTGCCGATTTGACTCAGCCGATCGATTTGATTGAAGAGATCGCCCGTATTTACGGTTTTGAAAATATCGCTGAAACTTTTCCGTCCCGGCCTCTGGCCATCGCTAAAAGTCATCCGCAAACCGATCTTCAGGAAAAACTCCGGTCTTATCTGACCGGCGCGGGCTTTTATGAGACCGTAACATTTAGCCTGATTTCAAACACGGGTTTAAGCGAAGAAAACTTGAAGAACGCGGTCCAAGTGCATAATCCCCTGAATAAAGATCTGGTCTGGATGAGACCGACTTTACTGCCGAGTCTTTTGGCGGTTATTCAGAAAAACCAGTCTGTAGGCACTGTCAGCGTTCCCGTTTTTGAAATCGCGAATATTTACCGGAAAAACGGAAAACTGCCCGAGGAAGAAAAAGTTGTATGCGTGGCGTGGACAGGTAAAAAAAATCAGAATTCCTGGCTGGACGCTGAACGCTCCGTGGAGTTTTACGATCTCCAGGGTGTGCTTATGGAACTTCTCACGGCTGCAGGCTGTAATCCGGCCGCGAATGTTGTTAAATCTCAAGGGCAAGTTCCTGCGAGTATGGCTAAGCTTTGGGATATCGAAACTAAGGTTTATTACGCGGAGCTATCCATATCAAAGATGCTTCAAAATCTGAAGACAACTTCAGGTTTTAAGGAGCTGCCGAAGTACCCGGCGATTGTGCGCGATATGGCGGTTATCGTATCCGATGAAACGAAGTCGGGCCCTATCGAGAAAGAAATTTATTCTCTGGGTCAGGGGTTGATCCGTGATGTGGAGCTCTTTGATTTATTCCGCGGGGGGCGCATTCCGAAGGGTTTTAAAAACCTGGCCTACCGGGTGACGTATCAGTCTGCCGAAAAGACGCTGATCTCCGACGAAATTCAGAAACTCCATACCTCGATCGCTGACACGATCGTTAAAAAGTTTCAAGCCTCCTTTCAGTAAATCCGTTATAATCGGGCAAGTTTATGCCCAAGCGACCTATTCCTACTCCAGGCCAATCCGGATTTTTTGAAATGCCTTCCTCGAACAAGGGGGATGATTTGACTCATGCCCCGCTGGCCGCGCGTATGCGCCCTCAGAGTTTAGATGAAATTGCCGGTCAAAGGCACATTCTTGCGGAAGGAAAGCTTCTGCGCCGGACGGTTCAGTCCGATCGTTTCACATCCATGATTTTTTACGGTCCTCCAGGATGCGGAAAAACCACCTTGGCCCGCGTAATTTCCAACGCGACAAAATCCTATTTCGTTCCGCTTAACGCAGTGACTTCCAATGCCGCGGAAATTCGGCAGGTGCTCGCGGAAGCTCAAAGCCGGCAGAGGCAGGGAATACGCACGATTCTCTTTCTTGATGAGATTCACCGTTTCAATAAATCTCAGCAGGATATTCTCATGCCGGATGTCGAGCGTGGAACCGTTGTTTTAATCGGAGCGACTACTCATAATCCATCATTTGCGATTAATGGGCCTCTTCTTTCCCGATCAACTATTTTTGAGCTTAAACCGGTATCGGTTGAAGATTTAAAATCTCTGCTTCAGCGCGCTCTCAGTGACTCCGATCGGGGTTTTGGGAAATTACGCATTGAAGCCCAGGATTCAGCGTTGACCCACATTGCAACAGTGGCTTCCGGGGATGCCCGGCGCGCTCTTAACGCGCTTGAAGTGGGCGTTTTGACGACTCCTCCGGACGAAGATGGTGTTATCCGCTTGACTTTGGTGATCGCGGAAGAATCCTGTCAGCGCCGGCTGGTTCACTATGATAAAGATGAAGATTATCACTATGACACCATCAGTGCTTTTATTAAAAGCCTTCGCGGGTCGGATCCTGATGCCGCGATTTACTGGCTGGCTAAAATGATTTACGCGGGGGAGGATCCCAGATTCATTGTCCGCCGCCTTTTAATCCTTGCCAGCGAGGATATCGGGAACGCAGACCCGCGGGCACTGATGATCGCAACCGCGGCGATGCAGGCGGTGGAGTTCGTAGGGCTTCCTGAAGCCCAGATTATTTTGGCGCAGGCCGTGACTTATCTTGCGATGGCGCCTAAAAGCAATGCCAGTTATGTTGCGATTTCGGAAGCGATGCGGGATGTTGAAACTCAGAAAAACGAGGAAGTTCCCGTCCATCTTCGCGATAGTCATTACCCGGGCGCGAAAAAACTGGGACGGGGAGAAGGTTATTTATATCCGCACTCTGACCCGGGTGCGAGTGGACAGGCGTATATCTCAAATCCTAAGCCCTACTATCGCCCCCTTGATTCTGGGTTTGAAAAGCAGTTTAAAACGATCCTGGAAAACCTCCGAAACCTACGATCTGCTAGCAAATAGCATAATTAGATCAAAATTGATCTAAATAGATATATATTGCAACTATTAGGCTATTTTTAATCTTAAAAGAACTCTAAAATATTAATATTTTATTGGATGATTGGACTTTTTAAAAACGGTCAGGTATCTTTCTTTCAGGGTTGACGTAACCCAAAGTTATCATGAGAGAGGGAGCTATGAATAAACTGACTGTCAGCATGAGAGAGATTGGAAGCGTTAGGGTTTTTGACTTGCTGGGGGAATCTACTCAGGAAAGCCTGCAGGATGCGGCTGACAAAATTCAGCGTAATATCCGCAGACACCGGTTACAGCGGGTTATTTTAAATCTTCAGATGCTGGCAGGCTTAGAGCCCCTCGGTCTGCGTAAGCTCCTGGCGGCCTGTTTACGGCCTCAGAAAAGCCTCCTATTCGGGGTTTCTGAAGAGATCGGCCAGGCTCTTGAAAACACCTATTTACCCCGTAATGTCCGGATATGCCCGAGCGAAAAAGAGGTTGCTGAGGATTTTGGACCGTTCCTCTTGGACCGTGAAGCTCACCCCGACCTGGCTTTGGACCCTGCAAGTCCTCTCCAGGAGGATTCTATTGGGGCTAAAATCGAGCGCAGACGCAGTAAGCGTATGCATGTAGCTCTTCCTATTGACCTGAAAATCAAGATACGTGAAGGGGAGATTCTGTCGACGCGGGCTATTGCCACCAATATCAGTGAGGGGGGGCTCTTTGCTGAGTACCTGGACCTTGCGGCGACCCGGAAAATTGAGAAACTTGAGCCGTTTCAAGGACTTAAGGCTGAAATCCTGATTTTTCCTAGCGCGAATTTTCCTGAGGAATACCACCTGGAAGCTCGGGTAAAGCGTAAGGAACTCCGTAAAAAACAGCTTGGAGTCGCTGTCGAATTTATCGGTTAGCCCTAGAATGAGGGGCTAATTTCCAAGCCTTAAATTTTCTCGCCTTAGCACCCTATTTTTCCTAAAAAAAAGTTGACTTTGAAAAGGTGCCCGTGATATAAAGTCACCACTAGAGACTTCGGTCTCTACTCTCCTACAGAGGTTTCCGGTGATCAGATCCCCACTGCGCCGGGAACCTCTTTTTTTTTAATCCAAGAGAGCGGTGCGCATGAGCGACGACATTCGTTTTACGCAAAAAAAGGTGGATGAAAGCTGGAAAGACCAGGTGGTAAAAGAGAAATCTTCGGCTCCGGCATCCTCTTCCTCGTCCTCGCCTTCTTCAAAATCCAAACCCGTGACTTCTCAGCCTTTTTTAAGTTTACTTTCATCCCTAGGGTATCAAGCGATGATGCATCTCGGGGAAGTTCCCTATGCTGAAACCGGGGAAAAAGAAACTAATCTTCAGGCGGCCCGGGAAATGATTGATCTTTTAATCGCGATTAAAAATAAAACCGCCGGCAATTTAAGCGATGAAGAGATGCAGGCCTTCGAAACTTTGCTTCCGGAGCTCCAGATGAAATTCGCGGGTAAAGCATGAGCGGGAAAAAAGACTGGAAAGGCCTGGTCCTAAGGATTGTCATCAGCGTAGGAGCGATTGCTTTTTTCTTTCACTCCTTTGAGGGAAAATTTCAGGAGGCTTTCGGGATTTTGCGCAATGAAGTCCGCTGGGGTTATTTCGCGGCCGCGGTTTTCACTTATATTCTTGGGCTTACGATTTTAGCGGTTCGTCTTGAATGGGTCCTTCGGGTTCATAAAATCACGGTAAATTTTTTCGAAAGTTTTTACCTGGGACTTGTGGGGCTTTTCTTTAACCTGTTTCTTCCTTCCGCTGTGGGCGGGGATATGGTGAAGGCCTATTACGCGTACAAACATTCCGGAAAAAAGGTGGAATCCATGACTTCGGTGATTATGGACCGCCTCCTGGGTTTTGCGGCGCTCAGTCTTATGGCGATGGGGGCCGTTTTAATTTACAGCAAGCAACTAGATGATCCTCGTATTGACCGCATGGTTTATTGGTTCATGGGAGCTATGGTTCTGCTTGCGCTCTTCTTTGTGAGCCGTCGATTTGCCCGCGTTTTTACATTTTTGACCCAGTGGGTTCCCGCGGGAATTAAAGCGAAATTGCGGACGGTTTATTACGCGATTTACGAATTTAAGTTTTATAAAAAATTAATGATAGGCGCGATTTTACTATCGCTGGTCGGCCAATGCTTTTTCATTATCGTTCATTACTGGCTGGCTGAAGCGCTCGGAGCCGGGATTTCGCCGGCTGTCTTTTTTGTTTTAATTCCTATATTGAGCGTAATCAGCATGGCACCTTCGTTGGGCGGGCTGGGAGTGCGTGAGGCTGCGGTGTTTTATCTTTTTAGCCGATATATGACACACGAACGCGCTCTTGCTTTGTCTCTGCTTTTGGATATGCTGATTTACGGATTTAGTATTTTATCGGGGATTATTTATTCTCTGCGGGGCGGGTTAAAAGCGAAAGTCATGCATGAAATGGAGGCGCTGGAATGACGCTTGATTCTGAGTTTGTTCAAATTTTGGCTTGTCCGGCCTGTAAGTCACCGGTTGAGGTAAAAGGGGAGAAAGTTGTGTGTACTCAATCGGCTTGCGGGTTGAAGTATCCAATTAAGGATGGGATTCCCGTAATGCTGGTCGATGAGGCGGAAAAACCGTGAAGCGTAAGAAGCCTTCGCGCCAGAAGAAGTTTCAGATTCTGGTTGTTCATGGACCGAACCTAAATCTCCTTGGGCAGAGAGAAACCGGAATTTACGGAAAAACGACTTTGTCTGAAATTAACAAGGCTCTTTCCCGCAAGGCCGAAGACCTTAAAGTTTCCGTGGATTTCTTTCAGTCAAATCATGAAGGGGAACTCGTCGATTGTATCGGAAGCGCTCCGAAACAATACGATGGGATTCTGATTAATCCCGCCGCTTACACTCATACGAGTGTCGCAATCCGCGATGCTTTGCTTGCCGCAGGTTTGCCGGCTGTGGAAGTGCATCTCTCGAATATTTATAAACGGGAAGAGTTTCGTAAACATTCGATGACCGCTCCCGCCTGCGCTGGGCAAATTACCGGGTTTGGCATGCGCAGTTATCTCTTAGGGCTGGAAGCTCTTTCGGAGTGTCTGAAAGCCGGATAAGGGGAGTCTGGCAAATCAGAATTGACAGCGTCAACGGTTTCGAGTTTAATAAACAAGTTTGTCTTTATGCTTTCTAGTCACAACCCTTTTTAGTTTGAGGAGATGGAATGAATATCAAGGAGTTAAAAGAGCTTTTGCAGTTGATGGCCGACCACAGTTTAAATGAGGTCGAAATCGAAAAAGACGGAATGAAGATTAAGCTGAGAAAGGCGGGTGGTCAGTATATTTCAGAATCCGCTCCCGCCATGCCTGTCATGATGGGGCATCACGCGCCCGTTGCCGCGCCGTCCACTCCGGCTGAAGCGCCCAAGGCTGTTGATAATCCTAATATTTCAATTGTAAAGTCGCCGATGGTAGGCACCTTTTATACCTCGCCTGCTCCTGATCAGCCGGTCTACGTGACCCCGGGGAAAAAGGTTAAGGAAGGCGATGTGCTTTGTATCGTTGAAGCCATGAAGCTGATGAACGAGATTAAGTGCGAAGTCAGCGGAACCGTCACCGAAGTTCTCGTTAAAAACGGCCAGCCGGTTGAATTTGATCAACCGCTTTTCAAAATTCAAAAAGGTTAGGCTGAAGGGCTCTCATGTTTTCTAAAATTTTGATCGCCAATCGCGGGGAAGTCGCAGTGCGTATTATCCGGGCCTGCCGTGAGCTCGGGATTCAGTCGGTTGTGGTTTTTTCAAAAGCGGACCGCGATTCACTTCCTGTCCGGCTCGCGGATGAAGCCATCTGTATCGGCGAAGCGCCTTCATCTGAAAGTTATTTGAATATACCTTCCCTTATTTCCGCCGCGGAAATCGCTGACGTTGAAGCGATCCATCCTGGTTACGGATTTCTTGCTGAGAACGCTCATTTCGCTGAGATCTGTGATTCCTGTCAGATTAAGTTCATTGGTCCGAAGCCTGAGAGCATTCGCCTTGCCGGTGATAAGTCGATTGCCCGCCAGGAAATGGAAAAAGCGGGTGTTCCGATTATTCCGGGGAGCAAGGGGGCCGTCAAGAATCAAGAAGAAGCCTTGAGGATTGCTAAAAAATTTGGATATCCTGTAGTTTGCAAAGCAGCGGCGGGCGGCGGCGGAAAAGGGATTAAGGTTGCCCATAATGACGGAAAGCTGATCAGCGCGTTTTTGACAGCTCAAGCCGAAGCGGAAGCCGCTTTCGGTAACCGTGAGATCTATATTGAAAAATACCTCAAGGAGCCCCGCCATATCGAAGTGCAGATTATGGCGGACAGCCGGGGGAATATCGTGCATTTAGGGGAGCGTGACTGCTCTGTTCAGCGCCGTCATCAGAAGTTGATTGAGGAATCTCCCGCGCCTGGATTTAACTCGAAACTCCGGCGTAAAATTGGTGAAGCCGCGATTAAGGCCGCCAAAGCTTTTAAGTATGAGAACGCGGGAACGATCGAGTTTCTGGTGGACGCGGACGAGAACTTTTATTTTATGGAAATGAATACGCGTCTTCAGGTTGAGCATCCTGTTACGGAAATGGTGACTGGTATCGATATCGTGAAGGAGCAGATTCTGGTTGCCGCCGGAGAAAAGCTCAGCTTTACGCAGGATAAGCTGGAATTCCGGGGCCACGCGATTGAATGCCGGATTAACGCTGAAGATCCCGATAATATGTTTCTTCCGTCTCCGGGGAAGATTGAGACTTGGATTGTGCCGGGAGGCCCGAAAGTGCGGATCGACAGCCATGCGTTCGCGGGCTATCGGATTCCTCCTTACTATGACTCCATGATCGGTAAATTTATCGCTCACGGTAAAGATCGGCAGGAAGCGATTAATATCATGCTGAGGGCCCTTAAGGAAACATTCGTGGGGCCGATTAAAACAACTATACCGCTTCATGAGAAAGTTCTTAGATCGCCCCGGTTCCGCCAGGGGGCTGTATCGACGAATTTCATTGATACTCAATTTTCCGCGGGTAAAATAGAGCCCGTGGAACAAAAGAAAGCAGCCGGATGACCGGATGAAACCTCTTAGTCTTTTTGCGCTTGTTTTCACGATCTTCGCTTTTTTAACCCTCGGCAGTTTGCTCCTGATTGTTGCTTTTCATATTCTCGTTTTGGATGACGCCATTACTCAGCTCAGTTTGATTTATGACAGCTCCTGGCAGTCTTTCCAGACCGGGATTGTCGGGTTTGTTTTTATCGCGGTGGGTTTAGGTTTCACCCGTGCTTTGATCAAACAGCGGCGTCAGGAAGAAGCTTTGATCTATCAGAGCGAAATCGGCCCTATCGTTGTTTCCATTACGGCCATTGAAGATGTGGTTCGTAAGGTGCTTAAGCATTTTCACTTGATCAAAGAATGGAAGGTCAAGACGCTGATACGCGACAATAATGTGGAGATTCGTTTGCGTCTTGTTCTTTGGTCCGGGGCAAGGATCCAGGGACTGTTGGCTGAGGTGCAGGAAGAAGTTCGCCAGCGGGTCCGAAAGATCCTGGGCGGAGAGAACCGCCTTGAGATTCTCTGTGATGTACACCGCATTGAAGACCACGAAGTCGGATTGCAGGAGTCCGCGCAGGAAAAAGTCGCTAGTCTTTAAGTCGTTTTTAAATTCAATTTAATGAGGGAGATTTATTTTATGCAGCGTATTGGTATTTTAACAGGTGGTGGTGATTGTCCAGGTTTGAACCCGGTAATCCGGGCGGTTGTGCGAAGCGCTTCAGTTCAGGGATGGCAGGTTCTCGGCTTTCGCAACGGTTGGAAGGGCTTGATTGAAAATGATTTTGTGGTTCTGGATAATACGGCGGTTTCCGGTATTTTGCATAAAGGCGGAACGATTCTCGGAACTTCCCGCACCAATCCTTATAAGAAAGAAGGGGCTGTTCAGAAGGTTAAGGACAATATGGCCAAAAACCAGCTTACAGCGTTGGTGGCGGTTGGCGGAGAAGATACTTTAGGTGTCGCAAATAAGCTTGTTCAGGAAGGCGTTAAGGTCGTTGGTGTTCCGAAAACGATTGATAACGATTTGAACGCAACGGATTTTACGTTTGGTTATGATACGGCTTTGAATATTGCGATGGAATGCATTGACCGGCTCCATACTACAGCTGAGTCGCACAACCGCGTAATCGTGGTTGAAATTATGGGGCGTCACGCTGGGTGGATTGCTCTTGAAGCCGGTTTGGCAGGCGGAGCGGATGTGATTTTGATTCCTGAGGTTCCGGTGGATATCGACCATGTCTGCGACTTGATCAAAAAACGTCATTCCCGCGGGCGCAGTTTCAGTATTGTCGCAGTTGCCGAAGGCGCGACTCTCAAAGATCAGAACGTTACTTTGGACAAGAAGCTGGATCAGTTCGGTCATGTGCGCCTGGGCGGTATCGGCCAGACGATCAGTGACCTTATTGAAGCGAAAACCGGGTTTGAAACCCGCGTCACGGTTTTGGGGCATATTCAGAGAGGCGGATCTCCGACCGCGTTTGACCGCGTTCTTGGAACCCGCTTCGGTCTTAAAGCGGTTGACCTGGTAAAAGAAGGAAAGTTCGGCTATATGGCCAGCTTGCAGGGCCGTAATATCGAAGCCGTGAAAATCGCGGATGCTGTAGGAACTCTTAAAACAGTTCCGAGTGACTATTACGAATTGGTTAAAGTTTTCTTCGGATGATCATGAAAGAGCAATTTCAGGCGATTCTGCAGGACCACAAAAAGGCTTTCGACGGAAGTTTTTCTTCAACGCAGCTCGAAGTCCTCGATCAAATCGCCCGGGAATTTTTACGCGCCCTTAAAGATGGTCACAAGATTTTGATCTGCGGAAACGGGGGCAGTGCCGCGGATGCTCAGCACATTGCCGCTGAGTTTACCGGCCGGTTTAAATTGGAGCGTCCGAGCCTTCCTGCTATTGCTTTGACTACGGATACTTCCGCTTTGACGGCGATCGCTAACGATTATGGATACGACCGTGTGTTTTCCCGCCAGATTGAAGGGCTGGGGCGTAAAGGGGATGTTCTGGTAGCCATTTCCACCAGCGGTAATTCTCCCAGTATTCTCCAGGCATCGGAAGCCGCTAAAAAAGCCGGAATTTCCGTGATTGGTTTCACCAACGCGGACGGCGGGGCATTAGCCAAAGATGCCGGATTATGTTTCAAAGCGGCTTCCTTGAAAACCTCCCATGTTCAAGAGATGCATATCACAGCTCTTCACGCGGTTTCTGAAGTCGTCGAGCGTGTTCTTTTTGCGTGAGCGCGCCGGTGCTCGCGATGCGGCGTAAACTTTTCCCGATTCAAAGCCTCAAGCGAATTCTCTCCCGTCTCCAGGCTCGAGGCAAAAAAATTGTCTTTACCAATGGAACTTTTGACATTCTCCACCTGGGGCACGTCACTTATCTTCAGAAAGCCCGTGCCAAAGGGGATGTCCTTGTCGTTGGAGTGAATACCGACCGCTCCGTGAAAAGTTATAAAACACCTGACCGTCCTGTGAATCCCGAGCAAGACCGGCTGAAAGTTCTCGCGGGGTTGGAATGTGTGGATTACGCTATTCTTTTTGACGACCCTACGCCGCTGAAACTGATTATGGAGTTGCGCCCTGACGTTTTGGCTAAAGGCGCGGATTGGAAAAAATCCCAAATCGCCGGCGCCCGTGAAGTTGAATCCTGGGGCGGAAAAGTCGCGCTGATTCAGCTGGTCAAGGGCCGTTCCACGACCCGGATCATTGAAAAAATGAGAAAGTAATGAAAGCCACGGATACGGCATTTCTTAGAATTCTGGATGCCAATTTTAACCGTGCCCGCGAAGCTCTGCGAGTCACCGAGGATTTTTCCCGGTTTATGATGCGGGATGCCGCCCTAACTTCGGAATTCAAGAAAACCCGTCATCAGCTGACGCGGATTCTCCTGAAGTTTCCGGTTTCCTACCGGAAATTTCTTGATGCCCGTGAGTCGGGTACTGATGTGGGGCGCCACCAAATACTTAAAGACAAGAAGGGGGCGGTTGAATGGCGGGATTTAATGACGGCAAATTTTAAGCGCGCGCAGGAGGCGGTGCGGGTGCTTGAGGAAATTTCGAAAGCCGTCAGCTCAGCGCAGGCGGCCGAACTTCAAAAATTAAGATTTCATCTTTATGAGCTGGAAAAAAGAAGTTTTTGAGAAGTTCAAGCTTTACGCGGTAACGGATTTAAACGGAAAAGTTCCGGGCGATATTTTACCGCGCACGGAAAGCCTGTGCCGCGGCGGAGTTGATATTATTCAGCTCCGAACGAAAAATATTACTGACGCGGAAGTTTTATCGCTTGCTTTAAAAATGCGTGAAGTTACGGAAAAGCACCGGAAACTTTTCTTTGTGAATGACCGTCCTGATTTAGCTTTGTTGTCTGGGGCTGACGGTGTTCATGTCGGCCAGGATGATTTGCCGGTATCCTCAGTTCGCGAGATCATGCGCGGCGGTAACCGGGAGTATTGGGTAGGGAAATCCACTCATGAAATCAGCCAGTCCGTTTCGGCGCAGGAAGAAGGCGCTGACTATATTGGGGTTGGCCCCGTTTTTGCCACCCCGACAAAACCGGATTACCGTCCCGCGGGCTTAACTTTTGTGAGTCAGGCAAGCCGAACGATTCGAATTCCGTTTGTATGTATCGGGGGAATTGATTTAACTAACGTGGAAGAAGTTCTGAGCGCGGGCGCTTCGCGAATCGCCGCGGTCCGGGCTCTTTTCTCAAGCGAGGACGTCTATGAATCAGCTCAAAAGTTCCGAAACAAAATCGAAAGCTTCAGCCATGCCTGAAATCGTCCCTTCCCCTCTGGTTGTGGTTGGAACGGTCGCAATTGACGCGCTGGAGACCCCTTTTGGCCGGAGAGAACGCGTTTTTGGCGGTTCGGCTTCCTATTTCTCTTACGCGGCTAGTTTCTTTACGCCTGTTTCCCTGGTTGCTGTGGTCGGAACTGATTTCCCTGAAGAATACCGAAAAGTTCTCCAGGAACGTCCGATTGATTTGAGTCATCTTGAAGCGGTCGAAGGGAAGACGTTCTTCTGGAAGGGTAAATACGGTTCAGATTTAAATTCAGCTCAAACGCTTGATACGCAGCTGAATGTTTTAACACAGTTCGATCCGGTTCTTCGCTTTAAAAAATCGCCGGATGTTTTGTTTCTTGCAAACGTTGATCCGGTTCTTCAGGAGAAAGTTTTAGATCAGATTGAAAAGCCCCGATTGAAATTTGTCGCGTGTGACACTATGAATTTCTGGATTCATAATAAACGTAAAGATCTCAGCCGGGTTATTGCCAGGGTTGACTGCCTGGTTCTTAATGATGGCGAGGCCCGTGACTTAACAGGGGAAACGAACTTAATCCGCGCAGCGCAGAAAATTAAAAACATGGGTCCCGGTTATGTTGTGATTAAAAAGGGAGAGCATGGGGTTCTTCTTTACGGCGGAGATCATTTTTTCGCTCTTCCTGCGTATCCTCTTGAATCGGTTTTCGATCCGACGGGTGCTGGAGACACTTTTGCCGGCGGTTTTATGGGATCGCTGGTTTCTAGCGGCGACTTTAGCTTCACAGGTCTGAAAAAGGCGGTCGCGTTCGGCAGTGTCACGGCTTCCTTTACTGTTGAAGATTTCGGGCTTGAACGTCTTCGAAAGCTGGATTTGAATCAGATCAAGGAACGCCTTGATCTTTTCCGTAAAATCTGTACATTCGAGCTTTAGTTTTTAGGAGATTTTGCGCGCTCCGCGCGTTCCCGCGGGATTAGCATAGTGGTAATGCGCTGGCTTCCCAAGCCAGCTAGACGGGTTCGATTCCCGTATCCCGCTTTTATCCTTACTATAGGGGACAATTCTTAATTTTTTTTCATTTTCTTCTCAACCCCTTATCGATCAAGGGGTTAAAGCCCTCAAAAATCCTTTTCAGGAATTGACTCTACTAAAATCTTAATGTATACTTTTTAAAATCGTTTAGTAATAACGACCTGATTTTTCCATGCTCAAGAG
This sequence comes from uncultured bacterium, assembly GCA_964385615.1. GTDB lineage: Bacteria > Omnitrophota > Omnitrophia > Omnitrophales > Aquincolibacteriaceae > CAYLPP01. Next base: position 12,213 of record CAYLPP010000007.1, on the reverse strand, counting down.
TCTAAAATTTGCATTAGTGCCTTTGGGCGGGTAGCTTTTACATACAACAAAGGGACGGCAACCCCATGATAGAAGAATGGCAAAAACCTAAGTCACGGCCCTGGCTTCGAGCGATTTCGCTCGTTACAGTCATCGCGTTTACGGCCACGAATGTGACTTACGGCAATCCAGCCCCGGCACCCGCGCCGGTTCCAGAATCTTCAGAGCCCACAGCCGCATCCGGTCAGTCCTTATTTGATTCCATCATGATTCCCGAATCGATCGGCGAGATTAAAAGAAGTTTCCAGGGTAGCAGCGATAAGATCGTTGTTCACATTCAGGATGCTCACATCAATTACGAAGCGCAAAGCAATATTGCTAATATTCTTGATTACTTCGCGTCAAATTACGGCTTGAACCTTGTGAATCTGGAAGGCGGGGAAGGGGATCTTGCCGCGAATATCTTCTCGTTCAACCCCTATAAGGATGTTCTGGAAAGTATTTCTGATTATTTTGTCCGGCAGGGACGGTTGTCGGGCCCTGAGTATTTTGCTGTGGTGAAAAAGCCGGGAGCGAAACTTTACGGAATTGAGGACGGAAAGATTTATCAGGAAAACCGAAAGGCATACATTGACGCGCTGGATTTTAAGAAGCGCGACGAAGAAACTTTGATTCAGGTTGGAAAAATTCTCGATGATGTTTCTCATTATGTTTTTTCTGACGAGCTTCGTGAACTGAACCGCAGACGGGCAAATTTCCAGGAGGGCGGGCGCGAATTAATTTCCTACGTACGCTTTTTAACAGAAACCGCTCAGAAGCATAACGTCCGCCTTTATGACTACCCCGGGATTCATTCGCTTAATAAAATCGTCGAAATTGAAAAGGAAATTGACTTCGAGAAGGCGGAAAAAGAGATCGATGCTTTGACAGCTGATTTGAAGAAGATTATTTCCCGCGAGCGTTTAACCCGTTTTCTCACCAATACCGTTCAATTCCGCATGAAAAAAATGAAGCGCGCGGATTATTACGGGTATCTTGAAGCTGAAATTCACAGTGCCCCAGCCCTTCCGGAAACTGCTCAGGGCGAGAAGGTGACCCTCGAAACCAAATACTCCAATGTTCTGAATTATTTGAAATACATCCGTATGTATGAAGAGATCGACCTGGCGATTTTTGATGAAATCGACGCGCTGGAGACCAATATTAAAAATAAACTTTTCCGCTCCGACGAAGAGGTCAAGATGGACCGCTTGATGCGCATCCATGACATTCTCCAGAAGATGTTTGATTTCACGCTTACCAAGCAGGACGCTGATTTCTTCTATGCCTACCGGAATGAATTTAAGGCCCAGACTTTTACGGAAACTTTAAGGCCGCTTTTTGAAAAACACAACTTCTCCTACGGACTGCCGTCCCAGTTGGAGATGCTCGATCAGGATTTGGCGAGGGTGGAGCGGTTTTATGCCGCAGCTCTGACTCGCGACCGGATCCTGATCGGGAAAGCGGTCGAAAAAATGGAATCGGATAACACGAAAATCTCCGCCGTCGTGACCGGCGGTTTCCATACGCCGGGAATAGAAAAGTATCTCCGCGAACATGACATCTCTTACTTTGTTATTACTCCGCGCATTGAGAAAAATATTGACGAGAAGCAGGAATCTCAGCTTTATGAAAATGCTCTCCGGCGAAAGCCTATGGATTTGGAGAAAGCGCTCTCAGAAAGTTTCTTCGCTCCCAAAACCGGAACTCTCAATGATCCCAGTTTTCAGCTTCACGCGGAACCCCTTATCCCCGCAAATGTTCAGCAGCTTCTGCCGACTGGGCGTTTGTACCTGGAAACTTCGCTGGTGGGCGGGCTGATGGGTGCCAAAGATACGGATGCGGGAATTGTCCAGCTTGTTAACGCGATTCCCGCGGATCGCGATGATTTGCGCCCGGTGATTGATGATTTGAACCGTGGTGTTGTTACGCATGTTTCTCTCGGCGGTAATCAGAATTTGGATTTATTTTCCCGCTATCCTCGGGCTGATGGGAAAGTTAATAAGGATAGAGTTCAAATCAATTTCCGTTATCCGACCTCCAGCCGCAGCGCCAGATCGGAAATTCGCACGGCCGCGCCGTCGAAGGATATGTCGACCGTTGAAATCGGCGATATGACTTATGGAAGCGCGAACGTCGCGGCTTACTTAGTGAAAAACACGGCCGAAATTCAGCGCCGGGCAGAACTTCGCGTTACCGCGCCTGTTACTGAGAGTGAACGCGCGCCGCTCCAGACAAAAGAGCTTTGGGGCATGATGACGCTTATTGCCGCGGCTACGGAAAAAACACCGGAAAAGAAAAATATCTGGGCAGGGCTGAGCGACGCGGAACAATCCGCGGTGTTTCAGCATATTTACAGGGTTGTGATGGGCGTGGAGATTGACGTTGCTAATAACCTTGCCGATGTTTTGATAGGCCAGCCGAAGAATTTTAGTTTTAAAGGATTCGCGAAGCCTGCGTACTCTGACCAGGTGATGACCCTGCTGATCGCAGTTCAAAATAAATTACCTCAGTATGCTAGGAATGGTTTTCAATTGACCTTTTCTTATCGTATCCGCGCGATACGGTCTTCTTTTAATCAGATTAAATCCTCGGAAGGCACCCGTGAGCTGAAGCTTCAGGTGCATGCGAGTATCCATGAAATCCGCAGCGCGAATAAAATGCTCCAAAAATTGCTTGATACGCAGAATTTAGATGTTGAAGCCCGCGCTTCTATAGAAAAAATCATCGCGGATGGTAAAGCGCTTATTTCCGATCTTGAGAAATGGATATTAACTGTGGGCGGGATCCGTTTTGTGGTCCGTCCGGATGATGTAAAGAGTTTTGAGGATGAAACAACCGATATCCGGGTTCTGACATCCATGATGAATAAGATGTTCAAAGCTGAAGAGGGCGGAGCGGAGAAAAAAGTTGCTGAGTTTTTTCAGGAAGCAATGAGAAAAGCTGGGGTTAAGGCTGGTGACGCAGTGATTAAAACCAGCGTGGAAAGACGGACCGATAATTCAGGCTTTCCGATTGAGAATATTTATAAGTTCACGCTGGAATCTCCAAAAGGGCGTTTTAGTTTTCATTATCGGGTCGTGCGCAGCGGCACGCCGGAGAAGCCGGGAACCCGTTTATTTTTTACGGCCTATACGGACGAGCAGAACCTTCTTGAAACAGCCTTAGCGAAGGGGCGGGACACTAAGGGAGAGGGTGGTTTCCGCACGGTACTCGGCAAACCCGAGAACAGCCCGATAAATCCAGCTGACCGTACAGTTTCCGGAAAAGGCCCCGTTACTTACGCGGCTGTTCCTCAATTGACTGACGCCGGAAAAAACCGCCGGGTTTTTGACCTCGCGGTCAGCGGGAAAAATCTTGTCAATGGTCAGCCTGCGCCTGTCATGCGGGTATTGATTAAAAAAGCGGATGATAAGGGCGCGGATCTGCCATACCTTAAAGACGCGAAATCCGTTTATCGCTTTTCCATGGATAATGTTTTATATGAGATGATCGTTCTCCCCGTATTTCCTATCCAGCCCGCGGCTGTAGTAAAGCCGTCGGCCCCTGCAGTTACTCCATCGCGCGATACAGGAAAATTGGGTGAGACGATGAAGCTCAATCCCAAGAAAATCGCGATAGCGGGTGCGTTGGAGGAAGTCCGCTCTTTAGTTGTTGGATATGCTCAAAATAATAAGACCGATTTTTTGGAAGATGATTTTAAGAAGTTAGAATCTCTCGCGAATAAGATTGCTTCCGTCGTCGCGGATTCCGGGCTGCCGGCGGAGGAAATTGCTGAGGTCGTCATAGCTGCGGTCGGTCCCGCTGCCGGCAATCCGCTGATCGCTCAAATTGATCAGATTACAACGGCTATGTCAGATAAGGTCCGGCCGGTCGCGGGTCAGCCGAAACCAAGGGCGAGCCGGGCACAGTTTCAATCCTTTCTTGAATTGGAAAAAATTTCCAGGCTGGTTGCAGGTCTGCTCAAACGTTCAGAAGTTCGTTCTCGGAATCTGGATGATTTAGTGGATGATCTGCTTGCTGAAGATCAGAGAGCGAAAGAGAAATTTGAACTGATGCTTGGAGCGTATCTTGGAGATATTGAGGCTCGCGCCATTGACGAGGTTGATCGCGTTCAGACTCAGCTTAAGGAGGACACGGTTCCTCAAGACATTGACAGCACTTTAAACGGTATTGCTGAAAGATTAACGGGAGAAGCTGATTTCCTGCGTACTTACGGCTCCGTCTATGATGAAACTTCCCGCCGGGTTCAAGCTCAGGTGGAAGCCCGGAAAGCTGATTTAGCGAATCAGGCCCTATTAATAGCGCTTCGCCGTGAGGTTGCGAATCAGGCTGAACAGCTCCAGGGCAAGATTCAAACGGCTACGCCGGCGGCCTTAAAAGCGTTAAGAACTCAGTGGATGAATAGAGTCGATGCGGTTTCCGCGGAGGAAGGAAGCCAGACGGCTGAAACTCGAACCTTCCTGATTGCTTTTATTGATGAACAAATCCGGACGTTATCCGTTCTTCACGAAGAGTCCGCTGGTGTCGCGGCCGCGGAACGTGAAATCGAAGCTTTGCTTTCGAGGATCCAGGATGTCAACCGGAAAGCCGAAGCGGACTTAACGAGCCAGGACACGGAATCTGCCTCCGGCTTGTTAGATCAGATTTCCAGAATTATAGAAACCCGCATTCCCGCGCAAAGACGGAAAACGGCTGTTACGGCAAACAAAGAAACCGCGGCTGCTTTGGTGTTAAAAATCAAAGCCCGTTTTGATGCTTATGATGCCGCCCGCCGTCTGAATGACTTAGCTAAAACGGAAGCGGGAAAACTTCGAAACAGGGTTCTCGCGGTCAGGAGTCCGGCTGAATTTTTTAATATTGAGGAAGAGCTTGCGCGCTTGACTTCTATCGAAACGGATGTCCGCGCTTTAAATGGAAAAATTTCTGAAGCGGAAAATCCGAAAGCTAAGACGTTCTCAACTCAGCTTCTGGCGAATTTAGCCGCGGCGCGTCAGCAACTAACCGTTCTTTATCAGGCTCGGCAAGCGTACGCGCAAAAATCAGTCTCAATTATGGAAAAAATTACCGGATTGCGGGCGTTAAGTCAGGGCCGTTCTGAATTTTCCTCAACAGAAGCGGATACGGCGGATCGTACAGTCCGTGAAATAACGGCTGATTTAAGCGCGATTGAAACGGCTCAGGGAACCTTAACGCGCAAGGAAGATGCTCTGGATATTGCGGAATTAAAACGCGTTCTAGAAGAAGCCAGGGAAATCGCGCGGGGAATTCGGGCGCGTCAGCAGGCCGCCGCAAAAATTCGCCAGCTGGATGAGCGTATTACCGCGGAACTCTCGGCTCTCCGTATTAAAGTGAAAGTAATCGGCCGGAATAAACCATATCCGGAACCTGGCTTCGCGGCTGACTCTGAAGCTGTTCGAGCCCGAATCGCCGCTGAGGCAGAGAGTATCCGCAAGGATTTGCCCGAGGGTTCTCCGCTGTTGGATACTTTGGATGCTGTTCTCGCGAAGCTGGATGACGCCAAATCCGGCATTCTGTTTTTGGACTCCGTCGTAAAATCTCTTACCGCTCTTTTTGACCTCGAAAATGAGATCTTGCGTCATTCGCAGAACCTCGCGGCATTTTTACAGCCTGAAGCTGAAGTGGATACTGAGCAGGTGGCAGCGGCTGAAACGGCTGTGGGAAGAATTCGGGAAATTTTGAACCTGATCCGTACCCGATATACCAAATATTCAATTCCGGCCGATCTGATCCAGGTTGAATCCTCGCTTGACGGAACGCTCGCTAAGATTCGAAGCCGTAAAAATGTGCTGGATCAAGTGGTCGCCTTGGAAGGGAATTTCGCGGCCGCGGTATCCCGCATGGAAAATAATTTCCTAGAAATGGATCTGACTCATTCTTACGCGGATTTGGAATCCGCGGATTCTCGAGCGGTTCGTGAACCTCAGCTTGTAGCCGCGCGGGAAACTCTTCGTTTGGCTGAAGAGGCCGCCGCCGGTAAAAATAATGTCGCACTTAACGCCGCGGTTGAGAAAGCTCAAAGGACGGTCGAACTTCTTCTTGCTCGTGAGTTTAGAAATGACGTAAATGAATTTTCGAACAATTTTACCGCGGCAACCTCGTTAGAGAGGCTGAGTGAATTGTACGGCTCAGAAAAAAAACGTTTGGCTGGACTCGCGAAACGGATTTCCTCAGAGGGAAGGCGTTTGCAAAATCTTTATGACCAGCGCCGCGCTTACCTGGACGCGCAAATCGCGGTTAAAAAACTTTTTGATGCTTTTCAGCAGCTGACTGGAAAGACTGACATTTTCCCGGCTGACGTTACCGCTGTTTACGCGGCGGCGGCTGCGTTGAGAACGGAAATCGGAAAGCTTGCGGAGCGTGGGGCGCAAAACGAGGAGATTGAGGGGGAGCTTCGCACTTTAATTAGCGGTCTTGACGCCGCAGTCGCGCGCTTTGAAGAGAGTTATATTGAGTCCTTGCTTTCCCGGTTTGAAGCCCAGCTAGATGCTCTGAACCGCGATATTATCGACCCTCAAGTGACTGTGGATGGGGTTAATTTTGATGCTAAGATTTTTGATCTCCTTAAAAATCCGAATACTTCCTACGTTGCTGAGGTCAAGAGACTCGCGGGCACGAATGTTGAGGATCCTGCTTCCGTGCGCGTCGGCGCGATTATTCTGATCGGAAATGAAAGGCCTCTCGCTGACGATTATCTGGCGGTATCGCAGACGGATGCGAGAGTCGCGAGAATTGGAGCAAAGCTTCTTCAGGCCCGCAAGGGGTTCAGCGCTAAGCGTGACGCTCCTTTGGCTGCCGCGCTTGCTCCTCTGGCAGATGAAAATCGCGGCACCTTGCTGGCACTTCTCAGCGAATATGAAACTTCGCTTGAAGCACGCGTTAAAACTCTGGAAACCGGCGTTGAGAAAATGAGGGAGGAGAACGCTGGTCAGGAATGGGCTGTTTGGCCTGAATTTCTCGCGTTTCAGCGGGAACGTCAATCCCGTGAGGAAGGCCTTGATGCCTGGACGGAAGGAAAGTTAAAAGGAAATCTGAGTGATTACTTAAAATATCAAGTGATCAATGAGCGGTACCGGGCTATTGAAGCGAAGCTGCTGGCTTCGCTGGCGCGGATTGAAAAGGCTTACCGCGCAAAGGCGGGAGGGTTGCGCGCGCTAAAAAAACTCAAAGAAGATTTCGAGTCTTTTGAGGCCGTAACCGCTGAAACTGTACGCCACGATGATTTTGAACAGATGACCGCCATGGCTGAGGAAATCGCGGTCCTTAGCGGGGGAACTCTTCCCGCGGAGACTGCTGGAATCCGCGATCGGTTTCTTGCAAAATATGGCCAAGCGAAAAAAGACGCGGCCGCTTCTTTTAAAGTGAATTTCGCGAAAACGATCCGGGATAAGATGGACCGGATTCCTGACTTATCTTCCGAGGAAACTCTCCCTGACTCCTTTGACGCATTTTCTGAGATTAATTTTCAGAATACGGTTGATCAAGCCCGCCGAACTTTGACGGAGCGGTTCCATTTCCAGGCTGATCTTGAGGCGGAGTTTGACGCCGCGGTCCGCGAGCTTACGGCGCAGTTTCAAGAAGCGGAACGGGCTTACGGCGCGCGCCTTCAAGCGCTTCGTGTTCCGACCACAACAGCCCCGCCCGTTCTTCAAGGAGTTTTTCTTGATGGTTGGGTTGAAGCTCCGGTTCAAGTCGGTCTTACGGAACAAGCTCCCGCTCTCGTTTCTGCCGAAGCGACTCAGGAAGCGGACGCTGCCGCGTTAACTTCTTTTTCTGGTGAAGTTGAAAATCAATTACTCACGGTTGACCGTGATTCCGAGCTTATTGACGCAATGGAAGAGCCCGCGTTTTCTGAGCGCATGGCGCTTGAGATTTTGGCGGCCCGTCAAGCCGTTGAGCGTCTTGAAGTATCTTTTGGTGCATTAGGTTCACCTGTTAGCCTGGCGGTTATCTCCCGCGTCGGAGTTTTGCTCGAGGGATTCAAAACAGCGTCTTCCCGTATTGGCGCTGAGCAGGAACCCAGCCAGTCGTCGGTGCTTAAGGGCTTGATCATCATTGAAACCGCCCAGCATTTAAAAGCTTTAGAGGATAGGATCACTACGCCGTCATCGCGTTCTGAGTTAAGAAAAAGTAAAATTTTTATTGCTCTGGCCCTGGTTGGGTCTCTGGCGATCGGTTTTATCAGCTATCTTTTCTGGCCCCGGGTTGCGCCAAAACCTATCGCGGAAAAAGCGCCGATTGAAGCGCCTAAAGTGCCCGGCGTTCCCGGCAAAGAACCTGCGCCTGTTCTTCCTCAGCCTGTTCAGGGAAAGAAGGAAGAGCCTAAAAAAGAAGATAAAGAAAAAGCGCCTCCAATTGTCCGCACTAAAGTGGCTCCCGCGGACTCTATTACGAAGTTAGTCGAAAAATATCCGGGCCTCAATATTAATGCTGAGAAACTGCTCGAAAAAAACAGCAAGCTTGAAGAGCGCGGGCGTTCTCAGGAGTATATTACCCATGTGACCAAAACGGACCGTGAGGATCTTCTTCCGGCCGCGCGCGCGATTTTCGGCGATAAAGGCTTGGGGTTCCGTATTACCGGTACCAATGCGTACAGCGATCTTGATTGGGTTGAAAAATTTTTGAAGCCTCTGCTCGCGATGCGTGTTCTTCCCGCGAAATCTCAAGCGGAAGCGGATTATATTAACGCGATGGTCCGCTTGGCCCCGAGAGTCAAGACTTTGCTCGCCTCATTAAAAGTTGAGGACGATAGTGAAATTCCCCGCACGTTCCTTCTTTTTACGGACGCGATCGGACGTAGTGAAATCGGTCCGAAATTTTATGCCGCGGATTGGCCCGTTCTAAACCGGCTAAGCACGGTTAAAAACGTAGATGCCCAAACCCAGGTCGGCGTTTTGATTTTATGGTCCGCGATAGCCGGAAATGCCACAACTTACAGTCAATTTCGGGAAGTGGTGGGTTTAAACACGTATTTTACCAACAATTTACCCTCCGCGCTGGATTTGTCCCGTAATAATTCAAAGAAAAGTCTCTCCGTGAGAGATGTCCGGTTTCTGTATGGGATTGAGGGTTTTTATACATCGCTGGGCGCAAGCTTCTACGATATCTGGTGGCCTCAGGTTAGGATTCGGCAGGAAATCGATATCCGGGCCGGGAAAGTCCGCGGAGCGGTTTTTGATTATCTTTTCCCTCAGCTCCTTTTTAAGGACTATCAGTGGCTTGACCATAATGATCTGACGTCGGCCATTGTGATCGGCGTTGCCCTCAATAGCGCCTCCCAGCCGAATGGGGGAGGTCTTTATGCCAGTATTAAATCAAACGATGTTTATAACGCCCACTTCTACGCGATGCGCCATATTCTCACCAGCCGGGCGATGAATGAATTTTATAATGACGATCCCACTATTGCCCGTATTTATAAAGCATGGCGGGCCGGCGAATTCGGCGGAAATGTCAATGGGCGCCGGGCGAACACTCTGACCCTTCGGGATATCGCGGCAATCGACACGAGTAAGGTTTCTCCGGATCATAAAAGACTGATCGAGCTTTTTCTTTCGACCCGAGGCGCGGGATTTAAAGTTGATGTCACGGATTTTGGCGTGAACATCGCGGTGATGACGTATGTTCAAAGGGCTTTAGCAGAAAGTGAACGCGCTCTTGCCGAGAATAATGGGTATGAGGCGAAACGTGAAGGGCGGGGAAGTTACTATATCCCTGTTTATAAAATTGAAAGTATGTATACCCGCTGGCTCCGCAACGCGCGGGACGAAGATGCGAAGTATAAGTATATCGATACGATCTCGAAGTTTTATTTTGGTAAAACCGGCATAATTAACCCGAATAACCCGAAACACCGGGGGATGTTAGCCGCGATGGACCGTGAAATTAAAATGGCCGGCTATACCATGGATGAATTCTATTTCATGATGCAGATCGTCAGCGATCCGGCTTATCAGGAATCCGTCCGCCGGCTTTTCCGCGCGATGACGCAAAATGCCGATCTTTGGGACAAACTCGAGCTTGATCATTCGGAAAAAGGTCCCGCGCAAATCGGCGCGCTTCTGGCGACCGCCCGTGCCCGCATGAAAGACGGGTGGGATAATACTAAAGGTTTGACGGATGATCTCACGGCCCTTTTTGAAAACCCCACGGTTTATAAAACCAAAGTGGATGACAAAGAAGTGTCTTTCACGATGTGGGATAAGATTCTGGATATTTCCAATCTGGCCCGCTACAAGTTGACAGGGCGCGCGAATATGCCTGCGGAAGATGTCCGGCGTCTGATTGATCTGGACCGTATGCCTGCCTACCAGGAAGCCCAGCTGATTTCTTTGATTCAGTATATCCGCGGAGGGCTGTTTGAACCTGAAAAGCCCATCCGGGAATTGCTGACCACCAAGAAAGATGATGTTGAAAAACTGTTTTTGGAATGGGCCGCCGCACGCCGGCAGACTTTTGAAGCGATGCCTGAGCCGCGCAAACGTTCGGAATTGAGATCTTTCCCGACGGCCGGGCTCAGCGGCGCGGCAGCGGATTATATTGAAGGCCTTGAGGGTGTGAAGCAGGGATTGATGGCGAAGCTTAAAAAATCCCAGGCAAAGCGCGCGGTTGGGGTTTTATACAAGGATCATGTGACCGCGGTGCTCGCGAGTTTGCGGGCAAGAATCGAGAGCGGGAGTTACGTTGGCGAAATAGCTCCCGAGTTGCTGGTAGCTGAAATTCGCGAAGCTCTCCGTTCCCTCCGCTCGGCCCGCCCTGATCTTACGGTATTAAGTCTTCAGTACGCGGTTGATGCTTTAAGCGAAGATGAGTTAGCGGGGCTTTATAACGATGCCTTAGCTCAAATCACGGATTTTGAAAAAGGAATTCAGGCTATAGCAAATTTTCAGCAGGCGCTTGACGGCCGGATTTCAGCTGTCCGTTCGGAAATTGAATTAAAGGGGGCTGAGCCTTCCTTCGCCGCTGAACCTTTGATTCGGGGAATTGGCGATTTGGCAGCGGATGAGACGCTGAAAGTCACAGCTTCTCAAGTAGGCCAGGATCCCGCACTTGCCGGTCTTTTTACAGTTCTTAAGCAGAGAGCTGCTAGAGAAATAACGATTTTGACAGTGCTTGCTGAGTCCAAACAGGTGCTTCCGCTCGCGGAACCGGTTGTTGAATTAGTCCCGCTGAGAAAAGCTCAGCCAACTCCTGCGCCAAGCAGTAATCCGATTTCCCGCTTTTTCGACTGGATTGGCGGGCTCTATTCCGGGCTTATCGCCTGGTTAGACAAGGTATTTACGGTTCGTGCAGGGCCGACAACACTTCGTCTTGAAAATTTGTCCGGTGATGGGGGCGATGACCGCACCATGCTTGCGGGCGGATTAACCTCGTCTTTGGGGATACCGGAGTATTTGGTGGGTTCGATGGTAAGCGGGCCGATAAGCACGGGGGAGAATTTTTCCGCGGAACTTTTCAGCGCTTCTTCAATGGGTCCGGCCCAAGTACGTGAAATTCCTGAAGTTTATCCGGATTCTCCCGGCGTTATCGCAAACGCGGTCAATGTGGTTCCGGGAAGCGGTCTCGAAATGGTTCAGCAGGCCATTCAGGATCCTCAAACCGCGGGGTTTGTCTTCAGCCTTCTTGAAAATTTTTACAACCAGACGGAAGGAGACCCCTCCAGTTTTGGTTTTAATACAAACCGGAATCCTGCTTTTACTGAAGAAGCGCGTGATTTCCTGAACCAGACCACTCCGGAAGCTTTAGCCCTGGGCCGTTTCCTTTCGGGGAATTTGCCGGCGGGAAGTCCTTTGGCGGATATGCGCGCGGCCATGATCGCGCCCGCGGTGGAAACTCCGGAAGCAAAATTAGCCCGTGAAGCGACTTCGGGCTTGATCACCAACAACCTGATGAACTTGCGCTTGAATGGCCAGAATCAGTATGAATTTGACGCTACGCAAGGCAAGACTTTTACGCCGATCGCTGAATTCGCTCAGGGTCTGAATTATTATGAGCAGACCGGAAGCAATGAAGCTGATGCTATCGGAGATTTTTTAACCGGGGAAGGTGTCACGGGCTCGCTGAAGACGGTCCGTGACGCGCTTATCACATCTCTAGAGAAAGATAACGGCGCGACGGCTGGCTTTATCAGCTACTACCTGGCGCGCATTGACGAAAATGGAAACATCAATACTC
>CAYLPP010000006.1:0-123083 GCA_964385615.1 uncultured bacterium | reverse complement strand
CCAGCTTGATCAACGTCTTTTTCACAAGTCCTTGTGCGAACGGAGGATCCACAAAGACCAGGGAGAAATACTGTTCATTTTTTTTGAACTTGTCGATCGCCTTGAGAACATCCACCTCAAAGACCTTGGCCTTGTCTTCCAGGGCGAGTTCCGTGAGGTTCTGCCGAATGACCTTGGTTGCCCAGTCAGCGCGGTCTACAAAGGTGACGCTTTGGGCTCCCCGGCTAAGTGCTTCAAGACCCAGACTGCCGGAGCCGGCATACAGGTCCAGAATGTGTTTGCTTGGAATCAGCCCCCCAATGATATTAAAGACCGTCTCTTTGGACCGGTCTGTCATGGGACGCGTCAATTTGGTTTTCGGGAAATGAAGCTTTCGTGACTTTAATGTGCCGCCGATGATCCGCATAATTTCCTTTGTCAGTTATGTAAGGAGCGCCTTACAGGGTGCTATTTAATACCGAATGGGAAATTGTTCAAGGAATTTTTTCATTTTCTGCCATTCAGCGGATTTTTCAAGCTTTTGGCCGGCGACCACTTCACGGGCTTCTCTCCGCGCTTCAATTAAGATGGCTTCGTCTTCCAGCGGATTGGCTACCTTGAAAAGAGGTTCTCCGCTCTGCCGTGTGCCCCAAAAATCTCCCGGGCCACGGAGCTTCAGGTCCTCTTCCGCTAGGAGGAAACCATCCTGGGATTTAGTTAAAATTCGAAGACGCTTCTGCCCTTCTGTTGTTTTGGGTTCACCAAATAAAAAGCATTCGGAGTCCTTGCTTCCCCGCCCGATTCGTCCCCGCATCTGATGGAGTTGGGCCAGGCCAAAACGTTCAGCGTTTTCAATGACCATAACGGTCGCGTTAGGATTATTGACGCCGACTTCAATGACGGAGGTCGCCACGAGAACCTGAATTTCATTCCGATTGAAAGCGCGCATGGTTGCGTCACGTTCTTCAGATGAAAGGCGGCCATGCACCAGCCCCACTTTAAATTTCGAAAAGGCACCTTTCTTCAAGGCTTCAAACTGTTTTGTCGCGGCCAGGAGATCGGTTTTTTCAGTTTCTTCAATCAGCGGAAAAATAAAATAGGCCTGCTCTTTCGCGGCCAGCTTTTCGCAGATATGCGCCAGGACTTCCTTCTGTTTCTGGCGTGTGATCCACCAGGTTTTAATAGGTTTGCGTCCGGCCGGCAGCTCACGAAGCGTGGAAACGGCCATGTCGCCGAAAACAGTCAGGGCCAGAGTGCGCGGAATGGGGGTGGCGGTCATGACCAGCTGATGAGGCCTCGGATTGCGCTCTAGAAGGCGGCACCGCTGATGCACGCCGAACTTGTGCTGTTCATCAATAATGATGAGGGCCAGTGAAGCGAATTGCACATCCTCCTGGAGGATAGCGTGCGTTCCAATCAGAACCTGCAGTTTTGCATTCTTAAGTTCAGCGAGCATTTTTTCCCGTCTGTCCTTCGGCGTGCTGGAGGTTAAAAGACCCGCGCGGATGTTCAGAGAATCAAACAGATCACGGGTGGAAGCAAAATGCTGTTCCGCGAGAATTTCAGTCGGCACCAGCAGCGCGCCTTGTTTCTGATTCCGTGCGGCGAGAAAAAGCGCGGCGGCCGCGAGAACTGTTTTACCGGATCCGACATCCCCTTGTAAAAGACGCGTCATTGGGTATGGAGCATTTAAGTCTCCGCTAATCTCCAGCAGTGCGGTCTCCTGCCCTTGTGTCAGCGTAAAAGGAAGTTTCATTTTGAATTCATTCAAACTGTCCCCGTTTAATGGAAAACTTCTATACATAGATTTCAATTTTTCCATTCGGGAGAGCAAGGTCAGCTCGAATAAAAATAATTCGTCAAAAACAATCCTTCTCCGGGCCTCTTCCAGAGCTTCCTGCGAGGACGGGAAATGCATTTCCTTGATGGACCAAGGTAAAAGAGCTAGCTGATGGCGTTCGCGCAGAGTCTCGGGAAGGTACTCTTCAATATTGGCGTCCGCTTGATGATCGATCAGATTCTTCATGATCTGACGGAGAGAACGCTGAAACAGTCCTTCGGTCAAAGGATAAACGGGAGTAATTCTTCCGGTGTGAACGGGCGCTATATCCTCCGCTTCATCAATAATTTCATATTCAGGAGACTGAATCTGCAGGCGGTTTTGATAAAAATCGAGTTTGCCGAAGAAAATAGCTTTTCGTCCCGGCTCAAACTGAGTTTTGAGGTACGGTTGATTGAACCACACCAGGTTAACGGCGCCGGTTTTGTCTCCCGCGAGGACTTCCAATATTGTAAAACGTCCCCGGAGGCGCTTTAGTTTGACCGTTAGAATCTCAGCTTCAAAGCTTGAAGATTCTCCGGGTTGAAGGCTGTCAATCGTGCGGAATTGACTCCGGTCTTCGTAACGCCGGGGAAAGAAATAGAGCAGATCGTGCGGGGTGAAGATGCCGAACTTTTCGAGAGCCTGAGCCCGCTTGGGGCCGATTCCCTTCAGGTAACGAAGTGAGGATACCGCAGACGGCGGTGCTGATACAGATAAGGTTTCGGAAGAATCAGTTGGCGCTTTTAGAGGCATCCGGAGTTTGAGTCGGTGCCGCTGCATCTTGCACGGTCGAGGCCGCAGTTTCAGCGGTCTGAGTTACGGCTTGAGCAGTTTGATTCGCTGCCTTTTGAGCATCTGCCGTAGCGGACGCGGGAACTTCGGTTTTCAATTTTTCGAGCGCTTTACGGACCGCTTCCATATCAACCGGCGCGGTGGATCGGCCGGCTTGAAGAAGGCTCTTGCTCTTGTGACTCTCGATCATGTTGAGTCCCAGGCAGGTAAAAATGAAAAGAATCGCGGAAACGGAAGTCGCTTTGGTCATGAAGTCAGCACCGCGGGTTCCAAAAAGGGTCTGAACGTTTCCGCTGCCGAAAGCCGGACCGGAAATGCCCTGGCCCCGGCCGCCCTGGACAAGAATTACAAAAATCAGGACAAAACAAAACGCAATATGAAGAAGAGTGAGCAGAATCGTAATCATTTGGAAGCCTCTGCAGTAACCGCCTGAACGGCGTTTTGAACAATCTGGACGAAAGATTCCGCTTTCAGGGAAGCTCCCCCGACAAGCGCTCCGTCAATGTTAGGTTTGCGGATGAGTTCAGCGATATTGTCCGGCTTGACGCTTCCGCCGTACAGAATCGGAACGCGGGCGGCGGCTTCGTCGCCAAACTGCTCTTTAAGCAGACGGCGGATGTAGGATTGCATCTGCTCCGCGATTTCCGGCGTCGCGGTTTTGCCGGTGCCGATCGCCCAGACGGGTTCATAAGCAATCACAATCTTGGCAATTTCTTCGGCGGTCAAATCTTTAAGCGAGTGTTCGAACTGGCTCTTCACCACTTCAAACTGGCGTTTTTCATTACGCTGATCAAGGGTTTCACCGACACATACGATCGGAATGAGTGTGTATTTCAGCGCTGTCTTGACCTTGTCATTAATAAAAGAATCATCTTCCTTAAAATACTGGCGTCTTTCGGAATGTCCGAGAATAACGTAGCGGCATCCCAAGTCTTTGAGCATGGCCGGAGAAATTTCGCCCGTGTAAGCCCCTTCGGTTTCCGGATGCATATTTTGCGCGCCCAGATCAATAATACTGTCTTCAAGCAAAGGGCTCACGGCACCCAATCCGGTAAACGGCGGGCAAACCACGACATGGCAGTCGGAAACTTTGGCGACTCCAGCCTTGACGGTTTGAACCAGGTTCACGGCTTCACGGACCGTGGTGAACATTTTCCAGTTTCCGGCGATGAAGGGTTTTTTCACTTGGAAGCTCCAGCGGTTTTTTTATCAAGCAAAGCCGCGACACCGGGAAGGACTGTGCCCTCAAGGAATTCGAGAGAAGCCCCGCCCCCTGTTGAAACATGAGACATTTTGGATTCAAGACCGAATTGCATGACGGCCGCGGCTGTATCGCCGCCGCCGATAATCGTGGTCGCTTTCAGGTTCGCGACGAAATTCGCGATTTCACGAGTGCCCTTGTCAAACGGAGGAACTTCGAAAAGACCGAGAGGACCGTTCCAAACGATTGTTTTGGCTTTCGAAAGGATTTCTTTGAATTTTTCAATGGACTTGGGGCCGATGTCAAAACCCGACCAGCCGTCCGGAATATCCCCTTCGACGACCTTGGTCGCAACATTCTTTTCCATTTTCTCGGCAATCACACGGTCGATAGGAAGAATGATGGGAACGCCCTTGGCTTTAGATTTCTCAAGAGCTTCCTTAGCGGCCTGTTCGCCCGCCGGATCAAACTTCGAATTCCCGATTTTGATGCCCATGATTTTATAAAACGTGTAAGCCATGGCACCGCCGATCAAAATCATATCGGTTTTCTCAAGAAGATTTGAAATTAACTTTACTTTATCCACGACTTTCGCGCCGCCAAGAATGGCTACAAACGGGCGGTCAGGGTTGGAAATGGCTTTTCCGAAATAAGTAACTTCCTTATTCAGAAGGTAGCCGGCAACCGCGGGAAGATATTTCGTGACTCCTGCCGTTGACGCGTGAGCGCGGTGAGCGGTGCCGAAAGCGTCATTGACGTAAACTTCACCAAGGGCTGCAAGCTGTTTGGAAAACTCAGGGTCATTTTTTTCTTCTTCAGCGTGAAACCGGAGGTTCTCAAGCATGACGACTTCGCCGTCTTTCATGGCCTTGACCCGGCTTTCAACCTGAGTTCCGACGCAATCGGAAAGCAGTTCGACTTTCTTGTTCAAAAGTTTGGCCAGATGCTCAGCCGCGGGTTTCAGACTGTATTTAGCGCTGGGTTTTCCGTCCGGACGGCCCAGGTGGGACATCAGGATTAGTTTCGCGTTTTGTCCCAGGATGTATTTAACGGTATCCAGGGATTTGGCGATGCGGGCGTCATCGGTGATGACTCCCTGCTCGTTAAGAGGAACGTTGTAATCGACGCGCATCAGGACGCGCTTGCCTTTAAGGTTGATATCTTCAATCGTCTGCTTGTTCATGGTTTCCTTCCCGGTGATCTAGAATATGAATGACGTAGAGCGGAGATTATAAGGAATTCAGCCCTTTTTTCCAATTAAAACTTTTAAAAGCGGATTATTTAGCGATTGGCGCACACGCCCCTTACTCATTCCTGATAATGGCGCTAAGAGCGTCTTTTAAATGAGGATAGCGGAACTGATACCCGGAGCGCATCAACGCGGCCGGGATGGCTCTTTGGCTGTTCAGTAACAGTTCAGCGGCTTCCCCCATTAGGATTTTCAAAGCGCCGGAAGGAACGGGCATCCAGGAAGGGCGCTTAAGGCATTCCCCCATCGTTTGGGCGAATTTTTTCATAGTGACGGTTTCCGGGGCGGTTCCGTTAACGGGCCCGCGAAGATTTTCGGCGGTAAGCGCGTAGATCAAAATTCCGACGGCGTCATCACGATGAATCCACGGCATCCATTGATTTCCAGAGCCGAGTGGGCCGCCCAGAAAGAAGCGGAAAGGCGGTAGCATTTTCCGGATAGCACCGCCGTCTTTTTCCAGAACGGCGCCAAAGCGCGCGAAAACGATTCGGGTTTCATTCGGGAGTTTTCCTGCAGCCGCCCCTTCCCACTGAACGCAGGTTTCAGCCAGGAAATCATTCCCGGGGCCGGCAGTTTCCGTAAGAATTTCAGGACCACGATCGCCGTAATAGCCGCTTCCTGACGCCTGGATATAAACAGCGGGCTTTTTTTTAGCGCTCAGAATCGATTCAGCGAGGGCTTTAGCGGGATCCACTCGGCTGGAAAGAATACGCTTTTTTTGTTCCGGGTCCCAACGTTTCGCCGCGACGGATTCACCGCATAGGTTAATCACGGCATCGGATCCATCCACAAACGCGGTCCATTTCCCCTGTGTTTTGCCATCCCATTCGACCGGAGTCACGGAGGAATTCTTTTTCTGAGCGGAAGCACGGCGGGTCAGTAAGACAATCCGGTGATTACGGCGCACCAACTCATCAACCAGTGATTTTCCGATAAAGCCGGTACCGCCTGCTAAAACGATATTCATGGAATAGCTCCGCGATCAATGCCCTGAATGATAAGGCAGATTTCTTAAAATAGTCCAAGCTCGATAAATCTGTTCGCCGGCAATGACCGCCGCAAGTTCGTGCGGTAAGGTTTGCGGACCGAAACTCCAGATCAAATCCGCGCGCATTAATTTTCTTTCTTCCGTGGAAAATCCGTCTGCTCCGCCGATGACGATCCTTAGAATCCGGGTTCCGTTTTGTGCTGTGGTGTCTATTTTATCGGCTAATTCTTCAGATTTCAGCATTCGGGATTTGGGGTGAAAGTCACAAACCCAGACAGTTTCCCCGGGCTGCATTTTAGCACTGAAATCATAGGCCGGAGCGGTTTCACAGGCTGTGAATTTACGGATGCGGTCCAAGTAATCCGTAAATAGTTCAGCGCAGGCGGATGATTTAAAAGATTTACGCGCGGAAGCGCCGGACAGCCAGCCTTGATGGAAGATAATTTTCATTTGCCCTCAAATAAAAAAACCGCCGCCCGGTTTGCCCCGGACGGCGGTTTTGTTTTTAAGCTTGTTTCAGCTTAGGCTTTCGCACCGACACACAGCTTGCTGCCGATAAAAAGCGTCAACTCAACGCAACGGTTGGAATAACCCCATTCGTTGTCGTACCAGGACACGATCTTAAAGAAGCGCTTCTCACCTTTCAGATTGTTCTGAAGGGTGGCCAGCGAATCATAGATCGAAGAACGGCTGTCGTGAATGAAATCGGTGGAAACCACTTCTTCATTCGCGTAGCCAAGATAGCCTTTCAGGTAGGTCTCAGAGGCTTTCTTGAGTAATGAATCAATTTCTTCAATCGAGGTGTCCTTCGCGGCGCGGAAAGTCAGATCAACGACGGAAACATCCGGCGTCGGAATACGGAACGACATACCGGTCAGTTTCCCCTTCACTGACGGAAGCACTTCACCCACGGCCTTGGCTGCGCCGGTGGTGGAAGGAATAATGTTGATGCTGGCCGCGCGGCCGCCGCGCCAATCCTTCTTGGAAGGACCGTCCACGGTTTTCTGGGTCGCGGTGTAAGAATGAATCGTGGTCATAAGACCGGTTTCAATGCCGATGCCTTCTTTCAAAAGCACATGGACCAGCGGGGCCAAGCAATTGGTGGTGCAGCTGGCATTGGAAACGATATTGTGCTTTTCAGCGTCATATTCGTTTTCGTTAACGCCCATGACGATCGTCTTGACTTCGCCTTTGGCAGGAGCGGAAATAATGACTTTCTTGGCGCCGGCCTGAATGTGTCCCGCGGCTTTCTCGCTTTCGGTGAAAAGGCCGGTGGATTCGATTACGAGATCCACGCCGAGCGCTTTCCAGGGAAGTTCAGCCGGGGTGCGGGTCGCGGCGACGCACCTGACCTTATGGCCGTTGACGACGAGGATGTCGGCTTCAGCCTTGGAGGCATCACTTTTTTCGGTAGCGATCGGGTGCTTGAATTTTCCGTGAACGGAATCATATTTCAGCTGGTAAGCGAAGTAATCCGCGTCAGTGGAAACGTCAACAACAGCCACGACATCAATTTTTTTGCCCAGCAGGCCCTGATCACAAATTGCCTGAAATACCATACGTCCGATACGTCCAAAACCGTTAATCCCTACACGAATTGACATTTTAAAGCTCCTCTGCTTCTTTTTTATTTTAAGACTTCCCTTGGTGCGCCTCGTAACTGGAACCCTGAGGGGGGTCTTCAATCGAATGATTGCGGAAAGAAAATACTATAACTTCCCTGTCCAGCAGTCAAGAATTTATGCCGTCTTAGAGCTTTAGCTTAAGTGTTTCCTGATAGGCTTGATAGATTCTATCCGCCATTCTCTGGATCGTAAAAAGACGGGTCACCATTTCATAAGCCGTATCCGCCATTTTCAGGCCTTCATCCGGTTTGGTTAAAAGAAATTTAATCGAATCCGCAAGCGCTTGCGCTTGGCGAGGTTCTATTAAAAGTCCAGTTACTCCCGACTCAATTAAGGAATTCAAAGACCAGATATTTGAAACGATGATCGGTTTACGGCAGACCATGGCTTCCACAATGCTTAACCCGAAACCTTCTCTCCATGTGGCGGGTAACGTAAAAATATCCATAGCCGCTAACGCGGGCGAAATGTCATCGATATTACCTGTAAAAACCACGCGGGTTTCTACGCCTAAAGCGCGCGCGAGGCCGGTTAAAAATTCACGGTTTCGCCCGTCTCCGACAATCAGCGCGCCTAAATTCGGGAATTGATCCCGGAGAAGCGGAAGAGCGCGGATTAAATATTCGTGCCCTTTATCGGCAACCAAGCGCGCGACGACGCCGACGACAGGCTGATCCGGCAGGAACCCAAACTTTTTTTTAGCTTCAGAGGCCGTCCATTTTGAATAGGCCTGACTTAATTCGTTGAGATCAACTCCGTTGTTGACGGTTAAAACTTGCGTTTGAGAGAGTTTAAAATCCTGAGTGAGATGATCCGCGACTCCCTGGCTGATGGCAATCGTTCGGTCTCCCCAAGCCGGGAAAAGGCGCCGGCCTAGCCGGCGTTTGAAGTAGCCATGGCAAGTCGTAATGACCGGAATGCCCGTACGTTTCTGAATGACCGCCGCCATGACCTGAGTGACGCGCGTGTGAGCGTGAAGGAGATCGATTTTATTTTCTCTGATTATTCTTTCGATTTTCGGAACGGCCAGAAAAAGTTTGGGGTGAAGTTCGCTTTTGGTTTTAAAAGGAAGATCGAAAGTCTTGGCCCCGCGTTTTTGAAGATCGGCCGTCTGAGTGCCTCCGCTTGAGACGATAAAGGACTCACAGCCTAAAGAAGCGAGGGGCCTTACGAGCTTGGCGATATAGGTTGTGATCCCGCCGATATTCACGTGAGTCGTGAGGTGCAGAACTTTCACGGGGCTTCCCCATCGCCGAAAACCGCGCCGGGTGAGATTCGTTTGCCGCGGGCGAAATCTCCCGCGCTCATTTCGTTTTTTCCGGCGGGTTTTACTTTTTGAATCTCCAGTGAACCGGTTCCTGCCTGGACGGTCAGGGACTGCTTGCCCGCTTCAAGAACAGTCCCCGGTTTTTGTGAAGAGGATTTTTCAAGTGCTTTTGCTTTTAAAATTTGAAGAGGCTGGTGTTCAAACGAAGTTGAGGCTCCGGGCCAAGGCAAGAGTCCCCGGATCCGGCGGTCGAGTTCTTCGGCCGGCAATTTCCAGTCCAACTTTCCATCAGTCTTGGTTAATTTTCGCGCGTAAGTCATTTCAGCTTCATTCTGCGTAATTCTTGAAGGTTTTTCGCCTTTTTGGAGTTTAGATAAAAGTTCTTTAACGGCATTGTAAGAGAGATCTGCCAGTTTATGTGAAAGCGTGGAGGCATCATCCTCCGCCGTGACCGCGATTTTTTGGGTGAAGAAAATATCCCCGGCATCCAGCTTGTCCACGACTTCCATCAGGCAAAGCCCGGTTTCTTTCTCACCGCTGAGAATCGGCCAGTTGAGCGGCGCGGCGCCCCGCCATTTCGGCAGCAGGGACGGGTGAACATTAATCGAAAGGATTTTCGGGATTTTCAGCCAGGCCGGCGGAATAATTTTTCCGTAGGACGCGACGACGAAAAAATCCGGCGCGATTTTTTCGGCCTCTGAGAGGGCCTCTTCGCTTTTAAGTTTTTCCGGTGAGATGACCCGTAAGCCATGCGATTGAGCAAAAATTTTGACCGGAGTCGGCTGGACTTTGAGTCCCCGCCCTTTTGGAACATCCGGAGTGGTTACGACAAGTTTTACCGGAATCCCGGAGTCCAGGCAGGCTTCCAGGGATTTTAAGGAAAATTCCGAGGAACCGAAAAAAATCAGGGACACTTGAGAGTTAAAGACGCTGGTACTGGGCCAGGGCTTGCTGGCGCTGGTTGAAGTCCAGGCGGTCGATCAGAAGAATACCGTCCAGATGGTCCATTTCATGCTGAATAATGCGGGCGAAGAAATCTTTTAAGTCCACGGTGTGGCTTTTGCCGTGCCTGTCCTGGTAACGAAGTTTGATCTTTTTAGCGCGAGCGACTTCCCCGGTAATGCCAGGTACGCTGAGACAGCCTTCCGCACCGATTTCCCGGCCGGAGGATTCCAGGATTTCAGGGTTCACCATGACGTATTCCTCACCTTTTTTAACGGTTGGGCAGGCGATAAAAATCCTCTTTGAGACGCCGATCTGAGGCGCCGCGATTCCAACACCGTCTTCAACGTGCATGGTATCAATCATGTCATCGAACAGTTTCTGCTCTTTTGGGCCGAATTCGGTCAGAGGTTCGGCTTTAAGCTTGAGAATAGGATCGGGATAAACCCTTACTTTGAGGAGCGCCATATCGTTAGAAATGGTAACACAAACCCCCAGGCGGAGTTAAGCTCAATTTCAGCGGGTGTTTTCTTCGGGATGATCGAAAAACCAGGCTGCTTTCCGGTAACGGACAAAGAGATAGTAAGAAGACAAGACCTGATACTGAAGTCCGGGCCAGCCGTCGAGAAAGCCCAGGCGCAGGAAATACTGATAAATAAAGTTATGCACAGGGTGCAGGAGAAGACGCGCCAGAGAAGGCTTCTTCTTTTCCCGCGCAAGCCATTCCTTGGCGTCCAAAGTGGTGAAGAGAGGAAATTTCAGAAAGTAATCCTTCAAGGTCTGATAGGTGATATGCGTCAGCTCCCCTTTCAGTTCGCCGGTTTCGCCCTGGATTTCCAGCCGTTCATGCACTAAGCCCTCAAACCGGCCTGCGTTACGCCGAAGAAGGCGGATCGGGGTGTCCGTTCCGCTCGCGCCGTGCCGTAACGGTCCGCCGAAAATATGATTTCTGCGGGTCAGACGGAAGGCGGAGAAACGGCCGGGATTTTGAATGTTTTCAAGAATGGACGCGCGAAGCTCAGGCGTGACACGCTCATCCGCGTCGATTAAAAGAAGCCATTCGCCCCGGGCCATGCCCATCGCGTGATTTTTCTGACTCGAAAAATCGTCAAGCTTCCTTTGTTCAACCCTCGCGTTGAATTCGGCGGCGACAGATAAGGTGCGGTCCGTGCTGAAAGAATCCAGAATAACAATTTCATCCGCGAAATCGAGCGACTTCAGGCAGTCCGGCAGTTTGCGTTCTTCGTTGAAAGTGATGAGGACGGCGCTTATTTTCATGGCTTTCCGGCCGCCTGCCGGAGAAATTTTTTCGCAAGGGTTCGCGTTCCCGTAACTTTAAGCATTGAAACCGGAGTTTTGGTTTCCCAATCCAGCCATTTTTTGAGACCGCGTTTCAATTTTTTAAAAGAACCGTGGACGGCCGGGGTTTCAGTGACTGGAGACGGCTTTTCCGGAATGGGCGCCGCGGATCGCGGAGCGGTTTGCGGGTTGGATAAGGAATAGAACTCACGCTTCCCATTTTCAAAAACCAATTCAACCTGGACTTGAGCCGAATCTCCGCCGCAAGCGCGCAGTTTCACGGTGCTGCCTACGTATTCCCCGTCCCAGGAAACGGCGTGGCGTTTTTTCCACCAAAGGGCGAATTGGGAGAATTCTGTTTTCCAGATATCCGGATACCGTTCAATGGTTTTAAAAATATTCTCCAGGATTTCCGGATGGCGCCCGATTCTGCGGTCAGGATGCCCGAAGAAAAGAACGGGTTCTTCTTTCGAGATTTTGTCCTCGATCACCGCGTTGAAATAATTTTTAAGCATTTCTTCCTGATAAGAATAGCGCTCCATAAAAACCCCTTCGCACACGGGATGGGTTGGAATCTGAAGGACGGAAGATGCTCTGCCGTTGAGTAGCGGGAAAAATGGAAAATTGTCATAATCGAGAGAGAATTCGGAGCTGTATAAATAATTTCTGTCCTCCAGCTGTTTTTGAAGCGTGGGATGCCAGGTGCCGTGCGGAGCGCTGAACCCCCCGATCTTCTGCCCCTGTTTTATTAAAATCCGCTCCGCGTGATCGAAATTAATCCGGTTTTGAGTTTCATCACTGTAGACATGATGAACGTAGCCGTGAGAGCCGACTTCCACGCCTGTTGCGCAGACGCGTGCCAATTCCTTGTCTAACGGTTCAAAAGTTTTGGTGCAGACAAAACAGCTGACCGCTCCCCGGTATTTTTCAAGCAGTCCGCAGAAAACGGCGTGGTCTTTTTTGTCATATTCATCAAGGTCGAAACGAAAAGAAAAAACACCCCGGAACGGCGCGGGATAATAACCGAGATGAGCGTAAGGCAGGCTTTGGCGCCAAAAAGCGTTTTGAAGCGCGGCGCGGATTCGCAGGCGGGTTTCTGATTTTCTTTCAACCGCGGTGATTTCGGTGATCATCGTCGCACCGAAGTGAAATTGTTTTTCAGCGCTGGCCCAGTTCCCGGCGCTTTCTTCCACGCTGTCGGGCAAAATAAAGATTTGAGACTGGGAGCCTCCGGAAGGAGGCAGTGCGTACCGGCTCTTGGAATCCGCGATGACGCTTCCCCCGGCTTCGAGGTGTGTCTGCGCGAGTTTTCCATCGGATGGAGAAGCTCCGGAAAGAATTAAAACAGGCGTTTCTTCCCTTCCCGGGTACGGAGCTCCGGGAAGAGCGGTTTGATAGGAAACCTTTTCCTGATCTAGAAAGAGAGACCAGCCCGGGCTTGGGGCACTCAGCAAAACCCGAAGTTTCACTTCTCTTTGACTCCAGACACCAGGATCAGGTCGTTGAAGTATTTCATTGGAAAGCACCGGGCCAGAGTGCGGTCAATGAATAAAGCCAGGTTTAAAAGACCCTTTAAAAGCCAGGGGGCGATTTTCTCCAGAATTTTTCCAATAAAAAAACTTTGAAGAAACCAAGGCATTCCGGTGGAGAGTCCGCAGGACTGCTCCGGCCTCAATCCGGCTTTTTTCATCATGGAACCGACTTCAGGAATGGAGCAGTAATTGTCATACTGAAACCCCCAAGGCCCGAAAAAGGAACGTTGCTTTAAAATCCATCCGATCGGAAAGTTCAGAACCCTTCCAACCCAGCCCATGCGGATATGCTTATACAGATTCAGTAAAGACCAGGAATTGTAAGTTACAAGAATAACGCGTCCGCCGGGTTTACAGACACGTGCCATTTCGGACATCATTTTCTGCTGATCACGAATGTGCTGCATGACACGCACGGAAAAGACAAAATCAAAAGTCCCGTCTTTGAACGGGAGTTCGATAGCAGAGGCCGCCGTCAGACAAGCGGAGTCAAGGCGGCTGCGGGTTTCGCGGAGCATACTTTCCGAAAGGTCCATGCCTGTCAGTTTATTGCCTTCCGGAAAACGTTTCAAAAAACGCCCGGTTCCGCAGCCGACGTCTAAAACCCGCGCGGATTTTAACCCGGAAGCCATTTGAAGGAGTCGTTCGGATTCAGAAACGTCAATATACCAGCCGACGAGGTTCGTGAACTGCCGGTCGTAGTCCTTCCCGGCTTCACTGCGCTTCCAGAATTTTTTTGATGCGGGGATATTGGCTTCCTGACGTTCCATCGCGGGATTATGAGACATGGTATTCTTCCCTTTTAAATATTTTTAGAATTTCAGAATCACTCACGGTTTCCCGCGCGTTTTTCAGGTTTCTCCGGGAGAAAGCTTCCGGAGCTTTGCGAAAAGCTTCAAGCAGTCCTTGAGCAAAAGCGAAATCGCCTTTGAGCAAGGCTCCCAGGGTTCTGGGGAGCAAAAAAAGAAAATGCTGGGCCAAAAGACCCGGATCCGAAATATTTTTCCAAATGAACAGAAAAGTGTTTCGAGCCGCTAACTTTCGGATACGGAAATCCCCGAACGCCGGCTGAAAACTTGCCCTGCCCTTATGGTAAATCACGCTTTCAGGAACGAAATACCCTTTCCATCCGCGTTTCCAGCCCCGATAGCATAAATCAAGATCCTCCATGATTCCAGGGAGAAAAATCCGGTCGTATCCCTGAAGCTCCAGAAAACGATCCCGGCGGATTGCCAAGGCGGCGCCGATACTGACGGTCATGAGCCGTTCGCCCGCAGGGTCTGTCCGGCGCTCCGGAAGGACAGACGTGGTTCCCCAAATCCCCCATTTTTGACGCAGTACGGAAAGTCCGCCTTCATAGCGGGTCTTGGAAAAATCCCAGCAGAGCGGACCCGCGATAAAAGCGTCGTCTTTTTCCTCGAAGAGACGGATTAAAGGGTCCAGAAAATCCGGTTCCGCCTTGATGTCGTTGTTGAGCAAAAGAACCAGTTCGCTGGAATCTTTTTCCACGAAAAAATTGAAAGAGCAAAGAAAATCGTTGGCCGGAGAAATCAGCACTTCAAATTCAGGAAAACGTTCGCGGAGGTGCTTGACGCTTTCATCGGTGCTGAGATTATCGATCACCGCGAGCCGGACCGGCCGGGAACATTTTTTCGCGGCCAGGGAAAGCGTCGGCAAGCACTCATCCATCAGCGCGATGCCGTTGTAATTGAGAACGAAAATCGAAATGCGGTTGATTTTCACGGTTATAGAATATTGAGCGGGTCGACGTCGAGCGCGAACGCGACGTCGGACGGTTTTTTAATGGAGTACAGCACTTTACGTAAATTAAGCTTCGGAGAACCTTCGGACGGAATTTTTAGCATGAGATGCCAGCGGAAATGACCCCGCAATTTATAAAAAGGAAGCGGTGCCGGACCGATGAGTTCAATGTCAGAAGCTCCTGACGCCGTGATTTCAGCCTGGACCGCGTCCTGCAGTGTCCGGCCGAAAGTATAAGCTTTATTTTCCAGTTTCGAGCGGAGAATAATATTGATCAGCCGGCAGTAAGGAGGATAGCGATAGTCGGAACGTTCCGCGGATTCTAATTCATAGAATTTTGAATAATCATGCGTTCGGGCGCACTGGATGCTCGGATGATTGGGAGAAAAAGTTTGAATCACAACCCGCCCCGGCAGTTTCCCCCGGCCTGCGCGTCCCGCGACTTGAGTCATCAACTGAAAAGTTCTTTCCGCGGACCGGAAGTCCGGCAGGCTCAGGCCGACATCCGCGAGAATGACACCGACCAGTGTCACGTGCGGAAAATCAAAGCCTTTGGCGATCATCTGCGTTCCGATCAAAATATCAATTTCCTGCCGGCGGAATTTTCCCAGAATCTCTTCGTGCGATCCGCGCTTTTTAACGCTGTCCGCGTCCAGGCGCGCGATTCTGGCCTGAGGAAACCGCGCAGCGACTTCGCTTTCGACTTTTTCCGTGCCGAAGCCGGCGAACTTCATCACCGTTTCTCCGCACTGAGAACAAGCGCCGTCCGGCTCTTTGCGGTAGTTGCAGTAATGGCACAGCAGAATTCCCTCTTCCTGGTGAAAAGTCAGCGAGACCTGGCAGGACTGGCAGGATTCGATCTGTCCGCATTTTGGGCAGTGAATATGCGTGGAAAAACCCCTGCGGTTTAAAAGGAGCATGGTGCCGTGCTTTTTCTGAAGGTTCAGCTGGATTTCAGAAGCCAGTTTATGGCTGAGAAGAGGCAGCCTCTTATTGACCGGCGGAACATTCTTCAGATCAACGATACAGACTTCAGGCATCGCTTGCTCGTCAACACGGGTTGGCAGGTCAATCTTTTGGTAAAGACCGGAACGGCAGGCGTGCATGGTTTCAAGCGAGGGCGTGGCGGTTCCCATGACAAAAACGGCGCCCTCATTTTTCGCGCGCCAGACGGCGACTTCCCTGGCGTGATAGCGGGGCGCGGTTTCCTGCTTATAAGAACCTTCGTGTTCTTCATCCATGATGATCAGGCCCAAATCCGGGAATGGAGCAAAAACCGCGGAGCGGGGTCCAAGCACAACCCGTGATTCCTTTCTCTCAATCCGTTTCCAAGCCAAAAATCTTTCACTGTCCGTAAGTTTGCTGTGCAGAATTTCAAGCTCCGGTCCGAAGTGCTGAATGAAGAAATGACGGAGCTGTTCGGTTAACGCGATTTCCGGCACCATGCAGACCGCGGATTTTCCCCGCGACAAAGTTTCTTTGATGATCCGGATATAAATTTCACTTTTCCCGCTCCCGGTGACGCCGTAAATCAGAATGGGTTTGGGCGACTTTTCTTCCATCGCGGAAAAAACAGCGTCGTAGGCGTTTTTCTGCGCGGAGGTTAGTTTTCTTGAGCTCTCGGCGGGAGGTTCGGTTTTTTTAAGCGTTTCTGCTTTCGCGGATGCGTCTTTAGCCAGGGCCTTTTCCGCCTTCTTCCCGTATTTCACCCACTTCGGCAAAGCGTTTTCAATCGCTTCTCCCCAGCTCGAGCCGTAGGTGTCGGCAATCCACCGGGTTAATTGCAGAATTTTTAGCGAGACCGCGGGTTCTGTGTCCAGAATTTCCAAAACGCTTTTAAGTTTCGGATTATAAGGAGTTTCCCTTTGTTCCGTTACATATCCCGTAATTTCACGGTTGCGGAATGGTACGCGCACGCGGACGCCGGGCCGAATTGGCTCAGAAAAAGAATCGGGAATGGAATATGAGAATGTTCCGTCGACCGGAAGAGGCACTGCGACTTCCACGGTTTTTTGAGCGCCGGGCAGTTCTGGAGTCAAGGTTAAAAGGTCCGGGGTTTCCTTCACGGAGCCGTCTCCGCTCCTTTTCTGAGTTCAGCGTGAATCATTTTCATGTCTTCCCAGACTTTCCGCTTTTCTTCCGGATTGCGGAGAAGGTAAGCCGGGTGGAAAGTGCACATGAGCTTGGTTCCGTTGTAATCGTGAAAACGTCCGCGGAGTTTCGAGATTGTGCTGGTGCTTTTTAGCAGTGTTTGTGCCGCAAAATTTCCAAGCGCGCAGATAATCTCAGGCTGGATCAGCTCGATTTGCTTCTGAAGAAAAGGCCAGCAATTTTGAATTTCATCCGGCTGAGGCTGGCGGTTGCCGGGCGGACGGCACTTCAGAGTATTGGCGATAAAAACCTGTTCGCGTGTCAGGCCGATGGATTCAATGATTTTCGTCAGCAGTTGGCCGGCTTTGCCTACAAACGGCAGGCCCTGCTGGTCCTCGTCAAAACCGGGCGCTTCTCCGACAAACATCAGCCGGGCCTTGATATTGCCGGAACCGAACACAACCTTGGTGCGTGAACCGTACAGTTCAGAACATTTCGTGCAGGCCAGAGCCTGGTCGCGTAACGCCATCATCTGCTGTTTCAGCTCTGAAGTATTTTCGTCATTTTGCGGTGCGGTCCGGCCGGACGGTCCGCCTTGAACTGCTGTTTCGCCGTACCCAACCATGAGGTTGGGTGAGGGCGTGGATTGCTTTCTTTCTATGTAAATTTCCTCGATCCCCTCTTCCTGAAGGAATTTAAGAAAAAAGGCGGCTTCTTTGCGCGTGTCAGGAGATGTCATGGAGGAGCCAGAATATCACGGATTTACGGCAAAGAAAATCAGGAAGTCGCCGGGGATTTTAGAATGAAACTGACCAGGTCTTCAGCCGCGTGAGGCTTGGCCAGCTGAGCCATCGCTTTCTTTTTAGATTCCAGGAGGGCTGGATTTTCAAAGACGGCATTTAAAATAACGCGGACGTCTTCGGGATTTTTCATGGAAAAAGAAGCGTAGCGGTTTTCAAGGACTCCGGCATTGCGCGATTCCTGGCCTGGAATGGGTTCCATGACAATCATCGGCAGGCCTTTAGCCAGAGATTCCGTGGTGGTTGAACCTCCGGGTTTGGCAATCATCAGATCGGAAGCTTCCATGAGGTCAGGCATAAAATCCACGAATCCGAAAATTTTCACGGGAAAAGAATAGCTCTGACTTTCAAGCCGGGATTTTAAATTTGAGTTTTGACCGCACACGACCAGACATTGAATCCGGTCTTTAAATGCTCCCAGCGCCTTCAGGATTTCTTCCTGCGGGCCCAGGCCAAAACTTCCACTGGTCAGAAGCAGGGTGAATTTGTCCGGAGCCAGTCCGTGCTTTTCTAAAATGACTTTCCGGTTTCCGGAAGGCTGAAAGATAGAATCCACGGGAATCCCGCCGACTTTGATTTTATCGTCAGGAACCCCGCGTTTTAAAAGTTCAGCGCGGGTTTCTTCCGACATAACCCAGTAAATGTCGGTTCCTTCATTGACCCAGAAAGTATGCGGAAGAAAATCCGTGATAATGGTAATCAGCCGGGCTTTAATTTCTCCCCCCTGTTTGGCGCTGGCGAAAAGTTCAGCCGTGAAGAAATGAGTACAGACCAGAACATCAGGATTTTCCTTTTTCACGAGGTCTAAAATGGCCCCGCCGTTGAGCCGGTTGGCGCAATGACGCAAAGGGCGGAGCATTGAGTACGGTCCCGGGAGGTCGAGGTTTTCATAAAAGAAACCCCAGACCTTTGGAGTGTACTTGACGGAATAAAAATACGAAGCGGGATAGGTTTTTTTAAAAACCCAGGGCGTTAAGTCCAGGGAGTCAAATACGCGGACGTCTGAATTGGCAAGACCTCGGCTTTGCAGGGCTTTGCTCAGAACCTCCGCGACTTTTTTATGGCCGTGGCCGGCGGTGGCGTGAAAAATAAAAATCTTCAAGGGACGAACCTCACGGCATCAGCCAGGCTTTGGGCTTGAAAATCAGGTTTACTCTCGCCGACAGCCTGGGAGATTTCAAGTTTGCCGTGGCCGGTCAAAACCATGATTGTTTTCAATCCGAAACGGCGTCCGGCTTGAACGTCAGTGATCTTGTCTCCGATAAAAAAAGTTTGACTCCGGTCGAAACGGTAATCGCCGGCGGCTTTTTCAAAAAGACCGATCTCAGGTTTCCGGCATTTACAGCCGGCCT
This sequence comes from uncultured bacterium, assembly GCA_964385615.1. Classification (GTDB taxonomy): domain Bacteria; phylum Omnitrophota; class Omnitrophia; order Omnitrophales; family Aquincolibacteriaceae; genus CAYLPP01. Next base: position 104,383 of record CAYLPP010000006.1, on the reverse strand, counting down.
GTTTGCCGTGATGGCAGTAATAAGCTTTCCGGGCATGAATTCCCTTTTCACTGAACACCCGCATCATATTTTTGTGAATATCGTGAAGCGCGGATTCCGGGTAGACGCCGTCGCCGATTCCCGCCTGATTGGAAATAACAATAATCTCATATCCGCGGTCGGAAAAGGTTTTAAGCGCTTGAAGGGCGCCTTCCTCAAACCGGAAATCTTCCCAGCGCTTGATATAGTCACCGATCGGATCGACGTTGATCACCCCGTCACGGTCGATGAAGATGACTTTTTGAAGCGCGGAAGAATCAGGAGAGGCCATAAAACGCGCGGATGGCCGAACAGACGGTCCGGACTTCATCCCCCGTCATCTCCGGGAACATTGGAAGAGAAAGGATTTCGGAACAGATTTTTTCGGTGACGGGAATCCGGGCCGGTACTTTAACTTTGCCTTTGCAGGCAGGCTGTTTATGAACCGGGATCGGGTAATGAATCATGGTATTGATGTTCTTGCCGGCCAGAAATTTTTGAAGGGCATCCCTTTTACCGGCAGGAACGCGGACTACGAAAAGGTGATAAGCGTGACGTCGGCTCGGGGCCTCCGCGGGAAGAACAAGCGGTGTATCCAGCAGAAGGCTCTTGTACAGGGCGGCAGCTTTACGGCGTTTGTCATTGAACTCATCCAGATGTTTTAGCTTGATGCTTAAAATTGAAGCCTGCATGGCATCCAGACGGCTGGTATATCCGGCGTAAAGATGATTTTCCTGAACTGTTTTTCTGCCGAGATTGCGGAGGCGGTGCAGTGTCTCCACCATTTTCGCGTCGTTTGTTGTGATCATTCCCCCGTCTCCCATCGCTCCGAGGTTTTTTGTGGGGTAAAAGCTGAAACTTCCAGCAGTTCCAAAACTGCCGGTCTTCTTTCCGTTGAAGGAGGCGCCATGGGCTTGACACGCGTCTTCAAAAATTTTTAGTTTCTTCTTTTTAGCCAGGCTCGTAATTTTAAGCATATCCGCGGCCTGACCGTAAAGGTGGACTGGGAGGATGGCTCGGGTTTTACGAGTCACGGCTTTTTCAGCCGCTTCTGGGGAGATTGTGTAAGTATCCGGATCGACTTCCACTAAAACGGGAGTCGCGCCGGTGTGCATAATCGAAAAAACGGAAGCTGAAAATGTGAAAGACGGAACGAGGACCTCGTCTCCAGGACCGATACCGGAAGCTTTCATGGAAAGAACCAGCGCGTCCGTGCCTGAACCTACGCCGACAGCGAAGCGTGTTCCGCAGTATTCGGCAAAAGCCTGTTCAAAACCGGCTACAACCGGAGACAGGATGTAGCCGCCTGATGAAGCGACTTGAGATAAAGCGGTTTCGAATTCCCGGCTGAGGCTTTCGTATTGCCGTTTCAAATCGAAATAAGGAACGGCGGGTGAAGCGGTTTGCGTCATGAAGGTTCCTGCAGGGATTTGTTGCGCATCATTTCACGGTATTTCGCGTAAGCGAAAAGCTGATACAGCCCGTGAAACACAGACATCAGAAAACCCATAAAGCCGTGTTTGATGCCGTCTTTGAGAAAATAATTTTTAAAAAAACGGTCAAAAGTTTTCCGGATCGCGTTCCCCATTGAAACCTTCCGCCCGTCAGTCACCCATTTATCAGCCTCGAGCGTGGTTTCGCGGTTGAATTTACCGATCCACTGTTCCAGCGTTTGACAGGAATAATGCAGAATATCCCCTTTGAGATGACCGCACTTTCCCTGATAAATAACACGGGGATGAACGCGGGCTTCTTCATATTTAAATTGGCCTTTTCGAAACAATCTGGTTTTGCCCGCGGGGTAATATCCGGCGCCCTGAATCCACTCCGGGCCGATAAAGGTTTTAATCGGAATGGAATAGCAGATGATTTCCGGATCATTTTTCGCGATGACTTCAGAAATTTCCTTCGCCAGTTCGGGTGTAATGCGTTCGTCCGCGTCGAGACTCAGAACCCAGGGCTGGGTGGCTTTGTCATAAGCGTAGTTTCTCTGACGCCCTTCAATGTCCATGGCGCGCTGAAAAACTTTATCGGTGTATTTTTTCGCGAGCTCCACCGTGCGGTCGGTGCTCATATCGTCAAGCACAACGGTTTCAGCCGCGAACGCCGCGCTTTTCAGGCAGTCTTCCAGTCTTTTTTCTTCGTTTTTAGCGATGATCACAACGGATAAGGGTGTTTTCATATCAGTAGGCATTCTTGTAAGCGAACAAAGTCATAAAAAGAATTTTAATGTCAAACATAAGGGACCAGTTCTCCATGTAGTAGAGGTCATATTTAATGCGTTCGTGAATCGAAGTGTTGCCGCGGTAACCGTTCACCTGGGCCCACCCGGTGATGCCGGATTTTATCTTATGGCGTGCCATATAGCGAGGAATAGTTTCCCGGAACTGACTGACGAAATGCGGGCGTTCCGGGCGAGGGCCGACCAAGGTCATATCCCCTCTTAAAACATTCCAGAATTGGGGCAATTCATCAATGTTCCAGCGCCTTAAAAAATTCCCCATGCCGGTTCTGCGGTTATCGTTCGGGCGCGCCCAGACCGGGCCGGTTTCTTTTTCCGCGTCAACGCGCATGGTGCGGAATTTCAGCACCTTAAAGACTTTGCCGTCACGGCCCATGCGTTCCTGAGCGTAGAAAATGGGTCCGCCGTCATCTATCTTGACGGCAATCATGGTTAAAATCCAGAAAGGCGCGCTAAAGATAATTAAAAGCAGGGTGACCACGATATCGAAAGTTCTTTTAAAGACCCGGTTCCAGACTTTGTCCAGCGGAAGAACTTTAAAACCCAAAAGAGGAACCCTGCTGATGTACTCGACGTCGACGGTGCGGGTCATGAGGCCGTAGAAATCCGCCGCGACTTTAAAATCGCAAAGCTGATCCTCGCAGATAGCGACCAGGTCCGCGATTTTTGCCCGGGAAAAAGTAGGGTCCACCAGGATGACCATGTCCGGTTTGACGCTTTCAATGAATTTTTCGGAATCGTCACAAATGCCCACGACCGGACTGCCTTCGATATGTTTGCCGATCAGGTTGGAATCCTTGGACAGGACAGCAATAACTTCATGACCGTAATGCATATTGGTTTTCGCCCACTGAATAATACTGCGGGCGTTGTGGTCAGCGCCGATCAGCATGACTTTGGTGATATCTTTTCTCTGCGCTTTGCGCTTATATTCCCATTGAATCAGAAAATAACGAATGAGACTGACAAAGAAAATAGAAGCGCCCCAGACCAAGAGCAGATAGATACGGGAATAAGTCAGACGGCGGTAGAAGAAAGTCAGAGCGGTTAGAAGAAGAATAGCGAAACTAACCGCTTTGATGACCGTAAAGATTTCTTCAATCCGGCGCATACTCCGGCGGGCGTCATACAAACCGTAGCGCTTGAAGATCCACAGAAAAACCGGAAAGGCGACCAACAGAACCTGAGCGTAAAGCTGGAAAGCGGGAACGCCTTTGGCGACCGGGATAAAACCCGTCAGGAAGCGAAGGTGGAAAGTCGCTCCGAAAGCCATGGCGATGGCAAGCATATCGCCGAGGATCAATAGACCGATTGCCTGGACTTTCCTTTTATTGGGCGACATGAGTCTCTCTTAATTTTTTTTCAGCGAATTGCTGAAAACCCGTCTTAAAGTGTTCTTTGCGGAAACTCTCGACCGAAGCGGGAATGGCGGAACGGTCAAAAGTCATGGTTTCAAATTTTAAAACGGCAGCCCGCACCGCTTCAGGCGTTTGTTCGTTAAAAAAACAGCCGTGTTTCACGCTTTCAAGCGCTCCGCCCTTTCCGTACGCGATCACCGGAGCTCCGCAGGCTTGCGCTTCAAGCGGAACAATCCCAAAATCTTCTTCCGTCGGGAAAATCAGCGCGCGGGCACCAGAGTATATTTTCCGAAGCTCCGCGTCGGGAACGGCGCCTAAGAACGAGATTTTCCCGCTTTTTCTAAGTTCCCGGTAATGATTTTCCATCGGCCCTTTCCCCACGATCAGCAAGGGACGGTCGAGATCATTAAAAGCCCGGATCACGATATCAAGCTTCTTATAAGGAACAAAGGCGGAGACAGCCAGATAATAACCGTCTAATCCAGACTGATTTTCTTGCGGAGTGTAGAAACTGTCAAGGGGCGGATAAATCACATGGGCGTCACGGCCGTAATAGCGCCGAATCCGCTCACGGACATTTTCAGAATTGGCAATAAAAGAATCCACGCTTAGATTCGATTGCAAATCCCACTTTCTGAGTTTTTGCAGGATACGGTTGAGAATCGGGCTGAAATACTTGGGGAATTTTCCGAAATATTCAGATTCAAAACCCCAGATATAGCGCATGGGGGTATGACAGTAGCAAAGGTGCGGAGTGTTTTTCGGAATTTTCGCGCCCTTAATGACGCAATGGGAGCTGGAAATAACCAGGTCGGCCGGTTCAATAACCATAGATTCAGCGATCGCAGGAAGAAAAGGAAGAAGCCAGCGGTAGAAATTGCGGATGCCGGGAATATGCTGAAGCCAGGAAGTTTTAAAAGTCATCCGCTGGAGGCTCGCGGAAAGGCGTCTCTTGTCGTAAAAAAGTGTGTAGATGACCGCGTCCGGATAAATTTCCGCGAGGGCTTCAAGGACTTTTTCCCCGCCGCGCATATGGATCGTCCAATCGTGAAGAATCGCGGCTTTCATGACCGAAACTCCGCTTTCATTGTAAAACCTCACGGTAAACACGGAGTGTTTCTTCAGCCGTTTTCTTCCAGTCGAACTTTTTAACTTGAGCCAAACCTTTGGCACGGTATTGCGCTCGAAGCGTTTCAGATTGTTCCATTTCAATTAAAGTCCGGGTCATGGCGTCTTCATCATTCGGCCGGAGAAGAATTCCGGCGTCCCCTGCGACTTCGGGGATTGAAGCGGTGTTAAAAGCGATAACCGGAGTCCCGCTGGCCATGGATTCCAGCAGAGTGAGTCCGAATCCTTCATAAAGGGACGGGTGAACCAGCGCCAGCGCTCCCTGATAGAGTTTCTTCAAATCATCGCCTGTCGTTTGTTCCAGGTAAATCACGGCGTCTTCCCTGCTAAGGGCTCCAAGCTCCTCAAAACCCGGACGATACGCGCGGTCTTTTTTCCCTACAATGACCAGGGGTGCTGAAATTTTTTTCTCGCAGTGAAGCCGGCGGAAGAGACGGGCAAGCCACAAAACGTTCTTGTGGGGTTTGAGAAGTCCCACATAGAGAAAAAACTTTTCCGGGAGCCGGTGCTTGACGCGGATTTCTTTAAGAAGAACCGGGGTTTCGCACGGTTTGAAAGCGGGATCAACGCCTTCATAAATGACGGTGATTTTATCCGCGGGAGCCTGAAAAAAATCAATCAGATCCTGTTTGGTTTTTTGAGACACAGCGATAACACGTGCTGAAGTTTTGACGAGTCTGCGCATCATAATTTCGGTGTAATAAGCCTGCATCCGGCTGAAGAACCGTCCGCGGAAAATCCAGTGAATCAGGTCATGCACGGTTACGACAAGTTTAGGGCCGGATAAAAAGTAGGGAATATTATAGTGCGGTGAATGCCATAAATCACAATCCCCCGCCTGAGAAGTGAATGCCAGCTGTTCCTGTACGGAGTAAATCGGAGATTGAAATGGACTCCAGTCAAAGCGGGCGTATCCCGGATTTTCAGGACAGCGCAGTGAGATTTTCATTTCAGCGGGAAGACCGGTCTGGTCCATTCCGCTCAGCAGACCACGCACATAAGTTCCGATTCCGCTGTGGCGGATCATTCGAGCATCGAGAGCGATTTTTTTCATGGAGTTCTCAGCAAAGCGCCCGCTTTTTCAAAAACAAGCTCAGGAGTGATTTTTTCATCCGCGCCGGAGCGGTAAAGCAAAATCTCAACGGGTTTCCGCCCCCTGGGTTTCCAGACTTCAGGATCGTTTTCTGAACTGAAAATAGAAAGAACCGTAACGCCTTGCGCGGCCGCGACGTGCGCAGGGCCTGAATCATTTCCGATGAAAAGGTGGCAAGAGTCAAAAAGAACAGGCAGGTCCCGAAGTTCCGTCCGCCCCCTAAAATCTTTGACGGGAGCTCCGGCGGGAATTACATCCAGCTGTTTTTCATCCGCGGTCCCGATTAAAACAATTTCGACGCCCGGGAGTTCCGAAAGTTTTCCGATTAATTCTTTAAAATTGTTTTCCGGCCAGCGTTTTTCGGGAAGCCCTGCTCCGGGGTGAATCACGGCACGGAAACGGCTTTCGGCATTTAATTCCTTGCCCAAAGAATTCCAGAAACGCCATTTCCGGCTCCCGGAATAGGCGAAAGGTTCCTGGGCGGAATCTTTTTGAAGCCCGAGACATGACAGAAGCTCCAGATTTAAATCAGTCTGATGTTTATTCCAGTCATAGGGGCGCGAATCGGATAGGAGAAAAGATCCGCCGGTGACGCCATACCCGATAACTTTTGAAATCCCTGAAGCGCGCAGAAAAGCAAGTGTGCGGAGGTCTCCGCGAAAATCGATGGCTAAATCATAATTCCGGGAGCGTATTTGCGGGATCATTTCAAGGGCGCCTAAAAAGGATTGGGGTAAAGATGGCCGGCGCCGGAACCAATGACGCTGGAATCCGATGATTTCACGGACTTCCCTCGCGTCTTCAAAAAGAGGAACCATTTCGCTTGAAACTAAAAGATCGATCTGAACATTGGGAAGCTGGTCATGAAGAGCCGCGATCGCGGGGCGGGTCATGACGACATCTCCCAAGTGATCCAGGCGGACGGCAAGAATTTTTTTAATCCCGCCCATTTGCGGTTTACGCCGAAACGGAAAAAAAAGCAGGTTGCCGGTTAAGTCAAGCAAAGCGGCACAAAACCGCTTTAAAGGAGACTTAAAGGCGTATTGTTCAGATAAAAGACCAGCAGGACGCAATGACCTGGCCTCAGAATAGCGTGTAAATAAAAGGGGCTACCGCGGAGCTTTCGGTCAGAACGATCAGGACTCCGAGAAGCAGAAGGACGATGATGATCGGGGTTAGCCACCATTTCTTCCGGACTTTGAGAAATCCCCAGAATTCTTTCAGGATATCGAGTTTGCTCATGGGAGTCTACCTCTCTTAGTATTGGTTCTCGTATGATTTTTTATCAGTTATTTTCGGGTGCGGAATCCAGTAAGAATTTCCATTCTGGGGACTGAAAAACTTTTTCCCGGAAATTTTTGAAAAAAGGCTGATCGGCGTTAAAACCAGAAAAAAAAGGACGGTGACGATAACGCGGGACATAAAAAACCCAATAATAACCGCGATGGTCATCCAGATTTTTTGAAGCGGCAGGAGCACGAGAGGCACAGAAAATCCCAGCACGAGAAAAATGGAACCGATCAGACCGGGCATGATGTAGTGGCGCTGTTTAAAGTACAGCAGAACCGCCAGGCCCAAAAAGAAAATCCCCATAACTAAGCCGAATTCCCGCAGCTGTTTGGGCGTACTTTTGATTTTCTGAATGTCTTCGATGATAGTCTTGATCATATTAGTCCAGCTCGAACTCTTTCTTCCAGTTGGTATCTTTTTCGAGAGCTTTTTGGTCCTTTTTGTCCATCAGGTAATTGCCGATAGCCAAGAAATCCATATGCGTACGCATGAAGCAGGTGTAAGCCTGCTCCGGCGTGCAGACTACCGGTTCTCCCCTGACGTTAAAGGAAGTATTAATAATGACCGGGCATCCGTACTTTTCGTCAAATTTTTTGATCAGACTGTGATAAAGCGGATTGTTCTCTTTGGTAACGGTTTGAATCCGGGCGGAATAGTCGACATGCGTTACGGCCGGCAGGCTGGAGCGCGCGATATTGAGTTTTTCAAGGCCGAAGAGTTTTTCCTGGTCAGCCGTCATTTTTTTTCGAATGCTTTCCTTCACCGGCGCCACGATCAGCATATAAGGGCTGTCGGAGTTCAGATCGAAATATTCTGAACACTTTTCGCGCAGGACGGACGGCGCGAATGGGCGGAAACTTTCCCGGAATTTGATTTTCAGGTTCATCGTTTCCTGCATTTTCGGGGAGCGGGCGTCGCCAATGATGGAACGGTTGCCGAGCGCTCGCGGACCAAACTCCATCCGGCCCTGAAACCAGCCGATGACTTTCTCCTGGGCCATCAAATCAGCCACGCGGTCGACAAGCTGGTCGTCCGAAAGTTTGGTGTAAGGAATATTCCGCGATTTCAGAAACTTTTCGATTTCGGCGTCAGAAAACGAGGGGCCGAAATAAGAACCCCCGGTCAGGTCTTTCCCCTTTTCGATTTTACGGGGATTGTCGAGATAATCGTAGTATGCAAATAAGGCCGCGCCGAGAGAGCCACCCGCGTCGCCGGCCGCCGGCTGAATCCATACATTTTCAAACGGGCCGTCGCGCAGGATTTTTCCGTTGGCTACGCAATTAAGCGCGACTCCGCCTGCCAGAACGAGGTTTTTCATGCCGGTCACTTTGTGAACGTGCCGGGCCATGCGGAGCATGACTTCTTCCGTGACTTCCTGGATGGACTTGGCCAGATCCATGTCTTTTTGCGTGAGCTTGGACTCCGGCCGGCGCGCCGGTCCGCCGAAAAGCTTTTCGAAACAGCTGTTAATCATGCGAAGGCCGGCCATGTAGTCAAAATATTTCAGGTTGAGGGTGAAGGAACCGTCTTCTTTCAGGTCAATTAATTCCTTAAGGATCAAGTCCTTATATTTCGGTTCCCCGTAAGGCGCCAGCCCCATGAGTTTGTATTCCCCGGAATTGACCTTAAACCCGGAATAGTAAGTAAAAGCCGAATAAAGAAGCCCGAGAGAGTGAGGGAAACGGATTTCTGAAAGAATCTCCATTTTATTGCTCCGGCCGACACCGTAACTGGCCGTGGCCCATTCCCCGACGCCGTCCGCTGTGATAATAGCCGCGTCTTCATAGGGAGAAGCGAAAAAAGCGGAAGCCGCGTGAGATTCATGGTGCTCAGTAAAAAGGACCGGGCCTTGGTAATTCAGTTCATCCTTGACCAGAGACTTCATCCAGAGCTTTTGCTTGATCCAGACCGGAATGGCTTTGATAAAGGACGGCAGGCCGTGGGGCGCGTAGGCCATGTAGGATTCAAGAAGGCGCTCGAATTTTACGAAGGGCTTTTCGTAAAACGCGACATAGTCCAAGTCCTGAACCGTAATACCCGCCTGTTTCAGGCAGAAATCCACCGATAGTTTAGGGAAGCGGGAGTCGTGTTTCTTGCGGCTGAACCGCTCTTCCTGGGCCGCGGCAACAATCCGGCCGTCTTCAATCAGCGCGGCGGCGGAATCGTGGTAGAACGCGGAAATGCCTAAAATTCGCATAAGTCCTTTTCTTGTGGGTAATTAAGGTGTAAAGCATACACATTTTAACGGGGAGCTTCAAGCCTGTTTTTAACGGATTCCACCAGAGCCATTTGAAGTCCAAGCAGATACCAGAAAAGTTTCACGGAAGGCGGGTTGTGCAAGACGGTGTCCGCCAAAGACATCGCCAGGAAATTTAAAATGCCTACGGTGATGCTTCCAAGTAAATAGACGGTGTCTTTATCCCCCGCCCGTATCAGCCGGCGCAAGGTCTTGAGGGTTTGGAGAAAGCAATAAAAGACAAAGAGAAGAAACAGAGCCAGACCCGGGATACCGGTTTCGGCGGCCATCTGCAGATATCCATTATGGGCGTAGTAATTGCGGACACGCCAATTTTGAGTCGTATCGTATTTTTGGTGAGCGACCGCGTAGGTGTTGATGCCGGTTCCGGTTACCGGCCGCGCTTTAATCACATTCACCGCCCGGTCCCAAAGATAAAACCGCTCTACAATCGACTGCTCCTTACGTTCAATATCCAGATGAATTAATTCGTGGTGCGGAATAATGGATATGATTCCGGTGATTGCGGCCGCGCCCACGATCAAAAGAAGAAATTTACGCTGATAGAGAAGAGAAATCAGCGTGCCGGTCAAGAAAGCCAGCATGGCTCCCCGGGACCGGGTGAGATAAAGCAAGGCAATAGAGGCGGTAAATACAAGAACCACTCCGGCGGTCCGGAGGATGTCCGGTTTTTTGTATTTTAGACGGAGGAGAAAACCGGTGAGGATAGGAATCGTGCAAATAAGAAAATTGGCAAACAGGCCGTAAGTTTTAAAACTCCCATTGACCCGCCACCCTGCTCCGGACTGTTCCATGGCAAACCGGCGGATCAGGTCTTTTCCCGTCAGGTACTGAAATCCAGCATTCGCGGCGGCAATCGCAGCGAAAATCAGAAAAACTTTCTCCCACTTGGAAAACGATTCCCGGTCACGGAATAAATCCAGAACCATCAGGAAAATGAGAATCTGCTCCCCGACTTTCTGAAGACCGCGAAGACTTTGTTTCGGCGCCTCGGACCAGAATAGGGTAAGAAGGGTCCACGCCATCAATGAAGCGAGCATCCATAAAAGTTTGCGGTCGGCGGTTATTTTCCAGCTGCGGGCTGAGGTGTGCCAAAGGATCCAGCTGATTAACGCGGTGACGACACCGACCTCGGTCAGGGCTTTTGAAAAAATGAAGGAGGCCCATACGACAAGAAGGGCCGTAAGGCAGAGCTTTTTAAAATTGGACGGAAGTAAAAGATTTTTCATTTTTCCTGTTTGACGGAAGTCAAGTCAGGGCCCTAGCTTATCAAAGCAATCCGAAGCGACCAAGCCCTTTTTCGAATATCCTTGACAGGACTGCGGGGTTTGGATATTTTTTGCCCATGTCCATTCAGCCCCACATCAGCTTTATCGTTCCTGTCTATAACGAACAGTTCAATATTCAGGGCGTTCTCAGAGACCTTTATGCCGTGTTGGCTCAAAACCCGCATTGGCAGTGGGAAATCATTGTCATCGAAGATGGAAGCCGGGACAACACCCGCGAGGTCATTCGTGGACTGGTTGCCGAAAAATACCCGGAAGTTCAGGTGATCTACCATGAAAAAAATATGGGGTATTGCGCTTCCATGCGCGACGGCCTGCGTAAGGCCCGCGGAAAGTACCTGATGTATATCGGGGCCGATGAAGAGTTTGACTGCTCTGAGATTTCAACTTTCGTGGATCCCCTTCTCACTGAAGATGACCGCCACGCGGATCTCGTGCTGGGGGTGCGCTGGCAGAGAAACGCTTATAAGCTTCACCGCTTTTTTATTTCCGTGGTTTATATTTTCCTGCTGAACTGGATGTTCAAGATGCGGGTTAACGATTACAACTGGTCGCAAGCCTGGCGCCGTGACCTATTCGAGAAAATTGACATTGAATCGAAATCTCTTTTCATGCTCCCCGAGATCATCCTTAAGGCCCATGACCTGGGCTACAAGATTAAAGAAGTTCCTTCCAATCATCGGGGACGTAGAACCGGGCGCTCTTCCTTGAATATGAAGATTATGGGGTATGCCCTTTTGGATTCTTTCAGGTTCTGGAGCAAACGCCGTTCGAGCGGTTATCAGCCGGGATCTTCCAGCCCTTTTCTTCCTCCGCAGAAATCTCCTGCACCAGTTTCCTGATTTTTCTGAATTAGACTAGAGGCCGGTAACGTAAAACGTTGAGCCGGTGAAAGGTGTAGCGCAGGAGAACACCCAAGGTCTTCAAACCGTAAATAACCGAATTTGAAAAATTGACCGACGAAGCGTCTTTGAAGTAGATGGTTTTGACGGGAATTTCACGGATCGGAAGCTTGAACCACGCGGCCTGCACGAGAACCTGGGTATCAAACACAAAATCGTTTTCGTTGCGCATGAACGGAATGGTTTCAAGAAACTTTCTGCTGTAAGCGCGGTACCCTGTGTGATATTCCGAAAGACGCAAACCCAATGTCCAGTTTTCCATGAAAGTCAGAAAGATATTTGAAATAAACTTCCAGACCGGCATCCCGCCTTCCAGAGCTTTTTTCTTGTAAAGCATTCGAGAGCCCAGTACGACATCCGCTTGCCCGTTTAAAATCGGTTCGATAATCGGCTTGAGAAACTCAGGGTCGTACTGGCCGTCAGGATGAATCATAACGACGACATCAGCGCCTCGAGTCAGCGCTTCGGTGTAACAGGTTTTCTGGTTTCCGCCGTAGCCCAGGTTGTGACGGTGACGCAGGCTGACAATACCCAAATTCTGAGCGCGCGTGTAGGTGTCGTCTTTGCTGGCGTCATCGACCAGAATAATTTCATCCACAAGGTCATGCGGAATTTTATTGTAAGTATCGGAAAGGGTCTTTGCCGCATTATAAGCGGGCATGACCACGGTTACTTTTTTCTTCTCAGTCATATTAGGAGTCTGCATAGGTTCTCTTTGAAAGGTCGCATTATACCCGCCGGGGCGTCCGGAGGGAAGCAAATCAAATACGGTAAATCAGGAGAGACCCTCCGGCCCGGGCATCCGGTTTTCGGCCTCTCAGCCATTTAAATCCGGCCTGACCAATGATTTTCTGATAAATAAAAACGTCAACCACGTAGACGCCCGTGACCCGCCTTTGAAAGTCATCCTGCCCCTGCTTCCAGGGAAGCTTGTAGTAATCAAGCTCCTCCGCGAAATTAAAAAACAGAAGGGTCTTAACCTCCGGAATATTGTTTTTAAGGATGTAATCACGCAGGCGCTTGATGTCCTGGCCCCAGCTGATATTCGAATCGCTTAGAATTTTATCTCCCCCGCCCCATATGCGCGCCAGCTCGTTAAAATAGGGAATGTAATTTGGGAAAGCCGAACCGGCTGAAAAAATCAGCCAGAGGGATAACAGTAGAGCTATTCCCCGGCCGCACCATTTGTGTTTTAGATTCCATAGGAAGCTGAAGCCGGCAGCCGCGAATATCAGCATGAAAGGATAAACGGGAAGCACGTGGCGGACACCGATATTGACATGGTTGATGAAAGACGCGATCAAAAGAAAAATAGCAGGCGGAATGACTAAAAATGCCCACTGAGCATGCGTAAAAAAGCGGTTCCGCCATCCGGCGAAGAATCCGGTGAGAGAAAAAATCCAGACACTTAGAGGGATTTTAACCAGCATGGCGATCAGGTAATAGTAACGCCAGCCGTGCGCATCGTAATTTCCAAAAAGATATCCCGGATGCTGAAGTTTGATGGAGTGGTCGCGGAAGATCGCCCAGCCGCGGAAGAAACGCTTAAAGGGGCGGAATTTTTCAAACCAGGCAGGGGCTTCAAAATAGCCGAGCGCGACAACCAGAAAAGCAACGGAGATTAAAAAGAGAAAAAGCGCCGCCCCTTTATTCAACCGTTCATGGCGGAAGAGAGCAAGCTTTGGAAACAGCCGATACCCCGCCATGAACAGGACGGGCAAAATAAAAATCTTAAGTGAAGTTTTGTCTGTCACCGTGAAAACAGCCGTCAGAATCAGAACCGGAATTGGGAAAACGATTTGTTTCCAGCGGGATGGATTTTTAAAGGCTGAAGCAGCTGAAATAACGAGGAAAAGCGGGATGATTTGAAGCATGCTGAATTTTGAAAGCAGTGCGAGACCCGCGGACACCGCGGCCGCGGTAAGCTCTCGAATGGACGCCGTGACCCAGCTCCGGTAAAGAAAATAAAAAGTCAGAAAATAAAATACGGTTCCGGTGAAATCGGTGCCGACGAGCGAGGCGTGAATTACGATATCGGGAACCAGAATGTAAAGAAAAACGGAAAAAAGCGCCGGAATGGGGCCTAAAATATCCCGCGTCCATAAAAAAAGTCCCAGAGCAAGAAGAAATGCCAGCGGTAAAAGGGCTAATCGCGCCGCCGGAATAATTTTTTCAGCCGGATTTCCCATTTTGAAAAGAAAAGACCGGCCCACTTCCCATTGTTCCCCGTTGCCCTCCCTCCAAGCCGGCGAATCCAGGGGGAATTTTAAATCCATGAATAAAAGCGGAATGGCGGAAATTTGCTTGGCCAGCGGCGGGTGTTCCATGTTCAAACGGTAATCGTGATATTTCAGATAGGAATAACCGGCGCCGATATGCGCGACTTCATCCGAAATCGTTGAATTGGTGAAGGCGAGATATGCGCTTTGCGCCGTAAAGATCCCCAAAAGCAGGGTGAAAATGACGGCTTGAGCGGTACGTGTCAAGACGGAGTACCCTGTTCCGCCAGAATCTCTTTAAGCCGGTTTTCAGGAACGTAATACAGGTAGTGGCTGTAAGTGATATGGCGAAGGGGTTTAAAATTCAGCCGAAGCCAGTCGTAAAGATGTTCATCCAAAACTCCAACGAGATCGTTTGCCGGGGCAATCACATAACCTGAGACCGGCTCCATGGGACGAACGTGCATCGGCGTCATCTCCGGGTGCTTCGCGATAAAGCGGTCCAGGTAGTATTTTTTATCTTCCCAGTCGAGATTGGAGTCGGCCAGATATTTATAGGCGTTAATTCTTGGCCCGATGACTTCGTTAAAATACGACATCATGTGCGGACCATACGAAAGTGAAGACAAAACATACCAGGCCGTTAGTCCGATCAGGAAAAACTTTCGGGGTTTTGAAACCGGCCCCTGAAACGCCCGGGCGGCGGCTACAATCGGAAGCGTCAAGGCGGGAAGAAGATACCGGATTCCAAGCTGGGCGTTAGCCGCGCTGAAAATAACCATCCAAATTAAGAAAGGGATCCAGATAAAAGATTCAGTCACCCAGTCAGGTTTGGTATTTTTCCGGAAAGCCGCGAGGATCAGCAGGATAAAAAACGCGAGCGGGGTTTTTAACAGAACCATGACGGAATAGGCGTACCACCGCCCTTTTCGGTGGAGTTTTCCGAGAATGTAATTATTCCCCCTGCCGGTCTGCGGATTTTCTTCCAGGTATTTTGTGTAATCCAATCCTTCCACGAACGTTTTCGGGAAAAACAGCGGGATTTCAACATTGGAATATTTCTGGTAAGCCTTGCTCTGCCATTTGTATTCCGAGGCTTTCATGAGAGTACCGTCAAAAAGATAAGCGGCGTTAATGACTCCCCAGACAATAATTCCAAAAATCGCCAGGCTGGAAAAAAACTTGGGAAGGCAGAGCCGGCGGCCGGAGGTCAGCCAATGGATGACGAAAAGAAGCAGAAGTGCCGGCAGAAGAATCAGGGCGCTGTACTTTGAAAGAATGCCTAAGCTTAGAGATAACGCGGTTCCCGCCAGATAAGGAATCCGCTTTAATTTCAGAAATTTCCAGAAGAAATATAGAGTCGAAAGAGTGAAAAAAACGGTGGCCGAATCCGAGGTTAAGGCTTTGCCGTGCGCGATAAAGTTGGGATTTAGCGCGTAAAGCAACAGTCCCGCCAGCGCGGGTTTGGGGCCGATCAGCTGAATCAGCCAGAGATAGAGCAGGGCTCCCGCGGCCAGGGCAAAAAACATGGACGGGAACCGGGTAAGCGTTCTCCGAGTTTCCCGGTCGGTGACGCAGTTGAACGGCTGGCAGGCCAGGGCGTGAAGCGCGAGAACGGGCATACGCTGACCCAGCATCGGCGCTGAAGGCCCGTCGGTGATTAAACGGATTCCATAATCAAGATTGTTAGGTTCGTCATAAGAAAACCGTTTATGGACGGTATTGAGGCACATAAGGCCTAGCATTAAAGTCAGCAGTAAAATGGCGGCGATATGGGGTGTTTTAGAAGAAGACAAGCCGGTCATTTAGGCGGATGCTCTTTTGGGATCCAGATAGGGATAGTTTTGGAGTGTCTGCCGGTATTTATCCGGATGAAAGCGTTTAAGGATTTCCAGGCTTTCCCCCGCCCTGACCTTGTCTCCGGTGTTCCAGTAGGCGGCGGCCAGAAAAGAATGAATATCCGGGTTATCAGGCATGAAGGGTTTGGCCTTTTCCAGATAAAAGAGGGCCTCTTTATAATCCGGTTCCGGCTGCCAGGCGGTACCGTTTAAAAAATAGAAGGCGGTCAAAAGATTTTCACGGGCCAGATTCTGATTATCCACTTTTCCGGAAAGCTGTTCATAATAATCCTGCCAGGGTTTTTCAACGCAGCCGCTGAGTTTTTCCCGGCAAAGTCCCTGCATGACGGCGGAAGCCAGGACTTTGTGCCCCGTAATGTTCGGATGACAGTGATCTAAAAATAAGTCCCGCCCCACGATTCCATCCGGAGAAACCTGCTCAAACGCTTCCTGCGGTGAAATCAGCGGGAACGCGTAAGTCTCAGCAATTTCCTTTAGAATCCGGTTCTTTTGAGGGTCGCCTCCCGGAGATTGAATTTGCGCGGCCTTGCCCTTTTCATACATTTCGCGGGCTTCCGGGAATTTGCCGAGAGATTTGTAGCAATCCCCCATGTTATGAAAAAGAAAAGGATACTGAGCGTTTATTTCAACGGCTTTTTCAAAGGAGTTAAGTGCCAAGGCATATTGTTTTTGTTTCATGTGACGCAAACCTTCCACGAGCAAAAGTTTCCAGCGCTGGGCTTGCTCGTGGTTTTTGAAATGAGGCTTCATCGCGAAAGTAAAGCCTTTACGGGGGTAATCTCCCGCGGAAGGAAGCGCTTCATGCACAATAGGAAGCTGGGTCACAAAAACACGGATATTCGAACGTTTCAATTCTCCGGCTAAAGAGTTCAAGTTCCGGCGGTAATCCTCCAAAGCCAATTCTTTTCGAGCGAGTCCCTGTTCCGGATTCTCAAGATAGGAGCGCTTTTTATTCAGGTAAGTGTCCGTCCAGTGCCAAACGTCGTCCTGGTTAAAATTGACTGGGCGTCCCGCGGCCTGCTTTAAGGCGGTCATTTTTCTTTTTAGGGAAGCGTAAAAAGCGGAGTGCCAGGTTAAATTAAAATCCAGAAGCGCGAACGGGACATCGCGCATTACGTTGCTGAAATCACGGGTGTCGTTATTTCCGGCATAAAAAATAACCGCATCCGCTTTATAGTGAATCAATGTGGAAGCTTCCTCGCGGTGGTAGAAAGAATGCCTGCCCGGAATTCCCGTATTAACGATTTTTACTTCAGGGTGACCATTTTCAATAAAAAGTTTTTGAAGGAAGCCCGAGAAAGAACTGTCCATCGAGTACGGAACGCCGCGCGCCGCGCTTTCTCCAATAATAAAAACCCTCACTTCGCCGGCCTTTTTATTGCCGGCGGTCACGCCCTGCTGTTCAATCAGATCAGCGAATTCATTGAGGCGGTGCTTTTTAACCGCGTAAAACCGGCTGAACCCCTCAGCGCAGGCAAAAAAAATCAGCAGTGTCAGAAAGCTGAAACTCAGATTTTTGAGCAGGGTTTTCATAAAACGGCCTGCTTATCTGACTGACTCACCGCCGCCGTCCGGACTGTAAAGTAAATCCAAAAGGCGAGATTGGCCGCCGCGCCCATTCCTGCCGCTTTTCCGTAAGGAAGCGCCTGAAGCAGGTAAAAAATGCAGCCTGCCGTAAAAAGAGCCGTATTCCCTTCTTTCTTTTCCGCCTTCCAACTCCAAAGAGTCATAATCGGAAAAATCCAAAACACGAACTGATGGCTCCGGGCCATGGGAGAAAAAAGGGAAAGGCTGAGAAAATAGACGGATATCAGTCCGTTTCGGGCCATGAGACCGCTTCCTTTAAAAACAGCCAGGCTTAAAACCATCAAAATAAGAAAAAGAAACATTTGTAAGCATAAGATCAGCAGTTCCAGCCGGGCCTTTGGGATTCCAAAAATAACAGGCAATTTCCGGTATTTTCGGGCGGAATACATGGGATAGGCAGTGCTGTCCGCGTATCCATTCCGATCTTTGAGAAAAAGGCGGGTCATGGCTCCGGAAAGCGATTGATTGCTTTTTATCAGCAAGCTTTCCAGGCGGAGATATTCCAGGTCTTCGTACGTTTTTTTCGACGGGTGCGCGGTGTCCCGTTCTTTCTCCGCTCCGATAAACCGCGCGGAAATAGGTTTTACGGCGCGTCCGATCCATTGGCGGTGGGCAATTCGGCTCCCCTCCAACCCCATGATCATCGAGGGAATTACAAGAGTCAGCAGAAGCATCGCTCCAAAAGCCCAGAGAAGTGTTTTCCAGGAACGGCGCGCCAGAAAAAAGAAACCGAAAAGAAGCGGAGTGAGTTTAAATAAAATGGAGGCCGAAAATGTCAGCCCGCTTGCCGCGAATTTTTCGGAGCGGAGGCAGTAAATAGAAAGAAGAATCAAACTGAAAATCAGAATGTTGACCTGAGCCATGCTCAGATTATCCAGTAAAAGCAGGACGGTTATGAGAAATGAGAGAAAAGCCTGAGTTTTATGCTGTGTCAGGAGAGAGGGAAAACGGTTCTTTGAATTATTAGTAATGCGAAAACTTAGATAAAGTACCAGAACGGATACTGACAGGTTCAGGAGGTGCCAGACGATCGATGCGGGAATTTTAGGCAGTAGAGCGAATAATGAAAAAAAACAAGCGACCACGGGCGCGTAAAGAAAAGGAGAAGAGCCCGTATTTTCCTCGTAGAACTCCCCTGTGTAATAAATTCCGCGGTGCTCGAGAACGGCTTTTCCGGCGGAATAGTAAGTGTCAAAATCATTCGAACCTTTTAGCGTCCGCCGGACCGTGACCACGGTAGTGATCGCGGTGAAAAGAATGGCGGTAATAAGGAGCCAGGCTGTCTTTTTATTCATGAGGAAGTTTTTCGGTGCGCGGGTTCACTGACGGTGTCAGAGCGAGAAGTGCCCACAAGGTAATCCAGGATGAAAACTGGACAATATAGGTTTCAAGAAATGAACAGAAAAGCAGGGTTGTAAAAGCGCAGAAAGCGCCGAGTCTCAAAAAGAAAAGAGACTGAAGTTCAGCCGTTGAAAGTGATTTAAGAGCGTCCAGCAGAGTCTGGCGAATAAAAGCCGCCATCATAAAAAGGCCGATGAATCCGGTCGCGCCCAGGATGCAAAAATAAAAACCGTGAAAATCCATAATCTGACGCGTAAACCCCACCCCCAGAAAAGGCTGAGAAAGCAAAATGTCGTGAAGCGTGTAAGTTTGAAGAAGGCGGAAAATTCCCAGAAAACCGAAATTCTGAACATCCTTAAGCGTGTATTTGAGATAGACCGGGTCAACGAGTTGAGGAAGGCTGATGACACGGATCCGGACTTCCGGGTTAATAAGAGAGATCACGGCGGTGAGAGCTGAAAAAAGAAGTACGGCCAGGCCGAGATGACGCTTTTTTAACCCTTGGCAGTGCCCCTGCGCCCGCTGGCGCCAGCTCATGGAAAAGAAGATAAGCGCGCTTCCCGCGAAGCTAAACCACGCAGTCCGGGAGCAGGACGCGATTGCGGCGCTTATAATTATGAGGGTGATGATTCCCCAGAGGCGTTTTCTCTCCCGCCTTTTTTCCGCAAGATAAACTCCGATACCGAGGAAGGAGCTGAACGCGCAAAGAATTCCCATATGGTTGTTATGAATCAACGGCATATTAAGGTAGTTGCTTCCCGAAACCGTATTTTGGAAGGCGATTAAAACTTGAAGTCCAACACCCACAAGAAAAAAACTGAGGCCTCTTTGAATCATCTCAGTCCGCTTCAAGGAAAACTTTTCAAGAAGCGCGAATAGATAGATTAAAATTCCTATGACCGCGAGAATATTAAGCGGACTGCGCAGCGCCTGAGCGGGCATATCAAAGCGGAAAAAATTCATAAGACCTATGCCAAGCACCGCAAGAACCCAGGAAAACCGCCGGATCTGCTGGGCTCCCGGAATCATATCCCGGGAAAAATTCCCGGAAACGGTCTGAGCGGTTAACGCGAGAATAGCCGCCAGGTGGAGATGTTTAAGCGTGAAGGGAAGGTTCAGCATAAAGCCTGTTCCGTGAAACCATGCGGCATAGAAAAATAAAGCGTAAAAGGCATATCGAAGGTCCACGACGAACATGAGGGCCAGTAAAGTCCATCCGGCGCGCGCAAGCCAGAGCCACTCCCCTCCCAAAAGGGAAAGAACCATCGCCCCGCCAAAGGCAATATTCCACGCCTTGCTTTTGACTTTTGAAGTCTCCGCCAGATTTTGACGCAGATCAGAGTGTGAGTTTTTCAGCTCTGGGTCTGCCGGTAGATTTGTCATAAGAGATCCGGTAATAATGACGGTTAGGGAAAAGTTCCGCCAGTTTTACATTTTCGCTTCCAAGGTCGCGGACAAAAAGAATCTGAGAAGTATCAGGAAACGGGCTATTGCGGGCCGTGTCATCGGGCGCCATTACCCGTAAATCACCTAAGAAACCGCTCAAAAAGACCACGGCCGGGCGCGGGACTTCGCTTTCAGCCAGGGTATAAGCCGCTTTGCGTTCCCCCGTTGCTTTTCGATAGAACGACAGGTGTTTAATTGCCAGCGGTAAAGAGGCTAGAAGCATGGCAGTCACAAGCCCCGCGAGCATTTTTCGGGAACCCGGTGTTTTTTTCCATTGAGCGGATAACCAGCCTGAAACGCCGAGGACTAAAAATGGATAGGCCTCAAACAGATACCTGGGGCCGTACTGATTTCCTCCCCACGAGTAGTAAAAAAAATATCCGGCCGGCAATAGAACAACCGCTCCCTTTAATAAAAGATCCCAAGATGCATGAATTCTAGCCGTAATTAAGGTGAAAAGAAATAGAATAACCAGCCCGGGCGGAGTCCAGTCAATCAAGTAGAGAAATCTTTCATAGAGATATTGAAGGCCTGTGAGGGGCGTGTAATCTGAATTAAAGCCGAGTTTTTCATGAGAGTGCAGAAAATGATTGGGCGGATTCAGGAAATTTCCCGTGATTTGAAAATTGTAATAAAGATGAAAGGCGTTGAGGATCAAGAAAAAGAAGGTGAAAAGGAAAGCAGCCTTAAGATTCCGTGGATTCATCTCCGTGATCAAAATTTTCAGGAGCCAGAGAATTACCGGGAAAGCCATAGCCGCCGCAGTCAAGTAGCGGGTTCCCGCCGCGAAACCCAGCAGAAATCCAGCCAAGACAATCCATGCGGCCTTTGAACTTTCCCGCCATTTCATCACGGAGTAAAAGAACAGCGTCATTTGAAGCAGGCAGAGGTTATGGGAGTAATACGCCGCGCCGTTTAAAAGAAAAAATGGGCTGACTAGCAGGAGCGGAAAAAACAAGAGGGCCGTTCCCCTCCCGTAAATTTTTTCTCCCACTTTCATTAAAGGGTAAATCGAAAGCGCGGTCAGTAATGGATTCAGGAGGTCTTTCAAATGAAGCTTAAGGCCGGCGGCCCAGACTAGAGGCCAGCCCGGAGGATAGACGCTGAACCACTTACCGTCAATCATCCCGATATGCGTGACTTCAAAAAATGATTTCAGCGCGGGAGGGTCGGCCCAAAGTTTTCCCGCTGCCAGATACTGCGCCATAAAATAGCAGGAGTGCTCATCCCCCGAATTCATGAACGAAAGAAGAATGTGGCGGTTGACCATCGCGAGAATTACGAAAGTGAGGGCGGATGCCAGCAGGCAGATTCGGTTGAAACGGCGGATTGCGGAAGCGCCGGCTCTTTCGATTCCCGAAATAGCCGCGGCCGGCATCAAGAAACCAATCCAAATTCCAATCAGTACGGCAATCTGGAGCAAAACCGTTTGAGGAGGGAGAAATCCGGACGAATGCTGTGTCTGCTGAAAAAAAGCGAAACCGGCGATTCCTGCCGCGGCTCCGGCTGTTAAAAGAAGGCGCCTGATCATCGCGGGATATTTTTATTTTTAAAAATCATAAAACCGTCTTTTTCAAAAGAAAGCGTGTAATTGACAGTCCAGGCTTCGGCGGAGGGATCTTCCGAGCCCAGAAAGGTTTTATCCAGAATGACATAATCCGCGTTCATGGCTTTTTCGGATCCGCCTTCCAGAGGGTGATGATTTTCAAAGATAAACAATTCTTTTCGGTTCGCGAGATGGGGCGCTAGAAATTCATGGGTTCTGACAGAAGCTCCGTCAGGAACTTTCTTTAACAGCGCAGGCAGTTCCTTAAGATGCGGTGTTTCCTGGATTTGAGCCCGGGACGCGACATAGTAATCGGAGACCCCGGCCATCAGCACAGACCAGAAAATTAAATAGAAAAGGACTCCGGAACGGCGCAGGTGACTTTTTTTCAAAGTTTCAACCAGCGCGCAGAAAAGAACGGGCGTTAAAAATGCCGTGTACTGGAAGAAAATAGAGAGCGTGGCTTCATTGCGGGAAGTGATGTTTTGAAAAAGAGCCGGGAGAGCCGGGATAACCGCCAGACTCCCAAAAGGCAAAAAACCCAACGGCATCAAAATTTTAATCAGATATCCGGCGGTCGCGGGTCTTAAGAGATGCCGGACAAAAGCCGAAGCCCCCTGCTCTTTCCAGGCCAGGAAATTCCCTGAAAGGTAAAAATAAGGCTGGCCGGAAAGCGCGGGAATGACTTTATGAATGACCGTCCAGAACCAGACCGCGGATACAAGCATCCAGAAAATTCCAAAAATGAAACGCCGCCGGAGAAGCGCGTAAAAGCCGAAAGCGAAAACCAGCAAAGCCGCGTTTTCTTTCGCCGCCAGAACGAAAAGCAAAGTGACTGAACAGAGGATCAGTTTGGAGCGGTCCCAGAAATACCAAGCCCAGAAAACCAGCGGAAGAGCCGCGACTTCCGGGTGAAAATCAAAACGCACGGAATTACGAAGCGGAAGATAGCAGACAAGGGCAAAAACGGGCGCGAGCGCCCACACTCCCCGGCCCAGCTTATTTTTACCGAGAAGGTATAGCGGGAAGACGGAAGAAGCGGCCAATGAAGCTTGAAGAATCAAGAGACAGCGCGGATCGGGCCATAGTTTATAGGGAATAGCGAAAAGACCCAGAAGCGGACTGAAGTGATCCCCAAGCAGGCAGATCCCCCCTTTAATCGAGGAATAGAAAAAATTTCCCTCAGCGGTATTCCAAATACTTTGAGTAAAAATGGCCATATCAAAACCGGATTGAAAAGCGTTATGCCGGGCGATCGAAGCGTAGCTCCAGAGAACCGCGGGAAATAAAAAAAGACACACCAGCCAGGGGGCTGTCGGAAACGGCTGCGGTGTCAAAAAAGAAATGAGAGGTGTCGTTCCCAGGTCCTGCTTTTCGCTGAGGGTACGGCGCGCGGCCGCCCAGAGCAGTCCGCTGATGGTGAAGATGGTAAGAAGAGCGCGGTGAATCACCGGCTTTGCCGCCGCGAGCTGATAAAACTTTTCAGGAGCGAACGGAATAAATCCGGTTAAAAAGCAGTAAAGAGACAATAATAAAAAAAGATCATGGGCGATGCTTTCAGGCGTCCAGGCTATTTTCCGGGAATTCACGGCGCGCTCTCCCGCTCAAGAAGCAAGCTGAGGGTTTGAGCGACCAATGCGTGTCCCTCAGCGGTCCAGTGAAGGTCATCGGGAATATAAAACTCATCAATTGAATGCCCATGAGTCAGCGCGTTTTTAAAAACCGGAGTCAGGTCTAAGAATTCAATTTTTTCCCGCTCCGCGAATCGGGCCATCGAATCACGGACAGGCTCCACGGTTCCCAGGAGCCAGCGCTGAGGCGGGACCATAGTAAGGATAATTCGCGCGCCGGTTTTTTGACGAATCTCATTGACGGCGTCTTTCAGAATAGCTCGGCCAAGACGCCACTCCGGGGAGGAGTCCGGGTCTTCTTTCCCCGTTTTTTTCATCGCCATCATCACCGCTTTTTTCCCAAGCACATACCAACGGCTCCAGGCAAAAAGGCGGTCGGCCGCGGAGGGCTCCATAAAGACCGGAAATTGAGGCGCCGAAAAGTTTTTCTCTCTTGGAACCGGCACATGCATCAGTTCTATTTCTCCGCTTCGTTTTAATTTATAAAATGGTTTACCGTAACCGCCGTCATTAAAAGCCCGGGTCGCGCGCCAGAAATCTTCAGGATAAATCAGCAGAATAACCGCGTCAGGCTTATAGGCATAATCAAATGTCTTCAGGAGAAGGCGTATTTGATCAACGCCGTAACCGGCCACTCCCAGATTAAAGATTTCCCAGTTAGGATGGGCGGTTTCCATGTCATGGGTAAAAACTTCGTTATCGAGCACTCCAAACCCGAACGTAAAACTGTCGCCAGCGGCATAAACCCGGTAGGTTCCGGCAGGTTTTTCAACGGAGTATTCCCTGCTTCCCCGGAGGCCCAGGGAATTTGTTGTTAAAGGACTTTCTTTGCCGTTCTTTTTTAAAACAGCTTTACGGTTTTTCCGGTGAAACCACCCGAGAACGGGATGGTATTCGATCCAGCTGGCTTCGGGAATAATAGCCCAGCCCTGGGGTTTCAGCGGTTTAATCTCCTGAGGGTACCGCCAATGAAGAAAAATTTCAGTGCTTCCAAACAGGCCCGCTGTAAACATCAGAAATAGAAAAAAGCCCGCAAAGCGGTTTCGAGCGGAGGCTGTTCGCATATTACTCTTGAATTTTAATTGAGGCATCAAAGGCGGCGTCGATTTTACGGCCCTTGATCAGGTAAGTGATTTTAACGATGGCGAGCGCCGGTACAGTTAATCCGTAAAAAAGAAAAAGGCAAAAGCGGTAGTCAAGCGCGCCGAAGCCGGGAAGAAGCTGAAGGACAGCGGTGAGTGTCAAAATATTCATGGCGACATGAATTTCTTCTAGCTTATGAACAATGGAGAAGAGTTTTTTGGGTGTTGATTCCCGGGAGGGTTTCTGAGAGTTTCCTCCCGCCCCGGAGGGCTGGGTCATTTCAAGCTTTCCGGCGGATAGAATTTTCTCAAAAAAAGTTTTGTACTGAATATCGTAAATCATATTGAACATAAAAGTCGCGGCAGAGACGGCAAAGCCCCAAAAGATAAAAAAGAACTGTCCGGTGATTTGAAAGGCATAAACACCCGGAAAAAACCAGAGAATGCCGTGAATGAAATGATGGGTTACGAAATCAAAGAAACGCCCGCTCATACAGGCGGTTCCCCGGTAACGCGCGATTTGGCCGTCGACGTGATCCAAAAAATACCAAAGCTGAAGTAAAAGCGCTCCGGCCAGAAAAAATTCTTTCCCAGGTACTGCGAAGAAGACAATGCCCAGGGCTCCCAGGATTAGAGAAGCCAAAGTCACCTGATTCGCGGTAACCGGCGTATGGAGCAGAAGCCAGGTTACAGGAACCGCAGCCGGACGGAGAATTTTCCGCACCATCCAGTTTCCGACGGTTTTATACTGAGGCTTCTGGCATTTAGCGTTCAGTTCTTTCAGCGATTCGCGCATATTTTCTGGTACCCTTCCAGGGTTTTTTGAGCGACATTTTTCCAAAGGTAATTTTTAAGAACGTGCTCGCGCAGAAGACCTGTCTTAGGCCGAGCCAGTGATTTTTCCACGGCGGCGCGGATTTCAGCAAGGTTTTCAGGCCGAGCATATAAGGCGAAATCCTGAAAATATTCCCGCGTGGCGCCTTCGGTAGTAATCACGACATTAGAGCCTGCTAAGCCTGCTTCCAGCGCGGCTAGGCCCGGTGTTTCCAGCCAACTGGTCAGGACAAATGTTTTACAAGCCGCGTAGGCGGAAGGTAAGGTGTGATGCGGTAATGGGCCCAAAAAATGGATGTTCTTCCCCGCTTCTTTACGGCAATGATCATAGTAAGCTTTGTAGTGAGGGACGTAATCTCCGATAAAAACCACGGGTGCTTGGATCCCGCTCAGCGCGCGTACCATGTTGAGCTGGTTTTTCCGCGGTTCGATTCTGCCCACGCAAAGGACGAAGTCACGGAAGCCGTATTCCGTGACAAAATTTTCGGGCATGGCTTCCGCGAAAGAGCTGTCGACGCCGTTCGGCACCGTTATGATTTTAGATTCCGGCATGCCGAAAAAGGATTTTAACTGGTCCGCCTCAGTCTGGGAATTGGGCAGGAGAAGATCAGAAATTTCCATCATGCGCTTGCGTTTGGACGGAACAAACGGAAGAAACGTTTTGGCCGCGTGCCTCAGGGTTGAAACCGCCCGGGGTTTGAATTCTGGATAAGTGTGCCAGGCGGACTTCCAGCTGTACCAGCAGATAGTCGAAAGTACATTTTTAATGCCCGCGGTGCGCGCGGCTTCCATGACGGGTAAGCAGTCTTTGACTGAGCCGAAAGTGTGCAGAATATCGTAATCTTTGAGTTTGTCTTTCCAGGGATCAAACAGCTTGACGGAGATTCCCAGTTCTTCCAGATGTTCTTTGGTTTTAAGAAGCTGGATTTCTCCCCCGCCGGGAGCCTGAAAAGCCGTGGGGTAAACGTAAAATAAGATCCTCATAGCTTTTTCGCCAAAATATTCAGAATCCGCTCCGATGCTTTTCCGTCGCCGTAGGGATTTTTCCCGGTAGCCATTTTTTTATAAAGAGCAGGATTCGATAAGAGCCGTGAAACCTCGGTAACAATTTTTTCTGTCGACGTGCCAACCAGGCGGGCAACGCCCATTTTAACGCCTTCCGGTCTCTCAGTTGTTTCGCGCATGACAAGCACCGGTTTACCAAACGAAGGAGCTTCTTCCTGGACTCCGCCTGAATCTGTAAGCGCCAGATAGCATCCAGCAAGTAACGATGTGAATCTCACGTAATCTTGCGGAGGAATAAGGGAGATCGCTCTGATATTTTTGATTGACGCAAAGACTGTTTCCCGCACTTTTGGATTTAGATGAACCGGATAAACCACATGGATATCCGGGAATTTTTTACAAAGAATTTCGAGAGCCTGGCAAATATTCTTCATCGGTTTTCCGAAATTCTCGCGCCGATGAGCGGTTACGAGGATCATGCGGGAGGTTTTAGACAGATTTAAGGCTGGAATTGCCAGACGAAATTTGTCAGTTAAGCGCGGGCGCATTTGTTTAAGCGCGTCGACCACTGTGTTTCCAGTGACAAAAATACAACTTTTCTTGATCCCTTCACGCGCCAGATTTCGAGAAGCTTCCTGAGTTGGAGCGAAGTGGAAATCCGCCAAGCCGGAAATCGCTACTCGGTTTATTTCTTCGGGGAAAGGATGATGTTTATTATAGCTGCGCAGACCGGCTTCAATATGGCCCACTTTAAACTTACCGTAAAATGCCTGTAGCGCGGTTGCGAAGGCAGTAGTTGTGTCGCCCTGAACTAAAACCAAGTCCGGCTTTACTTTCTGGAGAACCGGTTCGATTTCGCGGAGGACGCGCCCGGTTAAATCCCCCAGGCTTTGTCTTTCCCGCATCAGATTGAGATCAAAATCAGGTTTAATTTTAAAAAGCTTTAGAACCTGATCGACCATTTCCCTGTGCTGAGCCGTGAGGCAGACAAAAGTCTGGAACCGTTTATCTTGACGAGCCTTCAGAATCAGAGGCGCGACTTTAAGGGCTTCAGGGCGTGTTCCAAAGACAAATAACAGTTTTTTACGTTTCACGTCTGTGAGGCCTTTCGTTTCTTCAGTTTTTCAGTGAGCAGATGGCGCAGGGTGGAAAGAACACCGGTTTCTTTTTCCCCGAGGACTGCGACCGGTACCATCAAAATACAGAAAGTTAAAAATTCCTTCAAGGCTTTAATCAGCGCGTTGGAATCGGTAAAAAAGCCGTCCAGGAAAGTCAGAGCCAGGGCGAAATACGCGAAGACGGCCAGCATTTTCAGATAAACACCCAGCATCCCCCTGGTTCCGCAAACCTTTTTCAGGGTCGGAACTGAAAGCAGAAGAAAGTAGACAAATCCCAGCAGGCTTTCAGCGGCCGCGACGCCTTCAATTCCCCATCCCCGGCTGACGACGACGGCGTTGGCCGCGAGGCCGAAAACAATCGAGCCGAGCGTAATCGGAATCAGAATCCAATGCTTACGGACTGTAATGTAGTAGGTCGTAAAAAAATGAGTCATGGCCAGGAAAAGGGATCCCAGACTCAGGATTTTTAAAGCCGGTATTCCCGCGGTGTACTGCGGAAGGAAGACCGGAACAAACCAGATGGAAGCCGTCCATACCAGAGCGATAATAAAGGGAAAGAAATAAGTCAGAGTCAGGACTGGCATCAGCAGGTATTTTTTCAAGTCTTCCGGATTGTCCCGCTTGGCAAAAGCTTCCTGAAAGTGCGGGAAGAAAACAATGCCGAACATATTGGGCAGTGTATAGAGATAGTTATCAGCCATAAGCGCGACGCTGTAAATGCCCAGGGCTTCAAAGCCCATATATTTGGTGATGACCAGCCGGTCAATGCTGGTTAGAACGGAGCGTAGAATGTCCGCGATGAGAACGGCCACGCCGAGGCTGAGCAGGGACGTCAGATCTTTCCGGTTAAAGTAGAGCGAAAACCGGTAATTAGTTTTCCAGAAAATCAGGGCGATATTCAAAACGTAATTAATGATCATCGCGGCAAAAAATCCGTAAAGCTGGAATTTCCAGGTAAGGGCGATGGTCAGGGCAACACTAGTGACGCTGGAGAAAATGTTAAGGACACCGGCGAAAGTGAAGCGTTTGTGAGAGCGAAGAACTACGACAAATAAATTATAAATACGCTGAAGAATCAGCAGGCCCGCGACTACGAATAAACCGTAAAAAATTGGAGCGGAATATTGACGGCGGTTGACCAGCGCGATGCCGGCAATAATGAGTGCGGTTAAAATGGAAGTCAGTACGGTAAAGGTAAAAACCAGATTTTTAACCTGCTCAACCTTAGCTTCATCTCCCTTTTGAATAAAATACGGCACATCACGGGCAGTCGCCATTGTGACGCCTAAGCTGGAGTGTTTCGCGTAATTCTGAATGACTTGAAGAAAGGTCCAGACACCGATATTAGCAGGGCCCAGAAAGCGGCGGACCAGGATGCCGTTGATGACGTCAAAAACCTGCGCCAGATAAGAGCTGATGGTATAGATGCCCGCGTCTTTGAAAATGGTTTTACGCTGAGACATGGCAGTCTCCTGGGGCCAGCGCGGGTACAAGCGCGCAAACGGCATCCGCGGCGCGTTTTGAAGCCAGGCCGTCAAGGCGGTACAGGTGGTTAACCGCGATTTCGTCGAGACCCGCGGGTGTTCTTGAATTCAAAGCTTTTTGAATTTCGGCGTTTAAGCGCTCAGGATTTCCGGGAACGACCGGAATTTTCATGGAAATCATCGTCTGAGTTTTTTCAACGGCCTGACCGCTGTAATCCACAACAATCATGGGTTTTTTAAAAGGTAAGGTATCAATCAGCAAAGTCGAAAGTACGGTAACAAGGACATCGCAGTTTGCCGCGTACTTAACCGAAGCCCCTCGCTGAGCCGTCACGGCCCGAACAGCTGGAAATTTTTTCAGGAATTCCGAGCATTCCTGAAACTTGGAATCCCTGGGGTGAAGTTTAATGATCAGCTGAATATCGTTGAGGTTTTCCACGGCTTTGAGAGCCGTTTCAATCAGCCGGAAGTAGTTAGCCGGCCCGCTTTCTACTTCAGGGAAATCCGCCGCGGAATAATCCCGGTATGGAAACATTCCCAAGAGCACAATTTTACGGTTTGGATCTAAGCCCAGTTCCCGGCAGAAGTTTTCACGGGAAGGAATATCGTCGGTTATTTTGTCATGCAAAACATTTCCCGTCAGCGTGATTCGATGTTCGCTGATTCCCCACTCCATGAGACGATGTTTGGCGGCCTCGCCGTACGCGGCAAATTTTGAAGCGCTGAGCGGGTAAAAACCGACCTGGAGAACCGCGAAACCATGCTGAACGACCAGACTCGGAATTTTTAAAAGCGAGGCGGTTCTGACCAGGGTTTTATTGAAAACGCAGGCATCTTCCTCAACCAAAACCGCTGAAACCTTGGCTTCGGTCAGAAAGGTTCCCATTTTTTCCCTCAGCCGGATAAGGGCCGGAAAAAGAGAGTGAAAAAGAAACTCCAATTTTCCCCTCAAAAGATTTCCGAAGGCGTACCCCTGCCAGGTATAAACAGGGTCCGCCAAAATCCGTTCCTGATTGCAGTCCCAGAACTCCGCGATTCCCGAAACATTTTTGGAAGCGCCGGATAAAGAGAGAGAGTGAAACAGATCACCGTTTTTGCGGAACTCCGTGATCTGTGCCGGGGAAAAAGTTTCGCGCAGAAAAGCGAAATGAAAAAGCCCGCGCTTTTTAAGCTCGTTGAGAACAGGCGCTACATGAGATTCTGAAGAAGAAATGAGCAGAACCGGTTTTGCGCTCTCCTCCGTCGAAGTCTGATTTCTCGAAAGCGTTGAGAAGATCCCAGCGCTCAAATCCTTTAAAAATGCCAAAGCGATTTCTTTGAAACGGGGGGCGGTCCGGATCAGCTGAGAGCGTAATCGGACTCCGGCGAAACAGAGCAAAGACTTTTGGATTTGAAATGAAAAGAAATTTGAGAGCTGAATTCTGAGAGGGGCTTTGAAAACCCAGCTGCGAATTTTCCGGGTCTCCGCCCAATCCAGCGCGATTTTGCCGTGAAGGGATTCTTCTTTCCCTCCGCGAAAAGAAAGGGTTTCCTGGCCTGATGGAATCCCCGCCCAGATTTCAGACGGCTGAACATGAGCGATCAGAGCCTGGGTAAAAGAGAGAGTTCGAAGAACCCACAAAAAAAAGTAAACGGCTTCACGTTCGATCAGACTGGGAATATTCACTCCATCGGCATCAAGCGCGGGTACGAGAGAGTAAAAATTTTTCCACCAGCTTTCAGCCAGAAAATAAGCGCGGTCCGAAACGCCTTGAGAAGCCTCCGGAAAATCGTAGTCATTTTCAGAGGTGCAGGAGAATCCCCGTTTCTTCAGTTCCGCGCGAGTCCGGGCATCGGAAGAAAAGAGCGTGATGTTCTCCGGGCGGATGTCCGTTCTTCCCGCGATTTGCTGTGAGAAAAGATCCGCTTCCCAGGGGTGTGCCAGGAGGACCAGAAGTTTCACGAAATCTGCCGGATCAGCTGAAAAGCCTCAGCGTATTTAACGCCGGACTGCAGGCCTCGAAGCGCGGCCAGAGTTTCAATCCCTCTGGAAGACCGCGGATGTGTGTCAGGCTGGACTTCCCCATCGTACATTTCGAAAGCCGAAATCTTGGCCCGAAGGTAACGGGTAATGTCCATGTAGACATTGGGTGTGAACGGCGGTTCAGGCCTCGCGAAATTCCATTCTGAGGAAGACAAAACCTCGAACGAATAAATTTTCTTTACCGTCTCCCCCGGCATCGGCCGGGTAGCCGTCACGACCGCCTGGCAGGTTAGATGATGATCACGGTTTAGATCGCCGATATGATGAGTGTAAATAACAGACGGCCGGACTTTCTTTTTAACGGATTCCACGATCTTAACGATATCCAGAAGGTCCTGACCGTCAAAGCGGTTGTCCGGGAGGCGGAAATAAAATGTCTGATGGACACCCAGGGATTTCAAGGCTTTCTGGGAACGTTTTTCCAGGAGCGCCAGATCTTTTTTTGGAGCCATGGAGCGTTTCGGATAGCGGGAGGTAATGCCTTCGCCGAGAATCAGCACGGAGACTCTGTCGCCTTGCGAGATATGGCGCGCGATCATACCGCCCGCGCCGAGCACTTCGTCATCGGGATGAGCCGCTACGACTAAAACCTGTTCCACGTTACCTCCCTGTCGGGGCCTTATGCGTCAGGATATCCAGACTGCGGGGCCCTTCGTTAAAAAGCAGATCAATGATCGACATATAGGGCGTAAAGCCCGGAAAATTCTGGTTGTAAACCGGGTGTTCATAATCCTGAAAAACAACCTGAATTCCTTCCTTCTGAAACTTTTCAAGTTCCAGGTAATCTTTCCCGAAAGTGCC
The DNA here is from genome assembly GCA_964385615.1 of uncultured bacterium. Taxonomy (GTDB): domain Bacteria; phylum Omnitrophota; class Omnitrophia; order Omnitrophales; family Aquincolibacteriaceae; genus CAYLPP01. The sequence goes on along the minus strand of CAYLPP010000006.1, from coordinate 72,833 downwards.
GGAGATGTAAGTCGAAGCTCCAAGAGTTTTGCACAGGCTTAAAACTAAATCGGATTTCTTGCCTTCTTTTTGAATTTTAGAAGCGAAAACAGTTTTTGTCTGAATTCCCAGCACCTTGAGCACGTACTGAGTAATTTCCAAATTCAGGTCAATGAGTTTTTCCCATCTGCGGTTGTACACCTGTTCAAAAAAAGGAGCGTGTTCGGTGAAATGACGGGCTTTAAAATAATTTAAATGAATGCTTTTCCAGTGCTTTTTGTTCCAATCCGTCTGATTGGAAATTTCAAGTTCATTCAGAGGGTTTGAACCGAATTTCCCTTTACTGGAAACCGGAACCGTCAGCCAGACGCCTCCTTCGGCGTTCCGGATTTTGTTGCGGTTATCAAAACTGTTTTTTTCATACTGAACATCATCAAGGAAAACGTGAACGTCCGCGCGCGCGATTTTTTCAAAATACCCCAGCCAGGGAAGGTAACCGGGCTGATGAATGCTGACGGTGCTCATAATCCGATTTTCTCCCACGAAATCATCTCATCCGCGGCGATGTCTTGAAGGGCTTTCTTCCCCACCGCTTTTGAAAGCTCCCTGGGAGGAATTCCAGTTCCCGGGCGTTTGATAATGACGTTCTCAGCGCTCAGGGATTCTCCTTTTGAAATCGCTCGTTTCGCGAAAAGGCTTTTACGGATTTCAATCCGGTGTTTTCTTTCCTGTTCCGTCGGCTGTTTGACGGGATTTCCCATCGCTTTTTCCACGGTACGGATTTCTTCGACCAGGGTTTTGAGCTCAGGCGCGTCCGCCGAAAAAAAAGAATCAGGGGTAGGCAAAGACTTTGAAAGGGTGAAATGTTTTTCAATAATGCTGGCGCCCATGGCGACCGCGGTCACGGAAGCGAAATTCCCTTCGCTGTGATCTGAAAAGCCGGCGGGGACTCCAAATTCCTGCTTGATTGTCTGAATTGAGCGGAGATTCAGATCGGCCGGATTTTTAACCGGATATTGAGAAACGCAGTGAAGGACGGCGATCTGGCTGCTGCCGGCGGAGCGCAGTGTCTCCACCGCTTCCCGGACCTCGTCCAGGTCAGACATTCCCGTTGAAAGCAAAACCGGAAGCTTTGTAGACGCGATATATTTCAAGAACGGAAGGTTGGTAAGATCATCAGACCCGGTTTTCATAACCGGAACGCCGATTTTAACCAGCAAATCGACGTCGTCGTAATAACTTGGAGTGGAAAAGAAAATCAAGCCGTGCTGTTTCGCACAAGCCGCGAGCTCACGGTGCCATTCCTCACTGATTTCATACTGCTTGAAAAGCTGATATTGATTGGCTCCTCCCGCGATATTGGAGAAGCAAGCTTCTTTGGAGACAAGGGTGTCCGCGCGGTAAGTCTGGATTTTGACGGCGTCGGCCCCGGCTAGAGCGGCGAGACGGATTTCTTCAAAGGCTTCTTCAAGGGTGCGGAAATTTCCGCCGATTTCAGCGATGATGAAAGAGGGATGGTTCTCCCCGACTTTGCGCCCCGCGATTACAATTTCAGAAACCGATTTGGACTTTGTCACGGAAGCGCCCTGGGAGCTGAGACTATTTCGCGAGAGCGGGAATGGTGTCGGGATTCCCGATGTATTTGTCCACGGTCACCGTTTTGTTGTCGATGACTTTTTTGGTCTTGGTCGTTTTACGCGGCAGGTAGCAGTCACGGCAGGGTTCAATTTCCATGAAGCCCATTTTCTTCTTATGCAGAGCCCGCGCTTTTTCCATGGTTGCGCCATGCCAGATATCGTAGAGCGATTCCGTGTTCGCGTTACCGACAATATAACGGCCGTATTCGTCATTCGAGCAAAGCAAAACCTGACCGTCAGAACCAATGACAAGACGCTGATAAAGAATCGGGCATGAAAAATTTTCATCATACTCCGGGTGGCCGGAGTGCCCGTAATCAATCAGAGGATTTGAAGCGATATGATCCACGTAAGGATTGAATAGATCGTAAAACTTCTGAGGGTCGTCCTGAATCGAAGGCCAGATCGCCTGCAGTTTAATCAAGGGCTTCACGGCTCCGCGCTCTTTTTTAATGCGGGAATAGGTTTTGATTTTTTCAGCCGCGTCTTCAAATACGGCGGGTTTGCGGATTTTGTTGTAGGTTTCCCCCATGCCGTCGAAAGAAATCGTCAGCCAGTCGAGGCCGGCTTCCATCATTTGAGTAAAAATTTCAGGGTTTAAGCGAAGACCATTGCTGAGGGTTGAGACTTCTTTGATCCCTTTACTTTTCGCGTACTTCGTCAATTCGACAATATCTTTATGCAGAAAGGGTTCTCCGCGCAGGCTGAGGCGAATGGAATAAACACCGTTTTCGGCGCATTGATCCACAACCTTTTTGAACAATTCGGTTTTCATGAGGCGCTTTGGAACCCGCTCATTGTAGAGGTCGGTTGTCGTGTAGCACATGGGGCATTTCATGTCGCAGAGGGAGGCAAGTTCAAGATCGACATGGTCCGGGAATTTCGTAACTTTCTTGGCATGAGCAAAGAAGTGCCAGATAAAACGGTTCCGGAGATAAGGGATAATATGGCCGTGCGCCCGGTTCAAGCTGAACATGACGTGTTTTTTCCAGGAAAGGAAAAATTGACCCTTGCCGATTTTGCTCATAAGTGCCCGTCCTTTGAAGAGTTAGGAATAATTTGCATACAATAACACAGGAACTGCGGGATTACAACGGCTTTTAAGCCTTGCAACACATTATTGCTCAATAAGTTAAAGAACTTCTCAGGCATGCTTCTGCTCTACGTGAGCATTGATCTGCCTGAGCTCCGGCCGAGTCTTCAAAAAAGCCAGAATATCCCCAATCGTAAAGTAAGGATTTTGGGGGTAAAGAGCCTCAAAAATACGGCGAATCAGTTCAAAATCTTCCACAGTATCGACGCACAGGCGGAGACTTGGATCCGTTAATTCTTTAGGAGCCAGTACCTGCTCAACCCTGAAAATCTGGGGATTGCGGTAAATATAAGGCGTGACGTGTTCACGGGAAAATTCGTCCTGGGCTTCCCTCGCGATCCGTTCGAGTACCGTGTAATTAAAAACTTCCGTATCCATTCCCCTAGGATACGTGCGGGTCAAAGTGTTGCTGGTGTAATCCCCGCCCTTTTCAAAATGAGTCGCGATCACAAGGCCTGTCACTGCCGGATCAAACATAGGGCAGTCTCCGGTACAGCGGACAACAACGTCCGGCTTATGCGGTCTAGCAGCTTCGTAATAACGGCCGAGCACGTCGTTTTCACTTCCGGCAAAACCTTCAACGCCTTCCTTTTTCGCGGCTTCAATCAGCGGGGCGTCGTGCGGGAGCGTGGAAGTCGCGAGAATAATATGGTCGATACCTTTTGCTTTCTTCAAGCGCGCGATGGTATGCGCGATCAGCGGTTTCCCGCAGACTTCTTTCAAAACTTTTCCAGGAAGGCGTGAAGACCCCATGCGGGCCTGAATGATACAGATTGTTTTCATGATAAGAATTTCCTTTTAAGTTCGCGGGCAAGCCTGGCGGGGCCCCTAACGCCTACGAGTTTTTGCTGATTTCTACGGATGGATTTTCTTAACCGCGAATCTCCGCAAAGTTTAACCATCAATCGCCCAATTTTTTCAGCGGAACTCTTCTGAATCCATCCTCCGTCAAGAGCGCATTTTCTCCGGGCCATTTCCCGGCAAATTCCCGCCTGATTGTCGACGACGGTCAGCAAAACAGCGGGAATGCCCAGACACGCCAATTCATACGAAGTCACACCGCTTGAGCTGACCGCGGCATGGCACCGGCTCATCGCCCGGAGAAAATCTTTGGGCTCTATCCAATGAATCCCTCTCGCGGGAACACGGGTTTTAAAACCAAGTCCCGGCGCAAGAAAACCGTGGGCATTCGGAACAGACTTTCGAACGTTTTGAAACACGGAAATCAGTTTGCGGATCTGAGCCGGTTCCGCTCCGCCTCCGAGAGTCATGAATAAATTCAAACCCGCCGGTTTTGCTTTTTTCCGCAGGCGAACCGCTTCCCGGCTCATCAGGCTGTACTTTGTTCCCAAAAAAAGAGCCGGCCCTTTTTTAGGATACGGCAAAAGATGCGCATCGACGTTATGATTGATGACGGCATCAACGGGAAATTTTTTCCAGCGGGCCATATCGTCCATATAAGCCAATGCTCCCGCGCCAGCGCTCAGCTTGGAAGCATCCGCCGGAAGATACTCGTAATGATCCAAAATAAGAAGCTTGGGCGGATTTTTGGAAAAAAGCTTCAGGAGTTCCGGGATTTCCTGCCGTACATTGCCGCTTCTTACCGGAATCACCGGAAAACGTTTTTTTGTCCAGGAGCGGACGAAACGAGGATCCCTGCTGATAAAACCCACGCGAAGATCCAAATCTCGAAAGGCGTCAGCCAGTGACAGGCAGCGGCGTAAATGCCCCAATCCCGTCGAACCGCCCGCGTCCAGCCTGAACAGAACATCAAACCGCATGGCGGTTAGGCGCGTGCCTGGTTCAGAACCTTTTCAACGTTTTCCTTAAAAACAGGAATGCCTTCCTTGGCGATCAGGAAATTTTCCATGACCAAATAATCCATACCGGTCGCGATAAAGCATTTCAGCGCGTCAACCGGCGAGCAAACCATCGGTTCGCCGCGGATGTTGAAAGAAGTGTTCAGAACAATGGGAACCCCGGTGATTTTTTCAAATTCCTGGATCAGCCGGTAATAACGGGGGTTTTCCTGCTTGCTGACGCTCTGGACACGGCCGGTTCCGTCAACGTGCGTGACTGCCGGAATAGCGGCGCGCTTTTCTTCCAAAACATCCCAAACCAGGAGCATGAAAGGCGAAGGGTAAGATTCATCAAAATATTCCCCCACCTTCTCTTCCAGCACGGACGGAGCGAATGGACGGAAACCTTCACGGTGCTTCACGTATTTGTTCAGAATATCTTTCATTTTGGGATTACAAGGATTGGCCAGAATCGTACGGTTGCCCAATGCTCGGGGGCCGAATTCCATGCGTCCCTGAAACCAGCCGATAATTTTGTTGTCGGCGATCAGTTTCGCGGTTACGGCTTCGATATCGTCATGTTTTGTGTACGGAACCTTGGCCAGTTCCAGCATTTTCTCGATTTCTTCATTCTTGTATGACGGTCCCCAATAATCATGAATTTGAACGAAGTTGCGGGGCTTGTCCAAAAGCTGATTGTAGATGTAATACGCGGTGCCCAGAGACGTACCGACGTCGTGAGCCGCCGGCTGGGTCCAGATGTCTTTGTAAAGGCCGGTCTTATAGATTTTTCCGTTACCCACGCCGTTCAAAATCACACCGCCCGCCATGCAGAGCGTGTCGCTGTTGGTCAGTTTTTTAAGATGCGTCGCAAAATGAATCATCAGGTCTTCGGTCATTTTCTGAAGGCTGGCCGCGATATCCATGTGACGCTCGGTCACAGGCTCCGCTTCCGAAAAACGCGCGGGACCGAAAAGTTCCAGAAGATAATCTGAATAACGCCGTCCGGTTTTTCGGTAGAACTCGAAATATTTCAGTTCCAGTTCAAAATTTCCTTCGGGAAGGAAATGAACCAGTTTCTTAAACTGTTCGTAGTAAGTCGGCTTGCCGTAGGAAGCCAGGCCCATAACCTTACCTTCTCCGCCGTTGGCGCGGAAGCCCAGGTACTGCGTAAATGTGGTATAGAGCTGGCCGACGGAATGCGGGAGCTTGAGTTCTTTAAGGATTTCGATTTTATTGCCTTTTCCATGAGCGAACATGGTGGTCGTATCTTCACCAAAACTGTCGATCGTGAGAATGGCAGCTTCTTTATAAGGCGAAACAAAAAACGCACTGGCAGCGTGAGTTAAATGGTGTTCGCAGAAATAAAAGCGAGTAGGGTTCTTCTTCCCTTTGAATTTAACTTCCTGAACAATGCCTTCGATCGCGCGTTGATTGAGCGGAAGAGTCGTCATCAGCTGATTAATAAAGAAATAAAGAAATTCGCGGTTGTCGCGGACATAGTCACGAGTATCCGCGATTGTGCCCAGCTCATGCCCGGGGTTCCAATACAGACCGATATGGTCGATATCCATGAGGTCGACACCGGCCGTTTTAAGGCAGTAATCGAGCGCCTTGAACGGGAAAACGCCGGTATGCTTCAGGCGGATAAACCGTTCTTCAGCGGCTGCGGCAAGCAGAACACCATCTTTGATAATCGCGACGGAGGAGTCATGACCTGAAAAATTAATCCCGAGAATATGCATTTAAAATCGTTCTCCCTTTAAAATTTATTTTTTCTGCCGGCCCGACCATTCGAATCGGATGGCCGCCAGCTGACCGCTTTCGCGGAAGTGCTTAAGCTGTTCCAAAATTTCCTGCGGGCCCAGGAGGCGCGCGTTCAATTTTTTACGAATCCTGCCTGAATCCAGCGCCGTGTCGTGCGGACGCGCGGTGTTTTTCAAAACATCCGCCATCCGGGCCGGAACCGCAAGCTCGGGATTGAACCCGAAAATCTTTGCTGTTTGCCGGGCAAACGCGAGGTAACTAACCGCGTCCGGACCTTCGACATTATACAGGCCCTCAATCTCTTTCGCGATCATTTCATCAATGACTTCAGCGAAATTATTCACACTAAACGGTGTGAAAATCCGGTCTTCAAATACTTGAAATGTCTGACCTGAATCAAATTTGCGGATCAGCCACTCAAAAAAGCTAAGCTTGGCGGATTCAGCTAAACCCCAACCTTCAAAACCCGTACGGGCAATCAGACGCTTTCCGCCCGCTAGCGTGACTGCTTCTTCCCCCTTTAGTTTAGTGACCGCGTAACGGTTCACGGGGGCCGTTGGTTCATCTTCCAGGTGCGGACCCGGCGTATCGCCGTAAACCGCTTCCGTGGAAATATAAATCAAATAAATATTTCTCCGGGCGCATTCCTGTGCAAGCAGCCCGGAAGCTTCCGCGTTAATTTTTAACGCTTCATCGAAATGCTTTTCACAAAAATCGACATCCGTCATTGCCGCGCAGTGCACGACCGCGGAAGGTTTTTCAGCATCCAGAAACTCCGCGATTTCGGCTGGTTCGTTCAGATTAAGCGCAAATCCGCGCGCCAGACGCGTATCCAGTTTCTGGCGGTGGTAACTAAAAACGATATCGTAACGTTCTCTCAAAAGAGCAATCAGCGTACTGCCCAGAAATCCGCTGCCGCCGGTAATCCAGATTTTCTTTTGTCCGGACTTAGCGCCGGTGTTCATCCAGTACCTGACGGATGGCCGTCACCACCCTCTGCGCGTCTTCTCCGCTCATCTTGGGATAAAGCGGAATCGAGAGAATGGAATCGTAAACCGCATCCGCGATAGGAAAATGTCCGGGTTTGAATCCGAATTTTTCCGCGTAATACCGGTGACGGTGAACCGGAAGGTAGTGAACGCCGGTGATGATCATTTTTTCCGCGAGTTTTTCCATAAATTGATCGCGCGTCAGCTTGACCTTATCCAGTTTCAGGCGGATCGTAAAAAGATGCCAGGCATGACGATATAACGGATTTAAACGCGGGAGGGTTAGTTCTTCCCGGTCCGCGAGTTCTTTCAGATAAAAATTTGCGATTTCCGCGCGGCGGTCAATGAATGAATCTAATTTAGCCAGCTGCGGAATACCGATCGCAGCCTGAATATCCGTCATATTGTATTTAAAACCGAGATACTGCATTTGAGGATATCCGGTCACATCCCCCGCTTTTTCACGCTTGAAGAAATCACTGGCGATGCCGTGCAGGCGCAAAGCCCGCACTTTTGCGGCGACTTCATCGCTGTTCGTCGCGACCGCCCCGCCTTCGGCTGTTGTCATATTTTTCACCGGGTGAAAACTAAAGGAGGCCGCGGCGCTATTCTTTCCAAGCATTCCGTCCGCGTCTTTCGCTCCGATCGCGTGCGCGCAGTCCTCAATAACCAGAAGTTTATGTTTTGCGGCCAGAGCCCGGATTGCAGGCATATCGCAGGGTTGGCCCGCGAAATGAACCGGCATAATCGCTTTTGTTTTTGACGTGATTTTCTTTTCAATCTGTCCGATATCGAGATTGTGATCGAGGGTTTCAATATCGACAAAAACGGGAACCGCCCCTGTGTGCAGAATAGCGTTGGAAGTCGCGACAAAGGTCCAGACGGGAACAATCACTTCATCGCCGGGACCTATTCCGTTAGCCAAAAGCGAAAGGTGCAGAGCCGCGGAGCAGCTGCTGACCGCGACCACATGCTTAGCCCCTACGTATTCCTGAAGTTTTTTTTCAAAAAGCTCAACCCGGGGCCCCATAGTCAGGTAGCCGGTTTCCAGCGTTTTGCGGACTTCCTGAAATTCCTCGTCACCTACCCAGTGAAGGCCGTAAGGAATTTTCGACAAGGGTTTTACCGGAGCTGTTTTCTCAGTCACAGAGAATTTCTTCCTTCATGTCCGCGATCGCGCGCAGCTGATCCATCGTAAGCCATTGAGTGTTATTATCGCTGCGGTATTCAAAATCTTCCGGAAGGGATTTTCCGCCCGGATGATTCGCGGTTTTCCACCACTCAAAGTTAGGTTCCACGATATACATATTTTCAAGCTCGAGCGTATGACGCGCTTCTTCTTTTGGAATCAGAACTTCATGGAGCTTTTCACCAGGGCGGATTCCAACCACTTTTACCGGAATTTCCGGAACAATCGCGTTTTTTAAATCGATGAGATTCATGCTGGGGATCTTGGGAAGGAAAAGTTCTCCGCCGTGCATGAGCTCCAGCGACTGAATCACAAACGCGACGCCCTGCTCCAGAGTGATCCAGAAACGGGTCATGCGCTCATCAGTGATGGGAACAAACGGGGCGCCGGCAGCCTTCATTTTTTTGAAAAGAGGAATCACGCTTCCTCGGGAGCCAATGACGTTACCGTACCGCACCACGGCAAATCGGGTTGGGGCCGTGCCGGAATAAGCGTTCGCGGCGACAAAAAGCTTATCGGAGCAGAGCTTCGTAGCTCCATAGAGATTAATGGGGTTAGCCGCTTTATCCGTGCTTAAAGCGATAACTTTTTCGACATTGTTCGCGAGAGAAGCGGAAATAACATTTTGAGCGCCGATGACATTCGTCAAAATAACTTCGAAAGGATTGTACTCCGCGATCGGAACATGCTTCATGGCGGCGGCGTGCACGACGATATTGACACCGTGCAAAGCCTGCATCAGGCGTTCTTTGTCGCGGACATCCCCAATGAAAAAACGAATTTTCGGATTGCCGGCAAAAGGAGCTGTGTGCGCCATTTCGTATTGCTTCAGCTCATCACGGCTGAAAACGATCACCTTTTTAGGATTAAACCGGGTCAAAAGTGTGCTGATGAGTTTTTTGCCAAAAGACCCGGTTCCTCCGGTTACTAAAACTGTTTTACCGGTAAAATCAAATCCCATCTGAGGTCTCCTTGGCTTTAGGTGCTGGATTTTGTTCCTGATTTTGAGATGAGGTCGGAATTTCACGAAATTCCCCTTCTTCGTGAACCCATCTACGGCCCTTATTGTAAATGCGCCCGATTTGGTTCTCCAGTTCAGGCGAAAGCATGCGAAGAATATCCCGGCCAAGAATTCTGTATTGTTTACCGACTTTAGCGGACCGGATAAGACCGCGCTTAATAAGCCGGGTCATCGTACTGGAGCTGACCTTTAAAAGTTGCTGGGTCTCTTTCGGGGTATAGACTTCAAATTCGTTAATTGTCATGCCGGGAATGCTACCAAAGGTATCGGTACTAGTCAATACTATTCACCAGTAGTCATATCAAGGTGCTTTTAAGGCGAAAACGATAAAATCCGGGTTTTCTTCTAAAAGAGCATAATGTGCTTTTAGATAGCCATAGAGAACATCCGCTTTAAGCTCCTGAGGGCGGGAACAGACAAAGTAGGCGGCACCCTGGCGCCGGTAAAATTCCAGCAAGGCCACGGGGTCCTGGCCGATCGACAAGAGCTCCTGCTGGAGAGGCGGTAATTGGTGCCCTGCCGGGATAAAGTCGGCATAGGGCGACCGCTGACGGTCTTTTTGAGCTGCCGGCAAAAGCCATCCCTTTCGGTTTGAATAAAAAAGCAGGCATAGATTCGTGCCGTTTGACGCGATAATCCTCGCGTCTTTTTCAACGGTCCGGTCAATATAATGGCCGGCTTTTGCCACGGAGCGGTCCTCGGCTGGAGTTTTATAAGCCGCGCCAAAACTCAGAAAAGTTGAAATAAGAACAACGAAAAACGCGGTCATCGCGCAAGCCCATACAGGAACGCGCATACGCCTGCGGGCATACACCCCGAATTTAGCGGCGAAATAAGCGGACGGCGGAACGAGGCCAAGCCAGTAATAATTCATATCGATGGATTTTTTAGTCAAACTTAAAAGCATTAGGAAAATCGAAAGTGCCCAAAACTTAAAGATTTTCTCTCCCTTCCCTTCCGCGGGAAGAAAAAAACCGGTTAAGGCAAAAAGAAGGCCCAAAGGATTCAGAACATGACGGGCCGCCAGGAGAAGAAAGTTCTTAATAAAGAACGGGCTCCAGGGGTGATACGCGGCAAACGTACCGGTGCCGACTTGATGATAAATACTCATGATGATGGAATTGGGGTTTTGGTTGAGATAAAAATAAATAAAACCATTCCAGAAAATAAGCGGGGCTGTGGAAATGACACCGAAAAGAATCAGCCGTTTGAGCCGGGCAGATATCGGTCCAGGTACGGTTATTAAGTTCCAGGCGAAAAGAGGAAAAAGAAAAACAAACTGAATTCGCAGAAGCAGTGCCAGTGAAAAAAAGTATCCGGCGGAAATCCATTTTCCCCTTCCAAAAAAAAGACTGGCGGAAAGGATAAGAAAGAAAAGACTCGCGGCGTCTGTCTGAAAGCTTTGGCCGTAAACGATCGAGAGCGGTGAGAATGCCAGGAAAAATGCCGCCCAGAGCGCGTGCTCCTCATCTGCCCACTGCTTAACCCATTGAAAAAATAACGGAATCGACGCAATGGAAAAAACGCCCGATAAAACCCGGCCCAGTAAATCCACAGGCAGACGGGTCAATGTATGCAGAACAGCGACCGTATAGCTGGTAAGAGGAAGATCTAGGAGCCGGATGCCGGGTTCCCCATTCCAGAGAATATCAAGCCGGGGCAAAAACAAATTCCAGCCAAATTGAGAGAAATTCTGAGCCATCATGGCGTAGATCGCCTGGACGCTCGAAAAATTACCCAAGAGCGGGCGCGCGGCTCCGGCAAAGCGCAAAACAAGGCTCACAGCAAGAATCGCGAAGAGAATCTTGAGCGCTGTGGTTTTAAACGAGGAAATCATGATTGTTTTTGCAAATGCAGAATAAAACGGTTGGAAAGTTTTAAAGGCCGGGCCAGAAGAAAAAGGGCCTGGACCGCGGTTTTTAAAACGGGTGAAAGCTGAATTCTTTGGACATCCGTTTCATCATAGTCCCGTTCCAGCTCTTTAAACCCGTGCGCGGGTACGGTCTTCGCCAAAAAGTCAGGATCAAAATAAGATAAATGGGTCGGCGGGTAAAGCAGGCGAAGCGGGTGGAGAAACGCGCGGCCGGCGCTTAAGCGGTTTAACACGATCGCGGCAAAAAATAAAAGACTCTTGTGGTTCGGGCAAGCGATGACCAGGGTTCCGCCGGGAGCTAATAGACTGCTAATTCGCGCCAGAATCTCAACTGGATTTTCGACATGTTCAAAATAGTCCCAGAGCGTGATGACTTGAAAACTGAGGGGGGCAAAAGGCGCGTTTTGAAGCAGCCCGCTGTGAACAGGGATCTGATAACGGCTCGAAACTTTGGCGGCGCTTTTGGCTTCAAAATCCAGGCCATAGCATTGCCATCCCCTGCTTTTAGCCAGGTTTAAAAAATGCCCGGAACCGCAGCCGATATCCAGCAAACGGCCCTTACGCGGATTCCTCGTCTCCAGCCGGTCAAGCGCGTGACTGAACGCGCGGTACGTTCTTGTATTTTCAGCCTGTTCATCCAGGACTTTCTCGTAGTCGATCAGCCAGGGAAATTCCTGAGTTAAATCCCCGCTGAAAAGCATTTTAGAGCCTTCTTCGGAGAGATAAGGATTCATGAAGACGTACCCGCAGGCACAGGATACGATTTTCAGGTCGTCATAAGCGGCGATAGTTTTAAAGCGGGTGCCCTGACAAAACGGGCAGGAGGTTCTTACGGAGAAAGGAAAACGGGACTTCCACTCAATGTTTTTCAAAAAGGGCCTTCCAGCGGTAATGGAAGAGAAAGTAGATGTAGCGCAGGACGCGTTTAAAGTCCTGAGCACCGCTCCAGTTGGATTGACCGCTTGCCCGGTGGCGGTAAATATAAGGGATTTCAGCTATGCGTTTCTTGCGGTTGTGAATCATGTATTCGATATTCCACTCACCGTGCACGGCCGTTTGAGAGAAGTTGAAAGTTTCCTTTTTCGCGATCACATACCCGCCCGTGAAATCCTGAACATGGACATGGGCAAGCGCCGCTTGAAAACGGTTGAACCACCGCATCAAGAAGTGACGAAAGTGATCTTCCATTCCCCCACCCGCCACAAACCGGGAGAATTTAATGATATCCACAGCGTCTACTTCAATCAGCACGAAACTTTTAAGGGCTTCAATCGGATGACTGTGATCCGCATCCATGACAGCAACGATCGGATGACTCGCGACTTTAACCCCGTCATAAACAGCCGAACCGACGCCCATCCGCTTCCCGCGGTTGACGATCTTACAGCCAAAACGCTTGGCAACCTCGAGCGTTCCGTCCGTGGAGCCGTCATCGACAATGATGACTTCGTTCGCGTGTTTAAAGATTTGAGGGAGAATGGTGAGTAAATTCTGCTCTTCGTTGATCGTAGGGACAACGATGGAAAGCATTTTAATCCAGAAGGTAGCGTTTTTTAAGCTGAAAGGCGGCTTTCTGAAGTTTGGGATTTAAAAACTTGGCCATGCTGATCACGTGCCGGGGTTTCTTCCCGAAATATTCGTCAAACATAAAAATGCCCTCTGCCAGAAATCCGAATTTCTTGTAAAAAGGCTGAGTGCGTTCATTGTCCGAATAAGTCGCAAGCCAGATTTTAATAATCTTCCGGTCGCGGCAGTAGTTGATCATAGCTTCCATCATGCGCTTGCCCACCCCGCGGCTTTGATAGCCGTCGCGCACAACCATGCCCAAACTTGCCGTTCCGCTTTTCTGAGGCTTGTCAGGGAAAAAACGAAGGTAGCAGTAGCCGATCAGCCGGCTTCCGTCATAAATAACAAAGCCCTGTTCCTCAGAGACGTTTTTTGAGATTTGAGCGGAGGCAACTTTCGCGGCGGATTTAGGCGTGAAAGAATTTCCGAAGCGGTTCCAATGATAGAGAGTCTTAGATTTCAGAGCCAGCAAAAAATCCGCGAGAGGTTTTTCGTCAGAAGGATTAATGAACCGAACGGCGGATGAAGGGAGCGTCTTCACGAAGAATCAAACAGCCGGCATCATTTTGGACAAACCGGTCTCCATCGGAGTATCAGCCGTCCAGCCCAGCTTTTCTTTAATCAAGTTCGCGTTGCCCACGACCCGGCTGATCCTGGCGGATGCCTGCCCCTGGGACTTATAAAAGAAGCGAAGATTCGGTTTGCCCGCCAGTTTCGCGATGATCTTCGCGACTTCCAGCACTTTCGTTTCACGGCCGGTGGCAACGTTGAAGGTATGGCCGACGGGTTTCTTCTCAATGCAAAGTTTAAGCGCGTTGCAGATATCTTCCACGAAAATAAAGTCGCGGGTGTCATTCTCGTGACCGAACATTTCAAGCTCATCTTTCGCTTCGCAAATACGGGCGATCATGTTGGGAATCGCGAATTTCCGGGTTTGGCCGGGTCCGTAAATATTGAAAAAACGGAAGATAGCGGTCGGAATCTTATATTTCTGGAAGTAAAGGTTGCAGTACTGTTCGGCGGCGAATTTTCCGATGCCGTAAGGCGTAGTCGGATGCGGATAATCCGATTCTGAAAAAGGCCGGTCTTTCATTTCACCGTAAACAACGGCGCTGGAGGCTAAAACCATCAGCTCCACGGGAAAACGCCTGCAGGCTTCCAGCATATTGATCGTTCCCAGAGTGTTCAGGTAAAGATCTTCCTGCGGAAATTCAGAGCTCTTGGCCACATCAGGATTAGCGGCCAGATGAATCAAAATATCCGGACGTTCTTTCTCGAGGAAAGAAAAAACTTCTTCTTTAGCGGTAATGTTGTGGAAAACCGAAAGGGCGATATCAAAACCGGCAATATCATAGTGCGGTTCTAAGGCCTTGCGGAAATGACGGCCGAGAAATCCTTCGGAGCCCGTGATAACAACTTTCTTACGGGCGCCGCTAGACATTCCGAAGTCCTTCTTTCGTCACCTGAATGACGTATTGAACTTCGTCTTCGGTCAGCGCGTTGCCCAGCGGAAGGCTGAGGTTGCGTTCCGACAACGAATCGGAATTGGGAAAAGGACCCTGATCGGCAAACAGCGGCTGATGGTACGGCTGACGATGAATCGGAGGCCAGCAAATACGGGTATCGACGCCGTTCTGATTGAGGTAAGTATTTAACTTATCGCGCGTCGCCTTATCTTTAAGGAAAAAGGCGAAAATCATGTGCGGATGAGACGTGACGTAAGAAGGAATTTCCTGGAAAGTAACCAGGCCCTTAAGAGCGTCTTTATACATCCCGACAAGCTTCTGGCGATGACTCAAAATCGCGGGAAGCTTTTTGAGCTGATTTCTGCCGATCGCGGATTGAATATCCGTAATGCGGAGGTTCAATCCAAAAGTCACAAACTGGTACTGCGCGGCGCCGCCATGGTTACGGATCCGTTTTAAATAAGTCGCGGTTTCATCATCCTGCGTAAAAACACATCCGCCTTCCACCGTCGGAACAAGCTTGGCCATGTGAAAGCTCAGGATGGAGAGATGAGAAAAAGAAGCGAAAGATTTGCCCTTATAAGACGCGCCGATGGACTCCGCGGCATCTTCGATAAGCGTGATCCCGTGTTTGGCCGAGATTTTCTGCAGGGCTTCGATGTCATTTGGCATGCCGTAGACATCGACGAACAGAATCGCTTTGGTTTTCGGGGTGATTTTGCGTTCCAGATCCTCAAGGCACATATTGAGGGTTTTAGCATCGCAATCGACCAGGATCGGTTTCGCGCCGATCAGGAGAACTGAGTTTACGGTGGCAATAAAGGTGAGCGTCGGTACCAGGACCTCATCCCCCGCTTTGATTCCCGCGGCAATCAAAGCCGCGATCAAGGCGGAAGTTCCGTTATTGACGACCACGGCATGCTTTGCGCCGCATACAGCCGCGAGTTCTTTTTCGAACGCTTCGGTCTGTTTATTTTGGGTCATCCAGCCGGAACGAATAACTTGAATGGCCGCTTCCTGGTCATCAGCTTCGAGAAGAGGGGGTGACCAATGGACTTTGCGGGCAGATTGAGCAATCGACATAAAAAACTCCTTAGGAAATGGTTTTTAAATCCAAAATGATATGGGGGGGAGTATATATGCGCCCCCCCATTTTTGCAAATGAAAATTTAGACGGAAAATCCCCCGCTTTTCGAGGAAAACGGCAGATTAGCAGGTTCCCAAAAACAAGCGCGACCAGTTACGAAAAACCAGTAAAGACCAGATCTGATAGGCGTGATTATGACGCCCGCGCGCATGGTCGGCAAGCATGGCTTGAATCCGGTACTTGTCAAAAATGCGGTCAAAAACCGGATCGGGTTCTGAAAACACTTTTTTGAGATCATCTTTCAGCGCGTGGCGGAACCAGAACGAAACCGGTGAATGAAAACCGGCTTTGGGCCGGTTACGGATGCTTTCCGGGATTTTGCCTTTTAAAAGTTTTTTCATCAGATATTTCAGTTTGTTCCCTTTGAATTTCAGAGAGCCGGGAAGTTTGGCCATATACTCGACCAGTTCATGGTCCAGAAACGGGACCCGGGCTTCCAGGCCGTGCGCCATTGACATCGTATCCACCTTGTAAAGATTGTTTCCCGAAAGCCAGACTTTCATGTCGGCATACAGGGCGCGGTTGACGGGGTCCGCGGAAACAGCCGTTTCAAAAGCTTCTCCGTAGAGCGGGTAAGCGTCCAGCGAGCCAATCTTGCTGAGCGATTCAGGGGTAAAAAGAGCTCTTTTTTCATCGTCGGTAAAAATCGTTCGCCACCAGTAATGCGCTTTTTGATTCGAAAACCCCGCCGCCTGAATGAATTTCTTGGCTTTGTAATCGAAGCTCAGCTTATTCACGGAAGCCGGCAACGACCGGACCAGAGGATGAATCAAGGTGTCGCGCAGAACCCCCGGGATTCTGGAATAGCTTCGATGGTGGCGGTCCGCGTGAAAGGTTGGGTAACCGACAAAAAGCTCATCTCCCCCGTCACCGGACAAGCAAACCGTGACATGCTTTTTAGCGAGCGCTGAAACCAGATAAAGCGGAAGTGTTGCCTGATCCCCGAGCAGATTGTCCGCGTGCCAGGAAATTTTAGCCAGATTCGGCAGAACGTCTTTGGGTCCGCAGTGAACTTCATAGTGATCCGTTCCGAAATATTTAGCGGCAACGCGCGCGTGCGGGGTTTCGTCATAATTCGGATGATCAAAGCCGGCGGAAAAAGATTTGATCCGGTCATGACGGTGTTCTTTCATCAGCCAGAGAAGCGCCGTGGAATCCAGCCCTCCGCTTAAATAAGTTCCGATCGGAACATCGGCGATCAGCCGTCGTTCCATAGATTGATGCAGCAATCGTTCAATTTCCTTCAGCGCCTCTTTTTCCGAGACGTCGATGGTTTCCCCCGCTGGAATATCCCAGTAACGCTGAATTTCCACCTGGCCGTTCTTGATTTTCATCCAGTGTCCAGGCGGGAGTTGGCGAATTCCCTGAAAAGGAGTCCAGGGCGCCGGCAAATAACCCAGCGAAAAGAAGTGGCTGACCGCCTGGAGGTCGAGTTCACGATTCACCTGCGGGTGTTCAAAAAGAGCTTTTAATTCCGAAGAGAAAACAACCCCATCAGCGCTTTGGTGATAAAAAAGAGGTTTAATGCCCAGCCGGTCACGGGCAATAAACACGGAATTATCCTCCGTGTTGTGAATGGCGAAAGCGAACATACCGGCGAAGGCATGCACGCACTTCTCGCCTTCTTCCAGATATTGCTGAAGGATGACCTCGGTGTCGGAATGGGTGTGAAATTTCCGGCCCTTGCTTTCAAGTTTGGCGCGGAGCTGGCGGTAATTGTAAATTTCCCCGTTAAACACGATCCAATGCTTTTCGGTTCCGTCATGAATCGGCTGATTACCGGTTTCAAGATCAATCACTTTAAGACGGCGCATGGCCAGACCAACACGGGTGCTGAAGTGAAATCCGTCTGAATCCGGTCCGCGGTGAATGATTTGATCATTCATGCGTTCCAGCACAAACGGCTCCACCGGTTTGTGACTGGAAAAAATTCCGGCTATACCGCACATGAGGAAAACATCCTTTTCGCACCTTCGCTGAAAGGCATGGGGTTAAAATTAAAATCCCGGCGGGTTTCAGAAATATCAAAGGCTTCGTGCTTATCGAGTTCCAGAATTTGCTTCACGGGAAGTTTCGTCCATGGATTTAAAGCTAGATAAACCCGCAAAATAGCCTGTAGAGGTTTGAGCGGAATCGGCACAAAGATTCGTTTAAGCTTAAGGTGCCCGGCAAAGGTTTCTAAAATCGTTTTAAGTGAAACCTGCTCACCGCCGGCTACAGTGTAAGCCGTATTGACCCGAGAAAAGTGAACTCCTTGAAGAATTAAATCGACAGCGTCGCTCACATAAACCGGCTGAATTTTAAAAGTTCCCCCGCCCAAAAGCGGAATCAGGGGAAAAGATTTTAAAGTCCGAATCATCATGGCGCTGTTCGTGGTGTCGCCGGGGCCGAAAATCCATGCCGGACGAAAAAAAAGATACGGGATTCCTGACTTTTTGACGGCGTCCTCCCCTTCGGCTTTGCTGAGGCCGTATGGGCCGTGCTTCATCGTTGCCGCGACGGAGCTGATCAGGACGAATTTTTTAACTTCTGAGTCCGCGGCGGCAAGCGCCAGGTTTTGCGTCGATTCCACGTTGGCTTGACGCAGAGCGGACTGGGAACCGTTAATCAGTCCCGCGCAATGGATAATCAGGTCACAGCCGTCGAGCGCGGACCGCAGCGCCGCGGCCGAAGTGAAATCAGTTTCAATGATCGGAGCGCTCAAGCCGGCGATTCGATCAAGTTTTTTGGAATTTTTACGGACAAGACAGCGGAACGGAAGCTGTTTTTCTTTTAATCGGTGTGCGATGGCCGAACCGAGAAATCCGGTGGCTCCAGTCAGCGCAATCATGAATCAGCTGAAGAGAAGTTTGAAGCCTTGCTTCAGAATCCAGGAAGGCCGGAGATAATATTCCCGGTAAGCACGGTTTTTAAACTCCAGCACCTGCTCTTTGGTCAGATGGTCGAGCTTAACTACCGGGTGATGCGTGGTGTAATGCTTCCAGTCTGTGTCGACAATCCGGTCTTTGATTTCTTCGAAAAAGTGAGTGCCGGGATACGGCGTCATCACGTCAAACTGAGCCAGCGGCGTATTCAGGTGTTTTGCGTAATTGATGGTGCGCATGATGCTTTCGGGCGTGTCATACACGAAGCCGAGAATAAAGAAGCCGATGACCTTGATGCCGATTCTTTCGCACAGACGGACGATTTTTTCCTGCTGAGTTTCCTTGATCGGAATCCGGCCGGATTTTTTAACAATGTCATCTTCAGGAGATTCAATCCCCAGATGAATGGCCCGAAGGCCGGATTTATGAAGCAAACGAAGGGTTTCTTCTTCAAGGCAGTCGGCGCGGGTTTCACAGCTCCATTCCACTTTGATCCCCCGGCGGATAATCTCTTCTGAAATTTCCAGCGCCCGTTTTTTGCTCTGGGTGTACATAATGTCGCGAAACACCAGACTTTTAACGCCGTATTTTTTCTGAAGGTACTCGATTTCATCGCACACATTCTGCGCACTGCGCCGCCGCCATTTTTCAGTCTGCGTCACCATGTAAGGACAGTAAGTGCAGTTAAAGGAACAGCCCCGGCTGGTCAGAATAGAAAGCGTGGGTTTTCGATTTAAAACAGGGAAGTAGCCGTATCGCTTGACTGGAAAACCGTCCCAATCCGGAAAAGGCAGGCTTTCAAGATCCGAAATCAGCGGGCTTTCAATAATCCCCTTCGGCTCGAGTTCTCCTTTAGCAATTTGAATCGTGGCGGCTTCCGGCTCGCCCTTGATGACAAAATCAGCTTCTTCAAGGAAGATTTCCGGCCGGGCAGTGGCAAACGCATTGATAAAACCGATTTTCCGGCCGGGCTTGCGGATTTTACGGACAAACGCGAGCTCTTCATCATAACCGACAATTGAAGAGGCAAGAATAACCAGGTCTTCATCTTTCCGGGGTTCTGAGTCGTAAAAGGTCACTTCATGGCCGTGCTGACGGAAAATGGCCGCCATGTAGCCGAAGTGAAGGACAGGTACGTCCACATTGTTCCGCTTGGCAAACGCGTAAAGCCGGGAAACAAAGTCCTCGCCGTGGGAAGTATTGCCGAAAGTTCCAGCTTTATCTTTGTTATTACACCCGGAAGCTGTTTCTTTTAAGTCAATCAAAGCTATTTTCATAGAATCTCGTAGAGCTTGTAAGTGAATTCAATTCCTTCTTCGTCGGTAAACGAATAAGTGTAAAGGGGATTCAAAACGGAGGCAAGTTGATTTTGGGGCGTGTCCAGAATCGAGAAAATCCGCAAAGGCTGGTCTTCAAAACTTTTTCCCAAAAGCCGGGTCCTCGCCGCCCGGAGAATGTGCGTAAATCCCCTCTTTTTTAAATTCTGAATGACCCCGGCCGGTGAAGACGCGTCAGCCCAATAGTTTTCGCCCATAAGAACGTAAACGGTTTCCCGGATCATTTTACGCTGAAAATAAAACATATGGGTTTCATCTGCATTGAGAATAACGGCCCCGGGAGGAAGATTGGAATTCACGTATTCGGCCATCCGGTAACTGCGCTCGTATTTGTTCAAGTAATCGGAAGCGGTTTCCCGTCCGGCTGCGGTTTTAAAATCCCGGCGGTAATGATAAACACCTAATACCGCGTGGAGGGCCAGAGTCAGGACTAAAAGAACCTTGAATAGCTTTTCAGCCCAGCTTTTTTTAAGATCCGCGAAACCGCACCCAATTAAAACAGCCAGAACCGGAAGAACAGGCGCTAAAAACCGTAAACTCTGTCCCAAAAGAAACCATGCCGTAAAAAAAAGAAACGCGTAGGCCCACATCCACCGCAAAGAGGTGTTTCGAGCCGTCACCGCGAAACTTAAAGGCAGAAACGCGAGATATCCCGGACCGATCTGGACGCCGAAGCCCTCAAAAAGCTGAGGATTCATGGTCACCTTCCAGAACGCCGTGAGGAAAGAAATAAAAGTTCTAGGAACTCCGATATCGTCGTAATGAACGGACGCGTCCCCGGATCCGAAAATAGACGCGAAATAAGGGTAAACCGGATTCCCGGTTTCAATCCAGGCGCGGAGGTACCAATACCCGCCGAAAATCAGCACAGGAACCGAAAAAAGGAGGAAATTTTTAAAGAAGGACGAAGGTTTTCTGGAAAAAGAAACCCAGAGAATTAAAAAACCGGAAATAAGAATCGAAATCAAAGCCAGGTACTTGACGCTAAGAGCGAATCCCGCGAATATTCCGGCCAGTGTCAGAAATCCGGTTTGACGCTCCGGATCTTCCGCCCAGCGGAGAAGGAAAATAAAAGAGACGAAGCCGAAAGCTCCCAGGGCGGCGTCCACATAAGTCGTTCCCAGCTGATTTAAAATAACCGGAGTAGTTATGAATAAAATGGCAGAGCCGATTCCGGCCTGGATAGAACCGCTGTAGCGGCGAACCGTTGACGCGATCAGTCCCGCGGTCAGCAAAGCCGTGGAAAAATGAAAAAATTTCGCGAGACTCATGGAACGGAAAGCAAGAGCCAGCGTGTAAAGCATTTCCATCAGAAGCGGAAATGGTGAATTCGTATCATATGGAACATGAAAAATACGCCCGGCCTGAAGATAGATTTTAGGAAGATTCACATGATAGCAAAGTGAGTCGTTAGCGGTTTCAGGGGCAAGAACGCCAGCCAGACCGGCCAAAAGCGCGGCGGCGGCCAGGAAAAGGACCGCCAGATTAAAGGGGTTCTTGAGAATTCCGCGCGGAACCAAAATTTTCCCAAACAGACTTATATCCTGTTTTAAGGAAACAAAAGAAGTCACGGCGAGGCCGGCAAGGAGCACGCTGAGAGTTAAAGCGGTCAAGAGCCCGGATAATCCCAAGATAAGAACCGCGTAGGCCAAGATGCCAAATCCGGCAAGTGAAGCCGCTGCCCATTCTTCAACAGTGCCAAAACGGCATCCGGTTAAAAGAAGACAGCGCCTTCCCAGAGCGAAAGCCAGGTAAAGGATTACAGCACCGCCTGCTAGAATCATCCTCCCCCCATAAGCGCCGATGCTTTAGCGCCCCACAGTGAGACGAGATAAAAGCCGAGAACCAGAAAAGCCCAAAGAAGAGGCGTGAGTGATTTCATATCGGATTTTGCAGTCTCGCGCGCCGGGAGGCCAATAGCATCTCGGCAAGTCCAAAGATAAAAACAAAAAGGGCCGTGACGCCGGCCGTTTTAAAGATTCCGGTTTCGTACTCAATCACAATTTCGTTGCTCCCTTTGAGTACCTGCACCGCGCGGAAAAGATTACGGATACGGTAGAGTTTGCCTTCATGCCCATTTGTCTGAGCCGTCCAGCTCTGGTAATAAAGTTCAGAGCTTACAAGGTTTCCGTCCTCCGGAGCCTCAAAATGAACCTTAATCTGAGTGTCCCAGTACTGATCAACGCTAACAGGCCGGATATTGGCGCGGTCCGGTTTTTCAAAAGAATCTTTCGCGGGTAAAAAATAAAACCGGGGTAGGACGGTTTTATTCTGATAAAGAGTGACATCCCCTTCCGTCAGGACGGGCTCTAAATCAGGAAGGTTAAGCGGTTCCCGGCTGAGCAGGTATTTCACATTCAAGAAATCCAAATCCGTTCGACGCTCTTTAAGTTTTGCGGGATCCACAAATAAAACGGACAGTGAATCATTGATATAACCGATTCCAGTCATGAAATTTTTATAAGCTTTCATGACAAGCGGAGAATAAGCACCCGTATCCTGAATATGATCCAGCATATTCCAGCTTGGAAATATGGGAAATAACCGGTTTTCCTCAGGTTTTTCATAGACCTCCATCACCCGGAACAAATCCCCATCTTTTTTTAAATAATCAATAATCGAAGATTTTCCAGGAACATCAATCGTGTCAAAAGGTTCTTCCCCTGCTTTGATGCTGGTAAAGCCGTACAAATAAAGATCCGCGATCAGGAAAGCCGTTATCAAGACGGCGAAAACACGGCCCGGCCGCGGGCGGACACAAAGAACCAGGCAGAAAGCCAGAAGAATCGATAAAAGCGCAAATTGGTTACGGGCATCCCGCTGATTGAAATCCAGAGTCTGGAGAACCGCCTCATAATACCCTCGGGCTTTTTGGCGGTAATCTTCTTCCGAATGCGGGTGGCCGGCTTTTGAGAAGAAGGTTTTGACGGTCATATCCTCAAATTTCGGAAGCCACTGCGCTTTGTTCGTGGTTAAAGCGCGGGACGTGAAAAACGGGAAAGCGAGAGCTAAGAGGGTAAGGACTGAAAAAACAGCCGACGCCGTGCGGATTTTTTGCTCGCCCAGTAATTTCATAAAAAGCTTGTCCGCGCCAAAAGCCGCCAGGACTGTGAAAGAAAAAGTCACGAAAAATAAAAATTTAATCGGTGTTCTGAACCCGTTAAACCCGGTACCCTCCACGATCAGGCGGTAAAGCGGGCTGAAGCTTCCCAGCGCCAGAAGCAGAAACAAAACTCCGGCGCCGACAAAAAATTTATGATCTTTGGATTTTTGCCCCCAGAAACCGATAAACGCGAAAAAGAGACCGGCAAGCCCCAGATAGAACTCAGAGCCCAGAAAACCGTCCCAGGCCGGATAAAAAAGAGTCAGAAAACCCGCCGGGTTCATGGAGCCTACGTAAGCCAGGCCTTTGGGAGCATCCGCCCTGGAAGAAAGCAGGCTCAGCTCAAACGTCGGGAGAAGCTGGATCAGCGAAAAGAAAATCCCAAGAATCCCTGCGGCGCAAAAAAATAAAAAGAATTTCCGGGTTCTGTCCTGAGAAAACCGGTATAAAAAATACACGCAGGAATAAAAAATCGAATAAATCGCCACCTGCAGGTACCCGCCGAAGATCTGAACCGCGAAGACCGCGCCAAGCCAGAAAGCATCCTGCCATTTTTTCTGTTCCCGGAGGCGGTCGATCAGAATAAGCGTGAGCGGAAGCCAGATAACGACTTTCTGCGAAATATAATTGTAGTAAAAATACCCGCCCTGACCCGAACCGAAGAGAAAAATCAGGCCGGCCAGAAAGGACGAAAACACCGAAACTTTGAGCCGGCGCAAAAACCAATAAAAGAAGGAAGCACCAAGCCAATACTGAAAAAGAATAATGTAGTTGTACGCGATTTTAACGGGCAGAACGAGGAAGAAAAGATAATTTAAGGGATAAAAGGCGCCGATCTGACCTTCGGCCAGAATAGGAAATCCGCAGTGAATATCCCCCGTCCACCACGGCAGGCGGAAATGGCGGATTTGTTCCTGATAAAACTTAGCCCAGGGGTACTGCTGTTCTCTGTGGTCTCCGGAGAGAAAAGCGTGCTTCAGGGTTGCTAAATCCCAGAAAAACGCGATGATGACCAGCGCGAAAAGCGCCAGTATCCAGAATTCTTTTCTTTTCATCAATCAGGTTCAGGACCGGTTATGGTAGGAAACAATCAGGTCCGCGATTAATCCCAAGGCGCCCATCATGACGGCGGTCATAAAAATAATGATATCCGACTCCTGAAGGGTCGCGGTGTAAGTCAGGCTCAGCACAGATTTTGCAATGGCGAATAGAAGCAAAAGAATCGTGGCTGGCCCGAAGACGCGAAGCGGTTTAAAGTACATGACCATGCGGACCACGGTATTCAGATAAGCCGCCGTGTCTTTAATCGGATGAAATTTGGATTTTCCGATGCGCTTGTGATAAGTGGTGGGTACGTATTTAACCGCGTATCCGTTAGCCAGAAACGCTAAAGTCATCGTGGTCACGCAGGAAAACCCATCCGGCAGAACCCAGAGGTATTTACGCATAATATCTTTTTTGAAAGCTTTCAGCCCGGTATTCAAATCCGGAATATGGGTGCTGGTCAAATAACACGCAAGCTTTCGAATCAGCCATTTCGCGGGGGTCCGGAGAAGCTTCATCGTGCCCTGTTCACTGGTGCGGGCGCCGTTGACCTGATCGTATTGCGGAAAGTGCGCCAGAAGTGCCGGGATATCTCCGGACTCGTAGGAGCCGTCCGCGTCCAGCATTACAATAATTTCACCCTGGGATTCCAGAATTCCAGTCCGGCGGGAAGACCCGGATCCGCCCTGGACGGTCCGGCGTACCACTCGCACGCCCTTAGATTGAGCAATTTCAGCGGTGCGGTCCTTGGAACAATCGTCGACTACCAGGATCTCATAAGCGTAAGCCGTCTTACGCATTGAGGCCTGAACGTCATCAATGACTTTCGCGATGGCTTCCTCTTCGTTAAACGCCGGAAGCACAACCGTTACATATGGCTTACTCATGATTCCCCCTGCGCGCGGGCTGAATAGGACCGCACGCCGTTAAATTCCACTGCTGGTTAGAAATGTAAGGATAAAACCCCGGGAAAGGACTGTCAACATAAGAAACAGGAACGAATGCCGGGGCCTTTTATCTTAACGTTTGAGTTTATAGATTTCGAGCGCCATCCCGTTGAATTCCCGGTTCCAAAGCTCTTTCCAGAGGAAAGGCCCGCCCGTCATCGGCTGAAGGTCATACGGCAAGAATCGGTACAAATCGCGGTAAGGTGAAAAAGAGGCGATCCGGGTTCCCTGCTCCTGAACCGCGTTAAAAAAAGCACGGGCGCTTTGTGTTTCAGGAATTCCAAGCCGGATAATATAAAGATTCCGGTCTTTAGGTAAAGCGGAGAAGTCATACGGCAAAACCGGCTTCCCAAAAAGAAAACGGGGCTCTTTAGGATCCCGAACCAAAAAGAAAAGATCGTAAGTTTTTGTTTTATCCGCGGTTTCCAGCAGATAATCCAGCCGCCGGCTCTGTGAAGATGAAAAGACTGCCGGATTCTTTAAAATCTCCTTCTTTTTTTCCATAAGGTCATGCTTCGAAAAAGAAAGACGAGGCATATAGAATTCCCACTCCATGGCAATTGTGTTCCCGGGCGGAATATTATTCTCAATCCATTGAAGCGTTTGCGTGCGGATGTCAGGGCGGGCCATAATCCGGTCAAAAAGAACGGATTTTGCCGCGGGGATCGCCGTCAAAAATGCCAGACCCAAAAAAAAGAAAGCTTTTTGAAACTTCACTTTCGCGGAAAGACGGACCAGGAATTCGCCCGCGAAATAAATAACCGGAAGCAAGAGCGGAAGCGCGTAACGGTCGTAAGGCTGACCGGCTTTGACTAGAATCAGGTAATAAGCCGCGAGAAAACTGAGAAATATAAGAGGTTTAGGCCGTCTGCTTCTTATTGAAATGATGATTCCGCCTAGACAGGCCGCCAAAACGGGCCAGCCGGCGCCTCCGGCCAGTGAGTAGGTCAGATGGTGCCAGGCGGGTGTCCCCCCTTGCGCGGCGGCTTGCGACCGAAGCTCACTTATGAAAAACCGGGGGTCCAAAACAGAAAAGGGATTCAGAAGAATAAAAACGAGGCCGGCGGTCATAGCCGCGGCAATCCAGCCTTTGATGTCCATTTTCCGGGACGACAGAAAAGAGGCGGCCAGATAAGGAATGATCAAAGCGGTTCCATTGTATTTCACCGCGGCGGCTAAACCTATCAGGGCGCCTGCCTCCAGATGCTTACGGAACGAAGGAGCTTCCTGAAGATCGAAGAAGGCTCCAAAGGCAATAATCATGACAAGCATCAGCGGAATATCGGCGTAAACATAATGAGAATCCCGGACATGAAGAAAGCAAACCGAAAAAATAAAAAAACTGGTCATCGCGGTTTCGGGGGAAAAATGGCGCTTCAGGACGCGCCAAAAAGCATAGAGCCCGGCTGTTCCCATCAAAACCCCAAAAACAACGCGGGCGGTCAAATAAAAGAAACCGGGATTGGCGTAAAAGAATTTTTCATACGCGGAAGAATCGGCGAAAAGGCCCATGATTTTCCCGGCGCAAAAAACAACGCCATAAATCAGAAAAAGAAGGTAGCTGACTAACGGCGGGATTTTGAAGAAGTGAGGGTTCAAATCCCCGCTTCCGAAGGCCAGGGCGTGATTGACGACGATCGGTTCATCCGCGTGGTAAAGATGAGGAAGGCCGAAAGATACGCCATAGAAGCGCAAAGCGAACCCCAAAATCAGAATCAGGGCCGGCAGGACCGCGCGGTGGATCTTCATTTTCCTTTCAGAAGGCGGTGCGACCAGCGGATTCGGAGAAGATCCAGGAACATATTCAGAGAATCTGAGAAAATCCGGACTTTACTCTGCGTGGAATTACGCCAGATAACCGGGGCTTCCAGAATCTTGTATCCGAGACGCTGTGCCAGATACACGATTTCCACGTCAAAGCCGAAACCTTCAAGTTTCTGACGGCTGAAGAGATCTTTCCCCGCTTCTCTTCGAAAAGCCTTGAACCCGCACTGAGAATCCTTGATCCCTTTGAACGTGAGAAGCTGAGCAATCCGGTTGAAAGTTTTCCCCATCAGTTCCCGGAGAAAATTCTGACGCACTTCGACCGCCGAACGGTCAAGGGCGCGGGAACCCAAAACCACGTCATAGCCGGCCTGAAGGTGCCCGAGAAATGGAAGGACTTCTTCGATCGGTGTTGAGAGGTCAGCGTCGCTGAAAAGCAGATACTCTCCGTCCGCGGCGAGCATCCCGGAGCGCACGGAATACCCCTTCCCCCGGTTGCCGGGATTTTTTAAAATCCGGTGCGGAAAACCTTCCAGGGCCGAAGCTGCCAGTTCACAAGTCTGATCCTGGCTTCCGTCATCCACGACAATCACTTCCGATGAAAATTTCTGCTGACGCAGGAAACTCACAATTTGCCTGAGAGACGCAGGCAGACGAAGAGCTTCATTATACGCGGGAATGATGACCGAAAGGTTCAAAGGAGCGTTCATTTTAATTTCTTTCTCCATTCATCGAGTAAATCTTTAAGACCCTGCAAAGCCGTTTTTTCGGGATGCCATCCGAGCTTTCTCAGTTTCGCCGAAGAGATTCGGGTGGTTACCGGGTCGGAGGTCCTGAAACGTTTTTTGTCCACGCGGATTTTAACCGGAACGCGGGCAGATTTCACCAGAAACTCCGCGTAGACCCTGAGCGGAACATCCCGCTGACTGCTAAGATGATAAATTTCTCCCCGTTTCCCTTTGCGGATCAAGATTTCACAAGCTTGGACGGCATCCGAAATATGCAGAAAATCCCGGCGAAGTTTCAGGTTCCCCACGGTCAGTATCGAATGTCCGGGCGTTTTTTCACTATCCGCGATTTGCCGGGCCCAGTCGGAAAAGACAAAATGCGGAGAAAGATGGCGCCCGATACAGTTCACAGGGCGCATCATGACGCAATCCAGGCCGTAACGTTGAGCGAAATCAAGGCAGACAAGTTCCGCAAGGCGTTTACTGGCCCCGTAGGGGTTGTCAGGGAGTGTTGTATCCTGCTCGCGCAGAGGTCTTCTCGTTTTATAGAAGGTTCCTCCAAAAACATGAATCGAAGAAGCTAATAGGAACCGGGTTTTGGGGCTGAAGGCGCGGATCGCGTTAAGAAGAAAAACCGTGCTTAAAGTGTTAAGCTGAAGAGTTTTTTCAGGGAGCTTCCATGCTTTGCTGACACTGCTCTGCCCCGCGAGATGGCAAATGACATCCGGCTTAAGGCGCCTGATGACAGCATCCACATCCTTCGGATTTCGAATGTCCATCACCACAGGCTTAGTCCCGCGCGGAAGGTTTTTCCCAGGGTGACGGCAAGCGCCGTAAACCCGGTAACCCCGGGAATTCAAATACGGAATGAGATGTGAGCCCCAGAATCCCGAGGCTCCCGTGATCAAAACCTTTTTCACGAATTTGGGAGGGTTGAGTACCGCCTCAGATCAGCATCCACCATCATCTTCACAAGCTGACGGAATGTGACTGTAGGTTTCCATTTCAGATATTTTTGTACCGGCGCAATGTCGCCGCGAAGCGTGAAAACTTCCGCCGGGCGGTAAAGCGCTTTATTAACTGTGACGTACTTTTTCCAATCAAGTCCCGCGTGAGCGAAAGCGGTTTGGGCGAATTCTTTGACGGTATGAGATTCTCCGGTCGCGACAACATAATCTTTCGGCTTCGGCTGCTGAAGCATCAGCCACATGGCGCGGACATAATCCCCGGCAAATCCCCAGTCCCGGCGCGCGTCAAGGTTGCCAAGTTCCAGTTTCTTCAGGCGCCCAAACTTGATTCTCGCGACGGCATCCGTGATTTTCCGGGTCACAAACTCTTTACCCCGGCGGGGTGATTCATGATTGAAAAGAACGCCCGAAACGGCAAACAGATTGTAACTTTCCCGGTAATTCAGCGTAATCCAGTGACCGTAGACTTTCGCGACGCCGTAAGGACTGCGCGGATGAAAAGGGGTTTTTAAAGTCTGCGGGCTTTCATGCACAAGACCGAACATTTCGCTTGAGGAAGCTTGATAAAAGCGGATTTTTCGATCCACCAGTTTAATCGCTTCCAGACAGCGGGTCACACCCAGAGCCGTGAATTCCCCCGTTAAAACGGGTTCATCAAAAGAAGTGGGAACAAAGGACTGGGCGGCCAGATTGTAAAATTCCCCCGGCCGGATAGAGCGGATAATATTGATCAGCGACAGCTGGTCGAGCAGATCCGCCTGGACCAGTTCAATGCGGGAAATCAGGTGCTCGATGCGTTCAAAAGTCTCAGTGCTTGAACGCCTGACCATCCCGAAAACCCGATAGCCTTTTTCAAGCAGAAATTCCGCGAGATAGGAACCGTCTTGGCCTGTAATTCCAGTGACAATCGCGACGGGTTTTTTGGGCATGGTTCCCCCTTTTAGATATTCACTGTTTCAAAATAATTGAACGTTTTCCTTAATCCGTCTTCCAGGCTGACTTTCGGTTCCCAGCCTAAAAGTTTTCTGGCTTTGGTAATGTCCGGTTTACGAACTTTAGGGTCATCCTGAGGCAGAGGCTTAAATTCAATTTTGGACTTGGTACTTGTCATCTCCAGAATTTTTTCTGCCAGCTGCTTAATGGTCATTTCGTTCGGATTGCCGAGATTGACCGGTTCATTCAGTTTTGAAAAAAGCATCTTTTCAATCCCGTTGACCAAATCATCCACGTAGCAAAAACTGCGGGTTTGTGACCCATCCCCAAACACTGGGAGAGGTTCATTCTTCAGCGCATTACCGATAAACGCGGGAATTGCCCGGCCGTCATTAAGACGCATCCTGGGACCGTAGGTGTTAAAAATACGGACGATTTTCACGTCTAAACGGTGAGCGTGATAATAGGCCATGCTGATCGCTTCCGCGAAACGCTTCGCTTCATCGTAAACGCCGCGGGGACCGACCGGATTAACGTTTCCCCAGTAACTTTCAGGCTGAGGATGAACCAGCGGGTCGCCATAAACCTCTGAAGTCGAGGCCAGGATAAAAACCGCGTTTTTAACCTTGGTTAGCCCAAGCGCGTTGTGCGTTCCCAGAGAACCGACTTTAAGCGTCGGGATCGGATGCATTAAATAGTCAATGGGACTGGCCGGAGAAGCAAAATGCATCACATAATGAACCGGTCCCGGAATTTCAATGCGGTTGCTGATATTATGCTCAAGGAACTCGAACCTGGGCTCCCTTCGCAGAGATTCCAGATTATTCAGGCTTCCGGTGATTAAATTATCCAGGGCGATAACCCGGAATCCGCCGGCGATAAAACGCTCGCAAAGGTGAGAGCCGATAAAACCGGCTCCCCCCGTAATCAGGACGGTTTTTTCCACGCGCCACGCTCGCTTAAAAACCATGCCACTGTTTTTTCAAGCCCTTGATAAAAGCGGGTTTGAACTTTGAAATTCAGAATCCTTTTTGATTTATTGATATCCGCGTAAGTACGGCGGACATCACCGGCACGGCGAGGGTGAAACACCGGTTTCACGCTCTTGATTCCCAGGATTTTCTCAATTCCGTGAAGGATATCCAGCACCGAAAATTCCTCGTGACACGCGATATTGAAAACCTGCCCGGCCGCGCCCTTGGCTTTCATCGACAGAAGATTTCCTTCAATCACGTTATCCACGTAAGAGAAATCCCGTGACTGTTTTCCGTCCCAATGAATTTCCGGAGCTTTCTTTCTCAGCAGACAGTCAATGAAGATCGGAATGACCGCGGAGTACTTCGATTCCGGATTCTGGCGGGGGCCAAAAACGTTGAAGTACCGCAGGGAAACCGTTTCAAGCCCGAACAGCTGAGTGAACTGACGGCAGTAATATTCCCCCATGACTTTTGAAGCTGCGTACGGCGATTCGGGCATTGGTTTGTCATCTTCCTGCGACGGAAATTTTTTCGTCATCCCGTAAACGGAAGAGGATGAAGAGAAAACAAGGCGCTTTACGCCCGCGTTCCGGGAGGCTACAAGCAAGCGCAGAGTACCCGTCACGTTGACTTCATTGGTACCAAGCGGATCATCAACAGAACGCAGGACGGCCCGGTTCGCGGCAAAATGAAAAACGTATTTAACGCCTTTCGCTGCCTTTTTTACGTCCGCTTCCCGCCTCAAATCCCCCTTTACGAAATCCAGATCGCCTTTAAATCCGGAAAAATTCGAAACTTTTCCGGTATCCAGATTATCCAAAATCCGTACGGGATGATTGCGTTTCAGCAGAGTTTCCGCCATATGGGAACCAATAAATCCGGCACCGCCGGTGACTAGACAAAGTTCTTTTTTAGACATCACAGCCTCACAATGTGTTTTTGGTTAAAGGTTGAAAAAGCATTCCTTGTGTCGTAGATCAGACGGCTTGAACCGACAATCATGCCGTGATCAAACTTGGAATGATCCGTTGCGAGAATCACTAAATCCTGACGCTTCAGAACCGCGGGAGTGAGCGGACTGGATTTAAGTTTGAGGGACTCATGCTTCAAAACCGCTACGTGCGGATCATGGTAGGAAATTTCAGCGCCCAACTGATGGAGTTTCACAAGAATGTCGAGTGCCGGTGATTCACGAATATCCGAAACGTCTTTTTTGTAACTGACTCCCAGCACCATCACCTTTGAACGGCTGACGGCTTTACCGCTGTGCTGGTTCAGGGCGAAAACCGCTTCTGAAACAACGTGCTGAGGCATATCAGAATTGATACGCCGGGCCAGCTCAATAAAATTAAGATCAGAGCCCAGAGAACGGGCTTTCCAGGACAAATAAATAGGATCCACCCCGATACAATGACCGCCGACGCCGGGGCCGGGATAGAACGGCATGAATCCGAAAGGTTTTGTTTTCGCAGCCTCAATAACTTCCCAGATGTTAACTTTAAGATTCTTAGCGGCGCGAGCGAGTTCGTTAATCAAACCAATGTTTACGATACGGAAAGTATTTTCAAGAAGCTTGGCCATTTCCGCGGTGCGGGTTGAGCTGACCTTAACCACACGGGGCGTAATTGCGCCGTAAAGCATCGCGCCTAAATCCCCGCACGACGGCGTCACACCGCCGACAACTTTAGGGATGTTCCTCGTTTTAAACTGAGCGTTAGCGGGATCAATACGCTCCGGTGAAAAACAAAGAAAAAAATCTTTTCCAACTTTTAACCCTGACTTCTGGAGCGCCGGCAGAATTACCTCATCCGTGGTCCCGGGATAAGTCGTGCTTTCCAAGATAACAAGCTGAGCCTTTTTCATTCGTTTTGAAATCGCTTCAGTAACGGACACAATATAAGAGATATCCGGATCCTTAAAGCGGTTGAGGGGCGTCGGAACACAGACAATAATGACATCCATCTCCGAAAACACATCGTAATCCGCTTTAGCGGTTAACCGGCCGGCTTTTACTTCGCGGGAAAGGGCGGAAGAGGAAAGATCGGAAATATAAGATTTACCTTTCAGAATATCGCTGACCCGCGCCGCGCTGATATCGACGCCCGTAACCTTATAACCGCTTTCAGCAAAAGCGTGCGCCAGAGGCAACCCGACATAACCAAGCCCGACCACGGCGATGGAGGCTTTTTTCTGCTGAAGTTTCTTTTTTAGACTTACGAACGACATTCTAATGCCCTGCTTTGTTCTGTTCGTGAAACTCATGAATAAAACTAAGAACGGCTTCCTGCCACGGACGCATAAAAATGCCAAGATCACGCCGGGCCTTCTCAATCGAAAGTACAGAATTTGCCGGTCTCTTGGCGGCCCGCTCTAAACGCGTTGAATCAATTCTCGAAACTTCGGCGTCCGGAAATCCAGAACGGTTTAAAATAAATTCCGCGAACTCAGCCCAATTCGTTTGACCGCTATTGCATAAATGGTACACGTTATTGCCTTTAGATTCAAAAAAACTCTTATCCCGGAGAACGGCCGATAATACCTGGGCGACGTCTCTTGTATAGGTAGGACGCCCCCATTGATCAGCGACGATTTCAAATTTTTTTTGGCTGCGCGCCTTTTCCAGAATCGTCCGGGGAAAGGATTTGCCATGAAGTCCAAAAAGCCAGGTAATCCGGAAAATCACATAACGGCGCGCGTTTTCCTGAATATAATTTTCGGCTAAAAGTTTTGTTTCTCCATAGTAATTGACAGGCTGGGGCGGGTCATTCTCAAGGTATTCCCCCTGCTTGTTTCCGCTAAAAATATAATCCGTGCTGAAAAATATTAAAGGTGTGTTTGTTTTAACGCACTGGTCGGTCAAAAGACGTGTCATTTCAAAATTAGCTCGCAAGGCTTCTTCCCGCTTGGATTCGCAGCCGTCAACATCCGTCATGGCTGCTGTGTGAAAAACAGTTTCCGGACGGGAATTCGAGAAAAGAGTTTCAACATTCGACGGCGCTGTCAAATCGGCTTGAAAATAGCGCGCCTGACGGGAAGGGATTAAGCCGGTTCCGTAAACTTCGTGTTCCGGCAATAAAGCCTCTGTTAAATCAGTCCCCAGCATTCCCGAGGACCCCGTAATCAAAATCCTCATGATTTAACAGTAAACTTGTCTTTTTTAAGGGGCTGCCACCACTGGGGATTTTCACGGTACCAACGGACGGTTTCTTTTAATCCAGACTCAAAAGACCATTTCGGTGAAAAGCCTAATTTCTTTATTTTCTCAATGCTTAAGCTATAGCGGAAATCATGTCCGGGGCGGTCGGCTACCCGATTGACCCGGTCCTGTCCCGCTCCCATTTCCTTAAGAATCGCGGACGTGAGCTCAAGATTGGAAATATCATGCCCTATGCCGACATTGTACGTTTCCCCTTCGATTCCCTTTTCAAGAACCGTCAGGAGAGCCTGGCAATTATCTTCCACATAAATCCAGTCGCGCCGGTTTTTACCGTCACCATAAAGAGGAACATTCTTCCCTTCGATCAGATTAGTGATAAAAAGAGGAATTACTTTTTCCGGGAACTGATTAGGTCCGAAATTATTCGAACTGCGCGTGATTAAAACCGGAAGGCCGTAGGTTTTCCAGTAAGCCCTCGCGAAAAGGTCAGAGGAAGCTTTGGACGCGGAATAAGGGCTGTTGGGACGGAGCGTATAATCCTCAGTCGCGTCGCCTTCGGCCAGCGAACCGTAAACTTCGTCCGTGGAAACGTGAACGAAGCGCTTAATTTTTGTTTTAAGTCCCGCTTCAAGCAAGGTCCGCGTGCCCAGAATATTTGTTTTTAAGAAATCGTCAGGGTTATCGATCGAGCGGTCCACGTGCGTTTCTGCCGCGAAATGAACCACGGCGTCTGCATGCCCCATCAGTTTAACCGCCAGATTAAAATCACAGATATCTCCCTGGACAAGTTCGTATTGAGGGGTTCCCTCAAGCATCCGGGTGTTTTCGCGGTTTCCGCAGTAAGTTAATTTATCCAGATTGAGAACGCGCGACGATGGGTGGGATTTTAGAAATTGTTTAACGAAGTGGGAACCAATAAAGCCGCAGCCCCCTGTAACCAACAGCGTCTTCATGGAATTAACGCCGGCTTTCTTTTTTTTGACTTAAACAACTGGCGCGGAATAGCGACTCAAAAGTGCCGGCATCACTCCAGTATCCTTTAAGAATATCGTATTCCAATCCGCCCCGTTTCAGATAAGCCATATTAACGTCGGTGATTTCCAACTCCCCGCGCTTGGACGGTTTGAGCGTGCGGATAATATCGAAAATCGCGGAATCATACATATAAATTCCGACAACCGCGTAGGGGCTTTTGGGATTTTTGGGTTTCTCAATGATATTGGTAACTTTACCGTTTTTAATTTCGGCCACGCCAAAACGCGTCGGATCCGGAACTTGTTTTAAAAGGAGCCGGGCCCCTTTCCCGGTTTTTTCAAACTTGCGCACGTAAGGAGCGATATTATCTTCGATAATATTATCTCCCAAAACGACCGTGCACAGGTCTCCGTCAATAAAATGCTCCGCAAGCCCCAAGGCCTGGGCAATTCCGCCCTCGCCCTCCTGGTAGGCATAATGAATCCGGCGCAGACCAAATTCTTTTCCATTACCAAGAAGTCTGAGAAAGTCTCCCGCGGAATTCCCCCCGGTAACGAGGAGAATGTCTTTAATTCCCGCATCCACCAGAGTCTGAATGGGGTAATAAATCATCGGCTTGTTATAAACCGGGAGTAAATGCTTATTCGTGACCTTGGTTAGAGGAAACAGGCGGGACCCAAGTCCTCCGGCAAGAATAACACCCTTCATGCGAACTCCTATACGTTAGGACTATTGAAATTGGAGGTTCCAATTTCAATAAGTCCAGTACCGCTTTCCCACAAAATTAAATGTTAAAGGTACTAGGCCCGGCCGATGGAAAAGTACTGAAAGCCGAGCTTTTTCATATCTTTGTGCTCAAAAAGATTGCGGCCGTCAAAAATAACCGGAGTGCGCAGAAGCTTTTTGACTTTTTTAAGGTCAATCTGACGGAACTCATCCCACTCCGTCAGAATCAACAGAGCATCCGCCCCTTTAATCGCGTCATAGGAACTCTTCGCGAAACGCACATCCTTGAATAGGCTCTTGGCGCGCTCCATGGCTTCCGGGTCATAAGCCTGAATGCGGGCACCTTCGGCCTGAAGCATTTCAATAATATCGATCGTCGGTGAATAGCGCATATCGTCAGTGTTCGCCTTAAACGCAAGACCTAAAACCCCTAGCGTCTTGTTATTCAGGTTCCACATATTATTCACAACCTTGTGAACGAAATATTTTTTCTGCGCTTCATTGCTGTTAATGACTTCCTGGAGCAAAGGAAACGGAGCGCCGAGTTTATCGCTCATGCTGTGAAACGCGGCAAGATCCTTCGGGAAGCAGAAACCGCCGAAACCGATACTGGCCTTAAGAAAGCTAGGGCCGATTCGCGGGTCAAGCCCCATCCCTTTGGCCACCATTTCAACGTTGGCTCCGCAAGCATCGCAAACACGGGCTACTTGATTGATAAAGGCAATTTTAGTGGCTAGAAATGAATTTGAGGCATGCTTGATTAACTCAGAGCTTTTCAAATCCGTCACAAGAACCGGGGCTTTGAAAGGTTCGTAGAGCTTCCGGAGAATTTTTTCAGCTTTAGGGCTGTCCACTCCCAGAATAATGCGGTCGGGATTTAAAATATCGTGAACCGCGGAACCCTCTCTGAGGAATTCAGGATTCGACGCAACATCGAAAAGAGAGCGCTTCGGCTGAATGCTCTTGATGGTTTTTGAAATCCACATTCCGGTCTGCACGGGCACCGTGCTTTTTTCGACGATAAGCCGGTAGCTTTTGAGACGCTTGGCAATATCTCTTGAGACCCCTTCCACATAAGAGAGGTCCGCTTCTCCATTTTCTTTAGGAGGCGTGTTGACGCAAATAAAAATGACTTCGCAAGTTCTAACAGCATCATCAATGCTGGACGAAAACTTCAGACGCTTTTTACGGATATTTTCGTGAAGCATCTCCTCAAGCCCCGGCTCATAAATCGGGGACTTCCCCTTTTTGAGCATGGCAATTTTTTTGAGATCGTTGTCAATGCAAAGCACTTCATGACCCATATGAGAAAAACACGTACCCGTAACTAAACCCACGTAACCCGCACCAATGATTCCAATTTTCACGTTCTTAATTCCTCCTCATCAAATTAGCGATATTGCGATACTGCCTGTAGGGATAAGTGTACATGATGATCGTACAGCAATCCTAAAAAGTTGAATAAATGCAGTGCTATACGTTTTCATAATAGTTATGCGGAGTGGCTGTCCCCCCGGAGGCGCCGTCAACCGTAGGAGACATTTGGGGCGCGGAAAAATTGGAATGTGAACCCGACCTTAAGGGCAACTGAGGAAAAGCCTTCATCCTGAAATCGAAGAAAATCTCCTTATTGTTACTGGAGATTGAGGAATTCTTAACGTTATATCCGAAATCAAGGATAAAATCGTGAAGATCGCGGGTAAACATGATTTGATACTCGTTTCGGCCCTTTTGCTGCGCGTCCCACCGTATATAACCGCCGATCGTCCAAAGCGGATTAATGGTAAAGTTCGTTTCAAAAGCGAATTGGTTCCCGCCGTTAATATCTCCGATGTCATCAATATAACGCTGACCGAAAACAAACTTGAGGCGGCGAAATTTTAAAACGATATCCTGGTTAAATGAACGGAGGCTGGTTTTCCGCATGGAAGCGTCCATACGGACTTGATATTGAAGCCATTCATAGGGGCGGAAAACCACTTCTTGGTTAAAAAGAAGATCGCGGCTCAGCAGGTTGCTGTCCGTGCGGCCTTCATATAGATTCGTCAAACCGCTTCCAAACCCGCCGGAATCCTGCAGGCGCTGATAATTCACGTAACTGTTGAGGCTGAGAATATCAACCCGGCGCATTTTTCCCGCCACGACGCGCTTGGTCTGAAAACGGTTTTCAACGCCTAACGTCACCTGATCCGCATCATCAATCCGGTCAATGGAATCAAAATTATCAAGATTGCCCGGATTCATTGTCGGTTTGTCAGTGCGGTACTGGGCCACTGGTTCAATGACATGACGGATATTGTTGATTTCCATACCCATCTTATCAAAAGTCACATTGTGCGTTTTGTAGAAGTGGGTCCGGACGTCAATTCCGGCGCCAAAATTCGCGCGCAGACTTTGAGTATCCCCTTCATGATCCCGGGTATAAAAAGTTTCACGCATATTCACAAAGGGCGAAAACTTGACCTTGCGCCACACAAACGGACGGGATAACTCATTAAACTGATCCCCTCGATTGACATTTTCATCGTCGGGGCGCTGACGGCCATGTACTTTATTCAAATTGTCATAGCTGATTTGATTTTGGTAAAAGAATTTACTGCCAAGTAAGGGCTGGTCCCGCCAATCAAGCTGGAGATGGGGTTGACGCTCAACCAGACGCTCAAAACGGTTCATCTGACGCTCAACATGAACCAAGCTCCCCCATTTTTCAGTATTTTTGGTCGCCGTCACAAAAGATTGGGGCTCAACTTCCGCCTGGGATTCGTGCCGGAAAAATTCCTGAAGAAAATACTCATCTTCAAGGCGGTTATACCGCAAAATGATATTTGTGTTCGGATCCACATCGGTCCGGTGAAGCCAGGTCAGGCGGCCGCGCGTGCGGTTTTCTGTGTTATTGAAACCGCTGTCGTCTCCCGAGGTTCGCGGGGCTTTTTTATCCTGCGTTACGTATCCTTTCACAAACCCTTTGGCGTATTGACCATAATCATAGTTCAGATCAATTCCTCCGCCGACACCGCGGCGGGTCCTGTAATCCAAATGAGCTTTGCCCTGAATCTCTTTTGTGACGCTGAAACCCTTGGTCGTTTCAATGAAATAACCAAGCTGGGAGTTGTACCCGACACTTACGGCAAACGGGAGATTGACATCAGGCTGGAGAGGAACGATTAAATAAGGAAGCCAGAAAACCGGAACATTCAGCACGTAAATAAACGCGCTTTTAACAATCATCTTGTCATTATCAATAATCTTGATACTTTTTCCGCGGACTTCGTAATGGGGATGTTCCAGGTTACAGGTGGTCGCTGAACCATTTTGAATTTTCCGGACACCTGGTTTTAGCTGTTCCGCCTGGTCACCATGAATGAACCAGGGAGCCGTGAATCCTTTTCCGTCCGGGAAACTTCCGTAACGGGATTCAAAATTATATTCCACTTCATCGCCTTGACCGATCGGGTTATCTTTATGAAAAATAATGACGTGCCCTTTGGCGAAAACCGTTTTACTTTCTGAGTCAACTTCCGCGTAGTCAGAGGTTAGATGCTCGTCGTGATAACGGACGACGACATTCCCTTTCGCGATAATTTTCTTGTTATTTTTGGAATATTCCAGACTATCCGCGACCGCTTCAACTTTATCTTCATCGTCCTTGTCAAAAATGGTCTTCGAAATTTCAGATTTAGATTTCTCTGAGGACGGATAAGACGGCGCCGAAAAACCGTTCGAAGGCAGACAGACGCAAACCGTCAGAAACAATGCCCAAAAAGCGGAGGATTTCATACCTTAAAGCTCCTGGAAAAGAACAACTCGGTTGCGCCCGTCTTCCTTGGCGCGGTACAGAGCTTTATCGGCACGTTCAATAAGAAGAGAAACAAGAGACGAGGGGTCCATGGCAGGGTCAAAATTTTGCGCGTCGTCAGGAAACAAGGCGATGCCAATGCTCACGGTTACTCGGGTTTGATCGTTAAAAACTTTAAAATTATGGCGAGCGATATTGGAACGTATTCGCTCGCCGATCTCAAGCGCCACAGATTTACGTGTCTCAGGGATCACGATTACAAATTCTTCCCCGCCGTACCTGGACACTAAATCGACTTTTCTAAGATTTTCTCTAAGCAAAACGGCCGTCTGTTTCAGGGTGGCGTCCCCTGCCAGATGACCGTACTGGTCATTATATCTTTTGAAGTGATCGATGTCTAATATTAATACGGCGAGCGGAAGGTTATATTGGATACTCCGGACCATTTCTTCCCGGAATCTTTCAGTGAAATGCCGGCGCACCAAAAGGCCGGTAAGACCGTCAATAATCGCAAGCTCCTTGACCGTTTGGTAGAGCTTGACTTTCTTAACCTGCAAGGCCATATAAGCGGCTAAAACTTCAAACTTAGCGAGATCATCCAGCTGATACCCCTCGACCGTCAGGTAAGCCCGAATATCCCCTTCAGGAATGAGCGCAAAGAAAAGCTCTCCGGAATCTTGAACGATCTTTTTTTGTATCTTTGAGTTTTCTATCCATAACCGCTCAAGATCTGAAATCCCCTCCTGCTCCGTAACTTTCTGCACCCCCGCGGAGGTCACGAGGTAAACGGTGTCGTCTTCAGCTTTTTCAGGGCGTCCGAAAACAGCCAGTTTTAATTTTGAAAAGGGCAATTCCGGGAGAACCCGTTGATGCAAAATATCCGCCATCCCCTCAAGACTGAGATAGTCATTAAAGTCGCGGGCAATTTCATAGAGGTCCAGAAGACCGGCTACCTGCTTTTCCAGATGGTGAAGGCTCTCAAGACGGGCCTTGTGTTTCTGTTCCAGAGCCTGAAGCTCTTTTTGAGAATTTTCACATTCTCTGCCGGCTTTCTTAATACGGCGTTCCCACCGGCGGCGGTAATAACGGAAAAGAAAAAACAGCCCCGTAACGATAAAACCCAAAACGAGCATTGACGGTGAAGGGTGCCGGATTAAATGGTACGAATAAAAAACGGCGGTGAGGCCGATGGCAATTTTATGAACAGATTCGTAAGGTTCTTCCCGGAAAAAAAAGATGGGGAAAATCAACATAGGGAAAAGAACGAAAAACTGGAGAAGCAGATCCTGGCTCTGAGCTCCGATAATAAGGACTAAAATCAAAAAGATAATAAGCGCGAGAGTTTTTTTCAGCATACGCAGTTGCGCCCTTTCCGCTTCGCGGCGTAAAGAGAGTCGTCAGCTTTGCGCAATAAGTCTTCCATGTCCAACGTGTCTTCAGGCATGCTCGAAACTCCGATAGACACGGTCATGTGAATCCGTTCACGGCGGACTTCAAACCGGTTTTCTTCAACCGCTTTTCTAACTTTTTCAGCAAAGATGAAGGCGTCCGCTTTTGAAACCTCCGGAAGCAGCAAGGAAAACTCTTCCCCGCCGTAACGGGCCACAATCGCCGATGATCCCAAATTTTTTAAAATCTGGGCGAACTGAATCAGCATCAAATCGCCCATGCCGTGCCCATACCGGTCGTTGCATGCCTTGAAATGATCCAAATCACACATCAGAAGCGAAAGCGGACGATGCGTCAGAAGGGCGCGGCGATGTTCTTCTTTGAGGCGGTTATAAAAATAGCGGCGCACAAAAAGCCCGGTGAGAGAATCTTTAATGGCCAGTTCTTCGGTCTGTTCAAAAAGCATCGCGTTTGAAAGCGCGGAAGAAGACAGAGCCGCGATTGTATCCAGAAGCCGTAAATCGTCATTACTGAAAGTTTCGGGTTTCGCGGACTGAACCCTTAAAACCCCCATCACTTTACGTTCATGGAGAAGCGGGGCAATAATAAGGCTCTTCAAATCCTCATGGCGGGCGGCTTCACGCACATCAAAACGAAAATCCTGATGCGCTTGAGTCACAATAAGCCGTCTCTGATTTTTGACAACCCAGGAATCAAAAATATCTCCGGGAGGCTGAAGACTGGACTGGAGGTCTGCCTGACGGTGAATCACTTTTGACGCAAGCGTTGATAACTGAAGTCCCTCAGCGCTGGTCAACGAAAGAACCGCAAGGTCCCCCCTTCCGATTAAATCAGACGTGTGCGTCACAATCATTTGAGAAAGCTGCGCGACCGAAAGCGAGGTCGCAAGCTCTTCGGCAAGTTTTCTGAGGTTGTAATACGTGGAATATTTCTCAAACAGGATACTGATTCCTTCGCCTTTCGCTTTGTGCGCGACTTCCAGATCATTTTTTCCATTCTGGTACTTTTCGCGGTCGACGGTAATCACCGAAAGCTGGTTTTCAAAAATTAAATCCAGGCGGTAGAGAATGAAATAGAGCGCGGCATACTGAAGAAGAAACCAGATAAAAACAGAAGAAGACGTTACCCCGCCGACAAAGAAAACCATGACGGAAGCGAAAAGGGCGAAAACAGCGGCTCCAATGACACGATAGGCAATCCATCCGGCGAGTATCGGGAAGAAAAAACCTAAAAGAGCAAGAGCAGTATGAACCAGGTAAGTTTCCGGAGCCGCGGTAGTGCGGAGCATGGAAAGAGAAAAGAGAATGTGATAAGTCAGGAAAGCGCTAATACCTACTGCGGCACCCAGCCACACCTGCTTACGGAACATTGCGCCCATGATCACACCGCCCGGCGGCGGCCTGATGTCAGCACTTGCGCCGATGTGCAAGTACAACAAGCCGCGGCTAAGGAAAGCCCTGTGCTTGTTAGAATATAGCTTCTTCTGTTTGAGGGTCGAAGAAATGAGCTTTGCTCATATCAAAAACCATCTGAAGATCCTGGTTGACGCTCGCTGTGTCCTGGTTGGAAACACGGGCGACAAAAGCATTGTTTCCTGAATTTAGATAAAGATAGATTTCAGACCCCATAGGTTCGACCATATCAACCGTGGCCGTAATGGTAAATTCAGGACGTGCGTCCTGAGCGAAAATCTTATCATAAATATCTTCGGGGCGGATGCCGAATGCGACGTCCTTATCACGGAACGGAGCTATTTTTGAGTGGTGCTGCGGCAGAAGCCGGAGCTTGATGCCTTTATCGGTAAAAAAGTAATCGCCGTTCTGAGCGGTAATTTTTCCGTTCAAAAAGTTCATCGGAGGTGACCCGATGAAACCCGCCACAAACTTATTGGTCGGATTCTCGTAAAGATTCACGGGATCGGCGACTTGGTGAATGGATCCGCCCTTCATAACAACAATGCGGTCGCCAAGCGTAAGAGCTTCCACCTGATCATGAGTCACGTAAATCATCGTACTCTGCAGACGGTTATGGAGCTTCTGCAATTCCATGCGCATCATGACA
Source organism: uncultured bacterium (assembly GCA_964385615.1). Taxonomy (GTDB): domain Bacteria; phylum Omnitrophota; class Omnitrophia; order Omnitrophales; family Aquincolibacteriaceae; genus CAYLPP01. The sequence goes on along the minus strand of CAYLPP010000006.1, from coordinate 30,517 downwards.
CGCATCTTGGCGTCCAAATTTGAAAGCGGTTCATCAAAAAGGAAAACCTTAGGTTTGCGAACGATAGCCCGGCCAACCGCCACGCGCTGGCGTTCCCCGCCTGAAAGTTCTTTGGGTTTGCGTTTAAGCATAGAGCCCAAACCAAGAATTTCAGCCGCCTCCTGAACCCGGCGTTCAATTTCTTTTTGAGGATAGTGACGAAGCTTAAGACCGAAAGCCAGATTTTCATAAACGCTCATATGCGGATAGAGCGCATAATTCTGAAAAACCATGGCAATATCACGGTTTTTAGCCGGCACATCGTTAACCAGCTGGTCATCGATATAAATTTCACCCGAAGTGATCTCTTCCAGACCGGCAATCATACGCAAAGTCGTGGACTTTCCGCAGCCGGAAGGTCCGACTAAGACCAGGAACTCTTTATCTTTGACTTCAAGGCTGACGCTCTTGACCGCGTTAACTGAGCCTTCACCATAACTTTTGCAGACATTCTTCAAAACAACTGTAGCCAATGGAATCTCCCGTCTTAATCGAAATAGTCTAAAAGCGTTTTTAAGGTTTTCTTCAAGTCGCGCCGGTCAACCACCAAATCAATCAGTCCGTGCTCCAGCATAAATTCGGACGTCTGAAAATCGGGCGGGAGTTTCTGACGGATGGTTTGCTCAATAACTCGAGGTCCCGCGAAACCAAGAAGCGCGCGCGGTTCCGCGATAATCAAATCCCCCAGCGACGCAAAACTGGCCATGACTCCTCCCATCGTGGGATTGGTTAATACGGAAATATAAGGGTATTTTGCTTTTTGATACCGCATCAGCGCCGCGGATGTTTTTGCCATCTGCATCAGACTTAAGGCACCTTCGTACATACGGGCACCGCCGCCGGAACCGGAAATAAGAATTAGCGGAAGTTTATTTTCAAGGGCGTATTCAATAAGGCGGGTCAACTTTTCTCCAACCACGGATCCCATTGAACCCATGATAAAGCGGGAGTCCGTCACCCCAAAAGCAACGGAACGTCCTTCGATCAGGCCTTCACCGGTAATACAGGCTTCCCGGAGGCCGGTTCTTTTCTGATCAGTTTTAATTTTCTCAAGGTAGGACTTCACACCCTCAAACTTTAAGGGGTCAAGAGACTGCAAGTCCCCGTTGATTTCCTTAAATGATTTAGAATCGAGAGTTTGTTCAATGCGTTCATGGGCGCCGAGAGTAAAGTGGTAACTGCACTTCTGGCAAATCGAGAGGTTCTCTTTAAGGGTTTTATTAAAAATAGCATGCTGACAGCTTGGGCATTTAGTCCAAAGCCCGGCCGGAACACTTTTCTTTTTCTGGCCGGAGGCTGTGGCAGGATCTATCGGAATTTCCGCAGCCTTGCTGGTTTCGTTAGTTTCCATGAGCCTCATTAATGTATCTCGAATGTTGGCAAGCCTTTAAATATTTGGAAATTCTAGGTAAATCGCTTTCCCCTGTCAATCTAATTCTAAGTGTCCGGCTGTCAAACCGTTACAGCGATTACAACTGAATATACGCTATAGACGCTTGCATGGATTGAAGGCTGAAAAACAGCCTTATAGACCCACTTTACTTAAGTTGTCGGGCATGGTATGGTTTTTGCATGGAACACCGCCTCATTCAAAGCCAAAGCCAGAAATTGATCCTCTCCCCGCAGATTCGCCAGTACTTACGGCTTCTGCAGCTCCCGGTCGCGGAACTCGAGCAAGCCATCGAAAGCGAGCTGGTGGAGAATCCTATGCTTGAGGAAAAAAAGCAGAGCGAGGATGCCTCCGCGTCCGAAGGCGAAGTTGAAAGCGTGGGGCAGCCGGAAATTGCCCCAACCTCCCAGTCCGACTCAAAAGAAATTCGCCTGGGAGAACTCTATGATCACCTTGAAGACCTGGAAGATTCTTTTCAATCGTCTTATGCCAACCGTGATCTTTCCCGTCAGGACACTACGGAAGCCGAAGAACGAAAAAATTATCAGGAAAGCCTTGTAACCAAACCCGCGCGGTTAACAGACTATCTGCTGTGGCAAGCCCAGCTGATTCCCCTTACGGGAGAACAGCGCAAAATCGTTGACGAAATTATCGGAAATATCGATGACGACGGCTACCTGCGCGTAAGCGCCGCGGACATTGCATTAGCATGCAGGACGGAAGAAGAAAAAGTCCGGGAGATGATTGCTTTCATTCAAACTCTTGAGCCTGCCGGTATAGCCGCCTCGAATCTTCAGGAAGCACTGACGCTCCAACTCGAGAAAAAAATCGCTGAGAAAAGAAGCCGGGGCTCGGAAGCGGACCGCGCCTCGATTGTCATTCTGACTTTGGCCAAGCTGATTGCCCGCGAGCATTTACCCCTTTTGGAGAAAAGAGATTTTACGGGACTGGCACGCAGAACCTCCGCAAGCCCCGAAGACATTAAGAAAGCCGTCTTTGAAATCGGCCGCCTCGAACCCCGTCCAGGCCGGGCTTTCCAGTATGAAGAAACCCAGGCGGTAACCCCGGACGCAATGGTGCTTTTTTCAGATGAAGAAGAACCGGTTTTAAAAATCGAAATCCCGGATGAACAGATTCCGGAACTGCGAATCAGTTCCTATTACCGCAAGCTTTTAAGAGACCGACACACAGATGAAAAGGCCCGGATTTTTTTAAAAGAAAAGCTCCAGGCCGCCATGAATTTCCTGAAAGCGTTGAGTTTAAGGAAATCCACGATCCGCGGAATTACCGAAGAAATCGTTAAAGCTCAGCCGGAATTCTTTGAAAAAGGCTTTTCACACCTCAAACCCCTGCGCCTCAAAGATATCGCCTCAACACTTGGGATTCATGAATCGACTGTTAGCCGCGCGATTCACGGCAAATACATGGCGACGCCCCAGGGAATGATTCCCTATAAAAGTTTTTTCTCCGTAGGACTTGAAACAACCGGGGGTTCTACCGAATCTCAGAAAAGCATTATGGAGCGAATCAAGAATCTCATTTCTAAGGAAGATCCTGCCCGTCCGTTGAGTGATCAGGATATTATTAAGATTTTGACCGGCGAAGGTTTGGTGATTGCCCGGCGGACTGTCGCGAAGTACCGTGAAATGCTGAGGATTCTGCCGTCTCACCTGCGTAGACAAAAATAAGCGGATTGATTTATTTAGGTTGGATAATTAGCTGGCGCGCGGGCTTGAACCGCGGACCTGCTGTTTACGAAACAGCTGCTCTACCGACTGAGCTACGCCAGCATAAAAGAGAAATAATCACTACCTTGCACGTCCTTTAGGACGCCAGCATTAAAACGAAAGAATCATTACCTTTAACGTCCTTGAATTACTCCCCTGTACGTCCTTTTTAAAACGAAGGCCCGATATTGTATTCGAACCCGGCCTGAAACTCAAGCAAAAGCCCTGGGGTTAAGGAGGCAAAAATAGCCGATCATTGTTTTGGCATCCCGGATTTTCTTCCGGCGGATCATCTGTCCGATTTCCTTCAGAGTAAACTCTCCAGTTTCAATTTCCTCATCATCATCTTGCACCGCCCGTCGGGGAATCAAACTTTCAGCAAGGTAAAGGTACATAACCTCACCGCAGATGCCGGGCGTGGGGTAAAACTCTGTCAGTTTGCGTATCTTTTTAGGGTAATACCCGACTTCTTCCATAAGTTCCCGTTTCGCGGCATTCACCAGATTTTCACCCCGCTCCAATCCGCCGGCTGGAAACTCCCAAAGCCAGTCTTTCGCGGCAAAACGGAACTGGCGCACCAGGATATACTTTCCCTTCGCGGTTTTAGGAATGATAACTACAGCTCCCAGATGTTCCAGAATTTGGCGGGAAAGCCGTTTGCCGCCCAACGTTGACACTTCGCAGTCCACAAGTGTGACGGGCCCTTTGGAAAAAACAACTTTTCGGGAATGAATCGTGAATTTTCTCATCAAATCTTCCTCTCAGGTATCCGGCAGAAATTGCCGAAATATCTTTCATGCGTAATCGACTCGTTACAATCCTTCTGTTAACAGTTTTGTCGGGCTGTGCGACGAACCGGACACTCACTTCCAAGCATTACCTGCCCGACTGGGAAAACCGGTTTATTTACCTTCCCAACCCTTCGGAATCATCCGGCGGGCAATGGGCCGTTAAAGGCGGAAAAGCTGTCGCTGCGGGCGTCGAACAGACCGTCCGGGTACCTTTGGCTATTGTCGGCAATGTCGCGATTAATTCTTACTATGTTCCTACCTGGCCTTTCCGCTGGGCTTTCCGCGGTGATAAACGATTCATTGTCTGGCAGCCTGTTTTTTCCGTGGGCGAAAGCGTCGGCTCCAGCTACTTTTCTTCTGAATGGAACCAGGACCTTATCTAGACTGTCCCCCTTTTTTCTTTTCACGGTCAAACCGCTCAAAAGCATCGGTCAAACTGGCATTATTAACAACCTGCCCTTGAACTCCCAAATTCCCTTGAGGGTCCGGTTTTACCCGCCTCAGCACCGGATCATCCGAAGTGTTTTGAACCCGGCCGGTACAAAGCGCGCAGCATCGATCGCCCGGCCAATCGACTTCAAGTTTTTCCCGTAACGCACGCATCATTCCCAAAAAGCGAATCCGCGATTCTACGGACCATTTTTCAAGACGCTCGTGATATAGATCTTCCAGAGCGTCATGCTCGCTGGGTTTATCCTGAAGCGCCGCCCGCATCCGGCTGGTAAATTCCAGTTCCGAAGTTTTTCTCTGTGCCAGAAACTTTTCCAATTCATCAAGGCTGGAAGCGATTTCTTCCCGGCGCGGGGTCATGCACATCCGGAATTCCGACCCGTCACAGCCGAAAGGAATCCCCTTCAACTGATTTCGAATTTCCTTAATTTCACCGCTTAGATTCTGATCCGCTTCTTCGGCTAATAAAAGCAGGTCCTCAGAGGCTTGAGTGTAGCGCTTGGCGAGCATTTCGCCTTCCGCCCGCCGCGTTGCCGAATACGCGTCTTTCTTTTTGTTTTCAGCCGACCAAAGCGGATTGTAAAGAGTTTCCCAAAGCTGAAGCTGATAGCGTTCCCGTTCAAAAAAATCAATTTCGAGGCGTTTGAGCTTCTCCAGCATTTTAAGCCAACGGTCCGTTGTCCAGTCGCCGCACGCTTCCGTTGTGACGGGAATTTCAAAAGCTTCAACCGTCAACGGCATTAGGACTAAAACGACTAGGAGAAAAATTTTGGGGATTTTCATACACACCGAAAACAACAGGAGTCCCCGGAAAATTGAACCGTTAAAAGGGTCCGAATCTCAGTCAGAATATTCAAAACACGGCTATCGTCCGTAAAGCGCTCCTGCGACCGGGGCGATTCAAAGCGCCAGAAGGCATCAGAGTGCTCTACAGCCGGCTCAAGCACGTCTTGAGGATAAAGCCCATCCTTACCGCCGGACGCATCCAGGACCACCGCGGCATACTCACGGTCGTGCTCCAGAATTTCCCCCACCGCTTTACGCAAGGCTTCAAGCTGATCAATCATCGGTCCATTTGCTTTCAGAAGACAAGTCCGAAACGAAGGTAACGCGCACATACGGGGCGCTTCAGAGTCACTGCGGGTCAGCGCGTCAAGATCCGCGAAAATAAGGCTGACTTTTTTCTCAGAACGCTTCTGAAGATCTCTGATGACCCCGATCAGGCGCTTTTCTTCCCGTTGGCCAGCCTCCCTCTTTTCTCGATCCAACGGGTCGTTTCCCTCCAGCCGGGCCAGCCATAAACGGTCATAAAACGTCTTCCGAAGTGAGAATTCGGTCCAGCGGTAGCGGGCATAAGAATCTTCCACTCGGTCGAGCCGGCGCAATACATTGGCCTGATAAACACCATAATGTGCCTGGCAGGTTTCCGGAGTATCCGCGGTAAGAATTTGAGGAAAAAGAACCGCAAAAAAAAAGAAGAAAAGTGAAAAAGGAAAGACCGGCCTCATGAAGAGGGATTATAGCGGAGATTCAGCAAAAAAAAAGGTTTTACCGGGAAGAATGCGTGAATTAAGAAGCCGGAACCAGTTTGGGTTTGGGACGGTAAAAAATGGAGGTCACCGCGAGCCATCCCGCGCAAATAAAAACCATTCCCAGAGAAAACCACTTTCCGTAAAGACCGTCAGGCGAAAAAGGTTCCGTCGCGGCATGCAAAAATTCACTATTCGGGATAATCCCGGCTTCCGTGAATTCGTGGAAAGAATAGATCAGGATTTGAACCACAAACATTAAAAGGAAAATCGCGGTAACCTGAAAAAAAGCTTTCAAATTAATCCTGTGGCCGAACCGGGCCCACAACAAAGCCATGGCGGAAGCCGCCAAAATTCCAAGAAAGATTCCGCTTAAAATTTCAGCTTCATGAATCTGCAGAATTAAAAGAGCGGTTTCCATGCCTTCCCTGGCGATCATCAGAACCGTAAACGCAAAAACGCCCAGCCACGCTCCCAATCCGGCTTTTTCAGCGGTCGCTTTACGGATACCGCTTTCCATATCGCTTTTTAAATGGGGCGCGGTTTTCCACATATGAATCACAAGCCCGGCGACCATGACGGCAGAAACTAAGCCGAAGACACCTTCCCAGAAGGGCCCATTGACACCCTGGTAAAGGAGATAGCCCATTCCGGCGCTGGCGGCGACAGACGCTCCAATTCCCCAGTAAACCGCGGGAAGAAGTACGGTTTGATTTGTCTTTTTAAGATAAGCCGCGATGATTGCGACAATCAGAAAGGCTTCAAAGCCTTCCCGCAAAATAACAATAAATGCCTGCATCATGATTTTGTCCCCTTGAGCTGGCAGTCTTTGCACGCCCCGAAAAGCCGGTGGTCGTGAAAAATCAGCTGAAATCCGTAGTCTTCGCAAACTTTTTCCTGCAGACGTTCAATTTCATCGCAGGTAAATTCAATAATTTTTCCGCAGCGCACGCAAACCATATGGTCATGGTGGCCTTTCGCGGGAACACGCTCAAAAAATTCGCGCTTCCCCTCGCCCACGGATTTTTGGATGACACCGCTTTCAAGCAGGAGCGGTATGGTGCGGTAGACGGTGTCGCGGGAAATGCGCATTCCTTTGATCTTGAAGCGCTCATAAAGGCTGTCCGCGTCAAAATGATCTTTGATATGACAGACTTCCTGAAAAATAGTCCGGCGCTCGTAGGTGACTTTAAGCCCCTGATCTTCAAGCAAGGTCTGAAAACGCTCTTCAAATTCTTTAGGAACACTCATAAGGTCTCCGTTAAGACTACGTCTTAATTAGACATAATCTTAACGGAGGAAAAGAGCCTTGTCAAGGGCAGGATAGCAGGGACGGATTACGCCGACGAACCGGTAAGCTGTTCGGCCCTCTCGGCAGTGGTCCAGGCTTTGAGCAGAGCGTTCAGGCTGATATTGACCACCCTCTGCTGGACGAACGGCACATTCTCAGAACCGATAATCGTAACCGCGGAGATGAATTTCTGCTTCTCAGGATCAAAGACCAGGCTGACCGCTGAGCTGACCGCCATATCCACCATTTCGGACGTGAGATCCGGCGATCTGAGACCAGCCGGCAGAGTCACCTGCTGGGCGTTTCCAGCATAATTCACATTCAAGCGGGTCGCCAAGGCGATGGTCGCATCCTGGAGAGACCCTTCGTTGGTCATGATATGCAGGCGTCCGTTTGAAGCCGCCGCGAGTTTAACCAGTTCCGCGCGGACACCGGCGCTTAACCGGCCGTCATCATAGATACCGATATTCATCGTCTGAGGCGTCGTGGCCAGCAAGTTGCGAATATAAGAAGATTTCGCCAGAACAAATGGGTCGCTGATCATTGTCAGTGCTTTTTCATCTGCCGACGCGGCAAGCGAAGCATCAATTCGATCCGCGACAGAATTCGCCAGATCGGAACGGAAAGCCCGGCGCATCAGATCAAGACGGATTTGCTGAGTTGCCTGAAGAGCGGAATCCATCCGCGCTTCTGATCTGGGGGTCACGGGTTTCTCACCCGGTTCCACACGCGTTTCGACAGGCAGAGTCTCTGCCGCCGGTTCTTCAAGAATAGGCCGAGCTGGAACTTTCTCGAGAACAGTCACCGGACCATAACCAAAGGCTTGGCCCGCTCCTTGCCCATCAAGAACATCCTTCGGAAGCTCAACCGGCACAAACTCATTCCGGTTCACATCATTCAGAGACGCATCAAAAGTTTGAACATCAGAACCCCAGGCCACGGAACCCGCGCCGTTAAATACCGCAACAGCGTTAGGCGCAAGCTGTGAGGCGATTTCATTGTGCAGATTAATGACCGCCGGATTCGCGCCCACTCCAGAAAAAACCGCGGTTTTATCAAAAGCTTTTTCAAGATATACATCTACTGGACGATCCAGCTCCTTGAAAAATTTCGGCGTGCCGTCAGGATCGTTCTCAAGCGCGTCCGCACTAATGTAGTAAAGCGTACGCGGGCGGGCCTGGGAGTCTGACGGATGCTTAAAGCTGAAAGTCACTTCCCAAACCGGAGCTGTCCGGCCCGGCAGAGAGCGAACCGCAACCTTCTCCGCGCCGATCGCGAAAAGCTCCAAGAGCAGAGGCGTCAGGATTTTTTTCTTAAAATAAGCGTAAGGCCGGGCTGTTTTGGGCGTGTAAAGAGAACCAAAAGTAATCCGGTAATAATCGTTAAAAAGCATTTTGCTGTGAGTGACGGCGCCCGCCCCGTTGGCTTTATGATTGACGTACTGTGTCAAAGCTTCGTTCACCGTGAATGTCCGGGTCATGACGGCATCATCATAAGTTTCAATTTCAAGCGTCGGGTCATGGAATTCCAGACTGTTATTATCAATATAAAACGCGGTATCCGTGTTCGCGGCTAAAAAGGGAATCGCGTCCGCTCCAGTGCCAACCGATAACATGGTTTTCCGCTCTCCCTTGGGATTGACTGTGCGGTTAATCGCGGTTAAATAGCGGAGTCTTTCAGGCGTTAAAATTTTCTCCCGATAGGCAGGAACCGCTTCCTTAATATCCCGCAAAAGAGGATCGTTGATGTCATAAACCGTCACTCCGCTTCCCGGCTGCGCACTGCGCAATTCTGAGCGGCTCGCGACCATCGCGCGAACTGTCGCTAAAATTTCCCAGCCTCTTTTGGGACTCGAGGCTGTAACTTCCGCCGACAGCAATTTCCGGAAATCCCAGGCAACATCAGAGGCTAAACCGTTTCTCAGTTCATCCAAAGAATACCTTTCCGGACCTTCTTCAGATAATACCGGGACTTGATTGGATACGGCGTAGGCACGGGGAAAAATTTTAGCCGTACTTAACCGTTTCCCGCCGATTTGAGTCCGGGTATCCACAATTTGACCGGCCTGCATCATTTTAATCGGTAAGGAAACAATCACGGATTCAACTTTATCCCCTTTTCGTACAAGATAACTGCGGGTAAACGTGTCGGGCTTGACCTGGAGACCTTCAGCGGGAGCAATGACTGACTCCACAATCGCGCCGGCCGGCACGATAAATTTGCCGGCACTGTTAATGACCATGGAGCGTTCTCCGACAATCGTTCCAGCGGTAAGCGCGCTGTTAATCACGGCACCGCCGCTCTGCACCTTCACACCTGGATCAATGACGCTTTGAGAAATAATGGTATTCAAAGCCACATCCGCGGAAAAATCCCGCGTAGAATCCGCGTCAACAATCCTTCCATCTCTGCGCACCAAATTAAAAATCTTCTGAATCGTCGGCGAAGAAAGGGCCAAGAGAAAATCGTAGTACTGATCAGGCCTATTGGTGTGGCGGTACTCTGTCCCCGCGCCCAAGTTGACGAAGTCCATCCCGAAAGTTTCTTTGAGTTCAATCGCGTTGCTGCGGAGAAGCTGGAAGGTTTCATCACTAATCGGCCGGCCTTCCCGCTCCTCAATGCGCTTCTTATAATCGGCCACCAGTTCGTCCGGCAGAAAAGCCAGTTCGAAGAATTTTTCAACCCAATTATAAAGAGTGTCATCGTTGCGGTAAGGCTGTCCGGATTCACGGAAAATTTCGCTGTAAACACGGCGAACCTGGAGAACTCGGTCACGAAGCCAGAAGAATGGCTTCCAGCCGAGTTTATAATCGGCCATATTCACGCCGACATACTCAGAGTCAATAATCCCCTTGGACACATAACGTTCCTGATAATCCGTCGGAAGCTTTTCAAAAACATGCTTAATCGGCTGAGGACCGGGCTTAAAGGGATCTTCAACCACAATCATGCCAAGCTCAGAAACCCGCGGGTCCCGGCGAGCCATCGGATAGCCGATAATTTCAAAACCGGCATCGCCGAACTGAACCGGATATTCCGGAGCTTTAACACCGTCGATGGAAAGCACCAAAAGACCTTCACGCATGGCTTCCAGATAATAAAAGCGCTGGCGCATAACCTGTTCCACATAAGTGCGGTTGGCCGGAAGCGGCACAAGGCCTTTGCCGAAATCAGAAGGCATCCGGCCGCCGAAGCCGCTCATGCTGATGACCACAAAACGTTTTCCCTGAAGATCAAGCAGATTCACGTCCGTTTTTCCAAAAGCTTGTTTCAGAACGGCGTCAGCCCCTAAGATGGGATCGGAAATACTTCCCTGCGGATCGCCCGCCACGATAATCGGCTTGCGGTCAGGGTGATAAGCGATTCCGGAAAGGGAATCAACAATCTCCTGAGTTTCCTTCAAGAATTTGGAATGAACCGTAATAATAATACCGTCATAATCCGCGCCTGGATTCAAAAGAGCCCGAGCAAGACGGTCTTGAGATTCCTGAACACGTTTAATCACGTCATCCTTAAGAGCACGAAGTTCAGAACGTGACGCCGGAACTTTTGAAGCCAAATCTTCAGCGAAAGCCGGGTCAAGCAGAGGCAGGAAGGATTCCGTGAAATCAGCCGGGGTTGCCTGAAGCTCAGCCAGCGTATCCGCGGGTTTTTGAAATTTTAATTCCAAGACTTCCGCGTCAGGATTACCGACAGCCGCTTCCCGAATGGAGCTGATATGCGTTTCCATCTGGGCCAGCTCATCATCCGTCAAAACATAAGCGTAGTGAGCGCGATTATCGCGGTCGTAAACACGGCGCTCCTGGACTGACGCGAATTTCGCGGTGAAAGCGGCGCGGATTCTATCAATCACAGCGTCGTAAGCCGGCTCACCTTCCTTAACCATAATATAAACGCTGACGGTCGCTTCACCTGAAGCCGGGTTGAATACCGTCTTCCAGACAATTCCGTTGAGCGTATTGGCCGAAGGCAAAAGTCCCGCGAGAATAAGTTCCTGATGAAATTCCTCAATCTGAGCTTCCAAATTTTCCGGGCTTGCGGGCTTCACGGTAAAGGTCGACATTTTAGTGTAAGCTCCGGGGATTCCTTCACGGCTGATCAGCTGAAGGCGCGAGGGATCCAGCGCTTGGCCCACTTCCTCCACGGATTCTTTCAGAGCAGTTTCGCGGTAACCTTTCCCCGCTTCCACGTGCCCGCTGACGGAAACCGTCCAGGCGCCCGGGAAAACGAATTTACGCAGACCCCGGTGCTGAAGGAGTAATTCACCCTTCGAATTGAAAATCCAAATCATGGCCGCGCGGTGGCGGATGCCTTCCGTATTGGCTCTTTCACGGCTGACCCGGTCACCCGTCGGCTGGTCATTTTCATCAACCACATCAATTAATTCCCGCTCCTCTTCCGGCAATTCCACGGCGCGGCGAACTGCTTTTAAAAGATGCGCGAAATAGAGATGGACGAATTCATCCGACAGCCGGGCAATTTCAGTCTTGATCCCGCCCGCGTCAAACTGACGGTGATTGACCAGAGCGACGTCATACTCATTGCGGGAAAGAATCTGCACGATCCCTTCCAGAACCCGGGTGTAACGCTCGAATTTCTTGTCCTCATCCGCGGGCAGAGCCAGATCACGCGTACGGCTAAAACCGACAAATTTTTGATCGCGTCCGGCCAGACGGCGCTGGATTTCATACGCCAAAATTCTTACAAGAGCCTTTTGTCCGTCATTCAGCGGGGCTCTTTTGAAAAACGCGAGCAAATCATTCACGTCCGCGATAAAATCTTCGGATTCAATCATGAGTGAATTTTCCTGACCGAGACCGGTACTCACCGCCGCGTTCGCGGCAATATCTTCACGAGCGGTCACGGCTTCGGCGTCAGAATCGTTCGCTAGATTCAGATAACGTTTCGCTTTTTCGACATGCGTGTTGAGAATATTGAAAGCCGAAAACCGCTTTTCAACGGGAACATTCGCCTGGATCCAAGCCGCTGTCTCGGTCAGAACCGCCAATTCTTCATCCGTAAAGGGTGAAATGAAAATGGCGAGTGTCTTGCGGAAGTTAGGCTTGATCGCGTCGAACCAGGCAAAACCGCCTTCCAGAATCGTCGGCCGGTCACTTTCAAAAACAGCCTGAAGGCCTTTGATCTGCCGGGAAACCTTAACCGTCGAACCTGAAACGGATGAAATTTTATCGCCCACAATAAACGTCCCGACAAGTTCAGGAGCGATCGTCACACCGTCTAAGCGGACTTCAGCGTCTCCGCGCCGAACCGTGACTCCAGTATTGTCAGAGGCCGTAATTTCGTCTCCAGCTTGAAGCTTATCGGCATTCTGAACATCCGCGACATTCACATCCGGCTCCGTGAAATCACGTTTAGCGAGCCCCTGAAGCTGGCGGTTAATCCAGGCCAGAAGAATATTGCCCAGGCTTCTGTCCGCAATGGCCTGGAGAAGGGATTCAACCCGGAAATGATATTTCAACCCGTCTTTTTCTTTACCCGGGCGGAAATTCCGGCTGTGATAAAGAATCAGTTTACCGATCAAGCTGGCGTATTTTCCTTTACCGGCTTCAAAAGTCGCGTCCATCACATCGCCCTTGCCGGTAGCGGGAGGCGCGGAATAAAGAAGGAACTTTTCTTCCATTCCCTGGAATTCCGTTCTTGCCAGAGTTTTATTATCGACCAGCGCTTCCACCATTTTGGCGAGTTCTTCAGTCGTCAGCTGTTCAATCTGCGTGTCCGTTAAGGATTGAAGCCGGGCCAGAACTTCTTCAGCGGGATTCGTGCGAAGTTCCGAACGCTTGGCTTGAAGCTTGGAGCTCAGATCCGCCCGCGCGGAAGGTTCCAGGAAACGCCCGAATACTTCCGTGAATTCAGACGGTGAAGTCAGGTAATCACGCATGACCTCATCGAAATTCAGGAATTCCAGACGTTCGTATTCTTTCGACGGTCCGATATGATCCGCCAGACGCGCGGTCAGTTCCGCTTCCTCATCCGGCGTGAGCACGTAGACATAATGTTTACGGTTATCGCGGTTGAAAAACACGCGTTCACGGGCTTCGCCGAAAACCGCGGTGTAGCTTTTCATAACCTGTTCTTTGTTATTCTGAAGAACCAAATCAGTATTGGGATCATGCGCCGTATAAAGAACTTTAAGCGAACGGGTTGCTTCGTTATAAGCCGTGGAAATCAAGACTCCCTTAGGAGTCTCCCCGGCGGGAAGCAGGCCGGCGCCCACCAGCTGAGCTTTCACGGCATCCACTTGCCCTGCTTTTTCAGGATCAATATCCTTAAACATCCAGCTGTAAATGCGAGTGTGCGAAGGAACGGCTTTGTCATCCAAAGAAATCAATTGATCCGGATTCAGCTTCTCCAGGCCGATTTCTTCTTCCCCTTCACGGCGCACGGTCTTGTCGTAATCTTCACCTGAGGAAACATGACCACCCACGGAAACTGTCCAGAGCCGTGAACCCAGGCGTGAGAAACTCTGCCGGCCCGCAAGCAGCTGACCTTTGGAATTAAAGACCAGCATATAAACGGCGCGGTGACGGATCCCTTCAGCGTGGGCAACGGAGCGCGCCACGGTCTGACCGGTTGGATTATCCTGCTCATCCACCACGTCAAACTGTTCTTCCTGCGTCACGGTACGGGTTTCGGAACGGCGGATCCCGGTCAGAACATTGCGGAAGTAAATTCCGGCAAACTGATCTTTCAGAGTGTTGAGATTCTGAGCCATGGATTCACGCGTGTATCCCCACGGATTGACAAGCACGTGGTTGTAATCCGCGCGTCGGATCACCTGAACGACACCTTCCACGACACGGTTATAACGTTCCAGCATTTCCCCCTGAGCGCCGAGGAAAGGTTCGATCGGATCGCGGTCATTCAAACGGCGCTGAATTTCGTAGGCCATCGCGCGGGCCAGCAGGAAATCCTGATCCGATGTAATGGCGTCTTTCTTAAAGAAGGCAAGGCGCTTATTGACTTCATCAATAAACGAATCCGACTCGATAACTTTGGAGTTGGCCGCAAGCGTCGGCGCACCCTTCACGAATTTGATAATCCGCTCACGGGCTTTTTTGGAATCTTTGGTTTCAGCCGTCAGATCAATTTCTTTCTGGGCGCGTTCCACAGCCAGCGCGTATTCCTGATAGGCCAGATTGCGCTGTTCGGGCATAAAGTTCTGATTAATCCATTCTGTGTTGCGCGCGCGGATCGCGATTTCAGCTTCCGTGTACGGCGAAAGGAAAATCGTGAGAATTTCCGGGTAACGGTCTTTAAGCGTCAGGTACCAGCCGTAGCCGCCTTCAAGCAGGGAAAGCTTGGGACCGTTAAAAATGTTTTCCATGCCATTAATGACCCGGCCGACATTCACAGAATCCGTTCCCAAGGTCTGAACGCGGTCACCGGGAACAAATAAGCCGGGCTGATCCGCCGCGAGCTTCACATTCACGGTAACTTCCGCTCCCCCGCGGACAACCGTCAGATCGCCGGTTGCGGGGTCGTAATTGAGAACTTCATCATTCACTTGAAGCTGATCAAGACCCGAAGTGACTCCAGGTACCGTGACATTGTCTTCACGGAACGTAACGTCAGCCAGCCCCTGAAGCTGTTGATTGACGTACGCGAGATTGACGCCATAAAGAGTGTTCAGCGTTTCCAGCACGGCGGGCGTGCGGAAATGATACGCGTCGCCGTCCCGCTCACCTTTATGAGCGCGGGCTTTACGCGTATGGAAAAGAATCGAGCGGTCGGTCATATCCTCAAAGGGCGCCTTACTTCCCTCGCCTTTAAAGGTCACCTGCATCAGCGCGCCTTTCCCGGTACCCGGAGCGGCGGAATAAAGAAGGAATTTTTCCTTGATGTTGAGCTTGCCGAATTCTCCTGAATCGATAATGCGCTTAATCAGGTCTGACATCTCATCAAGCGTCATAGAATTAATCTGAGCCGTCGACATAGCCACGACACTCATCACATCCGCATTGGCGGATGCAGCGGCTTCCGGTGAAGCTTTAATCCCGCTCAGAACATTGCGGAAATAGATACCGGCGAATTCATTTTTGAGGACTTCCAGATTCGTCGTCATCGCGTCCGGCGTATACCCCCACGGATTGACAAGCACGTGGCTGTAATCACTCCGGCGAAGAACCTGGACGACGCCTTCAACCACGCGGTTGTAGCGTTCCAGCATTTCTCCTTGCGCGCCGCGGAAAGGCTCGATCGGATCGCGGTCATTCAACCGGCGCTGAATTTCGTAGGCCATCGCGCGGGCCAGCAGGAAATCCGCCTCCGTTGTGATCGCGGGGCGGCCGAAGAAAGCGAGGCGTTTATTGACTTCCTCTATGAAGTTTTCAGATTCAATTACAGCCGAATTGGCAGCCAGAACACCGGCGCCTTTCACGAACTTGATGATGCGCGCCTGGATCTTTTTGGATTCTTTGGTATCCGCCGTCAGGTCGACTTCTTTTTGAGCGCGTTCAACGGCGAGCGCGTATTCCTGGTAAGCCAGATTCCGTTCATCCGGAGTAAAAGTCGCGTTGATCCATTGAGTATTGCGGGTCCGTGTGCTGATTTCCGCTTCCGTATAAGGAGAAAGGAAAACTCCTAAAACTTCCGGATGTTTGTCGCGAAGCGTTAGGAACCAGCCGTATCCGCCTTCAAGAAGAGAAAGCTTGTCGCCCTTAAAAATATTTTCCATCCCGCGGATCACGCGGCCGACTTTCAAATTATCCGTTCCAATTTCCTGAATCTTATCGCCGGTGACGAGCAAGCCGGGCTGATCGGGAGCAAACTTAACGTTCAGAGTCATTTCCACCGCGCCGCGGACAATCTTCAAATCCCCGGTCTGGGGGTTATATTCCAGAACTTCATCGCCCACCTGCAATTGATCGATACCGGAGACAACGCCGGGGACTCCGACACTGTCTTCCGTAAAGGTAACATCCGCGAGGCCCTGAAGCTGTTGGTTTACATACGCCAGGTTGACGCCGTAATGATCATGCAGAGACTGAAGAACCGCGGGAGTCCGGAAATGATATTCCCGCCCGTCTTTTTCGCCCTTATGACCACGGGCGGCGCGGGTGTGGAAAAGGATATTGCGCATCGTCATATCTTCAAAAGGAGCGGTAACTCCGCCTTCGCCCTTGAAGGTGACTTCCATCAGGGCGCCTTTGCCGGTGCCAGGAGCGGCGGAATAGAGAAGGAATTTTTCTTTGATGTTCAGTTTGGCAAATTCGCCGGATTCAATCAGCGCGCGGATGAGGCGGGCCATTTCTTCCAGCGTCATCGTATTAATCTGGTGATCGCTCAGCGATTTGATTTCACGAAGAGCGGCTTCCCCCGTCAAGGTACGCAATTCACTGCGCTTGGCCACATGAGCTTCCGCGGCGTCACGCACGGTCATCATCGCTTGATGAAGATCACGAACCTTCAGGAGCCATTCCTGGCCGACGATCATATTCAGGTTATTGCTGTCCAGAACGGCAACGGTACCGTCCAGGATGTCTGGATTCAGGAAGAAAAGATCCAGTGTGCGCTCAATAATCTCTTCTTCAGATTCTTGCGGGTAAAGGAGGTGGAGACCTTCGTGCAGAACAAGACCGTCAATAAAAGCCTGTCTCTGCTCCGCGGTTTCATTCACAAGCGGAAGGTTCAAAACCCCACGGTTGATTTCAACCACACCACCGCGGTGACGGGCCAATTCAAGGAAACCGTCAGTCAGAACAATCGGCACTCTGGCCGGAGGCGCGTGCTCCGTAATCGACAGCCACCGAAGAAGCGCCTGTTTGATTTGGGATTGTTCCGTATCAGTCAAAGGTTCAGTTTCCGGATCCAGCTCAAGCCGGACTTCCCCGTTTTCAAAAACAGCCGTCATAGCGGTTTTTCCGCCGAAGTCTTCCTGATGCGGAAGCTGAACTTCACCGGGATAAGCCGCGGGTGCCGTAAAACCGATCAGGAAAAGGAATTTCCGTTTCACTTCAGAGAAAAACTTGCCCGGATCTTTCATGTAATTGGCGATACCGGCAATCAGCCCAAGAGAGACGAAAATAATAAACCCGTTCAGCACGATACCGTGAAGGAGCATGAAAATCGACTGCGTTCCGGCGAGACTGCCCAGGTTCGGCAAATAATAGAACCCGCTTAATCCGCCTGAAGCCCCCGGCCCGAAAACCCCGAGAATCACGTCAGAATTCATAAACGCGTGAAGAAATGGAACTTTCTCCAGAAGCAGGAATTGCGTGAGAGTCATCAATGCGGCCAGATTTCCGGTGAAGACCGCGATCGCGCGAGCTTTGCCGGCCCAGAATGACGAGTAGAAAATATTAAAAATCGCTCCGAAGAAATGCCCGAAGCGAGGCCCCAACCAGCTTTTCTCCCAACTTTCCCAATAAGCCGTTTCATCCGCAGCCTTGCGCGGTTTAAGCTTGATTCCAATGATGAATGAAAGGAACGGTCCGCCAAGGAATGACAGTGCGATAATCGGAAGCGCGCGAACGTACCATGCCACGGAAAGCGCCGGCGCTAGATATGTAGCCAAGAAGAAAACAGCGATCAGCGCGATGACCGGAATCGCGCTGTAAATACGGTCCCAAGCTTTCATATTCAGCTGATTGTCCACGTCTTCTTTCGCGACTTTTAAATCCGCCAGTTTACGGCCATCCACTTCAGCCGCGATTTTAGCTTCCAAAGCCGATTGCTTTACTTTTAAATCAGCAGTTTCCTTCGCCAGATCAGGATATCTGAAAAGAAAGATAAGCGAGAAGACAACCACAATAGCCAGACCGATAAACCACTGGGCGCTGAAAAGAGCCGCTCCCCGCATCAACATCAGTAGAGCCGCGCTCAAGCCGACGGTAAATGGAATACGCAAGGCCCGAATATGATCCGCGAGGGTTTTATCAATAAATTTCGGCTGCGAAAGGCTGGTCACTTTCCCGCCTAGCACAAGGCGGGCCACGTTGACAACGGCGACTTTCAGGTAGAGCAGTGTGAACCAGAGGTAGTTAAGCAAAAGGACAGTGGTTGAATTTAGTTCAAAAAGCGCCTGCCCCATAATATCAGCGAGAACCAGCGGAGTAATCAGAAGGCGGAAGAGAATATTTTTAGGCGCGACATCCGGCTTGCCCTCGTACACAATTCTTTCTTCAAGAGGTTCAATACCGCCGATTCTTTCATACCAGTTCTGGGGAAGAACTCCAATCAAGACAAGAAATGCCATTACGAGCGAAGTACCCAGAAGAGCGATAACGGTTACGATCGGCGCGTAAATCAGTGCGGCGATAACAGCCGCGACGGGGATCAAAGCGAGGAAACCGATTTCCTTGAGATATTCCCAGGCCGGGGAATTGAATTTATCGTGAAGCAGCGTAATCATGGTGATGCCGTAAAGCCATTCCCCCACGAAAGACCGGCTGACTTCCTGAGTTCCCGGGCGGGCGTCGGCGATTTTTCCAAGAACCAGCGTAACGGCCCAAAGGTTGGTTGCCGCGAGACCGCGCACGACTTCGTTGTTGAATTTGCGGTTAGCGAATTCCATGATTTCGGCACGGCGCGCGCGGACGTTAATGTTCATGGAGTCAAATGTTCCCTGCCAGCGGAAAAGGCGGGCGACCCAGGCCAGGAACCCTGTTTTAGCGTCATCCCACATGGTGACGTTATCAACGAGAGCGATTTTCACGCCGGTGGATTCAAATTCATCATGACTTAAAACCGCGCGAGGATTGCCTCTGAATTCCTGATCGGGCCCCAAATCCCGCGGTAAGGCTTGATAAATATAAGGAAAGGTAAAGAACCAGACCACGCCGATTCCGAAAAGAACCCAGAACACCGGATGGAACGCCGGCCCCAGAAGAATCGAGATAAAACTGCCGACCATCAGGCCGATAGGCATCCAGATCATCAACAGTTTAAATTGCCAAGGATAAGCGATTTTCTGACTGGAAAGAACCGCCGGCGTCGAGTAGCGGCCGTACGGATGCTCATGGCCGGGCTTCATATTTCCGTTAAAATAACGGTCAACCACGATCAGGAATTTCCCGAATCCGCGGATACGGTCCAAATGGCGCATACGCGCGCGGTGCATGAACCACAAAGCCCGGCCCGCGAAATCTTCGTTGAAGGTCTGCAGGGATTCATCCCGGTTCCGGACTTTTGAGCGCGGTTGGAACATTCCGTACTCATCATTCGCGGGATCATTGCTCGCCGCGACCATCCGCAGGTAATCGTCCGGCGTCATGCCAATTTCAGCGTCAAACGGCGTAATACTGTGGACTCGGGATTCTCCGGGTACCTGGTTGCGGATATTGTCCAACCGAGGATCGTCATCCGGTGAAACCATCCGGCCATCTGGTGTCAGAATCCCGTCAAATAAATCAATGCGCTCAAGGTGACCGTCGGCATTACGCTTCGCGTTCAAACCTTCCCACAGGGGCCAATTTCCATCCCCGCCGATTTCCGCGTCGGTCGTGCCGGGTTCCGCGAGTAAAGGATTTCCCCCGAAATCAATCGGACCTTCAAGTCTCGCCCGGCCGGTTTTCAGCCACCACATGATGGCCTGATAATCGAAGGGTTTCTCAATAGGCTCATGGCGCAAAAACACAACCACACGGCTCGGAAAATCCTGAAGAATCGAGGGTGGAGGATTATTAACCGGATCCGCCTTAAAGGCGCGCAATTTAGCTTTCGCGGCCAGCATTTCCGGAGTGTCGCCCTCCTGATCATCCGGAACCACGAAATCTTTAGGCAAGGTGATATTGTTCAGGATTTCATTCAGGCTGGCTCTCGCCTTATCCCCGTGAACCCCGTTGTAAGGATCGTCGCGGTTAACGTCACGCGCGAACAAATGAACGTGAACCCCGGGAGGCGTGTGTAAGAGAAGCAGGTATTGGTGAGCCAGATAATCCTGCATTTCTTCTTTTTCGTCACGGTCCGGACGGAGAAGAACCTGAATAACGTTAATCTGGCCTTCAGGAGGCATCGGACTCTTGATCTTTCCGTCAGGATCACGCTCGACCGGCGGAGCAATTCGAGGAGCCCCAAAAATAACAGCCAGGAAGAAATGCCAGAACTTCAGGAAAACCTGATGCATTAGATAAAGATAAATCAGGAAAAGAACGGTAATGGCCGGCAGGCTGGAATGAACGCTGATTGCTGAAAGCCATGCCATGGTAAACAGGAAGGTTGAACCAAAAACGATACTGTCATAAAGACGGGCCACGACATAATAAGGCTTGCCTCGACCCGCGATCCTCAACACGAAAATATCGCGCAGGAAATTCAAAATCCACACTAAACCGATCACAATCGCGCTTATGATCAGGACGTTCTTCCATCCGCCTTTTTTAGGGTCCGTGACTTCCGCGATTTTGTGGAGAATTTTATTTTCGAGGCCTTCCACTTCTTCTTTGGGCAGATTCAGATCTTCAACCCACTCGTCCAGCTGTTTCTTGAAGATACCGTTAATCGTGTTCTCAACTTCCGTTTTCCAGACCGTGTGGCGGGCTGTTCCCAGCGCCAGGTTATCCTGTCCGCGGAGATCGAGGAGAGCTTCAAAGAGGCCTGATTTATTTTCCGGTGTGGCAATCGAGTCATAATAGAGAACCAGATCGAGCAGACTTACGGGTTCAAGCGGACGGAGTTCCCGGTCTTCAACCGCAACATTCAGAAATTGCGCAAGCTTGGCGTCGATTTCGGTTTTTCGGTTTTTAGCCCAGGCAACAAGCACGGCCAGCCGCTGAGGGCTGACATTGCGTTTTTTGAATTCCTGGAAAACGGCTTCACGCATCGCCCGGGTGCTTCTGCCTGAAAACGCTTTGCCGTCACGGCCCGCCAAAAGATCCTTCGCGTAAGCGGAATAACTGTCAGACTCGAAAACCTCGTTCAGGCTTTTGACGATCGATAAATAATGCTTAATTTCAAGAATCGTTTTCCCGTCAAGCTCATCGGCTTCAAGGCCGAGCGCGGCGCCTCTCTCTTTAAGTAACTTGTGCAGAGCAATGACGTCTCCAACATTTTCAGGCTGAACCCGGTTTACGTCAGATGGAGCCAGACCGGCGGTGCGTGCCCGTTGCCGCGCGGCCCCTAACTTCGCGGGATCGGCAAACTTCGCGGAGTTGGTTTCTTCACTGTCCGCAAGCGGTTCCCGCCAGACATTTCGCGTGAACTGCTCCGCTAAACCAATTTCAAGCCAGGCATCCGCCAGATACAGCGCTTCATCAATATCAAATTGCACGTCAAATTGAAGATTATCGCCGGACGCTTTAACTTCGTATGAAATTCCGCGAATTTTTACGGCTTTACCGTTAGGAGAAGACTTCCAGATCCCCTCAGGTCCAATCAGCCGGAAAGAAGGAAGATCCCCAGCTTTCGGGGTTCCCGCGTCCTTCTGAATCCGGTAAACAACACCGTTAATCCGGACATCTTGCCCGGCAGACACGACCCCTGTGTGCTGACGAGCTCCCGCGTCATCACGAAGAGCCTGGGTTCCGTATCTGTGAATACGTTTTGTAATTTCGTACCACCGAAGCAGATCCGCAGCCTCGTTGTCGTCAATTTCGCCGTTATGATCGGCATCTTCGACAACACCGCTGTTAAAAGCGTTATCCGCGAGACGATAAGCATCGACAAAGCCCATACGTTTTCCGACACCTTCGAACTGTTTTTGAAGAATGACGGTTGTCTTGAGAAGAACCCGGATATGACGCAGTTCCTGCTGGACACCTTCTCTGTGGGTCACTCCAAGCTTTTCTTTCAGAACAGCGTCTTTATCGAGAATCCCCCAGTCCGAAAACAGGCGGTCCGCGATGGATGAAACCGTGACTTCTTCAAACGCGGTTAACGGCCGGGTTCCGATTCCAAGAGCGTCACGGTAAGTCGTTTCCGTCCATTCCTGAACTTCGATAAAGCGGAAGAACGCTTCATCCGCGCTCCAGCCCCGGTCAAACGTAACTTCCATGTAGTAATTAAAAAGATACGGGTCGATTTTCTTCGCGTATTTCTTCCGCGCGTTATCGGGATGATTGATATACGTATCGTAAAGTTCCTGAAAGCGTTTCTCCGTTTTTTCGCGGGCCGCGGGAGTCAGCGCTTTACGCCGGGCATCACGCTCTTTATAAACATTCGTCCTCAAAGCGGCATCCCCGACATCCATCACATCGATAAATTTCTGCCGGGCTTCACGGACTCTGCGGACCGCGGCACTACGCACAGGAAGACGGTCAAGAAGAGTCAGGAGCGGACGCTGGCCGTCAAAGCCGGGCTCAACCAGAAGGCCTTCCAGATACTCCAAAATACGCCGGCTTTGAACAACGGTCGGGCGAAACTCGCCATTCAGCTGATACGACTGATCATAGTACGAGTTGGAAAACGTGTTATTGGCCATATGCAGACGAGTAATCAGTTCCGTCTGAACCGCGTGAAGCTCACCAGGCGTAAGACCATTCAGCTGAGGAAGATTTTCAAGGCGCGCGAAAGCCGCCAGCCAGCGGTCAGCGGTTGCTTTGTCCGGCCATTCCTTGAAAATATTAATCCACGAACGGATAAATCCATGCCGGTCGTTAAATTCGTGAAGACTGCGGTAAGCGGCGTCGTCTTTGGCAATCGTTTCAAAAAAGCGTGCCGTTTTGTTTCTCTGGAGCGGAGAATCCACGATAACAACCCGCGGATTTTCATCGCGGAACTGGTTGACCGCGGCACTTAAGCTTGACGGGGCGATGAAACGGCCGTGATGAAGATACGAGAGTTTCTGGATGTAAATCGCGTCACGGAACCAGTTGGCAAACCATTCTTTATCCCGGCGCTGACGATGGTTATAAGTCAGGAATCCAAGACGAACCGCTTCATACATCCGCGGATATTTGTCCGCGGCCTCTTGGCCAAATTCCGCGCGAATCGCTTCGACCGCTTTATCTTCTTCATCCTTAAACCAGCCGTCATCCTTGAGAATCCGGACTGCTTCTTCCAAAGTGTAATCCCCGCGCTGAATCGCGTTGACCCAGGAAGAAATCTTCGGATCCTCCAGATGAACCGGGAGTTTTCTTCCGGTCCGGGAATCATAGATACGGTGGTAGATAAGATAAGAGGATTGAAGATAAATACGCATACGCATTTCTTCCAAAAATTGCGCCTGAGCCTTATCAAGATCCACGTGCTCACCGGAAGGAAGAGCAATCTGCTTCTCAATAAACTGAATCGCGAACTGTAAAGCTTCACCGCCAAGTAAAGGACGGTTTTGAATTTCTTTAATAAACGGCCCGTACTTCCCAACTTCATCCGCGTCCATCCAGAAAGGCCGGGTACCAGGATTTCGAGTGTATCCATCCAGCTCCGTGTTGATCAAAGCGCCCGCGGCCTGACGGCTGTCGCGGATAAAGACTACGTACTTGAAGAAATCTTCAATCGTAAACGTGCGGGCCAGCGTATCCGCGGCAACCACGTCACGGCGGAAAAATCCCCGGGCGTAAAACATCCGGTAAAGGTAATTCGCTTCATCGTCCTGCAGGTACCCCCAGCCGGAATCTTTCGCGGCTTCCTGAAGCCGGATCATATTATCCATGGCCTGTTTGACTTCTGCTTCCGTGAGGTCAAAACGCCCGTGGTTTTCTTCAATAACACGCAAACGGGAGCTGACCGTTCCCCAGATCTGCTGAACCTCAAGACGCGAAGTCGCTTTGTGAGAATCGACCTGAACACCTTTCCGGCCGATCGTTTCAAAGTACTTTGAAATCTGAGGCTGCATATTCGTAATGTAGTAAAGGAAATTCCGGGTGCGGTATTGGAAACGCTGCTTTAAAGTCAAAGAATCGCGAGCAACCGCCAGATCACGGCGAAGATCAAGAGTAAAGGAATAGGTATAGCCCATCAGGAAATTCCAGGCTTCCTTATTGTTTCTGAAATATTCAATATCTTTAACCCCGGCGGCTTCTCTTTTCGCCTGTTCGGGTGTACGCCCCTCCTGATACAAAAACAACTGAGCGGCACGGTTGTAAAACAAAGGTCCTTCAACCGGATCCATGGACATCGCGGTAAGCATTTCAGTGACCGACTTAACGAGGCCTTCGGTCTGGCTCCAGCTGGTTTCAATGGTTCCGCGGGAAAACGCGCGGGTCTGCGTCCAGCCGATCACAAGACCGCGGGCAATCGTATTTTCAGGAGATTGCCCTTCCAGAAGCACCTTGGCGATATCAATTTTCCCGGCCCCGGTTCCATAGCGGAAATCCGCCTGCATCTGAGCTTCTTCAAGAATCACTTTGCGCTTGTCAGGATCCGTCAGCACCGCGATCATCTGGCGCACGGCGCCGCGGGTTTTTTCCCAGCCCCGTTCAACGCGCAGAGAAGCCAGCGCCATGACAGAACCTTCCAGCTGTCCTTCAAGGCTGTTTTCAAAATCTTTGCGGGGCTGCCCATTCAGCTGAACATCGACCGTAGCCGGATCGCCAAGATTAATTTCAGGATTGGAAATCGCGAGCTCAAGCAGGAAAACTTCGTCCAGCAATTCTTTGCGCTTATTATCATCCGCGAAAATCCCGATCAATCCGTCGCTGATCGCGTCCCAGGATTCCCACTTCGTCGAACCGCTCTGCCCTGCGGCCGCGGAAAGATAGGAAAGGAAATACTGTTCCGCGACGCGGGTGTTCACAATCATCTGCTTGGTAATGGTTGCCGGCAGTTTCGTCTTTGAGCGAAGAAGCCCGCGATAGAGCTTAGGAGCCTTCTCCATGGCTTTCTTCACTTTCTCCGGATCGCGAAGATAGGATTTAATAGCTTCAGATTCGGTCTTCCACTGATCGTAGCCTTTAACCGCCGCCTGATAGGCCCAGATCATAAAACGCCCGCGCGCTTCATTGGAAGCTACGGAGCCAATATTTTTCTCCGTAATTGTTTCATGAGTCGCACCCATGGAATCATCGAAGGCTTTCCAGAATTCATCCACGTCTTTTGCAATCTGCTTCAGGCCCTTGTCGCGGACCAGCTGAGCGACGAGCAGGTTCTCGCCTCTGCCTTGAGGGGTGGTGAAATCGAACTTCTTTTTCACAAGACTTTCCATGTACGGAACATACCAGCCATGAGCGACCGGATCATCTTTAGCGATCGCGGTGCGAAAATCTTCCAGGGTCGCGAATTTTTTATCGTCGACTCCCAGAGCCTTCACGATTTCATAAACGTCCGCGACGGGATCAAATTTCCGGTCTCCGGGAAGAGGCGCGACTTTCGGCGGAACAGCAGGGCGGACATCCTCTTTCTTATCTCCAGGAAGCGCCGCTTTAACATCAGCAGGGTTTACCGCTTCCGGTTTTAAATCTTCTTTCCAGTGCGCGGCATGAGCAAGGTAAAGTTCAATAAAAGCTTCGTCAATTCCGGCCGCTTTCAGCCCTTCCTTAAATGAGGCGCCTTGCTTTCCAATCAGACCCAAAATGGAACTGAGCTGGTCCACCGCGTAGTAACGGCGAACCGGCCGGCCCGCGGAATCCACCGCGTCATAATGCCCGTAAGGTCCGCGAGCCCCGAATTTTTGCCCCCACGCCGCGACAACTTCAGAATTTCCCTCAAAATTAGGATAAAGAGAGTACATGGAAAGGACATTAATCTGTACCTCGCCTCCTTTTTCCTTCAGAAGCGGAATTCCCAAATTGCCGGAATAACCTTCCGGGGTTCCGGAGGCAGAGGGCACGCCGGGAAGATTGTTGACCGCCGCGTAATCCGTAGCCGCCTTGAAATGGTTATCGTTCATATTTTGAACCGGAGCGAGTTTCGGACCCATCCCGCTTTCGTAGCCCGTGTTCCAGCTGACCTGGAAAACACCGCCGTCCCAAGGCGCGGCGATCAGCGCGCGTTTACCGTTGCGGAAAACATAAGACCGGAAAACCGGCTTCAGATTGACGAAGGCTTTCGCCGTAATAACCTGAGCTCCGCCTTTATTCGTGCGCACTTTACGGAAGTAAGTAATAACCGCGGCGGTTTTCGCGCGATGTTCCGCGAAGAAGCGGTCAATGTGATAAGTGCCCTTCTTACCGGTGTTGTCCATCGTTCCATAGAAGAGGTCTTCTTTGGCGTCATACATTTCTTCATAGCCGTCCAGCTGAGCTTCGAGAAAATCATTGGAGGATTTCAACAGGCCGGCATAACCGCCCGCGCGGCGAAGCGTTCCCATCAGCTCAATAATGCTGGCGGAAAGGTTGGCGTTATCGACGAAAGCGATTTCGTTACGGTCCGGACGGGTTTTCCCGTCAATTTTCAGCCAGGGAATCAAACCTTTACGGCCGTGGTTTTTCTGAGCATCCTGAAGGCTGGCTAGAACTTTGCGAATCTGCGCCGCGGCTTTTTCTTTGTCCGCGCGTCCCGTTTTCCCCGGAACGTCGCCTGCCACGATATGACCTAAAAATTCCAGATACTGCCCAATGGCAGTCGGCTGAGTCGTCGTCCAATTCCCCTTCTCGGCGGGATCCACCATATCAAACGGGAAACCCGTCGCTTCATCCACACCCTTTCCTGAATCGTAAAGGGTAATCATTTCTTCCAGCGTTTTTCTCCGGTATTCGTCCGCCGCAACTCGCCCCTCGACTTTAGCCTCTTTCTCCGCGCCAGCTTTTTTCGCCGGAGGAGTTTCTTTTTCCTGACCCGCCATTTCCGCGGCAGCGCCCAATCCAACGGCAAGTAAAAGTCCCGCCGCAACCACTGCAAGCCTTCCCCGAGACGGCTTCTTTTTGGGCGTTGGTTTTTCCTTAGGAGTTACCGTGGGCTCAACCTTTTCCTGCGCCGGCGCCGCCACGGGCGCAGGCTCGCCCTCAGGATAAAGATTTGAAGTTAAGGCTTCTTGTAACGCTTGCTCTCTGAGTTTTTCCTGATCAACCGGTTCTTCCTGGCGTTCCGCCTGCGTCCGCTGAAGCCTTTCTCTTTCAAAAGCTTCCTGGCGCTCCGCGTCAAGAGCCGCGGCCGCAATCATCCGGCGCGTAATCGCTTCAATTTCCTCTTGCGTAAAAAAATCACCGATTTGAAGCTCTTTCATATAGCGCTTCAGATCTTTCCGCTGAGCTTCGGCTAAATTCAAATCCTCAACCAGCAGGGCCTTTAATTCAAGAATAGCTTTCTGTTCTTCCCCGCTGAGCGTGTTGGCAAGGCGTGACAGCTTCTGAACCTGGTCAATCAGCAGACGCCGCTGATGTTCATTCGGAAGCCAATGTTTCACAATAAAATCTAAGGCTTTACGGCGATTCATGGAGATCTTATAGTCCTGAACTTCCGTTGTATCTCGAGCCTGAAGTTCTAAGTAAAAATTTTCCAGTTCCCCCGTAAGCTCCCCAATCAGTTTTTCAATTTCAGGATCATCTTGCCGAACGTTATCGCCAAGGTAACGCTGAACCGTCTTACCGGACTCAAGAATCAAAACCCCTTGCTGATAGTTACGCAAAGCTTGAATATCCGACTGGTGATTCGCGATTTTGACCCAGAACGGAACGCGGTCGGTAATCCATTCATTCAGAGTAGGATCAAGCACGGGATCAGGTCTTAAACCTTCCAGTGCGGCTGGAAGCTGCTGACGGGCTTCTGAACGGGCACGCGCCTGTTGCAGAGCGTCGATGGAGGTAAGAACCGCCGCCGTAATTTCGCGAGTGCGTAATTCGGAACGTGCGCCAGGATCCTCAGGAAGCTGACCGCTACGCTCTTTATCCTCTTCTTCCTCTAATTTTCTACGTGTATTTTCTCCCAGAAATACCGCGGTTCCCATCAAAGCCAGCAAGCCGTAGTCCAGAACTCCAAGTTCACGAGGAGTCTCCTCGCCGCCCACGATCAATGTCTCTGTTTTTTCACCCGGTAATTTCCGGGGTTCACCGAACTCTCCTGGTCCTCCGACAAAAATACCGCCGAAATTACCTTGCGCGAATAATTGGTCGATGGCTTCAGGGCTCGGCTCAATCGGCACAAGAGGTTGTTCAACAGGAACGCCTTCTCCGGAAAGCTCGGCGAGAATTTCCTCAGAAACTTCTTCAAGAGGAATGTCCGTCGTCTGTTTAGCGCCGTCTTTAATGTAAGTAACTCTCAGGAAAGCTTTCCCGTTTTTCATAATAATCGTGTAACTGCTTTTGCCGTCCGAAGCGATCCTGATTACTTTTTCACCGTCTTTAGCGTTTTTATTGTAAATCACAATCCAGGATTTACCCTTTGGATCTAAACCCTGAATATGAAAAACGTGAACCCCATCAGCAACTTCTTCGTGATCGATTGTGGGAGAATAGCCGGCATCCTCAGTGAATGAGAAAGTGTCAATGACTTCGCCATCCACAACAAGCTTAAATTCAAAAACCCGTTTTCCGGCTTCCGTATCGGATTCCAGATGTGAAGAAATCTCCGCGTAATTCTCAGCTCCAAACTCAGCCCGGTCATGCACCCGGAAATCACGAGCCCATTCCCTAGGATCAATCCCAGGGTCAAGAATCAGATCCGCATGTCCAAAACCGATAGAAGCAAACGGTCCGCCTAATGAACCCCCGACACCGTCTCCCGTCCCGGCAACGACGCCGATGGCAGCGCCGCCCGAAAACCCGCCCCCAGAAGGAGTGATCGGAGATGGCGGCAGAATAAACACCTGAGGACGGACCGTAAATGTATGATTGGCAATATCGTAAATCAAATTGATTCTGTCACCTGTGATTTTGTTGTGGATCCCGATCAAAATCTGTTTTTTATCGTTACTCAAAGTCAGATTCTCTATGACAAAATCTCCGACCCCCAGCGTAAACCGTCCTACCGCCTGAGTTCCGTCATTTTCATACGACAAAATAGAAACAACTTTTGTGACTGAATTGATAACCAGCTGAAACCTCACTTTTAAAGCCGGATTAACCTGAATCGAAACCTCTTGAAGAACCGTTTCGCTTTCATTAACCGCAAAATCAAAAAGATCCTGAGGGAAAGGACTTTTTAATTGGACCCAATTCGCGAGCCTTTGAAAATTGGGCGCGTTGGAATTAAACGCGTTCAAAATCGCCTCAATTTTAACCAAAGGTCTCTGCAGTTCAGATTTAGAGCGAATCGTTAAAGCTCCAGTCTGAGGATCGATATCAAGATTCGTAAGTAGATATCCTAACCGTCCGTTGATCTCCGCCCTTTCAGCGGGCGACGCGTTCGCGCGTGCGTTAACAATTGCCGCCAGAGCTCCATTTGGATTTAATTCTGAACGCGTCAAAAACTTAATAAAAGACGGGAAGTTCCGGTTAAGGTCAAGATAAGCCAACGCGTCGGAAAAAGACCGGACGGTAGGAGCAGCCGGCGTCAGACTCAGGTCCACGACTCCGGCGTCGGAAATCCGCTGAAGATAGAAAACAACATCACCGGCGATATCCGCGTTGTTTCCCGCCACAGCGGCTCGAAGCTGGGCGACCGGACCTGTTACGTCATTCACTAAAAATTGAATCAAGCCATGAGAAGCTCCTGGCTGAGCGGCAAAATACCCCAATGCACCGTTCATTCCCTGAACGCTTGGAACCAGCCCCTGAACATTAAGAAGCAAACGTCCGTCTGGAGCGATATGAGAAGTAAAAAAACTGATTAAACCCGCCGTACTGCCGTTATCCGCCGTAATCGAAGACACCTGCGCGGCGCGAAGAACCGCGATATCTCCGCTAAGCCCCGTATTTGTCAGATAGTTAACGAAGTTCTGAGTGGACGCGGGATTTGAAAATTTCAAAAAGTTAATACCCCGGTTCAGAAGGGCGACGGTAACCTGAAGCTCACCAGGCTGGGTGCTGATCAAGCCATTTGAATCAATCCGAGGAAGAAAATAGCTGATAAACCCAGCCGTCTGGCCAAGATCCCCGGGCGTATCAAAGGAATTCAGTTGAGCCGTGCGAATCTGATCAATCTGAGGATACAGGCCGACCGAACCCGCAAGATATTCGGCAAAACCCCGGGCGCCCGGAAACGACTGCTCGTTTTGAAAGAAACTGAAAGCTTTTGCCAGTAAATTCGCGTTGGCCGGCACGGTGCCAGGGCTGGTGTTTACATTTCCGTTCTCATCGATTCTCAAGAGGTAATAACTAATGAATCCAGCTGTTTTATCCTGAGGGGTATTCGCGGAATTCACTTGAGCCGCCCGCAAAAGCTTTAAGGAAGGCGACAACCCCGGATCGCCGATCAGATAACCCCGGAGAAGCACTGAGGCATTCGAACCATTTCTAAAAAACATGAAAGCGTCATTAAGCTGATTCGCCGTCAGAGAAACTGGCTGAGTAGAAGTATTCACATTCCCGTTCGAATCAATGCGCGCCAGGTAGTAGCTGATAAAGCCCGCCGTCGCGCCTCCGTCAACA